>NZ_JAAXPG010000026.1 GCF_012396365.1 Nocardiopsis alborubida | reverse complement strand
CTGCCCTGTGGTGGGGTGGGAGAGTAGGTCGCTGCCACGGTTTTTCTTGAGGGGGGAGGGGTTGCCTTGCGGGGCGGCTTCTCCCCTCTTTTTTGTTGTGGTGGGGGTGGGGTTGTCTTGTCGGGCGGCTCTGTCTCCTCTTTTTTTGTGCGGGTGTTTGTGCGTTTGTGAACGCGGGGGGTGGGGGTGGGTCTCTGGTTCTCAGTGAATGGGTGGGGGTCGGGGTGTGGTGTGTTCTGCGGACAACCCACACAAGACCCTCGCGCGTGATTCCCGTAGCGCACGCGACGACCCGATGAGAGCCGTCAGCTCCTTACGAAGGAACCGTCACCGGACCGCTCACGAGTTCTGTCCCCCGAGAGAGCTACGCGCAGGTGTCCACTGCACGGTGACGATTCCCAGCCGCCGAATCCGTAGTGTTCGATGCAGCCGCGGCACTCCGTCCGCGGATCCGGCGAAGGAGTTTTCGTGAGAATAGTTTGGCAGTTCTTGGCCGTCGCGGTGGTCGCCCTCATCGGAGGTCAGGGCCTTGCCGCGGTACAGGGGAACCCGTGGCTCACCATCGCCGTCGGTGTTCTGACGGCTGTGCTTTCGGTGCTCGCCTACAGGTGGGTCGTACGCCGGACCGAGCACCGTGAGGTCACGGAGCTCTCTCGGAAGGGCGCCGTGGCGGCGACCGGCCTGGGGACGCTGATCGGCATCGGGCTGTTCGGGCTCGTCATCGCGAACATCGCCTTCCTCGGGTTCTACCAGGCCAACGGTGTGGGCTCGGTGACGGGCGCGTTGGGGCTGCTCGGCTTCATGGCCGCGGTCGCGGTGGGTGAGGAGGTGATGTGGCGCGGCGTCCTGTTCAGGATCGTCGAGGAGCGCACCGGAACGTGGATCGCGCTGGTGCTGACCGGTGTGCTGTTCGGCCTGGTCCACCTGATCAACCCGCACGCCAGCTTGTGGGGCGCCATCGCCATCGCGATCGAGGCCGGGGGCATGCTCACCGCCGCCTACGCCGCCACCCGCAGCCTGTGGCTGCCGATCGGCCTGCACTTCGGCTGGAACCTCGCCGGGTCCGCCATCTTCAGCACCTCGGTCTCGGGCACCGACAGCCAGCAGGGACTGCTGGACACCACGCTGTCGGGTCCGATGCTGATCACCGGCGGCGACTTCGGGCCCGAGGGAAGCCTGTACTCGATCCTGTTCTGCACCGTGGCGACGATCGTCTTCATGTGGATGGCCCACCGGCGCGGCCGTCTGGTGCCCCTCCGCCGGCGCGCGGACGGGGTCGACGCGACCGCCGCCCCCTCCCTGTAACCGGTCCACGGTGCCCCGGAGACCGTGTCCAAGCGGTCGTCCGCACCTGCCGCCGCGGCCTGGTGGCCTGACGCGCCGCGCGGGCCGCGGGGAGCGTCAGGACCCGAGCGGCCGCCGTGTTCCTCGGGCGCGGGTCCGCAGCTCTCACCGGTTCCCTGCGTCCTCCGGAGCCCTGTGTCCTCCGCCCCCGCCGGGGGCGGAGGACACAGGGCTCCCGGGCCGTCAGCCAGGCAGCACCGAGTTCGAAACCGGTTCGATCTGCCCCCGCATGTCCGCGGCCTCGATCTCCTCCCGGGTGATTCCGAGGATGAACGCGATCGTGTCCAGGTAGGGCACGTTCACCGAGGTGTCGGCCTGCTGCCGCACGACCGGCTTGGCGTTGAACGCCACGCCCAGTCCCGCGGCCTGCAACATGTCCAGGTCGTTCGCGCCGTCGCCCACGGCCACGGTCTGCTCCAGGGGAACACCGGCCTCCGCGGCGAACCGCTCCAGGGTGGTCGCCTTGCCCTTGCGGTCGATGATCGGACCCACCAGCTCACCGGTGAGCTTGCCGTCGATGATCTCCAGGGTGTTCGCGGCGGCGTAGTCCAACCCGAGGCGCTCGACGAGCACGTCCGTGAACTGCGTGAAGCCGCCGCTGACGATCCCGCACTCGTAACCCAGGCGCTTCAGGGTGCGCACCAGCGTCCTGGCGCCCGGCGTCAACTGGATCTCCTCGCACACCTTCGGGATGGCGGAGGAGTCCAGGCCCTTGAGCAGCATGACCCGGCGGCGCAACGACTCCTCGAAGTCCAGTTCGCCGCGCATGGCCTCCTCGGTGACCCGGGCGACCTCGTCCGCGCATCCGGCGTGGGCGGCCAGCAGCTCGATCACCTCGCCCTGGATCAGCGTGGAGTCCACGTCCATGACGATGAGGTGCTTGGCCCGTCGGTGCAGGCCGCTGGGCTGCACGGCCACGTCCACCCCCTGGGTGGCCCCCTCCATGGCGAGTTCGGCGCGCAGCTGGTCGACGTCGCCGCCGGAGATCTCCATCTCCACGGAGGTCACCGGGAAGCTGGACAGCCGCTCGATCCGGTCGATGTTCGCGCCTGCGCGCGCGACGCACGAGGTGAGGGCGCCCAGGGCGCCGGGACGCAGCGGGTCGGCCAGGACGGTCACGTGCAGGCGCTCGTGGACGACCGCCTTCACACGGCCGTTGTCCTTCCCGCCGCCCTTGCCGTAGCCGACCTCCATGTCGAGGTCGATGGCGGTCTTGTCGAGCGCGCTGCGGACCTCCTCGAAGACCCGCGCGGGGCTCACACCGGGAGCCACCCGCTCGTCCACCTCCAGGACCGCGCCCAGCACGAGGCGGCCCGCGAGGACCACCTGTTCCAGATCGGCGATGGTCACCGGAAAGACGGAGAGGGTGCTCAGAAGACGAGCACTGATGCCCGGACGGTCGTGGCCGGTCACCGTCACCAATAGCGTGGATTTATCGTTCATGGCGTTGTCCACGGTACTCGGCCACTCCGGAGGGGCGTCGCGCAGGGCTGGCCCTTTTCCCAGCTAGTTCACTATGTGGACAGCTGGAGGCGCGACGTACGTCACCTGTCCTTCCGACTCTTTTTCTTTCGCTTGGGTCCCTTGGCCTTGATGTCCACCCCGCCCAGCATGCAGGTCCCCGTCAGGCGGACGACCGGGGCGTTCGGGTCGGTGACCTGGTCCGTTCCGTGCATGTCGGCGCCGCCCAGGATCGCGGACGTGTTGTTGATCACCCTCACCCCGTGGGGCACGGTGATGTCCACCCCGCCCATGATCACCGCGACCTGGATGGTCACCTCGTGCTGGCTGAGCACCGCCTCGCGCAGGTCCAGTTCCACGCCGCCGCACAGCACGGACACGTTCGTGCGCGGCTCGACCAGCCAGCGGCCCTTGCGCTCGCAGCCGCCGAACACCGCGACCAGGTTCTCCGAGCCCTTGCTCTGTCCGGCCAGGTCGCGCGCCTCGCTGCCCAGGATCTCCATGCCGCTGGGCTCGTCGGAACGCCGTTCCATCGACGCGTAGTCGTACCCCTGGCCGGGCACGGGCAGGTCCTCCACGATGGGGCCGAGCTCGCCCATGGTCTTGGCCTTGTAGAGGGTGTCCAGCCGCTCCTCGTGCTCGACCGGCGTCAGGCGCCCCTCGGCCAGGGCCTCGCGCAGCCGCTCGGCAACCTTGTCCCGGTCCGCGTCGGAGGCTCGGATGTGCTCGGGCTGCATGATGACGGGTCTCCTCGTTCCTTCCGTGGGGCCGGGGGTCCGGCCTGCCACACACCCAGTATCGGCATTCTCCGCCGCCACGGGATCAGGTAACGTCCCTGGCCCTACCCCGAGAATCCCGCTCCCCGTCCCAGGGTGTCCTTCCCCACCTCCAGGGTGGCCCTCGCGGGCGCGCGGAACAACCCCTGCCCCGCCCCCGCCCAACGCCTGCGCGCCTGACCGGAACCGGGAGCGGTGCCCGCGTGCCGGGACCGCGGGGTGGTGCGCACCGCAGGGCCGCCGTGGCGGAGACCCCAGGAGAGGTCCGAGGTCCACACCATGGAGGGCGCCCCGCCGCCCTCCCTAGCGTGGCCGCATGCCTCCAGACCCACGCCCACGCCCAGACTCAGACCCACTCCTGGACCCGGGTCCACGCCGCGGCCATCGCGTCCTCTGGGTCCTGGGAGCCTCCGCCCTGCTGCTCCTGCACGCGGTACCCGCCTCCGCCGGACCCTCCCCGACCCCGTCCCCCGCGGCCGTCGACGCCCTCGTGGAGGAGTACCGGGAGGCCACCGGCCTCCCCGGCGCGGCGGTGGTCCTGACCCACGGCACGGAGGTCGTCCACGCGGAGGGGTACGGCACGACCCCCGGAGGGGAACCCGTCACCGAGCACACGCCCATGGCCGTGGCCTCGGTGAGCAAGTCCTTCACCGCGCTGGCGGTCCTCCAACTGGCCGAGGCGGGAGAGCTCGGCCTGGACGACCCGGTGCGGGAGCACCTGCCCGGGTTCACGATGGCCGATCCCCGCGCGGTACGGATCACCGTCCGCCAACTGCTCGACCAGACCTCCGGCATGTCCGACTCCGAGTTCGCCTCCTACAGCCGGGGCCGGAACACGCTCACCCTGCGCCAGTCCGTCGAGGACCTGCGCGACGCCGGTCTGGCCGCAGAACCCGGCACGCGGTGGGAGTACCACAACCCCAACTTCCAGGTCGCCGCCCGCCTGGTGGAGGTGGTCAGCGGACGGTCCTTCGCCGACTACCTGGACGAGAGGGTCCTCTCCCCGCTGGGGATGGACGACAGCACCACCATCGACACCGACCTCGACCTGCCGCCCAGCGCGCGCGGCCACGTCAGCGTGCTCGGCCGCTCGTTCCCGGCGGACGAACCCCCGGGGTTCGGCAACGGCTCGGGCGGCGTCCTCAGCACCGCCTCGGACATGGGCGCGTGGCTCGTCGCCCACAACAACGGCGGGCGGGGGCCGGGCGGCGACCGGATCCTGTCCGAGGAGGGCGTCGAGTCCCTGCACACCCCCTCGCCGGTCTCCGAGGGGTCCTACGCGCTGGGGTGGTCGCTGGACGAGACCGGTTCGGGGGCGCCGGTGGTCGAGCACAGCGGCAACCTGCTCACCGCCACCGCGCACCAGGCGCTGCTGCCCGACAGCGGCCACGGTGTGGCGGTCATGGCCAACAGCGGATCGGCGGGCAGCGGCGCCTCCGCCCTGGCCGCCGCGCTCGTGGAGCTGGTCGACTCGGGACGGGCACCAGCACCGCCGACGGGCACGGCGGTGCTGGTCGCGGACGCCGTCCTGCTCGCCCTGGGCGCCGCCGCCGTGCCGCTGGCCTGGCGGGGCGTCCGGCGCGCGGGCGACTGGGCCCGTGCGTGCGGGGGCCGCCCGTGGTGGGACGTGGCGGCGCGCCTGCTGCCCTACGCCGCGCCACCGCTGCTGATGGCCGTCCTGCACGAGGTGGTCGGATGGCTCTACCGGGGCAGGGACGTGGCGTGGTTCCAGGTGCCCTACCTGTTCACGTCGTTCTGGGCGGCCCTTCTCACGTTCGCCCTGGCCTGCGCGGCGGTCGCCTCGGTCCGCGTCGTCCGCCTCGCGGCGGTGCGCCGCGGGAGCGGCGGCACCGGCGGGCAAGCGGGGCGAGCCTCGGGCTGAGTGCCCGGGCGGCCCGGTTCCCCGCTCCAGGGGCTGGGGCGGGGGCCGACCGTCCCGGCTCCGGCGGCCCGGCGGCGGTCCGACGGCTCCCGGGTCCGCTCAGCGTCCCGGCACACCCCGGTCGGACAGGTCGATCGCACCGTGCGCGGCCACCAGGGCCCGGCGCACAGCCGCGTCCAGCCTCCGCAGCCCCTCGGAGCGGGCCGTCGCCTGGTGGGCGGTCAGCCCCCGTCCCGACGACGGATCGGCCAGCTCCACCACCCTGGCCAACCGTCCCGCCTGCTCCGCCACCCGGTGCGCCCGCGGCGGGTACCCGCGGGCCAACGACGACGGACCGCCGCCGTCCAGTTCGCCCAGCTGGCGGTGCACGTCCGGCGCGAACGGCGCGACGTCGTCCACGCCCTCCATCGCCCGGGCGGCCTCGATGAGGGCGAGCTTGAGCGCCTGCTCCGCCTCGGCCAGGCCGGGCACCTGCGGCAGCGCGTCGTTCGCCGGATACGGTGTCCACGAAACGCCCACATAGGATGAACCACGCCGGTCGGCGGAGGGCACCAGGCCCACCTGCCGGTCGGCGAGCCGCACCAGTACCCCCTCCCGCGCCTCGACGGCGGCCTGGTTGAGCTCCTTGGGGCCCACCAGTCCGAGGGGATCGCCCCAGGTGGGCAGGGCCAGCCGGAAGGCGGACAACCCCAGGCCGCGAAGCCGTGTCAGTGCGGCCCGCAGCGGTACGCCGCTGTCGAAGGGCAGGTCCACAGCCGGTACTGTCCCGATCAGGTTGGGACCACCGCGCCGCTCGACGGCGTCGACGGCCTCGTCGAGGCCGACGTGCCCGGACAGCCAGGCGTTGCCCCAGGCGACGAGTGGTGCGGACGAGAGATGCATTGCTTCAGGGTAGGGCGGCCCGTGCACCGGCGTGGGACGTGACGTGAGGGAGGACGATGGACGGGCGTGTTCTGGGCCTGAGCGGGGTCACGGTGCGGAGGGGCGACGCCCATCTGCTGGACGGGGTGGACTGGACGGTCCTGGAGGGCGAGCGCTGGGTCGTCCTCGGCCCCAACGGTGCGGGCAAGACCACGCTGCTCAACGTGGCCTACAGCCAGACGCACCCGACCGCGGGCGAGGTGGAGATCCTCGGCGAGCGGCTGGGCCGGGTGGACGTGTTCGAACTGCGTCCGCTCATCGGCTACGCGGGTGCCTCGGTGGCGTCGCGGATCGAGGAGGGCACCGAGGTCCTCGACATCGTGCTGAGCGCCGCCTACGGCTACGTGGGTCGCTTCCGCGAGGAGTACGGGAACCCGGACTACGGCCGCGCCCGTGCCCTGCTGGGCCACTGGGGCGTCGGCGACCTGGCCGACCGCCGGTTCCACACCCTCTCCGAGGGCGAGCGCAAGCGCGTGCTCATCGCCCGCGCGCTGATGTCGGACCCCGAGCTGCTGCTCCTGGACGAGCCCGCCGCCGGGCTGGACCTGGGCGGCCGGGAGGACCTGGTGCGCCGTCTGGGGAGCCTGGCCCGCAACGAGGCCGCGCCCGCGCTGGTGGTGGTGTCCCACCATGTGGAGGAGATCCCCGCCGGGACCACGCACGCCCTGCTGCTGCGCGGGGGCTCGGTGGTGCAGGCCGGCCCGATCGACGGGGTCCTGACCGCGGACCACCTGTCGGAGACCTTCGGGCTCGCGCTGAAGGTGGAGAGGGACGGGGACCGCTGGAGCGCCCGGGCCGTCTGAGCGCCCGGGCCGTCTGAGCGCCCGGGCCGGTCGAGCGCTCGGGGCGCGGGGTGAGGGAGGCCGTCCGGGCGGGCGTTGCGCCCGGAGCCCCGGACGTCCGGAGACCCGGCCGTCCGAGCACGTGTCCCGTCCGGTTGCACGGGCTCTCCGAGGACCGGTTCCCTCTTATTGGATTGCGTTAACGAAGCAAATGTATTGACCATAAACAGCATTTCTGTCCGGATGTGGTCGCCCCGGCGCATATGGGGTAGCGTCAGCGGACGGTGAGCGGATCGCTCCATTTCGGCGCGCTTTATGATCTTCGGGTGGGCGGGGCCGCCGGGCGCGGTCCGTGCCCGCCTGTCACCCCCGTCAGGAGATCCGGAGCTGCCCAGATGCCGATACCGAATGACGTCCTCCGTCCGGAAACCGGGGCGGTCCCATGACCATGATCATCATCGTGGCGCTTTTCGTCGCGGTTCTGCTGCTCGTCTTCTGGCGGAGTGTGCGTATCGTTCCGCACTCGATGGAGGACGTCGTCGAGCGTTTCGGTAAGTTCCACCGGACGTTGAGCTCGGGTTTCAACATCGTCGTCCCCGGTGTGGACCACGTGCGCGAGCGCATCGACCGCCGCGTCCAGGTCGTGAGCTTCCCGCCGCAGTCGGCCATCACCGAGGACAACCTCGCGGTCGAGGTCGACTCGGCGGTCTACATCAGGGTCGTGGACGCCTACCGGGCCACCTACGAGGTGGCCAACTTCATCCAGGCCGTCGAACAGCTGACGCTGGCCACGCTGCGCAACGTCATCGGCGGTATGAACCTGGAGGGAACGCTCACCTCCCGCGACGCGATCAACCGCGAGCTGAAGGCCGTGCTGGACGAGGCCACCAGCGACTGGGGCATCGAGATCAGCCGTATCGAGCTCAAGGGCATCGAGCCGCCGTCCTCCGTGCAGGAGGCGATGGAGATGCAGATGCGCGCCGACCGGGAGAAGCGCGCCCAGCTGCTCAGCGCCGAGGGCGAGAAGCAGTCCGCGGTCCTGCGCGCCGAGGGTGAGCGCTCGGCGGCGGTGCTGCGGGCCAGGGGCGCGGCCGAGGCGCAGGCGCTCACCTCCAAGGCCGACGCCGAGGCCCAGACCACCCGGGCCCGCGGTGAGGCCGACGCCATCCACATGGTGTTCAAGGCCCTGCACACCAGCCGGGTCGATCCGGACGTGCTGGCCTACCACTACCTCCAGAAGCTGCCGGAGATCGCCCGGGGCGACGCGAACAAGGTGTGGATCGTCCCGGCCGAGATGGGCCAGGCCCTCAAGGGGGTCGGCGCCGCGTTCGACCGGCTGCGCGACGACGTGGTCAGGGCCCCCTGACCCGGCTCCGCCGTTCGGCACCCGGACGCGCCGACCCCTGAGCGAGGGGGCCCGCCCCGTCGGCCGGTCCCCGGATGTCGGACCGGTTGACGCAAGGCCGGGCCGAGAGGGCCTGAGCCCGGTACTGGACCGGGCTCGGGCCCTCCGCGCATCCCGGCATGATCATCCGATGACCCGCTCTCGTAGTCTGTTGTCGCCCTCGACCGTCGGGGGCGGACAGGGAGAGCTGGGCGGATGGAACTCTGGGAGGCGGCGGTCATCCTTCTCGCCGGTGTGGCAGCCGGCGGGATCAACGCCATCGCGGGGTCGGGGACGCTGTTCACCTTCCCCGTGCTCCTGGCGCTCGGCTATCCGCCGATCACCGCGACCGTCTCCAACAGCATCGGCCTGGCCCCCGGGACGCTCAGCGGCACCATCGCCTACCGCCGGGAGCTGGCGGGCCAGCGCACCCGCGTCCTCCGGCTGGGCAGCATGTCCTTCCTCGGCGCGGTGACCGGCGCCCTGCTGCTGATCTACCTGCCCCCGGGCGTGTTCGAGGCCGTGGTGCCGTTCATGATCGGCTTCGCCTGCGTGCTGATCGTTCTCCAGCCGCGGATCACCCGGTGGGTCCGCTCGCGCAGGCCCGCCCACAGGGACGGCGGTCCGCTGCTGCCGTTGGGCGCCTACGCGACCGGTGCCTACGGGGGCTACTTCGCCGCGGCCCAGGGGATCATCCTCATGGGCATCCTCGGCACCGCCCTGGACGAGGAGCTCCAGCGGCTCAACGCCCTGAAGAACATGCTCGCCACCATCGTCAACACCACGGCGTCGGTGTTCTACATCATCCTGGCCGAGCCGGCCTGGCCGGTGGTCGGCCTCATCGCCTGCGGGACGATCATCGGCGGGTACCTGGGCGGAAGGTTCGGGCGCAGGCTCAGCCCGGCCGCCCTGCGGGTGTGCCTGGTGCTCGTGGGCCTGTCCGCAGCGGTCCAGATCCTCATGGGCCGGGTCTGACCCAGAGACGCAGGGCCCCGCACGGGCCCCGCGGTGCCCGCCGGGGTTTTCCGGGAGGCGGTTCGGCGCCGGGCCCCGCCGCTCAGGTCCGGAAGTACCCGCGGCGGTCGGCGTCGTCCACCAGGGCGGTCGCGTAGGCGCCCAGCGCCTCCGACCCCTCCTGGATCAGCTTGACCTTCTCCATCACCTGCGCCCGGGTGATACCGAAGCGCACCCACGTGCCGCCCTCGTTGTGCCAGTTGGCGAGCATGGGCGAGAGCCGGTCGACCGCGCGGGCGAACCGCGCCTCGGCGGTGGCGCGCGCCTCGAACTCCTCCCACAGCTCGCGGGCCCGCTCGGCCTGGTCCTCGGGCAGGAGGGGGAAGATGCGGTCGGCCGCGGCGCGCTCGCGCTCCGCCTGGGTCCGGGAGTTGACGGTGTCGAAGAGGAAGGTGTCCCCGGCGTCGATCTCGACGATGTCGTGGAGGACCAGCATCTCGACGACGCGGTCGATGTCGGTGCCCTCCGGCGCGTACTCGGCGAAGGTGCGGGCTGACAGGGCCAGGTGCCAGGAGTGCTCGGCCGAGTTCTCCCGCCGGGAGCCGTCCACCAGGAGGGACTGCCGCAGGATGCGCTTGAGTTTGTCGACTTCCAGAAGGAAGCGGAGTTGCGCGTTCAACCGCTCGTTGTCGACCCCGCTGGCAAAGACCGGTGCCGGTTCCGTCACGTGGTTCGCCCTCCTGAAGGATGAGTCGAAACGGTCAGGTGGGCCGCTCGGTGCGGCCGCCCCTGGATGATCCCATGGAACGCGCACCAGCTGTCGCGGTGGCGTCCGTCAAGGGGACGCGGGAGGAGGCGCGAGGGTGCACCCGGTGAACGGCGGGTTTCATGCCGGGCCGGGGTGCGGACGGAGCACCCGGCAGGGCCCGCCGGAGCACCTATCCGGCCGTCCGGACCTGGGAGGAAGAGCTGAGGTGCTGGTGGAACCACTCGGTCAGCGCCCGGTCGGTGAGGACTCCGGCCGGGGTGAGCGGGCCGGGTCGCAGGCCCGGCTCCGGACCGATGGCGTGGGCCAGGTCGGGGACCACGATGTGACGGAGCGCATGCTCGGGTGCGTGGGCCGCCACGGCGTCGCGCAGCGACCGGCCGTGCTCGGGGGGCACGACCTCGTCCCGGCCCCCGCTGACGACGAGCAGGGGGACGCGGTCGCGGGAGACCTCCTCGGCGCGGTCGCCGAAGTCCAGCCAGCCGCGGGTGCTGCGGGCCTGCTCGGTCCACTCGTAGGCGGTGCCCGTGCGCCGCTCCCGCGCGGCGATGACCAGGGCGGGGTCCACGACCGGGTTGACGACGGCGGCGGCGCCCACGGGCAGCCGCCCCTCGGCCAGGGTGAGCAGCACGGCCGCGGCTCCGGCGCCCACGCCGACCAGCCCGACGGGGACGTCGGTGACGGGGAAGGCGGCGCGCAGTTCGGCGGTGACGCGGTGGAGCTCGGCGGCGGCCTCCTCGACCACCGGCCCGAACAGCTCGACGAGGTAGTCGCGCTCACCGCGCCGGTTGATCTCGGCGATGCCGCCCTCGGGAAGCCGGGCCCCGAACAGGGGCAGGCCCAGGTAGACCCGCCAGGCCGGGAGCGGGGCCATGGGCACGGTTCCGGCCAGGGCGGCCTCGGCCCGGGGCGGCTCGAAGGCGTGCAGGCCCAGCACGAGCGGGGCCGGGACGTCACCGCTGGCGGGCGGCAGGGCCAGGAAGGGCACTCCGGCGGCCGTTCCGGTGACGGGCCGGGAGAGGGTGCCGGCGTCGGCTACCACGGATGGTCGCCTCCGTTGCGTTGGGAGAAGTGGGACAGGTAACTGCTGACCAGGTGCTTGGCCTCGCGGACGAGGGCCGGGTCGCCCTCGGGGTCGTCGCGGAAGGCGAGCTTGAGCACGGCGTCCGCGGCCTCGACGGCGACGTTGATGGCCCGGTCCAGTTCGTCATTGTCGGGGATGCCTGTGACAGAGACGATGATCCTGCGCAGGCGGATGGAGATGACGCGGTTGTTGTCGGCGCCTCCGTTGAGGAGGCGTGTGTCGACGATGTCACCGAAGTGCAGGCTGCGGAAGCCGGGTACGTGGCGGTGCATGTCGATGTACTCGTCGACCACCGCGTCCACGGCCAGGGTCCAGTGGCTGAAGGAGGCGTCGGCGAGGCGCTCGGTGACGCGCGCGCCGAACTGGTCGAGGAAGCGCAGGCCGAGGGCCTGGGTGATGGCCTTCTTGTCCGGGAAGAACTGGTAGACGGAACCGATGGCGACCCCGGCGCGCTCGGCGATCCTGGTCGTGGAGAGGTTGTCGTAGCCGACCTCGTCGAGGAGTTCGGCGCAGCAGTCGAGCATGCGCTGGACCCTGAGCATGCTGCGCTGCTGGGCGGGCAGCCTCCGCAGCGGCGCCTGCGCGAAGGCGAGTTCGTCGTGGGCGACGCTGGCTCGTCCACGGTCCTCGCGTGACGCGTGGTCGCTCCCCGTGCTGCCTGGGGACCGTCGTGACCGCGGGGGTGTTGAGCTTCGGGAGTTTGTCGTCACAGTCCCTATGATGCCTTTCCGGAATCACCTGGTTCCGGGGAAATTCCAGTTTCGTTCCGCCGCCCCTCCGAGGACGCGGTCAGCGGCCCGGAGCGGCGGGTACCCCGGACGGGGTCTTCCGGCCGCTGTGCGCGCGGAGGACGCAACCTGTATGGATAGCGCTTTCCTGATCGGCTCTGGCATGGTTGTATCAGGGCCGACGCAGCGTACACACCCTCCTGGAGGCTGAGAGCCATGACCACCGCCCCGGACACCACGCCGGAGGAACTCGACGCCGTCATGGAACGGGCCGCCGCGGCGGCGCCGCTCCTGGCCGCCCTCACACCGGGCGAGCGCGCCGGACTGCTGCGGGCCGTCGCCGACGCCCTGGACGGCGCCGCCGACGAGCTCGTGCCGATCGCGATGGAGGAGGCGCACTACCCGGAGGCGCGCTGCCGGGGGGAGCTGGGACGCACCACCTTCCAGCTGCGCCTGTTCGCCGATGTCCTGGAGGAGGGCTCCTACCTGGAGGCCGCCGTGGACCCGGCCGACCCCGACTGGGGGACCCCGCGCCCGGACGTGCGCCGCCTGCTGGTCCCGCTCGGGCCGGTGGTGGTGTTCGGGGCGAGCAACTTCCCGTTCGCGTTCGCCACGGCCGGGGGCGACAGCGCCTCCGCCCTGGCCGCCGGGTGCCCCGTGGTCGTCAAGGCCCACCCGGGGCACCTGCGGCTCGCCCGGCGCACCGCCGAGACGGTGGTCGCGGCGCTCGACGGCGCGGGGGCGCCCGAGGGCAGCTTCGCTTTGGTGGAGGGGGTGGAGACGGGCAAACGCGCGGTCACCCACCCGCTCACCCGGGCCGTGGGCTTCACCGGGTCCATCCCCGGTGGACGGGCCCTGTTCGACCTGGCGGCCTCGCGTCCCGACCCGATCCCCTTCTACGGGGAGCTCGGCAGCGTGAACCCGGTGTTCGTCACCCGCGGGGCCGCCGCCGCGCGCGGCGACGAGATCCTGGGCGGGTACGCGGACTCGGCCACCATGGGATCGGGCCAGTTCTGCACCAAGCCCGGCGTGCTGTTCGTGCCGGAGGAGACCAAGCTCGACGCCCTCGTCGCCGACTTCGGCGCGCGTGCCGCCGCCCCGCTGCTCAACGAGCGGGTCTCCGAGGGCTTCGTGCGCGGGCTGGACGCCCTGAGCGCCCACCCGGCCACCGAGGTGCTGGTCCAGGGCGTGCGCACCGGCGACGACTGGACCCCGTCCCTGCTGCGCACCGACCTGGACTCCCTGCTGGAGAACGCCGAGACCCTCCTGGAGGAGTGCTTCGGCCCGGTCACGCTCGTGGTCACCTACCCCGACGAGCGGCGGCTGCTGGAGGCGGCAGGGGTGTTCGGCGGCCAGCTCACCGTGACCGTGCACGGGGAGGAGGACGACGAGATCGCGCCCGCGCTGCTGGCGCTGGGCGCGTCCCTGGCCGGACGGGTGCTCTGGAACAGCTGGCCGACCGGGGTGGCGGTCACCTACGCCATGACCCACGGCGGCCCCTACCCGGCCACCACCGCGCCGCTGCACACGTCGGTGGGCACCACCGCGGTCCGGCGCTTCCTGCGCCCGGTCACCTACCAGTCGGTCCCGCAGTCGCTGCTGCCCCGGGAGCTGCGCGACGACAACCCGCTGGGCGTGCCGCGCCGCGTGAACGGCGCCGCGCCCTCCGCCTGACCGCCCGCCGGGCGCGTCGGCGGACGCGCCCGGCAGGTGCCGCGCCTATGGGGTGTGCCGCGGAGCGCCTTCCCGAGCGGGTGGCGCGTCGTACGCGGAGTTCCGGGGTGCACGGTGCGCGGGTCCGGCGGTTCCTACGGGTGCCGTGCCCCGGCGGCGTAGCGGTCGTAGGCCTGGCTCAACGCCTCGGCCCGGCGCCGTCTCCTGGCCGCGTCGGCCGGATGCCGCCAGGCGGCCCAGAGGCAGAGGGCGGCGACGAGGGAGTGGATCGTGACCTCGGGAAAGGTCACCGGGGTGAGGCCCTCCACCACCAGGGTGCGGGCGGTCATGACCGCCACGCCCAGCGCGGCCACCGCCAGGAAGGCGCGCCAGGCCCGCGGAAAGCGCACGTCGAGCTTGCGCGCCTCCTGGTCGGCCAGGATCCGGGCCAGCCGGTCGGCCTCGGGGGCGGACCCCAGCACTCCCCACGCCAGCAGTCGTTCGGCCACCGCCACGCGTACCGGGTCGGCGTCGGCGGGGAGGGGGTCGCCGCGGACGAGCACGCGCGTCTCCCAGGCGGCCAGTTCACCGCAGAGCGCTGTCGCCCCGACGACCAGGACCAGTCCGGCGCCGGAGTAGGCCAGGAACCGCGCGGGGGTGTCCGTGAGGTGGGCGGTCGGAACCAGGCAGACCAGCCACAGGACGAGGAAGGCGATCCCGAAGATCAGGTAGGCGAAGAGGCGCGGCCTGTTCTGCGCGCGGATCATGTTGCGCGCACGGAACACGGCGGGGCCCGACGGGGGACGCGGAAACCTCGGCGGGGGCTGGGGGACCACCCCCTCACCTTATCCGGGCCCGCTTCTGACGGACGGCTGTGAACTTGGCCGGCGAGGGCTTGGGGGCGGCCTCCCGGTACGCGTAACTTGACGCCATGCACACCCACTCCACGCCTACCGACGTCGATGCGCTCGTCCGCGACCTGCCCAAGGTGGAACTGCACGTCCACCTCGAAGGTTCGATGCCCGCCGACACCCTGTTCGACCTCGCCCGCCGACACGGCGTCACCGACGTACCCGACACCCTGGAGGCACTCCGGGACTGGTACGTCTTCACCGACTTCCCGCACTTCGTCGAGGTCTACCTGGCCTCGGTCACGACCCTGCGCGAGGAGCAGGACTTCGCCCTCCTGGCCTCCGCGGTCGCCGAACGCCTGGCCGCGCAGAACGTGCGCTACGCCGAGATGCACGTCAGCCTCTACACCCACCTGATGCGCGGAGTGCCCGCCCGCGTGGTCTTCGACGGCATCGAGGAGGCCCGCCGCGCGGCCGAGAGCCGACACGGCATCCAGCTGCGGTGGATCCCCGACTTCCCCGCCGACTTCGGGCTGGAGAGCGCCGAGGCCACCGTGGAGGCGGTCCTGCGCGACGCGCCGCCCAGCGTCGTCGGCTTCGGCGTCGGAGGCGTGGAGACCCCGCTGGAGCAGTACGCCGGGGTGTTCGGCAGGGCCCGCGCCGCCGGGCTGGCCAGCCTGCCGCACGCCGGTGAGCACGGCGGCCCCGAGCGGGTGCGCGAGGCCCTGGACGCGCTCGGCGCCGAGCGCATCGGCCACGGCATCGACTCCATGCGCGACGAGGCGCTGGTCGGCCGCCTGGCGGAGGGGCGCATCCCGGTGGACGTCAGCCCCACCTCCAACGTGTGCACCCGCGCCGTGGCGGAGCTGGGCGACCACCCGCTGCCCCGCATGCTGGAGGCCGGTCTGCTGGTCACCCTCAACACCGACGACCCGACCATGTTCGGCACCGACCTGAACAGCGAGTACCGCGCCGCGCACGCGCTGGGCCTGGACGCCGCCGACCTGGTCGGACTCGCCGCGAACGGCGTGCACGCCTCCTACCTGGGCGCGGCCCGCCGCCACGCGCTGCTGGCCGAGATCGGCGAGGTCGCCGCGCGCCACGGCGTCGACCCGGCGAAGGTCGCGGCGCTGCGCTAGGCGGGCGAGTCGACGAGCGGCAGCCCGCACTGTGCGCGCATGTCCACCCAGGTCCGCGCGGCCTGCGCGGCGGCCTCGCCCTCGTAGGGGACGGGGACGCCGCCCTGGATCCGCGCCGGGGCCCAGTCCGACCGGGTCACGCTGCCCTGGTCGAAGGTGAGGGTGAGCACGCCCGTCTCCGCGGTGGGGCCCTCGAAGTTGTAGAAGACGAAGTTGCCCAGACCGTAGTGCACGTAGGAGTCGCCCAGGAACCCGCCCGGGGACAGCACGTGCGCGTGGCCGCCGACGACGGCGGACGCGCCCGCGTCGACCAGTTCCCGGGCCAGGGCGGGGGCGTGCGGGAGCGGGCAGTGCGAGCCCTCCAGGCCCCAGTGCAGGAAGACCGCGACGTTGTCGTGCTCGGCGGCGGCCTCCGAGACGGCGGTGAGCAACCGCTGCCTCATCTCGCCCTTGGTGGTGGCCAGGCCGGGCTTGCCCTCTCCCGCCGTCCACTCCGCCATGAGGTGGTCGTCCAGGACGTCGGTGGCGCCGAACAGGGCGACGCTCTGACCGTTGACCTCGGCGACGTGGGGCGTGTACGCCTCCTCGGCGTCGTGCCCGGCGCCGACCAGCGACACGGGTGAGGCCCCGCCGTTGGCCAGGGTGTCGGTCAACCCGTCCACGCCGTAGTCCATGCCGTGGTTGTTGGCGATGGTCGCCACGTCCACCCCCGCTGCGTCCAGGGCCTCCAGGGCGGTGGCGGGCGCGCGGAACGCGTACGTCTTGTCGGGGGCCGGGGTGCCGCCCTGGGTGACCGCGGTCTCCAGGTTGACCATGGCCAGGTCGGCGGCCGAGAGCTGCCCCGCGATCGGTGCGAGCGCGCTCTGGGGGGCGGCCAGGGCCGGTTCGAGCATGCCCTCGAACATCACGTCACCGCCGAAGGCGATGGTGAAGGGCTCCGAGGCCCCGGGCTCCGCGCCGGGCGAGGGGGAGGCCGTGTCCTCCTCGGTGGGGGCGACCGCGCCCCCGGACTGCCCCGGTGCCCCGTCGCCCGAGGCGCAGGCCGTGAGAAGGAGGAGGGTCAGTGCCGCGGCACCGGACGCCGTGCGCGTGCGGGGACGCGGGGGTACGGGTTGCATGCATGCTCCAGTGGGGCGGGGGAAACGGGCGGCATGTCCTTATTGAGACGCACATCACACATTTCCGGTTGGCCTTCATGGCTGGAGGGAGCCGGATGTTCCGATCCGTCACCGGCGATGACCACGGGTGTTCGTGCCCCTACCACGCGGGTGCGGTGCCGAGTCCGGGTGCCGACGGGTGTCGACGGTTCGCCGGGCCCAGGGTAGGGGCGTGTGACCAGCGCTTTTGTTGCGTTTGGTGAGGTCAGGGGCCTGCGGGCTCCCTGGAGTCCCTGGGGCTGAAGAGAATCGTGCTCAAGGGTGACAAACAGCACGTACCTCTTTGGTGGTCACGGTCCCGGCGGTCGCGCCCCCGGGGGCTCGCCTCCGGCGGCCGTGGCCCCGGCGGCCGCGCCTCCGGGCGGTGGGGCGCCACTGGCGGGGTTCCGCGAGCGGAACCCCCTTTTCCGACTTTTATCCCATAAGGGAATTCTCTTGCTCAAGAGGGAAAACTGTCAGGGTTTTGGGCGCTGGAGGGCGGCCTGGATACGAATCTGCGAAGTTGCTTAGTAGGTTCGCTTTTGAGGTTTACCGGGAAAATTTTCTTTTCCTGATGCAACCCCAGGTGGGTGTTCATAAGCAGTACGTAGTCGATCGGATGTGCTGTGAACTGCTATTCTCGCCTTGAGTAGCAAGTCAGTTGCTGGCTGTACTTGTACTGGTGAAGTGTATTTCCCGAAAACGCCTGCGAGCCTTCGGTTGCTTGCTAACGTTTCGGTCCGTCGGCGGTTCCGCGAACTTTCGGACCGCGACTTCACACACGCGGGTCACCCCGCCGCCACGCGGCGTTCTCCGCTGGCGGACCCGCCCCGCCGTGGACAGCCGGACCCGCGAGACGACGCGGGTACCGGTCCCGCTGCGGACCAGCGTCGCGACTGCGCGATCCCCAAGCCGTATCCGTGAAAGGTCACCTCCGCACATGCGCAACACACTCCGTTACTCCTTCGCCACCGTCATGACCGCCGGACTGGTCGTGGCGCCCGTCGCGGCGACCTTCGCCGACACCACCACCAGCGGCTCCGGCGGGATCGGCAGCGGGAACCAGGTCGTCGTGCCCGTGGACGTCGAGGCCGAACTGTGCGGCAACTCGATCGCGATCCTCGGCATCTCCAGCGCCACGTGCACCCAGGTCTCGGAGGTCCTCTACGAGGCCAGCGGCCAGGGCGGGGCCTCCACGGACGGCTCCGGCGGTGTGGCCAGCGGCAACCAGATCATCGTCCCCGTGGACGCCGCGATCGACGCCTGCGGCAACGCGGCCGCGGTCGGCGGCATCAGCCAGGCCGAGTGCGTCGAGGTGGTCGAGGTCCTGGAGGAGGAGAGCGCCGACGCGCCCACCACCAGGACCGACGGCTCCGGCGGTGTGGCCAGCGGCAACCAGATCATCGTCCCCGTGGACACCGCCATCAACGTCTGCGGCAACTCGGTGGCCATCCTGGGCGGCTCCAGCGCCAAGTGCACCACCATCATCAACATCATCCAGGCCTCCCCCGAGAACGAGGGCTCCCCCGACGCCGCCACCAGCGGCGCGGGCGGGATCGGCAGCGGCAACCAGGTCGTGGTCCCGGTCGACGCGGCCGTCGACATCTGCGGCAACGCCGTGTCCGTGCTCGGCCTGGCCGAGGGCTCCTGCATGGAGATCATCTCCGAGGAGGAGCCGGAGGAGCCCGGCGAGGAGAACCCCGGCGAGCCCGAGAAGCCCGAGGAGGAGAAGCCGGAGGAGGAGAAGCCCGAGGAGCCGGGTGAGGAGAAGCCCGAGGAGCCCCGCGAGGAGGACAAGGACGAGGACGACTCCAGCACCGGCGAGGAGCCCTCCGAGCCCCAGGCCGACGAGCAGCTCCCGGTGACCGGCGGTGCCCTGGCCGGTCTGGTCGCCGCGGGCATCGCCGCGGTCGGCGCCGGCGGTGCCGGGCTGTACTTCGCCCGCAGGCGCAAGGCCGCCGCCGTGACCGGCGACGACGAGTAGCACGGGCGGGACCTGAGTTCCTGCTCACACACGCGGGGCCGCCGGCGACCGGCGGCCCCGTCCGCGTGCGGTCGGTGGGCGTGCGGCGGTCGGCCCCGTCCGCGGCAGCGGGTCCGGGCACGTGCGCGGGGCCGCGCGGCGCGGGGGAGAGGGTCGGTGCGAGGCGGCCGGAAGCGTCTCCTAACCTCGAAGACGTGCTCAAAGTCCTGTTCTCGCAACGCATGCTGGCCTTCCACGCGCTGGTGCTGGTGCTGGTGCCCAGCTTCGTCTGGCTGGGCTTCTGGCAGCTGGACCGGGCCGGGCAGCGCGGCGCGGCGGTCGACCTCCAGCAGTCCAACCTCGCCGCCGATCCCGTGCCGGTGGCAGAACTGTCCCGGGTCGGCGAGGACGTCGATCCCGACGACCGTTGGCGCACCGTCGAGGCCACCGGCACCTGGGACACCGAGCACGAGCTGTTGCTGCGCAACCGCGACGGCTCCGGGGGCGTGGGCTTCCACGTGCTCACCCCGCTGGTCACCGAGGAGGGGCCCGCGGTCCTGGTCAACCGCGGATGGGTCGAGCGCGGCGCGACCGCCCTCGACCAGCCGGAGGTGCCGCCCGTGCCCGGGGGCGCCGTGGAGGTGGCCGGGCGCCTGCACTACTCCGAGACCGAGGAGAACACCGGACTGCGCAACCGCGACGACCTGCCCGAGGGGCAGATGATGATGGTCGACGTGGACCGGATCGCCGCGGATCTGCCCTACCCGGTCTACGGCGGGTACGTCGATCTGACCCGGCAGGACCCGATGCCTGACGCGGCGCCCGAGCCGGTCACCCTGCACGAGGAGGACGCGGGGATGAGCGCGTCCTACGCCGTGCAGTGGTGGGTGTTCGCGGTCGTCGCCGTCGGGGGCTGGGTCTTCCTCGTCCGCCGCGAGATACGGGACGCCCGCGAGGCCGAGGCCGGGGCGGCTGAGCCCGAGGACACCGAGGAGACCGGCGGGGGTTCGGTGCGGGGCGGGGAACCGGGTGAAGACCCCGGCGCGACCGCGGGCACGGGCCGGTCGGGAACCGCCTGACACGGAGGCCGGACGGGGAGCGTCCGGGCGCCCGGCGCCGACCTCGCACCGAAGCCTCGTGAGCGCTCGTCTTCTGGGAGGCTGGGGCACATGAACGATGACGGCTATCCGGATCCCGGGCGCGTCGGGCGCCGAGCGGTGGACGCGGCGGAGAGCGCCCGCGCCGGGCGTCTGTGGTGGGACGGCGCGGCCGACGCCTACCAGGCCGAGCACGGGGCCTTCCTCGGCGACGCCGAGTTCGTGTGGTGCCCGGAGGGGCTGACCGAGGCCGAGGCGCGCCTGCTCGGCGATCCTGGGGACCTCCCGCGGGCCCGGGTCCTGGAGGTGGGCTGCGGCGCGGGCCAGTGCGGACGGTGGCTGCGCGCCCAGGGGGTGTGCGAGGTGGTCGGGTTCGACCTGTCCTTCCGCCAGCTCCAGCATTCGCGCAGGATCGACGAGGGGACCGGGCACGCGCTGGCGACCGTGCAGGCCGACGCCCAGCGGCTGCCGTTCGCCGACGCCGCCTTCGACGTGGTGTTCTCCTCGTTCGGGGCCTTCCCGTTCGTGCCCTCCGCCGACGACGCCCTGGCCGAGGCCGCGCGGGTGCTCAGGCCCGGGGGGCGGCTGGTGTTCTCGGTGACCCACCCGATCCGGTGGAGCTTCCCGGACGACCCCGGCGAGGGCGGGTTCACCGTGCACCAGTCCTACTTCGACCGCCGCGCGTACGTGGAGGAGGACGAGGGCGGCGAGGCGGTCTACGTGGAGCACCACCACACGGTGGGAGACTGGGTGCGCGGGATCGCCCGCGCGGGCCTGGTGCTGCGGGACCTGGTCGAACCGGAGTGGCCCGAGGGGCTGGAACGGGTGTGGGGCGGCTGGGGGCCGGTGCGCGGCCGGATGATCCCCGGCACCGCGATCTTCTCGGCTGACCGGCCCTGAGCCTCCGGAGGAAGGGGCGGCGCGTACGCGGTCTCTCCGGTTCACGGTTCCGAAGGCCCCGCCGGGCCTCCGGCGGGGCCAGGGCTCTTCGGTCGGATACCGGAGCGGTGAGCGGGACCCTCGAGGCCGTGCCGTAGTGCCGCGCCCGCCCTCTCAGCAGTCGTCGGTCACCGCCCCCGACCTGCGTGCGGACTCGTCGGCCTGCGCGAGCCTGCGCAGGACGGCCAGCAGGGTGTCGCCCAGGACGGTGCGCACCACGGCCCCCTCCAGGATCGCGTCGGTCTCGCTGACGCCCTCCAGAACGTCGAGGTCCACCCGCGCCGCCTGTTCCGCGGCGGCGGCGTAGCCGTCGAACTCGGCGTCACTGAGCGGATGGCCCGCGCTCCGGTAGGCGGCGACCACCCCGGCCAGGTCGGTGACGGCGCGGTCGCTGGAGTAGACGCGCCAGTTCAGGCGCTCGACCAGAGCCTCTACCCGCTCCATGTCCGCGTCCTCCGCGCCTTCGAATCCCTTCGCGGCCGGGGTGAGGTCGTTCAGGGTCCGGCCGAGCAGTTGGTGGGTGGTGGGCCCGGGGGCGTCCACGTGGGCGATGATCTCGCGGACGGCGGCGATGGACAGCCCGCCCACGTCGGTCAGGGCGCGCACCAAGCGCAGGCGGCGCAGGTGCTCCTCGCCGTATCTCGCCTGGTTGCGGCCGGTGCGCTCGCCCCGGGGAAGCAGACCCTCCCGCAGGTAGTACTTCACCGTCGGCACCGGGGTGCCCGACCGTTCGCTCAGCTCGGCCATGCGCATGGGCTCGTCCTCGTTTCTCGTCTCCACTCCTTGCGGTGTCCACCCTATTTGGATAATACTAGTATCCATTATGGATAGTTAAAGTATCCAGAAAGAGGAGTCACATGGACGCCCCCTCGCCCTCACCCGTCCGTCCCCGCACCGACCCCCTCCGCCGGACCGCGCTGACCGCGCTGGACTGGCACCGCCCCCTCACGGTCACCGCCGCTCTGTGCCTCGCCCTCCTGGCCGTGGCCGTGGTCGGCCTCCTCCTGGACGACCGCGTCGTGCACGGTGACCCGGTCTGGCTCAAGCCCGCCAAGTTCGCCGTGTCCATCGGGGTCTACAACGTCACCCTGGCCTGGCTGCTGTCGCTGCTCACACGGTGGCGGCGCACCGGCTGGTGGCTCGGCACGGTCGTGGCGGCCATGCTCGCCGGGGAACTCGTCGCGGTCGTGTTCCAGGCGGTGCGCGGCGAACCCAGCCACTTCAACTACGCGACGCCCCTCGACTCGGCCGTCTACAACGCCATGGCCGCCATGGTCGTCACCGTGTGGGTCGCCAACCTCGCCATCGGCGTCCTGCTGCTCGTGCAGCGGCTCGACGACCGCTCCACGACCTGGGCGATCCGGATCGGCATCGCGATCGGGCTCGTGGGTATGGGCCTGGCCTACCTGATGACCTCCCCCACCGCGGAGCAGATGACCACCATGCGGGAGGGAGGCGTCGCCGAGGTCATCGGCGCGCACACCGTCGGATACGAGGACGGCGGTCCGGGCCTTCCGCTCGTGGGCTGGAGCACCGTCGCGGGCGACCTGCGCGTGCCGCACTTCGTCGGTCTGCACGGGCTCCAGGTGATGGTCCTGCTCGCACTGGCGCTGATGGCCTGGCGGGGGCGGTACCCGCGCCTGGCGTCGGACGCGCTCCGGCTCCGGGTGGTCGCCGTGGTGGGCGCCTCCTACAGCGCTCTGGTCGCCCTGACCACCTGGCAGGCACTGCGCGGCCAGTCGGTCGTGCGTCCCGACCCCCTCACCCTCGCCGTCGCCGGGACGCTGGGGGCGGTCACCCTGCTCGGCCTGTGGTGGGCGTTCCGGCGGAGGAGAGGGGAGCGGAGTGAGCGGGGTGCGTCGGTCCCGGGGCGGGGGTCCGGGCACCCCTGAGCGGTTTCCCGCACCCGGAGCGGGCGGGTCCGCGAAAGGGGTTCGCGGACCCGTCGGCGGGTATTCCGGGCCCGGAACACCCGCCGACGACGAGCAGGAGCCCCCGCGTGGCCGACGTCCGTGTCCGAACCGCCCTCCCCTCCGACCACCCGCGCATCGTGGCGGTCTGTGACGACTGGTGGGAGCGCCCCGTGGCGCACATCCTCCCCAGGCTCTTCCTCGACCACTTCCACACCACCAGCCTCATCGCCGAGGAGGAGGGGGAGCTGGCGGGCTTCCTGGTCGGCTTCCCCTCGCCGTCCGTGCCCGAGGAGGCGTACGTGCACTTCGCCGGGGTGGCCCCGGGGCACCGCAGGACGGGACTCGCGAACGGGCTGTACCGGCGCTTCGCGGACGGGGCGCGGGAACGCGGGTGCGCGGTCGTGCGCGCGGTCACTTCCCCCGCCAACGAGCGCTCCATCGCCTTCCACCGCGCCCACGGCTTCACCGTCACCGGACCGCACGCCGACTACGAGGGGCCGGGCGTGGACCGGATGGTCTTCACCCTGCGCCTCGGGGCGTGACGGGGGAGGCCACGGGCACCGGAGGGAAAGATCGTGCCGTGGCCTCGGCGCGCGGATCCGCGCCGCGTATGATCCGGCTACCGGAAGCGGAGGAGGCACGGTGCGGCTCAAACTCGACCTGCACGACATCTTCAACAAGGGCAGGGACATCGACCGGGCCCTCAGCGACATCATGGACGAGGCCGAGCGCACCGGGGCCAAGAGCGTCGAGATCATCCCCGGCAAGGGGTCCGGGCAGCTGAAGAAGCGGGTGCTGCGCTTCCTCGACCGCAAGGACGTCAAGGCCCGCTACCACCGGGTCGAGAAGGACTCCAAGAACTTCGGCCGCCTGTTCGTGCACTTTCGGCACTGAGTACGCCCTATAGGGACACCATCTTAGCCAAGTTAGCCAACTTGGCGTATCGTCGGCGCATGAGCACTGAACCTGTCGAGCTGACCGTCGCGGATGCCCGCAACCACTTTTCCCAGCGTGTGAACAGGGCGGCCTTCGGCGATGAGATCACCTACGTGACCCGAGGGCGCAAGCACGAGCGCGTTGCCGCGATCGTCCCGATCGAGCTGGTCGAGGCCTACGAGGAGCTTCTCGACGAGCAGGACGGCCGTGTCGCACATCAGAGGCTGGAGGAGATCCGGTCCGGTGACGCCGAGGTCGTGCCCGCCGAGGATGTGGCCAAGGAGCTTGGCCTGTGACGGATGGGCAGCCGAGCCGCTATGAAGTGGTGTTCGACGGTCGGGCCGGCAAGGAGCTCGGCAAGTTGGACAAGCCCGTGGCTCGCCGCGTGTACGCAGCCGTGATGGCCCTGGCTGAGGAGCCGCGGCCGGACGGGTGCCGTCAGCTCAGCGGTTATCCAGGTCTGTGGCGTATCCGAGTGGGCGACCATCGGGTGGTCTACTCGATCGATGACGGCCGACTCGTCGTCCTCGCCCTGCGCGTCGCCCATCGTCGCGAGGCCTACCGCAAACTCTAGGGCCGGCTTTCCGTAAGTACGTCGATGTGAGTACTTCGGCCGCCTGTTCGTGCACTTTCGGCACTGAGCGCGTCCGCGCCGCGGCCGGGAACCGGCTGGCGCGCGGAGTCACCGGGTCCGCGTCCCCGCGTCCCGCGACGGACCCGACCGCCCCCGGCCCGCCGGACGGTCTCGGCAACGGTGAGTTGTGTGAGACTTTGCCCCTCCGATCCCCGGAACCCCTCTCATCAGGGAAGGAACCGAAGGGTGGTGCGTCGTCACGGAGAGGGACAGCGATGATCAGTACGGATTTCACACCCGGGTCTCCCTGCTGGGTCGAGGTCTCCTCACCCGACGTCGAGGCCACGGCCGCCTTCTACGGTCAGGTGTTCGGCTGGAGCTCCGAGACGCACATCCGGCAGATGGAGGGCTACAAGTTCCTGTGCAGTGACGGACTCGCCGCGGCGGGGATCAGCCCGGTCATGGGGGAGAGCGACCACCCCTCCTGGACGGTGTACTTCGCCGACTCCGACATCGAGGACACCATCACACAGGTGGAGCGGCTGGGCGGCACCCTCCTGGTGGAGCCGTTCGACATCTTCGACCTGGGCCGCCAGGCACTGTTCCGCGACCCCCAGGGCGCCTCCTTCGGCGTCTGGCGGGGGGAGATGTACCTCGGCCTGGTGGGACGGATCAACAGCCTCTGCTGGGTGGAGCTGCGGACCACCGACGCGCGCGGCGCGGCCGAGTTCTACACCGGGGTCTTCAAGTGGGACCTCAGCCCGTTCGATCCGTCCCTCGGAGGAGAGGAGGTCGGCGGGTACACGGTCCTGCGCCCCGCGGGTACCGGTGACGAGCGCACCCACGGGGGCATCCTGCAAGCGGCTCCCGGGGGCAGGGAGCGGTTCGGCGGTGAGGAGGACTGGCACCCGGTGTTCGCGGTGGCCGACTGCGAAGCCGTCGCGGAGAGGGTCGTGGCCGCGGGCGGACACGTGCACGCGGAACCGGAGAACATTTCGGGCGTGGGACGTCGCATGGTCTGCTCCGACCTCTTCCAAGCCGGATTCGTCCTGCTCAACTGGCCGCCCGGGTGATCCGGACGCCGCCCGGCCGGGAGCCCCCGCACCAGAGGGGCGCGGCCCCCGGCCGGAATCCGGCGGCTACTGCCGGGACACCGCGGACGCGCCCCCGCGCAGGACGAACTTCTGGATCTTGCCGGTGGCCGTCTTCGGGAGCTGCTCCACGAACTCCACCCGCGTGGGCGCCTTGAAGTGCGCCAGGTTGTCGCGGGCGAAGGCGATCAGTTCCTCCTCCGTGGCCGTGGCGCCCCCGCGCAGGACCACGGACGCCTTCGGCGACTCGCCCCAGCGCTCGTGCGGCACGCCCACGACGGCCGCCTCCAGCACGGCCGGGTGCCGCAGCAGGACCCCCTCCACCTCGACGGAGGAGATGTTCTCCCCGCCGGAGATGATGACGTCCTTGATCCGGTCCTGGATCTCCACGTACCCGTCCGGGTGGGTGACCGCCGCGTCGCCGGTGTGGAACCAGCCGTCGCCCATGGCCTTCTGGGTGGCCTCCGGGTCGTTGTAGTAGCCCTTCATCACCACGTTCCCGCGTACGGTGATCTCCCCGACCGTCGTGCCGTCCCAGGGCACCTCGGCGCCGTCCGCGTCCACCACCCGCAGTTCGCCGGAGGTGATCAGCTCGACCCCCTGGCGTGCCTTGACGGCGGCACGGTCGCGCGGGGACAGGCCGCCGTGCTCGGCGCGCGGCTCGCACACGGTGATGAAGGGCGTGGTCTCGGTCAGCCCGTAGACATGGGTCACGGTCCACCCGAAACCGTCCTCCAGGCGTTCGATGGTGTCGGCGGCGGGGGAGGCCCCGGCCGTCACCACATGCACGCCGGACGGAACCTCACCGCGCACCTCCTCGGGGGCGTTGGACAGCATGATCAGCACGGTGGGGGCCGCGCACAGCCAGGTGACCCCCTCGGAACGGATCAGCTCGTACACGGCGGCCGGATCCATCGCGGGCAGGCACACGTGGGTGGCGGCCGCGGCGGTCACCGTCCACGTGTAGGTCCAGCCGTTGGCGTGGAACATCGGCAGCGTCCACAGGTACCGGTCGTCGATGCCGATCCTCAGGTGGAGCAGGGTGCCCACCGAGTTCATGTACGCGTTGCGGTGGGTGATCATCACACCCTTGGGTCGGGCCGTGGTTCCGCTGGTGTAGTTGATGGTCAGCAGGTCGGTCTCGTCGATCCCGGGACGGGTGTAGTCCGCCGTGGCCTGTGCGACGAGGGCCTCGTAGTCCTCCCAGCCGGGGCGCGCCCCCTCCAGGGCGACGAACCGCTCCACGCCCGGCATCTGGTCGCGGACGCCGTCCACGGCGTCGAGCTGGTCGGCGTGCACGCACAGGACCCGGGCCCCGGAGTGGTTGACGATGTAGACGAAGTCGTCCGCCGACAGCCGGAAGTTGACCGGTACCAGCACCGCGCCGAGCTGCGGTACCGCGTAGAAGGACTCCAGCTGGGCGTGGGTGTTGGGGGAGATGTAGGCGACGCGGTCGCCCTTGGACACCCCCATGTTCTGGAGGGTGGAGGACCAGCGGTCGCAGCGGTCGAAGAACTCCTCGTAGGTGAGCCGGAGGCCACGGTCGACCACCGCTTCGCGCCGGGGGTGCAGTCTTCGGGTACGGCGGGCGAACTCCAGGGGAGTCAGGGCGAGTTCCATGGTGCCGGGTGCCTTTCCGCGTCGGTGATGGCGGGCGGTGGTCGGGGCGGCGGAGGCCGAAGGCGGCCGCCCCACGACCACCATCACCGGACGGTCGTCGGCTGTCCAGCGTCGGTCGCCGGAAGTCGGTGACGCTCAGAGCCCGAACAGCCGGGCGGCGTTGCCGTACAGGACGTCCCGCAGCCAGTCCTCGCCCAGGTCGAGCCGGGCCAGGGCCCGGAGCTGTTCGAGGTAGGGGTGGGGGATGTTCGGGAAGTCCGTGCCGAACAGGATCCGGTCCGCGACGCCCTTCAGGCGGGGCACCTCCTCGTCGGGGAAGGGCGCCCAGTCCTTGGAGAACTCGGTGAACACCATCGTGGTGTCCAGGTGGACGCGTTCGTGGCGCTCGGCCAGGTCCAGGAACGCGCGGTAGTCGGGTGCCCCGGCGTGGGCGATGACCGCGGTGAGCCCGGGGTTCGCGCGCAGGGTCTCGGCGAAGGGGTCGGGGCCGGTGAAGGGGCCCGCCTCGGGGCTCGAACCGCAGTGGACCACCACGGGCGTGCCCGCGTCCGCGAGCAGCCCCCACACGTCGGCCAGCAGAGGGTCGCGCGGGTCGTAGCGGCCGACCTGGAGGTGGGCCTTGAACACGCGGGTACCCGCGTCCAACGCCGCGGCCACGTAGTCGCTGGCCTCCGGCTCGGGGTAGAAGGTGGCGCTGCGCAGGCAGTCGGGGTTGCGGTCGGCGAAGCCGTTCGCCCAGTCGTTGAGCCAGACGGCCATGCCCGGGCGGTGCGGGTAGGAGAGGGCGGTGAAGTGCTGGACCCCGAAGCCCCGGAGCAGGGACAGGCGTTCGTCCTCGTCGAAGCGGTAGGTGATCGGCCACAGGCCGCCGAGGGCGTCGAAGTGGGCCCACACCTTGCGCAGCACGTTGTCGGGCATGAAGTGCGTGTGGACGTCGATGAGCCCGGGGAGTCCCAGGTCCTGCCAGACCGCGCGTACGGCGGCGGACTCGGGCCCGTGGTCGGGTGCGGACTCCACCGCGTGACCGGTTCCGGGACCGGGGCCGGTCCCGGAACCGGCGTCAGTGGCGGTGGTGGCGGCGGTGGTGGTGGCGGTGTCCGTCGGGGCGTTCGTCGCGGTGGCGGACCCGGCGGGGGTCGAGGCTCGTGTCACGCCGGAAACGATACGGGTAAGCGCTGGTCAGAGTCATGAAGACGCTCAGAAAGTCAGGAGGAGAACTCCGGTCACGACGATGGCGGAGGCGGCGACCCGTACCGGGCCGAACCGCTCCCCGAACAGCAGCGCGCCCAGCAGCGCGGCGAAGACGATGCTCGTCTCGCGCAGCGCGGCGATGCCCGCGACCGCGCCGGTCAGCTGCGCCCACAGCACGAGCCCGTAGGCGACCGCGCTGACCACACCGCCCAGGACCCCGAACTTCCAGACCGGCTTGAGCTGGCGCGGGAGCGCGCCACGGCGGGTGAACACCGCCACCACGAAGAACACCGGTCCCTGAAGGATCATGAGCCACGTGATGTAACCCAGTGGGTTCTGGGTGAGGCGGACCCCGTAGGCGTCGACCACGGTGTAGACGGCGATGCTGACGCCGGTGGCGAAGGCCGCCAGCAGCGCCGGGAACTGTGCGCGGCCGGGTCGGCCGCCCGCGAACACCAGCGTCGTCAGCCCGGCCGAGACGACCAGGACCCCGGCCAGGTCGGACGGGGGCATCGACTCGCCGAGGAGGATGATGCCGGTCAGGGCGACCACCCACGGCGCCGTGCCGCGCGCCATCGGGTACACCTGGCCGAACTCACCGGTCCGGTAGGAGAGCATCAGCAGGCTCATGTACAGCAGGTGGGTGACCAGCGAGGCGAGCAGGACCGGCCAGACCTCGCGCGGCGGCAGCCCCACGACCGGGAGCAGGGGCAGGGCGGCGAGCATCCCGCCGAGGCCGATCAGGGCGAACCCGAGCAGGCGGTCGGTGATGGAGTGGGCGATCGCGTTCCAGCCCGCGTGCAGGAGCGCCGCGAGCAGGACCACGGCCACGACCCACGGGGTCATGGGGCGGAGGCGGATGCCGGGGAGGGCGTCCGGCAAGGCGGGGGTGGAGGAAGCGGGCCTGGGAAAGGCTCCCGGCGGAGCGCTGGCGGAGGAGTCGGGGCCGGGGAGGGCATCGGGGGCGGAGAGGGCATCCGGCAAGGCTAGGCGTTTGTCCACAGGCCGGGGAGCGCGGGGTGGCACGGGGGGCGCGGCGGGCATACCTGTCATGGGGGACGTGTTCCACGGCGCGGAGGCCGGGGACCCCCATCAACAGCATGCTCCTCCCGGAGGCCGTCCACCACCCCGCTGCCCCGCCTGTGGACGACCCTCCTGAGCCCGCGCGCTCCGTCCCCTGCGCGCCTGCGCGTCCGAGATCCGCCTCGAAGGCTGCCGCCGCCGCTGCCGCCGGAATGTCGGAGGCGCGTGTGATCATCGGAGCCCGCCCAGTTGAGGAGGCCCCCATGTCGTTCCAGGCCTATCTGGATGCCGTCGAGGACAAGACCGGTCTGACCCCGCGCGCGCTCGTCGACCGCGCCAAGGAGAAGGGCTACGACGACCCCTCGGTCAAGGCGGGCACCATCGTGCGGTGGCTGGCCGAGGACTACGGACTGGGGCGCGGCCACGCGATGGCCCTGGTCCACGTCATCAAGAAGGGTCCGCAGATCAGCGCCAAGCACGTGGGCACCACCGGTACCCACAGGGACGCCTCCACCGAACTCTGGCTCGACGGCAAGGCGACCAGGCCGCAGACGGCCTGAGGTCGCACGCCCCTGCCTGCCCCCGGGCCCGTTCCCACCGTTCCGCCACCGTCGAAAGTCCGGAACGGTCCGGTCGAGCGGGACCGAAAGCTCCCATGGCCGAATTCGGCCACATCCTCCGCATGCCCCGCGACGGCCTCCGACGCCCTTTTCCGCCGTCGCCGCTGGCAGCCGTTCCCCGATCCCGCTCAACCCGTCCAACCCACCTTTCACACGGAACCCGGCACACTCCACTTTCCCCTCCCGGCGCGCACCGACCCACACCGGCCTGTGCCGCCTCGCGCTGACTCGAAACCCGCGTTCCTCCTGTTCAGGGCATGCGAGAAGCCAGGGAAGCAGCCACACGCACCCCAAGCCATCCCTGTGTGACTACGGGACTACACCACTCCCGGAGTGGATTTTCCAGATGATCTCTACTGTGCGGAGTACAGAACCAACAAAGCTCACTAATGCGGGCAATGCGCGCATAATGACGGAATGAGAACCACACCCCTCGACAGGTCCGCCGCGCGGTCCTGCGGACGGGGCAGTCGATCGCGATGACGGCGGAACAGGACCGCCCGCCCCGACCCCCCGGCCCGGCCCCGCCGGTCGGCGGCGCGGAGCGGTTCGTCCCCCTCGCCCGCAACCGGGACTTCCAGGTGCTCTGGACCAGCCGGTTCCTCGCGGGACTGGGCAAGGAGAGCGGCGAGGTCGCCTACCCCCTCCTCACCCTCCTCCTCGCGGGGTCGGCGGCGCAGGCGGGCGTCATCGGGGCGGCCCAGGTCACCGCGGCCATGGTCACCGCCGTCATCGGCGGTGCGCTCGCGGACCGGGCCGACCGCCGCACGGTGCTGCTGTGCTGCGACCTCGGACGGCTCGCGCTGCTCTCCCTCTTCACCGTTCTCCTGCTCACCGAGAACGTCACATTCACCGTCATCGTGGGCGTCGCGGTCGGCTCCGCCGCGCTGATGGGCGTCTCCAACCCCGTCGCGATGGCCTCCGTCAAGCAGCTGGTTCCCGCCTCGCAGATGGCCGAGGCCTCCGCCCAGAACCAGATCCGCCTCTTCAGCACCACCGCCCTCGGCGCGCCCTTCGCCGGAACCCTGTTCGGCGTTGGCCGGGTCTTCCCCTTCGCCGCCGAGGCCCTCGCCTACCTGGCGTCGGCGGCCCTGGTGATGCTCATCCGCCGCCCCATGCAGGCCCGCCGGACCGACGTGCCGGAACCGTGGACCCTGCGCGGAGCGGTCAGCGGGTTCACCGTGCTGGCCAGGCATCCGATCCTGCGGCCGATGATCTCGTGGATCGTCGGATTCAACCTCACCTACACCCAGACGGGTGCCTTCCTGGCCCTCATCGCGACCGCCGAGAGCCAGGGCGCCGACCACCTCCAGATCGGGCTGACCGTCTCCCTGGCCGGATCCGGCGGCCTGCTCGGCGCGCTGTGCGCAGGGGCGGTCATCAGGTGGGTGCGGCCTTCGGTCATCTTCCTCACCGCGGCCTGGGCCGCGCCGGTGTGCGCGCTCGGGCTGCTGTTCGCGCCCAACGTGATGTTCCTCGGGGTGATGGTGGGCTGTGTGTTCGCCATCGTGCCCTGCGTGAACGCCGTGTTCCACGGTTACGTCGCCGCGTCGGTCAGCGATCGCCACCAGGGCCGCGTCCTGGGCGCTGTCACGTTCATGGCGCTGGTCTCCCAGCCGGTGGGCATCCTCGGCATCGGGGTGATCTTCGACCACGCCGGACCCGCCTGGGTGTTCCTGACGATGGCGCTGGTCTCGGCGCTCGCCGCGCTGTTCAGCCTCTCCCCGGTCATGCGCGACCTGCCCCGGCCCGAGGAGGTGGCCGTGGCCTGACCGCGGCCCCGCCCCCCGAAGGGGCCGAGCGGTCAGGCCGCGGCCGGTCTGGTATCCGGACCGCGGCCCAGGGGGCGGTCCGGCCCGGGCGCCGGTCACCGGTCATCCGACGACCAGAAGGAAGCCGGTCGCGGCTCAGCCGGGAGCCCGACGGCGACCGGACCTCAGCCCTCGAATGGCATCGCCATGAGCGGATCGGAGGTGGGCTGCTCGGAGCCGCCCTCGGGCTCGACGGTGACGGCCACGCCCCCGGTCGCCTCGTCCTCCGGCGCGGCCAGCACCGGGAGCACGAAGCCGGACTCGTCCACGGAGAGCACCCCGGCCGAGTACACGCTGCCGTCGTCACGGGTCAGCCAGAGTTGGTAGTCCTCGTCCTCCAGCCGCTCCAGGCCGTGGGCGCTGAACACCAGCCGCCCGCTGCTCTCGGAGTGCACCACGGTCACGGACACGCCCTCCATGGGCTCGGCCGTGGTGTGGTCGGAGTTCGGGTCGGCGAGGACCGCCGCGATCTGCCGCTCGTTCTCCCGGAGCTGCTGCACCTGGCGCACCTGGTCCATGACGACCGCTCCCAGCGCGACCATGACGGCCAGGCAGGCGGCCAGCACCAGCCCCAGAGCCCGGGTCCACCGGCCCCTGCGCGGCGCGGGCAGGCGCTCGGGTGCGGGGGCGAGCTGGCGGGTGCGCGCCACCTCCTCCAGCACGCGCTCGCGCAGTTCGGCGGGCGGCGTGCCCGCGGCCGCGGTGCCCAGAAGAGAGACGGTCTCGGTGAAACCGCGCGTCTCCTGCACGCAGGAGTCGCATTCGGCCAGGTGGTCCTCGAACCGCACGCTCTCACCCGGAGACAGGGCGCCCAGGGCGTAGGCCCCCGAGAGGATGTGCGGGTCCTGGCCCAGTGTCCTCCTCACCACTCCACCCCCAAGCAGTCCCGCAGCCGGATCAGGCCGTCGCGCATCCGCGTCTTCACGGTGCCCAACGGCGTCGAAAGCAGGCGGGCCACCTCACGATAGGTGTATCCGCCGTAGTAGGCCAGGCGCACGGACTGGCCCTGGAGTTCGGTCAGTGTGTCGAGGCAGCGGCGCACCCGCTCGCGCTCCAGACGGTTCGTGGCCTCCTCGGCCACCTCGTCGTAGGGGCGCTGCGTGCTCGCCGCCGCCACCCTGGCCTCCCGGTCGCTGGAGGCCTGCTCCGAGCGCACCCGGTCCACCGCCCGGCGGTGCGCGAGCGTCATCACCCACGCCTGGGGGCTGCCGCGCCGCTCGTCGTAACGGCAGGCGGTGCGCCACACCTCCACCATCACCTCCTGGGCGACCTCCTCGGACTGGGCGGGGTCGCGCAGCACACGGCGCACCAGCCCGTACACCGACGGGATGACCAGGTCGTACACCTCGCCGAACGCGCTCTCCTCACCACGGGCCACCTGGCGGAGCAGCTCCGTGAGCCGCTGGGCCGGCGAAACCGGCGGCTCCGCTCCCGCCCTGCGGGGGCCCCGGGGTATCGCGGCCTGCTCGTCCATCCGCTCCTCTTCCTGGTGGTCCTGCGTCGCTGCCTCGTCCGTGCGATGGGCGGATCCGGGCGGGTTCCGGGAGACCCGCCCCCAAGAGTCGCACCTCGACGGTGCCGTCGTCCGGCTGTTCCTCCGCCGAGCGCCCGGCGGGGCTCCGCGGAGTCCACGGAGCCCGTGCGCTGGCAGGGGCGGTGGTGGGCCCGGACGGCCCGGCGCCAACGCTCGGACCGCCCGGGGGCCACACCGTGCCGGAGGCCGTCAGGCGGGCATCAGCACACCGTCGATGATGTACACCGTGGCGTTGGCGGTCTGCACGTTGCCGCAGATGACTGCCGCCTCGCCGTTCACCGTGAACTCCTCGCCGGAGCCCTCGGTGGTGACCTCTCCGCCCTGGAGCGAGGTGAACGTGCCGTCCTCCAGGTCGGCCGGGGTCTGGCGGCCCTCGACCACGTGGTAGGTCAGCACCTCGGTCAGCTGCTCCTGGTCGGCCAGCAGCGCGTCGAGGTCCTCCTGCGGGATCGCCTCGAACGCGGGGTTGGCCGGGGCGAAGACCGTGACGTCCTCGGCCGAGTTGAGCGTGTCGACCAGCTCCGCCTCGGTCACGGCCGTCACCAGCGTGGACAGCACCGGGTTGTTGGACGCCGCGGTGGCGACCGGGTCGTCCGCCATGCCCTCGAAGCTGCCCTCGCCGTCGGCGGGCACCTCGGCGCAGCCGGAACCGAAGTTCTCGCCCGCCATCTCGGTGGTGCCCTCCCCGCCGCCCATGTCGCCGCTCTCGGACTCGGTCGCGGCGGGGGTCTCCTCGGCGGCCTCCTCCTCGCCGCCCATCTCGCCGCCACAGGCGGTCAGACCGAAGGCGAGCGCGGCAGCGGCGGCCGTGACGGTGAGGCTGCTCTTGCGGATCATTGTTTTCTCCTTCAACTCGGTTAACTTCTGCTTGCTCACGTCACCGACTTGCGTCGGTGCTGGTTGAGGGGTACGTCTACTCGGCGGTGAACCGGATGCTGTGCCAGCCGGTGGCACCGTTGGGGACGGGGTCCACCCGTTCGGCGGGCTGGGTGAACCCGGCGGCGTCCGTGGCCCGGACCTCGACCGAGTGCTGGCCGGGTTCGACGGTGGTCTCGGCCACCCACTGGACCCAGGTGTCGATGCCGGGGACCGCGGCGAGTTCGGCCCGCTGCCACCCGCCCTCGTCCACGCGCACCTCCACGGCGTCGATCCCGCGGTGCTGCGCCCAGGCCACTCCGGCCAGGACGACCTCTCCGGCGCCCACCCGGCCCAGGGGCGCGGGCACGTCCACGCGGGACATGGTCCTGACGGGTGCGCGCACGGCCCAGCCGCGCTGCGCCCAGTAGGCCTGCTCGTCGGCGAAGCGGGTCAGCTTGACGTCGGTGACCCACTTGGTGGCGCTGACGAACCCGTAGAGGCCGGGGACGACCATGCGCGCCGGGTAGCCGTGCACGTGGGGGAGGGGTTCTCCGTTCATGCCCACGGCCAGGAGCGCGTCGCGCCCGTCCATGACGACCTCGGTCGGGGTGCCGCAGGTCCAGCCGTCGTCGGAGGTACTGAGGATCTGGTCGGCGCCCGACCGCACGCCCGCGCGCCGCAGAAGGTCGGCCAGGGGGAAGCCCAGCCAGCGGGTGTTGCCCGCGAGGTCGCCGCCGACCTGGTTCGACACGCACGTCATGGTGATGTCGGCCTCGACGAGCTCCTCGGCGAGCAGTTCGTCCATGTCGATCTCGAAGGGGCGGTCCACCATCCCGTGCACCCTCAGCGTCCACCGGGTGGAGTCCAGCCGGGGAATGGTGAGGGCGGTGTCGATCCGGTAGAACTCCCGGTTGGGCGTGGTGAAGGGAGTCAGCCCCGGAACGCCCAGGTCGGTGGCGGCGGGCAGCGGCGGCAGCGGGTCCGCCGCCGGGGGAAGGACGAGGGCGGAGCGGGAGCCGGCACCGCCGCCGAGTGCCGGCAGCAGGCGCCCGAGGACACCGGCGGTTCCGGACACGGCCAGTACGCCCGTCGCGGTCAGCACGAAACCGCGTCTGCCCGGGCCCTGGCCCGGTCCGGCCGCGGGAGGGGGAGGAACCTCCTCCGCGCCCGCCGGTGTCTTCGGGGGCCCCGTCCCCCGTGGTCCAAGGTCCGGGTCGGAGCGGAGCATCCCGCGCGCGCCACGCGCCAGGAGCGCCAGGGCCAGAGCCCCCGCGACCGCCCCGACGAGCACGGGCACCGGGGCGCCCGGGTCGTCGGAGCGGTGCGGAAGCACGGCGGCCAGCCCGACCGCGGTGAACACCGCCAACCCCGTGTACCCGACGAGGGGCCGCCGAAGCGACGCCGTGCCGAGTACGGCCCCGACACCCAGAAGGGCGACGATGATGCCGGCCACGAGCACGACCTTGTCGGCTCTGCCCAGCAGATCGATCGCCACCTCCACCAGGGCGGGCGGTGCGATGTCGACGACCGTGTCGCCGACGGCGATCACCGGAGACACGGTTCGGAGGAGTCCTGCGGCCAGCTCGGCGGCACCCAGTGAGGCGCCGACCGTGAGCAGCCCCACGACTGACCCGACGACGACCCGTCGCCTGTCGCGTGGCGGGGTGTTCCCGCGTGTCTCGGTGGTCACGTCGGTCATTCGGGGCCGACGCGGGTGCGGATGGGTGTTTGCCGGAGATTTTTTTCGATCCGTATGGAGAAGGCCGTGACCTGCGACGACATGGTGCCGTCGACCGTCGCCGGAGCGGTCCTCGTCGGCCGCCGCCCGTCCGGGGCTCCCGCGCGGACCGGGCGCCCCCGCGCGGGGGCGCCGCCCGCCAGGCGGACGTAACCCGCCAACAGGGGGCAGGGCGGTCGGTTCCGCCCCGCGCGTGCAGGAGGATGTTGCCCGTACGTCTCCTCAACGATCGGAGTTCCCCCACATGGCGAGGAAGTCGCCCCTACCCCTGGTCGCGCTGGCGGTCTCGGGCAGCCTCCTGCTCAGCGGCTGTACGGTCACCGAGGGGGTGTCCGACTGGTGGTCCGAGACCTTCGGAGACGCGTCGGGCCCTCCCGAGGTCAGGGAGGAGTTCCCCTACGTCCGCGAGGGCCGCATCTTCCAGGACACCGGTCGGGACAACGAGATGCGATTCGCCGTCACCGGCCTGGAGCGCACCGATGACTACACCGTCATGTACTACGAGGTCACCTACCTCGACGAGTTCACCGGACCCAACCGGAACATGAGCATGGCCCACACCCTGGTCGACCCGCTCACCGGCCGCGTCTACCGGGAGTTCCTGGACGAGGAGGGCCTCAAGTACGGCTCCGAGAGCCCCAACCAGGACGGCCTCTACCCGGTCCACGACGGGGTCACCAACGAGTACGTGCGCTACTTCCCGCGCCTGCCCGACGAGGTCGGGCAGGTCACGTTCGTCGGCAGCGGACTCGGGGCCATGACCGGAATCCCGGTCGTGGACGTGGAGGAGGAGCGGGCCGACCCGCAGGACCCCAACGGGGCCGACCACCTCACCCCGGACAACCCGCCGCCGAGCGGGGAGAGCCTCACCTTCGCCAACCGCCGTCCGGACGGGGACGCGGTGGCCGACGAGGGATGGGTGCAGAGCTTCGTGGACTCCGAGATCGCCTCCACCACCCGCGACGGCGACCGGGAGATCATCTCCCTGCACTCCGACGTCATGTTCGAGTTCGACCGCTCGGACCTGACCTCCGAGGCCGAGGACGTGGTGCGCCGCGCGGCCACCAGCCTGGCCCGGAACGTCGACCCCGACGAGCCCGTCATCACCGTCATCGGCCACACCGACAGCATCGGCGACGACGCCTACAACGACAACCTGTCGGTGCAGCGGGCCGAGAGCGTGCGCGACCTGCTCGCCGAGGAGTTGGGCACCGACTACACCCTTGAGGTGGAGGGCCGCGGCGAGCACGAGCCGATCGCCCGGGAGGGCGGCCCCGACGACGACGAGGCGCGGGCGCGCAACCGGCGCGTGGAGTTCTCCTACGTCTTCAACACCACCGTGGCCGCCACGGAGGAAGAGGAGTACGACGACGACGGTCTGGGCGCCGCCCAGCGCAACGTCACCTGGCCCGCGCCCTACGACGACGACCCGGGGTCCGTGGTGGCCGAGGGCGAGCTGGACGGGGTGCGCCTGGAGGTCTACCCGCTGCGCCGCGACGGCGCGTACGTCATCGGCACCGTGGCGCTGACCAACACCACCGACGAGCCGACCATGCCCGACATGGGCGGGCAGGAGGCCGTCCAGGCGGGCGGCCCCGAGCAGTTCAACAAGGGCACGCTCGGCGGCTTCCAGCTGCTGGAGCCGGAGAGCGGCCTGGTGCGCTACGTGGCCCAGATGGACTTCGGCGAGGGACGCTACAGCAGCTTCGCCGAGGAGGTCCACACGCTCCAGCCCGACAACACCTACAGCCTGGTCGCGGTCTTCCCCGCGCCGCCGGTGGACGTGGAGGAGCTGACCCTGCGGGCGGGCCCGTTCGGTGAGTTCGAGGAGATCCCCGTGGAGTACTAGCGGGTTGGCCGGAACTGTTGCCGGTGTGAGGCATGGGTTCTGACCTGCGATGATCTTGTACTTATGGCCGATGTCGGCGCTCGAAGCTCGCTATAGGTACAAGATCACGGCGAAGAGAACGGAACGGTGAACCCTTCCGGTCACCGCACCGGGGACACCGGAACCGTCCGGGAACACGCGAGGGGGCCGCCGATCGGCGGCCCCCTCGGTCGTTCGCGCCGCGGATCAGCCCCGGATGCGCTCGGCGGCCAGCATGACCACCCGCTCCAGGTCCTCGCGCGGCACCTCCTCGCCGTAGGCGATGGCGGTGACGTACAGCTCGTCGGGCAGCGTCAGGTACAGGTGGCGGCTGGAGCCGTCCACGGTGCCCACGTACTCCAGGTCGCCGCCCAGGGAGTCGGACTCCTCGGTGTGGTAGGTGTCCACGTCCACGTCGATGTCCACCTCCCAGTTCATCTGCTCCTGCTCCCCGGGCACCCGCACCACGTCCGGGTTGGCGCTCGGGTCGGCGTTCAGGGTGAACACCAGCGTGAACGAGGACGCGCCGGGCCCGGTGCTCCCGTCGCTGAACGAGCACACGACCTGCTCGGCGCCGTCGACGCCCTCCACCTCACCGACCTCCTCGGTGAGCACCTGGCCCGGGGCCAGGTCGCCGACCACCTCCGCGGCGCCGGCGGCCGCGCACGACTCGGGCAGTCCGTACTCCGGGGCGGCCTGCTCCGGCTCCTCCTCCGGGCTGGGCGAGGCTCCGGCAGCCTGTTCGGGGACCTCCTCGCCGTCCCCGAAGGGCAGGTCCACGCCGTCTCCGAAGGACAGGTCCATATCGAACTCGTCGAGGTCGATCACGTCGAAGCCGACGAGGACGAACCCTCCGACGACGGCGGCGACGACGGCCGTGCCCAGGCACGACAGGGGAGTGGACGGGATCAGGCGCATGGATGGCTTTCGGTCGGGGGAGCACCGGAGCCCGGGGTGGGGGTCCGGCGGGGACACACGAAACCTAGCAAGTCCCCGGAGCGTTCGCGGCAGCGGTCGCCGCCCGCCTCCGGCGATCGGTGCCTCCGCCCGTCCGGCCGACGGGCCCGCGCCGAACGGAGCCGTGTGCCGCCCCGCTCCTCCCGCGCCGCGTGCCCCGCCCCGGACACGGCGCGGCCCCGCCGTCCTCCCGGAGCGGCGGGGCCGAGGATGACCGTTGCGTCACATGTTGATCATGTGACCGGCCAGGCCGTGCACGGCCTCCTTGACCGCCTCGCTGAGCGTGGGGTGCGCGTGGATGTTGCGCGCGACCTCGTGCACGGTCAGGTCCCACTGCTGGGCCAGGGTCAGCTCGGGCAGCAGCTCGGTCACGTCCGGGCCGATCATGTGCGCGCCGAGGAACTCCCCGTACTTGCCGTCGGAGAGGATCTTGACGAAACCGCGCGTGTCCCCGAGGCCGTGCGCCTTGCCGTTGGCCATGAACGGGAACTTGGCGACCTGGACGTCGAAGCCCGCCTCACGCGCCTCCTTCTCGCTGTAGCCGAAGCTGGCGATCTGCGGCTGGCAGTAGGTGGCGCGCGGGATGAACCGGTAGTCGATCTCCTGGGTCTCGGCGCCCGCGATGGTCTCCGCGGCGACGATGCCCATGGCCTCGGCGGTGTGGGCCAGCATGAGCTTGGCGGTGACGTCGCCGATCGCGAAGATGTGCGGGACGCTGGTGCGCCCCCGGGAGTCGATGCCGATCGCGCCCCGGTCGGTCAGCTCCACGCCGGTCTTCTCCAGACCGTAGCCCTCCACGTTGGGGGCGAAGCCGATGGCCTGGAGGAGCTTGTCGGCCTCCAGGGTCTGTTCCCCGCCGTTGCTGCTGACGGTGACGCGCACGCCCTCGCCGGTGTCCTCGACCGACTCCACACGGGTGGAGGTCATCACCTTGACGCCCAGCTTCTTGTAGGCGCGGCCCAGCTCCTTGGAGACCTCCTCGTCCTCGGTGGGCACGAGGCGGTCGAGGAACTCCACGATCGTCACGTCCACGCCGTAGTTGGCCAGGACGTAGGCGAACTCGACGCCGATGGCGCCCGCACCGGCGATGACGATGCTCTCCGGCAGGGTGTCGGTGAGGATCTGCTCCTCGTAGGTGACGACCCGCTCGGACAGCTCGGTGCCGGGCAGCAGCTTGGTGGAGGAGCCCGCCGCGATCACCGCGTGGTCGAAGGTGACGGTCTCGGTGGCGCCGTCCTCACCTCTGACCTCGACGGTGTGGTCGTCGGTGAAGGTGCCCCGGCCGTTCAGCTCGGTGATCTTGTTCTTCTTCATCAGGTAGTGGACGCCCTTGACCCGGCCGTCCGCCACCTCGCGGCTGCGGCTGTGCGCCTTGCCGAAGTCGAACTCGACCTTGCCGTCGACCTTGATGCCGAAGAAGTCGGCCTCGTTCTGGAACAGGTGGGCGAGTTCGGCGTTGCGCAGCAGCGCCTTGGAGGGGATGCAGCCCACGTTGAGGCAGACCCCGCCCCAGTACTTCTCCTCGATGACGGCGGTCGTCAGGCCGAGCTGGGCGGCGCGGATGGCGGCCACGTAGCCGCCGGGGCCCGCGCCGAGAACCACCAGATCGAAGTGTCGCTGTCCCATGACGGGATCTCCTTGAGTGTGTTTGTGACGCACCCAGCGCAGTCGGCTTGCCCGGGTTGTCGGATTGCCGAACGCCAGCCTAGCCGGGTGCCCCCGGCACGTGGGTGACCAGCCGCTTCCTTCACGGTACTTTCCGTGGAAGCGCCTGCTCACAGGGGGTTCCGGGCGCTCGACGGAGGGAGATCCCGGCCCGCGGTGTCAGCCCCGCGGGTCCTGCGCCGTTCCGTTCCCCTGAGCCGCCTCGGACCCCCGCGCCGTCCCGCCATCCCGCGCCGCCTCGGACCCCTCAGCGGCCGCGGCCCCTTCGGCGGCCCTGGCCTCCTCCGCGGCCCGGGCCCTCTTCTGCGCACGGTTCTGCTTGAACACGGGGACGAAGGCCATGACGACGACGATGCCCAGGGTGAACCAGAGGGCGTACCTGTCGACCAGCAGGACGATGTCGACACCGGTCTGGCCCGCCGCGTAGCCGACGGAGGCCACGGACGCGGTGAGGACCAGGGCCCCGAAAGCGTCCAGGAGGAGGAAGGGCAGCAGGCGCATCCCGGTCCAGCCCGCGATGACGAGGATGAACACGGTGGGGATGCCCGGCAGGTAGCCGAGGATGAGCGCGACCGGCATGATCCACGGGCTCATGTCCTGTGCCCGGTCGGCGAAGCGCTGTGCCCTGTCCCCCGGCGCGATGAGGTTGACGAGACCGCGGCCCCAGCGCCTGCCGACCCACCAGAACAGCCAGTCGATCTTCACCTTGCCGACGACGCCCGCCACCACGACCAGCCACAGGGGGATCTCCCCGATCCGGGCGAACGCCGCGGCCGCGCCGATCGCCGCGTTGCTGCCGGTGACGAACTCCAGCAGGACCGGGTGGTTGGCGATCAGGAAGGGCTTCAGCGGCGTCAGCGCCATGAAGAAGAGGGGAACGCCGACGAAGGCGGCCAACAGCGCCTTGTCCTGCCGGGTCGCCTTACCCTTCCAGGGCTTGATCGCGCGCAGGGCCGCCCGGGCCTCCTCCTTCTGCGCCTCCTTCTCGGCGGCCTCGCGCTCCTCCGCCGACAGGGGCGCGCCGCCCGCGCGCGGGGAGTCCTCACCGGCGTGCTCGGTCACGGACCCGGACGCGGACCGGGGCTCGGAGGCGGGCTCCGGCCCGGATCCGGAAACGGCGTCGGGGCGGTCGCTGTTCACTGTCGTCATACCCCCAAGCTTGGCTGACCGGGGAGGTCCGCCCCCAGACGCAGGAGTCACCGGGTCGGTGTGAGAGCCGCCGGGGCCGCGGCATGACACCTGTCATACGGCGCCACCGGAGCCGGAGCCGGGTCGGCGTACCCGACCCGTACCGACCCCGTGCCCGTACCCGGTTCGCGGCCGGGAGGCCCGCCTCCGCGCCGCGGGTCGCGCTCAGTCGGAGGAACCGGGCGGCGCGGGCCACTTCCAGCCCGGAGCCCAGGCCCAGCTGTCCGAGACACCCGGCGGCATGGGCGGCAGCAGACGGGAGCCGGGGCGCCTTCCGTCGCCGGAGTCCGCTATGTCCGCCGCGTCCGCGGCCTTCTCCGCGTCCGCCGTGTTCTCCGAGTCCTCTGGGTCCAGGGAATGGGACGGGCCCGCCGTTCCCCGGTCCTCCGGGGTCTCCGGCTGATCCCATGCGCCCAACGGGTCCTCCGAAGCCGAGGGGCTCCAGAGCTGGTCCCGACCCTCCTGCCCCGGCTGTCCCCCGGGTTCGGTCGGGCTTCTCCAGTCGCCCAGCGGCTCGGCGGGCCCGGCGGAGCTCCAGGAGTTCTCCGACGCCGCCAGGGGCCAGGGCTGGGCCTGTTCCCTCCGCTCCTCGGGTTCGGCGGGGGTCCAGGAGTCCAGGGGTTCGGGGCTCCGCCACGCGCCCAGCGGCTCGGCGGGTTCCGCGGCGCTCCAGGGGTCCTCCGGCCGCGCGGAGCTCCAGGGATCCTGTGGACCCGAGAGCGGGTCTGCGAGCGGGTCTGCGAGCGGGTCCGGGATCGGGTCCCCGGCCCGGGGGGCCTCCGGCGGTTCCGGGCGCGTGCGGGAGGGCAGCGGGTCGGCGGCCCACGGGTGCGGTCCGGGCGCGTCGGTCCCGGAGGATCCGCCCCGGTCCTCCGGTGAGGTCCCCCACGGCTCCGGCGGGGACTGCGGTTCCGCGGGAGCGGCATCGGACTCCCCGGGGAACAGCCCGTCATCGGTCTCCGGTTCCAGCGACCGGAACGAGGCCGACATCGGACCCGAGTCCACCTCGGCGAAGTGGGCGGCGACACCGAAGTGGCGGGGCGCCTGCGTCCGGTGGGTTCCGGTCTCGTCGTGCTCGATCGGCGGTGCCATCGGATGGCGCACCGAACCGGCCAGGTGGATCCGCGTCCACCACACGGCCGCGTCCTCGTGGCGCAGCTCCTCCAGTACCTCCAGCGACCCCGGGATGTGCGGGTGTCTGCGCCCCGCGCGCCAGGAATGGCTGAGCGACTGCGGCTCCAGCACCAGCACCCGCGTGCCCTCGACCAGCGGGATGTCCCCGGGATAGGCCTCGTTGCCCACCCACGTGCCGTCGCCGCCGACCAGGTCCCACTCGCCGCGCACCACGTCCGCCAGCGGGTCCACCGGCGCGTCCAGGCACGCGGCGGTCCACCGGGGGTCGGGCCGGGTGCCGGGCACCAGCCGTCCCTCCTTGCCGATCAGCGCGTCCGCGAGCAGCGTGTGCAGTTGGAAGTTGTCGCCGATCCCGTCGAAGCGCACCCGGAAGCCCCGGCGCGAGGTCCGGTCCAGCACCAGGAGCGTGCCCGCCTCCGCCATCCGCAGCAGCTCGTTCACCTCGACGAACTCGCTGAGCTGCGTGGACAGCGCGTGCACGATCTGGGTCAGCCCCTCCAGCGCGCTGGAGTCGGCGCGCACGGCCGCCCGCACCTCGGGGTCGCCCAGCATGGCCTTGGCGGCCAGCCCGTAGCGCAGGGACGTCCACCAGCCCACGGTGGCCAGCGGGGCGTTGTCCCCGAGGACCTCCTCGACGCGCTGCTCGTCGGCCGCCGACACGTCGTTGGGCGCGGGCAGCTGTCCGCCGCCGGTCTTGTCCCACGCGTGCATGAAGGCCACTGCGGCCTGACCGTAACTTCCGAGCTGGCGCAGTACCTCCAGCCCCACCTGTCCCGCGGGCGCTCCGGCCTCCACGAGGGCACCGGCCAGGACGGCGAGGTCGGCCGCGATCCCGGCGACCGGTTCGCTGTCGCCCAGAACCGGGGCCAGCGCCTCCATGGCGATGGCGAGTTCTTCGACGGGCACCTGGGAGGACAGCCGGAACACGTCGTGCACGGCCGCCGGAAACGCGGGTGCCTGGCTGGCTGCGGTGTCGAGCACGCGTTGGAACGCGGCACGGAACTCATCGGTCACCTGTGAATCCTTCCATACCCACACGTAGTGTCCGTGGTCCGGTCACATGCGTCGAAGCCGGGCATCAAAAGAATCCCGGCAAAACGGACTGGTCCGTGTGTCCCGGGGCGGGCGGCGGTCAGGCGGGCGCCGCGAACCGGACCTCGTGCCCGTCGCGCTCCGGTGCCAGGAAACCCAGCAGCCGCAGCCCCTCGGCCTCCGCCTCGTCGCGGTCGGCGGCCCCGAACGGCCGGAACGGCGTCACCTCCACGGCCGCCGTCCCCCTGGCGCGGACCACCTTCCAGGAGCCGCGCACCTCGCCGTCCACGAGCACCGTGGCGGGCGGCATCCCGTTGCGGGAGGCGAGCCGCCCCAGGTCCTCGGCGGAGAGCATCCGGCTGCGGTCGGCGTGGCCGCGCAGCACGTTGTCGAAGTCGTAGAGGAAGCGGACGGGAGCCGGGACGTCCGGACCGGGGCGCGGGGCGTCGGGGAGGTCGAACAGCTCGGCGCCGTCCTCGCCGCGCAGGGACACGAGCCGCTCGCGCAGGCGGTCGACCACCGCGCGCAGCCGGGTCAGCCCCGACCACGCCTGAACGTCCTTCACGGTGGCCGGTCCGAACGCGGCCAGGTAACGCAGTACGAGCGCCTCCGGATCGGGTTCGGCGTCCATGGGCAGTCCGGTCCAGGTGTCGGCGGGGGCGAACGCGGGTGGACCGGAGGAGCCCCACACCCCGCGCGGGGGGATCTGGACGAGGGGCAGCAGGGAGCGCACCGCGTAGGACAGGTCGTCGCCGGGGATCCCGGGCCACCGCTCGGCCAGGTGCGCGCCCAGCTCGCCGGTGGTGAGCGGCTCCTTCAGCAGCAGGGCGCGCCCGGCGTCCACCACGGCGTCCAGGTCGATCCCGGCGGTGGCCCTCCCGTGGCTGCTGTGCGCCAGACCGCTGGTGATGACGGGCTGGACCGTGGGGCGCAGCGCGCGGAAGTCCTCCGGGGTGACCAGGTGCAGGGTGCCGCGCATGAGTGTGGCGCGGACGAGTTCGCCGTCGGTGAGCTGGCGGCCGACGTCCTCGGGGGACGGGTCCTCGATCCGGTTCTGGAGCCCGACGTACCAGGTGTGCGTGGTCTGGGCCTGGAGGCCGACCAGGTGGGCGACGACCTCGGTCACCGGCCGGTCCACGCGCCGGAGGAGGAACTGGCGGGCGAGGGTGGCGCGGTTGAGCGCGCGCCGGGAGAGAACGGTGTCGGTGGCGGCCATCGCTCGGTTCCTCCAGGATTACCGGTCAGTGGGGGGTCACACTACCCACCGGCTCCGACAGGGCGGGGGCGCGCGGGGCGGTCCGGTTCGCCCCGGGCGGAGCGGCGGCCGCTGTGTGGGGTACCCCACTCGACGGGCGGTCCGTGGGGCGACACTACAATCCGCAACGGACATAACGCCGTACACCGGAGGAGTGCCCATGTCGTGGTCCGAGCAGTCGCGTGTCCGGTTGGAGAACGAGCACGTGCTGCTCACCCCCCTGGTGGAGACGGACCGCGAGGGATGGCGTGAACAGGCCCTGGACTCCGACATCTGGACGTACTTCGTGGCCCGTGTGGACGACGAGGCGAGCTTCGTCCGGTTCTTCTACTCCTACCTGGCCGCCAGCGACGGCGGCCAGCGCTCCACGTTCACCATCACCGACAAGGCGAGCGGGCGCGTCGCGGGCAGCATGAGCTACGGGCACATGTCCGAGACCGACCTGCGGCTGGAGATCGGCAGCTCCTGGCTGGGGCGCGACTTCCGGGGCCGGGGGGTCAACCACTGGTCCAAGTACCTGCTGCTGCGGCACGCCTTCGAGGAGATGGGCGCCGAGCGGATCGAGTTCAAGACCGACGTGCTCAACGAACGGGCCCGTCGCGGCCTGCGCTCCATCGGCGCCACGGAGGAGGGGGTCCTGCGCAGCTACAACGTCATGCCGGGCGGGCGCCGTCGGGACGCCGTGTACTACTCGGTGCTGCGCAACGAGTGGCCGGACGTGCGCGAACGCCTGGAGGAGGGCCCGCGCTTCCGGTGAGGCCGGTGTTCACGGCGGGGCTCGCCTGCCCGGTGAGGCCGGTGTCCGCGGTGGTGCTCGCGCTTCCGGCGGGGTCCGTGTGTCCGACTGGATCCGCGCGTCGGGAAACGACGGTCGGGCCGCGGAGCAGGGGGAGGAGGCCCCCCACACCGCCCCTCGGCGCCGCGGGCGGCTCACGTCCCCTGGGAGCCGCCCGCGGCGCCGGCGCGGGCGGGGCACGGGTTCCGCCCGGGAGGGAACCGTTCTCCCCCCGCGCAAGTCGTAGGTCCGAAACATCCCTCGTCCCGCGCACGGCCCCGACCGGGAAGGCGTCTCCCCCGTGAACCCCTACGCTCCCGCACCCCCGATGCCCGGTCCGCTCAAGGCGGTCCGCGTCATCCTCATCATCAGGATCGTGCTCGCCGCCGTCCTCTACTCCCTGGCCCTGTTCGGCCTCCTGGCCGTCGTCAGCCTGCCCAGCGCGCAGGTCGAGGCGGAGATGGGCATGGGGGTGGGCGGGCTCACCGCCATCCTGCTCTACGGCCTCGCCCTCACGGCCTTCGAGGTCTACGTCGCCATCGCCCTGGGGAAGGGCGGGGCCAGGGCGCGCACGCTCGTGCTCGTGGTCGTGGCCCTGGGATTCGCCAGCGCGCTCCTCAACCTGCTCACCGACTCCTCCAACCCGGCCCTGGGCATAGTCCTGATGGCGGTCATCCTGATCCTCATCCGGACCGAGAGCGCTAAGGAGTGGTTCCGCGTGACCGATCCCGGTCACCAGCCCCTCCAGGGCGGTCACCCCGGCCAGGGCGGCTATCCGGGCCCCGGCGGCCACCCCGGCCAGACGGGTTCCACCGGTCACTGAACGGCCCCGCCGAACGCCGCGGATCCGTCCGTTGGCGGGCGGAACGTCCGTGGGCGCGCTCCCACGGCCCTCACAGGCCGGGGCGGGCGCCCACGGGCGCCCCGGCAGGACTCAGAGGCGGTCGAGCAGCTGCGCGCAGCGGATCAGGCCCAGGTGCGAGTACGCCTGCGGGTGGTTGCCCAGCGCCCGCTCGGTGACCGGGTCGAACTCCTCCGGGATGAGCCCGGTCGGTCCGGCGCAGTCCACCAGGTGCTTGAACAGTTCGTCCGCCTCCGCGCGGCGGCCGGTCAGCAGGTACGCCTCGATCAGCCACGCGGTACACAGGTGGAAGCCGCCCTCGCCGCCCGGCAGGCCGTCGTCGCGGTGGTACCGGTACACGGTCGGGCCGCTGCGCAGCTCCGCCTCCACGGCGGTCACGGTGGCCTGGAAGCGCTCGTCGGCCGGGTCGATCAGGCCGGACAGGCCGATGTGCAGGGACGCGGCGTCCAGGTCGGTGCCGTCGTAGGCGGTGGTGAAGGCCTGCGCCTCCTCGTTCCAGCCCTTGTCCAGCACCTCGGCGGCGATGCCGTCGCGCAGGTCCGACCAGGACGGGTCCACCTCGCGGCCGTAGGCGCGGGCCAGGGCGACGGCGCGGTCCAGGGTCACCCAGCACATCACCTTGGAGTAGACGCGCTGACGGGGCTCGTCGCGCTCCTCCCAGATGCCGTGGTCGGGCTCGTGCCAGCGGCGGGCGACCGCCTCGGCCATCGACCGGACCAGGTCCCAGTCGCGGTCGGCCAGGGTGCCGCGCACCGAGGACAGCTTCTCGATCAGCTCCACGACGGGGCCGAACACGTCCAGCTGCACCTGGTGGTCGGCCAGGTTGCCGATCCGCACCGGCCGCGAGCCCGCGTACCCGGACAGCGACTCGACGACCTCCTCCGGGCCCAGGTTGGTGCCCCGCAGCGAGTACAGCGGGCGCAGCAGCTCCGGGCCGGGCAGCGAGTCCACGACCCGGTGCACCCAGTCCAGGAACTCCTCGGCCTCGGCGGTCGAGCCCAGGGAGACCAGCGACTGCACGGTCAGGGCGCCGTCGCGCAGCCAGCAGTACCGGTAGTCCCAGTTGCGGACGCCGCCGATCTCCTCGGGCAGCGACGTGGTCGCGGCGGCCATCACGCCCCCGGACGGGGTGCACAGGCCGCGCAGGGTGAGCGCGGAGCGCGCCGCCAGCTGCTGGGCGGTGTCGGGCAGGGTGAGCCCGTCGAGCCAGTGCGACCAGTGCTCGCCGGACGTCCGCTGGCGCTCGGACTCGGGCAGCGTGCCGCGCACGAGGGAGTCGGTGCCGCAGCGCAGCTCCAGCACCACGGGCTGCTCCGAGCGCGGGTGGACGACCGCGCGGGCGAGGTCGGAGACGCCGTCGTGGTCGATCTCCCACTCCACACCGGGCGAGTACAGGGCCATCGGGAAGTCGGCGCCCTCCACGAGCAGGCCGTCCTCCTGGGGGGTGATGCGCACCGGCACGCGGCCGAAGTCGGGCCGGGGGGCGAACTCCACCGTGGCCGGGGTGACGCCGCTGATCACCCGGACCAGGTCGGTGCGCCCCTGCGGGGTGCCGTGGGCGAGGTAGTCGGTGACGTCCATGCGAGACCAGCGGGTGCGCACGGTCATGGTGCCGGGCAGGTAGCGCTGGCCCAGCGGGCGGCCGCCGTGGGCGGGGGCGACGGCGAACACGCCCGCCTGACGGCCGCCCAGGACCTCGGCGAACACGGCGTTCGAGTCGGGCTCGGGGTGGCAGAACCACAGCAGGCGCGCGTCCGGGCCGACGAGGGCCACGGAGCCCTGGTTGGAGAGCATCGACATGCGCTCGATGGGAGTGGGGCGCTCGCCGAAGACCCAGAAGCGGCGCTCGGCGGCCAGCGCGGACAACAGGGCCGCGGCGGTCGGGGTGTCGGCCACGCGGTGGGAGGCCACGGTGGGCCCCTCGCCGACCCGCACGCCCGCGTCGGCGCCGGTCAGCCGCATGAAGACGGGCTCCTCGCCCTCGCCGCCGCCGATGTAGAGGATGGCGGTGGCCTCGACCTGGTCGCGCAGCAGCTCCAGGGCGGCGGCCTTGTCCGAGGGGGAGTCGGCGGAGCGGTGGGCGGGGTCGATGGTCACGTCGGTGTCGAACTCGGTGCCGTGGGCGCCCACGAGGCGCACCTCGGCGGGCAGGCGCGAGAGCGCGGCCAGGTCGCGCAGGGGGCGGCCGGAGATGACCGCGCACACGGTTCCGGGCAAGTCGGCCAGGTCGCGCAGCGCGCGCAGCGCCTCGGGCAGCGGGCGCCGGTCGGCCGGGTCGACCGTGGAGAGCGCGCCGTCGTAGTCGCAGGCGACCAGGAGCCGTGAGGTCCTGGCGAGGGCGGAGACGCGTTGTCTGACGTCCACGGGCATGAGCGCGGGAGCGGTGTCCTCCGGGACGCCCGGAACCGCTTCGACCGCTTGGGTGACCGTCACGCTGCCTCCTCCGTTGGTCCGCGTTGACCTGGGGAATCGGATGATCTGTAGGACTCCGCACGCATGCTGCTGGTTCACTCTGATATGGGTGTGCACAAAGGTGAGCCCAGGGCTTGTGGCGTGGGATGGGACTTCCGGGGACGTCAGAGGGATCCTCAGGAGCTCTTCACGTGTGTGCGGGCGAGAGGTGGTGCCGAACGCAAAGATCCGGTCCGCAAGAAGTCAACGCGAGACTACCCGCGTCTCACCCGTACCTGCGACCTCAGTTTCCGGTGATGCAGGTCACGAATGGGTCGCAAAAGAGGGCAAAGGCCGCTTATCCCGATCCGGGCGAGCCCGTGATCACCCACCGTCGCGAAGGATCCGGGCGGAGGAGGGGAATCGCGTGTGCTCCGGCGGCGCGGGACGTGCGATGGGACACGTCGGTGCGCGGCGACGGGCTCAGGTCACCGCCCGGGATCCGGGTCACATCAGCCGGTAACCCACGCGGGGCACGGTCTGGATGGGGTTCGGGGCGCCCAGCTTGCGCCGCAGGGAGCGGATGGTGACGCGCACGATCGTGGTGAACGGGTCGATGTTCTCGTCCCACACCCTCTCCAGCAGCGCCTCCGCCGACACCGGGGCGCCGTCGGCGCGCAGCAGCTCCTCCAGCACCCCGAACTGCTTGGGCGACAGGTGCAGGGGCCTGCCGTTGCGGGAGGCCTCGTAGCGGGTGGAGTTGAGCCGCAGGCCCGACCGCTCCAGGACCGGCGGGTCGGCCCGGCCGGGTCGCCGGGCCAGGGCGCGGACCCGGGCGATCATCTCCTCGCGGTCGAGGGGCCTGGTGAGGTAGTCGTCGGCGCCCAGCTCGAAACCGGCGAGCCGCTCCTTCGGGCTGGTGGGGGAACTCACCATGAGAACCCGCACCTGACCGTGCAGGGCGGTGGCCGCGCGGCACACCTCGTTCCCGCTCAGCCCCGGCAGCGCCCGTTCGAGAAGCATGACCCCGTACTCGTTGACGGCGAGCTTGTACAGCGCCGTCTCCCCGTCCGGGGCGGTGTCCACGGCGAAACCGGCCGCCCGCAACCACGAGGCGGTCGGCTGTGCGGGGTCCTCTCCGTGGTCCACGACCAAGACCCTCATACGCTCTTCCTTCTCCCTCCGCGCTCGGCGGGCGTTCCGTGGGACGTGACGAGGGGGGCGCTCACACTCTGTTCACAGCGCGTCGTGTCTACTTTTTGGTCATGCCGTCGACCGACCCCGGGGAGCACTCGCTCCACCTCCCCGGACACCCGGCCTCACCTCTGGGTGAGGCCCTCATCGATATAAGCGCGATCGCCCACAATGTACGGTTCATGGCAAAGCGGACCAATTCCGAAATTCTTGCCGTCGTCAAGGCGAACGGCTTCGGCCACGGGGCCGTGGAGGTCGCCCGCGCGTCCCTGGAGTCCGGAGCGACCTGGCTGGGTGTGACCTCCCTGGAGGAGGCGCTCGCCCTGCGCCGCGCCGGTTTGCGCGCCCCCGTGCTGTGCTGGCTGCACCGCGCGGACCAGGACTTCGACTCCGCCGTTGCCGCCGACGTGGACCTGTCCGTCCCCTCGGTCAGCCACCTGCGCGCCGTGGCCGACGCAGCCGTGCGCACGGGCCGTGTCGCGCACGTCCACCTCAAGGCCGACACCGGGCTCAGCCGCAACGGTGCGCCGCCGGACGCCTGGCCCGGCCTGGTCGGACTGGCCCGCGTGCTGGAACTGGACGGTCTGGTCCGGGTGCGCGGCGTCTGGTCGCACCTGGCCTCCGCCGACCTGCCCGGCGCGGCGACCACCGCCCAGCAGGTCACCGCCTTCGAGAGGGCGGTCTCCCAGGCGCGCGCGGCCGGACTCGACCCGTCGCTGCGGCACCTGGCCAACACGGCCGCGATCCTCAACGAGCCCGCCACGCACTTCGACCTGGTCCGGGCGGGTGTGGGCCTCTACGGGGTGGAGCCCGTCGAGGGCAGGCGCTTCGGCCTGCGCCTGGCCATGACCCTGCGCGCCCGGGTGGCCATGGTCCGCCGGGTCCCCGCGGGGACGGGCGTCAGCTACCACCACACCTACACCACCTCGCGCGAGAGCCTGCTCGCCCTCGTCCCGCTCGGCTACGCCGACGGCGTCCCCCGGGCGGCGGGGGACCGGGCCTACGTGTGGATCGCCGGACGGCGGTGCCCCGTGGCCGGACGCATCGCCATGGACCAGTTCGTGGTCGACGTCGGCGGCATGGACGTGCGCGAGGGCGACGAGGTGGTCGTGTTCGGCCCCGGCGACCGGGGCGAGCCCACCGTCGAGGAGTGGGCCGACTGGGCCGGAACCATCCCCCACGAGATTCTCACCGGCGTGGGCGCTCGCGTGCCCCGCCTCCACCAGGACCTGGCGCGGCCCCTGCCGCGCGAGCAGAGCAAGGAGATATCGAGTGCCTGAGGCAAGGACACGCGTCGCCGTCGTCTTCGGTGGGCGCAACGGGGAGTACGACGTCTCGTGCGCGTCGGCAATGTCGGTCCTCGCCCACCTGGACCGCGACCGGTACGAGGTCGTCCCTGTGCGGATCACGCGCGCCGGGGCGTGGGTGGTGGGCACCGACACCGACGACCCCGCCGCGCTGGACGGTGAGCGCCTGCTGGCCCTGACCGCCGAGCCCGAGGGCGAGGGGAAGCGGCGCACGGGCGACGGCCTGGGAGACGCGATCGTGGCGATGGGCGGGGTGGACGTGGTCTTCCCCGTCATCCACGGCCCCTACGGCGAGGACGGCACGATCCAGGGGATGCTCGAACTCCTGGGCGTCCCGTACGTGGGCAACGGCGTGCTCGCCAGCGCCGCGGGGATGGACAAGGCCACCACCAAGACGCTGCTGCGCGCGGCGGGCCTGCCGGTCGCGCGGGACGTGGTGCTGCGCGGACCGGACGACGAGGTCTCGCCGCGGGAGCGCGCCGAGCTGGGGCTGCCCGTGTTCGTCAAGCCCGCGCGCAGCGGCTCCAGCCTGGGGGTGACGCGGGTCGGCGACTGGTCGGAGCTGGAGGCAGCCGTCAAGACCGCGCGGGAGTTCGACACCAAGGTGCTGGTGGAGGAGACCGTCGTCGGCCGCGAGGTCGACCTGGCCGTCCTGGAGCTGCCCGACGGCGCGCTCAAGGCCGGGCCGCCGCTGGAGATCCGGGTCGCGGAGGCGGACCGCTTCTTCGACTACGACACCAAGTACGGGGGCGACGCGGTCTTCGACATCCCCGCCGACCTGCCGGTCGAGATCCAGTCTCAGCTGAGCGAACTCGCCCTGGGCGTGTTCGAGGCGGTCGGCTGCTCGGGCCTGTTGCGCGTGGACTTCTTCCTGCGCGGGGGCACCGAACCCGTCGTCAACGAGGTCAACACCCTGCCCGGGTTCACCGCGCACTCGCAGTACCCCCAGATCTGGCGGGCGGCGGGCCTGGACTACCCCGAGCTGCTGGACAGCCTCATCCGGACCGCGCTGGCCTGAGGGGCGCGCCCCTCAGGGCGAACGCACGAGGGCCCGCCACGCGTGTGGCGGGCCCGGACCGTCGGCTGGGGGGGAGGGGAGGCTCAGTCCTTCCCCGGCTTGCGCAGGTGGTGCACCCACGCGGGCGGGACGTTGGCGAACACCTTCTCGGAGCCGACGCCGTAGCGGTCGATCCACTCCTGGACCAGCCAGCTCGTGCGGGCCTGGCGCAGGTAGTCCTCGCGGCGGGCGATGACCGCCTTGACCTCCTTCGTGTACAGGTACCCGTAGAAGGACAGGGTCCCGCCCGGTTCGAGCACCTCGAAGTAGTAGTCCAGGATCTCCCGGACGGCGTCGACGGTGAAGTTCGCGAACGGCAGGCCCGACACGATCACGTCGTAGGACCGCTCGGTGCCCATGTCGTTGACGAGCTTGGCGTGCACGCGGGAGTCGTCGGCGACCCGCAACATGACCGGGTCGGTCCCGAGCAGTCCCTCCACATGGGCGGCGAACTCGGGGTTGGCCTCCACGAGGTCCAGGGTGTCCCCCGGCTGCATCGCGGCGGCGATCCCGCGGCTGATCGCGCCGGTCCCGGCTCCGGCCTCCAGGATGCGCAGCGGGCGGTCGGGTTCGGGTCGGCGTCGGACGTACTCGGCCATCGCACGCGCCAGCGCACCGCTGCTGGGGAGGATGGAACCGGTGGCGTGGAAGGTGCGCAGCGCCTGGCTGAAGAACAGTCGGGTGTCACGCAGGCGCTCGTCCAACCTCAGGGAGGAGAGGGGTCCGGCAGGGCTGTGGGTCTCGGACATACACGCACGCTAACGCCTCACCCCTCCCCGAAGGGAGTCGGCACGGCCGCGTTCGGGGAAAACCCAGGTGAAACCGTGTGTGTCCATACCCACCGCGCAAAGGGGAACTTCGGCCCCGACGGGGGCGCGGGGCGGGCCGCGACCGTGCGCGCGCGCCGCTCCGCCGTCCGCCGGGGCCTCTGTCCGTGCGGCCGGTGACGGCCTACCCTGGGAGGATGAGCGAAGCGGCCAGCACCTCCGAGACCCCCGCCCATCCCCGGACCGCGCTGGTCACCGGAGCCTCCACCGGGATCGGGGAGGAGTACGCCCGCAGGCTCGCCGAGCGCGGCTACTCCCTCGTCCTCGTCGCCCGCCGGGGCGAGCTCCTGGAGGCCCTCGCCGAGGAGATCGGCGGACGCTACGGGGTCGGCGTCCAGCCCCTGCCCGCCGACCTCGGCACCGACGAGGGCCTCTCGCTCGTCGCCAAGCGCCTGTCGGCCGACGGCAGCGGCGACGAGGCCCCCGTGGACCTGCTCGTCAACAACGCCGGTCGTGGCGACGGCGGCCCCTTCACCGAGCAGGAGCCCTCGGAGATCGACGCCATGCTCGACCTCAACGTGCGCGCGGTCCTCCAGCTGACCCGCGCCGTCCTGCCGGTGCAGATCGCCCGCCGCGGGACCGTTCCGGGCCGGACCAGGCTCGGCGTCGTCAATCTCTCCTCCGTCGCGGGCGAGATCACCGCCAACCCCGGCGGCTCGGTGTACGGGGCCGGGAAGAAGTTCGTGTCCCTGTGGAGCGAGAGCGTGGCCGCCGAGGTCGCCGAGCACGGCGTGCACGTCACCGCGGTCCTGCCGGGCTTCGTGCGCACCGACATGACCAGGGGCGTCCAGGAGAGCGGCCTGCCCGCGTTCGCGTTCGTCCCCAAGGAGCAGGTCGTGCGAGAGTCCCTCGCCGCCTGGGCGGCCGGGCGCTCCAGTGTCGTCGCCGGCGCCCAGTACAAGGCGGCCACGGGGCTCCTGCGCTTCATCCCCAAGCCGCTCGTGCGCGCCGCCGCCCGCAAGGTGTGGTGAAGCGGGGGAGGGGCTGGTGGAGCCGGGGGAGCGGCTGCCCCGAGCGGGGCGGGGCGGGCGGAGCGCGGCGCGGTGTGGCGCACGCCGCCGACCACATGCTGAGACATCCTCGCGAGGGTGCGGCATCGGGGCGCCGGACCGCCTACGCTGGTAGCGCATCTGTCGGTCGAGGAAAGACACCATGAAGACCTTCGAAGAGCTGTTCGCCGAGCTGTCCGAGAAGGCGCGTTCCCGCCCCGAGGGGTCCGGGACCGTCGCCCAGCTCGACGCCGGCGTCCATGCCATCGGAAAGAAGGTCGTCGAGGAGGCGGCGGAGGTCTGGATGGCCGCCGAGTACGAGTCGGACGACCAGGCCGCCGAAGAGATCTCGCAGCTCCTCTACCACCTCCAGGTCCTGATGCTGGCCCGCGGCCTGCGTCTGGAGGACGTCTACAAGCATCTGTAGGCCGACGCGCAGCCCGTGCGCATCCGGCCACCGACGCCACGTCCCCGTACACGCAGCCACGAGAAAGCCGTGAACATGCCCGACATGTTGAGAATCGCCGTGCCCAACAAGGGGCAGCTCTCCGAACCCGCCGTGGAGATGCTCCGCGAGGCCGGGTACCGGCAGCGCAAGAGCAGCCGCGACCTGGTCATGATCGACCCCGACAACGACACCGAGTTCTTCTTCCTGCGCCCCAAGGACATCGCCGTCTACGTCGGCGAGGGCATCCTCCAGGCCGGCATCACCGGCCGCGACATGCTGCTGGACTCCGGCGCGGCAGTGGACGAGGTCCTACCGCTGGGCTTCGGCGGTTCCACCTTCCGCTTCGCGGCGCCCGGCGGCGCCGACATGAGGGTGTCCGACCTCAACGGCAAGCGGATCGCCACGTCCTTCGACGGCCTCCTGCGCTCCTACCTGGACCAGCAGGGCGTCGACGCCCGCGTCATCCACCTGGACGGCGCGGTCGAGAGCTCCGTCCAGCTCGGCGTCGCCGACGTCGTCGCCGACGTGGTCTCCACCGGCACCACCCTGCGCCAGGCGGGCATGGAGACCTTCGGCGAGCCGATACTGGTCTCCGAGGCGGTGGTCATCCGTCCGAGCGGGGCCCCCGAGAACCCCAAGTTCGACACGCTGGTACGCCGTCTGCGCGGCGTCCTGGTCGCCCGCGACTACGTGATGATGGACTACGACGTGCACGCCGAGCGCCTGGAGGCGGCGGTCGCGCTCACCCCGGGCATGGAGGGGCCGACGGTCTCCCCGCTGCACCGGGAGGGCTGGGTCGCGGTCCGGTCGATGGTGCCGAGCAAGGACGCCCAGCGGATCATGGACGACCTGTGGCAGCTCGGCGCCCGCGCCATCCTGGTCACCGACATCTACGCCTGCCGCCTGTAGGCCGTGTTCCGAGCGAGGGACCGCCGGGGGCCGGCCTGGCCGGCCCCCGGCGGTCCCCGTCGTGCCACGGGGCTTTCGCGCGCCTCGGCGTCGACCGTCAGTCCGTCGTCGGCCGTCGGCCCGACGCGGTCCCGGTGCGCCGCCGGTGGCGCGAGCGTGCGAGGCCGTGAGCCGTGCGGAGCAGCTCCCGGACCGCCTCCCCGGTCCGCGGTCCCGGGTCCACCACGGCGAGCCAGCCCAGGCCGCCGTAGACGGGGTGCGCCATCACGACGTCCGCCGCGCTCGGGTCCGAGTCCGGGTCGGCCGGTTCGCGCGGCTCGCGGCCGGTCCAGCTGACGAAGGCCTCCCTTCCGGCGGCGACGTTCAGGCGGAAGACGCCGGGCCGGTCCAGGCGCGACGCCCGGTCGTCGGGGTAGTCCTTCGTCACGACGGTCGCGAAGGGCTGGGTCGCGGCGGGGACGGCGCCGTCGGGCGCGTAGTAGAAGAACGCGTCGCCCCAGCTGACCTCGGGCGAGCCGTCGCCGGGCTGCGGCCTGAGGGCCAGCACGCCCTCGATCTCCTAAAGGAACGCGGTGATCTCGTCGATGCTCATGTGTTCCAGCGTTACATTCATGTGCTTGTGGAGACTTTTCCGCGAAGAGTGCGAGGTGGGGGAGTGAGAAGTCGCAAGTCGTCCGCCCTGCGTACGGTCGACGTCGCCCGGCGCTCCGGGTACTCCGTCCAGCAGGTGCGCAACCTCGAACGCGACGGCGTGCTGCCCCCGGCGGAGCGCACCGCCGCGGGTTACCGGGTCTACGCCGAGGTGCACGTGTGTTCGGCCCTGGCCTACCGGGCCCTCGCCGCCGGGGCCGGTCCGGTCGAGGCCGGGAGGATCGTGCGCGCCGCGCACGGGTACCCGGCCTCGGACCTGCTCGCCCTCCTGGACGCCGCGCACGCCCGGATCCACACCGAGCGCCGGGATCTCGGACTGGCCAGGGAGGCCGCGGAGGCGATCGCCGCGGAGCCGGTCGGGGACGTCCGCCCGGCGGACTCCATGGGCGTCTCCGAACTCGCCGACGCGCTCGGAGTGCGGCCCTCGACGCTGCGGCACTGGGACGCCGAGGGGCTCGTCGTGCCCGGCAGGGTCTCTCCCGGGGGAACGCGGAGGTACTCGCCCGCCGACGCCAGGGACGCGCGGATCGTCCACCAGCTGCGCACGGCCGGGTACCGCATCACCCCGCTCCGGGCCCTGATGCCGGAGCTGCGCCGCGCACGGCGGTGGGACGAGGTGATGACCGCGCTGGCTGCCCGGGACGCGAGCATCGACGCCCGCTCGGCGGCCCTCCTCGAAGGCGCCGCCGCGCTCGGCGCCCTGCTGCGGTCAGCGCGGTCTCCGGACGCGGGGCCTTCGGCCGCGGAGCTGTCGGATGGGGCGTCCCCGGGCGCGGACAAGCCAGAAACGGGGCCTTCGGCCGCGGACCCTCACTCCGGAGCCTCCGCCAGGGGCCGCATCCCGATGGCGAACTCCACGCCTCCGTCGCACTCCGACTGACGGAGGGCGCCCACGTCGGCGAACATGCCCTCGACCTCGTGCCCGAACAGGTGGGTCAGCGCCAGGGTGAGGCCGCCCAGGCTCTCCCTGCCGGGCATCAGCAGCCAGGCCTCGGTGCCCTCCCCGTACTCCACCAGCTCCACGTCCTCCGGCAGCGGGGACGGGGAGGGGCCGACCGCCGAGACCGGGACGCACACCCGGTAGCCCGCGGCGTCGCCCCTCGGCTCCAGGCTCTTCCACCACCGGCCGTCGGTGCGCCACCCGCGCTCCTCGACCAGCGCGCCGAGCCGCCCGGCCAGGGCCCGCACCTCGGCGCGCGCCCGGCCCATGTCGAAGTCCTCGCCCGAGGACCGCGCGGTCACCCCGGTGAGGGCCGTGCACGCCCGCCGGGGCCGGACCCCCACCCTCGGCTCCCACGCCAGGACCGCGAGGGCCTCCGCCAGTGCCCGGTCCTGGGCCTCCCGCTCGCGCCGGAGGTCCTCGGCGTGCCGGCGCAGCGCGTCCGGGGCCAGGCCGGGGTCGTCCACCACGAGCCGGACGGTGTCCAGGCCCATGCCCGCGCGGCGCAGGGTGACGATCTGCCCGGCGCGCTCGATCTGGTCGACGGTGTACCAGCGGAACTGCGTGTCCTCGTCCACGCGGGCCGGGACCAGCAGCCCGAGTGCGTGGTAGTGACGCAGCGCCTTGTGCGAGAGGCCGGTGAGTTCGCTGAAGGAACCGATGGGAAGCATGGTTCCACTGTGGCTCCTCCCCCAAGGGGAGGGGCAAGCGGAAACCCCCGGTCGGCCGACGCCTCGGCGCGAGCCGCCGCCGGTCAGTCCTCCCTGCCTCCGCGGCGGGCCTGGAGGGCCGCCCAGACGAGCGGGATCTGGAGCGGCACGCGGGCCCAGGCCACGAGGCGGTTGTCGGCCGGGCCCCGGAGCCTGCCCGTACCCGAGTCGAGGGCCATCTGGACGTTGGCGGGCCACACGGCGAGCAGCAGGGCCGCGCTCGCCGGACCGGCCCACGCCCTGCGCGTCAGCAGGCCCGCACCGCAGACCAGTTCGGCCGCACCGCTGCCGTAGACCCACGCGCGCGGCGCGGGCAGGGAGCGGGGCATGATCGCCTGGAAGGGTCCGGGCGCCGCGAAGTGCAGCACGCCCGAAGCCACGAACAGGCCGCCGAGCGCGTAGGGGGCGGCCCCGCGCACCCGGTCGAACAGTCCGCCGCGTCCGTGCTTGACCTGCATGGAGTTCTCCTTCGGTGGGGTGGTCCCTGACCCTACTCTTCGGTAACCATGCGGTCCGCGAAGACCCCCCGGGCAGCGTTCCCCCGGCCCCCTCCGCGGGAACGCGGGCGCGTCCGCCGGGCGGGCGGGCACAATGTGGGGTATGGACCAGCCGACGACGTACACCGCCTCCACTTTCCGCGAGCCCGAGGAGGAGTCGGTCACCCTGGCGAGGGTGACCGGGGAGACCGGTGGCGACCTCGTGCTGCGCCGGGTGGGCGCGCACTACGAGATCTACTCCAACGGGGTGTTCCTCATGGACACCCGCGACGGCACATCCGAGCGCGAGATGGTGCGCGCCAGCCTCGCCGCCCTCCCCGCGGGCCGCTCGCGCTCGCGGGTGCTCATCGGCGGGCTGGGCGTGGGCTTCTCCGCCCGCGAGGCGCTGGAGCACCCCCAGGTGGCGGTGGTGGACGTGGTGGAACTCGAACCCCACGTGATCGCCTGGCACGACGGGGAGCTGGGCGAGGCCGCCGACTACGTGCACCAGGACCCGCGCTGCCGGGTGGTCAACGCCGACATCGTGGCCTGGCTGGAGAAGGCGTCCTCGGCCGCGAACCCCGTCCGCTACGACGCGATCTGCCTGGACACCGACAACGGGCCCGACTGGACGGTGGTGGAGAGCAACAACCGCCTCTACGAGGCCGCGGGGCTGGACCGGCTCACCCGCCTGCTCGCCCCCGGCGGGGTCCTGGCCTTCTGGAGCGCCAACGCGGTGCCCGACTTCGAGGAGTCGCTGCGGGGCAGGTTCGCGTCGGTGGAGGTCATCGAGGTCCTGGTCGCCAACGGCGTGCCCGACACCGTCTACCTGGTGCGCGAGCCGCGCTGAGGCGGCGGCTCCACACGGGTTCCACTGTCAGTTCGGCGCCTCCCCGGGCACACGCACGTGCGCCCGGGGTCCGCGGTCCCCCTCGGGCAGGACCGCGGCCAGGTGCCCGAGCACGTCGTCCCTTCCCCAGAGCAGCGCGGACAGTCCGGCGTCCTCGGCGGCGGCCACGTTCTCCGGCGTGTCGTCGACGAAGAGGACGGGAGCGCCCGTGAAGGCGCCCGAGCGCGTTCCGGAGACGCTCTCCTCCGCGATCCGGTAGAACTCCGGATCCGGCTTGGCCACACCCACCCGCGAACTGTTGACGACGTCGAGGGCGACCCCGTCCAGGCCGAGCGCCGCCAGGTCGGACTCCAGGCGGGTGGTCGCGTTGGACACCAGCACCACCGGAACGTGCCTGTTCACGGCGGTCAGCAGGCCCGCCATCTCCTGGTTCACCGTGCCGGGGATCGCGGTCCAGTCCGCGACCAGGGCGCGGGCGCGCTCCTGACCGCCGCAGCGGTCGGCCAGCGCCAGGGCGACGCCCTCGCGCCACTCCTCGTCGGACACGCGTCCGGTGATCGCGGGCAGCAGGAGGTCGGGGTGGAAGGCGGTGGCCGCCAGTGTCCCCTCAGCGAGCCCGTACGCCCGGTCGACGCCTGGCATGGCGTCCGGGGGCCACAGGCGCAGCACCCCGTCGACGTCGCACAGGACGGCGCCGTAGGGCGGGCCCATCGGGGGCTCAGCCCCTGGTGTCGGACATGTAGGCCGTGAACTCGTCCAGGGTGACCAGCCCGTCGCCGTCCTGGTCCATGGCCTCGATCGCCCGCAGGGCCTGCTCCTCGGTGCAGCTGTCCCCCAGGCGGTGCATCAGGTCGGCGTACTCCTGGGCGGAGATGCGGCCGTCGCTGTCGGCGTCGACGAACGCGAAGGTCGTCGCGTACTCGTTGGTGTCGGGCATCTGCGTTCGTCTCCAGGGAGTCGCGGTGGCGGGTCCGGCGCAAGATTACCGGTGAGGGGGCGGTTCGGGAAGCCGGGCGGGCACCGGTGCGGCCCGCAGAGCCGAAGGGGCCGCGCACCGGAGGGCTCTCCGGCACACGGCCCCACGGGGGCGGATCGTCAGCGGCTGCCCACGGAGGCCCGCGAGCCGATCCACCGCGCGATCACGGTGAACAGCAGCACCAGCAGGAACAGGCACAGGGCAGCGCCCCAGGCGCGGTCGATACCGGCCTCGAAGGGCTGCATGGCCCCCCGGTACAGCTGCATCGGCACGGCGCCCTGCGGCTCGCCCTGGAAGGCGGTCACCACCAGGCCGGTTCCGAACGCGGTCAGCAGCAGCGGGGCGGTCTCACCGATACCGCGGGCGACGGCCAGCATCGAGCCGGTGGTCAGACCGGGGGCGGCGGCGGGCAGCACCGTGTGCAGGATGGTCTGCCACTTGCGCGCGCCCAGGCCGTAGCTGGCGTTGCGCATCTCGTTGGGCACGAGCCGCAGCATCTCCTCCGCGGACCGCGTCACGATCGGCAGCATCATCATGGCGATCGCCAGAGCACCGGCGAAGGTGCCGAAGCCCATGCTGCCCCAGCCGATCACGATCAGGCCGTACACGAACAGACCGACGAAGATCGAGGGGATACCCGTCATCACGTCGGTGAAGAAGCGGATCGCGCCGGTCAGGCGGTTGGGACCGTACTCCACGACGTAGACGGCCGTGGCGATGCCGATGGGGATCGACATCACGACCGCGAGCGCCATGATGTAGAGCGTGCCGAAGAACCCGGCCGCGTACCCGCCGCCCTCGCGCCGCGGCGGGGGCTCGGTCGCGGTGAAGAACTCCAGGTTGACGACGCCGATGCCGCGCCGGGTGACCTCGAAGATGATGAGGACCAGCGGGATCATCGCCAGGACCATCGCGGCGGTCAGTACCACCGAGGCCGAGCGGTCCTTGAACCTGCGGAAGCCGGAGCCGGGCGAACGCTGGCCCAGGGGGGTGTGCCGGGCTTCCGGAGGAGTGGTGGTTGCTGTGCTCATACGGCGGAGTCTCCCGTGAACTGCCCCAGGCGCCAGACGATGACGCGGGCCAGGATGTTGACGATCATCGTGACCAGGAAGAGGGCGACGCCGATCGCCATCAGCGCCGTCCGGACCTCGGGCGAGGCCTCACCGAAGGACGCGGCGATGTGCGAGGCCATGCTGCTTCCGGTGCCGAACAGGCTGCCGCTCCACCCCTGCGTGCCGCCGATCAGCATCAGCACGGCGATGGTCTCACCGAGGGCGCGGCCCAGTCCCAGCATGGCGGCGGCCACGATCCCGGAGAAGCTGGCGGGCAGGATCACCTTGGTGATGACCTCCCACCGGGTGGAGCCCAGGGCGTAGGCGGCCATCTGCTGCTCGACCGGCTGGACGACGACGACCTCGCGGATGAGCGCCGTCATGATCGGCAGGATCATGATGGCCAGCACGATGCCCGCGGGCAGGTAGCCGACGCCGCGCACCGGTCCCTCGAAGAGGAAGAACCAGCCGAACGTGCTCTCCAGCCAGACGAAGAAGGGGCGCATCACGTTCGGCAGGAACCAGTGCAGGCCCCAGAGGCCGAAGATGACGCTGGGCACGGCGGCGAGCAGCTCGACCGTGTACGACAGCGGCTTGGCGAGACGGCGCGGGGCCAGGTGGGTCAGGTAGACGGCGACCATGATCGCCAGCGGCAGCGCGATGATGATCGCGATGGTCGCCGTGACCAGGGTGCCGTAGATGAAGGGCCAGGCGCCGTAGACGCCTGTGATCTCCGTGCGCGAGCCGCCGCTCTGCCAGTCCTCCCCGAGGAGGAAGCCGAAGAAGCCCTCCTTGGCGAAGACCGGCCAGGCCTCGCTGGTGGTCCGGATGACCATCAGCGCCAGGATGACCAGCACGATGGTGCCGCAGGCCGCGACGGCCCACTTGAAGATCGGATCGCCCAGGCGCCCCTTACCGGACTTCAGCGTCCCCCGCCGGGAGTCCTCGGGGGCCTGGGGGGCCTCGCGGGCCTCGGTGGACATGTGCTTCTCCTCTGTGGCTTTCGTGGGGAGTGGAGAGCGTCCCGCCCCGGGACGGGGGCGGAGGTTGGGAAGAAGGCGTGCGGGGCCGGGAGACCTCTCCCGGCCCCGCGGGGCGTTCCTACTCGGTGGCGGCTTCGTCCTCGGCGGGGGCGCTCTCCTCAGCGCTCTCCTCGGAACCGGCCTCCTCCTCGGCGCCGGCGTCGGCGCCGCCGTTCTCGGAGTTGGTCTTCTCCAGCTCGGCGACGACGCGGTCGGTCAGCTCCTCGCCCAGCGGCGCGTAGCCCAGCTCACCGGCCAGGTCGCGGGCGCCCTGGTCGGTCAGGGCCCAGGTCCAGAAGTCGATGATGGCGTCGGCGTTGGCCTGCTCGTAGCCGCAGGTGTAGGTGAAGATCCAGTTGGAACCGGCGATCGGGTAGCCCTCGCCGCCGATGTTGTCGATCGCGAACTGGAAGTTCTCCGGGATCTCGGCCTCCTCGGAGGCCGCGATGGTGGACTCCAGGGTCGGCTCGATCGGGTTGCCGTCCTCGTTCACGATGTGGGCGACGGACAGACCCGCCTCCTGCGCGAAGGACTGGTTGACGTAGCCGATGCCGCCGGGGTTCTGGGTGATGCCCTGGGCGACGCCGTCGTTCTGCTGGCCGCCGACCAGGCCGTCGGCCCACTCGATCTCCTTGCCCTCGCCGTACTTGTCGGCCCAGGAGTCGACCTCGGTGCTCAGGTAGTGCGAGAACACGTAGGTGGTGCCGGAGCTGTCGGAGCGGTGGACGGGGATGATCTCGTCGCCGGGCAGTTCCATGTCCGGGTTGAGCTCGGCGATGGCCGGGTCGTCGAACGTGGTGATCTCGCGGTCGTAGATGGCCGCGATGGTCGCCGGGTCCAGGACCAGGCCGTCCAGCTCGGGGTTGTTGAAGGCGATGACGACGGCGCCGAAGACGACCGGGAACTGCACGGCCTCACAACCGCGGGCATCGGCCGCGGCGGTGAGGTCCTCCTCGCCCAGGGGCTCCTCGGAGGAACCGAAGTCGACGGTCTGCTCCAGGAACTGCTCCACGCCGGCACCGGAGCCCACGCTCTGGTAGTTGACGCTGACGCCGGGCTGGACGTCGTTGGAGTAGGTGTAGATCCAGTCCTGGAACAGGGGGTCGGGGAAGCTGGCCCCGGCTCCGGTCAGGGAGGCGCTGAGGTCGCCCCCGCCGCCGCCGGAGCTGTCACCGCCAGTGTCGCCTCCGCTGCTGCACGCCGCCGCGAGCAGGGGGATGGCCGCCAGAACGGCGAGCTTGGAACGCCCGTTGCGCATGTCGTAGTTCTCCTCGTTGAATCACCGCTGTCGGGGCTGACGTGAAACGACAGTAAGTGCGCAGGAAGACGCTGTGTCATCGAAATGAAGGCGGGATGGTAGAAGAAGGGTGAATGCGGAGTGAATGGCGGTAACCATTTGATAACGGGTGTGTGTTTTCGGCTTCGCGGAGATTCTGTGATGTCCAGGGGACAGGCGGTGATGACCTGCGGGTATGGCCGTGGACGCCCGGGCGGCGCGGCGGTTTTCCGGCAGCGAAGGTGACGCGTCGGATTATTCGACGATTCACCTTCGCGTTCGTCTCGAAGCTAGGTGACGCGAAGGTGAACAAGGGGTCTCGTCGGTATCACCCGGGGGCCCTGTGAGGAATTGGCGAACCTCGTCCCGCGATTCTTCTCCGCTCAGGCGCCGTTCGCCGTGTCCAGCCGGTAGCCGATTCCTCGGACCGTGTGGATGAACCTGGGCTGTGCCTCGGAGTCGCCCAGCTTGTGGCGCAGGCGCCGGATGTGCACGGCGATGGTGTTGTTCACCGGAGGCAGCGGCTTGTGCCAGACCTCGGTCCACAGCTCCTCACGGCTGACCACCCTGCCGCTGTGTCTCAGCAGGAAGTCCATGATCCCGAACTCCCGCAGCGCCAGGTTGACCGGGTTGCCGTCCACGAAGAGCCGGTGCCCCAGCGCGTCCAGCTCCAGGGCGCCCGAGCGCAGTGCGGCCGGGGAGACGGTGCCGTCCGGGCTGCCGCCGCCGTCCGGTCCGGGGAGGGAACCGCGCAGCAGCGCCGCCAGCTCCGGGATCCGGTAGGGGCGGTTGACGCACGCGGTGGCTCCGGCCGCCAGCGCGCGCATCGCGCGCTGGGAGTCGCCGGGGCCCACCCCGATGAGGATCGGGATGTCCGTCGCCCGCCGGGTCACCCGCACCAGCGTCTCCAGGTCCACCTCGGGCGGAGTGGCGCTGGTGAGCAGGGTGTCCGGTCGCATCATCCCCACCCGCAGCAGAGCCTCGGCACCGTCCACGCACACCGTGATGTCCACGTCGTGCCCGCTCAGCGACAGCACCAGCTGGTGCGACTGCTCCGACTCGGGCTCCACCAGCAGGACCCGGAGCGGTCCCTCCGACCGTTCCGAGCGCTCGACCAGTTCGTCCTCGACCGGGGCACCCGGAAACGGGACGGATGCGGACGTTGTGAGCGCGGGCATGGGAGGTCCACTTCGTCGAAGGAACAGCGGGGGCGGGGTCCCGGACGGGTGCTCCGGCCTGACCGAAACGACCCTCCGGTCGGCGGTCGCGACCGGAGGGCGTACGGCCGTCGGTTCGCCCGAAGCGGCCCTCCGGAGAGCCGGTGGCCGGTGGTTTGGCCGAAGCGACCCCTCCGATCAGCGGTCCCGGTCCGTCGGAGAGCCGGAGACCAGCGGTTTAGCCGAAGCGACCGCTGATATAGTCCTCGGTCCTCTGGTCGGAGGGCTTGCTGAAGATCGTCGCGGTCTCGTCGAACTCCACCAGGCTGCCGTAGCGGTCGCCCGCGTCGTCCACACCGGCGGTGAAGAAGGCCGTGCGGTCGGACACGCGCGCCGCCTGCTGCATGTTGTGCGTGACGATGACGATGGTGTACTCGCTGGCCAGCTCGTACATCAGGTCCTCGATCTTGAGGGTCGCGATGGGGTCGAGCGCCGAGCAGGGCTCGTCCATCAGGATCACCTCGGGGTTGACCGCGATGGTGCGCGCGATGCACAGGCGCTGCTGCTGACCGCCGGAGAGGGCGAAGGCGCTCTCCTTGAGCTTGTCCTTGACCTCGTCCCACAGGGCGGCCTTGGTCAGCGTCTCCTCGACCAGGTCGTCCATGTTGCCGCGGACGCCGTTGATCTTGGGGCCGTAGGCCACGTTGTCGTAGATCGACTTGGGGAACGGGTTGGGCTTCTGGAAGACCATGCCGATCCGGCGGCGCACCTCGATGGGGTCCACCTCGGAGGCGTACAGGTCCTCGCCGTGGTAGGTGACCTTCCCCTCGATCCGGGCGCCGGGGATGAGGTCGTTCATGCGGTTCAGGGTCCGCAGCACGGTGCTCTTGCCGCAGCCGGACGGCCCGATCATCGCCGTGATCTGACGGGGGCCCACCTTCAGGTCCACGTCGCGCACGGCCTTGTTGGAGCCGTAGTAGATGGAGAGCCCGGAGACGTCGAAGACGGGGTCGCCCAGGTCGGGTACCTCGCGGTTGTACCGGACGGTGTCGGGGGCGACGCCGCGACCGGTCTCGGTGCCGCGAGGGGAGGCGGTGTTGCTGACAGACATGAGGCCACTTCCGGGTCGGACGGTGCGTGCGCGGAGAGGTGCGCGGCCGGAGCCGCGGAGCGCGGTCGACCCCCATGCAAATATGTCCGTATGAAGCAGCGGTGAACGAACCCCGTGGCGAAGGTGAACGTGGGCGGTGAACTCGGAGGCGTCGCGATCGCGAGGCGTTGTCCTCCCGTCACCGAAGGAGGTGCGGACCGCCTCTGGAGTGCGGTTCGTCCCGTCCTGGGGAATCGGGCCACGGGCGGGCCGAGGCGCGCCGGACGGGTGGACAGGTGACCGGCCACAAACCTCTTGATGACTTTTCGGTCTTCCTAATCCACCCTTTTCGGTCCCACCATGGTGGGGCGCGGCCCCGCCAGAACGGGGCGGATTCCCGCCCGTGGGCCGCCGCGGGTGCACGGACCGGTCCCCGTCCGGACGCGCGAACGCCCCGGACGCCGCCCTCCGGGGGAGGGGGCGTCCGGGGCGCGCGGGTCTGTTCCGTGCTGCTCCGGGGAGCGCTACTCGGGCGAGCCGCCCTGCTCGGCGATCTTCTCCCGCACCTCTTCCATGTCCAGTTCCTTGGCCTGCGTGATCAGGCTCTCCAGAGCCTCGGAGGGCAGGGCCCCGGGCTCGTTGTAGATGACGGTGCGCTCACGCACGATCATCAGGGTCGGGATGGACTGGATCTTGAACTCGAAGGCGAGCTCGCGCTGCGCCTCGGTGTCCACCTTGGCGTGGACGATGTCGGTGTGCTTCTCCGAGGAGGTTTCGAACACCGGGGCGAACTGCCGGCAGGGACCGCACCAGTCCGCCCAGAAGTCGATGAGGACGAAGTCGTTGTCCTTCAGCGTGTCCGCGAAGTTGTCCTTGGTGAGCTCGACCGTGGGCACGTGGTCTCCTGTATCTGTTCGTTGGTTGGTGTCGACCGTCGGCCAACCGCCATCTCTCAGTGCTACAGCGGTCGTGCCCGTTCGTTTGTTCCGCATGCCTGCCGGGGCCGGTGAGCCGCTCCGCAGTCCGGTTGTTTTACGTCATAACACGCCTTACATACCTGTTTGGGAGGAAAGAGGGTCGGCGGCTAGTGTCGACTGGAGGGACGCGGGCCGCGCGCGTCGGGCCCGGGCCGGGTCGGGGGCGGACCCGGGATCTTCCCTGCTGAAAGGGGGTGCTGGATGGGTTCCGAGACCTCTTCGCGGGACACGGCGGGTCCTCCCGTCGACTACCGGTTCACCCTCGCCAACGAGCGCACCTTCCTGGCCTGGGTGCGCACCGCGCTCGCCCTGCTCGCCGGTGCCGTCGCCGTCCTGCACCTGCTCCCGCTCGGCTGGGAGGAGGGGCCGCGCACCGTGGTCGGCCTGCTGCTGGCGGCGCTGGCCGGGGTCATCACCGTCTACGCCCCGCTGCGCTGGTACCGGGTGCAGCGGATCATGAGCCGGGGCGGAGCCCTGAAGCTGAGCGTGCTTCCGCTCGTCACCGCCCTGGCGGTGGGGCTGGTGTGCGCCCTGGTCGTCCTGGGCCACCTGCTGTGACCGCTCCCGTCGAACGCGACCCCGGCATGCAGCCGGAGCGCACCCTGATGGCCTGGCACCGTACGATCGCCCTGCTGGTCGTGGTGGGGCTGCTGTTCCTGCGCGGGTCCCTGGCCCCCGGCGACCACGCCTTCCCGGAGGCGCCGGTCGGGGTGCGCGTGGCGGCGACGGCCGGACTGCTGCTCCTGGCGGCGGTGCTGGCCGTGCACGTGTGGCTGCGTTGGCGGGCCAGCGGGCACGGTGCGCGCTCTCCGGGGACCGGGCGGCCTCCGCCGTCCGTGGCGGGCCCGTGGGCGATGGTGCTCCTGTGCGCGGGCGTCCTCGCCCTGAGCTGCGTCCTGGCGCTGACGGTGCTGCTGGCGCCCTGAAGACCCCGGCGCTCCGGTGCCGTGGTGCCGTGAAACCCGGTGCCCGGTGCCGTCGGACGCTCGGTGGGCGGGGGATGGGCGGTGCCTTGGAGCCCGCGTGCACCCGGCCGACCGCGGTGTCTCGCCGGACGCCCGGCCACGTCGTTCGCGCTGTCCGGGGGGACACGACCGTCCATGCCCTTGACGGGCCTGTGGTCCACCGGCGCCGACCGCCCTCGTGCGGGCATGGGGGAGCACCGGGCCCCGTCGGGGGACAGCGCGACCACCCCGTCGGGGGAAGGGCCGGAGCCGTGGCCCTTCGTCGCCTTGTCTCGTGGTCAGTCGGCCGAGGCGGAGAGGGCGCCCCGGACCGGACCCTCCGGTTCGGTTACGCCGGCTGCGGCACGGAGCCGACCGCGCGGCGGTGCGCCATGATCGACCGAATGATGTCGTTGAGGTCGCGCTCGGGGCGGTACCCGATCAGCCGCGCGGCCAGCGAGGTGTCCGGATAGCGGCGCTGCATGTCCTCGTAGCCCTCGCCGTAGGCCTCCTCGTAGTCGACGTAGGTGACCGCGCTCCTGGAACCCGTCAGCTCCACGACCCGGTCGGCCAGGCCCTTGATGGAGACCTCCTCGTGCCCGCCGAGGTTGACGGCCTGGTTGTAGGCCTCGGGGGTGTCCATGAGCCGCAGGAGCGCGGGCACCACGTCGAACACCGAGCCGAAGCAGCGGCGCTGCGTCCCCGTCCCGTACACGGTGATGGGCTCGTCCGCCATCGCCTGGTCGACGAAGCGCGGGACGACCATCCCGTACCGGCCCGTCTGGCGGGGGCCGACCACGTTGAAGAAGCGGGTGATGACGCACGGCACGCCCGACTCGACGCCGTGCACGTAGGCGACGAGCTCGTCCAGCCCCTTCGCCGCGGCGTAGGACCAGCGGCTCTTGGTGGCCGGGCCGTAGACGCGGTCGTCGCTCTCCTTGAGCCCGTCGGCGTCGTTCTTGCCGTAGACCTCGCTGGTCGACGCGACCATGTAGGGCACGCGGTGCGCCACGGCCGCCTCCACCACGTTCTCCGTCCCGTGCAGGTTGATCCGCAGGGAGCGCAGCGGGTTGTCGACGATGTTGTACACGCCCACGGCCGCGGCGAGGTGGAACACGGCGTCCGCCGGGGCGACCAGGGAGTCGACCAGTTCCCGGTCCAGGACGTCCCCCTCCACGAACCGGAACCCGGGCGAGCCCTGCGCCTGGACCAGATTCGCCAGGGACCCGGTCGACAGGTCGTCCAGGACGGTGACCTGGTGTCCCTGGGCGATCAGGTGATCGCACAGGTGCGAGCCGATGAAACCGGCTCCTCCGGTGACTACAGCCTTCATGGTTTCCCCTCCACTTAGGTGTTCTCTCTCGCTGCTTCTTGACTGGAAACGGCTTGTGTGCGCGGTCGGCGCGTCCGCGCGCACGGCGAGGCGCTGCGCGCGCGGACGCGCCGACCGCGGGTCCGGGAGCGCTCAGGCCAGGAAGCGCAGCACGTGGAACCCCTCGCCGAGAGCCACGCCCGCCTGCATGCCCCGCAGGACGGCGAGGCTGCGCAGGGTCGGCTCGGAGCGCGTGTGCGGGTGCTGGTGGGACTGGGACCCGTACAGCTGCATGCCGTGGAGCTTGTCGACCACCTGCACCTCGTCCAGTTCCACGATGAGGTTGGGCGGGCACAGCGGCTCCGAGCGCCAGTGGTCGGCGGCCTCCTCGTAGGCCAGCGCCAGGTGCGGGTGGTGGCGCAGCGCGGTGTTGGACGGACGCAGCGCGGTGTGCACCGCCTCGGCCACGGCCCGGTGGTCCTGGTTGTAGCTGGAGTGGTGCGGTCCGAGCACCACGGTCGGGCGGAGCCGCTCGATGGACAATGGGCTCTCGCGCTCGATCAGCTGGGCGAGGTCCACCCGGGCGACGGAGTCGAGCCTCAGGTGGTACTGGTCGCCGGGCAGCGCCATGTGCCAGTCGTCCCAGCGGAAGTGGTCGGCGACCTTCTTGATCTCCGCGTAGCGCTCCTCCGCGGTGGAGAAGCCCTTGGGAGACATGTCGGCCGTGTCCCCGACGGTGAGGAACTGGACGAACACCTCGGCGCCGGCCGCCTTGGCCTTGCTCATGAGGCCGCCGCAGCCGAGCGTCTCGTCGTCGGGATGGGGCGCGAAGACCAGGATGCGTTCCTGGGACCAGTCCGTCGTCATACTGTTTTCCGTCCTTTGCCTAGAGAGCGATCGGGTTTTTCCCGGGGAGCGACGCCGCGCCCGGTGGCGCGGCGCTGTGGTGGACCCTCGTTCGGGTCAGCTCTGGGTTCTCGCCTGCCTGAGCACGTGCAGTGCCTCCGGGCCGGTGTTGAGGAGAAGGTCGATCGCCGACAGACGGGGGACGAAGTCGGCCGGGTCGCGCCCGTGCTGCGGGTAGACCGGGTGGCGGAAGTCCTGCCACCGGACGTCGATCCCGTAGCGGCGCAGGGTCTCGGGCTCCAGGTAGTCCCGGGCGCCGTCGCCCGAGAGCATGGTGTGCGCTCCCACCCTGGTGCAGATCTGGGCGAGGAGTTCGCTCTTGCGCCCGGGGAAGTCCCCGATCTCGCTGGCCAGCAGCAACGGCGTGTCGATCCCGAACCACCGCATCAGCATGCGCGTGGTCGCTATGCACAGGTCCGCGAGGCCGTCCCACTCCTCTTCGTACAGGTGGGCGATCTCGTCGCGGTAATCCCTCCAGTAGGGCGCCTTGCGGTAGCAGTGTTCCGAGAGTGCCTTGTAGTGCCTGAGCTTCCAATTCTGGCTGTTGTCAACAATCTTGTCCCGTATGCGGTCGTGTCGGCTGCCCTGGACGACCGGAACGGTGAGCAGGACGGGTTTTGCGCCTCCTGCGACGTAGTTGCGGTTCTGCCAACCGCGGCGCTCGAACTGGACGTTGTCGAGGATGACGAAACGGTCGCAACGGTCAATTTTGTCCAAAAGTCCCAGCCATGGCAGGTAGTGCGGCTGGTGCAGCGCCACGGTGTGGACCGCCTTGTCCTGGCTGCTCATAGCGAAGCGACCCCTGGGGCCGGTGGCCTGTGGGATTCGAGTGGAACCGGATGAGGATGAGGACGGAACGCCGATCACTCCGAGCATTCTCCTTCTCTCCGCTGGTCACTTTCCGCAGGTTTTCCCAGGATCTGGGCAATGTTGGACAAACCACAGACGAGCCGTAGCTACAGCTCACAAATATCCTCTTATGGTTACCATCTTCCGCAAGCCCGTGTATACGATTTGCGTGGCCTACATAGGACGCGAACCCGGGTGAACCTCTCGGTGTCGTAGGGCGTCAAGCTAACACCGACTTTGCGGGTTAATGTCGGTCCGAAACCGAGAACTTCGGAGGGTCCTAGCGCTGTGCGTATCGCACGTTTCATAGGCGGCCTGCTGATCGGGCTCATCGCCCTCGCCCTGGCCGCGGCACTCTTTGTCTACTGGTTCGGCTACGCGACGGACATGGCCGAGGCCTCCGGTCTCGGCGCCCTGGGTTACGCGTTCCTGTGGTTGGCCTTCGGCGCCAACCTGCTGCTGTGGACCGCCGTCGGACTCGTGCGCCTGGGTGAGGACTCGGTGCGCGCCGTGCTCCGGTCGCCCCGGACGGGGCGCCGCGGCGCCGTCGGGGGGAGGGCGCGCGAGCGCGTCCTGGTGGGCGCGGGCGGCCCCGGCGGCGGTACCGCCCTCGCCGAGCGGGGCGGCGACGCCGCGGGGGAGGGCGCCTCGGCGGTCGCCGCGGCCCGGGCGCCGGATTCCGGGCAGGAGGGCGCGTCCCTGGCCGTCATCATCCCGGCGCACAACGAGGAACCCGTCATCGGCGGGGCCATCGCCTCCGCTATGGGGCTGTTCGACCGCTGGGACATCTACGTGGTCTCGGACTCGTCGAGGGACTCCACCGCGCAGATCGCGGCCAAGACCGGCGTGAACGTCCTCGAACTCCTCACCAACCGCGGCAAGGCCGGGGCCATCGAGGCGGTCATCGAGGAGTTCTCGCTGACCGACAACTACGACGGCGTCCTCATCCTGGACGCCGACACCGAACTCGACCCGGGGTACGTGGAGGGTGCCCGGAGGCAGCTGGCCGACCCGTCCGTGGCGGCGGTCGCGGGCTTCGTCGTCTCGGAGTGGAAGCCCAAGGAGCGCGGCTTCGTCGGCCGGACGATCTCGGCCTACCGGGACCGCCTGTACTTCATGCTCCAGTACCTCATGCGCTTCGGGCAGACCTGGCGGCACGCCAACACGGCCTTCATCGTGCCGGGCTTCGCCAGCGTCTACCGCAGCGAGGCGCTCAGGGAGATCGAGGTCAACCCCAAGGGGCTGGTGATCGAGGACTTCAACATGACCTTCGAGGTGCACCACAAGCGCCTCGGCCGGGTCTCGATGAACCCCGACACCAAGGCCTACAGCCAGGACCCGTTCACCTTCCGGGACTACTACAAGCAGGTCACCAGGTGGACGCTGGGCTTCTGGCAGACGGTCCGGCGCCACCGGGTGTGGCCGAGCCTGTTCTGGGCCTGCCTGGCGCTGTACATCCTGGAGGTCGTCCTGGTCTCCGCCGTGCTGCTGGCCACCACCGTGGTCGGCCTGTTCGTCCTCGCGGGGACGCTGGGCGGAGAGTTCTTCCTGAGCCTGCCGTTCGCCGGGGAGGCGTTCACGGCGGTGACGGCCTTCCTGCCGCTGCTGGCGATCGCCATCGGCCTGTTCATCCCGGACTACATGCTCACCTGCCTGATGGCGGCGATCCGGCGGCGGCCGTCCTACCTGGTCTACGGACTGCTCTTCTTCCCGATCCGGATCGTGGACGCCTACCTCGCGCTGCGCATGATCCCCAAGGCGTGGACCACCGAGTCCGACGGCCGGTGGAGCAGCCCGGACCGCGTCTCGGGCAGGTGATCCGACCTGCGGTGATGTGAGATCGTCCGGCCCCGGGTACCCCGGGCGCCCGGGGTACCGGACAGCGTTTAGGCTGATTTTCGCCCGCCCGTGGACCTGCCTTCCGGAGCGGGGACGCAGTCGTCTGAGGGGGATCAGCCGTGGACAAGAGGCGCGTGTCGTTCGCGTTGTACCGGGTGCTCGCGTACGTGACCGGAGTCTTCCTGCTGGGCCTGACCTTCGTGGCCATGCCCGCCAAGTACCTGGTCGGGGAGACCGCCCGGTTCTCCCTGGTGGCCGCGCCGCAGGGCCTGGAGCACTGGTTCGGCCCCGAGTCGCCGCTCATGCTCTACATCGCGATGCCGCACGGTTACGTCTACATGGCCTACGTCTTCGTGGTCCTGTGGGTGGCCCTGGACCGCCGCTGGAGCGCCTCCCGCACCCTGGGCGTGGCGCTCGCGGGCACCATCCCCGTGCTCGGCTTCGTGGTCGAGCACCGGATCGTCCGCTCGGAGCAGGCCAGGGACCGCGAGTCCGGACGGGCTCAGGAGCCCGCGACCGCGGGCTGATCCTCCCGGGAGCCGCCCTCGCGCAGCTCCCGGCGCATCAGCAGGATCCAGAAGACCACGGCGGAGACGCCGAACATCGCCCACTGCACGGTGTAGCTGAGGCTGCGCCAGTTGACGGTGAACCCGGTGGGCGGCTCGGGCGGCGGCGCCGGGACGAGCGAGGCGGTGGCCGGGTCCGCCTCGGGCAGGGTGACGTAGCCCTCGTAGAGCGGGTGGTCCCACTCGTTGACGAGCACGGACGTGGCGATGCGCTCGACCTGGCCCTCGGAGACGTCGACCGGCACGACCCCCTCGGCGCCCACCGGAGGCAGCAGCCAGCCGGTGACGGTGACCTCGCCCCCCGGCACCGGCGGGATGTCCTGGCCCTCCTCGGCCCAGCCCCGGTTGACGGTGACGGCGGCGCCGTCGTCGGTGACCAGGGGCACGATGACGTCGTAGCCGCGGACGCCGTCCACGACGCGCGGCACCAGCAGCTGGGCGTCGGCGTCGTAGCTGCCGCTGGCCTCCACCGCGCTGTTGGCGAAGGAGTCCGGGTGCATGTACTGGCCCGGTTCGAGCAGGTCCGAGACGGGCACGGCGCCGGCCAGGTCCTCGACCGGGTTGGTGATGACCTCGCGGTCGGGTTCGAAGGCGCGGACGAACTGCCAGGCGGTGCCGGCGACGCAGACGGCGCCGACCAGCACGGCGAGCAGGTGGATGCCGAGCCACCGTGGGCTGAGGAGCGGTGATCTCACCAGACCAGGCTAAGCGCGGTCCCCGAGCGCCCCGCCATGACCCCGGTTTGACGCTCGCCCACACGCGCTTGGCCCGTTGTCTGCCGAGGAATGACGATCACTTTAAGTAGTTTCCCGTGACTGAGGGTTGTTCTTCGAGGGTGTGGTGGGTAGTGTCTCCATCAACGCGGAACGACGGGGTCGATTCCGCGGCAGGCCTTCAAGGCCGCGACTCCAGGGGGGAGGAGTCGCTGGCCGTTTCCCAGCGCGAGGGTCGCTTCCGTACTTTGAGGGGGGATGCGGAAGCGACCCTCGCCACCTTTTCGGCGGGGCGTTCCCACAGTTCAGTGGGGGCGCCTCCGTCGTTTTCCCACCGTTCCTGGAAGTTCTCTCAGGGGGTGTCCTGGATCCGGCGCCCCCTCAGATCGGTGAGGTGGCGCGCGGCCGTCGCGAAGCCGTTGTCGTGTCAGCCCATGCTCTTCTGGCCGTCCAGGGCCTCGCGCAGGATGTCGGCGTGCCCGCAGTGCTGCGCGGTCTCGCGGATGACGTGCAGCAGCACGTCGCGGGCGGACCAGGAGGCGCCCTCGTCGAACCACGGCGCGTCCGGGAGCCGGTGGCTGACCTCCAGGTCCGGCAGGCCGTTGACGAACTCCTCGGTCTCCCGCGCGGTCAGCGCGTAGTCCGCCAGGACGCTGTCGAGGGTCTCGCCCTCCATCAGCCGGAAGCCGTCGGCGTGCTCCTGCCAGGTGGCGGGGTCCTCGTAGTCCATCTGGGTGTCGCCCGTCAAACCCTCACGGGCGAACCGGATCCAGTTGCGCTCGGCCTGGGTCACGTGCTTGACCAGCCCGCCGAGGGTCAGTTCGCTCACCGTGGTGCGCCGCGCGGCCTGTTCGTCGTCCAGGTCCTTGACCGTGAGACGCAGGAAGTCGCGCTGGTCCTCCAGGAACCGCAGGAGGCTCGCGCGCTCCGCGTCCACCGTGCTCGTCGTCGTTGTGACCATCATGACCACCGCTTTCTCGCCCTGCCCGACTCGGTACACGAGGACTCTAGGAACCGTGGCGGTCAGTTACCGTCCTCCACTGGACTGAGAACGGGAGAAAGGGTGCGGTACCGAACAGGGCTCTGCCGATAGCCTGGCGTTCTGGCGACTCGGAGGGTTCCATGACCTTGATTCCGCTCCAGTACCGGTTCGACGGACCCCGGCACGCGCCCGTCGTGCTGCTCGTGCCGCCCTTCGGCACCACGATGTCGGTCTGGGAACCGCAGCTGCCCGAACTCACCCGCGACCACAGGGTCCTGCGGGTCAACCACCGGGGGCACGGCTCCTCCCCGGCCCCGGCTGGCCCCTACACCGTCGAGGAACTCGCCCTGGACCTGCTCGGGGTCCTGGAGTCCCAGGGCCTGACCCGGGTCCACGCGGTCGGTGCCGGACTCGGCGGGGCGCTCCTGGTGTGGATCGCGGCCAACTCGCCGCGCACCCTGGAACGCCTCGCGCTGCTGGCCGCGGCGCCCCGCACCCCGCGGACGCACCGGTGGGACCTCCTCGCCTCGCGGGTGCGCTCGTCGGGTCTGGACTCGGTGGCCGCGGACGTGGTGCGGCCCTGGTTCACCCCGGACATGGGCGAGGGGCGGCCGCGGGTCGTGGCCCGGCTGGCCGAGGAGTTCGGCGGGCTCGATCCGGAGGGCTTCGCCGCGGTGTGCGACGCGGTGGCCGGGATGGACCAGCGCCACCTGGTGGCCTCCGTGCGTGTGCCGACCCTGGTGGCGTCGGCCGCCCACGACCCGATGCTGCCGCCCGGCCACGGCCGAAGGCTGGCGGACGGGATCCCCGACGCCCGGTTCGAGGTGGTCTCCGGCGCCGCGCACCTGCTCGGGGTCGAGCGCGCGGACCGGGTGAACGAGCTGCTGGTGGAGCACCTGTCCGGCTGAGGGGAGCCCGCCCGGGGAGGCGGGATCAGACCTGCGCCAAGGGGATCAGCGGACTGTTGATCTCCAGCAGGTAGCCGTCGGGGTCGCGGAAGTGCGCCGCGCGGATGCCCCAGGCGGTCCAGTCACGCGGCTCCATCACCTGCCGGGCGCCGTCCGAGACCAGTCTGGCGGCCGTGGCGTCCACGTCGTCCACCTCGAAGATCACCGCGAACCGGTCCTGGTTGGGCAGCGCCGGGTCGGCGGTGTCGGTCTCCAGGGCCTCCGCCATCACCTCGCGCTGGTTGATCGCCAGCCGCGTCCCCGACTCGACGTCGAACTCCGCGTAGCGGCTGCCCTCGTCCCCGCGCAGCACGGGGAGCTTGAGCACCTCGGAGTAGAAGCGGAAGCAGGCCTCGTAGTCGTTGACGAGGAGCCTGATGTAGCTGCAACGCATGGGGTCTCCTGCCGTTCGGCGTCGTTCTCAGCACCATTGTCCCGTTCCGGGAGCCGCGTGGGGGGTTGTCCACACCCGTTTTTCCTCTTCCCCGGCACCGTGTTCGAAACGCGTTCTCCGCGCTGCCGCCCGGGCTCCTCCGCCTGGGCCGCCGGTGCGCCGTGCTCTGCGGTTCGCTTGCGGTCCGGCGTCGTAGCCCCTGTTGTTCAGTATGTAGTACATGTACTATCAACGGCAGTAGATCGATGACGGGATGGAGAACCAGTGTGATGAGTGCGAATGTCCGGTCGGGCGCCGAGACGCAAGCTGAGGCGACCTGGAAGAAGGCGGTGCGGAGTGTCCGCTGAGCGCGACGGGACGACCGGCCGCCGTCCCAGGGTCGCGGCCGGAGGCGGCGAGGCCGTCCACAACCGGATCGCGATGCTGCGCGCGGAGCGCGACGTGTCCCGCCGCCAGCTGGCCGAGGCGCTGGGCGTGCACTACCAGACGGTCGGCTACCTGGAGCGGGGCGAGTACAGCCCCAGCCTCCACCTGGCGCTGCGCATCGCCCGCTACTTCGAGGTCCCGGTGGAGGTCGTCTTCTCCACCGAGCCCTTCCCCCGTATCGGCCAGTAGCCGTTCCGAACCCGAGGAGACCCCCATGTTCGTCAGCAAGCCCAGCTCGCAGAAGCAGGAGCGCCTCCGCGCCCTGGTCGAGAACCCGCGCCGCCGCCGGTTCTGGGCCGCGCGGTCCCGCCGCCGGCAGGCGGTGGCCGCGTGCGCCTTCGCCACCGTCCTGGCCGCCGTCCTGTTCTCAGCCGCGGTGGTGACCGGACCGCCGACGTCCACCGTGCTGGTGATCGGCTTCGCCCTGTCGCTGGGCGCGTCGGCCGTACTCAGCACGCACATCAACATCGCCGCGCGCTGGGTGGTCGGGTACGAGGGTGTGGACGAGTTCCAGCAGGCGGAGATGGACCGCGCAGCCAGCCTGGGCCACAACGTGACCGCGGCTCTGCTGACCCTGCTGGTCGCGGTGACCTGCGGCTTCGGTGGCTGGCTCTCCCTGGGGAACATGGACGCGCGGATCCCGCTCACCGTCCTGGTGCCGCTGGTGGTCCTCACGACCATGTGCCACGCGGCCTTCCCGGCCTGCTACCTGGCCTGGACCCGCCCGGACGAGATCCCCGGCGACGAGGGCGACGAGGACGCGTGACGGTTCAGGAGGCGCGTACAGGCTTTCTTCGTTTCCCACGTGACTGGATGAAAAATCTGATAATCAGATATCATGTTGACCATGCGTACGATCACCGCGACCGAGGCCGCGAGAAAGTTCTCGGAACTCCTTGACGCCATCGAGAGCGGTGAGCGGGTGACTATCACCAGAGGCAAGCGTCCTGTCGTCGTCATGACGCCAGCTCCTCGCTACACGGGTGCCGACCTGCGTGCCGCCCTGGAGAAGATCGAGCCGTTGGACGATGATTTCGAGCGTGACGTGCTCAGCGCGAGGTCGTTCGTCGACGACGAGGTGAGGAACCCGTGGGACGACGTCTGATCCTCGACACGAACATGCTCATCGCTTACGAGAGGGGCGGACTCGACCGGTCGGTGTTCGATGACGACGAACTCGCGATCGCCGCGGTCACGGTAGCCGAGTTCCGTGTCGGGATCGAACTGGCAGGTACGGCGAAGCGGGCGGCTGCGCGCTCCCGGGTCCTGGCGGAGATCCTCACCTACACGGAAGTTCTCGACTATACGGAGGCGACCGCCGTTCACCACTCCACGCTGCTCGCGCACACCATCAGTACCGGACTCAAACGGGGCGCACTCGACCTCATCATCGCCGCCCACGCGGCGCAGACGGGGAGAACCATCGTGAGCCGGGACGCCAAGGCGCGTTTCGACGGCCTTCCGGGAGTCCTGGCCACAGAGCCCGGTTAGGGAGTTAGAGGATGTCCGGGCCAGCCCAGCCGTAGGTGTCGCGCTCGCGGATCCGGGCCAGTTCGTCCTCGGACAGCACACGGGGCTCGCCGAGCTGGCGGGCACTCAGGTACGCGCCGCTGAGCCAGTCGAGCAGCCGCAGGTTCTCCAGCGCGTGCCCCAGGTCGCGGCCCAGGGCGAGGCCGCCGTGGTCGGCGAGCAGCGCGGCGTCGCGGCCCTTGAGCGCCTTGACGGCGTGGTCGGCGATCTCGCCGGTGCCGTAGGTGGTGTAGGGGGTGACGGCGATCGCCCCGCCCAGACCGGCGGCGCGGTGATGGATGGCGGGGAGCTCGGCCAGGACCGAGGACACCGCGACGGTGTCGGCCGTGAACGCGTTCACCACGGCGGTGACGTCGCGGTCGTGCTCGGCGGCCAGACGGTGCACGGCCATGTGCAGGGTGGCCTCGGCGGCGGGGTCGCGCCTTCCCTCCAGCACGCGGTCGTCGAGCGACATCACCGGGCAGTCGGCGGGCTGGATCTGGTCGAGGCAGACGCCGTGGGGAGTGACGACCACCAGGTCGCCGCTGCGGACGCTGACGGTCCCCGACTCGCCGGGTGCGGTGCCCGTGCCCGCGGCGAGTGCGCGGGCGGTCAGACACACGTCACGGCGTTCCTGTTCGAGCAGCATGCCTTCCTCAAGGGGTGCGCGGTGGGCGCGGTCCGTGCCGCGGGGGCTCGGAAGCCCGGACGAACCCGCTTAGGTATGCCTCAACTAAGGAGGCACAACACCTCAATGTACGTCAAACTCTCGTCCCCGTCTTCCCCAGGTGCGGGTGTCCGGTTCCTCACCCGGCTGACATCGGGAGTAGTTGTTGGCCCGGGTGTGACGTGGGCCGGACCACGGGCGACTCCGCTGGGTCAGGTTGTCAGTGCAGCTCAGTCCGGTCTCCAGGGCGGATACGACTGAAGAGACTGATGAGACGAGGCTGTTTGTGGCTAACGATCCTGGGCAAACCGGACCCGTGAACGAACTCTACGTAACGCTGCCGTCCGTGCCGTACCTGTCGGAGCCGGGGGCGGCGACGGCCACCAGCCTCTACATCGACGGTCGGTGGCGTGCGGCCGGGAACGGCCGGGTGCGAGAGATCCTGAACCCCGCCGACGCCTCCGTCCTGACCATCGTCAGCGAGGGGGGAAGGGCCGACTCCGAGGAGGCCATCGCCGCGGCCCGCCGCGCCTTCGACGGCGGGGAGTGGCCCCGCACCCCCGCCGGGGAGCGCGGACGCGTCCTCGACCGCATCGCCGACCTGCTCCAGCGCGACCGCGAGGAGATCGCGGTCATGGAGTCCCTCGACACCGGCAAGACCATCGAGGAGGGCGGGATCGACGTCGACGACGTCACCAACGTCTTCCGCTACTACGCGGGCCTCGCCGACAAGGACGCGGGCCGCCTGGTCTCCGCACCCGAGGGTGTGCACAGCAAGGTGGTCTACGAACCCGTCGGCGTCTGCGGCATGATCACCCCCTGGAACTACCCGCTGCTCCAGCTCGCCTGGAAGATGGCCCCGGCCCTGGCCGCGGGCAACACCATGGTGGTCAAGCCCAGCGAGATCACGCCGGTCACCACCGCCAAGCTGGTGGAGCTCACCACCGAGGCGGGCGTCCCGGCGGGCGTGGTCAACCTGGTCACGGGCAGCGGCCCCGACGCGGGCGCCCCGCTGTCCGAGCACCCCGACGTGGACCTGATCTCCTTCACCGGCGGTCTGGCCACCGGCAGGCGCATCATGGCGGCGGCCTCCGAGACGGTCAAGAAGATCGCCCTGGAACTCGGCGGCAAGAACCCCAACATCATCTTCCCGGACGTGGACCTGGACACCGCCGTGGACTACGCGCTCAGCGCCGCGTTCTTCCACTCCGGACAGGTCTGCTCGGCCGGGGCGCGCCTCATCGTGCACAACGACGTCCACGACGCCTTCACCACCGAGCTCGCCCGCCGCGCCGAGGCCATCCGCATCGGCCGCGGCCAGGACGAGGGCGTGCGCTGCGGCCCGCTGGTGTCGGCCGAGCACCGCGCCAAGGTGGAGGCCGCGGTCGCGCGCGGCGTCGAGGAGGGCGCCCGGATCATCGCCGGGGGCAGGCGTCCCGACGACCCGGACCTCGCGCAGGGCTACTTCTACCGGCCCACCGTGTTCGTGGACTGCGACCGCGCCATGGACATCGTCCAGACCGAGGTGTTCGGCCCGGTCGTGACCGTGGAGCGGTTCGAGACCGAGCAGCAGGCCGTCGAGCTGGGCAACGACACCGACTACGGGCTCTCCGGCGGGGTGTGGACCGACGACACCGCCCGCGGCGAGCGCGTCGCGGCGGCCCTGCGCCACGGCACCGTCTGGATCAACGACTACGGCCCCTACTTCCCCGGTGCCGAGTGGGGCGGCTACGGCCGCAGCGGCATCGGCCGCGAACTCGGGCTCGCGGGCCTGGACGAGTACCGCGAGGCCAAGCACGTCTACCGCAACCTGTCCCCCGAACCGCAGCGCTGGTTCGGCTGACGGTGACGAGCGACGAGAGGAACCGGACCGTGGAACCGACCGAGAGCACCTATGACTACGTGATCGTGGGGGGCGGCACCGCGGGATCGGTGATCGCCAACCGGCTCACCGAGGACCCCGGCACCACCGTGTGCCTGGTCGAGGGCGGTCCCGACGACCGCGATCTGGAGCACGTCCTGCGCCTGCGCGACTGGCTGAGCGTCCTGGACGGGGAACTCGACTACGGCTACACCACCGTCGAGCAGCCGCGAGGCAACTCCCACATCCTGCACTCCCGGGCCCGCGTGCTCGGCGGGTGCTCCTCGCACAACACGCTCATCAGCTTCCGGCCGTTCGCCGAGGACCTCGACGACTGGGTCGCGGCGGGGGCCGAGGGCTGGGACAACGCCACCGTGCAGTCCTACGCGGACCGGATCAAGTGCAACATCGTCCCGGTCGCCGAGAAGGACCGCAACACCATGGTCAAGGACTGGGTGGCCTCGGCGGCCGAGGCGGCCGACGTCCCGGTGGTGGAGGACTTCAACGCCCTGACCTCCCACGGGGGCGGCTTCGCGTGCGGGGCGGGTTTCCTGTCCATCGCCTACGACCCCTACACCGGCCACCGCTCCTCGGCCTCGGTGGCCTACCTCCACCCGATCATGGACGTGCGCGACAACCTCACCGTCATGCTGGAGACCTGGGTCGACCGGCTGCTGTTCGACGGCGACCGCGCCACGGGGGTCAGCGCCACGGCCAAGGACGGCACGCGCGCCACCGTCAGCGCCCGCCGCGAGGTGATCCTGTGCGCGGGAGCGGTCGACTCGCCCCGGCTGCTCATGCTCTCGGGGGTCGGCAACGCCGAGGAACTGCGCGAGGTGGGCATCGACCCCCGCCACGACCTGCCCGGCGTCGGCGAGAACCTGCTCGACCACCCCGAGTCGATCATCATGTGGGAGACCAGCAGGCCGGTCCCGCGGAACACGGTGATGCACTCCGACGCGGGCCTGTTCGTGCGGCGCGACGACTCCGACCCGCGTCCGGACCTGATGTTCCACATCTACCAGGTCCCCTTCGACGACAACACGAAGCGGCTGGGCTACGAGTCCCCGCCCGACGGACGCGCGGTCTGCATGACGCCGAACATCCCCCGCGCGCGCTCGCGCGGCAAGCTCAGCCTCACCAGCAGCGACCCCCGCGAGAAGCCCGCGCTGGACTTCCGGTACTTCACCGACCCGGAGGGCTACGACGAGAGGACGATCGTGGACGGGCTCAAGATCGCCCGCGAGGTCGCCGCCACCGAGCCGTTCCGGTCCTGGATCACCCGGGAGGTCGCGCCCGGCCCCGGCGTCCGGAGCGACGAGGAGCTGTCCGAGTACGGCCGCCGCGCCGCCCACACCGTCTACCACCCGGCGGGCACCTGCCGGATGGGCGCCGCCGACGACGACGGCGCCGTGGTCGACCCGCGCCTGCGCGTGCGCGGGCTGCGCGGCCTGCGGGTGGCCGACGCGTCGGTGTTCCCGACGCTGCCGACACCCAACCCCATGGTCATGGTCCTGGCCCTGGGCGAGCGCGCCGCGGACCTCATCCGCCAGGACGCCCGGGCCGGGGAGGACACGCGGTGAGCGCCCCGGCGACCGGGGCCATCGGGAGCCGGGCGCGGGAGCACCCGGGCGCGCCCCGCTCCGGCCGCCGGCCGGCGGCCGTCACGCCGACCCCCGCGGCCTGACCGTCAGGGAGAGGGGCGCTCGTGCCTGCGGCGCCTGGACACCCAGTACACGTTCACGCAGGCGGCGACGAAGCCCGCGCCGAGCAGGACGACCAGCCAGACCTGGTCGGTCCACACGTACGCGGCGATCGCGCCGAGCAGCAGTACCAGGGCGCCGAACACGGCCAGCACCGCACGGAAACCCAGGGCGCTCGCCGGACGCTCGTGGCTGCCCAGGGGGCCCTTCAACCTGCCGCGTCGCATGACGTCCGCTCCCTTCCGTCGCCGTACGCTCCCGGCCTCCGGGTCCCCCGCGCGTACCGCGGGGGACCCGGTCCACTGTTCCTTCCCGGTCCCCTACCCAGCCAGCGGCAACCACGCGGAAAACCTCCGGACGCCGCGCGCGGAGGTGAGCAGACGAGGGTCGGCTGAGACGACGCGGCGGGGGCGCCCCGAAGGACGCCCCCGCCGCGGACGGGCGGTGCTACACGCCGTCCATCAGGGCGGGCAGGGCCGCCTCGTAGGAGGCGCGCAGCTCGGTCAGCGCGACCTCCACTGCGCCGCCGGGGTGCGTGACCGAGAGGGTCTCGCCGCCCACGACGCCGATCTGCTCCACCGGCACGCCGTGCTCGTTGGCCAGTGCCACGAACGACTCCTCCTCGCCCGGCCGCACCGCGACGACCGCGCGGGCGCCGGACTCGCTGAACAGGGCGGTGAACACGTCCCCGTCCACGGTCACCCGCACGCCCCGGCCGCCGCGCATCGCCGACTCGGCCAGCGCGACCGCCAGGCCGCCGTCGGACAGGTCGTGCGCGGCCTCGGCCAGGCCGCGCTCTGCGGAGGCGGCCAGCACCTCGCCCAGGGCGGCCTCGGCGGCCAGGTCCACCCGCGGCGGCAGTCCGCCCAGGTGGCCGTGGACCGTGTCGGCCCACGCCGAGCCGCCGAACTCCGGCCGGGTCTCGCCCAGCAGGAACACCCGGGCGCCCTCGGTGTCGAACGCCGTCCGCAGCCGGGTGCGCACGTCGTCGATCACGCCGAGCACACCGATCACCGGGGTCGGGTTGATCGCCACGTCACCGGTCTGGTTGTAGAAGCTCACGTTTCCGCCGGTCACCGGGGTGCCCAGCTGCTGGCAGGCGTCGGCCAGCCCGCGGGTGGACTCGGCGAACTGCCACATCACCCCGGGGTCCTCGGGCGAGCCGAAGTTGAGGCAGTTGGTCACCGCCAGCGGGCGCGCGCCCGTCGCGGCGACGTTGCGGTAGGCCTCGGCGTAGGCCAGCTGCGTGCCCGCGTACGGGTCCAGCCTGGTGAAGCGGCCGTTGCCGTCCGTGGACAGGGCCACGCCGCGGTGGGAGTCGTCGGAGACGCGGATCATCCCGGCGTCGTGCGGGGTGGAGACCACCGTGTCTCCGCGCACGTAGCTGTCGTACTGCTGGGTGACCCACGTCGGGTCGCCCACGCCCGGGGCTCCCAGCACGCGCAGCACCTGCTCGCGCAGCTCGGCGTCGCCGGAGGGCCGGGCCAGCTTCCCGGCGTCGTCGGCCTGGAGCGCGTCCTGCGAGGCCGGGCGCGCGTACGGGCGCTGGTAGACGGGGCCCTCGTCGGAGGCGGTCCGCGGCGGCATGTCCACCACGGTCTCGCCGTGCCAGGTCATCACCAGGCGACCGCCGCGCTCGGCCTCCTCGGGGGTCACGTCGGTGACCTCGCCGATCTCGGTGGCCAGGATCTGCCACTTGTCGCAGATGGCCAGGAACTCGTCCAGCTTCGCGGGCTCGACGATCGCCATCATGCGCTCCTGCGACTCGCTCATGAGGATCTCCTCGGGAGTGAGCCGGTGGTCGCGCAGCGGGACCCGGTCCAGCTGGACGCGCATGCCGCCGGTGCCGCCCGCCGCGAGTTCGGTGGTGGCGCAGGACACGCCCGCCGCCCCCAGGTCCTGGATGCCGACGACCAGGTCCTTCTCGAACAGCTCCAGGCTGCACTCGATGAGCAGCTTCTCCATGAACGGGTCGCCGACCTGCACGCTGGGCCGCTTGGCGTGCGACTCGTCGTCGAAGGTGGCGCTGGCCAGCACGGAGGCGCCGCCGATCCCGTCGGGGCCGGTGGTGGAGCCGAACAGCACCACCTTGTTTCCCGGGCCGGGCGCCTGCGCCAGCTTGATGTCCTCGTGCCGCATCACGCCGATGCACAGGGCGTTGACCAGCGGGTTGCCGATGTACCCGGCGCCGAAGCCGATCTCGCCGCCGATGTTGGGCAGGCCCAGGCAGTTGCCGTAGAAGGAGATGCCCGACACCACGCCGGGCAGCACCCGCTTGGTGTCGTCGGCGTCGGCCGGGCCGAACCGCAGCGCGTCCATCACCGCGACGGGCCGGGCGCCCATGGTGAGGATGTCGCGCACGATGCCGCCCACGCCGGTGGCCGCGCCCTGGTGCGGCTCCACGTAGGAGGGGTGGTTGTGCGACTCGATCTTGAACGTGACCGCGCGGCCGTCGCCGACGTCCACCACGCCCGCGTTCTCACCCATGCCGACGAGCAGGGCGTCGTTCTCGGGCGCCTTCTCCCCGAACTGGCGCAGGTGCACCTTGGACGACTTGTAGGAGCAGTGCTCGCTCCACATGACCGAGTAGATGGCCAGCTCGGCGGAGGTGGGGCGGCGGCCCAGGATCTCGCGTACCCGCTCGTACTCGTCCTTGGCCATGCCCAGTTCGGCGTACGGCTGGGGTGTGTCGGGGTTGTCGTGCGCCACGGCGACGGTGTCGAGACCAGGTGCTTCAGACATGCGTGGTTCCGTTCGGGATGTGCGGGTGGAAGCCGGGCCGTGGCGTCCGACCAACGGCGCGGAAGGTCGGGTCAGGGCGTTTCGGGCCCGCTCGCGTCGCCGAGCATCAGCGTCGCCGGGGACTCGGGTTCGTCGTGGGCGGAGGTGTCGGCCAGCATGTGGTCGCCGTCGCTGAGGAAGACCTGCTCCTCGGGCGCTCCCTGGGGCTCCTGCTCCTCCCAGCCCCGGCCGAGGAGGTGGGCGACCACCGTGTCGACGGTCTCGCGCGAGTCCTCGGTCGGCTCCCCGTCCTCGGTCACGACCATCACCAGCCGGACGCACTCGGTGCCCTCGCAGTAGACGTCGGCCTCCGGGTCGGAGACGTAGGTCAGACCGGAGGGCGCCTGGCCGAGCACGTCCACGTCCGGCGGCGGGTTCTGGGACGGGGCGCCGTCCTGGCCCCCGTCCGGCTGGCCCTGGGGAAGGGGCGAGGCGACGGGTGCCGAGCCGATGGCGTTGAACAGGCCGATGCCCGCGGACACCACCAGTCCGACGACGACCAGCCCGACGAGGACGAACATCGTCCTTCTGGAGCGCAGCAGCCCCATCATCGGCCAACCCTCCAGTTCGGGATGCGGCTCAGGCGTTCACCGGCGAACCGGCGGCCAGGTGGGCGAGGATCGAGGAGAAGAAGCCCAGGCCCTCGTCGGAGGGGCCGGTGAGCAGTTCGACGGCGTGCTCGGGGTGCGGCATGAGGCCGACGACGTTCCCGTGCTCGTTGGTGATCCCGGCGATGTCGCGGCGGGAGCCGTTGGGATTGCCGCCGACGTAGCGGACCACCACGCGGCCGGTGGCCTCCAGCTCGTCCAGGGTGTGCTCGTCGGCGACGTAGCTGCCCTCACCGCTCTTGAGCACCACCAGGACCTCCTGGCCCTCGGTGTAGGCGCTGGTCCACGCGGTGCCGGTGTTCTCCACGCGCAGCACCTGGTCGCGGTTGACGAACCGCAGCGAGGAGTTGCGGGTCAGGGCGCCGGGGAGCAGGTGGCTCTCGCACAGGATCTGGAAGCCGTTGCAGATGCCCAGGACCGGCAGCGCGCCCGAGCGGGCGGCCGGGACGAGCTCCGACATCAGGGGGGCGAACCGGGCGATGGCGCCGCAGCGCAGGTAGTCGCCGTAGGAGAAGCCGCCGGGCAGGACCACGGCGTCGACGCCCCTGAGGTCGGCGTCCGCGTGCCAGAGCGGGACGGGTTCGGCGCCCGCCAGCGCGACCGCGCGCGCGGCGTCCTTGTCGTCGAGGGAGCCGGGGAAGGTGACGACGCCCACACGGGCTGTCATGAGCACACTCCGAGAGATCGGGTCGAGTCCGTCCCCGCGTGCACGGGGAGCGTACGGCGAGGAGACGCCGTTGCCTGGCCCCGTCACTGGGGACGGTGCGTCCGCACTTGGCAGCGTACCCGCTCACCTGTGGTCGGGTACGACAGCGGATCCCCTCGGAGGCCCTTCGCTTGGATGAAGCTCCAAGCTCCCGCGGTCGCGTACCGCGTCTCCGTGTGGCATTCCACAGGCGGGACCGGTGGCGCAGGAAGCCTCCTGTGGTGTGCGTCACGGGGGTGGTCCGCGTTCGCGGCGCGGCGCCGGGGGCCGCGCGTCGTCGGCGCGGTCGCGGCCCTCGCCGCGGGCCGCCGCGTCCCGGGGCCGGGGGACAAGCGGCTCGGCCGGCTCACATCAGGGCGTAGCGCTGGGCCGGTACCTGCTCGGCGGCGTCCGCCTCCGGCGGCTCGTCGCACGCCGTGAGCCGCTTGCGCAGCAGGACCGTCGTCCTTGGCTCCCCCTCGAAGGCGACCTCGTCCATGAGGTAGCGCATCAACAGAATGCCCCTGCCCGATTCTGCGTCCAGACCGGGGAGGGGCGTGCGGTCGGTGGTGAACCGCTCGGCGAGCGCCACGGGATCGGGCGCTCTCCCGGTATGGGATATCCGCAGTTCACACCATCGCCCGCCCATCTCCGCCTCGACCCTGTAGTCGCGGGCGGGCCCGCCGTGGTCGATCGCGTTGGCACAGGCCTCGGAGACGGCCAGGAGGATGTCGTCGACGCAGTCCCCGCACACCCCAGCGCGAACGAGGAGAGTGCCCAGAACATCGCGAGCGACGGCGACCGTGTACGCCTGCCTGGGGAGGGAGATCGAGAAATCGGCGTCCATTCGTACACCTCTCGTACTCCGTTGTCGTGTTCATCCCGGCATGTTAGGAACCTTCCCCGAGGGTGGGCGGAGTAAAACGAACAGCCGTGTCCCCGGCGGGGACACGGCTGTTCTTATCCGGCACTTCGGGCACGTCGGACACCGTGCGGGCGAATTCTCACGGATTTTCCGCGGGTTTCCCGCGATGGCGGACTTCGGGGGGCGGCACGGCACGAGGAGTGTTCCGGATCACACGTGCGGGGTCAGTCCTCCACGCGCACGCTGTACTCCTCGATGACGGTGTTGGCGAGGAGGGTCTCGGCCAGGCGGCGGACGTCGGCGAGCTTGGCCTCGTCCACCGAGCCCTCCACCTCGACCTCGAAGCGCTTGCCCTGGCGGACCTGCTCGATCCCCTCGAAGCCCAGCCGGGAGCAGGCCCCGGCGATGGCCTGGCCCTGGGGGTCCAGGATCTCGGGCTTGAGCATGACGTCAACAACGACGCGGGCCACAGGGTCCTCCACAAGGAAAAGGGGTGTGCCGCACGTGCCTGCGGCGGGCGGGCCGCCTCCCCGGAGAGGCGGGGAGGGGGACGACGCAAGCGTACGGCACGCGCAAACGGGTAGGCATCCTGACCAGGAGGCGCGCCGGGCCTTTACCTCACGTTGAAGGGTGCCGGGGACTGTTTCGGGGGTCCCGTGACTCGTATCACGTGGATTGATGTCATCATTGGAGGCATGCGGCGGCGTCTTACACAGTGGAAGTGACCGTCCGGTCGTCCTGAGGGGGAATCTTGACGACTATCGAAATGGACCAGGCCTCCACGACCGGTGGGACCCGCGACGGGGAGCAGACGCTGGACTTCGCCACCGCGGTGACACCGTTCGCCGACCAGCTCTACCCCACGGCCCTGCGGATGACCCGCAACCCCGCCGACGCGGAGGATCTCGTTCAGGAGACCTTCGCCAAGGCCTTCGCGAATTTCCACCAGTTCCGTGCGGGTACGAACCTGCGAGCCTGGCTTTACCGGATCCTGACCAACACCTTCATCAACAGCTACCGCAAGAAGCAGCGCGAACCGCGCCAGGAGACCACCGACGAGATCAAGGACTGGCAGCTCGCCGCCGCCGAGGCGCACACGTCGTCCGGCATGAGGTCGGCCGAGAACGAGGTCCTGGACCACCTGCCCGACTCCGACATCAAGCAGGCGCTCGCCCGCCTGCCCGAGGAGTTCCAGGAGGTCATCTACCTCGTCGACATCGAGGGCTACGCCTACAAGGAGGTGGCCGAGCGCATGGGGACGCCCCTGGGGACGGTGATGTCCCGACTGCACCGCGCCCGCCGCCAGCTCCGCGAGATGCTCGCCGACTACGCCCGCGACCGCGGGGTGCGCGTCCCCAGCGCCGGATAGGACCCCCGCCGACGGGCCGGAACCCCGTCGTACGCGCCCGTGCCCAGGACCGCCCCCGTGGCCCGGTCCGGGCCGCGCCGCCCCTGTCCCCGAAATCGTCCGATGACCGGAGGGGCCCTGCCCGCCGGGGCCGGTTCCGGTCCACCCGGTGCGGAAACCGCCCGAAGCCCATGGCGCGGAGGGTCTCCGAGGCCCCGGGTCCCGATGTCCGGGCGGACCGACCACGTTTCCCACGCGAACCACACCGGTGATGCCCCGGAGTCGCCGCCGGTGGCCTCCCCCGTGCCCGGAAAAGGGGGGTGCTCCCTGGGTCCGGCGCTCTTTCCCGGTTCGACCGATCACGCGTTCCGTTCCGCCGCCGGGATCGGGGCCGTCCCCACAGGGGTCGTCTCCGGTCCCGTCCTTCGCGTGCGCAGCCACACCACGGCCGTGACAGCGACGAGGAGGACGCAGGGCACGAGCATGACGGGCGACGCGGCGCCCGCCGACCGGTCCATCCCCTCCATGATGTCGGTGTGCGTGATGGTGGTGATGAGGAAGGCGAGCGTGTTGTTGACCGCGTGGATGACCACGGCGATCTCCAGGCCACCCGTGCGCCACGTGATGAGGGCGAGGGTGACGCCCATCGTGAAGTAGTACAGGTTGAGCCACGGGTCGAACGCCAGGTGCGCCACCATGAACAGCAGGCTCGACACGACCACGCCGAGAACGAGGCTGGTGCGCGCGCCACGGCCCCAGCTCGCGGCGACGCGGAAGACGAGCCCGCGGAAACCGTACTCCTCACCGGCCGACTGCAACGGCGCCAGCAGCAGGATGACGGCGAACATGGCGATGAGGTCGGCGAACAGCCAGGAGCTTTCGGGGTAGGGCGTGAAGGCGGAGAAGAGGGCCAGGTAGACCGTCCAGACGGGCAGGATCACCAGGAGGGTTCGTCCGAACACGTCGGCTCGGAAGAGGGACCGGACCGAATGCAGCGAGGCGCCCTTCACTCCGTAGAGCCACCGTTGGATGAGCATGCTCCACGGCAGTAGCAGGGCGAGCCCGAGCAGGGCGGAGGCCTGGGCGATGGGAGTGAACTCGTCGCCGCCCAGCATCACGCTGGAGCGGCCGAGCGCCAGGTCGACGAACGCGCCGAGGAGCCCGACGGCGAATGAGAAGACCAGCATCCCGCCGACGAAGAGGACGAGGGCGGCGATGCCGCGCCAGACGCGGCGCTTCTCGTGGGCGAGGACGCGGTGGTAGGGCACACCCGGCGGGACCGGACGGGGGCCGCGCCGCCGCCTGGTCTCGGGCGGCGGGTACCCGGGTCCCGCGTCCGGGGCCGGGGGAGCCGTGAGGGTCGGCTGGGGGGAGGGGTGTTCGTCGTCGCGGTCCATGTTCTGAACCTAGTTTCGGCGGATGGCGCACAGTAGTACCACTGGTCACCTGGTTCCTCCGCGTTCCACAGCGTTCGTCGCATGACGGATGTCATGAGGGCGTGTCCGGAGGGGCCGCGGACCGACGACTCCTCGCCGGTGCCGGAGAGCCGGGTGCGCGGTTCCTCCGCGTCCGGGGCGGCCGGTGCCCGGCGTGTCGCGGCCGCGTGCTCGAAAAGTCGTGGGGAGCCCTTGTAAGTGCTAGGAAGCCCTGGTAATCGCCCTGGTGGGCGATCGGGGATCATGGGGCGCGCAGCTGAAAAGGTGGCGCTGAGGGCTTGCGCTCTCCATGGTGAGGTCTGTCACGATATGGAGAGGGCTGTCCGACTCCCGCCCACCACCCCGGGTGGGACGAGGACCGTGATTCGGCCGATCAGCGTTCACCCACGCGAATTCGGCCCCGAGAACCCGAGGGAGCAACGTGTCGGACACGACCGTGCACGAGGAACCGGAGCTGATCCAGCTCCTGACACCGGAAGGGGAGCTGACGGGGCACCCCGACTACCCCCTGGACATCAGCGCGGAGGAGATCCGCGCCCTGTACAGAGACCTGGTCCTGGTGCGCCGGGTCGACAGCGAGGCGGTCTCCCTCCAGCGCCAGGGCGAGCTGGGCCTGTGGGCCTCGCTGCTGGGCCAGGAGGCCGCGCAGATCGGCTCCGCACGCGCGCTGCGCGCGAACGACATGGCGTTCCCCTCCTACCGCGAGCACGGCGTCGCCTGGTGCCGGGGCATCGAGCCCCGGGAGCTGCTCGGCATGTTCCGCGGCGTCACCAACGGGGGCTGGGACCCCCACGAGCACGGCTTCCACCTGTACACGATCGTCATCGGCAGCCAGGCCCTGCACGCCACCGGCTACGCCATGGGCGTCCAGCGCGACGGCGCCGTCGGCGAGGACGGCACCGCCGTCATCTCCTACTTCGGCGACGGGGCCACCAGCCAGGGCGACACCAACGAGGCGTTCAACTTCGCCTCGGTCAACAACGCCCCGGTGGTCTTCTTCTGCCAGAACAACCAGTGGGCGATCTCCGAGCCGCTGGAGCGCCAGGCCCGCGTGCCCATCTACCGGCGCGCCGCCGGGTTCGGCTTCCCCGGCCTGCGCGTGGACGGCAACGACGTCCTGGCCTGCCTGGCCGTGACCCGCGCCGCCCTGACCAACGCCCGCGAGGGCAACGGCCCCACGCTCGTGGAGGCGTTCACCTACCGGATGGGCGCCCACACCACCAACGACGACCCCACCCGCTACCGCGCGTCGGCCGAGCTCGACGAGTGGAAGGCCAAGGACCCGATCCTGCGGGTCCGCCGCTACCTGGAGCGGGGCGGCCACGCCGACGAGGAGTTCTTCGCGTCCGTGGACGCCGAGGCGGACCGGCTGGGCGAGCAGGTGCGCACCGAGTGCCGCTCCCTGCCCGACCCCGAGCCCCTCGACATCTTCCACGAGGTCTACGCCGAGCCCAACGTCCACATCGACCACCAGCGGTCCGAGTTCGCCGACTACCTGGCCTCCTTCGAGGGCGCGGGCGCGGAAGGGGGCCGCTAGGCCATGGGAACCAACCTCACCATCGGCAAGGCCATCAACGCCGGCCTGCGCGCCGCCATGGAGCACGACCCCAAGGTCCTCGTCATGGGCGAGGACGTCGGCAGGCTCGGCGGCGTCTTCCGGGTCACCGACGGCCTGCACAAGGACTTCGGCGCCGACCGGGTCATCGACACCCCCCTCGCCGAGTCCGGCATCGTCGGCACCGCGATCGGCATGGCCATGCGCGGCTACCGCCCCGTGGTGGAGATCCAGTTCGACGGCTTCTTCTTCCCGGCCGCGAACCAGACCTTCACCCAGCTGGCCAAGATGCGGCGCCGCTCGGCGGGCACGCTCAGCATGCCCGTGGTCATGCGCATCCCCTACGGCGGCGGCATCGGCGCGGTCGAGCACCACAGCGAGTCCCCGGAGGCCTACTTCACCCACACCGCCGGGCTGCGCGTGGTGTCGGTCGCCAACCCCGAGGACGCCTACTGGATGATCCAGCAGGCGGTGCGCTCCGACGACCCGGTGATCTTCCTGGAGCCCAAGCGGCGCTACTACGAGAAGGCCGAGGTCGACACCGACGCGTCCATCGCCGAGGCCGCCCCCATGGGGGCCGCCCGCGTGGTCCGCCCCGGCACGGACGTGACCCTCCTGGCGTACGGGCCCATGGTCAAGACGGCCCTCCAGGCCGCCGAGGCCGACACCGACCACTCCGTGGAGGTCGTCGACCTGCGGTCACTGTCCCCCGTGGACTACCCGACCCTGTTCGCCTCGGTGAAGAGGACGGGGCGCCTGGTCGTCGCCCACGAGGCGCCCCTCTCCGGCGGTCCCGGCGCGGAGATCGCCGCCCGGGTCACCGAGGAGTGCTTCTACCACCTGGAGTCGCCGGTCATCCGTGTGGCCGCGTTCGACACCCCCTACCCGCAGTCCCGGCTGGAGGAGCACTACCTGCCGGACCTGGACCGGGTTCTGGACGGGGTCGACCGGGCTTTCGCGTACTAGGGATCGGGGAAACCGAAGGACATGGCGATTTCCAAGAACGAACCCGCCGTCGGCGGAGTGCAGTCGTTCAGGCTGCCCGACGTCGGAGAGGGCCTGGTCGAGGCCGAACTCCTCACCTGGTACGTCAAGCCGGGTGACGAGGTCGGGGTCAACCAGATGATCTGCGAGATCGAGACCGCCAAGGCGGTCGTCGAGCTCCCCAGCCCGTTCGCGGGGACCGTGCGCGAGCTGCTGGCCGAGGAGGGCCAGACCGTGGAGGTCGGCGCGGTGATCATCACCGTGGACGACGGCTCCGGCGGCTCCTCCGGCGAGGCCGCCGCGGAGACCGGCTCCGAGGAGCGGGAGAAGCCGCTGGTCGGCTACGGCGAGAAGGCGGCCTCCACCCAGCGCCGCCCGCGCCGCCGCCCGGGCCCCTCGGCGCCGGTGTCGCCGCCCGTGCCGCGGATCAGCGAGCCCGCGCCCGCGAACACGCCCGCGGTGGGCGGGACTCGGGCGGCTCCGGCCCCGGCGGCCCAGGCACCGGGCCGCCCGCTCGCCAAGCCGCCGGTGCGCAAGCTGGCCAAGGACCTCGGTGTGGACCTGGCTTCGGTCGCCCCCACGGGGGAGAACGGCGTCGTCACCCGCGAGGACGTCCGGGCCGCGGTCGGCCGGGCCCAGGAGGGCCCGCAGGTCGCGCAGGCCGTGGAGGCCGCCCCCGCGGCGGCCGCGGACCGCACCGCGCGCGAGCGGCGCGTGCCCGTCAAGGGCGTGCGCAAGCACACGGCCGCGGCGATGGTCGGCAGCGCGTTCACCGCTCCGCACGTCACCGAGTTCCTCCAGGTGGACGTCACCAGGACGATGAAGGCGGTCGCGCGCCTGCGCGAGCGGCCCGACTTCGCCGACGTGCGGGTGTCCCCGCTGCTGCTGGTCGCCAAGGCCCTGCTCATGGCGGTCCGGCGGCACCCGGAGGTCAACGCCTCCTGGGACGAGGAGAACCAGGAGATCGTGGTCAAGAACTACGTGAACCTGGGGATCGCGGCGGCCACCGAGCGCGGCCTGGTGGTGCCCAACATCAAGGACGCCGACGCCATGACCCTGCCGGAGCTCGCGGCGGGGCTGAAGCGGCTGACCGAGACCGCACGTGCGGGCAAGACCAGCCCGGCGGACATGTCCGGCGGCACCATCACCATCACCAACGTCGGCGTGTTCGGCGTGGACGCGGGCACCCCGATCCTCAACCCGGGAGAGGCGGCCATCCTCGCCTTCGGGCAGATCCGGGACATGCCCTGGGTGCACAAGGGCAAGTTGAGGATCCGCAAGGTGACGACCCTGTCGCTGTCCTTCGACCACCGGCTGGTCGACGGGGAGCTGGGTTCCAAGGTGCTGCGCGACATCGGCACGGCGCTGGAGGACCCGGAGCTGACCGCCCTGGCCTGGGGCTAGGGACTTCCGGAGGGCGGGAGCGGGAGTGAGCCGGGGGCCGGTGCGCGTCGCACCGGCCCCTCTCCCGTGAGGGGAGCCCGTCCCGGGGCGCGCGGTTTCGGGCTCAGCGCGGTTCCGGAGGGCCCGGACCGGGCTACGGGGTGCCGTCCCCGCAGTCGACGTAGTCGGCGATGCTGGCCGTGTACTCCTCGTGGGAGTCGAGGGTCTCCCAGAACTCCTCCACGTAGGCGTCGACGAAATCCTCGCCGTTGACGGTCTCACCGCACCAGGTGACCTCGTTGAATTCGGTGGCGTTGGCCAGAGCGGCATCGATTCGGCTGATGGGACCGACCTCTTCGGTGCGCCACTCGTCATAGTCGAGTTCGACGGTGTACCCGTCCTCGGTCTCCTGGAGGATCCGGGCTTCGAACAGTCTGTCCCGGCTGCCGGTGCTGTTCTCAAGAACCTCTTCTGGATCGTTCTCGACGAGCATGCGGTCGAGAGTGTGAAGCATGACTTGCCGTTCGACCCAGAAGAAGGAGACGTAGTCCGGTGGCAGCCCTCCCCTCTCAGGTTCTGGCTCAGGTGTGGAGCACGCGGTCAGAGCCGCGCACGCAGACAGGGTGATCGCGAGGAGGGCGGGTACACGGCCCTTACGGCGGGTCAAGGGTTTCCTCCCGGGACGGTTCGGACGCGGGAACGCTGCGATGGCCCGGTCCGTCATGACCCGGCCTCCTCGTTCGGAGACCGGAAACCCTCGACTTCGCCGTTGAAGTAGTCCCTCGTCTCGCCGTAGGCACCCGTGTACACGTCGACGAACTGACCCACCCACGTTTGGCTGGCGCCGTCGTGCCTGACGGGCTCGCCGTGTTCGTCGATGTACTCGCCGTAGATGTGCGTCGTGTCCATGACCCCGGAGAGGGCGTCGTCGACACCGTCGAGGTTGTCGCTGTCCAGGTCGGACCAGTCGGTGCCCCCCGCGACGTTGACCGTGACGGACTCGTCGAACACGAAGTCGTTGGTGATGTCGGAGGCGTCGAGCACCTGTCCGTCGCGTTCGACGGTCACCACACCGTTGTCGACCAGGACCCTGAAATCGCCGCGCTGGGTGTTGTCCTGGAACGACTGGGGAGTGTTCTGCGCCAGGTAGTCGAGGGTTTCCATCCGGAAGTTCCGCAGGATGCTCTCCTCGCTGGTGTAGACGGGGAACCGGGGTGAGACCTCGTACTCGCCGTCGATGATCGCGTTCACGATGCTGTCCTGGCCGAGTTCCAACCCCTTGGACACGGCGGCGCCGATGACCGGGATCTTCTCGGACAGACCCGTCGCCTCGCCCACCACGAACTCGGCGATCTGCGTCCTGCGCTCGACCTGCACGCCGAGGTCGTCGCTGCGGTCCTCCGACTCCAGCCACAGGGCCCGCTCCAGCAGGCCCTGGAGCTGTCCGGCACCGCGTGCGGCGGCCGTTTCGTTTCCGGTCTCCAGGAAGGCGAACGACTCGATCTGCTGGTAGGCGTCCACGGAGTTGACCACGCGCCCGGCGGTCTCGTCGTTGCCCATGAGGAGCTGCATGTACATGGCCCGCTCGTCGGGCCCCATGTCCACGAAGCTCCTGTCCGCCTCGAACTCCCCGATACCCGAGTTCGGCACGTCGTTGCCGCCCAGCACCTCACCGTTGGCGAAGCTGTAGATGTGCGCGTCGAAGATGTCGGCGAGGCTGTCGGCCAGCTCCCCGTTGAACTGGGTGAACGAGGCGTCGGAGTACTCGTTGTCCCCCTCGGTGACGTCCACGCCGGTGTTGACGAGGGCCGCGTGCATGTCCGCGTCGGTGATGGTCTCCATGAACCCGGCGAAACCGTCCCCGGCCCGCTGGCGCACGTCGGGGTCCTCGCTGTGGATGTCCTCGGCGAGCCAGTCGGTGAGCTGGCGGGCGGTGTGGCCGTCGTCGTGCCACTCGTGGGTGAGCGTGCCCTCCAGCGCCCGCGTGCGCAGGTCCTCGTCGCCGTGGTCGACGCCCTCCTCCCCGTTGAGGTGCTCGCCGGTGAGCATGTAGTAGTTGGCGTCGGTGTTGCGGCTGGCCACGTCGATGATGTGGGAGACCTGCTCGGAGTCGGGCAGCACCCCGTCGGGGTCGGGGTCGTCGCCCCAGGCGTCGAGGAAGGCGCCGGTGGTCAGGTGCAGGTTGGTCGACAGCCCGTAGCCGCCCTCCAGGTCCTCGTCCGTGTGCTCCATGAAGGCGGAGAGCGCCTTCATGTCCATCCCGATGCTCACGGGTGTGCCGGGGAGCTTGTTCTCGGCGTCGGGGTTGATCCAGGACCCCTCGACGGCGTACCGGAAGCTCTCGGGCAGGCTGTCGTACCCTCCGCCGAGCGCGGGGTCCGAGAGCGCGAGCAGCCCGTTGCCGAGGACGCCCAGGGCGTCCTCCCGCTCCTCGTCGCTCATGTCGGACTCGGCCATGAGATCGGGGTAGACCATGATGCCCGCTCCGGCCCCGTCCCTGCGGTAGGGCTCCTCCAGCTGCTCGTAGAACTCCTCCAGGAACGCGATCTCCTCGGGGCTGAGCTCCGTGCCGTTCTGCTGGTTCTGCCGGGCGCCGGTCCCCAGCATCGAGAGCACGAGCATCAGCTCGTGGTAGCGGTCGTCCAGCGGCTTGTCGCCGGACCAGTAGGCGGCGAGCTCGTCGGCGTACTCCTCGGCGTTCTCGGGCGTGAGCTCGCTGTCCTCGATGAGCGAGGAGTAGCGGGAGGGATCGATGTTGAGGAACGCCCAGTTGGCGTTGCCCGCGTCCATGAGCTTGCGGACGTTCTCCGGGGTCGGCCCCTGTTCGAGCATCGTCCGGATCTCCTCGGCGCTGTCCTGGAGACCCTGCCAGTTGGTCTGCTCGCGGGAGATGAGGCCTTCCTGCACGGTGACGAGTTCGTCGTAGAGGGCCCGGCAGCGCGCTTCGTCCCCCGCGCCCCAGTCCGTCCAGAGGAAGCCGTCGGCCTGGGGGTGGGAGGCGGTGATGTGGTCGTCCTGGTACTTGGAGGGGACGGCGTTCTCCTTCTCCGTCCTGCTGCCCTCCCAGCTGGTGATCTGCGCGTCGCGCTCGTCGTGGAACGCCTTGACGGCGTCCGCCCACATCTCGGCGACCGAGGCGGCGTAGGTGACGGAGACGGCGGCGTCCCGCCAGTTCTGGAGGTCCTCCTCGGAGATGCTGCGGACGTCCCAGGCGATGACGTCGGTGAACTCGCCGGCGGCGGAGTCGAAGCTCCCGTTGAGGTCGTCGGCCCGGCCGAGGACGCGCGCGTTGAGGACCTCCAGATCCGCCGCGCAGTCGTAGACGGGTTTGGAGTCGTAGTAGAAGTCGCGGGGGACGAAGATGACGGAGAAGGTTGCCACGGTCTTCCTCGGAGGGGCGGCGGACGGGCGGGGAGGCGGTGAGGGCCGGCGGGAGGCGCCGTCAGCCCTCGAAGTTGATGTCGCGGTGGGACTCCCAGGGATGGCTGAAGTCCTCCGAGCTGTCCAGGTCGTTCTGCGCGATCTCCGCCGCGCCCGCCTGGACGTTGTCGGCCAGCGCCAGTCCGAGCGCCTGGACGTCGATGAGGGCCTGGGCGGTGTTCTCCTTGAACGTGCCGAACCCGGCTCTGACGTCGTCGTGGCCCGAGGCGCTCTCGGCGTCCTCCATGAGGAGGTCGAACGCGTCGGCGAGCCCGGCCATGGCGGCCGCGAGCGTCTCGGCGTACTCGCCGCCACGCATCCCCTCGATCGGGTTGCCGCCCGCTTCGGTGGTCATGTGGGGGTCTCCTCTCCTCGAACGCGGATCCCGCGGGGGGACACGACGTCCTCCACGCACGGAGGCCCGCCCGTGGCCGTCGAAGCCACTGGAGCGGGTCCGGATGACGGGTGGGACGCGCGGACGGGGGCAGGAGTTCCGCCGTTCCCCTGAACTGTGGGGATGGTATCGGGAGGGGCGTCGCGTGTGTACCTTTCGCCCCGGGATGTTAGCTCCTTGTTCAGCCCGCGCCGGGGTCCGCGGCGGGTCCGGAACCAGGACGGGGCTCCGGACCCGGGTCTGTTCAGGACACCAGCAGCACGAAGCCGTACTGGGCCCCCGTCACGATGACGGCCGTCGCGGCCAGGACGACCAGGGAGAGGTGGACCCGCCCGGCCGGGCGCAGCCACCCCCTGACCCAGGCGGTCACGGCCACGGCCGCGGTGGCCAGGGTGAGAGGGACGGCGATGGCGAGCGGCAGGGTGAGCGCGAGGGACTCACTGAAGATCCACTGCTCCAGCGTGTGGCTGTCGAGCAGCCCGTACACGACGAACCCGACGGCGGCGAAGCAGCTCAGAGCGGTCAGCGAGGCCAGCACGCGGGCGAGGACGGTGAACCGGTCCGGTGCGCGGCGGAACTGCACGAACGTGGTGAACAGGACGAGCAGCCCGGCTGCGGCGACCACGCCGTGCGTGATCGGGCTGGTCAGCGGGGTGGTCCGCTCGTAGACCTGGGTGGCGTTGCTGTCCGTGGCCAGGGCGACGACCTCGCCGTCCTCCTCCAGGAAGGTCAGCTGGTCCTCGCCGTTCTCAGCGGACATCCGTCCTCCGCCGAGGGGCAGCCAGCGGTCGTCCGTCGCCATCGCACCGTTGACGGAGAGGGTGCCGTCCCCGGCCTCGCGCACGGTCATGTTGTCGAAGAGGGCGACGATCTGGCCGGGCCCGCTGGCGGCGCGGCGGCTGCTGACGTAGGTGCCCGTGTAGGCGCCGAGGTCGGTGCCGGTGTCGGCCTCCCCGGTCGGAGGGACCTGCGGGTCGAACGTGTCCGAGAACTCCTGGGTCACCGCCATCCGCAGGTCCTCAAGGGGGTTTCCCGCGACGGAGTCGTCGCCGTTGACCGCGACGAACATCCCGGCGTCGATCCCGGGGATCAGGGTGTAGGCGGTGTGCATGCCCGTCAGGTCGCCGGCGTGGCCGATGACCGGGGAGTCCCCGCCCCGCCACTGGTAGGTGCCGTAGCCCACGGCGGGGGCCTCCGGGTGGGACTCGTGCTGGCTGGCCAGCATCTGTTCGGCGACGTGGGCGGGCAGTACCCGCTCGCCGTCGACCTCGCCTCCGTCCAGCAGCGCCAGCATGAACCGGGCCATGTCGTCGGTCGAGGCGAGGGAGGCACCCGCGGGCGCCTGGGAGACGTGCAGGTCCTCGGCCTGGCTGCCGTCGGGCAGGTGGAACGTCGGGACCTCGTAGACCTCGCGGGCGTCGTAGATCTGGAGGAACGCGCTCCTGTCCATGCCCAGCGGCTCGAACAGGTTCTGGTCGACGTACTCCTCGAAGGGCTGGCCGCTCACCTCCTGGACGATGTACCCGGCCAGGCCGTTCCCGTGGTTGGAGTAGGCGGTGAACCGGCCGGGCTCGTAGAGCGCCTCGGGCTTGAGCGTGCTGTACACCTCCTCAAGGGTCAGGTGCCGCTCGGTGTCCCCGGCCGTGGGGAAGTCGAGCACGTCCGCGAACCCGGCGGTGTGCGTGAGCAGGTGGTGCATCGTGACGCCGTCCATGGGCAGCCGGGCGGCTTCGGGCAGGTAGGTGTTGACGTCCTCGTGCAGGTCGATCTCCCCGTCCTCGGCCAGGAGGAGGGCGGCGGCCGCGGTGAAGGACTTGGACACCGAGCCCGTGGGAAGCGTGTGGACCGTGTGGTCCATGGGGGTTTCGGTGGCGAGGTCGGCGTATCCGTGGGAGGCGGAGGCGAGCTGCTCGCCCCCGGCCACGATGGTCACGGCGACGCCGGGCGCCCCGTGCTCCTCCAGCAGTTCGGCGACGCGGGTGTCCACGAACTCCCGCGCGGTCTCGGGGTTGAGCGGCGCGGCCTCGGCCGGGGCGCCCGGCAGGGCCGCGGCGACACCGGGCGCGGCGGCGGCCGAGGCCGCGCCGGGCGCCAGGACGGCGGCGATCATCAGGGGCGCGGCCAGCATCGGCAGGACGCGGGGGACTCGTGGCATCAGGGGCTCCCAGGGGTGTTTTCGCTACCCCTCGAACCTAGGATCCGGGGCTGTTCGGAGCACTGGTACGGACGGGCGTTCCGGTACTACAGCCAGCTCCACCATCGGGAGGGTTCCGGGCCCGGAACGGGCCCGGCCCCGGCTCACCCCAGCAGGAAGGTGACGGTGAGCAGTGCGGGGATGGTGAGGAAGGTGGTCACGAGCACCACCTCGCGGACCATCACCTCGCCGGTGCGGTACTGGGTGGCGTAGTTGAAGACGTTCTGGGCCGTGGGCAGGGCAGCCAGCACGACGACGGAGAACAGGCTGGAGGCGTCCAGGTCGAAGACCAGGGCGCCCAGGGCCCACGCCGCCAGCGGCTGGACCACGGACTTGAGCGCCACGGCGACCAGCATCGGCACCCGCTCCGGGCCCCGGCCGGGGAACGGGCTGCCGTGCAGGGAGATCCCGAAGGCCAGCAGCATGGCGGGGACGGCCATACCGCCGATCAGGTGGAAGGGCTCCATCAGGGGTTCGGGCGGAACCCAGCCCGAGGCGGAGACGGCCACACCCGCCAGGGACGCGATCACCACGGGGTTGCGGACCGGCGTCCCCAGCGCCCGCCGGAAGACGGGGCCCACCCCGCGCACGTCGCCGTCGGCCAGGTCCATGAGGGTGAGCCCGACCGGGGCCAGGACCAGGAGCTGCGTGAGCAGGATGGGTGCGACCAGGGACGCGTCGCCGAGCACGTAGACGGAGATGGGGATGCCCAGGTTGCCCGCGTTGACGTACGAGGACGCGAGCGCGCCGACCGTGGTCAGTCCGACGCCCTGGCGCCGGACGAGCCCGAACACGACGAAGGCGAGCGCCACGACGGCCACGCTGAGGACGCTGACCAGGACCGGCCCGGACACCAGGACGGAGAGGTCGACGTCGGCCAGGATCGTGAACAGCAGCGCGGGGCTGGCCACGTAGAAGGCCAGCTTGGTGAGCACCTCCTTGGCCCCCGGGCCGAGGAGGGGGATGCGCCCGAGCATGTAGCCGATGACCACGATGCTGGTGATGACACCGAAACCGATCAAGACCCCGGACAAGAGGCGCCCCCACTGCGCACGCGCGACACAACCCGAAGACGCTATCCAAGGTCGCGTTCCGGCGATACGTCGCAGATCACACCGGTGTGGGCGCTGTGACGGTCTACGGCGCGGTTCGCGGTGCGCGGTGGGGGTTTCGGCCCGCCATGGGCGCGGTGGGTTTCAGGGCGTCACGGGCTCCGGCGCGACGCCTCACTCCGGGGGCTCCTCCGGGTCGGGGGACGGTGAGGCCTCCGCCTCCTCCTCGGCGGCCTCCTCCTCCGCCTCCCGGGCGGCCTCCTCCGCGGCTTCCTCCTCGGCCAGGCGCTCGGCCTCGGCGCGGTCGGCGGCGCGGGTCGTGCAGACCTCCTCGGCGGCGGACGCGGAGCCGTCCACGGCGATCACGGTGAAGCAGTACTCCATGCCCGTGTAGCCGGTGGCGACCTGCGCGGACACCACGCCGGGACCGGTCCGGGCCAGGGTGGCGGCCTCGTGGCCGAAGGGGCCGCCCAGCACGAAGAACGAGGCGGTGCCGCCGCTGTTGTCGGTCCAGTTGAGTTCGACGGCGTTGAGACTGTCCGCCAGGACGACGTTCGTCGGCGCGGAGACCTCGGGCGGGGCCGAGGGGTCGACGACCGGTTCGGCGGCCTCCTCCTCGGCCGCGGGCTCCGGTTCGGCCTCCTGCTCGGCGGCCGCGACCACCGGGGCCGGTGACTCCAGCGCGGCGAACACCCCGGAGACGCTGGTGACCATGAGGATGCCGCACACGGTCACGGCGATGTGGAGGTGGCGGCGCCACCGCGGCTGGTCCTGCTCGGTCTCGGGCGCCGGGCCCCAGGAGGGGGTGTCGTCCTCGGCCAGCGCGGACTCGTCCACGGGCAGGGAGGAGGACTCGGCGGTGCCGGTCCAGCCCTCCAGGCGCGACCAGGCGCGCAGCGCGGAGATCTCCTCGCCGCGCAGCTTCGCCATCATGATCTCGGCGGTGCCGCCCGCGTCGACGGCCGGGAGCCTGCTCCCCTCCAACCCGGTGTGCCGGGGCCTGAGCTCACGTGACTGCGGCGGGTGCGGCTGTCGGGGCCCTGGCGCAGGGCGCGGGACCGCGTCCCCGGGGAAGGGCGGTGAGTGCGGCGGGGCGGCGGGCGCGTGCGAGGCCTGGGGGCCCGAGGCCTGGAACCACGCCGTGGCGGGCGGGGTCTGCGGACCTGGGGGAGGGAGGGCCGGGGAGGGCGGGGAGTCCGTGCCGGACGGGGGCTGCGGCCCGGAAGGTGCCGGGGGCGGGGACTGCGGACCCGTCCAGGGGGTGTGGGCGTCCTGCTGGGGGCCGGTGGCGTAGGGCGGAGGCGGGAACTGGGGACCCGACACGGGTGTCTGCGGTCCCGACACGGGTGTCTGCGGTGGTGCCGTGGGGTGCTGCGGCCCGGGGTGCGGGGCCTGTGCGTCCGCGGCCGGGGTCTGGAAGCCGGTCATGGGCGCCTGCGGCCCCGACAGCGGTGTCCGGGGCCCGCTCATCGGCGCCTGCGCACCCGATACCGGCGCCTGCGGGTTCGGTGCGTGGGGACGCTGCTCCCACACGGGAGCCTCGGGGGCCGGTACCGGCTGCTGCGGCCCGGACGCCGAAGGGCGCGGTGCCGCCGGATCCGGCGCGTACGCCGGGCTCTGGGCACCGGTCATGGGTGCCTGCGGCCCCGACACGGGTGTCTGCGGTGGTGCCGTGGGGTGCTGCGGCCCGGGGTGCGGGGCCTGTGCGTCCGCGGCCGGGGTCTGGAAGCCGGTCATGGGCGCCTGCGGCCCCGACAGCGGTGTCCGGGGCC
>NZ_JAAXPG010000025.1 GCF_012396365.1 Nocardiopsis alborubida | reverse complement strand
TGGCCCATGATCTGGCGGTGGTGCGTCAGGTGAGTGACCGGGTCGCGGTGATGCGTGCGGGTGAGGTGGTGGAGATGGGTGACAGCGACGCGGTGTACGAGAATCCCACCAGCGACTACACCCGCCAACTGCTCAACGCGGCGCCCGTGCTGGACCCGGACCAGGCCCGCGAGCTGCGCGCGGAGCGCGCCCGCCAGCGGACCGGGTGAGCCGCGCGCCGACGGCGCCGCGGGCCCCGGGGACGCCCGTCCCCGGGGCCCCGCCGGGGTCAGAACATGCTGCGCTTGCCCGCCAGCGAGTCGATCCACTGGTGCAGGTGGCCCGACCAGTCGCGCCCGGCGCCCTCGTGGTGGTCGACGCTGAAGCGGTGGAAGGTGTCGCGGCTCTCGGAGAAGAGCAGACCCGGCTTCTTGTCCAGCTCCAGCACCACGTCCATGCCGCGCTCGTCGGTGACCAGCGACAGCTCCAGCTCGTTCAGGCCCCGGTAGCGGCTGGGCGAGAAGAACTCGATCTCCTGGTAGAAGGGCAGCTGCTGGCGGGTGCGCAGGATGCGGCCCTGCTCCAGGTCGGCCTGCTTGAAGGAGAACCCGAGGGAGGCCAGCGAGTCCAGCACGGCCAGCTGCGAGGGGAGCGGCTCCACGGCCACCGGGTCCAGGTCGCCGGGGTCGACCGCGCCCGCCACGTGCAGGCGGGTGTTCACACCGACGTTCATGCGGTGCAGGTGGCGTCCCCGGTGGACGGTGACGGGGGCCTCCCAGGGCACGAAGAGCTCGAAGGGCACCTCGAAGCGCTGGCCGGGGACCAGGGTCACGCCGCCGCCGACCTGGACGCGGTGGAACTCCAGGTCGCGGACGCTCTCGTGGTCGCCGCTCTCGACCTCGACCCGGGCCTGGAGGCCGACGGTGAGCCGCTCGACCTGCTGCTCGACGTTTCCGCCCTCGATGACGACGGTGCCCCGCAGGGTGCCCCCCGGGGCGGCCACGGACGAGTGCAGGGTGGTTTCCACCGAGGCCCCGCCGAATCCGATACCGGCGAGCAGGCGCTTGAGAACCATGGAAGACCTTTCTGTACCGCCCCGTGTCGGGAGAAGGGGGGGCGGGGTCGGGCGGCTGTCTTCTGGTAACGACGCCGGAGGAAGGCACTCGGTTCCCCGACGAAGGTCCCTGTTTCCCGCGGCGGGGTCCGGGAGCAGGGCACACCGGCGGGCCCTGTCCTGTCCGGGCGGGGGCGGGCCCCCGCCCCGCCCGGGCGCGGCTCAGGAAGTGAGTCCGCGCATCAGGGCGCGCAGCCCGTGGTGGAAACGCGCCCGGGACTCGGCGGCGTCGGGTGCGTCCTCCTCGTCCTGGTGGCGGACCTGGTGCACGACCGCGCCCACGCAGTAGGAGTGCAGGGCGTCGGCGGCGCGCTCCAGGTCCTCGCCCTCCAGCCCCGCCTCGGCGAGGGCGCCGTGGACCAGGGCCCGGGTGGCGTCGCTGCTCGGTGTGCGCGGGGCGCGGTGGACCAGCAGGGAGAGCGCCCCGGAGAACTCCAGCAGCCGGTCCCGGTAGGCCTCGGCCCACTCGGTGAGGCGCACGTCCCAGGGCCGGGTGTCCTCCTCGGGCTCCTCCGATCCCTCCGCCCCTTCCGACGACTCCTCCTCGTCGAGGGGGACGGTGCCGGTGGCCGCGGGGGAGGTGACGTAGGCGGCGATGGCGTTGAAGAGCTGCTCCTTGCCCAGGGGGAAGTGGTGGTAGATGGCCATGGCCTCCACCTCCAGTGCGTCGCCCAGGCGGCGCATGGACAGGCCGCCGAGCCCGCGGCCAGCGATGATGTGGAGCGCTTCGAGGATGATGCGCTCGCGGCTGAGTCCGGCGTAGTTCCTGCTCATGGTGGTCCTTTCGGGGGTGTGCGCCGTAAAGGTGGCAGATCGTGGGCCGCGCGGCCACCACCGACGCGCGGCCCGGCTCGCAAGATGATGTTGGTCACCTCTAGAGTGGCCCCGTCCGACGGTACGCGTGGTCTGGAGCACACACATGGGACTTGCCAAGCAGAGCACGGTTCAGGCACGGGAGAGCCTGGCCGCCGACCAGGAGAGCGCGCAGCGCCTGCCCGAGCTCCTGCGCACGGTGGCCGAGGCGCAGGAGGCGCTGGAGAGGGCCCGCACCTGGGACGCGCCGGTGGAGGAGCTGAACCAGCGGGGCCTGGACCTGGACACGGCGCTGACCGAGGCGATGCGCGCCGCCTACGCCCGGGAGCGGATCCTGGTGGGGGCCAAGGGGTACGAGGACCGGATCCACCGGCGCAAGCGGCTGGCCCGCCCGCAGGTGCGTGAGGCCACCCGGGTCGCCGAGCGGCTGCTCACCGCCCGTGAGACCCACCGCCTGCACGGGATCCAGCGGGTGCCGCGCCAGGCGGTCTGACACCGGCGGCCCCGGTCCGCAGCCTCGTGGCGGTACACGCACGATAGTTTGGTATCCGGTCCGGTCCGCGGCCGGACACCGCAGCAGGCGACGGTGGGGAGCGCAGTGGCACATGGCGGATTTCATCCGCGTCGATCCGACGTCGAGGGTACCGCCCTACGAGCAGATCAGGTCGATCGTGGCCATCGCGGTCGCCAACGGTGAGCTCCCGGTCGGCTACCGGCTGCCCACGGTGCGCGCGCTGGCGGGCCAGCTGTCGGTGGCGGTGAACACCGTGGCCCGCGCCTACCGCGAACTGGAGCAGGCCGGTGTGGTCGAGACGCGCGGCCGCTCGGGGACGTTCGTCGCCGCGGGGGGCGACGACCAGCGCGCCGAGGCACTGGCCGCCGCCCGGGCCTACGCCGAGGTGATCTCTCGGGTGGGCCTGGACCACGACGAGGCGGTGGAGATCCTGCGCGCGGCGCTGCGGGGCTGAGCCCCGCAGCGCCGCGCCTCCCGGCGGTTCAGGCCCCGGTGACGATCCCGTAGAGCTCGTAGGCGCACAGCACCACGAACAGTGATCCGGCGAGGGTGAGGCCCGCGTTGCTGACCCAGCCGTTGCGCCACTCGCGGGGAGTGCGCGAGGAGTTGAGCAGCCACATCAGGGTGAAGGCCAGGAACGGCATGAAGAAGGCGCCCAGCACCCCGTAGGCGATGACCAGCTGGAAGGGCTTGCCGATCAGCAGGAGCAGCATCGGCGGGAAGGTCAGCCAGAGCACGTAGCCGCGGAAGGCCCAGCTCCTCTGGTTCTCCCCCGGGTCGGTGTTGGTCCTGCCCCGCAGGTGGTTGACGAAGTCGGCGAACAGCAGGCTCACGCCGTTCCACACGCCGATGATGGAGGAGTAGGCGGCGGCGAAGAAGCCGATGAGGAAGGCCGTCGCGACGAACCCGCCGAACCGCTCGCGCAGGATGTCGCCGAGCTGGAGCAGGCCCTGGTCGCTCTGCTCCAGCGCGACGCCGCTGGCGTGGAGCAGCTCGGCGCCCACGATGAGCATCGCCACGACGAAGACGCCGGTGGTGACGTAGGCGACGCGGTTGTCCAGGCGCATCATCCGCATCCAGCCGGAGTCGCGCCAGCCCTTGGAGTTCACCCAGTAGCCGTAGGCCGCCATGGTGATGGTGCCGCCGACGCCGCCGACCAGGCCCATGGTGTAGAACACCGAACCCTCCGGGAGCATCGGGAGCAGGCCCCTGAGCGTCTGGCCGATGTCGGGGACGACGTAGATGGCCAGGCCGACCACGGTGACGAACATGACGCCCACGAGCACCGTCATGATCTTCTCGAAGACGGCGTAGCGGTTGAACCAGACGATCACCAGGCCGGAGATCCCGGCCAGGATCGCCCACACCTCCAGCGGTACGCCCGGCATCAGCGCGGCCAGCGGCAGGGCCGTGGCGGACATGGCGCTGGCGCCGTAGACGAAGCCCCAGAGCACGATGTAGGGCGCGAAGTAGACGGTGGTCCACTTACCCAGGCTGCTCCACCCGGCGAAGATGGTGGTCCCCGTCGCCAGGTGCCAGCGTCCGGTGGCCTCGGCCAGGGAGATCTTGACCAGGCAGCCGACGATGGTGGCCCACAGCAGGGCGTAGCCGAACTGGTTGCCCGCGATGAGTGTGGCGACCATGTCGCCCGCGCCCACGCCGGTGGCCGCGACGACGATGCCCGGACCGATCTGCTTCCACGTCGCCCTGCGTTGTTCGATGGCTGCCATCGTGTCCTTCCCCTGGTGGGACCGGTGTGGTCCGCGGTGGGCACGACTGTAGGCCTTCGGACACAAGGGTGAATACGGGCAGGTAAGCGACGGAGACGATCCGTGGCGGAATCGATATGTTGCGGGTCACGTCCGGTGTCCGGTCAGCGGCGCAGTCCCACGACCGAGACGATGTAGAACAGGATCAGCCCGAGCCAGACCAGCGGCAGCGCCGCCGGGCTGCCCAGGGCCGCGGTGATGGCGGAGACCGGGATGCTCACGCCCAGGCACACCACGGAGAGGACGAAGCGCACGGTGTTGGAGGGCATGCCCACCTTGGCCGACTCCGTGCGCGCCTGCGCGGCCATGTGGTGGCGCACGCGCGCCTCGACGGTGCCGTCGATGCGTTCGACCAGTGAGGCCGCCACGGCCTCGTCGTACTCGGGGCCGAGTTCGCGGCTGGCGTTCAGCGCGGCGGCGATCTCGTCGTTGTGGCGCTGGGGGTGGTCGGTCATGGCCACCATCGTCGCACCGGTCCGTCCGCGGCGGGACCGGTGCGGACGCGATACCGGGGACGAACCAGGGTTCGCCCTGAGGGTTTCGGACACGGCTCGGGGCCGCCCCCGCTGGGGAGCGGCCCCGTGTCGCCTGTCGAGCCGGGCCGGTCTAGCTGGCGAAGTCCAGCAGCTGCTGGGCGCGGCTGGGGTGGCGCAGCTTGGACAGCGACTGCTTCTCCAGCTGCCGGATGCGCTCGCGGGTCAGCCCCAGGTGCTTGCCGATCTCGTCCAGGGTGCGCGGGCGGCCGTCCATGAGGCCGAAGCGCAGGGACATGATGGTGGCCTCGCGCGGCTCCAGGTCCGACAGGGCGTTGCGCAGCTGGTCGGCCATGAGCTGGCGGTCCACCACCTCGGAGGCCTCCGAGGCGTCCACGTCCTCGATCAGGTCGCCGATGCGGGTCTCGCCGTCCTCGCCGATGGTGGAGTCCAGGCTGATGGGCTGGCGGGTGACCCGCAGCAGCTCCTCGATCTGGGCCGGGGTCTTGTCCAGCTCCAGGCCCAGCTCCTCCGGCGTGGGCTCGCGGCCCAGCACCTGGTGCATGTCGCGCTCCAGGCGGCTGACCTTGCTCAGCAGCTCCAGGACGTGCACGGGCAGGCGGATGGTGCGCGCGGAGTCGGCGAAGCCGCGCTGGATGGCCTGGCGGATCCACCACATGGCGTAGGTGGAGAACTTGAAGCCCTTGGTGTAGTCGAACTTCTCCACGGCGCGGATCAGGCCGAGGTTGCCCTCCTGGACCACGTCGAGCAGCGACATCCCCCGGTCGCTGTACTTCTTGGCCACCGACACCACCAGGCGCAGGTTGGCCTCCAGCATGTGGGACTTGGCCTTGCGGCCGTCCTCGGCCACCCACTCCAGCTCGTCGACCTCGACCTCGGCCAGCGGGGCGGAGCCGTCCACCTCGCCGTGCAGGCCGAGCCGGTACTCGGCGTAGAGTCCGGCCTCGACCCGCTTGGCCAGGTCGACCTCCTGCTCCGCGGTGAGGAGCTGGCGTCGGCCGATGGCCTTGAGGTAGGTGTGGACCGAGTCGCCCATGGCGGGGGACTGGTCGTCGAGGTCGGCCTCACCGGTGTCCGGATCGGTGGTGGTCTGGGCGGGCTCGGCCTTCTTGACGCGCCGTGTGGAGCGGGTCTTCCTCCGGGGGGAGGGGCCCTTGCGCGGCGCGGCCTTGCCTTCGGCCTTGGGTGCCTCGTCGGTGTCGGGCACCGTGGCGATGAGAGTGTCTTCCAGCACGTCGTCCTCGGCGTCGGGATCGGCCACCGGTGCGGAGTCGTCGCCCCCGTTGGCGAGCCTGACCCCGTTCTCGGTGAGTTCACGCAGGATGGATCGGCCGTCGCCAGTGGAGACGGCGGCCGCGGTGAAAGCGGCACGCAGTTCGGAGAGGGACAGGTGCCCCTGGGCGCGTCCGCGGTCGAGCAGGTCGGTCAGGACCGTGTCGGCGGACGCGTCGTCGCTGCGAGCGGTGTCAGCGGGGACTCCGGCGGTGGGTGCCGGAGCGGCTGGGGCAGTGCTCGTCATCGGGGCACCTCCCTCCCTTCCAAGACGTGTGGCACGCGGCGGACGGTTCCCGCCGGCTGGACGCGCCAATATGTCCAACGTGTTGGGGAGTCAAATGTTCCCTGTCTCGATTGGATATCAGCCGAAGTGGCGTAGATCACTGCGGCGGAAGTGGCCAAACGCTGTAGGGAGCGGGTAAAGGAGCATGCCCGGAACCGTTGCGGGTGGGAAAGGGGGGCCGGTCGGGGGGAGAGCGCAGGGGCACGAACGTGTGGACCGAGGGCTGTCACCAACTGCGGACCTCCTTGGGAGAGGGGCCGAGGGACCGGATTACTCAGGTAGACGTCGGAGGGCCTGGGGAAGTTCCCCGCCTTTTGTCCGACACGTCTGTGACCGGCCGTTCCGCGCGGGACGGCCGGACCGCCCGTCCCCGGGCCGTCACTGCTGTTCGGCGGGTACCGGCGCGGTGGGACGCGGTACCCGACGCGCCCCAGGGTCCCACGGGTGGAAGGCGTGCCGGTACACGCGCCCGGACCGCGGGCGCTGGTGGCGGTGCCGGGGAGGGGGCGAAGGCCTCCGCCCGCCCGGCCGTTCGGGACCGGTGCCGCGGACCGCCGCGGGACGCCCGCGCCCGGCTCCCTCAGGCGCGCGGACCGCGCAGGGCCACCAGGTCGGGCTTGCCCGAGGCCAGCATCGGCAGGGCCCTCCGCACCTCCAGCTCGCGGGGCGCGGCGTAGGCGGGCAGGCGCTCGCGCACCCACGAGCGCAGCTGCTCCAGTGACGGCGGCGCGTCGGGGTCGGCGGGCACCACGACGGCGCTCACCCGCTCGCCCCACTCGGGGTCGGGGCGGCCCACCACCACCGAGTCGGCCACCGCGGGGTGCTCCAGCAGCCGGGCGTTGACCTGCCCCGGCACCACCTTGTGGCCGCCGGTGTTGACCACCTCGTCCACGCGTCCGAGCACGCTCAGGCGCCCGTCCCCGTCCAGGCGTCCCAGGTCGTTGGTGCGCAGCCACCGCGTCCCGTCGGCGTCGGTGACCAGGGCGCCCGGGTCGGCCCGGACCCCGGGCGCCAGGCGGTAGCCGCTGAGCAGCACCGGCCCCGACAGCAGGATCCGCCCGGCCCCGCCGGGCGAGGGGGAGTCCACGCGCACCCGCACCCCGTCCAGCGGAACGCCGTCGTAGACGCACCCGCCGCAGGTCTCGCTCATGCCGTACGTGGTGATCACCCGGCCCCCGGCCGCGCGGGCCTCCCGCAGCAGGGCGGGGTCGGCGGCGGCGCCGCCGAGCAGGATGGTTCCGAACACCGACAGGTCGGCCCCGGCGGCCAGCAGGCGCCGCAGCTGGGTGGGCACCAGGGACACGTGCGGGCGCGACCCGCGCGCCAGCTCCGCCACCGCCCGCGCGGAGAAGGCCGCGTGCTCCGCCCGGGTGCCCGTGGCAAGGGCGCGCGTCATGACCTGGACGCCGGAGATGTGCCCGGCGGGCAGCACGCACAGCCACGCGTCGCCGGGGGCGGCGCCGATCCGCGCCACCGACGCCCGAGCGGAGGAGCGCAGCGCGGCCGCGGACAGCTCCACGCCCTTGGGCGCGCCGGTGGAGCCGGAGGTGGTGATGACCAGGGCGGTGTCCCCGCCCGCCGGGGCGGCGCCGTCCAGTGCGGAGACCCCGTCCGGGGTGCGCAGGGAGGCCGGGCGCATGGCGGTCAGGAGTTCGTCCGCGCGCGCGTCGGGGGTCCCGTCGGGGATCGGCAGCAGGGCGGGACCGTGCCCGTCCAGGGCCCGGGCCAACAGGTCGCCCAGGTGCCCGGGTGCCAGTCCGCGCACCGCCTGGAGGGGGCGTCCCTCCTGGTCACGGGGGTGCGTGCTGCCTGCGTCGACCTGTCTCTCGCGTGCCACGACCGCAAGGGTACGCCCGTGCCGCGCGCGCCCGGCTCCGGGGGTGGGGCCCGGTGCCGGGCGGCGGGGGACACGGCCCCAAGGAGCACCGCCCTGCCCGCGCGTCACCGCCCGCCTGGCACAATGCGTAGGGTTGTCGCGTGGACGTGGTGACACGTCCGCGCCGTCCACAGTGTCCCCGTTGAGGAGAAGCAGTAGCCGTGAGCAGCGTGATCGACTGGCAGCGGTCGGGCGAGTATTCCGACATCATCTACGAGACCGCGGAGGGCATCGCCAAGATCACGATCAACCGCCCCGAGCGGCACAACGCCTTCCGGCCCCAGACGCTGTTCGAGCTCCAGGAGGCCTTCAACCTCGCCCGCGACGACTCCTCTGTCGGCGTGATCGTCCTCACGGGCGCGGGCGACCAGGCGTTCTGCTCCGGCGGTGACCAGAAGATCCGCGGCGAGGACGGGTACATGGGCGACGACGCCGTGGCCCGCCAGGGCATCGGCCGCCTCAACGTGCTCGACCTCCAGGTGCAGATCCGCCGCACGCCCAAGCCCGTCATCGCCATGGTCGCCGGCTGGTGCGTCGGCGGCGGCCACGTCCTGCACGTGTGCTGCGACCTGACCATCGCCGCGGACAACGCCAAGTTCGGCCAGACCGGCCCCAAGGTCGGCTCCTTCGACGGCGGCTACGGCTCCTGGCTGCTCGCCCAGACCGTCGGTCTGAAGAAGGCCCGCGAGATCTGGTACCTGTGCCGCCAGTACAGCGCGCAGGAGGCCCTGGACATGGGCCTGGTCAACACGGTCGTGCCGCTGGAGGACCTGGAGAAGGAGACCGTGGCCTGGGCGCGCGAGATGCTGGAGAAGTCCCCGCTGGCGCTGCGCATGGTCAAGGGCGCCATCAACGCCGTCAGCGACGGCGCGGCCGGGATGCAGCAGTTCGCCGGTGACGCCACGATGCTCTACTACATGAGCGAGGAGGCCCAGGAGGGCCGCGACGCGTTCAAGGAGAAGCGCCGCCCGGAGTTCGACAAGTTCCCGCGCCGTCCGTGACCGCTGCCGAGCCCGACCCGGCGGGCGCGCCCGCCGGGGGGCGCGCCTTCGCGATCGGTCTGCGCAACCGCTTCCGCGGCATCACCGTCCGCGAGGGCATGCTCGTGCGCGGGCCCGCCGGATGGGGGGAGTTCTCCCCCTTCGCCGAGTACGGCCCGCGCGAGTGCGCCCGCTGGTGGGCGGCCTGTGAGGAGGCCGCCCACCGCGGCTGGCCCGCGCCGGTCCGCGACCGGGTGCCGGTCAACGTGACCGTGCCCGCCGTGGATCCCGGGCGGGCCCACGCGATCGTCGCCGCGGGCGGTTGCGCCACCGCCAAGGTCAAGGTGGCCGAACGCGGGCAGGACCCGTCCGAGGACCTGGCCCGCGTCGAGGCGGTCCGCGACGCCCTGGGCCCCTCGGGGCGGGTGCGGGTGGACGCCAACGGCGCCTGGGACGTCGACACCGCCGTGCGGATGGTGCGCGAACTGGACCGTTTCGGGCTGGAGTACGTCGAGCAGCCGTGCGCCACCCTGGACGAGCTGGCCGCCGTGCGCCGCCGGGTGTCGGTGCCCGTGGCCGCCGACGAGTCCGTCCGCAGGGCCGAGGACCCGCTGCGGGTGCGCGCCGCCGGCGCCGCCGACATCGTGGTCCTCAAGGTCCAGCCGCTGGGAGGGGTGCGCGCCGCGCTGCGCGTGGCCGAGGCGTGCGGACTTCCGGTGGTGGTCTCCAGCGCCGTGGAGACCTCCGTGGGCCTGGCGGCCGGGGTGGCCCTGGCCGCCGCGCTGCCGGAGCTGCCCCACGCGTGCGGCCTGGCCACCATGCAGATGCTGACCGCCGACGTCACCGCCGACCCCCTGCTGCCCGAGAACGGGTTCCTGCCGGTGCGTCCGGTGACGGTGGACGAGGAGAGCCTGCGCGCGGTGGAGGTCGACCCCACCGCCTGGCGGGCCCGCGCCGAGACCGCGCGGTCGGCCGCCGACGAGGTCCCCGGCGCCGGATAACAGCGCCGTGGTCGGCGTCGGCGTTACGCCCGGGGGCACACGGTGACGGCCTACCGGACGTCCGGTGGGCGTGTGTGAGGTGTAACAGCCGTGTTCGTCCTCCGCGGGTCCCGGGTGGGGGTTGACTGTAGGGGCCGGGTCCACATGGTGATACTGGGTACACCTTGAGACGATCGAGAGAATTGATGAATCCGTCCACCGCCCTGGCGCGTGTCCTGGTCGACGAGCTGGCCCGCTGCGGCATGGCCGAGGCCGTCGTCGCGCCGGGGTCGCGCTCGACGCCGCTCGCCCTGGCCCTGGTCGCCCACCCCGGAATCAGGGTGCACGTGCGCGTCGACGAGCGCTCGGCCTCCTTCCTCGCCCTCGGGATGGCCCGCGTCTCGCGCCGCCCGGTCGCGGTGGTGTGCACCTCCGGTACGGCCGCGGCCAACTTCCACCCGGCGGTGATGGAGGCCGACGAGAGCGGGGTGCCGCTGCTGGTGCTCACCGCCGACCGGCCCCCGGAGCTGCGCGGGACCGGCGCCAACCAGACGGTGGACCAGATCGGCCTGTACGGCGGTGCCGTCCGCCTGTTCGCCGAGGTCGGCACCCCCGACCCGGTGCCGGGCATGGTCGCCTACTGGCGGTCGCTGGCCTGCCGCGCGTGGGGCTCGGCGCTGGGCGGACGCCCCGGCCCGGTCCACCTCAACGTGGCCTTCCGCGACCCGCTGACCCCCGACGCCGACACGGGTCCGTGGCCCGAGCCCCTGGATGGGCGCGACGGCGGCCGGGCGTGGATCGGCCGTCCGGGACCGTTGACCGAGCCCGCGCCCTTCGCGCTGCCCGACGTCGAGCGCGGTGTGATCGTGTGCGGAGACGGGGACTACGACCCGGTGCCGTTCCTGGCGCTGGCCGAGCTGACCGGGTGGCCGCTGCTGGCCGAGCCGACCTCCAACGCCCGCCGGGCGGGCGCGCTGTCCACCTACCGGCAGTTACTGGCCTCGCCGCGCCTGGCCGCGCGGCGGGCACCGGAACTGGTGGTGAGCGTGGGCCGCCCCAACCTGTCCCGGCAGATCCTGGCCTACCTGCGCCGGGCCGAGCGGCACGTGGTGGTCGGCGCGGGTGCGCTGGGAGATCCGTCGGCGAGCGCGCTCAACGCCTTCTCCGACCCGGTGCGCACCGCCACCGACGTGGTGGCCGCGGTCGCGCCGCCCGCCGGTCTGGACCCGGGCGCCCCTAGGCGCACCGAGTGGTCGCGGACCTGGTCGGAGGCGGAGTCGGTGGCCCGCGCCGCCCTGGACGCGGTGCTGGACGAGGAGGAGGTGCTCAGCGAGCCGCGGCTGGCCCGCGACCTGGTCGCGCACATGTCCGCCGGTTCGCTGCTGTTCGCCGGTTCGAGCATGCCCATCCGCGACCTGGACGCCACCATGCGGGCCCGCTGCGGCGTGCGCCTGGTGGGCAACCGGGGCGTGAGCGGGATCGACGGGTCGGTCTCCACGGCGATCGGCGCCGCGCTGGCCCACCAGGCCGAGGGCGGGGGCCACGCCTACGCGCTGCTGGGCGACCTGGCGATGCTGCACGACCAGAACGGGCTGCTGATCGGCCCGGGGGAACCGCGCCCGGACCTGGCGATCGTGGTGGTCAACAACGACGGCGGCGGGATCTTCTCCGGCCTGGAGCAGGCCGGGCACCCCGACTTCGAGCGGGTGTTCGGCACCCCGCACGGGGTGTCGATGGAGCGGGTGGCGGCGGTGTCCGACGTGCCCTACACCCGCCTGGAGTGGGCGACCGACCTGCCCAAGGCGCTGCTGGGGGAGGGGCCGCGCCTGATCGAGGTGTGCACGCACCGCGCGGGCAGCGCCGCACTGCGCCGCCGGATACAGGCCGCGGTGGACGCCGCGGTGGACGAGGCGCTCTGAGCGCGGGCCGCTCACGGGACCGCCTCACCCCCGCTCGAAGTGGCGCCTGCGCTCGAAGTCGGTGACCGACGCCGAGAACGCCGCCAGCTCCGCGCGGCCCGCCGCCGCGTAGTGGCGCACCACGTCCGGGCCGAAGCAGGCGCGGGCGAGGTCGCTGGACTCCCAGGCCAGCACCGCCTCCTCCAGGGAGGCGGGCAGGCGGGGAAGGTCCGCGGCCGAGGCGTCGCCCGGCGTCGGGTCGGGCAGCGGCAGCGCCTGGTCGATCCCGTACAGGCCCGCCGCGACGATCCCGGCGACCGCCAGGTAGGGGTTGGCGTCCCCGCCCGGCACCCGGAACTCGACGCGCGCCGACTCCCCCGACCCCACCACCCGCACCGGGCAGGTCCGGTTGTCCAGCCCCCACGAGACGGTGCTGGGCGCGTAGGCCAGCGGTGAGAGGCGCTTGAAGGAGTTGACGTTGGGCGCGGACAGCAGCGCGAAGTCGCGCATGCACGCCAGCTGCCCGGCCACGAAGTGCTCCATGTGCCTGGACATCCCGTAGCGGCCCGAGCCGTCCCCGGCGAACACCGGCGCCCCGGCCTCGTCGCGCAGCGACAGGTGCACGTGGCAGGAGTTGCCCTCGCCCCCGTCGAACTTGGCCATGAAGGTCAGCGCCACCCCGGCCTGGGCTGCCAGCGCGCGGGCGCCCGCCTTGTACACCACGTGGTTGTCGCAGGTGCGCAGGGCGTCGTCGTAGCGGAACACGATCTCGTACTGGCCCGGGTGGCACTCCCCGCGCGCCGACTCCACGGTCATGCCCGTGCGCTCCATCGCGGTGCGGATGCGGCGCATGAGCGGGTCGATCTCGGCCACCTCCGGCACCGCGTAGTCGGAGTTGAACCGGGTGGCCGTGGTCAGGTTCCGGTAGTCGGCCTCGAACGCCTCCTGGTAGGAGTCCCGGAAGACCAGGAACTCCAGCTCGGTCCCGGCCAGGGCGTGCCAGCCGCGCTCGGCCAGCCGGTCCAGCTGGGCGCGCAGCACCTGGCGGGGCGCGACCGGTACCGGGCGGCCCCCGGCGTCGCGTGCGTCGCCCAGGACCAGGGCGGTGCCCGGGTCCCAGGGCAGGTAGCGCAGGGTCGCGGGATCGGGCGCGATCGCGAAGTCGCCCAGCCCCCCGCCCCAGGGGTCGGTGGCGTAACCGGGCCGCGACTCCATCTCCACGTCGGTGGCCAGCAGGTACAGGCAGGCGTCGAACCCCTGCGGGAGCACCCGGGCGGCGAAGTCGTGCGGGTTGACCCGGCTGCCCTGCACCCGGCCCTGGAGGTCGGGCAGGGCCACGATGACGTCGGTGATCGCCCCGGCCGCCGCGTCGGCGCGCAGCCGCTCCAGCGGGACGGGGAAGGGCGGCGGCGGCGGGGCGGGCGGCAGGGTCTCGCGCAGGGGCGGCAGGCCGTCGCCGGGGAACGTGTTCACGCGGCCCCGCCCCCGCACGCCGACGGTGCCGGTCGCGCCGGTCGGGCGGGCCGTGGACGCACCGCGCGGGCGGGCCCGGGGCGGTGCGCGGCCGCCGGTCGGTCGGGCCTGTGGTCGGGCACGGTGGTCACGGGGCCTCCCGGTGCAGCGGGTTGGGGACGGGCGGGGCGTCCAGGTGGAACTCGGCGTCGCGCTCGGCGCGGTCGTGGTACCCGCCGCCCAGCAGCCGCTCCCGGTTCAGGCACACCCGCTCGAAGACCGGGCCGAGCAGGTCGAACAGCGCGAAGCGGTCGGCCAGCTCGGGGAACTCCTCCTGGTAGCGCAGGACCTCGGCGCGCACCAGTTCCCAGAAGCGCTCCTCGGGCACGTCCAGCTGCTCCTGGGCCAGCGGCGCCAGGTAGCGGAAGTGCCCCACGAACAGGGACTTGGCGACGGAGGAGGTCAGCTCGGCGGCGTCGAAGCGCATCAGCACGCCCAGTGCCTCGGCGGGCAGGTCGGCGTACTCGGGCAGGTCGGTGTCCAGCAGCTTCATGTCGTCCACGAAGTCCTTGACCGCCAGCCGCGTCGGGCGCTCGCGCCCGTCGTAGACCACGATCGCGTTCTCCCCGTGCGGGTTGAAGGCCAGCCCGTACCGGTAGAGCAGGTGCAGCACCGGCGGCAGGACGGCGGCGAACAGGGCGCGCAGCCACGCCTGGGCGTCCAGGCCGGAGCGCTCCACGAGCTCGGCGGCGAAGGCCCTGCCCCGGTCGTCCACGTGCAGCAGCGCGGCCAGGGTGCGGGCGCGCTCGCCGGGGTCCAGCCGCTCGGTGACCGGCTCGCGCCACAGGGCGCCCAGCAGCTGCCGGTGCCGGTAGGGGGCGTCGGGGATGTCCTCCAGCACGGGGTGGCGCACCGCCACCGCGGCGACCTCGCCGGGCAGGACCACCCGGCAGCGCCGCGACAGGAACGCGTCGCGCGCGTGCAGGGCGTGCACCCAGCGGGTGCTGGCGGGCGCGGCCCGGCACAGCTCGGTGGGGATGCCCCGGTAGACCATCGTGTTGAGGATGGCCAGCGAGAGCTTGACGTTGAGGCGGTCGGGGCGGGTGAGGTTGGTGAAGGTGCGGATGGACTGCTGGGGCAGGTAGTCGTCCCCGGCCTCGCCCAGCGGCACGACGCGTCCTTCGGCGAGTTCGGCGGCGAACAGGGGCACCACCACCTCGTCCCACTGCCAGGGGTGGACCGGCAGCCACACGAACTCCCCGGCCGCCGCGCCGGTGCGCGCCGCGGCCTCCTCCAGCCGCGCGGCGAACAGCGCGTCCGTGCGCGCGTCCAGTTCGCGGGCGCGCAGTGCGGCCTGGTCCAGGCCGGGGACGCCGTGGTGCTCGGCCAGCGACCGGTGCACCGCGATCCAGGGCAGGCGCAGGCGCCGCAGGGCCTCGGGCGGGTACTGGGCGCGGTCGCGGGCGGAGAAGCCCACGCGGCCCTTGTTGGCGAAGATCCACGGGTGGCCGCCCTGGTGGCCCTCCAGCTCGGCGTGGGGCAGGTCGGCCAGGTCGGCGCTGGTGGCGCCGGACTCGGCCAGTCGGGCGTCGCCGCTCAGGGTGGCGGTCAGCTCCCCGACGGTGAAGGCCTCCACGGCCGGGTCCACGATCCCCGCCGCGCCCAGGTCGCGCAGCAGAGCGAAGGGCGAGGCGGGCGCGGTGGCGCCGTCGGCGGCCCGGCGCAGGGCGGTGCCGGGGACGACCCGCCAGCCGTCCATGGTGGTGCGCCGCCCCTCGAACACGTAGGCGGCGCCGGGGTGGACGCGGGCGCGCCAGCGGCCGTACCCGTGGGGGTCGGCGGCGCGGCCGGAGCCCTCGGTCCCGGGGCCCTCCGGCTCGGGGCGCAGGGCGTACTCGAAGCACAGTTCGGCGAGCATCTTGGCCGCGAGGCGGTCGCACGCCCGGCGCCAGCGCTCGGGGGTCAGCTCGGAGGGCACCGGAAGGGGAGGGGGCGCGGCTGCGGCGCCTGGTTGTGGTGCCCTTGGAATGGGTGAGGAGGCCGGGCTTCCCGGGATGGGAGAGGCGCCTGGTTGTGGTGCCACCGGGGCGGAGGAGGCCGCCGGGGTCCGTGGAGTGGGGGAGGCGTGCATGTGATCCTCCGGGGTCGTGTGCGTCGCGGGCGCGTCCGGTCGTGCGGGGCTCACCTGTGCTCCTCCGGGAGCGCCAGCGGGTTGTCCACCAGGCCGTGCATGACGTCGAACTCGGCGTCGCGTTCGGCGCGTTCGTGGAACCCGCCGCCCATGAGCTGTTCGCGGTTGAGGGCGACCCGGCCCACCTTCGGGGCGAGCAGGTCGAACCAGGCGAAGCGCTCGGCCAGCTCGGGGAAGCGCGCGTGGTAGGCCAGCACCTGCTCCCGGGCCAGCGCCCACAGCCGTTCGCCGGGCACGCCGAGCTGGCGTTCGACGATGTCGGCGAGGAAGCGCAGGTGCCCGGCGCAGATCGCGGAGAGCACCGAGTGCGCCAGCTCCTCGGGTCGCCAGCGGTGCAGCGCGCCGCGCACGTGCTCGGGGAGCTCGGCGTACTCGGGCAGGTCGAAGGGCAGCAGTTCCACGTCCGAGCCGAAGTCCTTCAGCGCGATGCGCACGGGCCGCTCGTTCCCGTCGAGGACGAGCACGACGTTCTCCCCGTGCGGGGTGAAGGAGGCCCCGTACCGGTACAGGTAGTGCAGCACCGGCGGGAACAGCGCCCCCACGAAGCACCGCAGCCACTCCTGCGCCTCCAGCCCCGAGCGCTCCACCAGTTCGGTGACCAGCGCGCGCCCGTCCGCGCCCTCCAGCAGCAGGCAGGCCATGGTGCGGGCGCGCTCGCCCGGGGCCAGGTGGTGGTGTATCGGCTCGCGCCAGATGGCGCCCAGCAGCTCGTGGTAGCGGTAGGGGGCCTGCGGCATCCGGTCGAACACGGGGTGCGGGACGGTGACGGAGGCACGCTCGGCGAGCATCACCACCCCCGTTCCGGCGAGGAAGGGGTCGCGTTCGGCCAGGTCGCGCAGCCAGGCGCTGGTGTGCGGGGCGCATCCGGTCTGGGTTCCCGACAGCCCCCGCCACACCAGGGTGTTGCGGATCATCAGGGGCACCTTGACGTTGAGCCTGCCGGGCCGGTCCAGGTTCATCAGGGTGCGGATGGACTGGAAGGGCCGGTAGCGGTCGCGGCTGAGTCCCAGGCGCACCACCCGCCCCAGAGCGATCTCGGAGGCGAACAGCGGTGCGACGACCTCGTCCCACTGGAAGGGGTGCACCGGCAGCCACAGGTAGGCGCCGGGGTCGCCGCCGCGCTCGCGGATTCGCCCGGCGAAGTCCGAGCGCTGGTCGGCGTCGAGCTCCCCGGTCAACAGGTCCTCGCGTTCGGTTCCGGCCATGGCCTGGAAGCGGCCCAGGCCGGGGTGGACGGCGATCCACACCAGCGGGAACGCGCCGCGCGCCTCGGGGGTGTAGCGGGCGGCGTCGGCGGCGGAGAAGCCCAGGCGCCCCTTGTTGACGAAGATGCAGGGGTGGCCGGTCTGGTAGCCCTCCAGGTCCTCGTAGGGCAGGTCGGCCAGGGCGGCGGCGTCCGGGGCGGCGGCCGTCAGGCGGGCGTCGGCGGCGTGCGTGGCCAGCAGGTCGCGGACGACCTCGGCCAGCGAGTCGCCGGGCAGGCCGACGGTCCTCTGGGCGTCGGTGACGAACAGGGTGGGGTCCCAGGCGGGCTCGCGGCCCCGGTCGGCGGTGCGGGTGAGGGAGTCGGGGTCCACGTGCCAGGAGCCGAACCCGCCCCGGCGGGCGGTGAAGGCGTAGGACACCCCGCCGTCCGTGTCCAGGGTCCAGGAGCCGTCGGGGCCGGGGCGGGGGACGACCATCTCCTCGTAGGCCATCTCGCCGACCATGTGGGCGAGCAGGTGGCGTCCCGCCCGCCGCCAGACGTCGGGGTCGGTGGTGGCGGCGCGTGGGTCGTCGTGGACGGTGTGCTCGGGGTGTCCCGTGCGGGGCGCGGTTGCGGTGTGCTGCTCGTGAGCGGTGTGAGCGCTGGGCCCGGTGCGCTGATCGTGAGCGGTGTGCTGGTCGTGCGCGGTCTCAGGCATGCTGTGCGTCCTCTGTCCGGTGCGTGGTCGTGGTCCGCGGGGCGGGTGTGGGCTCCCGGTGCCCGAGTTCCTCACCCCGTCTCCCCGGACGGCGCCCCGAAGGACGTGAACGCCGTCCGCGCGGGAAGCCGGTGCACGGTGCGTCCGGTGATGCTGTTGAGGATGGTGGCCGCCCGCCAGGCGCCCAGGCCCAGGTCGGGGGAGCCGACCCCGTGCGTGTGCAGTTCGGCGTTCTGCACGTGGACGGGCGCGGTCAGCTCCGGGTCGGCGGCCAGGCGCAGGTCCGCGCCGATCACCGGCCGCCCCCGGTCGTCGGTGTGCAGCAGCTTGGCCACGGGCGCCAGGAAGTCGGGGGAGCGCTGGGCGTAGCCGGAGGCGGCGACGACCGCCTCGGTGCGCACGGTGAACTCCCGGCCCTGTTCGCGGTGGCGCAGGACCAGCGCGAACCCGTCCCCCTCGGCCCTGGCCTCCAGCAGTTCGCAGTGCGCCCGCAGCGAGGCGCCCACCGGAGCGCCGGCGATGCCGCGTTCGTAGAGCACGTCGTGGATCTCGGCCATGGTGTCGGCGCTGATGCCCTTGTACAGCTGCCACTGCGCGGGCACCACGCGGTCCTTCACGTCCTGGGGCAGGGCGTGGAAGTAGCGGGTGTAGTCCGGGGTGAAGTGCTCCAGGCCCAGCTTGGAGTACTCCATCGGGGCGAACGCGGGGGAGCGGGTCAGCCAGCGCACCTCGGTGTCGCGGTGTTCGGGGGAGCGCAGCAGGTCCAGGAACACCTCGGCGCCGGACTGGCCCGAACCGAGCACGGTCACGTCGCGCAGCCCGGCCAGGCCGGGGGCGCGGTCCAGGTAGTCGGCGGCGTGCAGGACGCGCTCGCCCTCCAGCGGGGCCAGGGCCTCGGGCAGCACCGGCTCGGTGCCGATGCCCAGCACCAGGGCCCGGCCGCGCACGGCGGCGCGGGAGCCCCCGGCGTCGGTGTACTCCACGGTGAACACGCCGTCGTCGTGGTGCACCGCCGTGGCGCGGGCGTCGAAGCGGCACGAGTCCAGCCGGTGGGCGACCCAGCGGCAGTAGTCGTCGTACTCGCGGCGGGGCACGTGGAAGTGCTCGGAGAAGTAGAACGGGAACAGGCGGTCGTGCTCGCGCAGGTAGGACAGGAACGACCAGCGGCTGGTGGGGTCGACCAGGCTGACCAGGTCGGCCAGGAAGGGCACCTGGAGGCGGGCGCCCTCCAGCAGCAGGCCCGGGTGCCAGGAGAAGGAGGGGCGCGACTCCAGGAAGCGGGCGCTGAGCCCGGGAACGCCGTCGGCCAGCGCGGCCAGGGCCAGGTTGAACGGGCCCAGGCCCACGCCCACCAGGTCGTGGATCCGGTCGGGGCTGGTCAACGGGACTCCTTCAGGGCCGCGGCCTCGGTGTCGCCCGCCGCGACGACCTCGGCGAGCAGGGCCGCGGTGTCCTCGGCGGTGGTGTCGGGGTTGAGCAGGGTGAGCTTGAGCCACACGCGGCCGTTGATCCGGGTGCGCCCGACCACCGCCCGGCCCTCCTCCAGCAGGCGGCGGCGCAGCTGGGCGTTGACGGTGTCGCTGTGCGCCCCGGCGTCGTAGCGGAACACGACGGTGGTCAGCGAGGGCGAGGCGGCCAGGACCAGGCGCGGTTCGGTGAGCACGTGCGAGGCGGTGCGCAGGGTCAGGTCGCGGCAGGCGTCGACCAGGCGGCCCAGGCCGTCCGCGCCCAGGGCGCGCAGGGTGACGGCGATCTTGAACACGTCGGCCCGGCGGGTGGTGCGCAGCGAGTAGCCGAGCAGGCTGGGGTAGCCCGCCTCCTCGTCGTCGGTCGGGTTGAGGTAGTCCACCGAGCGCGAGAGCGGCGCGAACAGGGCGCGTTCGCGGGTGAGCAGGATTCCGGCCGCCACGGGCTGCCAGCCGAGCTTGTGCAGGTCCAGGCTGACCGAGTCGGCCCGCTCCAGTCCGGCGAGGAGCCCGCGCAGGCGCCGGGAGAAGAGCAGGCCGCCCCCGTAGGCGGCGTCCACGTGCAGCCACACGCCGAACTCTCGGGTGACGCGTGCGACGGCGCCCAGCGGGTCGATGCCGCCCAGGTCGGTGGTCCCCGCGGTGGCCACGACCGCGACCGGAAGGTCGCCCTCGGAGCGCAGGCGCAGCAGGGTCTCGCGCAGCGCCGCCGGGCGCATCCGGTGCTGGGAGTCCACGTCCACGGTGACCACGGCGTCCTCGCCCAGGCCCAGCAGGGCGGCGGAGCGCTGGACGGAGAAGTGCGCGACCCTCCCGCACAGGACGCGCGGCCGCGCGCCGTCCGCGGCTCGCGCCACGCCCCGGCGCCCGGCGTCGCCCAGCGCGTGGTCGCGCGCCAGCAGCAGGGCGGTGAGGTTGGACTCGGTGCCGCCGGAGGTGACCACCCCGCCCGCGTCCCGGCCCCGGTAGCCGACCAGGTCGGCGAGCTCGGCCACGACCTGGGTCTCCATGGCGGTGGCGGCGGGGGCCTGGTCCCAGGAGTCCAGGGACTGGTTGAGGACCGAGGCGACGGTGTCGGCCGCCACCGCCACGGCCAGCGGCGGGCAGTGCAGGTGCGCGGCGCAGCGGGGGTGCGCGGGGTCGGCGGCGCCCGCGGTGAGTACCCGGGTGAGGCGGACCAGGACGTCCCGCGCGGTTCCTTCCGCCGCGCCGTCCGCGGTGCCGAGCGCCTCGCGGACCGCGTCGGCGACCTGGTGCGGTGTGCGCGCCGGGAGCGGGCCGCCGCGTTCGTCGGCCGCCTCGGCCAGGGCGCGGGTCGCGGCCTCGACCAGGGACGCGACCGTGGCGGGCCCGCCGGGGGCTCCCGCCAGACCGCCGGAGAGCAGGGGCGCCGCGTTGGCGGGGACGGGGGGTGGTGCGGGCGCTTTGGTGACAGAGAGGACTGCGGGGACAGGACGTGTCGTGGTGGAGGAGAGGACCTCGGCCACAGGGGTTGCCTCGGTGTCAGGCGGTACCTCGGTGACCGGGTCAACGCTCTGGGTAATGGGCATGGGGGTAGGGCTCCTGTGGTTCCGAGGCGGATCGGATCGTGGGGGATCGTGGCGGATCAGGGGCGTCAGCCGGTCGGCGGGGCGGGTCCGTCAGCCGGTCAGCGGCATGACCAGGCAGTGGTGTCTTCGCCAGCCCGGGTGCGGCGCGAGGCCGCCCACGTGCCGCCAGCCGTTGCGCGGGAAGATGTCCAGCGCGTGGGTGTTGTCCTCCGCCACCAGCGCGGCGGCGCGCTCCTCGGTGCGGCCGCCGACCAGGAACGGAAGCGCGCGCTCCACCAGCCCGGTGCCGCGGAAGGGGGCGCGGACCAGCGCCTCGCACATGGCGAAGGTCCGGCCCGGGCGCTCGACGGCGACGTCCTCCTCCACCCCCGGCAGCGGGACGAACCCGTTCCACCAGCCGGTGGCGGGCGTCAGCGTGTAGCCGTAGGCGAACCCGGCCAGCTCCTCGTCCACGTGGCAGGCGGTGAGCCGGAAACCCGGGCGGGCCGCGCTGAAGGCCAGGCGCTCGGCGAAGGGCGGCTGGCTGTGGTCGGGCAGGTGCAGGGCGTCGGCGTAGACCGCCTCGTAGGCGTCGACCCAGCCGGAGGGTGCGGCCAGCACGTCGGGGCCGGTGAGGTTGTCGATGCGCCATGTGGCGGCGTGCGGCACGGGCACGAGGGGGTCCTTCGGCTAGGAGGGCGTGTCGGGGGGACACCGGGAGGGCGACAGGTCAGGGCCGAATTAATTAGGGCAGGCTTACCTAAGTATGTCAAGGTGTGCAGGTGGGTGACCCAGACCACAGGCTGTCCACGGTCGCCCTGGGCGCGGCCGGGTGCGCCAGGAACGCGGGCATCGCGAACTCGTGCCCGTAGGCGCCCGCGTTGGGGAAGACCAGCACGTCACCGGCCCGCAGGGACTCCACACGCACGTCCCGGGCCAGCACGTCCTCCGGGGTGCACAGCTCCCCGCACACCGTCACCGACTCCCCGGCCACCCCGGGCCGCGGCGTTCCCCCGGGCCACGGTCCGCCCTCCAGCACCGCGAAGTTGTGCCGGATCTCCCAGGAGGTGGGCAGCTGGAAGTGGTTGATCCCGCCGCGCACCACCGCGAAGCAGCCGCCGTAGGCCGATTTCACGTCGGTCACCCGGGTCGCGTACCAGCCCGCCGGAGCGGCGATCCAGCGCCCGGGCTCGAACACGACCTCCACCCCCGGATCGGGCAGTTCCGCCAGCGCGGAGCCCAGCCGTTCCAGGTCGAAGCCGGGGCCGCCCTCGAAGGGCACCCCCAGACCGCCGCCCACGTCCACCAGGCGCAGGTCCACACCGTGTTCGTCCGCGGTGCGGCGGGACCACTCCAGGCACCAGCGCACGTACCGCGCGTGGGCGTCGGCGTCGGTGTTCCCGCTGACCGCGTGCACGTGGAAGCCCGCCAGGTCCACGCCCGGAAGGGCCAGAGCCGTGCGGACGGCCTCGTCGACCAGCGGTTCGGGGACGCCGAAGGGGCCGGGGGTCCCGCCCATCACCAGTGCCCCGCTCACCGGCACGCGTTCGGGGTTGACCCTCAGGGCGACCGTCAGCACCGTGCCCGCCGCGCACGCCGCGGCCGAGATCCGGTGCAGCTCCAGGACGCTCTCGGCGTTGACGACCACGGCGGTGGTGGAGCCGACGGGGTCGCCGGGGGCGGCGGGGCCGGTGGCCGGAGCGGTGTCCGCGCCGGTGCCGGGGTCCAGGTCGGCGCTCAGCCGGGCCAGGCCCGCCAGCATCTCGGGGGTCTTGCCCGGGCCGCTGACCGCGATCCTCCCCCCGCTGCCGGGCCCCTTTCCGCGCAGGCGCAACGCGGCCACCGCGGCACGGGCCTCCCGCAGCGAGGCCGCCTCGAACCCGTCCACGGCCTCGGCCAGGTGGGCGAGCACCGGCTCGAAGCCGTTGGCCTTGACCGCGAAGTACACCCGCGCCCACCCGGGCAGCGCCCTGCGCAGCGTCCGGGCGCGGTCCGCGGCCAGAGACGGATCGTAGACGTAGCCCGCGCCGGTGTCGGCGCACAGGGCCAGCGCCGCCTCGCGCACGGGCGCGGGTATCCGTTCGGCGCCCAGGGCCGGGGTGTTCTCGAAGGAGCGGGGCGGTTCCATGGACGTTCCCTCCGCGTGCGTGTGGTCGTGGCGGTGCACACGTGCTGTGTGCGCGACACACGACAGGGTCCTGTTCTCTCGCCCGGGGCCGCCCGGCCGAGGATCCGGCCCGGCGGGGGCGCCTTCGTGCTCGGGTCCGCCTCAGCCCCCAGGGGGCGGAAACGTCGTCCCCTCCCGCACGCTCCGACCCGGCCGGTGCCGTCCGGGGGCTGTTCTCCGGACGGACCGCGGCGAGGCGCAGGCCCGTCCGGAGAACACCGCCTAGCGCTGCGGGTCCACCTCGAAGATCTCCGCCACGTCGTCCAGCACCGCGTGCGCCGAGATCAGGCCCACGCCCGACATCCAGTAGTCGTCGTCCACGTCCGTCTTCTCGCCCTCCAGCTCGCCCCACAGCGGGTTCGCGGTGTAGCGCTCCTTGTCCTCGTCCACCACACCGGCACCGTCGTCGTAGGTGGCCACGAGGATCCGGTCGGCCTCCAGGTCCAGCAGGCGCTCGGGGCTGTGGTAGGTCGCGATCTCCTCGGACGCGGTGTCGGTCCCCTCTCCGGCGGGCAGCCCGAGGTCGTCCAGGATCACGCCGACGTAGGAGTTGCGGGTGTACAGGCGCACGCCGTCGGCGTCACCGGCGAAGCGCACCACCGACACCGTGGGCGCCTCCCCGTCCGACGACGCGGCGATCTCCTCGCCGATGGCGGCGGCGCGGTCCTCGTACTCGGTCAGGAGGCGCTCGGCCTCCTCGGCCGCGCCCATCGCCTCCGCCGCCAGGAGCAGGTTCTCCTTCCAGGTCGCGCCGGTGGTCTCCGACATCACCGTGGGGGCGACCTCGGTCAGCTGCTCGTAGCCGTCGCCGTGGCGGACCTCGGCCGACAGGATCAGGTCCGGTTCGGTCTGCGCGACCAGCTCCGGGCTGATCTCCCACAGCAGGCCCACCGACTCGGCCCCCTCGGCGCTGCCGACGTTCCAGTCGCTCTCCAGCAGGTACTCCGGAAGGGCGTCCTGGCCCTCGGCGATCTGGGTGAAGCCGACCACGTTCCCGCCCAGGGCCAGGGTGGCGTCCACGTAGGTGAAGTCCAGCGGCAGCACCCGCTCGGGAGCGCCGGGGATCTCGGTCTCACCCATGGCGTGCGTGACGGTGAGGGGAAAGCCCTCCGTCGTCTCCTGCCCGTCTCCGGAGGCGGGTGACTCCTCCTCGGGGCCGCCCGCACCGCAGGCGGTCACCAGTGCGAGGGAGGCGGCGAGGGACAGGGGTAGTCCCGCGCGGCGCAGGGAGGGGAGAGTGGTCATCGTGGGGCTCCCGGTCGATGAGGGAAACGGGGGAAGACTGCATTCTGCGAACACGAGAACGGCACACATCACCAGGGGAGGTGACGTCTCAGGTCGAGACGTGGCAAACTTAGAGTATCCAGGTGTGGCTAGGCAAACCTAACTTAGGTTGGCCTGGCCTTTCGTCATGAGAGGGAGACAGGGTGAGCGAGACCAGCGAACCGCCGCCGTCCTCCGCCGCTCCTGCCCCCACGGCCCCGGAGTCATCGTCCAAGGAGGCGCCGCCCCGGAGGGCGCCGGCCTCCGCGGCTTCGGCCCCCACCACCCGAAACCCCCCGACACCGAATCCAGCGGTCACACCCCCCGCCGCCCGCGCGACCTCCGCATCCGCCACCACCGCTCCCGGATCCCCATGACATCCCCCGCCGCCCCGGCGGTCTCACCGCCCTCCTCCGACAACGCGGTCGCGGCCCGCCGCACGCGCCGGATCTCCGGCCTGGCCCTGATGCTCCTGCTGCTGTGCCTCGCCGCCCTGGCCAGCGTGCTCGTCGGCGCCCGCGCACTCACCCCCGGAACCGTGTGGCTGGCCCTGACCTCCACCGCGGGCGCCGAGGCCGACATCATCGTCAACGAGATCCGTCTGCCGCGCACCGCGCTCGGCCTGCTCGCCGGGATCAGCCTGGGCCTGGGCGGCGCACTCATGCAGGGGCACACCCGCAACCCCCTGGGCGACCCCAGCATCCTCGGCGTCACCTTCGGCGCCGCCCTCGCCGTGGTGCTGGGCATCCTGCTGCTCGGTGTCACCACGCTCCAGACCCAGGCCTGGTTCGCCTTCGCGGGCGCCGCCGTGGCCGCGGTCGCGGTCTACGCCATCGGCTCGGTCCCCGGGCGCGGCCCCACACCCATCACCCTGGCCCTGGCCGGGACCGCCGTGAGCTGGATGTGCTACTCCCTGGTCTCGGGGCTGGTCCTGCTCGACGAGTCGACCATGGAGAGCTTCCGGTTCTGGCGGGTGGGCTCCCTGGTGGGCCGCGATCCCTCGATCCTCGTCCCCATGGCGCCCGTGGTCGCCGTCGGCGCCGTCCTCGCCCTGGCCAACGCCCGCGCCCTCAACGCCCTGGCCCTGGGAGAGGACACCGCGCGCGCCCTGGGCTTCCGGATCGGCCGCGCCCGCGTCGTCGGGCTGCTCGCCATCACCCTGCTCACCGGCGTGACCGTCGCCGCCTGCGGCCCCATCGCCTTCGTCGGGCTGATCGTGCCGCACCTGGCCCGCGGCGTCGTCGGCGCCGACTACCGCTGGCTGCTGCCCTACTCCGCGCTGATGGGCGCGGCCCTGCTCCTGGCCGCCGACGTCCTGGGCCGCTTCCTCGCACCGCCCGGAGAACTCCAGGTCGGCGTGGTGCTCGCCCTCCTCGGCGCACCCTTCTTCGTCCACATCGTCCGCCGCCGGAGGCTTCTTTCCCTATGACCTCCACTCCGCCCGGAACCGCCGCACCCGACGGCGCCCGCCAGCGCGCACGCACCCCCCGCCAGGACCAGGCCCGGACACGGGCCCGCGCCGGCCTCGCCAGACGCGGCCGCGCCCTCCGACTGGGCCCGGTCTCCGTCCCGCTGCGCCCCCGCCCGGCCCTCCTCGGGCTGCTGACCGCCCTGGTCCTCCTCGTCCTGGCGGCGCTCAACCTCTCCGTCGGGGAGGTGTTCCTCTCCCCGGCCCGGGTGTGGGCCAACGTCGTCGGCACCACCTACGACGACTACTTCACCGTCTGGCGGGTCCGCATGCCCCGCGTGGTGGTGGGCATGCTCGCCGGGGCCGCCCTGGCCGCCGCGGGCGCCATCACCCAGACCATCATGCGCAACCCCCTCGCCAGTCCCGACCTGCTCGGCGTCACCCACGGCGCCAGCGCGGGCGTGGTCGCGGTGATGGCCTTCGGCGGCAGCTACGGCATCGTCAGCGGTCCCCTCGCCGACATCGGCGTTCCGGCCCTGGCCCTGATCGGCGGTCTGGCCGCCGGGGCCCTGTGCTACGGGCTGGCCTGGCGGGGCGGCATCGACGGGTTCCGCCTGCTGCTGGTGGGCGTGGGCGTGTCCACGGTGCTCATGAACCTCACCCTGTGGATGCTCACCCTGGGGGAGGTCAGCGACACCGGGCGGGCCATGGTGTGGATCTCGGGCAGCCTGTCCATGCGCACCTGGCAGGACGCGGTCCCCGTCGCCGCCGCCCTGCTCGTCCTCCTGCCCCTGGCACTGGCGGCCGCGCGCACCCTGGACGTGCTCTCCTACGGCGACGACGTGGTCCGCGGCCTGGGCGTGCGGCTCGAACGCGCACGCACCGCCATGCTGGTGCTGGCCGTGCTCCTGGCCGCCTTCGGCACCTCCGCGGCCGGGCCCATCCTGTTCGTGTCGCTGGCCTGCCCGCAGATCGCGCTGCGCCTGGCCCGCACATCCCGGCCGCCGGTCCTGCTCTCCGCCCTCGTCGGCGCCGCGCTGACCTGCGCCGCGGACCTCATCGCCCGCAACCTGGTCGGCGTCCAGCTCCCGGTCGGCATCGTCACCGGCTGCCTGGGCGCCCTCTACCTCGTCTACCTGCTCGTCCGCGGCAACCGAAAGGCACAGGCGTGACCACACACCCCGCCCGAACGCGGACCACGTCCGAACCCGCCACCACTCCCGGCACCGACGCTGCGGGCACCGCCCACACCACCGCCGGTCCCGGCACCGCTCCCGCGACCGCCTCCGCGCCGGTCCGGTTGAGCGCGCGCGGCCTCACCCTGGCCTACGACGACCACACCGTCGTCGAGGGCCTGGACGCCGACATCGTCGAGGGCACCATCACCTGCGTCATCGGCCCCAACGGCTGCGGCAAGTCCACCATGCTGCGCGCCCTGGGGCGGCTCATGAGGCCCCGGGCGGGCCTGGTGGAGCTCGACGGCCGCGACATCCACCGGGTGCCCACCCGCGAGGTCGCCGAGGTGCTGGGCGTGCTTCCCCAGCAGCCCGTGGCGCCGGACGGGCTCACCGTCGCCGACCTGGTCTCCCGCGGACGGCACCCCTCCCAGCGCTGGTACCGGCAGTGGTCGGGCGAGGACCACCGGGCGGTCTCCGACGCCCTGGAGCAGACCGGTCTGCTGGAGCTGGCCGACAGCCCGCTGCAGGAGCTGTCCGGCGGCCAGCGCCAGCGCGCGTGGATCTCCATGGTGCTGGCCCAGGGCACGGACCTCCTCCTGCTGGACGAGCCCACGACCTTCCTGGACCTGGTCCACCAGGTCGACGTGCTGGACCTGGTGCGCGAGCTGCACCTGCACGGCGGACGCACCATCGTCATGGTCCTGCACGACCTCAACCTCGCGGCCCGCTACGCCGACACCGTCATCACCATGCGCGGCGGCCGGGTGGTGGCCAGCGGCGCCCCCGCCGACGTGCTCACCCCCGAACTGCTGCGCGAGGCCTTCGACCTGGAGGCGGTCGTGGTGGAGGACCCCGTCACCGGCGGGCCCATGGTGGTCCCCGTCGGCCGCAGCGGCGGCCGGCACGCCTGAGCCCATTCACCGCGGCGCCGTCCACCGCGGCGCCGTCCACCGCGGCGCCGTCCACCGCGGCGCCGGGAACCACACCCGCCCCTTTCCGGTTCTTCGCCCTCCCCGGCGTCGGCATGCCCGGAAACCCCTCCTCCCGGCAACCGTTTTCCCGCCCCCGGCCCCCGTTTCGGCGCCGCCCCGTCCGGCGCCGAATCACGGGAGGACCGACAACTCCGGGGACGGTTACGGGCGTGTCACGTGGACCCGGCGGGTACGGTGCGCCATGATCACGACCTGACCCGACGATCTGTGTCCATACGGATTCCCAGTGTGACCTACCAGGGCATGCGCCGGAGTTGTAGGCGCGTTCACCTCGGTTTCACCTGCGCGTTTGGAATTTCGGCCAAGGTCGAGAGCGTCCGGGGGAGTACCCCGCCGGACCAGGAGACAATCCGCGCGCCCCGGTCAGACCCCGCACCGACGGAGCGCGTGGGAGCAGCACGATCCCCAAGGAGAAGGTGTGCCCGAATCCGCGCCCCGCCGCCGCCAGCTGCCGTTGATCGGCCAGGTCGGCGGCGGTCGTTCCCGTGCGACATGCAGACTGCGCTGCGGCGACGCCTGTTTCCACCCGGCTCCCAACACCAGCGACAACCCCTACTTCGGGGACATCTTCGCCAAGGCGCTCTCCCGCCGCTCCATCATCCAGGCCGGTGCCGTGAGCGCCGGAGCGGGCGCGCTCGGACTCGCCGCGCTCAGCCCGGCCTCCGCCGACCGCCGCGGCCCCGACCGCCCCCACCCCTCCCCGCGGCCCACCTTCACCAGCGTCCAGCCCAACAACGACGACAAGGTCACCATCCCCCGGGGCTACGACCAGCACGTCATCATCCGCTGGGGGGAGCCGGTCCTGCCCGGCGCGCCCGAGTTCGACGTGTACGACCAGACCGCCGAGGCGCAGGCCCAGCAGTTCGGCTACAACTGCGACTACGTCGGCTTCCACCAGCTCGACGACGACCACGCCCTGCTGTGGGTCAACCACGAGTACACCAACGAGGAACTGATGTTCCCGGGGTACACCGACGGGAACGCGGCCAGCGAGGAGCAGATCCGCATCGCCATGGCCGCCCACGGCGGTTCCATCGTCGAGCTGGAGCGCGAGGGCCGCACCGGCAAGTGGGTGCTGTCCACCGGTGAGCGCGCCTTCAACCGCCGCGTCACCGCCGACACCCCCATGCGCCTCACCGGCCCGGCCGCCGGGCACGACCTGCTCAGGACGGCGGAGGACCCCACCGGCACGCTGGTTAGGGGCATGCTCAACAACTGCGCGGGCGGAATGACCCCGTGGGGCACCTTCCTCACCGCCGAGGAGAACTTCAACCAGTACTTCGCCAACGGCTCCGGGTCCGCCGAGACCAGGCGCTACGGCGTCGGCACCGGTGCCACGGGCCGCCGCTGGGAACGCTTCGAGGAGCGCTTCGACCTCTCCAAGCACCCCAACGAGGTCAACCGCTTCGGCTACATCGTCGAGGTCGACCCCCTCGACCCCGAGTCCGAGCCGTGCAAGCGCACCATGCTCGGCCGCTTCAAGCACGAGGGCGCCACCACCCGCCTGGCCGACGACGGCCGGGTCGTGGCCTACATGGGCGACGACGAGCGCTTCGACTACATGTACAAGTTCGTCAGCGCCAAGAAGTACGTCGAGGGCTCCCGGCGTCACAACCTCTCCCTGCTGGACACCGGCACGCTGTACGTGGCCCGCCTCTCCGGCAACAGCCCCGCCGAGGAGTTCGACGGCTCCGGCGCGCTGCCCGCGGACGGTGAGTTCGACGGTTCCGGCGAGTGGGTCGCGCTGTGCACCGACACCGAGAGCTTCGTCCCCGGTTTCAGCGTCGCCGAGGTGCTCATCCACACCCGCCTGGCCGCCGACGCCATGGGCCCCACCAAGATGGACCGCCCCGAGGACTTCGAGCCCAGCCCGGTCACCGGCAAGGTCTACTGCGCGCTGACCAACAACTCCTCCCGTGAGCCCGGCCAGGCCGACGAGCCCAACCCGCGCGGCCCCAACCGGCACGGCCACATCCTGGAGATCATCGAGGCCGGTGACGACGCCGCCGCCACCTCCTTCGCCTGGAACGTGCCGCTGGTGTGCGGAAACCCCGAGGACGACGACACCTACTACGCGGGCTTCGACAAGTCCAAGGTCATGCCGATCTCCGCGCCGGACAACCTGACCTTCGACAAGGACGGCAACCTGTGGATCTCCACGGACGGCCAGCCCGGCGCCCTGGGGATCAACGACGGCCTGCACGTCATGCCGGTCGAGGGCCGCTTCCGCGGTGAGCTGAAGACCTTCGCCACCGTCCCGGTCGGCGCGGAGGCCTGCGGCCCCTTCGTCACCAAGGACAGCAAGACGGTGTTCCTGGGCCCCCAGCACCCGGGTGACGGCGGCACCTTCGAGGAGCCCACCAGCACCTGGCCCGACGGCGAGTTCCCGCGCCCGTCCGTGGTGTGCATCTGGCACACCGCGGGCCGCGAGGTCGGCAGGTAGCCCTGGCGCCCTCCCGCCGGTAGAGGGACGACGACCACCGGCCCCGGCTTCCATCGTGGGGGCTGCCGGGGCCGGTTCTGCGTGTCCGGGGCCCGCGCCCGGGGCGCGGTGCCCTCAGAGCACCTTCTCGAAGCAGAGCGAGGAGGGCTCGTCGGCGTAGGCGCCGAAGCCGGGGATGGGCGTGTACCCCGAGCGGGTGTAGAACCGCACCGCGTCGGGCTGGCGGTCACCCGTCTCCAGGCGCAGGCACTTCCAGCCCCGGTCGCGGGCCCGGTCCTCCAGCGCGGCCAGGACCAGCGACGCCGCGCCCGAGCCGCGCCGGTCGGGTCGGACGTACATCCGCTTGACCTCGCCCGCCGCGTCGCCGAGGTCGCGCAGGCCGCCGCAGCCCACGGCCTCGCCCGAAGCGTCGCGGGCCACCACGAACACCGCGATGTCCCCGGCGGAGGGCGCCACCCCCGGCTCGGAGTCGGGGGTGCCGTACCGTTCGGCGATCTCCGCCCGCTGGTCGGCCCGCAGGGCGACGGCGTCGGGATCGTCCCAGGAAACCTCGTCGACACGCATGGGCGCCACGCTAGCGGCGCCGTGTTTCACGCCCGTGAAATCCCGTCCGGACAGTGGCCTCTGTGCGCAACGCCACCCCGTGCGGAGGACCGCCTTCGCACGGACCGCCACCCGCATGCGAACGGTGGAGTCCTGACCGGAGCGCGGCCCCCGCCCCGTCTCAGACCGGGTCGGTGAGGGCCTCGCGCATCACCCGGAACTTGGACTCGGTCTCGGCCAGCTCCGACTCCGGGTCGGACTGGGCGACGATGCCCCCTCCGGCGAACAGCCGGGCGCGCGCGCCCTCCACACGGGCGCAGCGCAGGGCGATGCCCCACTCGGCGTTGCCCGCGCCGTCCAGCCACCCGACCGGACCGGCGTAGCCGCCCCGGTCCATGCCCTCGGCCCTCGCGATCAGCCGCATGGCCGCCGCGGTGGGGGTGCCGCCCACGGCCGCCGTGGGATGCAGGGCCGCGACCGCGTCCAGCGCCGAGACCCCGGGGGACAGGCGTGCGCGTACGGGCGTGGCCAGGTGCTGCACGTTGGCGAGCGCGAGCAGGCGGGGCCGCCCGGGCACGTCCAGTTCCTCGGTGAGCGGTTCCAGCGCGGTGCGCAGGGAGTCCACGGCCATGCGGTGCTCGTCCACGTCCTTGGCCGAGGACAGCAGCTCCTCGGCCAGGCGCCGGTCGCCGTCGGGGTCCTCGCCCCGGGGGCGGGTTCCGGCCAGCACCAGCGAGGAGAGCCGGTCGCCCTCGCGGCGCAGCAGCAACTCGGGGGTGGCTCCGACCATGCCGTCCACGGAGAAGGTGAAGCAGCTCGGGAAGCGCAGCCGCAGCCGCTCCAGCAGCGTGCGCACGTCGATGGGGGCACCGGCCTCGGCCAGGGCGTCGCGCGCCAGCACGGCCTTGTCGAGCTCTCCCGCGCGGATGCGCTCGACGGTACCGGCCACGGCGGCCATCCACTGCTCGCCGGTCAGCGACCCCGTGCTCCAGGAGAGCGGTCCGACGGGCCGCGGCGCGGACGCCGGACGGAGCGGCCCGGCCGGGCGCGCGCCGGGCGCGTCGGTGACGGTGGTCAGCCAGGCGCGGCCGTCGCGCCGACCGACCAGTACGCGCGGCACCACCAGGGCCGACCCCGCGGAGGAGGGTGCGAAGGCGAACGTGCCGAACGCGACCGGGCCGGTCCCGGGCACGCCCACCTCGTCGTGGACCTCGGCGCGCTCGGTGAGGGCGTTCACCCAGCGGGCCGCCTCGGTGAAGCGGGTGGTGTCGGTGGGCTCGGCCGTCTCGGGCCCGCCGCCCAGGTCCAGCCGCGCGGCCTGTCCCCAGCCCACGATGCCCTCGTCGCCGGTCAGCCAGGCCAGGGGGGAGTCCGCCGGTAGGCGGTGCACCAGACTGGCGGTGTCGTCGGGCATGGCGACGGTGCGGACGAACAGGTGGGGCGGGCTCAGGAGGGCGTTCACGGTCCCCGAGTCTAGAACCTCGTCTGGGGCGGTGTGTCCGGTATCGGCCGTGGTGGCCGGGGTGCACGGGGTGCCCCTTCCCGGGGCGGGGCCGCCCCCGTGCCCCGCCCCCCGCCGTTGCCTGACAGGGACCGTGCTCCGTGGCCGCCCGCGCGGACACTCCGTTGACCTGTGGGGACGGACCCCTGGCATGGAGGGTGCAAGGTTATCCACGGATTGCCGCAATCGTGTCCGAAAATTGACTGTCTGGCCTACTCTGGTTCGCGGCGCGACGCCACGGTGACGGCGGTGCGCGACGACCCCTCAGAGGAGACCTCTTCCATGGATTCAGTGGCTCGTGCCGTGACCTCGCCGCGCGCCGCGCTGCGGTGGGCCGCGACGGCCGCCGCGGCCACCGTCCTGCTGGCGGGCTGCACCGCCCAGGACACCGGCGCCGAGGAGCCGCGTACCGACGGTGGGTCCGGGGCCGCCGGCTCCCTCCGGTGCGGGGACGGCGGGGCGGAGCGGCGGATGCGCGGGGCGTGGCTGACCACGGTCCGCAACATCGACTGGCCCTCCGAACCGGGCCTGTCCGCCGGGGAACAGCAGGCCGAGCTCGACGCCTACCTCGACGACGCCTCCGACATGGGACTCAACGCGGTCTTCCTGCACGTGCGGCCCACCGCCGACGCCGTCTACGAGTCGGACCTGGAGCCGTGGGCGCGCTACCTCACCGGTGATCAGGGCGGCGACCCCGGCTACGACCCGCTGGAGTACGCGGTGGCCGAGGCGCACGAGCGCGGCCTGGAGCTGCACGCCTGGTTCAACCCCTACCGCGTGGGCTTCCAGGACCCCGACGTCGAGAACCTGGCCGAGGACCACCCGGCCAGGGAGAACCCCGAGTGGCTCGTCGACTACGGGGACGAGGCCTACCTCGACCCCGGCAACCCCGAGGTCCGCGAGTGGGTGACCCGCGTGATCCTCGACGTGGTGGAGCGCTACGACGTCGACGGCGTGCACTTCGACGACTTCTTCTACCCCTACCCCAAGGACGGCGAGGAGTTCGACGACGACGCCTCCTGGGAGGACCACGGCGACGGCTTCGACGACCGGGCCGGCTGGCGCCGCGACAACGTCAACCGGCTCATCGCCGACGTCCACGAGGGCATCGAGGCGACCAAGCCCTGGGTGAGCTTCGGGATCTCCCCGTTCGGCATCTGGCGCAACGACTCCACCGACCCCAGCGGCTCATCCAGCTCGGGCCTCCAGTCCTACGACGCCCAGTACGCCGACACCCGAACCTGGATCCAGGAGGGCACGGTCGACTACGTCGCACCGCAGCTGTACTGGGAGCGGGGCTTCGAGGCCGCCGACTACGAGGTTCTGGCCGACTGGTGGGCCCAGGAGGTCGAGGGCACCGGCGTGGACCTGTACGTCGGCCAGGCCGCCTACCGGGTGGGCGAGGACGGCTGGAGCGGCGAGGACGCGCTCAGCACCCAGCTGGACTACTCCGGTGAGCTGCCCCAGGTGGACGGGGACGTCTACTTCTCCATCCGGAGCCTGCGCGAGAACGCCTCGGACGCCTACTCCGCACTGGCCGACGAGCACTACGGCAACCCCGCGCTGCCGCCGCTCTCCGACGTGCCCGAGGGCCAGGGGCCGCTGGCCGGCGCGGTCGACGGGGTCACGGCCCGGGCCGCCGACGAGGGGGTCGACGTGGCGTGGGAGGCCGTCGACGGCGCCCGCTTCTACGCCGTCTACCGGCTGCCCGCCGACGCGGCGGCCGCCGGGTCCGAGGAGGAGCGCTGCGCCGCGCTCAGCGCGGAGAACCTCGTGGGCCTGACGGGGAAGACGGCACTGACCGACACCGCACCGCTGGAGAACGGCGTCGGATACGTGGTCACCGCGCTGGACGACTACCGTGCCGAGGGGCCGGTCAGCGAGGTCGCCGACGTGCGCGGCTGACCCGCCGACGGCGAACGCGCGCGGGCTCCGGCCGGGGGAGCCGCCCCCGGTTCCTCTCCGGGGCGCTCGGCCCGGTGCGCCCCCGCCCCGCGCGGCTGTCTGTCGCAAAATCCCAGGAGCAGGGCGGAAAGGTAAGCATCTGCTAGCGCAAATCCCCTTTCGCCCCAGCAGATGCCAGGGGTAGGTTGTCCCCATGCCGACCTTCCACATCAGCGAGGCCGCCGACCTCCTCGGCGTCAGCGCCGACACCGTCCGGCGCTGGGTCGACTCCGGCCGCCTGCCCGCCACCCGCGACGCCTCCGGAAGACGTCTGATCGGGGGCGCGGACCTGGCCGGATTCATGCGCACGGACACCGACGAGGACCCGGCACGGCGCCTGTCCTCCGCCCGCAACCGCTTCCGCGGCCTGGTCACCGACATCGTCCGCGACCGGGTGATGGCCAGCGTGGAGATCCAGGCCGGGCCCCACCGCGTGGTCTCGCTGATGAGCCGCGAGGCCGCCGACGAACTCGGCCTGGAGGTGGGCACCGTCGCCACCGCGGTGGTCAAGTCCACCAACGTGGTCGTGGAGACCACCGGGGAGCGCCATGCGTGACCGCGCCCCCCGCAGCCTCGGACCAGGTGTTCCCCGGCGCTTCGGATCCGCTCCGCTCGGCCGCCTCCGGGCCGGTGCGCTCCGCCTGGCCTGCGCCCTGACCGCGTCCGCGCTCGCCCTCACCGCCTGCTCCTCGGAGGAGGGGGCCGGCGACCGGCTCCACGTCTTCGCCGCGGCCTCCCTCACCGACGTCTTCACCGACCTCGCCGGGGAGTTCGAGGCCGAGCACGCCGGGACCGAGGTGGTCCTCAACTTCGCGGGCAGCAGCGATCTGGCCCTCCAGATCAACTCCGGCGCCCCCGCCGACGTCTTCGCCTCCGCCGACACCGCCACCATGGAACGGGTCGTCGAGGGCGAGGGGCTGGACCCCGACTGGGCCGCGGAACACGGCGCGCAGGGCGTCGTCTTCGCCGCCAACACCCTGCGCATCGCCGTGCCCCCGGGCAACCCGGCCGGTGTCGGGGAGCTGGCCGACCTCGCGGGCGGGGACACCGCCGTCGCCTTCTGCGCCGAGGAGGTCCCCTGCGGCGCGGCGACCGCCGCGGTCCTGGACGAGGCCGGGCTGGAGATCACCCCCGACACCTACGAGGAGGACGTGCGCGCGGTCCTGACCAAGGTCGAACTCGGCGAGGTCGACGCCGGACTCGTCTACGCCACCGACGTCGTCTCCGCGGGCGACCGGGTCGAGGGCATCGCGTTCGACGAGTCCGACGAGGTGGTCAACGACTATCCCGTCGGCGTCGTCTCCAGCACCTCCGACACCGCGCTCGCCGCCGCCTGGGTGGAGCTGGTGCGCTCCCCCGCGGGCGAGGAGGTCCTGCGGGCCGCCGGGTTCGAGGTGCCATGACGCCCGACCGCGCCCCCGCCGCGACCACCACCGCGGCGCCGCGCCGCCCGCCGCGCGTGCGCTCCGGCCGACCGCCCTGGATCCTGGTGCTGCCCGCGCTCCTGGGTGTGGTCTTCCTCGTGCTGCCCATGGCGGGTCTGCTGGTCGGCGCGCCCTGGTCCACCATGGGCAGCCGCCTGGCCGAGCCCGAGGTGTTGTCCGCCCTGTGGCTGTCCCTGTCCACCGCCACCGCCGCCACGGCCGTGTCCCTGCTCCTCGGGGTGCCGCTGGCCTGGCTGCTGGCCCGCACCGACTTCCCCGGGCGCCGCCTCGTGCGTGCCCTGGTCACCGTCCCCCTGGTGATGCCGCCCGTGGTCGGCGGCGTCGCGCTCCTGCTGGTCCTGGGACGCAACGGGATCGTGGGCCGGTACCTGGACGCCTGGTTCGGGATCACGCTGCCCTTCACCCCCGTCGCCGTGGTCCTGGCCCAGGTGTTCGTCGCCATGCCGTTCCTGGTGATCAGCGTGGAGGGCGCGCTGCGCGGCGCGGACCGCCGCTACGAGGAGGCCGCCGCCACCCTGGGCGCCAGCCGGGCGGCCGTCTTCGCCCGCGTCACCCTGCCCATGGTGCTGCCGGGCATCGCGGCGGGCGCGGTCCTGTGCTGGTCGAGGGCCCTGGGCGAGTTCGGCGCCACCATCACCTTCGCCGGGAACTTCCCCGGCACCACGCAGACCATGCCGCTGGCCGTGTACGTGGCCATGCAGCGCGACCCCGAGGCCGCCATCGTGCTCAGCCTGATCCTGCTGGCGGTCTGCCTGGCCGTCCTGGCCACCCTGCGCGAGAGGTGGACGAACACCTGATGGCCCCCGACCACCACCCTGACGAGTCCACGCCCGACTCCGGACCCGCACCCGCGCTGGAGGCGGACCTGCGCCTGAGCCGGGGCGCCTTCACGCTGGAGGCCTCCCTCACGGTGCGCCCGGGGGAGATCCTCGCCCTGCTGGGTCCCAACGGCGCGGGCAAGTCCTCGGCGCTGCGCGCCCTGGCCGGACTGGTGCCCCTCACCGGCGGCCGGATCCTCGTGGACGGGCGCGACCAGACCACCACGCCCGTGGAGCGCCGCCCCATCGGCATGGTCTTCCAGGACTACCTGCTCTTCCCGCACATGAGCGCACTGGACAACGTGGCCTTCGGCCCCCGCCGCCAGGGCCTGTTACGGGCGGCGGCCCGCGAACGCGCCGCCGAGCTGCTCGCCCACATGGACCTGTCCGCGCACGCCCGCGTCCGGCCGCGCCGCCTCTCCGGCGGCCAGGCCCAGCGGGTGGCGCTGGCCCGCGCCCTGGCCGTGCGCCCGCGCCTGCTGCTGCTCGACGAGCCCATGGCCGCCCTGGACGCCAGCACCCGCATCGACGTGCGCGCCCGGCTGCGCCACCTGCTGGAGGAGTTCGACGGGGCCACGGTGCTGGTCACCCACGATCCGCTCGACGCCATGGTGCTCGCCGACCGTGTGGCGGTGATCGAGGAGGGCCGGGTGGTGCAGCAGGGCGAACCCGCCGAGGTGGCGCGGCGCCCCCGCACCGCCTACGTCGCCCGGCTCGTGGGGCTCAACCTCTTCCGCGGCACGGCCGAGGGCACCACCGTCACCCTGGACGGAGACGGATCCGGCGAGCCCGCCCGGGTGGAGGTGCACGAGGCGCACCGGGGCCCGGCCCTGGTGGCCTTCCCCCCGCGCGCCGTGGCCCTGTACCCGCACCGTCCGCACGGCAGCCCGCGCAACGTGTGGCGGCTGAAGGTGGAGGGGACCGAGCGGTTCGGCGACCAGGTGCGGGTGCACCTGGCGGGGAGCCCGTCCCTGGCCGCCGACATCAGTCCGGCGGCCCTGGCCGAGCTGGGTCTGGCCCGGGGGGACGCGGTGTGGGCGGGGGTCAAGGCCGCCGAGGTCGAGTGCTACCCGGGGTGACTCCGGCGGATCCGGTCCGCGGCCCCGTGTCGGTGCGGCCCCGCGACGCCGGTCCGGGACGGCGGCGTGCCCTACGGAGAGCAACCGATTTTTCTACCCAGAATCGGGCATAGAAACCCACATCGGAAAACCTGTGCACACCTGGATATCTCAGGTACACCCGGGGGAGACTGTAAGTCTGGCGACGACAGTCCTTCCCCCCGTGGCCGAGGAGGGTGCCATGTCCCTGAGAGAGCACGAGAGAAGAATTCTCGCGGAGATCGAGCGGCAGCTCAGCGAGGAGGAACCGGACCTGGCCGGACGACTGGAGTCCTTCGGGTCGGCGGACCCCGACGCTCCGGCCGACCCCGGTCTCGGCGGCTGGAAACCGTGGGTGGCGTGCGGCCTGATCGCCGCGGTCACCGCGGGCCTGCTCGTGATGCTGTTCGTACTCACCCCGAGCACACCGCAACCGTCCGCGCCGACGGCGCCGGCCGACACCTCACAGACCACCGGGGACCCGGCGCCCGAACCGGATCCCGTTCCGGACGAGCCCGAGGCCGTCGGCACCTCCTGACCGGTGCCCCGGCCCGGAGCCGCCGGGCCTCGCCCGGGACGCGTGACGGGCGGTGTGCGTCGGGTGCACACCGCCCGTCACGGGCCCCGGGTTCCGCGTGTCCGGTTCAGTCGCCGCGGCCGAGGATGACGGTCCAGTAGGGGCCGCCCTCGCCCTTCACCACGCCCACTCCGATGTGCTCGGCCCCGCAGTCGGCGAGCACCTGGTTGTGGCCGCGGCGCGTCCAGGCCTCCACAGCCTCCTCGGCCGTCTCGAAGCCGCTGGCCACGATCTCGCCGGAGGGGTGCGCGTATCCCAGGTCGCGGGCGCGGTCCCTGGCCGACGAGCTGCCGAAGAACCCGCCGCCGGGGAACCCGCTGTCGCCGGCCTCGGCCTGGCTGTGCTCCCGTGCGGCCCGGGTGAGCAGCTCGTGGGCGCTCAGCTTCTCGCACCCGTACCCGGGCCTTGCGTCGTTCACCAGCCGCACGACCTCGGCCTCGGCCTCGGGCCAGGGATCGGCCGGGTCCTCCTGCGTCCAGGGCGGGGGCCAGCCGCCGCCGGAGCCCGCCCCCTGGGTCGCGGACGGCTTCCCGCCGTCGGCGAACACGTCACCGGGGTCGGCCGCGCCGGTCACACCGGCGCAGCACACGGCCGCCGCCGCCATCCCCGCGAGGACACGGCCTCGAAGCAGGTTTCGCATGTCTTTCCACCTTCCGTGCGCGGGGGCGCGTGTACCGCGCCGCGCCCGCGCACACCAGGGGCGGACAGCCGTGAAGGCCGCCCGCCCGCAACCTCGCGGGAACTCAGTTCGCCTTGCTGGTGGTCCTGTCCACCGTGGCTCCGTGCATGGAGGCGGTGTAGGTCACGTACTCGTAGAAGACCTTGCCGTCGTCGCCGACGCGGCTGTGGACCACGGTCATGGTGGCACCCTCGGCGCTGGCGCTGCCGAAGTCCTTCTCGAAGACCGTGTCGGCCATCGCGACCGAGGGCGCACCCAGCGCCAGGCCGAAGGCCACACCGGTCAGGGACAGCGCTCGTCGTAGTCGGACCATCGTCCTTCCCCTCCTCGGGTTGGGTCGGGTCACGCCCGACGGAAACGGGATGCCTAGTTCGCACCGCTCACGATGCTGTGGGAGGCGGCGCCGTCGTGGCCCGCCCAGGTGGCGCTCTTCTTGTAGAAGGAGCCGCCACCGTCCCAGTGGTCGTCACCCTTGCCGTTCTTGTGACCGTGACCGTGGCCGTGGCCGTGGTCGCCGCCGTCGAAGGCGACTGCGGTCACGCTGTGGCTCGCGGCGCCCTCGGGGCCGGCGGCGCTGGACTCACCCGAGAAGAAGCTGTCCGCCATGGCGGTGGCCGGGGCGCCGAAGGCCAGGGCCGGAACGGCGACGGAGGCGAAGGCGATCCGAGTGAGAGTCTTGCGGTTCATCCTGTGTCCTTTCGAGGCGGACCGACGATCTGTCGGTCCGGTGGCGCCGATCCCCCCAGCTCGACCCTCGGGGGAACCGTTCTCCTGGCGCCATCCGTAGATCTGCCCCGGGCCCCCGATCGCTAACTCTTAGTAGTTACTAAATAGCTTAAAGTAATTATTGGTTGTCTTGGGCCGGATTTTTCCTGCTTGGGGAGAGCGCATGCCCCGCAGCGGGGACAGGGGGCTACCGGTCCCGTGAAGGACGAGGACGGGACCGCGGCGTGTGGCGCAGCCAGGGAGCATCGTAGACACAGGGAAACCGGTACCGACACCGGCCACGCCGTCCCGGGCGCGCCGTCGGACCGCTTCCGGACAGGGCGCCGCGGGCCGCACCGCTTCCGGAGACGGGCCGCCGCAGCGCTCCGGGGCCGCGGGCCCGCATCCCCCCGGGCGCACCGCGCGGCGCAGGGGCGCCCCAACGCCGACGGCGCGCACCGGCGGGGCCGGTACGCGCCGTCGCGGCGGATCCGCCTCAGAGGGCGTTGGTGAAACTGGCGGCCAGGGGGCCGGCCACGGACGAGCCGCCGCCACCGCCCTCGACCACCACGGCGAAGGCCACGTCGCCCTTGAAGCCGACCATCCAGGCGTGGCTGGGCAGCTCCCCGTCCTCGTCGGCGTCGTCGGCGGTGCCGAACTCGGCCGTACCCGACTTGGCGTGCACCTCGCCCTGGAAGGGCACGTCCTCGGCGGTGCCCTCGGTGACGACCGCGCGCATCATCGTCCGCAGCGCCTCGGCCTGGGCGATCGCCCGGGGCTCGGGCAGACCCTCCTGGGCGGGTTCGGTCACCAGCACCGGGTGGCGCCAGGAACCGTCGGCGACCGCGGCGGGCACCGTGGACATGTGCAGCGGCGAGGTGAGGATCTGGCCCTGGCCGATGCTCTGGGCGCCCAGCATGGTGGCGCTGTCCACCGGCGGGAAGGACGGTTCGAGCGTGGGCACGCCGATGTCCAGCGGCGCGTTCATGCCGAACTGCTCGGCGCTGGCCTGGAGCGTGTCCGAGCTGAGCCGGTCGCCGACCTGCTCCACCAGCGCGGTGTTGCAGGAGGTCGCGAACGCCTCGGTCACCGTCTGGGCGCCGTACTCGGCGTCGCCCGCGTTGACGAACGGCCACCCGCCCAGGTCGTACTCCTTGGGGCAGTTCATGGTGGCGTCCATGCTCATCCCGTTGTCCAGCAGTGAGCTGTAGGAGATGATCTTGAACGACGATCCGGGCGGGTACTGGCCCTCGAAGGCCCGGTTGAACCCGCCGGGTACGTTCGCCGCGGCCAGGATCTCCCCCGTGGAGGGGCGCACCGCCACCAGACCCGCCGGGTCGGGGGAGTCGATGATGGCGTTGGAGGCCGCGTTCTGGACGGCCATGTCGATGCTGGTGGTGATGTCCTCGCCGTCGGCGCCGTCCAGGGTGGCCACCGTGTTCTCCTCGGTGGCCTCCAGGGAGTCGGTGTCCTCGGCGGCGGCCGCGTCGACCATGAGGATGGTCGTGGCGGCCTCTCCGGCCAGCCGCTCCTCGTAGGTGCGCTGGAGGCCGCTGACGCCCACGGTGTCACCGACGCTGTAGGCCGGGCCGAGCCGCTCGACGTCCTCCTCGGTGGCCTCGCCCAGGGAACCAGCGATCATCTGGAGCGAACCGGAGACGTTGCCGCCGTCCAGGGCGGTGCCGTCGGCGGCCAGGATGCTGCCGCGCTCGCCCCACACGGCGGTGCGGGCCAGGACCTGGTCCTCGCCCAGGCCGGGGTAGGCGACCTCGGGGGAGAACTCCACCCACCACTCGCCGTCCTCGCGGACCAGGGGCAGCTCGCCCTCCCAGCCCCAGTCGTCGGCGTTGGTCAGCGACACGGTGACCTCGTAGGGCGCGCTGCCGGTGCCGCCGTCGGCGGTCACCGTGCCGACCTCCACCGCGATGGAGTCGACGCCCAGCCCGGAGTCGATCCCGCCGAGCACCGCGGCGGCGTCGCCGCCCCGGGTGACCGCGGCCAGGCGCTCGTAGTCCTGCGCCTCCCAGGCGGCCTCGTACTCGGCGGTGGCCTCCTCGGGTTCGGGCAGTGTCAGGACGTACCAGGACGCGCCGCCGCCGACGAGCAGCAGCACCACGACGGCGGAGAGCACGCCGATGAGCAGGCCGCGCCGCGACTTGCGGGGCGGGGGACCGGAGTCGTGGCCGTCGTTCCCGTAGCCGTCATCTCCGTAGCGGTCGGGGTCGTCCGGTCCGCCGGAGCCCGGGCCGCCGCCGCTGTAGAGGTACTCGAAGCCGTCCGGGGACCCCTGGCCGCGCTGGGGGCCGGCCTCCCCGCGGTCTCCGTGGTCCTGCGCCGGGTGGGGCGCACTGCCAGGGTAGGGGGTGTCGCCGTGGTGGACGGGCTGACCCGGGTAGGGGTCGTCGTCCCAGGTGTCGGTGCGGCCGTCCGCGGGACCGTGTCCGGCGGCGGACCCGCGGACGCCGTGCCGGGAGGCCGGGGCGTCCTGCCAGGAGCCGTGCGCCTCCTCGCCCCGGGACCCGTTCCAGTCGCCGGAGGGGCCCTGCGCCGAGGGGTAGGGGGCGTTCCAGCCCTCGTCGGCGGGTCCTCCGCTCGGGGCCTCGTCCCAGGAGGCGGGGTCGGGGGCGTCCCAGGACCCGGCGGACCGTTCCGGGAGGTCGGGCTGCGGGGGAGCGCCGGGAACGGGCGCGGACGGAGTCACCGGTTCCGCGGGACGGGGGTGTCCGTGGCCGCCGGTGTCCGCGGGCGGAGGCCCCTGGGTGCGCTGGGGGATGCGGTAGGGGTTTGCGGGGCGCGAGGGATGCGCCGGGGACTCGTGCGATGCTTCGGGCGGCCCGGAGGAATCCGGTTGCCGGGGGGACCGTTCGTCCACGCCTGACCGTCCTTCACTGGGGATGGCTGGAGATACCACGATGCCCCGCTCCCACCTCGGTGGGAACGGGGCACGAGGATGAGGGTCGGCATGGCGGTCGCCTCTCGGCGCGGGGCACAACGGGGCTCCTGGCCGTACGGTCACCCACCCGGAGGCGGGGCCGGACGCGGTATTCCGCGAAGGCGGTTGTTGAGGCCCGGGGGACACTTGCTACCACACCGACCAACAGTGACTCTAACCCATCGGGCCGGGCCGTTGTTCCGCTACCGGCAGGTGCGGCGCATGCGCAATCTCACGATACCCGCGGGCGGAACGGGGAATGCGGTGGCCGGTCCCGCAGAGGGGCGCGGGACCGGCCGGGAAGCCCGCGAGCCGGAGGCTACTCCTGGCGCGCGACGCTGGTCTGCTCGTCACGGGAGAGGAGCTTGAGGCGCTTGCGCCCGCGCTCGGCGCCCAGCTCCTCCTCGCGGGCCTCGATCCGCTGCCAGCCCTCCCACGTGGTGTAGTGGACGCCGCGCGCCTCCAACAGGGCGCGGAAGGCGACCGGGTCGGGCTCGGAGGCCGGGGTGAGGGCCTCGCGGTCGGCCACCAGGTTGGTGACCGTCTCCAGGGCATCGCCCTTGGTGTGGCCGATGAGGCCCACGGGGCCGCGCTTGATCCAGCCGGTGGCGTACACGCCGTCCATCGGCTCCTCGTCCAGGTCCAGGACCCGGCCCTCGGCGTTGGGGACGACGCCGCGCTCCTCGTCGAAGGGAAGATCGGCCAGGGGCGAACCCAGGTAGCCGATGGCGCGGTAGACGGCCTGCACCTCGTGGTCGACGTACTCGCCGGTTCCCCGGACGCCGCCGTCACCGGTCAGCTCCATGCGCTCGGTCCGGAAGCCCGTGACGCGGTCCTCGCCGAGCACGGCCACCGGGCTGTGCAGGAAGTGCAGGTGCAGGCGGCGCTCGGCGCCGCGCGGGTCGCGGATCGCCCAGTTCTGCAGGACCTTGACGTTGGTCTTGACCTGGTTGGAGTCCTCGCAGGCCTGGAGGCTCCCCTCGTCCATGTCGAAGTCCTCGGGGTAGACGATGACCTCGACGCCGGGCTGCTTGTCCAGCTCGCGCAGCTCCATGGGGGTGGCCTTGCACTGGGCGATGCCGCGGCGGGCGAAGACGTGGACGTCGGTGATCTGCTTGGCGCGCAGTTCCTCGTACACGTTGTCGGTGATGTCGGTCTCCAGCAGGTCCTCCGCGCTCTTGGCGAGGATGCGGGCGACGTCGACGGCGACGTTGCCCGCGCCGATCACGGCGACGCTGGTGCCCTCCACGTGCCAGGACGGCGACACGTCGGGGTGGGAGTCGTACCAGAAGACGAAGTCGGCGGCGCCGTGGCTGCCGGGCAGGTCGATGCCGGGGATGTCCAGCGGCCGGTCGCGGTCACTGCCCGTGGCGAAGACGACCGCGTCGTAGTGGTGGCGCAGGTCCTCCAGCTTGAGGTCCACGCCGTACTCGACGTTGCCGTAGAAGGTGATCTCCGGCTTGTCCAGGATCTTGTGCAGCGCACCCTGGATCTGCTTGATCCGGGGGTGGTCCGGGGCGACGCCGTAGCGGACCAGGCCGTAGGGGGAGGGCAGCTTGTCGAGGATGTCGATGCTGACGGACGTGCCGCACGCGGACAGGGTCTCGTCCTTGGTGAGCAGGTCCGCGGCGTAAATCCCCGCGGGGCCCGCACCCACGATTCCCACTCGCAGTGGTCGCGTCATCGCACAGCTCCAAGTCTTCGCGCCAGAGTCGGACGCCATCAAAAGGTAAGGCTTGCCTAATCTATCCGGTGTTGGCACCGGGAAAACCTACTATAAAGGTAGAGAATTCCGCTCCCCGCCCGAGGCCCGCGTGGCGGGCCCCGGAGGCCCCGCTGGGCCGTCAGCCCAGGCAGAACCCGGTAGGGCCAGGTCGGGAGGCTGCCGCCGGTGCCCTGAAAGGTCCCTCAACCAGAGGTCAACGCCCTGTCACCGGTTCCCCAGTTCCGAGCGGGCTGTGAAGAAAGTCACCGCGCGCCGGGGCGGTTCGGCGTTCCGGGGGCCGCCCGCAGGGGAGGGGGAGTCCGCTCCCCCGAAGAGCGACCCTACTTGCCCGAGGGCCGGCCCTGCTCCAGCTCGGCCTTGACCGAGGCGGCGAACCGGGGAACCTGCTCCTGCCCGGACAGCTTGGCGATGGCGGCCATGATGGCGTCGGTGGCCTCGCGGCGGGGGCGCGCCCTGTCCGCCTGGCCCTTCCACGGCGACAGGTCCACCGGTTCGCCGAAGCGCACGCCCACGCGGTTGACGGAGGGCACCCTGCGGCCGGGGGGCAGGATCCGCTCGGTCCCCGCCAGCGCCACCGGCACCACCGGGGCGCCCGTGGTCAGCGCCAGCCAGGCCAGACCCGTCTGTCCGCGGTAGAGGCGGCCGTCGGGGGAGCGCGTTCCCTCGGGGAAGATCCCGAAGACCTCGCCGCTCTCCAGCACCCCGAGGCTGTTGTCCATGGCCTCCTGGGCGCTCTGGCCCGGGCGCCGGTCCACCGAGAGCTGGCCGATGGCCCGCAGCGCGCGGGCGAACAGCCGCCGGGGCAGGGTCCCCTCGTCGAAGAGCTCCTGCTTGGCGATGAAGCGCACCGGCCGGGGGCAGGCCACGCCGATGAAGAGCGGGTCGATCAGCGCCAGGTGGTTGACGGCCAGGATCACCGGACCGCGACGGGGGACGTGGTGCGCGCCCTCCACGCACTGGGGCCACACCACGCGTGTGGCGGGCGCGATGACGGTCTTGGCCGCTCCGTACAGGGTCACTCGGTCGCCTCTTCTCGGGGTGGGATGGGTCCGTGCGGGGGTGACGGACGTGCGGAGGGCTCCCGTGTCCGTGTCTTCCGAGCTTATCGGGGCCGCGGCGTGGAGGACGTGGCCGGAGGGTGTGATCGGGGCCGGACGCGGGTACCGTGGCGCCGGTCACAGGCGCTAGGCTTTGGTCTAGACCTCTGGTGCAGGTCAGGGGTCTTTCTCCGGACGCGCGAGCGAGGAAGAACAGCCATGCCGAAACTGGTCGACGTCAGCCACCAGATCACCGACGGGATGACCACCTCTCCGGGCCTGCCGGAACCCGCCGTCGAGGAGCGCACCGCCGTCCCGGGCGCGGTTCCCGGCCACGGCACCAGCAGCGGCCGCGTCACGATGGTCGGCGCCACCGGCACCTACGTGGAGACGCCCGCCCACCGCTACCGGGACGGCGCCGACCTGGCCGACCTGGACCTGTCCCGCGTGGCCGACCTGCCCGGCGTGGTCGTCTCCACCGGCTCCGCGCGGGTCGGGCCGGAGGCCTTCTCCGGCCTGGACGTGCGCGGGCGCGCCGTGCTGGTGCGCACCGGCTGGGACCGGCACTGGCGCACCGAGTCCTACGGCCACCCCGAGCACCCGTACCTGACCGAGGACGCGGCCAAGGTGCTCGTCGACGGCGGCGCCACCCTGGTGGGCATCGACGCGGTCGGCGTGGACGACCCCTCTCCCGCGGCCGAGGGCGCACGCCCGGCGCTGGCCGTGCTGCTCGCCGCGGGTGTCCCCGTCGTCTCGCACCTGTGCCTGCTCGACCAGCTCCCCGAGGAGGGCTTCACCTTCTTCGCGGTGCCCGCCAAGATCCGCGGGATGGCCGCCTTCCCGGTGCGGGCCTTCGCCCTCGTCGACTGACCGGCCGCGCCCCGGGCCGCCGTGTCTGCGGCGGCCCGGGGCGGGGTCACAGGTCGGCGTCCAGGTCCTTCTGGGCCCGGCGGTGCTCGCGCTGGGCCCGCCGCTCGGCCTCCTGGCGCGCCGCGCGCTCGTCCTGGGCGACCGCGCTGGTCATCGCGTTGGACAGGGCCCGCAGCTCCATGTTGATCCTGGGGTAGGCGGGCAGCCGGGGGATCGCGCCCATGCGGGGCGTGCGGCGCTCCCGCATCGAGGAGATGAGCTCGCCGAAGGCCAGGTCCACCCGTTGCAGGGTGATGGCGCCCGACGACTCGGGCCTGTCCCGGGCCAGCGCCGACAGCGCCAGGTAGCCGGTGCGCTGGGTGGCCACCACCACCGGCCACAGCGGCAGCGTGGACGCCGCGCGCGGCGCGTCCCCGATCGCGCTGTCGTAGACCCCGCGCAGGTTGACCAGGGCCGCGCGCATGTCCCTGCGCAGCCGGTAGCGCCGTTCGGGGCCGATCTCCACGTCCTGGTCCAGGACCGCCATGATGCACTCGCGCGAGGTCTCCAGCACGCTCGTGATGGCCTGGGGCAGGCGGGTCGCCGACGCCCTGCGCCACAGCAGCAGCGATCCCAGCAGGCCGAACACCGAACCCACGACGGTGTCGATGATGCGCGACCCGGCCAGGTCGGTGATGGGGTCGGGCGCGGCGGTCCCGGCCAGCAGCAGCGCCATCGGCGTGACGAGGACCGAGGCGTAGAAGAAGTTGCGGCCCACCACCAGCTGGGTGAGCCCCTGGAACAGCGCGGCGAGCACGATGACCACGACCAGCGGCGGGTGCGCCGCGATCAGCGCGGCGCCGATGAACACGCCCACGAGGGTGCCCAGCGACCGCTGGAGGGCCCGGTTCATGGTCAGGACCACGCTGCCCGCCTGGAGGACGGCGGTCGCGGTCAGGCCCACCCAGTAGTAGTGGTCCAGGCCCAGCAGGAGGCTGAACGCGCCCGCCGCGGTCACCGTGATCCACATGCGCAGCGCGGTGGGGCGCACCAGCGAGTCCGAGCCCAGGCTGGAACGCAGCGCGTCCCACAGCGCCGGGTAGCGCTCGTCGTGCAGGGTCGCCGCGTGCTCGTCGTCATCGTGGGAGGAGCGGCGCGCGGCCTGCGCGGCCCGGGCCAGCTGGCCGTAGAGCCGGGCCTCCAGGGAGCGGGGGCGCAGGCCTCGGCGCAGTTCGTCGAGTTCGTCGGGGTCGGGGCCGCGGGAGGGGTCGGCCACGGCCTGCGCCATGCGCTCGGCGAAGTCGGCGGCCTTCTCGGGGAGGGTCGTGGGACGCGCCATGCACACCTGGGTGGTGGCCAGGTGCACGTCGGAGACCCAGCGCAGCAGGGAGCGCAGCCGGGCGGCCTCGGGGCTGGTGCGGTAGCCGCGGGTCTGGGCCAGCAGGACGATCCGCCAGGCGTCGGCCACGGCCACGGAGGCCTCGTGCTGGGCGTGGTCCAGGTCGGGGGTGCCCACGGCGCGCAGCAGGGAGCCGAGCTGGCGGTAGGCCCCGGCCACGGCGCGGTACTCGGGGTGGCGGGCGCGCACGGGCGCGCCCGACATCGACACCGACCAGCCGATGGCCGCGCCCAGGGCGGCCACCAGGGCGTGCAGGGGGACGTCGGCCAGGCCGCCGGGGGCGATGGTGGAGATCGCCCCGACCAGGACGAAGAACAGGGGGCCCGGCCTGTCCACCCGCCAGGCGGCGCACACCCACGTGGCGATTCCGGCGGTCAGGCCGATGGAGAACACGGGTGCCCAGGAGGCCAGGGCCGAGGCCAGGGAGCCGAGGGCGACGCTGGCGACGAAGCCCAGGCCGACCAGGGCCAGTGCCGCCGACCGGTAGGCGTAGGGCGTCTTCTTCTCGTACAGGACGGTCATGGAGCCCAGGGCGGCCAGGGTGCCGACCTCGGAGCCGAACAGCCACGTGGCCAGGGCGAAGGAGAGCGACATGGACACGGCGGCCTTGACCGCGGTGGTCCACGCCCAGGCGCCGGACTGGAGCCCGAACAGCGCCCGCAGGTCGACCCTGGGGTGGGGGCGTTCGCCCACCTCGACGCGTTCGGGTCCTGAACCTTCGCCGGGGGAACCACCCACGCTCATCGGTCCGGTGTCTCCAGTGGTTCCCAGATCTCGCACGATTCCCATCCTAGACCGGGACGAACCGGTACTTAGGTGACTGACTGGACATCCGTAGGGGCGGGGCTGTTCAGAGCGGGATGTTACGTGGCGGTGTGTTCCGCGTCCGTCCCGGCAGGGGGTGACCCGGCACGCTCCGCGCGCCGTTCGGCCAGTTCGGCTCGGGCCACGGCCCGGTCGCGCGCCTCCTCGGCCAGGGCCAGGCGCGCGGCGGCGGCCTCCCGCGACTCGGCCAGGGTGATCTCGGCGTTGCGGCGCTGGGTGTCGAGGTCGGCCGCCAGGCGCTCGCGGTCGGCGTGGAGCCGCTCCAGCTCGGCGGTGAGGCGTTCGCGCTCGGCGGCCGCCGCCGAGCGGTCCGACTCCAGGCGCTCGCGGGTCCGCTCCAGTTCGGCGTCGAAGCGGTCCCGTTCGGAGGCCAGGCTCCGGGCGGCCTCGCCCGCGCGCTCCTCGGCGGTCGCGGCACGGGCCCGGGCGCTCTCGGCGGCCAGGACGGCCTCGTCGCGTTGGCGGGCGTGCTCGGCGGTCTCGGCGCGCAGCCCCTCGGCCTCGGCACGGGCGTGCTGGAGCCGCCGGGCCGCCTCGGCCCGCTCGTGCTCCAGCTCCTCACGGGCCCGGGCGGCCTGCTCGGCGATGCGGCGTTCGGCGGCGGCCAGCCCGGCGTTGGCCTCGGCGACGGCGGCGTCGCGTTCCAGCCGTGCCCGGTCGGCGAGCGTGCGCTGCCGGTCGCGCTCGGCCTCGGCGGCGTCCCGGGCGGCCAGGGCCTCCTCGGCGATGCGCTCGGCCTCCTGGGTGGCGGAGACGGCGGAGGCGGCGGCGTCCTCGGCCACGCGCCGTGCGCTCTCGGCCTCGCGGCGGCGGTTCTCGGCCTCCAGGCGGGCGGCGTCGGCCTCGGCGGCGTGCCGGGCCCCGGCGAGGCGGGCGGCCTCCACCTGGGCCTCGGCCGCGGCCGGGTCGGTCATGGTGGAGAAGGCCTCGGTGGCCGCCTGGAGGGTGGCGGTGAGCTGCTCGCTCTGGACGGCGAAGCGGGTGAGCAGGTCGTCGGCGCGCAGGCGGGCGGAGGTGACCGGTTCGCTGCTGAAGGAGGGGGAGGACGCGGGCCCGGCGGAGTCGGCGGGGGAGGGCTCCTGGGCGGCGCGGGCCAGCTCCTCCTGGCGTTCGGCCTCCTGGGTCTGGCGCTGGCGTTCCTTCCAGGCGCGCCAGCGGGTGTGCTCGGGAAGGTCGCAGTACTGCGGCGGGCGGCCGGGCGAGGAGGCGCGGGGCACCGGCCGGTCGCAGCCAGGGAAGTTGCAGGTGTTGGAGTCGGAGGCCACGGTGTGAGCGTAGCGGTTCGCCCTCGGGCGGTGCGGGGGTGTGTCGGTGACGGCGGGAACCCCCTCTTCGGCCTTCCGAGGCCGAAGAGGGGGTTCCTCTTCCGGGCGCCGGCCGTACCGACCACAGAGGTTCGCCGGATCCGCTCCGCACGCCGTGATCTTGTACCCATAGCGCGTCTCGACCGCCCGACCTCGCTGAGACGCGGGTCAGGACCCGTGTGCCTCACGCCGGCAACGGTTCCGGCCGGTTCGTCAGTCGTGGGCGCCGAAGGCGTCCACTCGGCAGACCATCGTGGTCACGAAGGGCCGGAAGCCCTCCTCCTCCAGGAAGCGGATGTCCTCGGAGGCCGTGGCCAGCGCGGAGAACTCGATGTCGCGCACGCCCATGCCCGCGAGCTGTCGGCGCACCTCCTCCAGCAGCTTGGAGCCCACATCGCTTCCGGTGTACTCGGGGTCGATGGCGAAGGTCTGCACCACCGCGCCCCGCGCGCCGCGGTCCCAGCTGCCCTGGGCGTTGTCGCGGATGGTGACCATCGCGTACCCGGCGAGGTCGCCGTTGCTCTCGGCGAGGATCGCCAGGGTCTCGGGGTCGGCGAGCCAGGCCGTGTACTGGGCGCGGCGGCGCCTCCAGGACTCGTCCAGGCTCACGGGGCCGATGATGTCCGCCAGGTGCGGGGCCGTCAGGGTGTGCTGCTGGTGGAGGGCGCCCCACAGGTCCGCGAGTTCCTCCACCTCGTGGGCTCCCAGGTAGCGGAAGCTGAGCACACCGACGTCGGACTGTCGAGGTTTGGTCATCAGCGAATTTTGCATGTTTTTCTCACCCGTTTCACCAGCATTGGGTGCTGATCCCCCCGGGGTTGACCCGTGGTTGAGCTGTGGAACCGACTGTACGTGTCCGTATCGACCGGAACGTGCTCGACACGGAGAAAGAGGTGTCGGAGATTGCGATAAGAGAAAAAGAAAGTTTTTTTCTTTTGATGGAGCGCTGGCTGACAGTGTGCATGGAATCACGCTCCTAACCTGTGCAACGCGCGCGAAACCACCCTGAAATCTGTACGTACTGCCATAAGTTGGAAGTCATGATCGACGTTCGGCGGCTACAGCTCCTCCAGGCACTCGACCACCACCACACGGTGGCGGCGACCGCGGAGGCGCTCAACGTCACCCCGTCGGCGGTCTCCCAGCAGCTCGCCGCCCTGGCCAAGGAGGCCGGGGTCCCCCTCGTCGAACGCAACGGCCGCCGCTTCCTGCTCACCGGGGCCGCCCGGGTCCTGCTCAAACGCGCGCACGTCATCTTCGCGGAGATGGAGCGCGCCGCCGCGGACCTGGCCGAGTACGCCGAGGGCGACCGCGGCGTCGTCCGGATCGGCGCCTTCTCCACCGGGATCAGCGACCTCATCGCCCCGGCCCTGGCGCGCCTGCGCACGAGCCACCCGGACTGGTCCTTCGAGGTCGTCCAGGCCGACCCCGAGCACAGCGCCGAGATGGTGCGCTCGGGCCGCCTGGACATGGCCCTGACCATGTCCACCGGCCACCTGCCCGCCAGCGGCGACCCCGACTTCCGGGTCGACCCGGTCATGGTCGAGCTGTTCGACGCGATCCTGCCCTACCAGCACCCGCTGGCCGCGCGCACCAGCCTCCACCTGGCCGAGGACCTCTCCGACGAGGACTGGATCCTGTCCGCGCCCGGCACCGCCTGGCACGAGTGCGTGTCCGGCGCCGCCCACCAGGTGGGCTTCCAGCCCCGCGTGGTGCACACCGTGGACGACTTCAGCGCCGTGTTCTCCCTGGTGCAGGCGGGGCTGGGCATCGCCCTGATGCCGCGCCTGGCCTGGACCGGCCTGAGCACGCCGCGGATCGTGGTGCGGGGCGTGCGCGAGAGCGCGCGCCGGCACATCGTCGCCCTCTCCCGCGCGGGTTCCTCGCCCGAGCCCCTGCTCACCGCCATGCGCGAGGCCGCCAGCAAGGTTCCCGTGCCGTCGGTGGGACCCTTCGCCATCGCGGGCTGAGGTTTCCGGCCCTGCCGCGCCGCTCGCGGGCCCCGGTCCTATCTGGCCACTCCGCCCAGCACGTTCGCGGCCGACTCCCGCAGGTACTCCGCCACCAGCCGGATGGGCTTCCACGCCCATCCGCCGGTGCGGCCCGCCAGGTAGACACGGCGGACACCGCCGAGCTCGCCCAGGGGCGCGTGCGCCACCCCGCGCCGGGTCACCGCCGACAACCGCGGCACCACGCCCACTCCCAGGCCCTCCGCCGCCAGCTCCTCGAACAGCTCCAGGTTGTCGATCCGGTGGACGATGCGCGGCGTGAACCCGGCCTCGGCGCACATGCGCTGCACCAGCGCCTCCTCGTCGCGCCGGTAGGGGCTGGCTATCCACGCCGCGTCCGTCAGCTCCCGCAGCCGCCGCCGGGTCAGGGCGCGGCTGTCGGCGCCCTCCGAAGGCTGGGCGAGCAGCAGGTCCTCGCTCCCGATCGGGTGCACCGTCAGTGTCCCCGGGAAATCCCGGGGAAGCAGGCTGTACTGGTACACCACCCCCAGGTCCGCCCGCCCGTCCTGGAGCAGCTCCAGCGCGTGCTCGGACTCGTGCTCGGTCAGGTGGATGTCGATCCCGGGGTGGTCGCGCCGCAGACGGCGCAGCGCGGGCAGTACCAGGGGCGCCGCTGTGGTGTACATCACCAGGTCGACGCGGCCGGCCGGCTCGCCCTCGCCGTCGAACTCCGCGCGCGCCGCCTCCACCCGGGCCAGGATGCCCACCGCGTGCTCGGCCAGCCGCCGCCCGGCCGGGGTCAGGCGCACCCGCCGCCCGTCGGGTGCGATCAGCGGAACGCCCGCCTCCCGCTCCAGGACGGCGAAGTGCTTGGAGACCGCCGACGTGCTCATGCCCGTGACCTCGGACACCGCGGCCATCGTGCCCAGCCGCTCCAGTTCGACCAGCAGGCGCAACCGGGTGAAATCCATCCACCGAAACTACATGGTCCGTCAACCAATGGTCCGTGGACAGAAACGAACCCCGTCGGTGCAATGATCGGGTGATCCGTTCTCTCGTTCCCTCGCTCCGCCGTGCCCGCTTCGGGGTCCCGGCGCCGTTCATGCTGCTCATCGGCATGTTCACCCTGCACACCGGCAGCGCGCTGGCCGTCACCGCCTTCGCCCAGGCCAGCCCCGCCACCGTCACCTGGCTCCGGCTGACCTGGGCCGCGCTCCTGCTGCTGGCCCTGGGCGGTCGCTCCCTGTGGCGGGCCGTACGCGCGGCGACGCGGCGCGAACTGGGCGCCGTGGTGATCCTGGGCACAGCGAGCGCGGGGATGATGCTGTTCTACTCCGAGGCCACGGCGCGGATCGAACTCGGCACCGCCACCTCCATCGAGTTCCTCGGCACCCTCGTGGTGGCCGTGGCCGCCATGCGCCGCCGCCGCGAACTCGTGTGGATCCTCGCCGCGGTCGCGGGCGTGCTCTGCCTGACCCGCCCCTGGCAGGGCGAGCTCGACCTGGTCGGGGTCGGCTTCGCCCTGGCCGGCGCGGTCTGCGTGGTGGGCTACATCGTGCTGACCCAGCGGGTGGGCGCCGGGTTCGGCGCCGTGCACGGCCTGGCCCTGACCATGACGGTGGGGGCGGTGGTCAGCGCGCCGCTGGGCGTCCCCGGCCTGGTCGCCGCCCCAGACCTCGACCTGGTGCTGTTCACCCTGCTCATCGCGCTGCTGTTCCCGATGGTGCCGTTCCTGCTGGAGATGGTGGCCCTCCAGCGGATGAGCCGCACCGCCTACAGCACGTTCTCCAGCCTGGAACCGGCGGTCGCCCTGGTGATGGGCCTGGTGGTCATCGGCCAGGCGCCCGCCCTCGTGCAGGTCGCGGGCATGGTCCTGGTGGTGGTCGCGGGCGCGGGGGCGGCCCGGGGCGACGGCTCCCGGAGGCCCGCCGTGCCCGCCCCCGCCCGGGAGGAGGAGCCCGCGGGTGCGCGGACCCCGCCGGAGGCGGCACCGGCGGCACCGGTCCCGGCCGCCCAGGGCCGGGCGGCCTGAGGAGACGGGCTCACTCGGCGTCGGGGACGCGGACGTGGGAGCCCGAGGCGATCTCGCGCAGTGCCCGGACGTGCTGCTCGAAGGCGGCCCGCCCCTCAGCGGTCAGCGACAGGGACGTGCGGGTGCGCCGTCCCACCGGGAACTTGCTCACCCGGACGTAGTCCGCGTTCTCCAACACCGTGATCTGTTTGGACAGTGCCGAGTCGGTGACCTCGACGGTGTCACGCAGCACCCGGAACTCGATCTCGGTCGCCGAGGCCAGCGCCGCGACGATGGAGAAGCGGACCGGGGCGTGGATCACCTCGTCCAGTCGGCTGCGCGGGTGGTTCACACCGTGCTCCTGCTACGACGCAGCGCCATGCAGCCCGCCACCGAGGTGGGGACGGCGCTCAGCACCGCCATGGGGATCCACCAGGCGGGGTCCTGGGGGAAGAGGTACATGCCCGCCACCACCGTCAGCGCGTAGACCGTGCCCCACAGGATGATGCCCCACAGGTGCAGGCGGGCGTACCCGAGCGGCTTGACCGGCTGCCGGGCCTGGTAGACGCTCAGCGCGGTGAGGGCCACCGCCAGGACGGCCATCGCGGCCACCACACCCCAGAGCGTCCCGCTCAGCCCCAGCGTCAGGACCACGGCCATGCTCATCAGCCCGTATCCGACGCCGTAGACCGCGTACCAGCGCCCGAGGGCGCGCACACGCGTCCCCACCGCCTCCGCCCGCTCCAGCGCGTCCAGCGCCTCGTTCCTGCGCATGTCGTTCTCCGTTCGCTCAACCTGTTGCCAGCATGGCACTCACTTTCCGACTTGGCAAGTGATTGCATTCCTGGAATGCGATACTGGGATGCGTGCGCCAGCCCCGTCCCACAAGCGACATCCGTCACTCACGCCACTTCGCCGCGTCGGTACGGAGCGTCTCCGGAATGCACTAGCTTGGTGCGAACCATGGCCGCGAAATCTGATCTCGAACTCCTCCGCGCCTACGAACCGGTGCTCATGTGCACCAAGGGGGAGCTCTTCTTCCCCACCGACGTGGACGCCTACGTACGCAACTGCAGCCTGTGGATCGAGGAGCCGGGCGGCGGCGAGAGCCGTCTCGTCCCGGCCGGGGAACTCACCCTCGACCGCCTCTCCCGGGCCGAGGAGAAGTGGCCCGGGCGCCACAAGCACCTGCGCTTCGTCCAGGAGGAGACCCTGCGCGAGGAGGCCCGCCGCTACAAGGGCGTGGCCCGCACCGTCATCCCCAAGAGCGGCCGCCTGGCCGCCGTCGGAGTCCTGGGCCGGGTCCTGGACATCCTGATGAAGCTCTCCCTGCTCATCCGCGGGGCCGTCCCCGGCGGCCTCACCTTCGCCGCGGTGACCCGATACCGCGAGCGCGTCGACAACGGCGGCGTCACCTACTACGGCCGCGTCACCCGCGAGGGCGGCTACACCATCCTCCAGTACTGGTTCTTCTACGCGATGAACGACTGGAGGACCATCTACGGCGGCGTCAACGACCACGAGGCCGACTGGGAGCGCGTCACCGTCTACGTCGTGGACAACCCCGACGGCACCACCCGCCCCGTCTGGGTGGGCGCCTCCTCGCACGAGTACCACGGCGACGACCTGCGCCGCAGCTGGGACGACCCCGACCTGCACCGGGACGGCGACCACCCCATCGTCTACGTCGGCGCGGGCTCGCACTCCCACCAGATGCTGCCCGGCGACTACCTCATCCAGGTCGACCCCTCCTTCCTGCGCGGCCCCATGCGCGCCTGGCGGTGGATCACCCACCGCATCTTCCGCGCCGACAGCGCCCTGAACCGGCACGGCATCGGCGTCCCCTTCGTCGACTACGCCCGCGGCGACGGCATGCGCCTGGGCCCCGGCGGCGACCGCGAGTGGTCGGCCGTCCTCATCGACGACGACACCTCCTGGCTGACGGGGTTCCGCGGCCTGTGGGGACGCGACACCGGTGACTTCTTCGACGGCGAGCGCGCCCCCAGCGGCCCGCGCTACGAGCGCGACGGCACCATCCGACGCTCCTGGGCCGACCCGCTGGCGTGGGTGGGCCTCCAGAAGGTCGCCCCCACCGAACCCGCCGCCCGCGCCGAGCTGCGCGCCCACGTGCGCGCCCTGGACGAGCGGCTGCGCGCCCTGGACGCCGACGTCATCAGCCGCCGCGACCGCCTGCGCCAGCTCCACTCGGCCCGCATCGTCCTGGAGCGCGAGGCCCACTCGCGGCCCCGCGCCCGCGAGTACGCCGAGCGCATCGCCGCCCTGGAGATGGAACTGGGCGAGGTCTACGAGACCCGCGTGCTGACCGCCGACGAGCGCGACACCCACCTGCGCGCCCTGGACGCGGACACGCCCCTGGTGCCCTCACCCACGGGGCACCTCAAGGCCCCGCACCTGCCCTACTCCTCGGGGACGCAGCGCTCCACCCGCTTCCTGCACCTGTGGGTGGCCCTGAGCACCCCGCTCCTGCTGATCTCGCTCGCGCTGCCCATGTTCGTCCTGAACGGGCAGTACACCTTCTACGCGATGATCGGCGTGGTCGTGGTCTTCGCCGCGGTCGACTCCGTGGCCCGCCGCAAGTTCGTCCAGTACCTCATCGGGCTGGCGGTCATCGCGGTGGTCGTCGGACTCGTCGTGGGGGTGGTGGCCGCGTTCGTGGTCAACTGGCGCATCGCCATCACCGTCCCCGTCGCGGTGATCGTGGTGCTGCTGCTCGTGGTCAACGTCCGCGAGCTCCTGCGCCGCTGACCCGCTCCGCCGCTGCCCCGCGCTGGCGCCCACCGCCCGCGCGGGGCAGCATGTGTTCATGAGCGACGCGCTGTTCGACCGCCCTTCCGCGCAGGTGGCGCCCGGCGCCGTGCACGTGCCCGGCTGGCTCCGTCCCGAGGACCAGGCCGACCTGGTCCGGCTCTGCCGCGGCTGGGCGCGCGGACCCGCCGGGATGCGCCGCCACACCATGCCGCGCGGCGGGGTGATGAGCGTGCGGACGGTCAGCCTGGGCTGGCACTGGAGCCCCGGCCCCAACCCCCACGCCGAACGGCGGGGCGCTCGGGACCCCGGCCCCTCCGGGCGCCGCCAGACCTACTCCTACGCACGGCTCCTGCCCGACGGCACACCCGTCCAGCCCTTCCCCGACCTGCTCGGCGACCTGGCCGCCCGGGCCGTGGAGGCCGCCTACGGCACGCCTCCCGGACCGGGGTCCGACCCCTACGACGTCGCCCTGGTCAACTTCTACGACGCCGACGCGCGCATGGGCATGCACCAGGACCGGGACGAGCTCTCCCGTGAACCCGTGGTCTCCCTCAGCCTCGGCGACACCTGCGTGTTCCGCTTCGGCAACACCGAGACCCGCACCCGGCCCCACACCGACGTCGAACTGCGCAGCGGGGACCTGTTCGTCTTCGGCGGCCCCTCCCGCATGGCCTACCACGGCGTCCCCCGCACCCGGCCCGGCACCGCGCCGCCCGGCCTGGGCCTGGACGGGCGGCTCAACATCACGGTCCGCGCCTCGGGGCTGGGCGGCTGAGGCCCCCGGGGGCCGGTACAGGCGCCGTGTCCGTGCCCACCCCGCGCGGGACGTCCCGGCCGACTGCCCCGCCCCGTTCGGGGCAGTCCTTCCAGGGAGCGCCTCCCGCCGGTCCGGGCCGGTGGGCGGGCGCGCCGTCCGACCACGCACGGGAGGGGCACGACGTATGAGCGACTCCGCGCCGGAACGCATCATGGACCTGGGCCGCAGAAGGGCCGCGCTGCCCGACCGCGGCTCACCCGGCCCGGTCCGCGCGCTCCTCTACCGCGACGGGCACCGCGAGCGCGAGGCCGACACCGTCGCCGAGGCCCGCGGCGCCGCCGAGCACGACCCCGGCCTCATGGCCTGGGTCAGCATGACCGCCCCCGACCGCGACCAGCTCACCGAGGTCGCCCGCCTCTTCGGCCTGCCCTCCCTGGCCCTGGAGGACGCCATCGTCGCCCACCAGCGCCCCAAGGCCGAGGTCTACCGGGGCGTGCTCTTCCTCGTGCTGCGCCCGGCCCGCTACGACACCGTGCGCGAGTCGGTCGAGGTCGACGAGATCCACCTCTTCGCCGGACGGGACTTCGTGGTCACCATCGGCCACACCGAGCAGGTGGACTTCGAGAGCGTCCGCGACTTCCTGGAGGCCGACCCCCGCGCCCTGGCGCACGGCACCCTGGCCGTGGTCCACGCCGTCCTGGACCTGGTCGTGGACGGCTACGCCCCCGTCGTCTCCGAACTCCAGGACGACATCGACGAGGTGGAGAACCAGGTCTTCGGCGGCGACTCCCGGGCCTCACGGCGCACCTACCGCCTCGCCCGCGAGGTCATCCTGCTCTCGCGTGCCGTGGAACCCCTCGGGGGAGTCCTGGACAGGCTCATGGGGCCGCTGGCCCACGACCCCGAACGCCCCGGGCACCCGGACCCGCGGCCGTTCGCGGACGCCCTCGTCGAACCGGAGGGGGCCCGGCCCCCGGCGCGCCGCCAGGGCTTCGCCTCCGCCGACCCCTTCCGCATCCCCGCCGAACGGCGCGGCGAACTGCACCACCGCCTGCGCGACGTCGCCGACCACGTCGCCGCCGTGCGCGAGCGCGTGGACGGCTTCCGCCAGCTGTTGCAGAACATCATGTCGGTCAACAGCGCCCTCATCGACCAGGCGCAGAACGAGGCGATGAAGAAGGTCTCCTCCTGGGGCGGCATCCTGGTCGTGCCCACCCTCATCTCCTCCGTCTACGGCATGAACATCTCCCCGGGCGGCGACTACCACTGGGCGTTCAGCTGGCCCCTGGCCCTGGCCCTCATGGCGCTGACGAGCCTGAGCCTCTACGTTGTCTTCCGTCGCAACGGTTGGCTCTGAGGGCCTGTTGACGGAGGTGGGGATGACGGGGAACGGATCCGCCGAGCGCGAGGTGCTGCGGCTCATGACCGGGCCGTGGGTGGCCCGGGCGGTGGCCACCGCGGTCGAACTGGGCGTGCTCGACCGCCTCGCCGGGGGCGCCGTCGACGCCGCCGCCCTGGCAGGTGAACTGGACCTGCGCCCCGACCGGCTGGAACGCCTGCTGCGCCTGCTCACGGCCGTGGGGGTCGTGGAGAGCCGCGACGGGCGCTACCGGCCCACGGAGGTCGGGGCCGCCCTGCACAGGGACCACCCCTCGGGCATGGCCGACCTGGCACTGCTCTACGACAGCGAGATGTTCACCGCCGCGTGGGCGCGCCTGGGCGAGAGCGTGCGCACCGGCGGCACCGCCTTCGAGGCCGCCCACGGCACCGACGTGTTCACCCACCTGGAGCGCCACCCCGAAGACGCGGCGCGCTACACGGCCGGGATGGCCGCGGGCGGCCGGTTCTCCACCGCCGTCCCCGACGTCCACGACTTCACCGGAGCCCGCACGGTGGTCGACCTCGGGGGAGGGGACGGCGAGCTCCTGGCCACCGTCCTGGCCCGCGCGCCGCACGCGCGCGGGGTGCTCGTGGAGCGTCCGCCCGCGCTGGCCGCCGCCCGCGCGCGCCTGGGCGCGTTCGTCGGGGACGGGCGGTGCGAGCTGGTGGAGGGCGACTTCCTCCGGAGCGTGCCCCGGGGCGCCGACGTCTACCTGCTCAGCCGGGTCCTGCACAACTGGTCCGACGAGGACGCCCGCACCGTGCTGCGCCACTGCCGCGAGGCGATGGCCACCGACGGGCTCGTGCTGATCGCCGAGCGGGTCCTGCCCGACGACGGCCTGCCCTGGCTGTCGGCGGTGTTCGACGCGCACATGATGGTGATGACCACCGGGGCCGAGCGCACCGAGCGCGAGTACGAGGCGCTGCTGCGCCCGGCCGGACTGACCACCCGGGGGATCCGCGACCTGCCGATGGAGATGCGCCTGCTCGTGGCCGGGCCGGCGCGGGAGGGCGTCTGAGGCCCGCCGCCCCCGCCTGCCCCTCACCTGCGCCAGGGAAGGTGGAGCCACGGACTCCGCGGGTCGCCGCGGAGCCTGGTCCGCGCGGAGGACGGTCCCATGTCCCCTGGTGTCCTTCCTCCTCTCCTCACGTGTTGAGCAGGCGGTCGATCTGCCCCGCCTCGTGCCTGGCCGTGACGGCGTGCTCCTCGGAGGCCAGCAGCGAATCACGCCACTTCTCGGCGGCCTCGGCGATGTGGGCGTCCAGCCGCCGGACGGTCGCCTCGGCGGTGTCGCGGGCCTCGGCGCGCCTGGTCTGGTCGACCATCAGCGCGATCCCGGCGCCCACCGCGGTGGCCACGCACAGGAACCAGACCAGACCGTTGGCCGAGACCATCCCCAGCACCGCCAGCAGACCGGCCATGGCCAGGAGGCCCCACGCGTAGGTCCGGGCGGAGCCGGTGTCGTGCCAGCGCGCGCGCAGCTGGGTGCGGGCGCGCTCCAGCTCACGGGGTTCGGCGCCGTGGGAGGAGAGCGTCACCTGCACGCCCTGCACCTGGAGGGTCGTGGAGTCCTCCACCGGCGCGGCGGCCTCGCGCACCAGCTCCTCGGCGCGCTCCATCACGGTCGGGCGCTGCAGGGCCAGGGCGAAGGTGCGGCGGTGGGGCGGTGCGTCCTGGCGGACCAGGTCGTCGCCGAGCAGGGAGGCGACGGTGCCCACGGTGTCGGTCCACCGCTGCGGCGGCCCGCCCTCGCCGCTGCTCTCGATGACCGCGCGCAGTTCGCGGGCGCGGGCCAGCAGCGGGGCCTCCTCGGGACTGCCCTCCTCCACCAGCAGGCGCAGGGTGTCGCTGAGGAAGGCGGCGCTGACCTCGTCGGGGGCGAGTGCCGCGGTGGAGGCGTCCTCGCCGTCGAGCGCGACGACACGGGCGACGCCCTCGCGCAGCGCGGTGATCCGCCGCGCGGCCTCGGCGCGCTCGACGAGCCCTCCGGCCTTCTTCCCACGGCTCCCACGGGAGGCCGGGGAGGGGGAGGCACCGGAGGCGTCCGCCGTCAGGGCGGACAGCCCCGCGGAGGCCGGAACCTCGACCTGCTCCTCGGACCAGGCGCGCAGCGTGGACGACAGGAGGAGCTGGCGGGCGTCGTCGCCGAAGGAGCCGTCGGCGGTGAGCAGCCACAGGGCGCGCTGGCCCCGGGTCACCTCCTCGGTGGGCAGGGGCAGCTGGGGGAGCAGGTCGGCGGTCGCGGCGGCGTTCATGGCGCGGGCGTGGTCGGCACTGGTCAGGGCGGTGGCCAGCGCCGCGAAGTGGCCCGCGCGCGTCGCGTCGCGCCGGGCGGCCTCGTCGAAGCGGACGCGTGCGGCGGCCGGGTCGTCCTCCAGCAGCGCGTGCAGGCCGAGGGCGGCCGGGACCAGCCAGTAGTCGGGGACGTCCTCCAGGTCGGGGTGGGCGACGGGCACGCCGTCCAGCATCTGGAGGGTGCGGTGGCGGGCCAGGGCGGCTCCGTCGAACATCGCCAGGACGGCGCGCACGTCGCTGAGCTCGATGAAGGCGTCAAGGGATGCCGAGACGCGGTCCAGCCTCTGTTCGAGGGTGCCCTGGACACGGGACAGCTCCGAGCGCATCCTGCGGCGTTCGGTGGCCATCTGGTAGTGGGCTGAGCCGAGACTCTCCTCCAGTTCCCGGATCTTCCGGTTCTGGGAGTAGTCGATCCAGTCGCTCATGGGTTCCTTCCGTGCGCTGGGGGAGACGGGGCAGACGGGGGAGGGGCACCGTGCAGTGCGACGATACGGGAGGCGGTCCGGCTTGCGTGAGGCCCCTGTGCCGCGGGCGGGACCGGGAGCGGACGGAGGTGGTGGGAGGACGCCCAGCACCGGTGTTCCGCGTGCTCAGGGTGTTTGTTCGACTACTTAAGGATGGTTGGTGTCAGAGGTCGCCTTCGGTAGGATTGGGAGCGCTCCCAGGAAAGGAACGCCATGGAAGAGCCCACACTGCCCGCCAGCCTCCTCTTCGGCACCGCCACCGCCGCCTACCAGATCGAGGGCGGCGTACACGAGGGCGGCCGGGGGCCCTCCATCTGGGACACCTACTGCCGGGTCCCGGGGCGCGTCGCCCGCGGAGAGAGCGGCGACGTCGCCTGCGACCACTACCACCGCTACGGGGAGGACGTCGCCCTGCTCGCCGACCTGGGCGTGGACCTGTACCGCTTCTCCGTGGCCTGGCCGCGCGTGCAGCCCACGGGCAAGGGCCGCCCCAACCCCGAGGGGCTGGCCTTCTACGACCGCCTCGTGGACACCATCCTGGGCGCCGGGATCGAACCCGCCCTGACCCTCTACCACTGGGACCTGCCCCAGGCGCTGGAGGACGAGGGCGGCTGGCGGGTCCGCGACACCGCCTACCGCTTCGCCGAGTACTCCCGCATCGTCGCCGACCGCCTCGGCGACCGGGTCAACCGGTGGATCACCCTCAACGAACCCTTCTGCTCGGCCTTCGTCGGCCACGCCGTCGGCCGCCACGCCCCCGGCACCAGGGAGGGCACGCCCGCCCTGGCCGCCGCGCACCACCTGCTGCTCGCCCACGGCATGGCCACCGGCGAGCTGCGCGCGGCCGCCGCCGGGGAGGTCGGCATCACCCTCAACCCCGACCACTTCCTGCCCGCCACCGACTCCGAGGCCGACCGCGCCGCCGTGGAGCGGGCCCGCACCCTGCACAACCGCGTGTGGTTCGACCCCATCTTCGCCGGGACCTACCCCGACAACGAGGACGAGGTCTGGGAGGGGATGGCCGACGGCTCCTACCGCGCCGACGGCGACCTGCGCATCATCGGCCAGCCGCTGGACTTCCTGGGCGTCAACTTCTACCGGCCGATCATGCTGCGCGACGCCCCCCACAGCGAGGCCGACCCGACCGCGCGCACCGCCGTGGACATCCGCACCGAGCAGGTGCCGATCGAGGGCGTGCGGCACACGACCATGGGCTGGCCGGTGGTCCCGGCCACCTTCGCCGACCTGCTCATCGACCTGGACCGGCGCTACCCGAACCTGCCGCCCATCTTCATCACCGAGAACGGCTCGGCCGAGGACGACCAGCCCGACGAGACCGGCCGGGTGCGCGACACGGGCCGCATCGAGTACCTGCGCGACCACCTGGACGCCCTGGCCACGGCCATCGACGCGGGGGTGGACGTGCGCGGCTACTTCGTGTGGTCGCTGCTGGACAACTTCGAGTGGGCCTACGGCTACGACCGCCGCTTCGGGCTGGTCCGCGTCGACTACGAGCGCCTGGAGCGCCACCCCAAGGACAGCTACCACTGGTACCGCGACTTCCTGACCTCGCACCGCGCCCGCAGGGTCCAGGAACTCGCCGCCCAGCGGGAGGGCTAGCCGACCCCGCCCCCGCCGCCCGACGCGTCCGCGCGGGGGCGGCACCGTGCCCCGGCGGTCCGCCCCGGCGCGCGGGAGGGCCCCGTGCGAGGCCACGCGTCCGTCCTCCCCCCAACGCGGTGTTGGAGGAAGCCTCCCCGGTGCGGCAAGGTGGGGGGAATTCGGTCGACGAGGGCTGCGGGGACAGATGGCGGAACAGGGATCGGGCACGGGGGCGCAGGGGGAGGCGGGACAGGGCACGGGCGGAAGCCCGCGCGCAGCGCAGCGCATGCTCCAGTTGCAGGACAGCCTGGTCGAGCTGCTGCGAGCCAAGCCCTTCAGCCAGATCACCTACAAGGAGATCACCGAGGGCCTGGACATCGACCGCTCCACCGTCTACCGGTACTACGGCCACAAGAACCAGGTGCTCCAGGCCGCCGTGGACGTGCGGCTGACCGCGTTCGCCTCCCGGCTCGACCTCACCTTCGGCCGCATGGAGACCATCGACGGCTACATGGGCCGCGTCGTGGACGCCTGGGCGGGGCTGTGGCTGGAGTCGGGCGGGCTGCTCGCCGCCGTCTCCGGCCTGGGCTCCGAGCCCGGTCCGCAGCGCGACTGGTGGCGTGAGCGCACCGAACCGTGGGTGGAGGCCGTGCGCGACGCGGTGGAGATCGCCCGCCTCGTGGAGGAGCTGCCCAAGGACGACCGCCCCGCGCGCCCGATCGCCGAGATGGTGGTGGGCCTGTGCCTGTCCACGTTCAACAACGAGCTGACCGTGGCGCACACCGCTGAGCACCGCGCGACGGTCCGGGACCTGCTCCTGGACGCGGTACTGCGCACCATGGGCCGCACGGAGGCCGCCCGGTAGCGCCGGGCCCGGGCGGGGCCGGACCCGGCCTCAGGCGTGCTGGCGGGCTATGGCGCCGAACGCCCCCACGACCGCGCCCAGCGCGAACATCGACGCCTCGTCCTCGTCCATGTGGACCAGGCCCGCGGGCACGAGCACGCGGTAGGGCTTGGCCTCGCTCGGAAGGATTTCCAGGCCGTCGATGATCCCCTGCCCCTCCAGCATCAGAAGGGCTTCCTCGACCCTTCCGGTACGGTCACCGCGGGACCAGATCGACATAGGTCACACCTCACTACGGCCGGGGCCGGGCAGTCCACTGTTCCCAGGGCCGGGAAACCCCGGCCCTGTCGCGCTTCGGTAGTCGGCTCCGGTCTGCGCGGGGGAGTCCAGACCAGTGATACCACCGGGCGGCCCGGGGTATTCCGGCGCCCGCGCACACGCGTGCTGGCCGGAACCGGCCACCGCCGCGCGGCGGCGGATTCCCCGGGCCGCGGGCGGCGGCGCGGCGGCGCGGCGGCCGGGCGCGCGACTGGGCCGGCCCCGGGGCCCCGGCGGCTCAGCGGGCGAGCACGGTCATCTCCTCCCCGCGCACGTCCACGGCGACGAGTCCGACCTCCCCGGCGGGCGGCTCCCCGCCCTCGGGCCCCTCCACGGCGAGGGCCTCGCCGCCCTCCGCGCTGCCGCTGGCGGCGCCCCGCACGCTGATCCGGTCCGCCTCCCGGGAGGCCGCCGCCAGATAGTGCCACCGGCCGTCCCCGTCCTGCCACCAGGCGCCCGCCGCCACCTGCCGGTCGAGGTTGCTGCACTCCCAGCCGCCCTCGCGCTCGCCCGCGACCACGGTGTCGGTGCCCTCCTCTGTGTCGGCCACCAGCACGGCGCGGGCCAGGCCGCCGCCGTCGTGGGCACCGTAGCGCACGCACACCCACCGGCCGGTGCCGCCGCCGGGCAGTTCCTGACGGGCGAACTCCCAGGCCGTGGCCGTGCGGACCGGTTCGGCGGGCGGCTCCCCGGCGCAGGCCGCCAACCCCCACAGCCCGAAGCCGCTGTCGGAGTCGAGCACCTCGTGCGGGCCCAGGCGACGGATCTCCCCGGGCGGGGGCGGCATGTACCCCAGGTGGGCGGTGTCCAGACCGCCCAGGTCGACGGCGGTGTAGGGCTGCCCGTGCGCCACCTCCGGCGCGCGCAGGCGCAGCGCCGGTCCCACGCCGCACCGCTCCCCGGTCGGCACGGGCCCGGTCACGCCGTCCTCGTGCGCCAGGTCCGTCCAGTCCGGGTCCTGCCCGCCCAGCGGAGCGGAGGCGGCCTCGGTCACCCACGGCGGCAGCAGGTAACGGGTGCCCTCAGCGGTGTCTGCCAGGCGCAGGGCGGGCCAGTCGGCCACCCCGTTGCCGGGTTCGCCGAACACCTCCACCCGCTCGTCCGAGCCGTCGTCGGTGTAGCGCGCCACCCACGGGGCGTCGTGCAGGAGCACCACCTCGTCCCCGGCCACCTCGCCCGCGAACACCAGGCGGGGCGCGCGCGGCGCCGGGACCGCGCCGCCGCCCGCGGCCTGCGCCGTCCGGCCCCGCAGCGGACCCGCGCCGCCCTCGGCGCTGTGCGCCGACCACGCGCGCAGGGCCCGCTGGACCAGCTGTTCGTCGCCGACCGCGTCGCCCCGCGGGTGCCAGGCGGTCAGGTCCAGCCGGAAGCGCTCGCGCCAGACCCCCTCGTCGGGGGCGTCGGCCAGGGCCACCGGCGCCGGGCCCGGGGACAGCACGGGCGCGACCGTCCTGGCGGTGCCCAGGGACAGCGCGACCAGGGCCAGCCCGGCCAGGACCGCGACGGCGGCCAGCGCGCGCCGTTCCACGATCGGGCCCCGACCGCTGACCCGGACCACCGTGGGGTCGGGGAGCCGGTGTTCACCCCCCGCCTCCAGGGCCCGCTCCACGGCGCCGGACGCGTCGCGCACGCCGACCGAGGAGAGCAGGGCGGCGGCCTCCTCGGCGGACAGTCCCTCCACCCGCAGCAGCCCGTAGGCCGCACGCGCCCGCGGGTCCAGGCCGTCCAACCCCTCCAGGAGCCGGGCCTCGCCGCCCGCGCCGTCCACGGGGGACAGGCGCAGCCCCGCCGCGCCGCCTCTGAGGTGCCGACCGCGCGGGCGCAGGGAGCGGCGCAGCACCCGGCGGCGCACCCGGGGGTAGGCCTGGGGGCGCGGGCGGCGCCGCCCGCGCGGCAGGGCTCCGGTGACCAGCCGGTGCGCGTGTTCGAGCAGGCCGTGCGCGGGTCGGCTGCCGGACAGGGTCAGCAGGGACAGGAGCACCAGGTTGCGGTACGGATGGCGGGGTGTGCCGGACTCGGGCAGGGCGGGCATCGGGACTCCTCGGAACGGTTCCGAGCGAGCCTAGGGACACCTGGACCGCCACATCCGGGAAACGCCGAAACCTGCCGCCTATGCCCTGAAAGTCCTGTGTAAGAGGAGTTTCCCGGATGTCACCCGTCCGGGTGGGTGCCGCGCAGGGCCTTGCGCCTTGGCGCGGACCCTTCGCCACCGAGACGAGCAGACCTGAGAAGACTCTCCCCCCTTGATCGCGCACCGTGGTCGAGGAGGCCGTCCGCCGTGCGTGCGCCACCACAGCGGCACCCTGTCCGCGTGGGCTTGGGCCTGCTCGTGCTGTGGCCGGTCCCTGGCTGGGACTCACGACCAGAGCATGCCACCGTCCTCCAGCGAGACCTTCACCTGCTGTCACGCACCAACTCGTTAGCAGGCCCGGGGCCGGTGCCTCAACCCCGGGCGAGGGCGCGCAGTTCCTCCAGGCTCGCGGCACGGGACTCGGGGGCGTCGGCGTCCACCCGTCCCCCCTGGGGGTCGTCGACCCTCCCGGCGCAGGACCGGAGCGCCTCCAGCGCGGTCAGCCCCTCACCGCGCAGGCGCACGTGCTCCATCGTCCACCAGCCGCGGGCGGCGTTGCCCGCCGCGTCGGGCGGCAGGAGGGGCTGGAAGTCGCTGGCCTCCTCGGTGTCCGAGGCCCACAGGTAGCCGATGAGGACGCCGTCCCGGTGCACGGGCAGGTACAGCACGGGACCTGCCGTGGTCGGGGCGTAGGAGCGGCCGACCAGCACCGGGGCCAGCGCCTCGTCGCTCCACCGGTCGAACACCTCCTGCCCCGCACCCGGCGCAAGGGAAGAGCCCCCGGGGCCGTCGGCCCCGCGGGACGGTTCGGAGTCCGTCCCACCCCGGTCCGTGCGGTACCCGTCCTCGGGTGAGCTCCCACCGTCCATGGCCGTCCTCACTTCCTCTCGTCTCCATCAGTCACCTCGGTGTCGCGGGCCCCGCCCGGATCAGGGGGAGGGATTCCGAGCAGGCGGTCGGCGTGCTCGGGCACGCTCCCCGGTGGGACCGCCCCGGCCCGGTCGTCCTGAGGGGCCCCGGTCCAGCGTGCCAGCGCGCCGAGGGCGTCCAGCCCCTGGGCCCGGGCCAGGATCAGGCGGCGCACCCAGGCGCCCTTGGCGTTCAGCCCCGCCGGACCGGGCGCGGGCAGGAACCCCGCGGCGGCCCCGTCCCGCGAAGCCCAGAGGCGGCCCAGCACGCTCCCGTCCCCCCGCAGCACCGGGACGTGCAGCACCGGCCCGTCGGTGTCGGCGGCGAACCTGGGCTCGGCGCCCGCGAAGTCCGGGCGGAACCCGTCCCGCGCGGCCCGCTCCTCGTCGGCCATCTCCCCTCCTTCGTCACGGTCGCGGTGTGAACGGCAGCACGGTGACCCGCAGGGTCCACTGCCCGGTGTCGGGGTCCTGGAGCGCGTCGTCGATCCTGAAGCGCGTTCCGCGCGGCAGGAGGAGTTCCCGCTCGGAGCGGTGCACGCTGTCGTCGCCGATCCACAGGGCCGGGTGCCCCGCGGGCACGGCCAGGTGGAACTGGTAGGCGGCGGTCCGGTTCACGGTCTCGGCCCCCAGCGACCCCGAGAGGAAGCCCCGTTCGACGAACTCCGTGCCGATCAGGTCCGTGACGTCGTGGAAGGGCCGCCCCGGCGGGGCCATGAAGCCCACGTCGAACACCGAGCGCCGTACCTCGACCGCCTCCGGAACCGGCTCCACGGCCCGGTCCAGCATGTCCATCCCCTCGCGCAGGAGGTCCCAGGTCTCCTCCGCGTTCTCCTTGGACGGGGTGTGCCCGCCGAACCACTTCTCGACCCACGCGCCGAAGAACCGGTGCTCGCTGAGCCGAAGGACCTCGGACTCGGGGCTGGCGTGCCGGGAGAAGTCGTTGTAGAACTGCGCGTTCTTCGTGTAGGCCCGGGCGGAGTTCTGCTGCTCCGCGGTCAGGGACGGGAACCGGCCGCCGAGGACGAGCTTCCCGTACCCCGCGCCGTCGCCGTCGGTGGCGAACCGGCGCACGCCGTCGGGGCCGACGTGTCCGGGGCGGTCGTCGGGCAGGTCCGGCCCGGCGGGACCTCCCCCGGAGGCCGCGGCATCGGTTCCGGCGGCGGCGTCCAGCCCCAGGAGCGCGGTCAGGAAGGTTTCGGTGCTGTCGCCGAGTCCTGCCGCTTCGGGGTCGGTCACGGTGGTGTACGTGCTGGTCTGCACGCTGAACACCTGGAGGTCCGAGGTGTCCCCCGCCTGCTGTTCCGGGGCCGGAGCGGTCTCCGGCCGCTGCGGGACCACCACCTCGGCCTCGATGTGGAACCCCGGCAGTCCGAACGATCCGCCCCAGCCCGCGCGGGTGATCCGGTAGGTGGTGCCCCGGGCGAGGACGACCTCGCGCTCCTCCGGGTAGTCGCTCCTCTCGCCGATCCACAGGCCGCGGCTGCCCGCGGGCACGGTCAGGTGGACGACGTGCCGGGATTCGGCCTTGTGGTGCCCGGCCAGCCGGTTGCCCAGCGACACGGACATGAAACCGGGCTCGGTCTGGACGGTGCCCACCAGGGAGTAGGGGTCCATGTCCCGGAACCCGTCGAGGAACGCGACGTCGGACAGGCCGCGGACCATCTCGACAGTCTCGGGCAGGGGGCGGTCGACGGCTCGGTCGAGGCGGCCCAGGGACGCGGCCACATCGGCCGCGGTGGGGAACACGCCCCCGTTGGACCGCGCCACGGTACCGGCCCCGCCCGCGTTCGCGTACCAGCCCGCCAGTTCCGCCTCCGGGTCCGGCGCGTCGAGGATGTACCCGACGAAGCCCGCGGTGTGTCCGGGGACCAGGTCCCGCGCCAGGAGTTCGCGAAGGCGTTCGACGGTGGGCCAGGACAGGCCGTTCAGCTCGTACAGGCTCCAGCCGCGGGCCGCCATCGGATCCGTGCGGACCTGGAGGCGGGTCGACTCGCGCACCCTGTCCAGGGCGTCCTGGACCCGTTCGGCCGGGAGGTCGTCGCGGACGACCGCGTTGAGCCATCCGTCGGCCGTGTACCCGCGCACGTCCTCGCGCTGCCGTTCGTGGAGGGTGTCGAAGGCGTGCGGGTTGTTCGCCGGATCGTGGAGCCAGCGGCCGTAGGCGTCGGTCTCCTCCACGGAGCGGAACCGCCGCACGCCCCGGTCGTCGACGTACCCCCTGCCGTCGTCGGCGGGAACGGTGCCGACCGGGAGCCCGGTCCCGGCGACGGAGGTGTCCGCGGAGGCGTCGGTGTGGGCCGTGTGTTCCTCCTCCCCGCCGGGAGCGGCCGTGTCCTGCCCGGTCCCGACGGTCGCGGGAGGGGCGTCCTCCACGGTCGGCGGCCGGGCCCCGGACGCGGCGCCGGCCTGTTCCGGAAGGATGGCCTCGGCGGACAGCAGCAGGCCCTGGGCGGTCCTCTCCGCGCCGGTGACGCGATAGGACATGCCCCGGGGCAGGACGATCTCGTGGTTCGACGGCCGCGGGCCCTGCGTCCCCAGCCAGAGCCCGTGCGCGCCCTCGGGAAGGGTCAGCCGGACGGTCGCCGCGGGGTGTCCCGGGCCCACCGGTTCCGGGTTCACGGAGACCGTGGTGTAACCCGGACTGCTCTGGACCGTGCCCACGAGGCCGGAGGGATCCCCCTCGTCGTACCCCTCCGGGAACCGGAGGCCGCGGGTGTGGGGCAGGACCCACGTCGTCTCGATCGCCCCGGGGAGCGGGCGCCCCACCGCTTCGTCGTAGGTCCCGAGCAGTTCCCGCACACCCTCGGCGGAGGGGTAGGTCCCCCCGTTGGCCGCGGCCAGCGCCCCGGCCGCACCGCTCCTGCGGTACAGCTCGGCCAGCCGGTCCTCGGGTCGCCCCAGCGTGAGGACCGTCCGCAGGAAGTGCGTCCTGGGAACCCCCTCCTCCGCGGCGTCCACGATCTCCCGCAGCCGCTCCGGGGTGGGCCAGGCGAGGCCGTTGGCCTCGTAGACCTCCCAGCCGCTGCGGCCGTGGGGGTCCACGACCGAGGGCCGCTCGATACGGCTCATCGAGCGCAACCGGTCGAGTTGCGTCCGCATGTCGTCCGGGGGCACCAGCGCCAGGTCCGCGAGCCACGGGGTGTCCGAGAACGCGGCGACGACGCGGCGCGCCTCCGCGGGGAGGGTGTCCAGTACCGGCATACCGCGCTCCGCGCGCGCGGCCCGGTGCGCGTACCAGTCGGCCTCGGCGGGCGTTCGGAACCGCCGGACACCGGACGCGTCCACCCGTCCGTCCGAGAGCGGGTCCGCGAAGGGCTCCGGACCCAGGACCACCTCCGCGGAGAGCACGGTCACGACCCCGCCCGTGTTCGGGTCGAACGCGTCCCGGACACCGGTGATCCGGTAGGTGGAACCGCGGGCGAGGGTGAGTTCGCGCTGCCCGGGATCGTGGCTGCGGGAGCCGATCCAGAGGCCGTGCGCTCCCTGGGGGACGTTGAGCCGCAGGAGGTAGCGGAAGGGGGCGGAGTCGGTCTTGAAGGGCTGGTCGCCCAGGGTGGTGGACATGTACCCGGGCTCGGTGTGGACCGTGCCTTCGAGGTCGTTGGCGGCGTACCCGCCCACCGCGTGCAGCAGGTGGTCGATGGAGTGCATGCCACGGGAGACGACCAGGCCTTCGGGCAGGGGGCGGTCGACGGCGTCGTCGAGGAGGCGGAAGAGTTCCAGGACGCGGTCCACGTCGGGATAGGTCCCGCCGTTGTGGCGGGCGATGACCCCGGCGTACCCGGCGTTGTGGAACCAGTGGCGCAGCTCCGCGGCGGGGTCGCGTGCGGTGAGGACGTAGTCGACGAGTCCGGCGGTGCGCGGGGGGAGGCCGTCCGGGTTCGCCCGGATCTCGCGCAGCCGGTCGAGGGTGGGCCAGGTGAGCCCGTTGGCCTCGTACAGGTCCCAGCCGTGGGCGGTCGCCACGGTCGCCGCCCGCCCGGCCTCGTGCCGGGCCCCGGCCCGCACCAGTTCCAGCTGGCTCGCCACACCGGCCGGGGACAGGGGCCGGATCCGGGCCAGCCGGGTGATCCAGGCGGACCTGGTGTAGGCGTCGACCATCCCTTGCCGGTCGGCGGGCAGGGTGTCGAAGGCATGGGGGTTGTTGGCCGGGTCGTGGAGCCACCGGTCGTAGGCGTTCAGTTCGTCCAGGGAGCGGAAGCGCCGGTATCCGTCGTCGCCGACGTGTCCGCGGCCGTCACCCGCCGGAAGGCGCGTCCCCTCGTCGACGACCGTGGAGGCGTCCGAGTCGTCGTCCCGTTCCTCCGCCGACGGCTCCCGCGCCGACATGTCCGGGGGGACCGGCTCGGCGTCGATCTCCATCCCGTCGTCGGTGATCCGGACGTCGGTGACGCGGTAGCCGAAGTCCCGGGGCAGGACCAGCGCGTACCGGTCGCCCGTCGCGCCCCGGTCGCCGACCCACAGGCCCCGGGCGTCTTCGGGGAGGACCATGCGGACGACCGCCACGGTGTCGCGCGGCGCGGCGGTGAAGGGCGAGTCGCCCAGGGAGACGGTGGCGTATCCCCGCTCGCGCTGGTCCCTGCCCACCACGGCGGTCAGGTCGTCCCAGTCGTATCCGTCGAGTTCGGCGAGGTCCCGGTCGACATCCAACGCGAAGGACACCGCGATCGGGCCGGGCAGGGGCCGGTCCACGGCCGCGTCCATGTCCCGGATGATCTCCAGGGCCCTGTCCCCGGTGGGGTAGACGCCGCCGTTGGCCCGGGCGATCTCCCCCGCCTCGTCCGCGTTCTCGTACCAGTGGTCCAGCCGCGCCCGCGGCTCGGACGACCCGAAGACGTCCGCCGCGATCGCCGCGAACGCCGGGGAGCGGCCTCCCTCGGCGTACAGTTCCCGCACCCGTTCGAGCGGGGGCCACGACAGGCCGTTCGCCTCGTAGAGCACCCACCCGTTGGGACGGTCCGGGTCGGCGGCCTTCTCCAGGCTGGTCCTGCTCCACCGGTCGAGCCGGTCCTGGACCAACGCCGGGTCGGAGGCCGCGAGCCGGGCGAGTTCGCTGAGCCAGGGGTTCGCGGTGTGCGCGCCGATGAGGGCGCGCAGCTCCGGCGGGAGGGCGCCGTAGGTGTGCGGGGCGCCGTCCAGGTCGTCCATCCGCTCCGCGTAGGCGTCCAGCTCCTCCCGGGTGCGGAAGACGCGGGCCTCCCCGCCGCTCGTCTCGGGGGCCGCGACCGCGGTGTCGCCGTCGTCCGTGCGGTCGAGCGGGGTCCGGTCGGTGCGCGCGGCCGAGGCCGTCGGCGTGTCGTCGTCGGAGTCGTAGCGGTCGAGGAGGGGGCGGTCGTCGTAGGCGTCGTCGTCGGAGTCGTAGCGGTCGAGGAGGGGGCGGTCGTCGTAGGCGTCGTCGTCGGAGTCGTAGCGGTCGAGGAGGGGGCGGTCGTCGTAGGCGTCGTCGTCGGAGTCGTAGCGGTCGAGGAGGGGGCGGTCGTCGTAGGCGTCGTCGTCGGAGTCGTAGCGGTCCAGGAGCGGCCGGTCGTCGTAGGCGTCGTCGGCGCTCTCGTGCCCGGAGTCCTCCAGTCCCAGGAGCGCCGCCAGCCCGGCCTCCTCGTCCGCGCCGAGGCCGGGTTCGTCGGCATCGGTGACGGTGGCGTCCGTGTCGGTCTCCACGGTGAACACGTGCAGGTCGGCGGACTCCTCGACCCGCGGCGGGGCCGGGTCGGCATCCGGCCGCGGCGGCACGATCACCTCGGCCTCGATGTACAGGCCCTCCAGCCCGCGGGAGCCTCCCCAGCCCGCCCGGGTGATCCGGTAGGTCGTACCCGCGGGGAGGATCAGTTCGCGCTCTCCGGGGTACCTGCTCTTCGAACCGATCCAGAGGCCCCGGGAACCGCGGGGGAGGACCAGGTGCACCGCGTGGGCGTACCTGGCCGTGACCCCGGCGAGCTCGTTCCCCAGCGACGTGGACATGAACCCGCGCTCGGTGTGGACGGTCCCCACGAGGGAGTAGGGGTCCTTGCCGTCGAAGCCTTCGAGGTGGTCCAGTTCCTCCAGGCCGCGGATCACCTCGATCCCCTCGGGCAGGGGCCTGTCGATGGCCTCCGTCAGGGTCCGCAGGTGTTCGAGCGCGCGTTCGGGGGTCGGGAACACGTCGCCGCTCGACCTGGCGATCTCCCCGGCCTCACCGGCGTGCACGTACCAGTGGTCGAGTTCCTCCTGCGGGTCCTGCGCGTCCAGGATGTACCGGACGAAGCCCTCGGCCCTCTCCGGAACGCGCCCCTGCGCCAGGAGTTCCCGCAGCCGGTCCAGGGTCGGCCACGCGAGGCCGTTCATCTCGTACAGCTCCCAGCCGCGCGAGCCCATGGGGTTGGTCTCGAACGCCGCGACGGTGTCCTGGCGCATCAGGTCCAGCACGATCGCCACCTGGTCCGCGTTCATGGACTCCCGGGCCACGGTGTTGAGCCAGCCCTCGATCGTGTAGCCGATGACCCGGTCCCGGTGCTCGGAGTCCAGGGCGTCGAAGGCGTGCGGGTTGTTGGCCGGGTCGTGGAGCCACAGGTCGTAGGCGTCGAGTTCCTCCTCGGTGCGGAACCTGCGGATCCCGTTCCCGTCGACGTACCCCCGTCCGTCGCCGGGCCCGTGCCCGGCGCGGAGCGCGTCCGGCCCGCCGGCGGCGTCGTTCGTCCCGCCGGGCGCGGCCTCGGCGGCGGGCGGCGCGCCCACCACCGCGGGTGCGGGGGCGCCGTCCGCCACCGTGGGAGCGGGGGCGCCGCCCGTCGGTGCGTGCACCCGCGCGGTGATCACGGGGAGGCCGCCGGACGCGTCCACGGAGTCGATCCGGAACGCGGTCCCCGGCGGGAGGACGACCTCCTGGTTCTGGGGGCGGGGGCCCGCGTCGCCCAGCCAGAGCCCGTGCGCCCCCGACGGCAGGACGAGGCGGACGACCGCGGCCGCCCCGTCGCCCGGTCCGGTCGACCGCGGGTTGAGCGCGACCGCGGTGTACCCCCGGGTGGTCTGCTCGGTCCCGGTCAGCGCGGAGGGGTCGCGCGGGTCGAATCCGCGCAACTGCTCCCGCGCCGCCGCGTGGCCCAGGTACCAGGTGCTCTCGACCGCCTCGGGCAGCGGACGGCGGACGGCGTCCTCATAGGAGGCCAGCATGTCCAGCAGCCTCTCGGGCGAGGGGTAGACGCCCCCGTTCGCGCGGGCCAGGACCCCGGCGGCCCCGGCCGTGTTGTACAGCCCGCCGAGCCTGCGTGCCGCCTCCTGGGGGCCGTGCCTGAGGATGTCGGTGATGAACCGCGCCCGCGCCGGGTTGCGCCCCTGCTCCACGGGCAGGAGCTGGAGCAGCCGGTCGGGGGAGGGCCAGGTGAGGCCGTTCGCCTCGTACAGCTCCCACCCGAGGTTCCGCTGCCGGTCCGCCGGGGTGGAGGCCGGGGTGACACGGCTCGCCGCGCGCAGGGAGTCCAGCAGTTCCCGGGCGCCGTCCGGGTCCGTTCGGGTGAGGTCGAACCCGCCCGCGAGCGCGCTGAGGGCGCGGGCGAGGTCGTGCCGCGCCCGGGGGAGCGCGTTGACGGCGTACGGGTTGTGCGCCGGGTCGTGGAGGCGGTGACCGTACCAGTGGGCCTCCTCCGGGTTCCAGAACCTGCGGACGCCGTCCTCGCCCGTGCTCCCCTCCGAGAAGAGGTCGGGCACCGCCCTCGGCAGGACGACCACGGTCGCGGTGAGCACTGTCTGCGGGCCGCCGGATTCGGGGTCGATCCCGTCCTGGACGCCGGTGATGCGGTACGTGGTGCCGCGGCCGAGGGTGAGCTCCATCTGCTCCGGGTCGTGGCTGCGCGTACCGATCCAGAGGCCGCGGCTCCCCTGGGGCACGTCCAGGCGCAGCAGGAAGGGGAATCCGCCCGAGTCCGTCTTGAACGGGGAGTCGCCCAGGGTGGTGGACATGTAGCCGGGTTCGGTGTGGACGGTGCCCACCAGCAGTCGGGGGTCCGCGCCCCCGGTCGTGCGCAGGAGGTGGTCGATCGACTGCATGCCGCGGGACACGGCCATGCCCTCGGGCAGCGGGCGGTCCACCGCGCCGTCCAGGAGGCGGAACAGCCGCCGGGTCGCGGCGGCGTCGGGGTAGACGCCTCCGTTGAGCCGGGCGATGACCCCCGCGTAACCGGCGTTGTGGAACCAGTGGTCGAGTTCGGCACGGGGGTCGGGGGCGTCGAGGATGTATCGGATGAGCCCCCGGGTCCGCGGGGGCAGCGGCCGCGGGGAGGCCGCGATCTGGCGCAGCCGTTCCACGGACGGCCAGGCCAGTCCGTTGGCCTCGTACAGGTCCCAGCCGTGGGCCGTCTGCGCCGTGTCGGGGTCGGCGGCCTCGGCCCGGGACTGGGAGCGCCACTCCATCAGCTGCCGCGCGACGGTCTGGGGCAGGAAGGGCCGGATGCGGGCGACACGGGTGATCCAGGCCGACCTGGTGTAGACGTCGACCATCCCTTGCTGGTCGGGGGTGAGGGTGTCGAAGGCGTGGGGGTTGTTCGCCGGGTCCTGGAGCCACCGGTCCTGCCCGTCGACCTCCCCGGGCGAGTCGAAGCGGCGGATGCCGTCCTCGTCGAGGGTGCCCCTGCCGTCGGTGTCCGCGTCCGAGGCGTCCGAATCCGTGTCCGAGGTGTCCGATTCCGTGCCGTCGCCGGTGTCGTCGCCTCCGTGGCCCGCGTCGTCGTGGACGGCGGCGGGCTCCGCCGGGGGTGCGGCCACCGGTCGCGGTTCCGTGGGCAGGGCCACGGCGGTGATCTCCACGATCCCGTCCGACTCCGTGACGCCGGTGACGCGGTAGCCGGTGCCGCGGGTGAGGAGGAGCGTGTACGGGTCGGAGGCGTCCGCCCGGTCGCCGATCCACAGGCCGCGCCCGCCCTCGGGCACGGTCAGGCGGACCAGGGCCGCGGTGTCGTCTACGGTGGCCGGTGAGCGGTCCAGCGAGGTGCGCAGGTACCCCGCCTCCCGCTGCTCGGTGCCGACCAGCGAGGAGGGGTCGCCCTCGACGTATCCGACGAGTCCGTGGAGGCCTTCGTCCCCGCTCAGCGCGAAGGTCACCTCCACGGGGCCGGGAAGCGGGCGGTCGGTCGCGGCGTCCAGGATGCGCAGGGTGTCCAGGACCTCGTCGGCCGTCGGGTAGGCGCCGCCGGCGGCCTTGGCCAGGGCTCCGGCGTCGTCCGCGTTGTCGTACCAGTGGCGCAGCCGTCGGCCGGGGTCGGGCGCCCTGAAGATGTCGTTGACGAGCCGGTCGAAGGTGCGGGTGGACCCGCCGTCGGAGTGGATCTCCCGGATCTCGGTGAGCGTCGGCCACCGGTTCCCGTTCTCCTCGTAGAGCGGCCAGCCGTTGAGGTCGTCACCGCTCGCGTTGTCGCCCGCGTCGTACGTCAGGTCCTCCAGCCTGTTCTGGACGGAGTCGGTGTCCAGTGAGGGGATCCATGTGAGGGACGACAGCCAGCCGCTTGCCGCCTGCGCGACGACGGCCTCGCGCTGCTCCCGGGGCAGCGCGTCGAAGGTGTGCGGGTTGGTGCCCGGATCGTCGAGCTCCGCGGCGCGGGCGGCCGGGTCCTCCAGCCCCAGGAGGTCGGCCATCCGGTCCTCGCGCTCGCGCGTCCAGCCGGGTTCGGGGAGGCGTCCGCCCTCCTCGGCTGGGTCCTCGTCGGCCGTCTCCATCAGGAACACGGTGGTCTCGTCGCCCGTGTTCGGCTCGGGCGCGGACCGGGTCGGGACCGGCCGCGGGGACGGCGCGGTCCCGGGGGCGGAGGACTCCTCACCGGTCACCGGTCCGCTCCGGCCGGGCGGGGTCTGCGTGTTCAGGGCGCTGTGGAACGTGTCCAGGAGCGAGTCCGCCGGGGCGCTGGGGGGTGTGCCGGTCGCGGGCACGGACGCCTTCGCCGGGTTCGGCTCCGTGTCGTCGGTGCCGGTCAGCCCCAGGCCGCGGGCCAGGGAGTCGAGGTCGGCGCCGCTCATCCCGGTGCCCTCCCCGTCGGGGTCCCGCACCTGCCCGGCGATGTCGGTCACGGCCATGACGACGGGGTTGTTGGAGCCGAACGGGCCGGAGAACCCCGGCATGTTCATGCGCATGTCCAGCCTCGCGCGCGCGACGGAGCCCGGAGGGGTCAGGTCGGCGATGGACCGCGCCCGGTCCAGGGCGGCCGCCCGCGCGGCGGCGTCGCCGCGGGAGGAGGCCGCGTCGCCGAGCGCGATACCGACGGCGATGTTCGCGGCCACGTTGACGGTACGGGACAGGCTCTCGTGCCGGTCGGCCGCGTCCTGGGCGGCCGCCGTTGCGTCGCGGCGATGGGCGTCCGCGCTCTGGGCGGCGGCGCGGGCCTCCTCGACCCGGACCCCGGCCCCGTCCCCGGCGGTGCGGGTGGCGGTGTCGGCGGCCTCGTAGGCGATGTGGGCGGCGCGTTCGGCGTCCTGGCGGGCGGTGTCGGCCTCCCCGGCCCGGGTCAGGGCCGTGTCGCGCTCGCGTGCGGCGTCGGTGATCCGGTCCGGGTTCTCCGGGTCCACCTCGGACGGTTCGGGGATCGCGTCGCGGGCCGCGGCCGCGTCGTCGCCAGCGCGCGCGGCCACGCTCTGCGCGGCGGCGGCCAGGTCCGCGGCCAGAGCGACCGTGGTGGTGACGGCTTCGGGGGCGGTGTCGGCGATCTCCCCGGCCCGGTCCGCCAGGTGCTCGGCCGCGTCTCGCAGCCCTTCGAGGCGGTCGATCGTCGCGGTCCGGTCGGGGCCGTCGGCATCCCGGAGAGTGGAGGCCAGGTCAGCGGTGAGGCGTTGCGCCGCCTGGTGTATCCCGGTCAGGGCCGCTGCCGTGTCATTCGCGTTCAGGGCCTGGTCGATGCGCTCCAGTGCCTGGCCCGTCCAGGTCGGGGGTGCTGTGGTGGGCCCGTCGTCGTGGGTGGGGGGCAGGATCTGGGCGTGGAAGAGGTAGCCGCGTCCCCAGGGTTCGACCGCGGTGATCTGGTAGCGGGTCCCCCGGGCGAGGATCACCTCGCGTTCGCGGGGGTGTTGGCTGCGGTCGCCGACCCACAGCCCGTGGGAGCCGTGCGGCACGGTCAGCCGCATCAGGTCGACGGGGGAGCCGCCCGCCGCGGAGGGGACGGTCCCCAGGGAGACCGACAGGTAGCCCTGTTCGACGTGTGTGGTTCCCGCGAGGGTGTGGGGGTCGGTGCTGCCCTCGCCCAGTAGGTGCTGGTGGTGGTACATGCCGTGCACGGCTTCGAAGCCCTCGGGGAAGGGGTGGCCGGTGGCGCGGTCCAGGCGCCGGAGCAGCGCCAGGACTTCGGAGGCGTCGGGGAAGTGCGCCGGTTCCCCGTGCAGGGCGAGGGATTCGGCGATCCGGCCCGCGTTTCCGGAGCTTACCTGGAGGTTGTCCAGTGCGGCCTGCGGATAGGGGTTGTCCAGGACGCCTCGCACGATCCGGGTCTGCTCGGGGCTCAGTGTCCCCTGCTGCGCGGCTTCTCGTAGTTGTGTCAGGTCGGGCCAGCGGCCGTCGCCGATCTCGTAGACCTGCCATCCGGGGTGGGGTCGGCTCTGGTCGCGGATGCGGTCCAGTTCGGCCTGCACGGTCGCTTCGTCGAGCGGGTTCAGGCGAGCGAAGCGGTTGAGCCAGGAGGAGCGGGTGTAGGCGGAGACGGCGTCCTGGGTCGCGGTGGGGAGGGCGTCGAAGGTGTTGGGGTTGTAGGCGGGGTCGTGCAGGAGGGTGCCGTAGCGGTCGGTTTCGGCGCCGGTGGGCAGTCGGCGGATCGTCCCGGACCCGGCGGGGTCGTCGGTGTCCGTCAGCCCCAGTCCGCGGGCAAGGGAGTCGAGGTCGGCGCCGCTCATCCCGGTGCCGTCCCCGTCCGGATCCCGCACCTCTCCGGCGATGTCGGTCATGGCGAAGACGGTCGTGCGGGAGGTGGTCCCCGGGTGCGGCGGCCCGGCCGCGGGGGCCGGGGTGCGCGAGTCCGGTTCCGTCGTCGTGCCGCTCGGGTCGGGCGCGGCCGGAGCCTCCCGGGGCGTGAGGCCGAACACCGGGCGGAGCTGCTCCTCCAGCGGCGCGCTGGGTGTGGAACGGGGGGCCGCCGGCGGCGGGGCGTCGGGCGGGGTGATATCGGCGAGGTGGGCGGCGGTGGCGTTGGTCGCGGTGGTCCAGGCAGTCACGGCGTCGTTGTAGGCGCCCAGGGCTGTCCGGTAGGCGGTGGTCTGGGTTCCGTAGGCGGTGCGGGCGTCGTCGAGGGCCGCGCGGTTCGCGGGTGTGGGGTCGGCGGCGTGGGCCTTGTACGCGTCGAGGTAGGCCTTGACCAGTGCGGGGAGTTTGGCGCGCTGCTCGGTGTAGGCGGCCTCGGCGTCGGCCATGGCCTTGGCGGCGTCGTACTCGGCGGTGATGGGCGCTTCGGCGGCGTCTGCCTGTTCGGAGGTGAGGACGCCCAGGGCTACGGCGTCGCTCCGGGAGATCCAGGCGCTGGTCCTGTTGGTGTGGTGGGAGGTGAACTGCCGGGGGACGGTGCCACCGAAGAACGCCTTCTCCTCGGTTCGGGCGCCGGTGGTCCAGGTGGTGTCGAACTCCACCAGGTAGGCGGTGCCGAGCCGCTGGCGCTCCATGTCGGAGGGCTCTCCGCTGGCCAGGCCGTCGCCCGTGGGCGAGTCACCGGTGATGGTGCGCGCCGTGGCCTCCCCGGAGCCGGTGAGGTAGGCGTTGCGGTCGTTGTCGTCGGGGTCCACGGTGTGGTGGCCGGTGGGCCGGAAGGCCGTGGTGGCGGTGGTTCCGCCGCCCTGGGAGCGGCTGTGGGAGACGCTCCGCCCTTCGGCCTCCTTGTGGACGAGCCTGGCGTCGGGGCGCGCGGTGACGATACGGGCGCCGGTGAAGTCGGGGGTGGCGGCGACACGCCACTGGGTGCGCCCGATCCGCAGGATGTCGGTACCGGAGGGGCGGCCGAGGTTGTGCGAGAGGAGGCCCTTGAGGGCCACGGGGTTGAGGGAGTTGTCGATGGGGGTGTAGCGGGGGTCGAGTTCGAGGCGGTCGGCGATGTGGCGGCGGGCGTCGTCGGTGGCGCGGGCGTGGTGGGCGCGGAGCTGGTCGAGCTGCTCGGCGGTCGGGTCGCCTCCGAAGTCGGGGGCGGCCGGGGGCTCCCAGCCGAGCGACGCGGCGACGGTCCGCAGCGCGGTGTCGCGCAGGTCGGGTCCGTGGACGGCGGTGGGCATGATGACGGCGTCGCGCAGTGCGTCCGGAGGCGGGGCGAGCTCCCCGGTGGCGGTGGTGAGGGCGCCCGCGAGGGTGTCGCCCGCGCGGGGGGTGGCGGTGGGAGGCGCGGGCACCGTGTCCAGCGGTGCGGCGGGCGCCGCGGGCGGGGTGAAGTCCAGCGACGAACCCAGGTGGAAGGTGCGTATCCGTCCTCCGTCCACCGTCGCCGTCTCCACGACCGGCGACTTGTACTCCAGGTACGGCGCCCTCTCCCCCCGCCTGACCCCCGCGGTGGGCACGAGCCCGTCGCCGTCGACCTCGATGGTCAGGGTCAGGGACGCGTCCTCCGTCATCTTCACGTAGGGGCCGGAGGACTCCATCACGATGGTGTGGGTGGTCTCCGCGGACGAGGACAACCCCTCGGACGCGTTCCGGGTTCCACCGGCCCCAGCGGCGGGCGAGACGAAGAGGAGGCTGCTGTCCGGCGGCCGGTCGCTGCCGCCGTTCGTGCCGCTGGGCTGCCAGGGGACGAAGTCCAGGCCCGTGGTGTGCGAGGCCTGCCGGGAGTCCTCGTGCGAGTGCTCGGCCTGCCAGGAGTGGGCCTCGACGGTGGCGGCGGCCGAGGTGACGTAGTCCACCCGGGGGTTGGTCCTGTCCAACTTCACCAGGACCCGCGCGGGCTTGGAGAAGTGGGCGTTGCGGTCCGTCGACACCACGTTGACGGGAACGGGCGGGAGCGCGTCCGTCGCGGTCCCCAGCTGCTCGGAGAGGGTCACGAGCAGGCGCTCCTTGCCCCCGCGGCTGAGGGTGAGCCCGTGGGCGCGAAGCCTCGTCTCCAGCGCGTCCACGGCGCGGGCCGGGTCGACGGGGAGGGCCTGCCTGCCCGCGCTGTCGAATCCGGCGCGGACGCGGGCGTGGGGCGGTGGTGCGGGGTTGGCCTGGGTCGAGGGTTCGGGCGCGCCGTCGTCCCCGTGGGTCACGGCGTCGGTGATGACGCCGGCCTGTTCGGCGTCGCGGGCGGTGATGTAGCCCGAGACGAGGTCGTCGACCCGGGCCCTCCACCCGGCGTACCTGTGGGTCCACCAGTTGGGGAGGTTGAGGCCGCGGTGCTTCTTGAACTCCCACGCCTGCGCGATCGCGCCCGCGGCGGTGAAGGCGTAGACGGCCGCCGCCTTGGGCAGCAGGAGGAGCCCCGAGGCGGAGGAGACCCCGGAGTCCGTCGTCTCGCCGCGGCGGAGGAAGCTCCTGATGTGGGAGGGACCGGCCATGGGGATGATGCCGTCGGCGGTGGACCGGTCGGCGCCGGATTCGGCCCCGCCCTCCTCGATGGAGTTGGTGGTCCCACCGGCGAAGCCCGTGAAGCGGGCGAAGAAGCCGCTGATCCTGGTGACGGCGGCGGACGCCGTCGACGACGTCTCGGCCTGGACGGTGACCTGTGCCTTGGTCAGCCTCAGGTCGGTGATCTCGCCGACCGTGACCTTGGTGACCCCGGTGGCCCGCATGTCGTTGGGGGACAGCCAGGTGCCCCGCATCTCGATCCGCCTGCGGCGGCCCGACTCCGCGAAGGAGGCGGGATCGGAGGCCACCGCGGTGGGGGACACGAGGTTGGCGAGGAGGGCCGATCCGCCGACGCCGTCCAGGAAGGAGGAGAGCTTCATCCGCCCCCCGTCCGACCAGAACCGGCGCGGACGGGAGAACACGTCGAGGGTGCGGCGCAGGAGGTTGCGGCCCGGTCCCGTGTCGCCCGCCTCCCGGAGCAGGGGGTTGACGTGCTCGATGATCGCGCCGTGGTCCAGCAGGACACGCGTGTTGTCGGTCGGCGGGTCGGCGGGGGCCTCCCCCTCCGCCCCGGAGGTCCGGGCGGTCCCCTCGGACGGCGCGGCCCCGTCCTCGGCGCCCGGGGCGTCCTCCCCGGGGGAGTCGCGGCGCCCCGGACGGGGGTCGAGCATCTCCCGGGCCTCTTCGGGGGTCAGTTCCGACCGCTCCCGGTCGGCCTGCCCCGGTTCCGGCCGCGCGGAGACCAGGTTGTCGCCGACGGTGGTGGGCGTGACCACGGAGTAGGCGGCCTTGATGGGCCTGTCCAGCAGGTCCGTCCCCCGGCTGGTGCCGCGGGCCTGCTCATCGGCGTCGTGGTCGTGCAGGCGGGCGCTGAGCACCACCTCGCCGCTCCACCGGTCCGAGCCCTCGGGGAAGAACAGGCGGGCGTCGGACTTGTGCTCCAGGCCGTACGCCGCGTCGAAGTGGTCGACCCGGTTCCAGCCCATCGAGGCCATGAACCCGCCGAGCAGCCGGGCGAACCCGCGGGCGTCGCCCTCGGCCGAGCGCACCATGCCCGAACCCGCGGAGACGGCGAGGGTGAACGCGCTCCCGGTCGCGGACTCGGTGGAGGCCGAGGCGGTGCCGCGCACCCGAAGGCCCGTCTCGGCGGTGCTCTTCCCGTCGTGGGACAGCCGGCCGAACTCCGCGTGCAGCCGGACGGTGACCGTGTTCGGGCGGAGGAACTCCTTCAGCCTCGCCATCAGGGTCGGGTCCACCGTCGCCGACTCCCGGAGCCGGACGGGCAGGCCCTCCCCGGGGCGGGCGAGCCTTTCGAGGCCGTCCTTGCCCAGGGTGCTCTGGAGGGTGTCGCGCACCAGCATCGTGTTCTTGTAGGCGGTGTCGTAGGAGCGGCGGAACCCCCAGCGCTCACGGAACGAACGCTCGAAGTAGGAGGCCTCCTCCCGTCCGGGCCTGCGGGCGTAGGTGTTCCGGTCGCGGGCCAGTTCGGGGATGACCAGGCCAGGGTGCTCGCGTGCGATCCCGGCCAGCACGTCGTCCAGGTACCGGTCCAGGACGCCGCGCCGGTCGTCCGACGTGACCGGCGGTGCCGATGCCCCGGAGGTGTCCGGGGCCCCGGTCCCCCGGGAGCCGTCGGAGTCCCCGTCGCTCCCGTCGCCGGGGGCGGGAGAGCTCCACTCCAGGCCGAGGAAGTGGGACCCCCGGAAGTGGACGGGGTTTTCGGTGTCCAGGTGCGGGAAGGGCGGGCGCCGCTCGCCCTCGCCCCCGCTGTCGGCGGGCCCCTCGCCCCGTGCCGCCCGGTCCAGCCGGCCCGCGGTCTCGCCGGGGAGCAGCTCCACACCGGTGACGGTGAAGTGGTGGGGCGCCGCCTCGCCCTGGACGTGGACGAACAGGTCGTGGGAAGCCTCGTAGGCGGCGAACCTCTCCGTGGAGGAGACGTAGCGGCTGAGGGACCGGTGCTCGCCCGAGCCGGAGGCGTTGTGGCTCTCGGAGTGCAGCGACTGCCACCAGGTGGCCTCCACATGGGGGGCGTTGACACGCAGGGTTCCTCCGGAGGGGAGCTCGGCCACCAGGCCGAAACCGGTCCCCCCCGTCAGGGTGAAGCTCGTGTTGCGGCTCTGGGTGAGGCTGGTGCCGTCCTTGACGCTCTCCTTGAAGGTCGCGTCGTCGATCAGCGGGCTGTGGTCCTTGATCCGGTAGTCGCGCGGCCTCGCGGAGAACTCCATCATCACCTCGCCCAGGCGGGGGTGGGAGGCGCTCACGGTGACCGGACCCCGGTCCAGGTGGGGGAGGTACTCCTGGAAGGAGTCGTTGTCGAGGACGTGTCGAATCTCGTGCTGCCACCGCGCGATGTCCTGGCCGGTGCCCGGCCCGGTGAGGTCCTTCATCCACTGGACCGCGGTGTTCTCGCTGGTCGCCTCCCTGTTCAGCCGGTAGGCGTCGGAAACCAGGTAGTCGGCGACCCAGGAGCCCAGGTCGGTGTGCGCCGGGCCCCTCCCGTCCGGGGCGTTCGGCGTGACGCTGTGGACGGCGATGGGCAGACCGCCCGTCGGGCCGAGGTTGCGGGGCCGGCGGCCGGGGCCGTCCCCCTCCCCGGCGCCCGGGGCGAGGTCGATGCGCCCCGGCATCCCGTCGGGCCGCCCCTGGACCTCGCCGGCCAGGGTGAACACCATGCCGTCACGGATCACCGAGGAGCCGACGGGGAGGTCCACGGCGGGCGCAGGGGCCTCACCGGTGTCCCTCCCGCTGGTTCCGCCCGCGGCGGGCGCCGTCCCGTCCCCTTCCGGCCGCGCGGTCACCTCGGCCCACACTCGCAGGTCGTTGGCGTAGAACTCGGGCTTGGCGAAGGTCGTGTACTCGATCTTGGAGGCGGCGGTGGTCGTCCCGCCGTGGGACGCCGCGCGCTGCCCGCGGGAGAAGCTGCCGCCGGCCGTCACCCACGGTCCCGCCGCGGACCCGGTGACGTCGCCGAGCAGCAGCGGGCTTCCCGTGAAACGCGCCGCGAGGATACGGCGCGGGTCGTAGGACGATGAGCCCCCGGTGGTGGCGGAGCGGCTGCGCTCCTCCTCCCGGGACTCCAGGGGCGCTCCCGACTTCCGGTGCTCGACGTCCAGGTGCCGGTACCCGGCGGGGTCCTCGGACGCCAGCGAGACCCGGACGGTCCAGGACCTGGGGACGGCGCCGTCCGCCCCGGGATCGGTGACGGTGATCTCCCGGCCCCCGGGCGCGAAGAAGGCGGACATGCCGTGTTCGTGCGCCACCCGGTTCAGGGCCGCGTCCACCAGCCGGGGGAGATCGGGCGGCGGGTCGGCGATCCGCTGTCCGACGATGCCCGCGACCGCTTGGTGGACCGCCCTGGTGAACAGGCGGTCGGGGCCGCTCAGCCGCGAGGTGACGAGGTAGTCCAGGTCGTACCGGGCGTCCGTCTTCTCGCGCAGGCGGGACGCCGACGGCAGGTCCGAGGGGAGCAGCGCCTCGGCGCGTTCGGCCGAGAGCACGGTGTCCTGCGCGTGGCGCCGGGCGTCGGCGAGGTCCTGCGCGGTGCGTCCGAGCAGGTCGCGGGCGCCCCCCACCAGTGCGTCCGTCCGCCGCAGGTCCGCCTCGACCCGCGTGGCCGCCGGATGGGCGCTGTCCGGGGCTGAACGCAGCGCGGCGGACGCCCGGCCCAGGGAGTCCAGGGCGGCGGCGGTGCCGGCGACGCGCGCGGACCCCGCGGAGGCCTCCGCGTCGGTACGCGCCCGCAGCGCGGAGTCCGCGGCCTCCCGCGCCTCACCGACGGCATCGGTGAGGCGCCGGACCGCGTCCCGGGACTCCTGCGGACGGCGGGGGCTCGCGGTGTCGGCCAGGACCGCGGTCCGGACGGCGTCCTCCGCCCGCGCGAGCCGGTTCCGCGCGATCCCGGACCGCCGGTAGGCGTCGTCGGCCGCCATCCGGGTACCGGCGGAGTCGGACGCCGCGCGGTGCGCGGCCGCGGTGAGGGCTTCCACGGCCGCGGTGGTGGAGCCGTGGCGTGCGGTGGCGGCCTCCTCCACGCGCGCCCGCGCCTCGGCCCGCTGCCGGTCCGCCCGGTCGCGACCGGACCGGACGGCCGCCTCGTCGCCCGTGACGGTGCGGTGGGCGTCCGTGCCGGGGGCGGCCGCCCGGGCGATCCGCTCCGCCAGCGCGACCGACGCGGCGGTCCGACCGGCGAACCCCTCGGCCTGGTCCGCGGCCAACCGCACCGATCCGGCCCCGTTGGCGGCGGTGTCCCGTTCCCGCACGGCCTGTTCCGCCGCGGTGACGGCGGCCGCGGTGTCGTCCGCGTCGGCCGCGTCCCGCGCCGCCCGCGCGGCCCGGTCCGCGGCCTCGCGCGTGACGCGCAGGGCGTTGGCGGCTCCGGTGGTTGCGCGCTCGGTCGCGGCCGCGGTCCGCTCGGCTTCCCCGGCGACGCGGCTGGAGACGGCCGTCAGGGCGCCGTCCGCGGTCGCGGCGGCGTCGCGGAACGCGGCGTCGGCGTCCCGCGCGTGGCGCTGCGCCCCCTCCCGCAGCCGCACCGTCTCCTCGTGACGGGCGCGGACGGCGGCCTCGGCGTCGGCGGCGGCGCGGTGGGCGTCCGTGTCCGGAGCCGTCTCCCGGACCGCCTGCTCGGCACGGTCGAGGGCGGCGGACGTCGCGCGGGCGGCCTCGGCGGCCAGGCGCGCCGCGTCCCGCGCCGCTCCGGCCGCGCGGGCGGTCTCCTCGCGCGCCCGGGCGGCCTGTTCGGCGGCGGTCACGGCGTCCGCGGTCCCGGTGGCGGCGTCGGCCGCCGTCCGGGCCGCCGCGGACACCCGGTCCGCGGCCCCGCGCGCCAGGCCCAGGGCGTTCTCCGCCGTCTCGCGGGCCCGCTGCGCCACGGTTTCGGCCTCGGAGGGGGAGAGCGGGGCCGGCGGGGTCTCGGTGTCCGCGTCCGTCGCGCGCGGTCCGGGGTCCCCGGTCCGGTCCGGCGTCGACGATTCCCCGGACCGTCCCTGCGGGGCCGGTGCGTCTCCGTCGCCGTCCACCAGCGCCGTGTTCACGGTCGTCACCGGGGCCGGTGCGCCGTAGGGGGAGGGGCCCCGGTCCGCGGGGTCCTGCATCGCGTAGCGGACGTAGTCCGTCGTGAGCCGCCCGCCGGGCAGCCAGAGCCGGGCGCGGACCGGGTCGTGGCGGTCCCGGAGGTGGCGGCCGATACCGCGGGCCAGGACCTCGGCGTCCCGGACGCGTTCGGGAGGGATGGACCCGCCGCTCAGCGGGACGCGCCTGTCGGAGGGGTCGGAGAGGACGTACACCAGTGCCTGCGCGAGCGTGCGCGCCTCGCGGATGGAGCGGTTCTCCGGGACCGGACCGCCGACCGGTCGCAGTGATCTCCAGAACTCGGCGCCCAGCGCCCGCGCCCTGGGGACGTCGTTGTCCGCGAGGGCCCGGGTGAGTTCGGGCAGGCGGTCCAGGACCGACGCGGCGCGGGCGTCGGCCCTCGGGTCGATCCCGGAGACGGCGGGGTCGGTGCGCGTCTTCGCGGGGGTGTCGGAGCCGCTGTCCGCCGCGCGCTCGGGTCCGGGAGCGGGCGGTGCCGCAGGCGCGTCCGCGTCCGCGCTCCGCGTGGGGGCCGGCGTGCCCTCGGCCGTGTCGGGCGCCGTGGCCTCGGCGGCGCGCGCGGCGTCCCCAGAGCCCGCTACCGGCGCCCCGCTGTTCCGCGTCGCGCTCGCCCAAGGAGCGGAGGGCAGGGTGTCGCGGACGTACTGCGTGGTCAGGCTGCCGCCCGGGAGCCAGAGCCGTGCACGCGCCGGGTCGTGGCGGTCCCGGAGGTTGCGTTCGACGCCCCCCAGGAGTGTGGCGGCGTCCTCGGCCTTGTCCGCAGGGAAGGCGTCCGGGGCGGCGGGAACCCGCGGGTTCGCCGGGTCGGACAGGGTGAAGACCAGCCCGAGCGCCAGGGTGCGGGCCCTGCGCACGGAGGGGTTCTGCGGGGAGCCGTCGTCGGGCCGCGGGGCGAGCAGGTTCTGGATGTCCGCGCCCACCGCCCGCGCCCGCGCGACGTCCCCGTCATCCAGGTGCCGTCGGGCCTGCGCGACCAGGTCCGCGGCGCGATCGGCTCGTGCGTCCGCGGGGTCGGCGGCGGGTGCCGACTCGCCGCTGTCCGTCTCCGGGGGCGCGCTCCCGGGCGAGTCCTCCTCGGACGGTGTGGGACCGGTGCCGGAGCGGGCCGGAGGAGCACCGTCGCCGCCCTGGTCGCGGACGGTGTCACGTCCGGTTCCGGACCCTCCGGTCGCATCGGCGTCCCCGGTGCTCCGGATGGCGTCGTGGCGGTCCGCGGAGGGGACGGCCGCACCGGGCGGGGGTGTCTGCGGGTCGGTGCGCACGGTCTCCGGGACCGGTCCGTCCGAGAGGGCGGGAGCGCTGGGAACGCGCCCCGCCGGACCGCTCTCGGTCACGGGGAAGGCCAGGAGGCCGGACCCGGGAGCCGCGTCCGGGATGCCGGGAACGCCCTCCGGAGCCTTCGCGTCCTTCACGGCCGGGTGCGAGGCGGCGGCCTCGACGGGCGGCGCGTCCTCGGCGTCCGACCACGCGGTGTCCAGACTCGACGTTTCGGAGGCGGCGTCGTCGAACAGCGACGACGCGTCGGAGTCCGTGTCGCCGAGGGAGGAGTTGTCGTCGGCTTCGCCCGGGGTGTCCGGGACGCCGTCGACGGGGTTCAGCGAGGCGTCGAACGAGTACGGGGACGCGCTCCCGGAGGGGGCGGCCGTCGGCGGGGCCGCGATCTCCCGGATGTCGGCCGGGTCGGGGGACTCCGCGGTGACGGGGGAGGGGGAGTCGTTCCGCTCGGGACCGGCCTCTCCGGCGGGGGCCGGTTCCGGATCGGACCGCGTCGTCTCCTGTGCTCCCGGGCGGGACGGCTGGCCCGCCTCGCCGGACGGGCGGCCCGGGGGAGCCGTACCCTGCGGCGGCGCGGCGCGGTCGGCGCCGACCGGGGGCGTCACGGCGGCCGGGGCCGGTGGGGGGACCTCGGTTCCCTCCTCGTGCGGGGGCGCCGGGGTCCGGTCCCGGGAAGCCCCGGCTCCCGTGGCGTCATAATCACCGGTGAGCGGACCGGGGGTGTCTCCTCGACGGTAGGCGTCGGTGTGGTCCGCCCCGTCCGGGTCGTGGTTCCGCGCAGCCCGGGCGGCCGGAGTCTCCGGCGTCCCGGTGACCCGCTCGGAGGGGTTCCCGGGCCCGTGCGCGTCCGCGCCGTCGGCCCCGTCCGGGCCGTGGTCCTGCTGCCTCCGGGCCGCAGGGGCGCCCTGGTCTCCGGCGGCCGGGGAGCCGCCGGGGCGGTGCGCGTCCGTGCCGCTCGCCGGGGCTTCGTCCCCGCCGTCGTGCGTTCCGTCTCCGTCACCCCGTACCGGGGCGGGCTCATCGACGCCGACGGGCGGTACGACGGTGGTGTCGGGGGCGTCGGGACCGTCGGCGGACGTGGGCCTCCCACCGCCGTCTCCGGCGGCGGGCCACACCGTGGGAGCCGCGCCCCGTACCGGGTCCCCCTCGGCCCGGTCGGGCCGCTCCGGCTCCGGGGGCGGGGGGAGGTCGGGCGGAAGGAGGGTGCCGCCGGGGCCGCTGAGCGCGTCGATGCCCGCCAGCGCCGAGTCGGTGGTCAGCTGGTGGGCCGTGTTCATGGTCGCGCCGGACGTGGCGGACCAGGGGGTGACGACGAACCCCTGGCCGCTGGCGAGACTGCCCAGGCCCTCGCTGAGGAAGCCCTCCGCGGCCCCGGTCCCCGCGCCCAGTCCCAGGCCCCGCACGTAGGGCAGGAAGCCCTGCGCGCTCTGGTGCAGTGTTCCGGCGAGGTTCTGCGGGACGTCGGACAGGTGCTCGCGCAGGGGCGGGGGCAACCGGTCGCCGATCGTCCGGGAGAGCCGGGAGCCCAGGTCCGGGTCGCCCCACGAGCGGATCAGGGTGTCGGCGTAGTCGTCGCCCAGCCGTCGCGCCTGGTCGGCGCCCATGCGTTCGGCGAAGGAGCGCTGGAACACGTCCGCCACCTCCGCGCGGAACGCGTTCTGTTCGACCGCGTTGTCCCAGGAGCGCGCCCCGGTGGGGGAGTTGGGGTGGAACGGGACCAGCATCTCGTCCCGGTGGCGGGTGAAGAGGTCGGCGAGGTCGTCGTTGAGCGTGCTCGGCGGGGGTACGGGGTCCGGCACGCCGTTTTTGACCTGCGGCGGGGGCACGGGGTCCGGCACGCCGTTTTTGACCTGTGGCGGGGGCACGGGGTCCGGCAGACCGCGCAGGTCGTCCATGCTGCGACTGAAGGCGTTCGCGAAACCGCTGCTGACGAACGCTCCGACACCCCCGGAGATGCCGGCGGAGACGAGCCCCTCGATCACGGCCCCCACGTGCGCGTCGTGCGCCAAGCGCTTGTCGAACCCGTCCCGGTCGCCGTTGGCGATCTGGACGCGCTGGATCAGCGCGCCGAAGCTCGCGAAGACCTGGCTGACGACCTGGTGACTCGGAACGGTGACGAGGAACCAGGCGATGAGACGCCGGATGGCCAGGCTCCGGATCGCCTTGAAGACCGGGATCCACTTCAGGGAGGCGCCGAAGGTGAACTTGGCCGTCGCGATGGCCCAGGTGATCTCGGCGATGAGCTGGGCCACCTGGACCCAGACCATCGCCACCATGTAGTCGACGTTCGCCGCCGCCTTGCGCAGCTCGGTCGAGAGCATGCGGCTCGTGCTCGCCGCGTTGCCGATGTAGTCCCTGTCGCCGCTGGTGAAGGCGGCCAGGGAGCGGTTGTAGTAGTCGGAGGCCGCTCCGCCGAAGTGCCTCCGGACGTTGGTGCGCGTCGTGTCCATGACGTCGGAGAGCTCGTGCAGTTGCTTGTCGAGGAGGTCGTAGACCTCCGAAGCGGCGCGCATGGCCGGTGCGCTGGCCCGGGGAAGGTCGATGCCCAGCACCACTTTGACGAAATCGTGTGCTGAGTCACCCATTTTCTGGGGGTCGAACAGCATTCCCGACCCCTTTCCCCACCACGCGCATCTGAAGCGAGGGTAAAGGTAACATCATCGCGCGCAGGAGTGGAACCCGCCCCTCTGGTTTCGAGGTGTTCCGCGGGTGCGGACGCGGGATTTTGTTGCGTCCGTGTTTCCGGGCTTTTCCGATCGGGTGCCGAATGCGGAGGGGGATGACCCCTATGTATAGTCACGACTCCGCGGGTTGCATTCACCTCACCCGGTGCGGTACCTGTTGTGTCGGGCGGAGGGGAATGATTCGCCGGGGCGGCCCGGTCCCGTGCGGTGATCCACCCTTCCTCCTTCCCCTGTTCTGTTGCCCGTGATCGCTTTCCTGTTCCTTTCTCAGGTGTGCGTCGCCGGGGGAGGGCCTCCTGTCGGGACCCGGCCTGACCACGGCTACCGGGATCGCTGGCCGGGGCCGGCCCGGGAGCGCCTCCGACCTCCCGGGGCGGGGCGGCACCGCCCACTCGGGAGGCCGGGTGGGAACCGACCGCGAACGGAGTTCTCCATCCCATTCGGAAGGCGTGCCGGTGCGGTGTCCTTTGTCGCGTTGGGCTGCGTGACCGAGACCGGATCTCCGGCGTGTCGGTTTCCCCCGGCCCCGGGGCGGTCGCGCCGGCGGTGCTCGGCGGGTGTCCGGGGCGCCGCCGCGCAACAGCGGGGCCGGGTGGTGTTCCGGCCGCCGTCCGGAGTGCCGTCGGCAGCGCGCTTCCACGGGCCGTCCCTGTCGTGAACGACCTGAGTAAAACCTTGAAGGAGATCCTGAAGGCATGAGTTCACCGATACGGGAGCAGATGGAAGCCGAACTGCGGCGGCTCGATACGACACTGAGGGAGCTCATGGAGGCGGGCGAGGGCCTGGAGTCGGAGACCGAGGAGGCCACGTCCAGGAACCGGCTGGTGACCGCGGAGGTCGACGCGACCGGTGACCTCGCCGGGCTCGTGTTCCACACCGACGGGTACCGGGGCATGGCCGCCGCAGAGCTGTCGGCTACGATCGTCGAGGTGATCGCCCGCGCCCAGCGGCGGATGGCGGAGCGGGCCGTGCAGGCGTACGACTTCGCCTCCCCCGAAGGCGTCGACGCGTCCGCCGTGCTGCGCGGCGAGGTGGACGTCGAGGAGGCCCTGCGCGCACTGGGCTTCTCCCCGCGAGACCTGGAGTGACGGTCCGACCGCAGCCATCAGACAGCGAACAGGAGGAGAACGATGTCCGCATCACACGGCCGGCTCTCCGTCGACGTAGACGGGATCGGGCGGCACAACAAGCTCGTCTACGAGGCCGCCGACTTCACGGACGAGGTGGTGGCCGACGCGCGCGACGCGATCACGTCCTTCGAGGAGGCGCCCTGGGGGGTCGAGGGGGAGTACTCGAAGCGGATGCAGGAGACCCTGGGCGAGGCGGAGAAGATCCTCTGGCAGCTCCTCGACTACGTCGCCGTGGCGCAGAGGCAGGCCGCCGACGGGGTGGTCCGCACCGTCCACGGTCTCTCCGCCGCCGATGACGCCAACGCCGACGTCCCCGGCTCGTTCGACCCGCGCACGCGCGGCGGACGCCGCTGACGGTCGCACGCACGCGGTCCACCGCCAAATGCCGGGCCGACCGCTGCCGCGCCCAAGGCCAGGGCCGGGATGGACGGCGCCTCCAGCCGCCCGCGCCGCTCACCCCAGCGCGCCCCCGCCCGCCGCGAACGCCGCGTGATCGAACTCCGCCGCACCCGCCGATGGGGCCCGGCCCGCATCGGCGGCCCTTCGGCGAACCCTCCCCGCATACCGTCTGGGAACGCCGGAACCCGCCGCCCACGCCCCCAGAAGTCCCGTGTGACAGGTGTCGCACCCTGTCATCGCTGGGCCGTGCCCGTACGGCTGAGAGCACGCGGCGCTGACGGATCAGCCCTGTGGACTCACCACGGGAGGTCCGTTCCCTCCCACGTCGTGAAGGTGCCGGAGGGTCCTTCGGGCCCGAACCGGGCGACACGCACGATCTCACGAGCGGCGTCCTCGACCGACTCCATGCCCTCGAAGTTGACCAGCGCGGTGTTCGCGAACCCCGGCGAAACGAGGTTGACCTTGACGCCGGAGTCCCGGAGCTCGGCCATCATCGCCACCGTCACGGCGTTGAGCGCCGCCTTCGACGCCGCGTAGACCGGCTCGAAGAGCGAGTGGTAGGGGAGGGAGGGGTCGGTGACGGTCGTCAGAGAACCGAGCGCGCTCGTGACGTTGACGATGCGTGCGTCCGATGACAGGCGGAGCAGCGGGAGCACGGCCTGGTACACCGCCATGGGCCCGAAGACGTTCACCTCCCAGACAGCCCGGACCTCCTCCAGCGGTACTGTGCCCACCGCCGCCAGGGAGCGCAGCCCGGCCATGTCGACACCCGACCGAGTGGTGGAGATGGCGGCGTTGTTGACGAGGAGGTCGAGCCGACCGACCTCGTCGCGGAGCCGCCGGGCCGCCGAGGCGACCGATACCGGATCCGTCACGTCGAGCTGGAGCGGGATCGCGCCGGCTCCGATCCCGGCGGCGGCCGCCTCGCCGCGGACGGCGTCGCGGGACCCGACGAACACGGTCACCCCGTCGGCGGTCAGCTCCTTCGCGACCTGCTTGCCCATACCTTGGTTGGCTCCGGTAACCAGAGCGATGCGATCCGAGGACACGAGGGCCTCCCTTGTTCGGGTTGGACATACGGGCCGAGCGCCCGTACCTGTCGGCACGCGTGGCGCTCCCCAACGACGATCCGTTGTCGCCGCCGGCCCCGGGTAGGCCACCTTCATCCTGGGAGTGACAGGACCAGGCGGCCTCCCCGTCCGTCCGGGTACGATCCGGGGTGATGACAGGACTCGGATCCGACAGCCAGAACCCGTTGGGCGAGTACCTGCGTGCCCGACGGGAGCTGGTGGCCCCCCGGACGGTCGGCCTTCCCGAGGACTCGCGCCGCCGTGTTCCCGGGCTGCGCCGCGAGGAGGTCGCCCTGCTCGCGGGCATCAGCTCCGACTACTACCTGCGGCTGGAACAGGGGCGTAACCGCAATCCCTCAGCCCAGGTACTCGGGTCGATCGCGCGGGTGCTGCAACTGGACGAGCCCTCCACCCAGTACCTGCTCGGACTGAGTACCGCCCCGCGGCCTTCGCGTCGTGAACCCCGTCCGCGGGAGACCCTCGCTCCCCGGGTCCTCGACCTTCTCCGCACGGTGGACGCACCGGCGTTCGTCGCCGGGCGACACGCGGACGTGCTCGCGAGCAACCCTCTGGCACGCGCGCTCTCCCCGGAGATGCGTCCGGGTGAGAACCTGCTGCGCACGGCCTTCCTCGACACGGACCATCACCTGTACCTCGACCGGCAGGAGATGGTCGCGATGTTCCGCAGGCGGGTGGGAACGGACCTGCGCGATCCACGAGTCGCACGACTGGTGGAGGAGCTGTCCCTGGCGAGTGCGGCCTTCCGGCGGGCCTGGGCACGTCACGATGTCCGGCCACCCCGCGGCGGCCTCGTCCGCGTCGACCATCCCCGGGTCGGTGCCATGGACCTGAACGTGTCCAAACTCGCCATCGACGACACCGACGAGCAGCTGCTCGTCATCTACCACCCCGACCACGCGCATCCGGAGAGCGCGGACCGTCTCGGCCTCCTCGCCTCCCTGGCGGGACGGACGACGCCTGCCTCACGGGCGAGGGCCGAAGACCGCTGAGGGCCGGGTCGGGCTTGCCCCGGCCGCGTGCCGACGGTGGAACGGCGATCACCTTCGGGGCCAGCGCCGGCTGCACCCGGGTCCGGCGCCCACCGTTTTCCGTCCTTTGCGCTGGGAATATCCACTCATCGCACCTCGCCGGTCCGCGGCCTTTCCGCAGTCGGTGCGGTGCGGGGACCGGAATCGCCGCGAACGGGGAAGCCGGGGGAGGTGCCGCCCTTTCGGCCATGCCGTCGCACGGACGTTTCCGACCGGCACCGAACCTTCCTGGGGGCGCGGTTCGCGCGAGGGAAGGGCGTGTACGCCTGTGTCCCGGGGTGCCGCTGGGGTTGTCCACCGGGGGCGTGCCGTTGGATGCTGGCGGCACCCACCGGACCGGCGCGGCTGGCTGGGGGAGCGTGTCGGAGACGGAGCCGACGCCAGCGCTCCCGGGGACCCCGTGGCGGCTCCAGGGCCGTACCCGGGCGTTTCCGCGTCCACGCCAGCCGTGCCAACGAGCCCCGACCTTCCCCTGCGAACCCGAACGGACCACGGCCGACCGGGCCGCGTGCACACCTGCCAGGCGGCCCGGGTCGGCCCCAGGTCCGCGGTGCGTCCGAGCGGCGGAGCGCCGTGTCCGGCCGGGTCGGCACGGGTTTCGGCAACTACGAATCTACATAATAAAGGTGGGGATTTTCTGTGTCATAACAAAAGGAGGCAAGAGAAGAAGGCGCGAATGAAAACGATCTTCGGTGCCAGTTTCCACGAACCGGGAGAAGGGGGCCGGGGGCGCGTGCCCTCCGCCCCGCGCGCACCCGGAGCGGCCCCGCTTCGGAGAACCGAACACCGCACGAATTTCCCGGACCGCTGGTCCCTCCTCCGGCGGAGTCCGTAAAATGGACCCGTGCGGGTGCGCCCGTACCGCCGGTGCGGGGCAGCGTGGACGGATGCCCCGCACCGGTCGGCTCGTGCTGTCAGCGGGCCGGTCTCACGGGCGCCTCGCGCCGGGCGGGGTCCGCGGGGCGAGGCGGAGCATCCAGTGCCCCGTGGCCGACCAGCCCAGGAAGCGGCGCCTTCCGGTGGGTGCCTCGGTCTCCTCCAGGGGGCCGCCCTCCACCACCTGGCGCAGTCCGGCCAGCACCGGCTCCAGGCGTTCGCGCGTGTGGTGGGGTTGCTCGGGGGCGAGCCCCTCCATCCACGCCGTCACCTCGCGCTGTTCCCGTTCGGTGCACAGGGACAGGAAGAACACCGTCTGCCGCCAGGCGAAGGCCGCGTTCTTGACGTGGGGCAGGGGCGGGGACACCCGGGGCAGGCTCTCCACGGTCCGCACGGTCAGGGCGTGGGCGCGCCGGGCCAGCTCCGCCCACCCGCACGCGGGCCGCGCCCCGGCCTCGACCAGGACGGCCAGGTTGTGCGTGGTGAGGATCTGCGCCTGTTCGATGATCGTGCCGTTGCCCGCCACGCCCCAGTGCGGGTCGCCCGCGCGCTCGCGGCACAGCCGGTCGAAGGCCGTGGCCCCGCCGCCGGGGCGGGGCGGTTCCTCCTCCAGGGCCAGGACCCGGACGGGGTCGATTCCGTAGTAGCGGTTGTAGAGGCCCTCGCCCAGCAGGGCGGCGGCGACCTTGGCGGCGCGCGTGAACTTGCGGGCGAACGTGCCCATGAAGATGTCGGCGGCCAGTTCCTCCACGAGCGGCAGGCGCAGGTCCGCGGAGCGGGCCAGGGCGGCCAGCCGGCTCACCATCGGGTTGGGCACGATCGTGCCGGGGAAGTGCGTGAGCACGGAGGAGCCCAGCGCGGGCAGCAGCTCGGCCACCGCCTCGCGGCGCGCCTCCGGGCCGGAGCGGTGTGCCAGCAGCGCCCGCGTCCAGGGCAGCTCGTCCTCGCGGACCTGGCTCTCCAGGTTGAGCAGGAGCAGGGAGCGCCTGCGGCTGAACGCCCGGTGGTGGGCGGCGACCAGCCTGGCGAGCGCGGGGTCCGCCGCGGAGGCGGCCTCGGCCTCCGCGGTCAGGGCGGGCACGATCTCGGCCATCACCTCGGCGGAGGGCACCACGCCGAGTTCCACCAGGTCGTCCAGGGGAGCGGCGGTGGCCCTGCGGGCGACGTCGCCCAGGGCCTCGGGGACGGGCCAGCCCTCGGGCACGGCGCGCTCGCGGGCCTCCTCGGCGGAGACGGGGGTGAGCAGCTGCGCCATGTGCGGGGTGCCGAAGGTCTGGGGGAGCGGGGCGAGGCGGTCGGCCAGCAGGGCGGCGAGCACGTCGTGGGTGGGGCGGGCGGCGTGCTCGGCCTGTCGGGCGCGCAGGGCGGTGTGCCGGTCGGAACCGGGCAGGCCGCGCTTGGCCACCATGGAGTCCACGGCGTGGCGGAGCAGGCCGCGACGGCGGGGGGTGAGTTCGGCGCCGGGTTCGGCGACCGCCTCGCGCAGCGCGGCGAGCAGGATCGCGAGGTTCTCCTTGGGCTTGCGGTGCTTGGTGCACAGGGTGTGCTCGGCGGCCAGGCGCTCGTACTCGGTGAGCAGGGCGGCGCCGCGGCGGGTCCAGCCCGCGGGGCGGTGGGCGTCGGTCCGGCCGTCGCGGACGGTCTCCAGCCAGTGGGTGAGGACCCGGTCGGCGAAGGGGTTCCACACGGCCAGGGCCTCCTGCTGGGCCCGGGGCCGGCTGGTGGCCGGGTCGCGGGCGGCGCGTTCGGCCAGGGCGTGGCGCGCGTCGCCGACGCTCTGGCGGAAGACCGTGTGGGCGGGCAGGTCCTGGCGGGGCGCAGGGCGGGGGGTGAGGCACAGGGTGTCGGCGAGGGGTTCGACGGTGGCGAGCAGGTGCAGGGCGCCCGCGGTGTCGCCGTTGCGCAGCAGCCAGGCGACGGCGAGCGGGGCGGCCTGTTCGGGCAGGTCCAGTTCGTACTCGCCGCTGTCGAGCAGGGTGTTGAGGTCGGTCAGGCCCTGTTCGGTGAGGTGGTGTGCGTGGAGGGCGGTGCGCTGGGCGGGCAGGCCGTGGCGTCGGGCGAGTTCCTGTTCGTGGGGGCGCAGGGGGCCGCCCGCGGCGGGCAGGCCGGTGGCGAAGCCGCCGTGGACGACCTCGGGGGTGACCCAGGCGGGCAGGCCCTTGACGGGGGTGCGGGAGCCGATGATGAGGGTGCCGTCCCGCATGCCGTTGACGACCCGTTCCCAGGAGTCGACGCGTGCGCGCGCGGCCTCGCGGACGCGGACGTCCTGGTGGGTGAGGGCGGTGGTGAGTTCCTTGGCCAGCCGTCCGGCGGCGTGGCCCCGGTCGGCGCGCAGGGGGGTGGTGTCGTCCATGCCAGCGTGGCGGGACCTGCCCCCGCACCCTCCCGGACCGAAGCCGGGCGCTCTCACTGTTTGAGCCACACGCTGTCCGGTCGGCCCGAGTGTTCCCGGTCCTGAGCGGGTGCTCCGGTGGGGAGGTCGGTGTGCCGTGGTCCGGTCGTCAGCCGACGTGGCGGGACCTGCCCCCGCACCCTCCCGGTCCCGAGCCGGGTGCTCTGCTGTTGAGCTACACGTCGCTTGCGGGGCTCACGGTAGCGGTTCGGGGGTGGGGGCCGAAAGTGCTTTTCGGGGCTGTGGGCGGCCGGAGGGCCGGTGAGCCCCGGCGGGGCCGGGAAACGGTCTGACGGGTGCGGCCGTGTGGACGCACCCGTCACCGGGCCCGGTCGTGCTTCCCTAGCGGGTCTTGATCACGGCCGCGATGAGCCCGGTGGCGAGCATCATCGTCAGGCCCACGACCATGAGCACGAAGGCGATGGTTCCGACCATGGTGTTTCCTTAGTGTTCGTTGTTTCCGGGCACCGTGCGCGGCGCCCGCCGCGCCGGGAGCGCCCGGAGGAGCCGGGAGCGGCGCCTACCTCTTCGGGGGATCACCCTATCCCGGCCCCGTGCCGGGGCCGCGCCGGGTGGCCGCTGTGACCAGCGTGGTCGTGGCCACGGTCGCGGGGTCGGGCGGTGGCCGCCGGTTCCCGGGGCGGGCTCAGCGTCCGGCCCAGGCGTGCTGGTAGGTCTGGACCAGCCAGCGGTCGGCCCAGGCGTGGTCGGGTTCGGCGGGCAGGTCGCAGGTCCGGCACAGATCGGCCAGGCGGTGTTCCAGCTCGCGCGCCCGGGTCAGGGCCTCGTCGCGGCTGTGTTCGCCGCGGCGCAGTTCGAGCAGCCAGGTCCGTTCGGGTTCGGGCATGGGCAGGGTGATGCGGCCGGTCTCCATCAGTTCCACGCCCTGGATGCCGAGGCGGACCATGTGGTAGGCGAACTTGGTGTCGAAGCCGTGCCGGTCGACGAGTTCGGGGCGGTTGGTGTGCTTGCCGCCGCGGACCCCCTCCATGCGGTCGCGTTGGGCGCGCAGGTAGCCCAGGAAGCGCAGGCCCGCCCGGCGGGAGAGGAACCGTGGGGCGTTGGCGCGCAGGTCGTGTCCGGTGGGAGTGATGGTGACGATCTCGTTCGGGGGCACGAACAGGGGCAGCAGGACGGTGGGGTTGCCGTCCAGGGCCAGGCGCGTCCACTTGCGCAGGGAGTAGACGGTCAGGTCCAGGTCGCCGGGGCCGGAGCGGGTGTGTTCGGGGCGGGTGTGGTGGATGTACTGCTCGAAGGGGCGCAGGCCGATGACGTACTCGGGCGGTTCGACGCAGATGCCCATCTCGTCGCGGTCGGCCTGGCCGGTCAGGGCGAGGCCGTGTGCCTCGGAGCCCACCTGGCACCGCAGGACGGTTCCCTCGTGCGCGATCCGCGCGAACTCGGGGCTGGAGTGCTTCACCTGCGGCTCCGTTCTCCTGGGCGCTGGGTGCTGGATGGTGCTCGGGTGCGGTCGTCCGGGTGCTGCCTGGCACGTTATCCGCCGGGGGCCCGGGGCACGAGTGCTTTTCGGCGTGCGGGGCCGACGGCTGTCCGGTTGCCTCGGGGCCTTGGCGGGCCGGTGCCGTCGTCGGGGACACGCCCCGGGAGAGCTTGCCGGTGGGCCCCGAGAGCCCTTTACTTGTCCGGGTACGCCCCTTTTCTCCCCAGAACGAGCGTAGAAGGCAGGCCCGTGCCCCCCGAGACCCCTGAGGCTTCCGCCCCCCGGATCGACACCTCCGTCCCCCACAACGCCCGGATCTGGAACTACTGGCTGGGCGGCAGGGACAACTACCCGGTGGACCGGGAGATGGGTGAGCAGATCCGCTCCTTCTTCCCCGAGATCGTGGACAACGCGGTCGCCGACCGTGGCTTCCTCGTGCGCGCCGTGACCCACCTGGCGCGCGAGGAGGGCGTTCGGCAGTTCCTGGACATCGGCACCGGGCTGCCCACCCACAACAACACCCACGAGGTGGCCCAGTCGGTGGCGCCCGACGCGAGGGTCGTCTACGTCGACAACGACCCGCTGGTGCTGACCCACGCCCGCGCCCTGCTCACCGGCAGCGACCAGGGGGCCACCGACTACGTCGACGCCGACCTGCGCGACCCGCGGGCCATCCTGCGGGAGGCCTCCCGGACCCTGGACCTGGAGCGGCCGGTGGCGCTGATGCTGCTGGGCGTGGTCAACTTCGTCGCCGACGACGCCGAGGTCCGCTCGATCCTGGACCGGCTCCTGGAGGCCCTGGCCCCGGGCAGCTTCCTGGTCCTGTCCCACCCCACCGACGACATCGACCGCGAACGCGCCCACCAGGTGGCCGCGGCCTGGAACGAGCGCGGCACCCCCAAGCTCACCATCCGCACGGCCGAGCGGATCAGTGCGCTCTTCGACGGGCTGGAACTGCTGGAGCCGGGCGTGGTCTCCTGCTCCCTGTGGCGTCCGGCCCCGGTCGAGGTGGGCGGGGCGCGTCCGGTGGCCGAGTACTGCGGGGTGGCCCGCAAGGCCTGACCCCCGTCCGTCTGTCAGCCGGGCACGCCGCGGCTCAGTCGGCGCGGGCGATGGCGATGGTCGCCCCGAGCCGGTGCCCGGCCTCGTAGAACATGTACTGCACGCCTCCGTCGGAGCCGAAGGAGGGCGCCGCGCTGCGGCCCGAGTCCGGCGGCCCGGCCATGGGGGTGTGCACCGTGCCCAGGTGGCGGCGCAGGCCGAAGTCGCGCCCCACCTCGGTGAGGCGGATGTCGCCCAGGTTGGTGTGGTAGGCGACGTAGGTGCTGCCCCCGCGCTCGACCACGTGCGGGCCGGACAGGTCCGACACCCCCACCTCGGCGTGGTCCACGAGCGGGTCGGGATCGAAGTCGAACGTGATCCCGTCCGCCGACCACCCCCACCCGATGGAGCGGTGGTTGCCGGTGCTGTTGCGCATGAAGACCATGACGTAGCGCGCGCCCCGGTCGGGCAGGCGGTACTCGAAGACGCGCGCGTAGGAGGCCTCGGTGGTGCCCGGCACCATCGCCGTGGTCAGCACCTCGCCCTCGTAGGTGAAGCCGACGCCGTCGCGTGAGCGGGCCAGCCGCGTCGTGGTGTTCTCCCCGTGGAAGTAGAGCCACATCTCGCGGTGTTCGGAGTTCCACATCACGTGCGGTGAGGACACGTGGCTGACGTCGTAGTGCGGGTCCCACACGTTGGCCACGACGGGGTTGCGCGGGTACTCGGTGAAGGGCCCGTCCGGGCTGTCGGCGTAGGCCAGGCAGATGCCGCCGGGCCTCTCGTGCGGGGCGTAGTAGAGCAGGAAGCGGCCGGGCGCGTCGGGCAGGCGGCCCACGGTTCCGCGCAGGCAGGGGAAGATCAGCTCCCCGGTCGGGTTGTAGTCCAGTCGGGCGGTGTCGAGCGCCTCGCGCAGGAACCGGTACGTCGGCAGGACGTCGGCCGCCGCGGCGCCGTCGGTGGTGGCCGGGGTCGCGGTCGCGGTGCCCGCCGAGGCCGGGGCCGGCAGTCCCGGGGCCAGCAGGGCGCCCGCGGCGGCCGCTCCGGCGCTCCGCAGGACCGCGCGGCGGTCGGGGGCGGTGAGGGGGCGGGGGTGAGCGTCGTCGGACATGACGGTTCCCTTCCGGAGCGGGTCGGGGGGAGGCTCCGAGGCCCAGAGTCTTCACCAGCGCTGATGCGCTGGTCAAGGTTCTAATACGTATTAACGAAAGATCCTGTCTCCGGGTGGGAATTCGCCCGTCATCCTCTTGACATCTGCCGTGGCGCGGCTCACAGTCGTCGACTAATGCGCATTAACGCGGTACGCAAGAGGAGGAACAGGTGACGGAAGTCAGGAGGGCGGGGCCGCGGCGCCGCCCCCGCCAGTCCGACATCGCGCGGGCGGCCGGGGTCTCCCAGGCCACGGTCTCGCTGGTGTTGCGGGGCACCCCCACCGGGATGTCCCTGGCCCGCGAGACCCGCCAGCGGGTGCTCGACGCCGCCGAGGAGCTGGGCTACGTGCCCGACCCGGTCGCCACCCGGCTGGCCTCGGCCAGCAACGCGATGCTGGGGCTGTACACCTTCAGCACCACCTTCCCCACCGACGTGGCGCACTCCTACTACCCGGTCCTGGTCGGGGTGGAGGAGGAGGCCGCGGCCCAGGGCCAGGACCTCATCCTGTTCACCGGGTCCGCGCGCGCCGCCGCCAGCGCCGACGACCCGGCCGCGGTGCGGCGGGTGCGGGTGGCCGACGGCTGCCTGTTCTTCGGCCGCCACGTGCCCGACGAGCCCATCCGGCGCCTGGCCGAGGACGGCTTCCCCTTCGTCTACATCGGCCGCCGCGACGAGCCCGGCGTGCCCTACGTGGGCGCCGACTACGTCTCGGCCTCGGCCCAGGTGGTGGCGCGCCTGGCCGCTCTGGGCCACCGCGAGCTGCGCTACCTGCGCGAGCACGACCAGGCCCCGGCCTCGACCGACCGTGAGGAGGGCGTTCTGCGCGGCGCCCGCGCGGCCGGGATCGACACCGCGCGCCTGGTGGCGCGCACCGACGGCTCGGACCTGGACGAACTGTTGCGGCGCTGGCTGGAGGAGGGCGTGACCGCCGTCGTGGTCGAGCAGACCGACACCGGCGCGGCCCTGGACGGCCTGGCCGCCGCGGTGGACCGGGCCGGTCTGCGCTGCCCGGCCGAGCTGTCCCTGGCCCTGCTGGGCGCGCCGACCGGGACCCGGGGCCGTGCCCCGGGCGGCGGCGCGGCCTACGGCGGCTTCGACGTGCCCCTGCGCGCGATGGGCCGCGACGCGGTCCGTCTGCTGCTGGAACTGATCGCGGGCGCCCACGGGGAGACCCCCCGGCGCCTGCTGCCCTGCGAGCCGGTGGAGGGCGGCACCGTCGCCGCGCCCCGGACACGACACACCTGAGAAAGGCCCTCATGACCGAGACCGGCACAGAGATCCTCGTCGTCGGCGGGGGACTGGGCGGCGTGGCCGCGGCCCTGGCCGCCGCCGACTCCGGCCGCCGCGTGGTGCTGACCGAGGAGACCGACTGGATCGGCGGGCAGCTCACCGCGCAGGCGGTGCCGCCCGACGAGAACCCGTGGATCGAGCGCTTCGGCTCCACCGCGTCCTACCGGCGCCTGCGCGAGGGCATCCGCGACCACTACCGCCGCGCCTACCCGCTGCGGGCCGAGGCCGCCTCCTCGCTCACCCTCAACCCCGGCGCGGGCCGGGTCAGCAAGCTGTGCCACGAGCCCCGGGTGGCCCTGGCGGTGCTGGAGGAGATGGTGGGCCCGCACCGCGCGGCCGGGCGCCTGACCGTCCTGCTGCGCCACCGTCCGGTGGCGGCGCACACCGACGGCGACCGGGTGAGCGCGGTGGAACTGGAGGACGAGCGGGGGCGCCGCCACACCGTGAGCGCCGCCTACGTCCTGGACGCCACCGAGAACGGCGACCTGCTGCCGATGGCGGGTCTGGAGCACGTCACCGGCGCCGAGGCCCGCTCCGAGCACGGTGAGCCGCACGCCCCCGAGGCGGCCGACCCCGCCAACCTCCAGGGCATCACCTACTGCTTCGCCATGTCACACCACGACGGCGAGGACCACACCATCGAGCGCCCGGCGATGTACGACTTCTGGCGCTCCTACACACCCGAGTTCTGGCCGGGGCCGCTGCTGGGCTTCTCGGCCCCCGACCCGCGCACCCTGGAGCCGGTGGCGCGCACCTTCGTGCCCAACCCCGACACCGACCCGCTGGCGGTGGCCGCCGACCAGAGCGCCGACGCGGGCGACAAGGAGCTGTGGGGCTTCCGGCGCATCCTGGCCCGGCGCATGCACCTGCCCGGCGCCTTCGACTCCGACATCACCCTGGCCAACTGGCCGCTCAACGACTACTGGCTCAAGCCCGCCCTGGAGATCGAGGGTCTGGTGGACGCCCGGACCGTCCGCGAGGCGCACGAGGAGGCCCGCCAGCTGTCGCTGTCGGTGCTGTACTGGCTCCAGACCGAGGCGCCCCGCGCCGACGGCGGCACCGGTTTCCCGGGTCTGAAGCCCCGGCCCGACGTCACCGGCGCGGAGAGGGGCCTGGCCAAGGCCGCCTACGTGCGCGAGTCCCGGCGCATCCGGGCGGTGACCACCGTCACCGAGCACGACGTGTCCCTGGACCTGCTGGGCCCGCACGGCATCGTGCGCCGCCACGACTCGGTGGGCGTGGGCAGCTACCGTATCGACCTGCACCCCTCCACGGGCGGCGACAACTACGTGGACGTGGCCAGCGTCCCGTTCGAGATCCCGCTGGGCGCCCTGCTGCCCGAGCGGGAGACCAACCTGCTGCCCGCCGCCAAGAACATCGGCACCACCCACATCACCAACGGCTGCTTCCGGCTGCACCCGGTGGAGTGGAACATCGGCGAGGCCGCCGGGCGGCTGGCCGCCTTCGCCCTGGAGCACGGCACCACGCCGCACGCCGTGCGCGCCAAGGACGCACTGCTGGAGGCCTTCACCTCCCTGCTGGACCGCACCGGCGTCGAGCGCCACTGGCCCGACGTGCGCGGCTACTGACCCCTCCCGCGCCGGTCCCGCACGCCCCCGCACGACCCGTATCCGTACGGCCCCACTCCCCACCGCCCGACTCCCCACAGAAGGGGTGACCATGAGCGACGCGACCCCAACCCCGTCCCCGGGCCCCGGTCCCGTGCGCATCGGCATCGACGTCGGCGGGACCTTCACCGACGCCGTGGCCGTCAGCGCCACCACCTACGCCCTGCTGGGCCAGGTCAAGGTGCCCACCAGCCACGACCACGCCGACGGCGTGGCCCACGGCATCATGACCGCGCTGGAACGCCTGCTCGGCGACATCGGCGTGCGCGCCGAGGACGTGGGCTTCCTCGCCCACGGCACCACCCAGGCCACCAACGCCCTGCTGGAGGGCGATGTGGCCACCATCGGCATCGTCGGCGTCGGCAGCGGCTACGACGCCTTCGCCACCCGCAGGCTGCGCTCCCTGGGCAAGCTCAGGCTGGACTCGGGGCACCCGCTGCCCGTGCGCTACGCCGCGCTGCGCGAACCCGACCGGGAGGGCGCGGCCCTGGCCAGTGTCGACCAGGTGGTCGCCGAGGGGGCCGAGGTCGTCGTCGCCGTCGAACCCTTCAGCGTGGACGACCCCCGCGGTGAGCTGGCCGTGCTGGAGGCCGCCCGCACCCGCGGGGTTCCGGTGACGGCCACCCACGAGATCACCCAGCTCTACGGCCTGGGCAAGCGCGCCCGCACCGCTGCGCTCAACGCCGGGGTCATGCCCCGCATGCTCCAGACCGCCGACCTGGTCGAGCGCAGCATCCACAAGGCCGGTGTCACCGCCCCGCTCATGGTCATGCGCTGCGACGGCGGCGTGATGTCGCTGCCCGAGATGCGCCACCGGCCCCTGCTCACCGTGCTCTCCGGCCCCGCCGCGGGGGTGGCGGGCGCCCTGATGGGGGAGAAGGTCAGCGAGGGCGTGTTCCTGGAGACCGGCGGCACCTCCACCGACATCAGCGTCATCCGGCGCGGGCGGGTGCAGATCCGCCACGCCCGCCTGGGCGGCAAGGAGACCTACCTGTCGGCGCTGGACGTGCGCACCGTCGGCATCGGCGGGGGCTCCCTCATCCGGATCGGCGGGGGTGAGGGCCCCGGCCGGGCGGGCCTGGCCGACGTGGGGCCGCGCAGCGCCCACATCGCCGGGCTGCCCTACGCCTGCTTCGCCGATCCGGCCGAGCTGGAGGGCGCCCGCCTGGTCCGGATCAGCCCCATGGCCTCCGACCCGGGCGACTACGCCGTCCTGGAGAGCGGTGGGCGGCGCTTCGCCCTGACCGTGACCTGCGCGGCCAACGCCGCCGGGCTCGTCCCCGGGGGCGACTACGCCCGCGCCGACGCCCGTGCCTCCCGCGCCGCCCTCGCCCCGCTGGCCCGGGCCCTGGGCGTGGAGGTGGAGGAGGCCGCCCGCGCGGTGCTGCACAAGGCCACCGAGCGCGTGGCCGCGGTCGTGGACGAGATGGTGGCCGAGTACGGGCTGGACCGGCAGGTGTGCGCCCTGGTCGGCGGGGGCGGAGGCGCGGCCACCGTCACCCCCTACCTGGGTCAGCGCACCGGGCTGGACGCGCGCATCGCCGCGCACAGCGAGGTCATCAGCCCCCTGGGCGTGGCGCTGGCGCTGGTGCGCGAGTCGGTGGAGCGCATCATCCCCGGCGCGACCCACGCCGACGTGCTCGCGGTGCGCGCCGAGGCCGAGCAGGCGGTGCTGCGCCAGGGCGCCGACCCTGCGGGGATCGAGGTGGACGTCACCGTCGACCCCCAGCGCAACCTGGTGGCGGCCGTGGCCACGGGCGCCACCGAGCTGCGCACCAAGGACCGCACCGCCACCGCGGACGCCGAGGCCCGGGCGCGCGCCGCGGCGGCGGCCAGTCTGGGCGCCGAACCGGCCGGACTCACCGAGTACGCGGCCAACGGCCAGTACCGGGTGTTCGGGCTGGTGCGCAGGCCCGGGGGTTTGCTGGGGCGCTTGGCCCGCGAACGCACCCATGTCCGGGTGGTGGACGCCGAAGGGGTGGTGCGCCTGCACAGCGCCGACGCCTGGGTGGACACGCTGGTGGCCGCCGAGGCCGAGGGCCGGCTCAAGGACCTGGTGGCCGAGCGCACCGCCTACGGCGACGGCGGGGCGCTGCCACCGGCGGTGTGGCTGCTGCTGGGGCCCAAGTTCGCCGACCTGTCGGGGGTGCTGGACCCGGGGCACCTGGTCGCGCTGGCCTCGGCGGAGATCGCCAGGCGTGCCCCCGACGAGACGGTCATCGCGGTCATGGAGAAGCGGCGGTGAGCGCGCACACGCCGCCGGGCGCGGTCCACGCCGACCTCGCGCGGGAGTACGCGCGCATCGGCGCCGCCTCCGACGAGGAGCTGGCCGCCGACCTGCTCGCCCTGACCGCCACCCACGAGGGACGCGACCGCGACCTGCTGCTGTCCTGGGCCGCCACGGCGCTGCGCTTCGGCGAGCGCATGGCCGACGAGGACGCCGTGAGCGCCGGAGCGGTCGGGGATCCCGGGGCCGCTGGGACGGTGGGCGGCAGAGGGGCCGGAGGAGGCGCCACGAGCGCCCCAGACGCCCCAGGCGTCACGGGTTCCTCGGGGGCGGTGAGCGCTCCAAGCCTCAGGGGTTCTTCGGGCCCGCGTGTGGAGGAGCGGGCCACCGGCGGACTGCGCCCGGGCGAGGTCCTGCTCGCCGAGTACCTGCACCGCGCCTCCGGCGACCGGGTGGTCGTCTACACCGACGCCCTCGACCACGCCCACCGCGTGGCCCGCGATGCCGGGTGGGGCCGCGACCTCACCCGCGCGGCCCTGCGCGAGACCGCGCTGGCCCACGAGCACGCCCACCGGATGCTGCACGCCGGACGGGGCCGCGCGCTGCGGCGCGAACTCGACCACGTCCTGGTGCGCCTGGGGCCGCTGCGCCTGCGCGGCCACGTGGTCGGCGCCGACGAGATCGCCGCGCACGCCTACGCCCGCCGCCGCGCGGGGCTGCGCCGCAGCCCGATCGCGCTCACCGCGGCCATCGCCGCCACCCTTGCCCACCGGGGCGCGGGCCACGACCGGCCCGCCCCGCGAACCTTCCCCGGAGAACGCCCGTGACCGCCTTCGCGATCCTCCTCGCCATGGCGGTGGGCGTCGGCCTGATGCTGACGCGCCGCCTGCCCACCGCCTTCGCCCTCGTCCTGCTCTCCGTCGCGATCGCGCTCATCGCCGGCGCCCCGCTCACGGGCGGGGAGGGCAGCGTCACCGGAACGGTCGTCCAGGAGGGCGCCCCGCGCCTGGCCGCGACCATGATCGCCATCCTCCTGGGCAGCTGGCTGGGCACGCTGATGTCCGAGGCGGGGATCGCCTCCACCCTCGTGCGCAAGATCGTGGAGTTCGGCGGTGAGCGCCCCTCGCTGGTCGCCGTCGGCGTCTTCGTCGTCGCGATCCTGTGCGGCAGCATCACCGGGTCCGCGCCCGCGGCCATGCTCGCCGGTGTGGTGGGCATCCCCGCGATGATCGCGGTCGGGGTCACCCCCACCGTCGCGGCCGGGACCGTGCTGGTGGGCATCGCCGCGGGGCTGCCGCTGGAGCTGATCAACTGGCAGTTCCTGTCCGACGCCATCGGGGTCCCGGTCTCCACCGTCCAGCACTTCCAGCTGCGCCTGTTCCCGATCGCGCTGGTGGGCGGGCTGGCCTACATCCTCATCGAGATGCGTCGCAGGGGCGCCCGGCACACCTGGGCGGTGCGGGTCCCGGCCGGAGCCGGGGGAACCGGTTCCGGAGGCGCCGGGACGACTCCGCCGAGCCGCCGCCAGCGGGCCGCCGAGCGGCGCAGGCGGCGCGGGGACGCGCCCTGGTACGCGCTGGTCACGCCGCTGGTGCCGATCGTGCTGGCGCTGGGACTGCACGTGCCCATCGTGCCCTCGCTGCTGGCCGGTGTGGTCTTCGCGCTGCTGACGGCCGTGCCGTGGCGCGAGATGTCCTCCACCGCGCTGCGCACGCTCTACCAGGCCTTCGACGTGGCCGCTCCGCCCATCGTGCTGTTCATCGCGATCGGCATGCTGCTGGCGGCGGTGAACCTGCCCGGCGCCGTCTCGGCGCTCACCCCGGTGGTGACCGCGATCAGCCCCAGCAATCCGTGGCTGTTCGTGCTGGTCTTCGCCGTGCTGGTGCCGCTGGCCCTGTACCGGGGGCCGATGAACATCTTCGGTCTGGGCGCGGGTGTGGCCGGGGTGCTCATCTCCGGCGGCATCTACCCGGCTCCGGCGGTGCTGGGGCTGATGGCCTCCTACGGCCAGGTACTGGGGGTGTCGGACCCCACCAGCACGCAGACGGTGTGGAGCGCGCAGTACGCGGGGGTGCGTCCGGAGCGGTCGATGCTCTCGACGCTGCCCTACACGTGGGTGATCGCCATCGCCGGTCTGGTGCTGACGGTGTTCCTTTACCTGATGTGACGCGTGCAGGGCCCAACAGGCGTGAGCCGGGCCCGTGAAGGTGCGGTGGACGGTCCCGCGGAGGTGGCGCGGGGCCGTCCACCGCGCCGTGCGCCGCGCCGGAACCGGCCCTTCACACGGCGGAAATATTGGCCTTACCAATCCATTGACGCCCGCGACCTGCGACTTGTACGCTCTCCCACATTGGTCAGGCCAATCAGGAGGTGCAGTGGACACGAACTTCGACGCCCTGGTCGAGGCGCTGGCGCCGGAGGCCAAGGCCGCCGGTACCGAGTCGCGCCTGATGACGGAGCGGGAGCTGGCCGAGCGGCTGGGCACGAGCCGGGCCACGGTCCGGGAGAACCTCGGCAGCCTGGAGATGCTCGGCATGGTGCGCCGCACCCAGGGTGCGGGGACGTTCTTCACCAAGCCCGACGCCTCCTTCGTCCAGTTCCTGTTCGGCCTCATGTCCAAGTTCGGCCACATCGACGACGCCAGCGTCGAACGCGCACGGGAGATGATGGAGGTCGCCGTGGTCCAGGAGGCCGCCGACCGGGCCGACGAGGAGGACGTGCGCGCGCTGCGCGGCCACGTCGAGGACATGGTCCGGGCCACCGCCGCGGGTGACGCCGAGGCCGGGCACGAGGCCGACTACGCCTTCCACAAGAAGCTGTTCCAGATCGCCGACAACCCGGTGATCGAGTTCTTCGTCGACGGCATGAGCCTGGCGCTCAAGGACGTCCTCGCCCACAAGCGTGCCCTGGCCCTGGACATCGAGGCCCGCGCCGCCGAGGGCGACACCGCGGAGCCCCGCAGGACGGACACCGTCCACACGCCCATCGTCGACGCCGTCGAGGCGCACGACCGCAGCGCCGCCGCGGCCGCGATGGTGGAGCACTTCACCCTGTGGCGCCGCATCACCGAGGGCACCGCGCCCGCCGACGGGCGCTAGCCGGACACCGACCGGCCCGAAACACCCCCCGCGGGGGAGAAGGAAGACACATGGACACCACACCAGTTCCGCAGCCATGCCCGAAAACGGCCGTGATGTTCGTCGGCGTCGGCGCCATCGGCCTGCCCATGGCCCTCCAGGTCGCCGCGGCCGGGCACACCGTGGTCGGCGTGGACCCCTCGCCGCACCGCCGCGAGGAGGCCCGGCTCCAGGGCCTGCGCACCCAGCCCGACACCGCGGGCGCCGGTGAGTCCGACGTCGTCATCGTCATGGTCGCCACCCCCGACCAGCTGCGCGCCGCGGTCACCGCCCCGGGCGGCGTCCTGGAGGCCATGCGCGCCGACTCGGTGCTCGTGGTCATGAGCACCGTCGGACCCGGCCCCGTGCGCGAGGTCGCCGACCGCGCCCGCGAGCGCGGGGTGCGGCTGCTGGACGTGCCGGTCACCGGAGGCGTGGCCGGGGCCCGTCGCGCTGCCCTGACCCTGTTCGCCTCCGGCGACCCCGGTGCCCTCGAACGGTGCAGGCCCGTGCTGGAGGCGATGGGCACGGTGCGCGACTGCGGCGACCAGGCCGGGCGCGGACAGTCCTACAAGGTCGTCAACCAGCTCCTGTGCTCGGTGCACATCGCGGCCGCGGCCGAGTCCCTGGCCCTGGCCGAACGCCTCGGACTCGACCCCGCCGACGTGCTGGAGGCCGTCGGCGGCGGCGCCGGGGGCTCCTGGATGCTCGGCGACCGCGGCCCGCGCATGCTGCCGGACGGACCCGACGAGATCACCAGCACCATCGGCATCTTCGTCAAGGACTCCGGGCTGGTCGCCGACACCGCCGAGGAGGCCGGGTTCTCCGCCCCACTCCTCCTGGCCGCCCGCGACGCCTACACCAGGGCCGCCGAGGCCGGTCTGATCGACCACGACGACTCCCAGGTCATCCGGATCTACCGGGACTGACCCCGCCGGACCCCGCCGGGTCCGTGCCCTTCCCCTCACCACCCCCCGTCCCCTCGCGGCGCCGACGGTCCGCTCACCATGCCCGGAACACGCCTTCGGGCCAGGTGTGCTGGAACCCGCGCCGCCACGACAGAGAGAACCCGAGCATGGACGCCCTCGTACTCGCACTGATCGCCCTGGGGGCGATCGGCGCGCTACTCGTCCTCATCATCCGCTTCAACGTCCCCGCCTTCGTCGCGCTCCTGCTGGTCAGCGTCGGCACCGCCCTGGCCACGGGCATGCCCTTCGAGGACGTGGTGCCCACCATCGTGGAGGGGCTGGGCGGCACCCTGGGCAACGTGGCCCTGCTGGTGGGGCTGGGCGCGATGCTCGGCGCCATCGTCGAGCACTCCGGCGGAGCGGACGCGCTCTCGGAGCGCTTCAGCGCGCTGCTCGGCCCGGCCAGGGTGGGCGTGGCGCTGCTGATCGCCTCCTCGGTGATCGCGGTGCCGATCTTCTTCGACGTCGCCTTCATCGTCCTGGTCCCGATCATCTACGCCTTCTCGCGGGCGGCCCGCCTGTCCTCGCCCATGCGCATCGGCCTGCCCATCGCCGGGCTGATGCTCTTCGTCCACGTGGTGCTGCCGCCCCACCCCGGCATCGTCGGCAGCTCCGTGCTCACCGGGGCCGACATGGGCCTGGTGACCCTCCTGGGCGCCGCGCTCATCCTCCCGGTGGGCGTGGTCGCCCACTACACGGCGAAGCTGCTCAACCGGCGCGCGTACGCCATGCTGCCCTCCACCGCCGAACTGTACGAGCACGGCACCGGTGAGCCCGGAACCGGCGGCACGGGCGGTGCGGGTTCCTCGGGCGACACGGAGCCCTCCGGCGGCGCCGACGGCACCGGGTCCTCCGGCGCGACCAAGGTCTCCGCCCGCCCCCGGGTGGAGCCGCAGCGCCCGCCCGGCGCCGCCGCGGTGATCACGGTCATCGCCGTCCCCATCCTCATGATCGGTCTCCAGACCGTCGCCGGGCTGTTCCTGGAGGAGGGGTCCGCGTCCCTGCGCCTCCTGACCATGGTCGGGGCCCCGCCGTTCGCGCTGCTCACCGGCTGCCTGCTCGCCCTGTACCTGCTGGGCGTGCGCCGAGGCTGGTCGATGCGCTCGGTCGGCTCGGTCATGGACGCCGCGCTCGCCCCGGCGGCGGTGGTCGTGTTCGTGACCGGCGCGGGCGGCGCGTTCGCCGGGGTGCTCACCGCCAGCGGCATCGGCGAGGTGCTCTCCGAGAGCATGCTCGGCCTGGGACTGCCCCTGTTGCTCCTGGCGTTCTGCCTGGCCGCACTGCTGCGGGCGGCCCAGGGCTCGGCCACCGTCTCGGCCCTGACCACCTCCGGGCTCCTGGCCGAGGCCATCTCCTCGGGCGGGTACACCGGCCTGGAGATCGCCCTGGTCAACCTCGCCATCGGCTGCGGCGCCATCTGCCTGTCCCACGTCAACGACTCGGGCTTCTGGATCGTCTCGCGCTACCTGGGCCTGTCGGTGCGCGACGCGCTGCGCACCTGGAGCGTGCTCGTCACGGCCCTGGGCACGAGCGGGTTCGCCCTCGTCGGCCTGACATGGGCCCTGGTCTGAACCCCGCGTCCCGGAACGGGACGCGCCACCCCCCGAACCACACCCTTCGCACACCGAGGAAGGTCCGCATGAACCAGACCGCCACCAGACCCGGAGGCGGCGTCGACACCGCCAGGCTGGAGCGGCTGCGCGCCGCCGCCTACCGCATCCGGCTCAACGCCCTCACCCAGGCCCAGGTCCAGGGGCAGGGCTACATCGGCCAGGCCCTCGGGTTCGCCGACGTGCTCGCCGCCCTGTACGCCGACCACCTGCGGCTGCGGCCCGACGAGCCGGACTGGGAGGGGCGCGACCGCTGCCTGCTCAGCATCGGTCACTACGCCATCGCCCTGTACGCCGCCCTGGCCGAGGCGGGGATCATCCCCGAGGAGGAGCTGACCACCTACGCCACCGACGACTCGCGTCTGCCGATGTCGGGCATGGCGACCTACACGCCGGGGATGGAGATCTCCGGCGGCTCCCTGGGCCACGGGCTGGGGATCGCGGTGGGCGTCGGGCTGGGGCTGCGCCGCAAGGGCAACCCCGCCCGCGTGTACAACCTGCTCTCCGACGGTGAGCTGAGCGAGGGCTCCACGTGGGAGGCGGTGCAGGCCGCCGCCCACCACCGCCTGGACAACGTCACCGCGATCGTGGACATGAACCGCCAGGTGGCCGACGGGCCCGCCCAGGAGGTCATGGGCACCGAGCCCGCCGACGAGAAGCTGCGCGTCAGCGGATGGCGCACCCTGCGGGTGGACGGCAACGACGTGGCCGCCGTCGCCGCGGCCCTGGACGAGCTGCGGGCGCACCGAGGCTCGCCCACCGCGCTGGTGTGCGACACCAGGATCGGTGCGGGGGTGCCGATGCTGGAGAGCAGGGAGAAGCTGCACTTCATGCGGGTGGCCGAGGACGAGTGGCAGACCGCGCGCGAGCAGCTGCGCCAGGGATACGAGGGGTACACGGCATGAGCACCGCCAGCACCAGAACCGGCAGCACCACCAGCATCGGTAGTGGCAGTGGTAGAAAGCTGACGTCGGACGCCATGATCGCCTCGATCGCCGAGGAGGGCGCGCGCACCGTGCAGGCGCCCCTGGGGCACGCGCTGGTGCGTGCCGCGCGCGAGGACGAGCGCGTCGTGGGGTTGTCGGCGGACCTGGCCAAGTACACCGACATGCACGTCTTCCGCGACGCCATGCCCGACCGCTTCCACCAGATGGGCATGGCCGAGCAGGTGATGATGGGCGCCGCCGCCGGGTTGGCGATGGAGGGCTTCGTGCCCTTCGCCTCCACCTACTCGGTCTTCGCCACCCGCCGCGCCTACGACTTCCTGTGCCTGGACATCGCCGAGCCGCGCCTGAACGTCAACGTCGTCGCGGCGCTGCCCGGCCTGACCACCGGCTACGGACCCAGCCACCAGGCCACTGAGGACGTCGCCCTACTGCGGGGCATCCCCGGGATGGTGATCGTGGATCCGTGCGACTCGGTGGACATCGAGCAGGCGGTTCCCCAGCTGATCGCGCACGAGGGGCCGACCTACACCCGCATCCTGCGCGGCGCGGTGCCCACGGTGCTGGACGAGTACGACTACGAGTTCCGGCTGGGCAAGGCCGCGCTCCTGCGCGGCGGCGACGACGTCCTGTTCGTCTCCTCGGGGATGATGACCGAGCGCGCGCTGCGTGCCGCCGCGGAGCTGGAGGCCGACCGGATCGGCGTCGCGGTCCTGCACGTGCCCACCATCAAGCCGCTGGACGTGGACGCGGTCCTGGAGCAGGTGGGGCGGGACCGCAAGGTGTTCGTGCTGGAGAACCACTCGGTCGTGGGCGGGTTGTTCGAGTCGGTGGCCTCGGCGCTGGTCCAGCACGGGGTGGGGGTGGCCCGGCGGGTGGAGCACATCGGGCTGCCGGACGAGTTCCTGGACGCGGGGGCGCTGCCCACCCTCTATGACCGCTACGGCGTGTCCGTGCCCCGGATCGTGGAGAGGGTGCGCGCCTCGTTGTGACGGACCGGATCGGGCCGGACCGGGCCGGGGCAGGTCTGTCCGGGTCGGAGTCGAGCTGGGTCGGGGCGGGACGAGGCACGAGATGACGTGACGAGGTTGGTTCCGTCGGTCGGCGAAGAGAGCCGGGGTCCGTGAAGGTGCGGCGGGGAGTTCTTCGGGGCTCCCCGCCGCACCTGTTCGGGGAAGCGGGGTACGCGAGGCAAGCGGTCAACGCTTGCCGTTCGCGCGTGGTTGCTCGCTCCGGCGGTGGCACCAGCTGCCGCGTAGTGGTGCGGGAGGGTGATCAACGGTTGGTGTTCGCGCGTGGTGGGGCTTTGCTGCGTTGGCACCAAAGGCGGCGGGTGTCTGGGGGTGCCGTTCAACGCCCTGGTTGCGGGTGGTGGTCGGTGGTGGCGGCGTCAGCTGCCGCGTAGTGGTGCGGGAGGGTGATCAACGGTTGGTGTTCGCGCGTGGTGGGGCTTTGCTGCGGTGGCAGCGAAGGCAGCGGGTGTCCGGGGGCGCCGTTCAACGCCCCACCCGCTGATGGTGGCCGGAGGTAGCGGCGTCAGCTGCCGCGAAGTGGCTCGGGAGGGCGATCAACGCTTGCTGTTCGCGCGTGGTGGGGCTTTGCTGCGTCGGCACCAAAGGCCGAGGGCCTGGCGGGCCTTGGGCAGCGGTACCGGCCCCCGGGGCGGGGGCGGGCGACGGTGGCAGCGACGACGGTAGGCGCGGGGCCCGGGCCGTTTGTCGGGTGCGGGCAAGCCGGGGCTCGGCACGACCCGGGGGTCATTCCCGGGGCGGTGGATCCGGATCCCTGCCGGGCGGATGGTGTCGCCCTCGCCCCCGCTGCTGGTGTGTGCGCAGTTCGCGTTGGTACTTGGCCCGGTTATGCGGCCCGCACAACGGTTGCAGGTTGGCGACCACCGTGCGCCCGCCTCGGGAGAACGACCGCACGTGGTCGGCCTGGCACAGGGCGACCGGTACTTCGCACCCTTGCGGGTGGGCGCAGGTGCTGTGCCCGTGGAACGCGGCCGTGCGTTGCCGGGCTGAGGCCAGGCGGCGACTGTGGCCCACATCCAGCACCTGCCCGGTGGGCGGGGCGGTGAGCATCCGCACCACCTCAGAATCGGCGGCCAACTCGTGCACCACACCGGCCGGAACCACCCGACCGTTCTCGTCCAACGCCGGAACCTCCTGGCCTTCGGCGTCCAGGTAGGTCTGCACGGGCACCACGATGCGGATCTGCGCCAACGGAGCCGGAGCGTTGTCACACCCAGTGTGGGTGGTGGCAAAACGCAGCGCGGCGATGAGCGCGTCATGCTCACGCTGGGACCGGGACCGTTCCTCGCCCTCTCCGGGTGGGGTGGAGAAGGTGTCGATGGCCGCGCGCACGACCAACGCATCCCCAGACCCGCCCCAAGATTGGAGTTGGTAGCTGCCCTGGAAGGTGTCATGGAGCGTGAGTCCGCGGGCGGCGTGAGCGGCCTCGTGGTCGCGGTCCAGGCGGCGGGGGTCCAAACGGTAGGCGACCTGACGGGCCACCGACTGGAGCTGGTTCACCGACAACGCGGGCCGCTCCGTCTTCGCGGCCACCAGAGCCGACTCAAACCCCTGCCGATACTCCCCCTCATCGGAGAAATGCTGTTCATCGCGGGTCTGGACGGCTTTGTCGGTGACCTTGGCGATCGCCACCGCCTCACCCAACACCACCCTGCCCTCAGCTACTGCTTGGGCAGTGGCGGGCAGGGTCTCCTCGTGCACATGCTGGGCCAAACGGGCCAAATCCTTGGCCTGAGCGGTGGGGACCTTACAGCGGTGGGTGATCCACTTGTCCAGCGTGGAGTAGCCGCTGTAGCGGGCCACCTCACCGCGCGCGTACAAACGCGCCATCCGCGCCAGCGCCTGGTAGCGGATCTTCTCCACCTGGGCCCACAGCGCCGCGATCTCCTCCGCGGCGGCCTCGTCGGCCCCGGGCGGGACCTCGGTGTTCAACGCCTGGTGGATGATCTCGCGCGCACCGGCCAGCGCGGCCACGGCCGGGGAACATTCCCCGGGGGCCGCCTCGGGCGCTGCGATCATCATCTCCATACTTCTTATTATAGGCCGGCGCCCACCATTTCTCCACTATTCACAGCCGAAATTATAAGCCTTTCTCTCTCGGGGTCGCCCTTGATTGAAAGGCTGCAATTAGGGCGGGCTCAAAAGGTGTCCGAAAACGCGCACTTGGAATGACGGCTGGCATTACTGAACTTTAATTTGTGGGGTTACCGTTCTTGACAAGCAGCCCCGCCGGAGTATCCCGAAGGTATGAGGTATTCCACCGGCGGCGGGCTGACCGCCGCAGAACGCCAGCGACGCGAGGCGGTGCGC
>NZ_JAAXPG010000024.1 GCF_012396365.1 Nocardiopsis alborubida | reverse complement strand
CGCTCGCCCGCCTGCAAAAGACGCCCCGCATCGTGCGCGCCTTCTTCGGCGACCCGCACCTGTCCTACATCCGAGATGCCCCTCCGGACCACGCATGAAGTACGGAAACTTATGAATTAATTAGTATTGATTGCTATTCCCCTTTGGGATGGCAATGCGAGGGGTTTGTTGGTGTGGTTTCGGCTGGGGTCCGCCCGGGTTTCTCCCATGTCCGCGCCGGGGCTCTCCGCACGAGGCCGTAAGGGGCGCGCCGGTGGGCCGGGGCATGCTCCGGCGGCGCCGGGCGGATGGTGTGTGCCGTGTTTCGTGGAGCGGGGCTTCCCCGCCCCCTGGCCACGCTGTTCGGCGGTCCTGTCAGCGCGCGGACGCGGGGGCGTCCCCGTCCTCCGGCCGGCTCCCCGGGAGGCCGCAGTCGGCGAGGACGCGTTCCAGGCTCTGTTCGAGGGTGCTGTGCTCGTCGATCACCGTCTCAGCCCCGCCGGGCAGCAGGTCACGGGGACGCCACCAGGCGCGCATCTGCGTCTCGCCGAACTCCGCGGCCGTGGGACGGGAGGCGTGCCGTCGCAGTGTGACGGCGAAGGGCACGTCCAGGTAGTAACAGCGCGAGACACCGGCGTGGTCGTCGACCAGACGGGTGAGCATGGGGCCGTACCGGTCGGCGTACAGGATCCCCTCGACCACCACGTGGAACCCGGAGTCCAGGGCGTGGCGGGCCATCAGGTCGATGAGCCCGATGTTTGCCGCCCCCGGAACGTCCCTCTCCCTGAGGACGACGCGGCGCACGTAGTCCTGCTCGACGATCGCCAACCCGCGACCGTACGCGGCGCGCAGTCCGCGGGCGATCGTGCTCTTGCCCGAACCCGAGTTGCCGCGGACCACCACCAGGCGGGTGTGCTCGCCTCCCGTGCGGACCATGGCCGCGACCCTACCGACCGCGCGTGCCCGGCGGGCCGGATTCCCCGGAACGGGAATCGCGAAACAGCCGCGGATCCGCCGGTGCCCGTGGTTGCATGGCGTGTGCGCCCCTCCTCGACCAGCCTCCGGACACGGAAGAGCCCGCGTGAACACACCGTCGACCACCACGCCGCGGGAGCGGTTCCGCGGCATCGCGGACGGCCACATCGTTCTATGCCGGGGCGGTGACCGCGGCCTGCCGTCGGAGTGCACAGGACTTCCCGGAGCGGGGCAGGGCACATGACGCGTACGGTACGGGTGGGTTCGCGCGGCAGCCGCCTGGCCAGGGTCATGGTCGCCGAACTCCTGGACCAGTTGCGCACCGCCCGTCCCGAGGTGGTGTGGACGCAGCACACCATCATGACCACGGGTGACCTGGACCGCACCACCGGTCTGGGTGAGCTGTCCGCTTCGGGGGCCGGGGTGTTCGCCTCCCGGGTCGAGGCCGCCCTGCTGGAGGGGGAGATCGACGTGGCGGTCCACTCCCTCAAGGACCTGCCCACCCAGACCACACCCGGCACGGCGCTCGCTGCGGTACCACGGCGCCACGATGTGCGCGACGCCCTGTGCGGGGCCGCCCTGGACACCCTGCCCGAGGGTGCGCGGGTGGGCACCAGCGCGCCGCGCCGCGTCGGCCAGCTCCTGCGCGCCCGCCCCGACGTGTGCCCGGTACCGGTCCGCGGCAACGTCCCGCCGCGTCTGCGGCACATGCGTCAGAAGGGGTGAGCCGGACTGCTCCTGGCCGCCGCGGGCCTGCGCAGGCTGGGTATGTCCGACCAGATCACCCAGGTCCTGGACCCCTGGGACTGGCCGCCCTCACCCGCCCAGGGCGCGCTCGGGGTGCAGGTCCGCACCGGAACCGGGGACGCGTGGCTCCATGAGCTGCTGTCGGTCGTGCACGATGCGGCCACCGACACCGCCGTGCGAGCGGAACGCGCCCTGCTCGCCGCGCTGGAGGGCGGCTGCTACGTACCCGTCGGCGCGACAGCGGTGGTCGAGGGCGCGTCGCTGCGGCTGCTGGGTCAGGTCACCGCCGTCGACGGCTCCCGGGCGGTGCGGGCCGAGAGGACTGGTTCTCCATCGGATCCCGAAGTCCTCGGGGTCCGGGTCGCCGAGGAGCTGCGCGAGCGCGGCGCCGCCGGTCTGCTGGCCGGACTGCGCGCCACGCCCCCGTCCGGGTGACCACGGCAGGGCCGCGGGGGCTCCCGCCCGTGCTCTCCGGCACCCCCGGCCGCCTCACGGCCCTGAGGCCGACAACGAGGCTGTCGCTGTCGGCCTCGGCGTGACCGGGCTCAGCCCTCGCCCGCGCCCTCCCGGCGGGGGCGCGGAGCGCTGGCCCGAACCTCCCGGGGCGTGACGACGTTGAAGGCCGGGTCCGGCTCCTCCAGCAGACCGAACAGCGTGGTGAGCAGCGAGGCGTCGCCCGAGGTGTCCAGGCCGTCGGCTCCACCGCCCGCGAGCAGGCCCAGGAACTCGGGCTTGGTGAGCGTGACGGTCAGGTCGGCGCTACCGTTGCCGGGGGACTCCCAGGCGATGAGCGCCCCGTTGGACAGTTCGGTGCGGTGGGTCGTGTCCAGGTCGGTGAACACCCAGTCCACGGCGAAGTGGTGGTCCCAGGCCCGGGGCCCGTCGATCCGGATGGCCAGCGAGTCCAGGAGCTGCTCCACCGTGAGCGCCGAGGCCATGCCCCCGCCCATGTCGAGCGGTTGGGCGTCCGGCGCGCCCCGCAGTTCCCGCGCGCCCTGGAGGTAGAAGTTGCGCCAGGTGCCGCACTCGGCTCCGTGGCCCAGCCGCTCGTACACCCCGGCCAGCGCCTCCCTCGCCCCGGTGTGGTCGGGCCGCGCGTACACCGCGTGGTTGAGCAGGGTGGCGGCGAAGCGCAGGTCCCCCTCGTCGCGGTACCCTCCGGCCTTGGCCACCACCTCGTCCACGCCGCCCATGCAGTCGACGTAGCGCCTGGCCTCCTCCGCTGGCGGGTGCTCCCACAGGTGGGCGGGGTTTCCGTCGAACCAGCCCATGTAGCGCTGGTAGATCGCCTTGACGTTGTGGCTGACCGAACCGTAGTAGCCGTGGGTGTGCCACTCCCGCTCCAGACCGGGCGGCATCCGGATCTCCTCGGCGATCTCCGACCCCACCATGCCGCGGTTGACCATGCGCAGCGTCTGGTCGTGGAGGTAGGCGTACAGGTCGCGCTGCTGGGACAGGAAGCGGACGACCTCCTCGCCGCCCCAGGTCGGCCAGTGGTGCGAGGCGAACACCACGTCGGAGTCGCGCCCGAACAGCTCGATCGCCTCGTTGAGGTAACGCGACCAGACCCGGGCGTCGCGCACCAGCGCGCCGCGCAGGGTCAGCAGGTTGTGCAGGTTGCGGGTGGCGTTCTCGGCCATGCACAGGGCCCGGTGGTCGGGGAAGTGGAAGTTCATCTCCGAGGGGGCCTCGGTGCCGGGCGTCATCTGGAAGACCATCCGCACCCCGTCCACGACCTCCTCCTGGCCGGTGCGGGTGATGTCCCGGTTGGGGTCCAGGAGCGTCACCGTGCCGCTGGAGGTGCTCTGGCCGAGGCCGTCGCCGATCTGCCCGGCGGGGCCCTTGTCCAGGAGGACGCCCGTGTGGAAGACCCCGCGCCGTCCCATCGCCACACCGGCGTAGACGTTCTCCGACACCGCGTGCTCCATGAACCCGGCCGGCGCCAGGATCGGCACGTTTCCGTCGGTGACGCCGCCGACGCCGCCGAAGTGGTCGATGTGGGAGTGGGTGTAGACCACCCCGGTGACCGGGCGGTCGCCCCGGTGCCTGCGGTACAGCTCCAATCCGGCCCGGGCGGGTTCCGCCGACACCAGGGGGTCGATGACGATGACGCCGGTATCGCCCTCCACGAGGGTCATGTTGGACAGGTCGAACCCGCGGATCTGGTAGACGCCCCCGGTGACCTCGTACAGCCCCTGGCGCGAGCACAGCTGGGACTGCCGCCACAGGCTGGGGTCGGCGGTGTCGGGGCAGGGCCCGTCGAGGAAGGCGTAGGCGTCGGCGTCCCACACCACCCGGCCCTCGGCGTTCGTGATCTGTCCGGGTTCGAGTCGGGCGACCAGCCCCCGGTCGGCGTTGGCGAAGTCGGTGGTGTCGGTGCGGTCGGGTCCGGTCGTGGTCAACTCTTCCTCCTGGCTCCTGGTCACGGAACGTTCGTTCGGGGCCAGGAGTTCAAGGCCTCGACGCGCTGGGCCGTGGCCGCGTGTTCTCCCGTCGTCGCCGGGCCGCCTGGCCGGGCCCGGTCCGGGGCGAGCCTTCCCGGAGGCGTCTTCGGCTAGAACCAGCGGTCGGCAAAGGGGAGCCCTCGCCCTCGCATGGCGGCCGCCCACGGCTGAGGCCGGGGACGGGCGGGTCCCGCCCGGATGTGGACGCCCACGGCCCGCCGTACACTACGGGGCCGGGGCGGACGCCCCGTTCCGCACTACTGGGAAGGCAGCACCGACCATGGCCGGTTTCTTCGAACGTCTCCTCGGCCCCGAGCCCATGAGAAGGCCGATCGACCAGGGCACGGTCGACGAGGCGCAGGCCCTCGTACGGGCGGGCCGCAAGATCGAGGCGATCAAGCTCGTGCGCGAGCGCACCGGCGCGGGACTGGCCGAGGCCAAGAACATCGTCGACGCCGTCGAGCAGGGCCACTGGATCCCGGTCGAGCCCGTGCCCGGACAGAGCCTCGCCGACCGGGCCCGCGAGCTGCTCGCACAGGACCGTGCGGCCGACGCCGTCACGACGGTCTCCCGTGAGACCGGGATGACCGGGGCCGAGGCCGCGCGCTTCGTCGACTGCCTCGACCGCTGAACCCGGGGCGGTGGCCTCACACGCCGTCACGCGCGATCGGCGGGGCCGAGTCGCCGCGGGAGCGGGCGCGGTGCGCCGCCGCGAGGCAGGACGCGATCAGCAGGAGCGCGAAGCTGCCGACGAGGGCGGCCCGCAGGCCGAGGAGGGCGAGCAGACCGCTCACGGTGATGATGCCGAGCGAGCTCGCCGTGCGCAGGAGCGCGAACATCTCCGCGCGGCGGTCGGGCGGCGCGAGCCCGTCCAGGACGAGCGAGTAGAACGTGCCCAGCATCGGCAGGAAGAGCCCGATGACGGCCGCGCCGGTGAGCGTCAGGGAGAGGTGCCCGCCGACCAGGATCAGCCCGGAGCCCGCGGTGGTCGCCGCGAGGTAGGCGTTGACCTGCCAGGGGGCGGGCGTGCGGTTGCGGACGCTGACCCAGACCCCGCCCGCGACCGAGCCCGCGCACAGCACGAGGGCGAACAGGAAGGCCCAGCCCGCTTCGAGTCCGAAGGACAGCGCGAAGGAGACCGCTCCGACCTCGACGGCCGCGACCGCCCCCGCGCTCGCGGTCGCGCAGAACAGCCACAGGAGCACCGCGCGGGGTACCGGCGTCCGTACGCGGGGCGCCTCGCCGCCCCGGGGCCCGCGGGCCCCGGGAACGCGCGGCATCAGGAGCAGGGGGCCCACGCCCAGCGCGGTGACCGCCGCCATGGCCCAGACGGGTGAGACGGCGCCGAGCACCGAGGCGAGCACGGGGGACAGCGCGAAGCCGACCTCGTTCAGCGTCGCGGCCACACCCAGCGCGCGGGGGAGCCCGGACGGTTCCACGAGGTGGTTGAGCAGGAGCCGCTGGTAGCCGTACGCGGCGCCGTTGACGGCCCCCGCCGCGGTGACCGCGACCAGGAGCAGCCCGAAGGGGGCCTGCACCGCCGCCAGCACGGTGACGGCGGCGAGCGCGAGTGTTCGGACGGCGATGAGCGCGCGCAGGTAGTGGACGCCGTTGAACCGGCGACCCAGACGGGACACGGGGACGGCACCGAGCACCTGCGCGGCCGTCATGGCGAAGACCAGCCCCGCGCCGGACTCGGCCGTGCCGGTGATGGGGAGGGCGAGCAGGGCGAAGGCGATGGGGGCGGCGGCCTGGGGCACGCCGAACATCCCGTACCCGACCTGCCAGCGCACGACGTCGAGCCGGGAGCGCGACGCGCCGGTGCCCCGCCCGGGCGGCCTCGTCCGGGTCCGTGCCATCAGGGCCTCGCATCCTCGCGCTCGCGCGCGGTGGGGGTCGGCCCCGGGGCCGAACAAGGCAGACGATGGGCAATATAGCGCTCACCGATGTGACCGTCGATGGAACTGCCGAGCGAGGACGCGTGGCCGAGCGGATACGACCGGAGGCGGCCGTTCTCGTGGGCAGGCGCATCCGCTCACCGCGGTCGGACGCGGTCGACTTCCTGTGGGCGGTGACGGTTCCCCGCACCGGCGGCTGACGGGCGGCGCCGCGGGAGCGGTCCGTGAGCTCACGGGGAGGACCCGGCCCCCACCGCGACGGCGGGGAAGGGGGCCGCCCGTCGGCTCACAGGCCCTCGCCCAGGGCGGCGACGATCTCGGGAGGATAACCGGCGGCGGCCAGTGGGGTGACCACGTCGCGGACCAGGTCGGGCAGGTAGCCGAACAGCACGTCGGCCGGGCCCTCGATCTCCACCCCGCCCACCGCGGCCGGCAGCAGCAGCGTCCGGGCCCGGCCCAGCTCCTCCTGCCAGTCCCCGGCGCGCACCCGGACGGGCGCCCCGACGTTGGTGAGGACCTGCGCGGTGGCGAACACGTGGCGCAGGGGCTCCGCGGTTCCCGCGTGCCAGCGTTCGAGCGCGAAGTGCGGTCCGGCGCAGCAGAACACCCGTTCCACCCCGTCGCCGACCGCGATCCTCAGCCCCGGGTGGAAGTCGGGCCTGTGCTCCGGCCGGACCTGGGCCATCAGCGCCTCCAGGTTCGCGCGCCAGCGCTCGTCCGGGACCGGTGAGCCGTCCTCCATGTCCCAGCGCATCGCGTGCTGTTGGATGTCGGAGGTCTGCTCGATCTCGTAGACCAGGGTCCGCGGGCCGAAGCTGTGCACCGTGCCGCCCGGGACGTAGACCGTCTCGCCGGGCCGCACCGGCAGACGGCGCAGCACGGCGTCGAAGTCCTGGGCGAGCAGTGCCCGGTGGAGCTCCTCCCCGGTCACCCCGCTCCTGACCCCGCACAGCGCGGTGGCGCCGGGAGGCGCGTCGAGGATGTGCCAGGCCTCGGTCTTGCCGTTGGGCCGTCCCTCCAGCCGCCGGGCGGTGGCGTCGTCGGCGTGCAGGTGCACCGGCAGCGTCCCGGAGGCGTCGATGAACTTGGTCAGCACCGGGAAGACCTCCCCGGACCAGCCCTCGCCCACCAGCTCCTCCGGACACCGCGCGACGAGCTCGCGCAGCGACCGGCCCGCGAGGGGTCCGTCGAGTACCGTGCTGCCGTTTCCGTCGACGTCGCTGACCTCCCAGGTCTCCGCGATCGCCCAGTCGGGCAGCCCCTCCCTGCCCAGGTGGCGGGCGATGGCGTGGCCGCCGAAGACCAGCTGCCGGGCAGGAGCGCTCACCCTCAGCGGATACCAGTCCACGGCCGTCCCCGTCACAGGACCGGTTTGCCGCCGGTGACCGCGACGCGGGCACCGGAGACGTAGCTGGCCTCGTCCGACGCCAGCATCACGTACACCGGAGCCAGTTCGGACGGCTGTCCGGCGCGGCCCAGCGGCACCTGGGAGCCGAAGTCCTCCACCTGCTCGGGCGGCATGGTCGAGGGGATCAGCGGGGTCCAGATCGGTCCCGGCGCCACGGAGTTGGCCCGGATGCCCTTGGGGGCCAGCATCTGGGCCAGCGTGGCGGTCATGTTGGCGATGCCCGCCTTGGTGACGTTGTAGGGCAGCAGGGTGGGCGGCGGGGCGTCGGAGTTGACCGACGTGCTTCCGATGATCGAGGAGCCGGGCCGCATGTGCGGCACGGCGGCCTTGGCGAGGTGGAAGAACGCGCTGAGGTTGGTGGCCAGGGTGTGGTCCCACTCCTCGTCGGGGATCTCCTCCAGCGTCTCGTGGGTCATCTGGAAGGCGGCGTTGCTGACCAGGACGTCCACCCGGCCGAACTCCTCCACCGCCTTCGCGACGAGGGCGCGGCAGTGGGCCGGGTCCGCGAGGTCTCCGGGGACCAGGACGGCCCGGCGGCCCGCCTCGCGCACCCAGCGCTCGGTCTCCCGCGCGTCGTCGTGCTCGTCCAGGTAGCCGATGAGCACGTCGGCGCCCTCGCGGGCGAAGGCGATGGCCACCGCCCGCCCGATGCCGCTGTCGGCGCCGGTGATGACGGTCGCCTTGCCGTTGAGCCGCCCCGACCCCCGGTAGGACTCCTCACCGTGGTCGGGCCTGGGGTCCATGGCGTCGGTGCGGCCGGGCGGGGTCTGCTGCTGTGCGGGCTGGGGCACGAGGTCCTCCCGTGGACGTAGTCACCACAAGACTACGTTCCGTGCGCGTCGGTGGCGGGGAGGGACGCGGTGGTCCCGGTGGAAGCCGGACTCCGCACCGGACGCCTCCTGTCGCCGTGGGTCCGGATGTCCTAGGGTGTGGTGGTCCGTTCCGTGAACGCCGTACGAGGAGGTGGTCGTGATGGGGATGTTGACCTAGCCGCCCGCCCGGAGGGTCCGGGAGAGGGCGGCGGGTTCCGGAAGGAACGAGATGTCCCGTACGGACAAGACCAAACCGCTGTGGGTGCGCCAGCGCGAACACGGGGCGGTGGCGCTGCACGACCACAGCCACGGCCCCTGCGACCTGCCGCCGGAACCGGCGCGTGTGAGGCCCGACACGCGGTGCCAGTGGGCGCACCCCGAGTCGGTGCCGATGGGCCACGGATGCTGTTCCGGGTGCCAAAGGCGCGCATGCACCGCGGAGTGGCAGCAGTACGTCAAAGCCGGCAACCGCAGGCGACGCCACGCTGACCGCCTCCTGACGCACCTCTGGGTGCGCGAGGCGAACAGCCGCTGAGAGGGCTCTTCCGCGTCCCTCCGCGCGGGTGCTTCCGTTGCGCGGAGGACGCGGTCCGCTCCACCCGGCGGGTCCCGGCGGTTGGAGGGCCGCCACGCGTCCCGCGGTGAGGAGAACTCTTCGGGGAGGGGTTCTCCACCATTCTATTCTAGTACTAGGATACGTGCGTGGAACTGACGCCCGCCGAACTCACCGTCCTGGGCCTGGTCATCGAGCGCCCCCAACACGGCTACGACCTGGAACAGGTCATCGAGCGCCGCGGCGTCCGCCAGTGGACGGACATCGGCTTCTCCTCGATCTACTACCTGCTCACCAAGCTGGAGAAGCGGGGACTGGTCCACGTCCCGGAGGCCCCCGCCGCCGCGAAGTCCCGCCGCGTGTTCCACGCCACCGAAGCCGGAAGGCGGGCGGCGCGGCGCGGTGCGCTCGACCTCATCCGGGAACCGCGGCCGGTGGCGCATCCGCTGCTGGTGGGCGTCGCCAACCTGCCCCTGCTCTCCGAGCGCGAGTACGCCGGGGCGCTGCGCGCCCGGCTGGCACGGGTGGAGGAGCGCATCGCCGCGGTCCGGGAGGCCGAGCGGACGCAGGCCCCCTTCGCGCCCGCGGCGCGCGAGGTGTTCTCGTACTCACTGAGCCTCCTGGAGGCGGAAAGGTCGTGGCTCGCCAGCCGAGTCCAGGTGCCCGATGACGGACAAGACTGACTTCAAGAAGACCCTCGACGCCTACCAGGCGAAACGGGACCGGTTCCGGATCACGCAGGTGCCGGACCTGCGCTACCTCATGATCGACGGCCACGGGGACCCCAACACCTCCCCGGCCTTCACCGAGGCGGTCGAGGCGCTCTACCCGGTGGCCTACAAGCTCAAGTTCGCCAGCAAGCGGGACCTCGGGCGCGACTACGTCGTCATGCCCCTGGAGGGCCTGTGGTGGGCCGAGGACATGGACGCCTTCACGGCGGCGCGTGACAAGTCGCGGTGGGACTGGACGATGATGATCATGGTCCCGGACTGGATCGGCCAGGACATGTTCGCCGCCGCCGTGGAGCGGGCCGCGGCGGGGAACAGGCCCGCGCGCCTCGGCGACGTCCGCCTGGAGTCGCTGTCGGAGGGCCGCTGCGTGCAGACGCTGCACGTCGGCTCCTTCGACGACGAGGCGGACGTGCTCCGGCGCATGCACCACGAGTTCATCCCCGACAACGGGTTGCGCATGCTCGGCAGGCACCACGAGATCTACCTCAGCGACTTCCGCAGGGTCGCGCCGGAGAAGCTGCGCACCATCCTCAGGCAACCGGTCGGCGCCGGGCCCGGGACCGAGGCCGGGGCCGCCGTCTCGGGCGGGTAGCGGCGCCCACCCGCCCGAACAGCCTCCGGGGTCCGCCGCGCTCCGGGGCCCGCCCTCCAACCGGAGCGGGTCCCGTCCGCGCCCCGGTGTCGTCAGGTGCCGATAGTGTCCCGCCATGAGTTACGCACTGATGACATACGTGGTCGACCTCGACATCCTGCACGGCTCCGTCGGGTCGAGGGACGACAAACTGCGCCGCATGATCGGCGGCCGGTTCAAGCGGCACCTGGACCACTTCGACTCCCAGTTCGACCACGTCGTCGACGCGGGCGGCCCCAGCATCCGCGACGCCGTCCGCGCGGTCATCGACGGAGGCCCCTTCGACGACCAGCACGGCACCATGTACGGCTACGCCTACAAGTGGATCTGCGAGTTCCACGGCCGGGCCCTGTACAACAACGACTTCTCCCCGATGAGGTCCGGGTGGTTGGAGACGGTCGACGCGGGCCTGAACGAACTGGGCGTGACCGCGGTCGGCGTCGAGGAGTTCAGCCTCGGCGGCGCCCCCTCGCCGATTCCGGCGCCCGACTTCCTGCCGGGCTACGGCGAGTGGAGCCTCACCGAGTGCCAGAAGGCCCTCGAACAGTGGGAGGCCGCCACCGACGAGCGCAGGGCCGCCCTCGACCCCTACGTCCTGAGCGCCGCCGGGTCCTGCATGGACTGGTGCAGGGCCGCCGTCGCGGCCGGACGCGGCGTCGCCGGTTTCTTCCACTGAGCTGGAGCGCGGCAGCATCGCCTGCGCCTCCGGCAGCGTGCTGGACGCGATGGACACACCCGCCATCGTCCACAACGCCCGCCAGGACCTGGTGGCCGCCAACCGCCTGGGCCGGGCCCCGTGCGCGCCGCACCTCGACACCGAGCGGTGCCCGCCCGACATGGCGCGGTTCGCCTTCCTGGGCCCCGCGCACGGGACTACTGCGTCGACCGGCCCCGGCCAGGCGCACCACCTCCGCGATGACGCGCCTGGAGACCGACCGCGGCCCCGGCGCCGACCTGCCCGACCGGCTCCGAGAAGGCGCTGACGGACCCCGGGCCGCCGGGCCGGTCGGCCGTTCCGACGGCGGCGGGGGAGTGGGCGACCGGCGCGCCAGGACCCCGGGCGGGTTCAGGCTGTCGGAAGCGTCCTGATCGCGCGCCGCTCGTCCACCGCCCGGACCTCAGCGGAGCGTTCGGGGGTGCTCCGGCGTCTGGCCGCGCCCTCCCCCGTCCTTCTGCGAGGGGTCCTCGCGCAGGTCGGGAGCCGTGGGGAGGGGCTCGGGCCGGTCCGGCCGCTCGGCGGTCGCCTTGCGCCCGGGCAGGAAGGCGGCGACGGCGAAGGCGGTGAGCGCGGCGAGGGCGCCCAGGCCCAGGACCAGGGTGAAGGCCTCCCTGGCGGGGAAGACCTCTCCGCCCGCGGTCATGGTCACGTTGGCGATGACCACGCCCGCGACGGCGCTGGCCACGGAGGTGCCGATGGAGCGCATCAGGGTGTTGAGGCTGTTGGCCGCCGCGGTCTCGGTCCGGGGCACGGCCGCCATGACCAGGGCGGGCATGGCCCCGTAGGCCAGGCCCACACCCGCGCCGATGACGGTGGAGGCGATCACGAGCTGCCAGATGGTGGACATGAACACCAGGCTCAGGCCGTAGCCGAGCGCGACCAGCAGGGCGCCGACCATCAGGGTCGTCTTCGGCCCCAGGGTCCGGGAGATACGCGCCGAGACCGGGGACATCGCCATCATCACCAGCCCGTTCGGTGCCATCACCAGGCCCGCGACCAGGATCGTCTGCCCGAAGCCGTACCCCGTGACCTCCGGCATCTGGAGCAGTTGCGGGATGACCAGGGACATGGCGAACATGGAGAAGCCGAACACCAGGGAAGCGGTGTTGGTGAGCAGGACCTGGCGCCGCACGCTGACGCGCAGGTCCACCAGCGGGTGCGGCGAGCGCAGCTCCCACCAGCCCCACACCAGGAGCACCGCGACCGCGACGGCGATCATGGCGGCGGGGACACCGCTGCCCCAGCCCCAGTCGGAGCCCTTGGAGACCGCGAGCAGCAGCAGGAGCAGCGCGACGGACAGGCCCACCGACCCGGGCAGGTCGAACCTGCCGCCGGTACGGACACCGGAGTCCGGGATCAGGGTGCGCACCAGGACGGCGGCCACGGCGGCCAGCGCCGCGGCGACCCAGAACAGCACGTGCCAGTCCGCCTTCTGCACGACGAGCGCGGCGGCGGGCAGCCCGAGCGCGCCGCCCACCCCGAGCGAGGCGCTCATCAGCGCGGTCGCCCCGCCGAGCCGTTCGGGGGGCAGCACGTCGCGCATGATGCTGATGCCCAGGGGGATGACCCCGGCCGCCAGGCCCTGGAGGGCGCGGCCGACGACCATCGGCACCAGGCTGTGTGCCAGGGCGCACAGCACCGAGCCGACCACGAGGACGGCGAGGCTGAACAGCAGCATGCGGCGCTTGCCGTACATGTCGCCCAGTCGGCCGACCGTCGGGGTGGCGACCGCGGCCGCGAGCAGCGTTGCGGTGATCGCCCACGCGGTGTTCCCGGGCGTGGCGCCCAGCAGGTCGGGCAGGACGGGCACGAGCGGGATGACCAGGGTCTGCATGAGCGAGACGACGATCCCGCCGAAGGCCAGGACGGCGACGATCACGTTCGGCCGCACGGGAGGAGCGGCGTCACCGGGCGCTGCTGCTCCGTCAGGGGCATGGGTCATAGGAGTGGGTCCCCGTTTCCGGACGTACGAAAGCGCCCACTTTTAAGTCAGGCGCATGACTTACACTAACAGTACGTACCCGGACAGCGCCCGCTGCCGGGTGGAGAGGTGAGGAGGGCCACAGTGGGCGGATCGTTCGGCGACGGCTCCCGCGCCCCGGCGGGGAGCGCCCGCACCGGACGCGCACGGTGCCGGGGACGGGGCCGGGTCCCGGGATCGGTACGGTGGTCCCTGTGAACGGCAGGGTGACGAGGACGGACCGGGTCGCCGCGACGCGGGAGGCGATCCTGGCGGCGGCGGAGCGGCTCTTCGCCGAGCACGGACTGGCCGGTGTCTCCAACCGCCAGATCAGCCAGGAGGCGGGGCAGGGGAACAACACGGCGGTCAGCTACCACTTCGGCTCCAGAGACGGCCTGGTGCGCGCGATCGTGCGCAGGCACAACGAGCGGATCGAGAAGCTGCGCCTGCGCATGGTGCTGAGGTTCGACGGGTCCGACCAGGTGAGGGACTGGATCGCCTGCATGGTGGAACCCCTCGCCCAGCACCTCGCCGACCTGGGCACACCCAGCTGGTACGGAAGGTTCAGCGCCCAGGCCATGAGCGACCCCGCCTACCGTGGGACCGTGGCCGGTGAGGCCCTCAACTCCCCCTCCCTGGTCCGGGTGGGGGAGGAGCTGCTCAGGTGCCTTCCCGACCTGCCGACCGAGGTCCGCAGGGAGCGCCAGGACATGGCGCGCCAGCTCATGGTGCACATGATCGCCGAGCGCGAGCGCGCCCTGGCCGAGGGGGCCGACACCCCCAGGGACTCCTGGCACCGGGCCGCCGCCGGACTGACCGACGCCCTCACCGGGCTCTGGCTCGCCCCCGTCACCGAGCCCGCGGCGCGGGCCGGAGGAGAGGCGCACCCGCGGTGACCAGCGGCGCTGGCTGCCTCCGTCGTGGTCCTGCTTCTTCCCTCCCGGCACGAACGCCCGCCCGGCACGAACGCCCGCCCGGCACGAACGCCCGCCCGGTACGAACGCCTGCAGGAAGGACCGCGGCGGTGCGCCCGGTGTGGGCCGCCGGTGGAGGCGGGCCCCGTGCCTACGAGTTGTCGGTGCCAGTCCTGGCGGGCGCGGACGAGGCGGTGCCCCCGTACTCGCCGGCGGCCCACGAGGCGAGCAGGCTCATCCGCTCCGCCGACGGCGAACCGGGCTCGGCCGTGTAGACCGTGAGCGTCAGGCCGTGTTCGGCGGCCATCTCCAGCCCCTCGTAGGCCAGGGTCATCTCCCCGACGACGGGGTGGCGGAACGTCTTGAAGCCGGTGCCGTGGTGGCGGACGTTGTGCGCGCCCCACCGGCGGCGGAACTCGTCGCTGCGGGTGCACAGTTCGCCGACGAGGTCGTGGAACTCCTTGTTGTGCGGGTCCCGTGCGGCCTCGGTGCGCAGGATCGACACCGTCACCTCGGCGAACATCTCCCAGTCGGGGTAGAAGGCGTGGGCGCGCTCGTCGAGGAAGGTGAAGCGGGCGATGTTGGGCGGCTGCCCCGGCATGTCGTAGACGTCCTTGTGGAACGCGCGCGCCAGGGTGTTGACCGCGAGCAGGTCCATGCGCCCGTTGCGCACGAACGCGGGCCCGGCGGTGACGGCGTCGAGCGTCCACTGCAGGCTGGGATGCGGGGTCCAGCCCTTCGTGCTCCGCCGCTTGGGCGGCCGGGCGACCGGGCTGGCCGCGTGGGCCAGGTCGAACAGGTGCGCCCGCTCGGCGTCGTCCAGGCGCAGGGCCCTGGCGAGGCTGTCGAGCACCCCGGGGGAGGCCCCGCTGATCGCCCCGCGCTCCAGCCGGGTGTAGTACTCCACGCTCACCCCGGCCAGGACGGCGACCTCGCTGCGGCGCAGCCCCTCCACCCGACGGTTCTCGCCCGCGGGCAGTCCGACCTGCTCCGGGCTGACCTTGGCGCGCCGTGAGATGAGGAATTCCCGCACGTCGGATCGGTTGTCCATATTGTCCACGGTAAGCCGGGACCAGGGCACGAGGGAGTCCCTCGCAGTACCTCCATCAGGCGTGTCTCCCGCACACGAGGGAGAGATGGTGTGGTGGAGGGATCCGAGGAAGCAGAGAACCGAGGGAGCATTCATGCGTGCTGTCGTCATGCACGGACCCGGAGACGTCCGCGTCGAGGACGTCGAGGACCCCGCGGTCATCGAACCGACCGACGCGGTCATCCGCGTCACCGCGGCCTGTATCTGCGGCTCCGACCTGTGGCCCTACCGCGGCGTCGAGCGGCAGGACGGCCCGACGCAGATGGGCCACGAGTACGTCGGCGTCGTCGAGCGGGTCGGCCCCGAGGTCCGGGACATCGAGGTGGGCGACTTCGTCGTCGGCTCCTTCGTGGCCTCCGACAACACCTGCGAGATCTGCCGGGCGGGCTACCAGTCCCGATGCGTCCACCAGGTCATGATAGGCGCGATCGGCACCCAGGCCGAGTACGCCCGCATCCCCCTCGCCGACGGCACCCTGGTGAAGGTGCCCGGGGAGCCGACCCCGGAACAGGCCCGCAGCCTTCTGGCCGCCTCCGACGTGCTGGGCACCGGCTGGTTCGCCGCGGTCGCCGCCGAGGCCGGTCCCGGTAGGACGGTCGCGGTGGTCGGCGACGGTGCGGTCGGCCTGCTCGCGATCCTGGCCGCGAAGCGCCTGGGCGCGGAGCGGATCATCGCGATGTCCCGCCACGCCGACCGCCAGGCGCTCGCCCGGCGGTTCGGCGCCACGGACGTCGTGGAGGAGCGCGGAGAGGCGGGCGTCGCGAAGGTCAAGGAGCTCACCGGGGGTTACGGCGCGCACTCGACCGTCGAGGCGGTCGGCACCCAGGAGTCCATGATGCAGGCCATCCACTCCACGCGCCCCGGCGGGCACGTCGGCTACGTCGGCGTCGCCCACGGGGTGGAGCTGGACGGCATGGACCTGTTCTTCTCCACCGTGAGCCTGCTCGGCGGGCCCGCGCCCGTGCGCCGCTTCCTGCCCGACCTGGTCGACCTCATCATGACCGACCAGATCGATCCGGGGGTCGTCTTCGACCTCACCCTTCCGATCGGGGAGGCGGCCGAGGGCTACAGGGCGATGGACGAGCGCCGCGCCACCAAGGTGCTGCTCACCCTCTGAACTCCTCGGTCGAGGGGGTTCTCCGGTCCGCGGGCCGGGGGACCCCCTCGTCGCCCTTCGCCGGGCCGCGACACGAGCGGTGTGACATCGGGCCCCCGGCCCCGGCGGACGTTGCGCCACAATCGTCGGGTGACCAACGACCGCTTCATGCTGATCCACGACCCGGAACTCCAGGCCAGGGGTGAACGCGTCCTGGGCCCCGAGTTCAGGGCGATGAGCGAGAGGGTGCTGCGGGCCACGGAGCTGACCTCCCGCCTCAACGTCCTCCCGTTCGACGACGAGGAGGGGAGGGCGGCGCTGTTCGAGCAGATCCTGGGCCGTCCCCTCCCGGCGGGGGTGACGATCTACCCGCCCTTCTACACCGACCACGGCCTGCGCCTGGACCTGGCCGAGCGCGTCTTCGTCAACCAGGGCTGCACGTTCCTCGACTACGCCGGAATCCGGTTGGGCGAGGGCGTGATGGTCGGCCCGAAGGCCACGTTCATCACGGTGGGCCACCCCGTGGACCCCGGCGAGCGGCGCCGGTTCCTCAGCGGCGCGCCCATCGACGTGGCGGAGAACGTGTGGATCGGTGCTGGCGCGACGATCCTGCCCGGCGTCAGCATCGGCCGCGACGCCGTGGTCGCGGCCGGGACGGTCGTGGCCGACGACGTTCCGGCCGCGAGCCTGGTGGCCGGGCCCAAGGGCACGGTGCGCCGACGCTGGTAGCGCCGGACCGCGCTGACACCGGTTCCGGCGGGCTCGGCTCCCTCAGCCCAGGAACCCCCGCTGCTCAGGAGCCCGTTCCGGGCGGTGCCTTCGAGGGGCACGCCGTGTCCCCGCCGCCCCTCAGCCCGGGCGCACGTTGCCCAGGAAGCGCTCGACGGCGATCTCGATGACCACCCGGCCCGGGTTCTCCCGCGGCGCCTTGTAGCGCTCGCCGTAGCGGCGCACCGCCTCCGCCACCCGCTCGGGGTCGTCGGAGACCGTCGCGGAGCCCTCCACCGTGCACCAGGAGCGCCCCTCCACCTGCGACACCGACACCCTGGCACCGGGACGCGCCGCGAGGTTGCGCGCCTTGTAGCTGCTGCCCGAGGAGATCACCCGCACCAGGCGCGCGTCGGCGTCGTAGGTCGCCCCCACGGGGACCTGGTGGATGGACCCGTCCGGGCGCGGTGAGGCCAGCATGCACAGTCGGCGTTGCGCCCAGAACCGTGTGAACTCGTCCTCGTCCATCCTGTCCCTCCTGATCATCCGGTTGTCCCCAGCATCCCACCGCCCCCTGTCGGCCCTCCACCGGGGCGGCGCCGCCGGTGTGACCCGCGCGGTGCCGACGGTCGGCGCCCGCTGGCCGAGGTCCAGGAGACAGGGCGCTCTGATCCCTATGCTCGGTGGCATGACGATCCAGAGGATGGACCACGTCGGCGTCGTCGTCGACGACCTTGAGGCCGCCGTCGCGTTCTTCACCGAACTCGGCATGGAGGTGGAGGGCCGGGCGTCGGTCGGGGGAGGCGCGGTGGACCGTGTGTCCGGACTCCGCGGCGTCCGGGCCGACATCGCGATGATGCGGACCCCGGACGGACACGGCAGGCTCGAACTGACGAGGTTCCACACGCCGACGGCGACCAGACCCGAGCCGGGGAACGCGGTGGCGAACGCGCTGGGCCTGCGCAGCGTCATGTTCGCCGTCGACGACGTGGAGGACGTCCTCGCCCGCCTGCGCGCCCACGGCGCCGAACCCGTCGGTGAGCTGGTGCGGTACGAGGACGCCTACCTGCTCTGCTACGTGCGCGGCCCCGGGGATGTCATCGTCGCCCTGGCCGAGCGGATCGGCTGAGGGTCGTCACGGGAGCCGCGTCCCGTGCCCCCCGCGTACCGGCGGGTCACTCGGACCGGCGCTCCGAGCGGCCCGCCGCGCCGACGCGGAGCCGGTGTCCGCGCGGGTCAGAACTTGATCTCGCGGAACTGGGGGACACCGGTGAGGAGGACGACCGCCTCCCACAGCCGCAGGCTCCGGGCCGGGTCCGGCAGCTCGGCGATGACGGGGCCGAAGAGCGCCCGCGACGCACCGTCGGCGCCGGTCAGGGCCAGGATCGGCGTTCCGACCTCGCCGTGGACCCGGCGCACGGCGTCGTGGTGGGAGGCGCGCAGGAAGGGGTCGTGCTCCTCACAGGAACCGGCGCCGGCCAGCGCCTCGGGCAGCCCCGCCCGGCGCAGGGCGTCGGCGAGGCCGCTGATCCACTCGCCCTCCGCGGCCTCCTCCCCGGTCCACAGCGCCTCGTGGAACCGGCCGAGCGCCTCGTGCCCGTGGCCGCTCTGCACCGCCGCGCACACGCGGGCGGGGATCCACAGGTAGCCCTCCGTGTCGCCCTCGGGGTCCTCGTCCCTGCCCTCGTTGAGCACGGACAGGCTCATGACCCGCCACCGGATCGTGACCGGGCGCTCCTCGGCGACCCCGCGCAGCCAGCGCGCGGTGGTCCAGCTCAGCGGGCAGGCCGGGTCGAACCAGAAGTCGACCGTCCAGGGGTCGCGGGTCACGGCGGGCTCCCGTCGTCGTAGCGTCACGGCCGCCCGAGAGTACTCTCCCTGGGCACGAGCGCGAACCCCGGGCGCACGCGGCGCGACTCCGGTTCGCCCTCCGCGCCGCCCTCCAGCCGGGCCAGCAGCGCGTCCACCGCGGCCCGTGCGATGGCCTGCTTGTGCGGCGCGATGGTGGTGAGGGTAGCCGTGCAGTAGCGGCCGTCCTCTATGTCGTCGAAGCCCACGACCGCGACGTCCTCGGGCACCCGCAGGCCGCGCTCGGTGAGCGTGCGCATGGCGCCGATCGCGATGAGGTCGTTGTAGCAGAAGACGGCGTCGGGCGCGGTCCCCGAGTCCAGGAGGCGGGCCATCGCCCGGGCGCCGTCCTGGCGCGTGTAGCCGTCGGTGGTGGCCACCAGGGCGTCGTCCGCCGCCGCCCCCGCGGCGGTGACCGTCTCGCGCCATCCGCGCAGGCGCAGGTGGGCGGGCTGGCGCGAGCGGCCGTGGCGGGCGCCGATGAAGGCGATGCGGCGGCGGCCCAGGTCGAGCAGGTGCTGGGTGGCGGTGCGGGCGGCGGCGACGTTGTCGATGGCGACGTGGTCGTAGGGCGCGTCGTACTCGCGTTCACCCAGCAGCACCAGGGGGGCGTCGTGCCCGCGCGCGAGCAGGTCCTCGTTCTCCAGTTCGATCGGGCTCAGGATCAGCCCGTCGATCAGCCGCGCGCGGAAGCCCTGCGTGAACAGCACCTCCTGGTCCCTGCGGCCGTAGGTGTGGTCGAGCAGGACGATGCGGTCGAGTCCGGCGGCGTAGTTGATCACGGCGTCGGCGAGTTCGGCGAAGTAGGGGTTGCCCAGCTCGGGCAGGGCCAGCGCGATGATGCCGGTGCGGCCCTTGCGCAGGTGCCGCGCGGTCAGGTTGGGCCGGTAACCGAGCTCGTCGATGACCTGCTGCACGCGCTGGCGGGTGGCGGGTGTGACGTGGCGGTAGCCGTTGACCACGTTGGACACCGTCTTGACCGACACCCCCGCCTGTTCCGCGACGTCCTTCAGGCTGATGGCCACAGCGCCTCCTCCGCACATGGTGCACGCGTGCACGACCGTGTGCGTCCCGCCGACCGTCCGCCTGCGCGTGAACCCGTGCGTTTTCCGGCGATTTTTCTAACGTTATACAGTACTCGACGGCTCCCCGTGCGACACTCCTATCCAGGAGACCTCCTGCGCGTGCGCTTCGAAGCCGTTCCGGCCAGGGTTTTCCCGGACGGGTTTGCGGTTCCGGACAGGACGGTGTGACCGCGCTCTCCTCATGGGGAAGCCGGTTTTCTCACGTTGTAAAAGATGTTCCGACGATGTCCGCGGTCTCGGCCGAGGGGCACGCGGACCCGCCTGGTGCCGGACGGGCCGGCGCGGAACCGCCTCAGCGGGAGACGCCAACGGGAGCGGCCCGGACCGCTCCCGCGCGTCGCCCCCAGCGCCCGCTCCGGTTCCCCGCCGCGGACGCGAACCCCTCCACAGCGGCGAGGACGCCGCCCAGGACGGTCCGGGTCCGGGCCTGGTTGCAGGCGTCCCCGTCCAGGAGGGGGAGGGCGCGCTGAGCACGGGCGCCGTTCTTCGTTCGGCGGACAGGACGTCGGCGCGGTGGGAACCCGCGGCGGCGTTCTGGCGGTCCGGTCCACCTCCGCGAGGGGCCGGTGTGGCCGTCCCCACTCCGGCCGCAGCGGGGGGCGTTCCGGGGCGGGTCCGGCGACGGCTACGGTGCTGTTGGGCACAGGACGAGCGCCGCGCCGCTCGCGTGTGGCCCTTTTCTTTGTCGGTAGCTTCTTGCGGCCCCGCTCAGGGGCATCCTCCGGGAGGAACTGGTGAACAGCGGCAACCCCCCTGCACGGGACATGCGCCTGATCGTGACCGGAGGAGGGACAGGCGGGCACACCTATCCGGCCCTCACCGCCGTCCGCGCGCTGCGTGAGCGGCTGGCGGCGGCAGGGGTCGCCCTGCACGTGCTGTGGGTGGGCACGGCGGACAGCCTGGAGTCCCGGGTCGCGGCCGCCAACGGCATCGCCTTCGAGTCGGTCGCGACCGGCAAGATCCGGCGCTCGAAGAACCCTCTCAAGCTCGCCTCGCGGGCCAACATCAAGGACATGAGCAACGTCCCCCGGGGCGTCGCGCAGGCCCGCTCGCTGGTCTCGGACTTCGCCCCCGACGTGGTGCTGGCCACCGGCGGCTACGTGGCCGTGCCCGTGGGCCTGGCCGCCAAGATGTGCCGCCGCCCCCTCGTGGTGCACGAGCAGACGGTCCGGCTGGGCCTGGCCAACAGGGTCCTCGCCCGCGTCGCGGCCCGTGTGGCGGTGTCCTCCCCGTCCACGACCGAGCTGCTGCCCGACTCCGCGCGCGACAACGCGGTCATCACCGGCAACCCGGTGCGCCCCGAGGTGCTGACCGGGCAGGCCGACCGGGCGCCCAAGGAACTCGGGTTCACCGGCTACGACTCCTCGCTGCCCACCGTCTACGTCACGGGCGGGGCGCAGGGGGCCGTGCAGATCAACGGGATGATCCGCGACATCCTGCCCTGGCTGCTCGCGCGCGCCAACGTCGTGCACCAGTGCGGGCCGGCGAACCTGGAGGAGGGGCGCCGCGCCGCGGCGCAGCTCCCGCCCGGCCTCGCCGAGAGATACCACCTGACGGACTTCGTGGGCCCCGAACTCCCCGACGTGCTGGCGCTGGCCGACGTGGTGGTCTCCCGCAGCGGCGCGGGGACGATCGCGGAGCTGACCGCGCTGGGCAAGGCCGCCGTGTTCGTTCCGCTGGCCTCGTCCGCGGGCGACGAGCAGCGCCACAACGCCCGCCACCTCCAGGAGTCGGGCGCGGCGGTGGCCCTGCTGGACCAGGTCGACGCCCGGGGGCTCCAGGCGGCGGTGGAACCGCTGCTGGCCGACCCGCGGCGGCGCGCGCAGATCGCGGAGCGGGCCCGCGAGCACGGGCGTCCGGACGCCGCCGACCGGCTGGTGGACGTCCTCCTGGCCGCGGCACAGGGTTAGCGGGCGCGGGATCGGCGGGTGCCGGGGTGGCGGGCGCTGGACTCCGGCCCCGTTCAGATCCGGCCGTGTTCGGCGGCGACGCGCGCGGCCTCGTGCCGGTTGGCGGCGTCGAGCTTGGCGACGGCGGCCGCGAGGTGGTTGCGCACGGTCCCCCGGGACAGCGAGACGCGCCGGGCGATCTCCTCCACGGGCGCGCCGTCGCGGGCCGGGGCCAGCACGTCGGCCTCGCGGGGGCTGAACGGGGAGTCGCCCGCGCTGATCGCCTCGGCCGCGAGTTCGGGATCGACGTAGCGGCCCCCGGCCGCGACCCTGCGCACGACCTCGGCGAAGGTGCGTGAGGACACGGTCTTGGGCAGGAAACCGCTCACACCCGCCGCCAGGGCCGACTTCAGGTAGCCGGGGCGGCCGTGGGAGGTGACGATGACGCACCGGCACGCGGGCAGCTCGGCGGCGAGCCTGCGGGCGGTCTCGATGCCGTCGGGGCCGGGCGGTTGCAGGTCGAGCAGGGCCACGTCGGGGTGGAGTTTGAGGGCCATGGCCAGCGCCTCCTCGCCCGAGGCCGCCTGGGCGGCGACCTCGAAGTCCTCCTCCAGGTCGAGCAGTCCGGCGATGGCGTCGCGGATGAGGTGTTCGTCGCCGGCGACGAGGATGCGTGTCCTCTGGGGGCGTCCTTCGGGAGCGGGAGCGCGGCGTCGAGCAGGAACCAGTCTCCGTCACGGCGCGCCGTGACGCGTCCGCCGAGTGCGTGCAGGCGCTCGGACATCGCGCGCAGCCCCGTGCCCCCGCCGTCCTGCGCCGGGGAGGGGGGACCGGACCCGTCGTTGGCGACGGTCAGGTGCACCTCCGCGTCCTCGTTCGCGGTCGCGATGGTGACCTGGGCGGCCGAGGCGTGGCGCAGCAGGTTGGTGACGCCCTCGCGCACGACCCGGGCCAGGGGCTCCGCGCACTGCCGGGGCACGGGGTCGCCGGTCACCGTGCAGCGGATACCGGCGGACCTGAGCAGCGACCGGGCGCCCGAGAGCTCGTCGCCCCAGGTCGTGCTCAGCTCGCCGCGTACGACGCGGCGGACCCCGGTGCCCGCCTCCTCGGCCAGAACGCGGATCGCGGTGATCTCCGTCGCGGCCCGTTCGCCGTGGCCGCACCGGACGAGTTCGGAGGCCAGTGAGCTCTTGAGCGCGATCGTGGCCGGGGACCTGCCCCGGGGCATCGGAGCACCGGCGACCCGGGCGCCCGCGGAGGCCGGGCTGACCACCCTGGAGCAGGTCGCCGCGCTCACCGAGGCCGAGCTGAGCGCGCTGCACGGGGTGGGGCCCGAGGCGGTGCGGATCCTGCGTGAGGCCATGGGCGAACGCGGTCTGTCCCCGCGCTGAGCGGGGCGTGCGCCCTCGCGTGGTGAGGCGCTTCGGCGAACCGGACCGCCGCCGGGTCAGGCCGTTCCGCCGGACCGGTCCGGCAGTCCGGCGGCGCGTCGCAGGCGCGCGAACTCCCCGATGAGCGGCCCCAGCTGCCAGTGCGCGTTGCGGCCGCTGGGGTTGGGCAGCAGCCACACCCGGGTGCCGCCGATCTCCGTGTCCTGGGGCCCCACCGCCGCGCGGCGTTCGGCGAAGGCCTCCCGGTAGGCGGTCACGCCCAGGACGGCCAGCCACCGGGGCCGCCACCGCAGGACCTTCTCCCGCAGTCTGCGCCCGCCCTCCACGTACTCCTCCCGGCTCAGCTCGTCCGCCTGGGCCGTGGTCCGCTCGACGACGTTGGTGATGCCCAGGCCCAGGGGCAGGAGCTCGTCCTCCTCGTCCGGCCTGAACTGGCGCGGGGTGAAGCCTGACCCGTGCAGGGAGGGCCAAAAGCGCGTGCCCGGCTTGGCGAAGTGGTGCCCGACCGCGCCCGAGGTCAGACCGGGGTTGATCCCGCAGAAGAGCACGCGCAGGTCCTCGGCGACCACGTCCGGGACCAGCCTGTCCCGGGCCGCCTCCAGCTCCGCCTTGCTCGGGCCGGGCGTCCGCCTGGACGAGGCGGAGCGTGCACGCGGACGCGGGGTCCCGGCCTTCGACACGCCCTCGGCTCGTCCGCTCCCGGAATCCATGTGCCACCCTCTCGTGTGCGCGGTCGGCGACGCGGGCGACCGCGTCGCTGTCGGAGTCTCCTGCCCGGGACCACTGTGCCCCAAGCACCGCCTCTGGGAACGGTCCTAGGGGTCCACCGCGGGCAGCAGGCGCAGCACCAGCGGGGCCGAGCGCGGCTCGGGCAGTTCGGCGCCGTCGAGGACGACCAGCCCGGCCGAGGGCGGCACGGGCACCTCCGCCCCGTCCCCGGGAGGGACCCGGCGAAACCGGAACTCGGGTTCGCCGGCCTCCTCGCGCATCGCCGCCTCGTCCTCGGGGCCGGGCTGGCGCGCGGTCGACCGGCTGGTCCGCCCCACCGCCTCCGAGGGGCCCGGGTCGGCGCTGCTCCCCCTCGGCCTGGGCGGCGGCGTCCCGGGCACCAGCCACAGCGTCTCGCCGGGCGTGCACAACCCGGCGAGCAGGCCGGGCAGGGTGTCGCCGGGGGCGTCGAGCCGCAGTGACGCGCTGCGTCCGTCGACCAGGCGTTCCAGGGCGGCGGCCTGCCCGTCCGAGAGCGCGACCGCCTCCAGCAGTTCAGCGGCCTCCTCCACCGGCGCCGCCGCGGAGGTGCCGCGCCGCAGCGGCCACCGGGGGAAGACCGGCCGGGGCCAGACGTAGGGCAGGCCGCCGGGCGTGCCGGGGAACAGCGGTTCGTAGTGCGCCGGGTCCTTGTACACCAGGGCCGAGCGGTGCGACAGGTGCAGCGCGCCGTCCCCCAGCCACGGCGGGAGCATGTCGCGCTCCCACAGCTCCTCCTCCTCGGGGACGCGGCCCCCGGTGAAGGCCAGCAGCGAGGGCAGCACCGAGTCGGCGTACCCGCGGCGGCGCCACTCACGGCACACCGCCACCCCGTAACCCACCAGCGCGGGCACGAAGCCGCGCCACATCGCCACGGCCGGGTGGCGCTTCCACCCGTACTCGGGCCACACCAGGGCCCGCAGTACCTGCATGGTCTCCACCCGCTGCTTGCCCAGCCTGCGGTCGTCCAGCACCCGCGCGCACTCGGCGAACCCGGGCTGGGGCAGGAAGGTCTGCATCGTCCCCCCGTCCGGCCCGCGGCGTTCCCGCCGGTCGGGCCCGTCGTGCGGTCCGCTACCCGCCCGCCGCCGGTGTTATCCCCTCCGCCGGTTCGCTCTTCCCCGAGCGGTTCTCCTCCACCGTGTGTCCGCCACCGGTGGTGTTCGTCCACCAGGCCGATCGGTGGTGAGGTCTTCTCAGTGAGTTCTGTTTCCATGCTTTTTTGAGGGCCAGGGCGGCTTGGGCGGTTACGAGGAGGCCTACGCTGTCCTCTACCAGGACCCGGTCGCGAGCGGCGCCGCCGTCGAACTCCTGGAGTCGGCCGTGTCCCGGGCCTGGACCATGGGCGACGCGGGTGCCGACGCCGCGGGCGAGCAGCTCGCCGAGCGGGTCGCCGCCGTCGCCCGGACAGCTCGGTGAGGCGGGCTCGCTGAGCGTCCTGCATGCGAAAGGTCCGTACCGCCGTGCCCGGCCCCCGAGACTGCCCGCTCCCTGGCCCATACCAGGTCCTGGAGCGGTGAGGTGGCCCGGTCCAGAGGATCCCGCGAGCCGTGATGAGTCCTGCGGTGTCCGGCGGTCATACTGTCGAACCCGTTACCGGGGAGGAGTTCCGATGCGCAGCGTGACCTACTCGATGGCCGTGTCGCTGGACGGCTACGTCGTCGGGCCGGACGGCTCCATCGACTGGACGGAGCCCGACGAGGACGTCTTCCGCCTCGCCACCGACGAGGTACGGGAGGTCGGCGTCCACCTGCTGGGGCGACGGCTCTACGAGACCATGCTGTACTGGGAGACCGCCGACCAGAACCCGTCACTCGACTTCCCGACGCTCGAATTCGCCGCGATCTGGAAGGCGCTCCCGAAGGTGGTGTTCTCCACCACCCTGTCGGAGGTGCGGGGAAACGCCCGGCTGGCGTCCGGTGGCCTGGCACAGGAGATCGCGCGGCTGCGGGCCGAGCCGGGGGAGGGCGACATCGCGATCGGCGGCGCGGCTCTCGCCTCCGAGGCGGCCGCGGCGGGCCTGATCGACGAGTACCGGATCAGGGTCCACCCGGTGCTGGTCGGCGGCGGCACTCCCTTCTTCCCCCACCACGGGCACCGGGTGGACCTCGAACTCGTCGAGACCCGCACCTTCGACTCGAAGGTGGTCTACCTCCGCTACCGGGTGGCTCGCTAGCCGACCCGTTCGCCGGGTTCTGGGAGGAGCGGGCCGGCCAACCAGGTGTTCGACCGCGAGTTCGGTCCTTCGATGCCGGGAGGCTGGAGGCAGGTGTCCACCCGACCGGCGGATTCCTCCTCATCGCTCTCGGTGGTGACCACGGCAGCGGCGGGGCGGTACCGGGCAGGGCGTCGTTCGCTGCGCCGGTGGTCTCGGGACACGTGCCGGTCACCGTACCCGCCCGGGGAGCGAGGCCGGGCCGGTTCGCGCGTCGGTCCCCTCGTGTGAGGAACGGCGGTCCAGGGCGTGGGAGGCGAAGGTGACTCCGAACGCGGCGGCGGCCATGATCGCACCGACCACCAGGGGCGCGGTGTAGCCGTAACCGGCGTCGATCGTCGTTCCGGCCAGGTAGGAGCCCACGGCGATTCCCGCGTTGGCGGCGGAGGAGGCGACGGCGGCGGCGAGGGTGGTGGCGCCCTCGGCCTTGTCGATGACGCGCGTCATGAAGCCGGGAACCGTGGCGAAGCCGGTGCCGCCCAGCAGCATGAGCAGGACGACGGCGGCCACAGCGAACTGTGCCGTCAGGGCGAAGAGCACCAGCACCACGAACAACAGGGCCTGCGCGGTCAGCAGTGTGGCGGTCTGGGCCCGGTCGGCGTACCGGCCGCCCAGGAGGTTGCCGATGACCAGCCCGACACCGAAGAGCATGAGCAACGGCGTGAGCATGCCGGAGCCGAACCCGGCCACCTCCGTCATGAGGGGGGCGACGTAGCTGAAGGCGGCGAACAGCGCTCCGATGCTCAGCCCGGCGATCGCGAGGGCCAGCCACAGCTGTCCGCGGCCGAACACCGCGAGTTCGTCGCGCAGGCGCACGGATCCGTCGTTGGGCTGGGCGGGGATCAGGATGATGAGTCCGACGAGACTGATCACGCCGATCGCGGCGATGGCCCAGAACGTGGCGCGCCAGTCGAAGGCCTGTCCGATCCAGGTGCCCATGGGGGCGCCGAACACGTTGGCGACGGTCAGTCCGGTGAAGACGAGCGAGATGGCCCGGGAGCGCTTGTCCTGAGCGACCATGTCCGCGGCGACGACGGAGCCGATGCCGAGGAAGGCGCCGTGGCAGACCGCCGCCAGGATGCGGCCCGCCATGAGGGTCCAGTAGGCGGGAGCCACCGCGGAGAGCGCGTTTCCGGCGATGAACAGCACCATGAGGATGAGCAGCATCCTCTTGCGCGGCATGCGTGTTGCGGCGGCGGTGAACAGCGGACCGCCGAAGACGACGCCGAGGGCGTAGCCGGAGATGAGAAGCCCGGCCCTGGTGAGGCTGACCGACATATCGTCGGCGACCTCAGGCAGAAGGCCCATGATCACGAACTCGGTCGTTCCTATGCCGAAGCTGGCGACCATGAGGGCGAATACGGCGAGGGGCACAGCGGTTCCTCCGCTAGTTGCGGTGTCGGGGGTCCTTCCCGCGGGGGCGGGGCGGGTCGGGGCGGGACTGCTTCCTAAGTCTGCGCCGATGCAACTATTGCATGAGCGTATTCAACCCTTCAAGTATGCGTCCAGGCGTTAGGCGCCTGGAAGGAGTACGCTGGTGCAAAGTCCACGACGACCGGGAGTCTCGTACATGAACTCCACCGCCCCCTCCCACTTCGTGCCGAGCATCCAGGAACCGACGGAGCTGGAACGCAACTGGCGCAGGTTGCGCCTGTTCGAGGCGCGTGTGCGCGAGCGGCTGGAGACGGCCCTGGAACCGCACGGGCTGACCTGCTCGGAGTACTCGGCGCTGGTCGCGCTGCACTACTCCGACGACGGCGGGCACCTGCGTCAGCAGCTCCTGGCCGAGTCCATCCCGATCAACCAGAGCTCGCTCAGCAGGTTGGTCGGACGGCTGGAGCGCAGTGGCCTGACCGAGCGCTACCACTGCGCCGAGGACCGGCGCGGGGTCTACACCCAGATCACCGACAAGGGGCGGGCCACGGTGGAGGAGGCCCGGAAGAGCTACGTGGCAGCGTTGGAAAGCACCCTCGCCGAAGAGCGGGAAGGCGCCCTGCGCGAGGCGGTCACCGCCCTGCTGCCGGACTGACGCGCGGCCCGCCCACACCGTCTCCGAGTGCTTCGGTCCGCGCACCGGTGGGATCGGGAACGACGAACACGGCACCGCCACCGGGCCAACCAGCGGCAGGACCACGGTGAAGGCACAGCCCCTCCCCGCGGCGACTCGACGGTGACGTAGCCGTCGCGGGCGGCGACGAAGGCCGCGCCGACGGCCGGGACCAGCCCCGCCCCGGCCCGCTCGCGGGACCCGTCCGCCCGGTGGAACCGGTCGAACACCCGGGGCGGCTCCCCGGCGGGGATGCCGGGTCCCTCGTCGCGGACCTCGATGACCGCCGCCTACGCCACCCCCGGCGGCAGCCTGCCCGCGCGGTCCGGACCCGCGGGCGAGAGTTCGGTGAGAACTCACCGGCACCAGGAGACACCACCGTGCCGGTCGCCGGGAACGGTTGACGCACCGCGACGCGCGGTATACCGCTGGTACGCGTTCCGAGACCGGGAGGGTTGGTCGTATGGGTGGTGTCCACGGGTCCCCCGCGGGTCAGGTCCACGCAACCGGGCCGGGGGACCCGCCTCCGCCCACGTCCGGACCCGCGCCGCCCGCGCCCGCCCCGGCCCGCCGTCCCCGGACGGGGACCGCGTGATCGTCGTCGGCCTGTCCTCGGGAACCTCGGCCGACGGCATCGACGTCGCCGCCGCCCGCTTCGCCCTGGACGGGGACCTCATCCGTCTGACCCCGCTGGGACACCGCACCGAGCCCTACCCGCACGACCTGCGGGAGATGATCCGCGGCGCGCTCCCCCCGGCCCGCACGACCATGGAGACCGTCTGCCGGCTCGACACCCGCATCGGGCGGGCGTTCGCCGACGCGGCGCTGCGCGCGGTCGGCGAACTCGCCGGGGGACGGGCCGACCTCGTCGCCTCGCACGGGCAGACCCTGTTCCACTGGGCCGACGGCGCCACGGTCCACGGCACCCTCCAGCTGGGCCAGCCCGCCTGGATCGCCGAGGCCACCGGCCTGCCCGTGGTCTCGGACCTGCGCACGGCCGACGTGGCCGCGGGCGGGCAGGGCGCGCCGCTGGCCAGCGTGCTCGACGCCCTCCTGCTCGGCGCACGCCCCGAACCCACCGCCGCCCTCAATCTCGGCGGCATCGCCAACGTCACCGTCCTGCGGGGCGGGGAGCCGCCGCTGGCCTTCGACACCGGCCCCGGCAACGCCCTGCTCGACGCCGCCGCGCGCCGGATGAGCGGCGGCCGCGCCGACTTCGACGCCGGAGGGGCCGTCGCCCGCTCCGGCCGGCCCGACCCCGCCCTGCTCAAGCACCTGCTCGCCGAGCCGTACTACCGCCTGCCCCCGCCCAGGACCACCGGGCTGGAGCTGTTCGGTCCCGGCTACCTCGACGCGGCGCTGCGCGCCGCCGGCACGCCCGGCGACGGGGACCTGATGGCCACCCTGGTCGAACTCACCGCCGCCACCGTCGCCGACGCGCTGAGCCCCCACGGGGTGGCCGAGGTGCTCGCCTCGGGCGGCGGCACCCGCAACCCGGTCCTCATGGAACGCCTCGCCGACCGGCTCCGCCCGGCGCGCCTGGCCACCTTCGACGCCCTGGGACTGGACAGCGACGCCAAGGAGGCCTACCTGTTCGCGCTGATCGGCTTCCTCACCTGGCACGGGCTCCCCGGTTCCGTGCCCTCGTGCACCGGCGCACGCCGCGCGCCGGTGGCCGGACGCCTCACGCCGGGCGCCTCACCGCTCCGGCTCCCCGAACCCGCGGCCACCGTCCCCGCGCGCCTGCGCGTCCAGGCACAGGACCGGTAGGCCCCCGCCCCCCACCACCCGGAGCAGCGCAGTGCAGACAATCGACCTCGTGGTCATCGCGGTGTACCTGCTGGGCTCGGCCTGGCTCGGCCTCAGGCTGTCCGGCCGACAGCGCGACGTCAAGGACTACTTCATCGGCAACCGGCAGCTGCCCTGGTGGGCGGTGTGCCTGTCGGTGGTGGCCACCGAGACCAGCGCCCTGACCGTGATCAGCATCCCCGGCGTGGCCTACCTGGGCAACGTCACGTTCCTCCAGGTGGCGGTCGGCTACCTGATCGGGCGGGTGGTCGTGGCCTTCGTGCTGCTGCCCCGCTACTACCGGGGCGAGATGACCACGGCCTACGCCTACCTCGGCATCCGCTTCGGCCGCGGCATGCAGGGCACGGCCTCGGTCGCGTTCCTGTTCACGCGGCTGCTCGCGGACGGGGTGCGGCTGTTCGCGGCGGCCATCCCCGTCAAGATCATCCTGGACTCCTACGGGATCGACCTGTCCTACTTCGCGATCATCGCGCTGCTCGGCGTGGTGACGATCCTGTACACCCTGGTCGGCGGTATCCGGGCCGTGGTCTGGGTCGACGTCCTCCAGATGGCGGTGTACGCGGTCGGCGGCGTCGCCGCCCTGGCGGTCATCACGAGCAGCCTCGACGTGAACTTCCTGGCGGTGGCCGCCGACGCGGGCAAGACCCAGTTCCTCGACTTCACCTCGAACCCGGTCTCGGCCCCCTACGCGACGGTCACCGCGCTCCTCGGCGGCGCCCTGCTCTCCACCGCCTCCCACGGCGCCGACCAGATCATCGTGCAGCGACTGCTGGGCTGCCGCAGCCTGCGCGACGCCCAGAAGGCGGTGATCGGCAGCGCCGTCGTGGTGTTCTTCCAGTTCGCCCTGTTCCTGACCGTGGGCCTGGCGCTGTACTCCCACTTCGAGGGCGCCTCGGTGGACGAACTGGGCCTGGCCAACTCCGACGAGCTCTTCCCGACGTTCATCGTCGAGGGGCTGCCGGCCGGCCTGTCGGGCCTGCTGCTGGCGGGGATCCTGGCCGCGGCGATGAGCACCCTGTCGTCCTCGCTGTCGGCGCTGTCGTCCTCGACCATGGCCGACCTGTACGAGCGCTTCAGCAGGCGCACGCTCACCGGCGCCCAGGGCCTGCGGCTGGGCAGGCTGTTCACCCTCGGCTGGGGGCTGGTGTTCATCGGGGCGGCGGCGATGTTCACCGGTACCGACAACCCGGTCGTGGAGCTGGGCCTGTCCGTGGCCAGCCTGACCTACGGAGGTCTGCTGGGCGCGTTCTTCCTGGGGCTGTGGGTGCGCGGGGCCCGCCAGCTCGACGCGGTGGTCTCCTTCGCGGTCGCGGTGGCGACCATGGTCTGGCTGTTCCTCTTCCAGCCCGACCTGGTCGGGTTCACCTGGTACACGGCCATCGGCACGGCCATCGTGCTGGGGCTGGGCTACCTGTTGTCGCTGCGCCACCGCGACGCGGCGCCCCGCCCCGGGGAGGCGCCCGCGCCCGGGGAGCCCTCCGACGCCGGAACCGGGGAGGACCCGGGCGCCGCGACCGGCCGAACTCCCCGCGCGGAGGGCGGGCCCGCCCCGGCGGACGAGGGGGAGCGGCCCTGACCCCCGGCCCGAGGTCCCACCACACCGGCGGACGGTACGTCCACCCCAGCGCACACGGGAAGAGCCGGTCCGGAGGCAACCCCCAGACCGGCCCCCGCGCACGTGACGCTCACCCCGCGTCGACGGTCTCCTCGCGCCGTGCCTCGCGCGAACGCGCGCGGGCGCGGATCCGCAGGAAGGCGACCAGGGCCACGGCGGCCACGAGGACCGTGTAGATCCCGATCGTGATCGGCCCCGCGAAGAGCACGCCCACGTCGCCCTGGCCGATGGCCAGGGCCCGGCGCAGCTCCGTCTCGGCCAGCGGCCCGAGGATGACCGCGATGAGCACCGGCGCCACCGGGATCTCGTACCGCCGCATCATGAACCCGAGCAGCCCCAGGGCTATCAGCAGCCACAGGTCGGTGACGGAGTAGGACGCGGCGTACACGCCCAGCGCCGCGAAACCGGTGATGCCCGCGTACAGGTAGCGGCGCGGGATCAGCAGCAGCTTGGCCCACAGCGGCGCGAAGGGCAGGTTGAGGATGAGCAGCATGACGCTGCCGACGAACAGGCTGGCCAGCAGCGCCCACACCAGATCGGCGTTGCGCTCGAACAGCAGCGGACCCGGCTGCATCCCGTACTGCTGGAAGGCGGCCAGCATGATCGCGGCCGTGGCCGACGTGGGCAGGCCCAGACCCAGCAGCGCGCCCATCGCGGTTCCGGCGGTGGCGCTGGCGGCCGACTCGGGCGCGGCCACGCCCTCGATGGCGCCGTCGCCGAACTCGTCGGGCCGCTTGCCCCGGCGGGCCCTGAGCTGGGAGAGCTTGCGCTCGGTGCCGTAGGCCAGGAAGGTCGGGATCTCCGAGCCGCCCGCCGGGATCGCGCCGAAGGGCAGGCCGAAGCCCAGCCCCCGGATCCACGCGGGCACGGCGCGGCGCAGGTCGCGCCTGCTCAGCCAGGGGGTGCCGGTGGTGGCGATGAGCTTGTTGCCCGCGCCCGCGCCCCGGGACTCGCGCGAGACCACGTGCAGCACCTCGCCCAGCGCCAGCAGGCCCACGGTCACCGTGATCACGCTGATCCCCTCGAACAGGGAGGGGACGCCCAGGGTGAAGCGCGCCGCGCCGCTCTGGGCGTCGATGCCCACCATCGCGATGGCCAGGCCGATGGAGAGCGCGATGAGCCCGCGCACCATGGACTGGGCCACCACCGCCGAGGTGGCGACGAAGGCCAGGATCGCCAGTGCCAGGTACTCGGCCGGGCCGAAGCGCAGGGCGATGTCGATGATGACGTTCGAGAAGAAGGCGACGACCGTCGTGGCCACCACCGCACCGGTGAACGCGCCGATCGCCGACGTGGCCAGGGCCTGGGAGGCCCGGCCCCTGAGCGCCATCCTGTGCCCCTCGATCGCGGTGGCGATCGCGGAGCTGTTGCCGGGCGTGTTCATCAGGATCGACGTGGTCGAGTCACCGAAGAGGCCGCCGTAGTACACGGCGGTGAACATGATGAAGGCCCCGGTGGGGTCCAGCTTGAAGGTGACGGGCAGCAGCAGGGCCACGGCCATGGCCGAGCCCAGGCCGGGCAGCACGCCCACGGCGGTGCCCAGCAGGACGCCCACGAACGCCCACAGCAGGTTCTCGGGGGAGAGGGCGGCGGCGAAACCGCCGCCGAGCAGGCTCAGGGTCTCCACTTACAGCACCCCTCCCAGGATCCCGGCGGGCAGGTTGAGGCCGAGCCCGCCGACGAAGGCGAGCTGGACCACGGACGAGTAGGCCAGCGCGACGGCGGCCTCGAACAGCGGGCGCCTGCCGCCGAAGGCCCAGGTCACGCCGAAGAACAGCAGCGCGCCGGACAGCAGCCAGCCCACCGGCTGCAACAGCAGGGCGAAGAGCACCACCGCGCCGAGCACGGTGCCCACGGCGCGCCAGTCGCTGTGGGTCGCGGGGGCGCCCGCGGCCGGGCCGCGCCCCTCGACTAGGTCGCCGACCACGCCCGCGGCGCCGTCGGAGGGGTCGTCCCCCTCCTCTTCGGACACGGCCGGGCGCAGGGCCACCTGGACGATCAGGGCCGCTCCGAGGACGAGCATCAACGTCGCGACGATCGCGGGGAAGAGCTGGGGGCCGGGGGAGGCCGAGTTGTCGGGCACGTGCATGGTGAGCGTCTGCACGCCCACGAACGCGCCGATGCCGATGGTGAGCAGGCCGACGAGGATCTCGCTGCGCCCCCTCCACCAGGTGCGCCGCTCCTCCCGCGGCTCCGCGCCGGGCCCGCCCGGGGCGGTGGGTGTTGTGCTGTGCTGGCTCAAGAGAGTCCCAAGTCCTCGGTGACGTCGGTGATGCGTTCGATCTCGGCCGCGAGGAACTCCTCGAACTCGGGGCCGCTCTGGAAGGTGTCGTCCCAGCGGTTGCGCTGGAGGGTGTCGCGCCACTCGTCGGTGCGCACCATCTCCTCCACGATCGCGGTGAGCTCCGCCCGCTCGGCCTCGGTGATGCCGGGCGGGGCCATGAACCCGCGCCAGTTGGGCAGCACCGCGTCCACGCCCTGCTCGGGCAGGGTCGGGGCGTCGATGCCCTCGACGCGCTCGTGGGCCGAGACCCCCAGGACGCGGATGTTGCCCGCCTCCACCTGGTCGCTGAACTCGTTGTAGCCCGAGACACCGACGTCGAGGCTGCCCGAGAGCAGCGAGGTGAGCGCCTGCGCGCCGCCCGCGAAGGGGATGTAGTTGACGGCCTGGGGTTCGACGCCCTGCGACTGGGCGGCCAGCCCCGCCAGGAGGTGGTCGGTGCCGCCCAGGGAGCCGCCGCCGACCGCGACCGCGCCCGGATCGTCCTGCCAGGCCTCGACGAGGTCGCCCATGTCCTCCAGCGGGGAGTCGGCGGGGACCACGAAGACCTCGTAGTCGTCGGCGACGCGGGCGATGGGCACCACGTCCTCCAGGGTCTGGGCCGAGTCGTTGACGATGATGCCGCCGATCATGACGGTGCCCGTGGTCATCAGCGTCGTGGCGCTGCCCTCGCGGCGCACCGTCTGCGCCAGGCCGATGGTCCCTCCCGCGCCGGGGAGGTTGAGGACCTGGGTGTTGTCGACGATGTCGTTCACGCGCAGGGAGTGCTGCGCCTCGCGCGCCACCAGGTCCCAGCCGCCGCCGGGGTCGGCGGGGACGACGATGTCGATCCTGGCGCGGGCCTCCGACGCGCTCGTGTCGGACAGCGCGGCGTTCGTCGCGGCGGCGCCCACCAGGAGCACGGTGGCCACGGCCCCCGACGCACGGAGGATCCGCTGTCTGTTCATCCTTCACTCCCTCTCGGCCCGCTGGTCCACCAGGTGGTACAACGGGACCGTTTCGTGGTCTGGGAAATCATGCGAGCCCTCGTGATCACTGTCAATGGCGATTCGAAACCTTTTGTTAACGAGTGTGTTGCGACGCACAGTCCCATGCTGGTCCTCGCTTCCGCCCAGGCCAGTCCGGGTGCCGCTGGCGGAGGTGCTCTTCGGGGAGGGGCTGGCCGCGCGCCGAGGGGGTGCGCTACGCTGACGGCGCGATTCCACTTGATGGTCTTAATGAACCACCTGATGGACCAAACGGAAGGTGAGAGATGCCTGACGGCGACTCCGGCGGCACCGTGCGCAGCGTCGCGCGCGCCCTGGACCTGCTCGACCTGTTCGACGAGAGGAACCAGCGCTACTCCACACGGGAGCTGGTGGAGCGCACCGGCCTGGCCAAGACCACGGTCCTGCGGCTGGTCGCGACCCTGGAGCAGCGCGGACTGCTGTGGACGGCGCCCGACGGCCGGGTCGGGGTCGGCCCCAGCCTCCTGCGCTGGTCGCGCCTGGCCCACGCCGTCTGGCAGGTGCCCGAGGCCGTCCGGTCCGTCATGCGCGAACTCGTCGCCGACACCGCCGAGACCGTCAACCTCTACGTGCGCGCCGACGCCACCCGCGTGTGCGTGGCCAAGGAGGAGGGCCCCCAGCGGCTGCGCCACGTCGTCAACGTCGGCGACGAGATGGTCCTGTGGGGCGGGGGCGCCAGCAAGGTGCTGCTCATCGGGGCGGGGGAGTCCCTGCTGCTGCGCGTGGCCGCCGCCTCCCCCCACGGACCCGGGCACGTCAGCCGCCTGCGCGAGGAGGTGGAACTGGCCCGCGTCCGGGGGTTCGCCGTCAGCCACGGCGAGCGCGAGCGGGGCGCCTCCGGCGTGGCCGCGCCCGTCTACGGCCCCGTCGGCGGGGCGCCGGTCGCCGCGCTGGCCGTGGGCGGCCCCACCGCCCGCTTCACCGACGCCGCCGTGGAGGGCTTCACCTCCGCGGTGGTCGACGCCGCCCGCCGCATCACCGACATCGGGCTCGACCCCTCGGGAGGGACCGCGGGGCCCGGAACGGGGGAGAGACGATGACCGACAACGACAACGGCAACGACGCCGGGTCCGGGGAGAGGGGCCTTCCGCTCGCGGGGGTGCGCGTCCTGGACATGACCAACGTCCTGGCCGGACCCTACGCGGGGTACCAGCTGGCGCTCATGGGCGCCGACGTGGTCAAGGTCGAGGTTCCCGGCTCCGGGGACCTGGCGCGCCAGCTCGGCGCCTCCGCGGAGCTGAACGGCCGCGGCCTGGGCGCGTCGTTCCTGGCGCAGAACGCGGGCAAGCGCTCCCTGACCCTGGACCTGAAGACCCCCGGCGGCAAGGAGGCCATGACCCGCCTGGTGCGCCGGTCCGACGTGCTGCTGGAGAACTTCCGGCCGGGCGTGCTGGAGCGCCTGGGCTTCGGCTGGAAGGACCTGAGCGCGATCAACCCCGGCCTGGTCTACTGCGCGGTGTCCGGGTTCGGCTCCGACGGCCCGCTGAGCGGGCGCCCGGCCTACGACCAGATCATCCAGGGCCTGTCGGGGATGATGAGCACCACCGGCACGCCCGGCACCGGCCCGCTGCGCGCGGGCTTCCCCATCGCCGACGTCCTGGGCGGTCTCGCCGCCGCCTTCGCGATCAGCACCGCCCTGGTCAAAAGAGAGCGCACCGGTCAGGGGAGCAGCGTGGACGTGTCCATGCTGGAGACCGCGATCACCGCGATGGGCTGGGGGGTGTCCAACTACCTGTCCGCGGGCGTCGAGCCGGTCCCCATCGGCAACGAGAACGCCACGGCGGCCCCCTCGGGCACCTTCAGCACCGCCGACGGCGCGCTCAACATCGCCGCCAACAAGCAGGAGCAGTTCGAGGCGCTGTGCGCGGTCGTGGGCGCGCCCGAACTGGCGCGCGACCCCCGCTTCGCCCAGCGCGAGGACCGCAAGACCCACCGCGAGGCCCTCCGGGAGGCCCTGGAGGAGCACCTGGGCACCCGGTCCGCCCTGGAGTGGGAGCGCGAGCTCGCCCGGGCCGGGGTGCCCGCCGCCCGCGTGCTGACCGTGGCCCAGGCGTTGGAACTGGACCAGGTGGCCCACCGCGGTCTGGTGCACACGCTGCCCTTCCCCGGCGGGGAGGAGCGCGAGCTGCGCGTGCTCGGCAGCGGCGTCCGCGTGGACGGCGCGCCCCTGGGCCCCCGCACGGCGCCGCCCCTGCTGGGCGAGCACACCGGGCAGGTGCTGCGCGAGACGGGCTTCAGCGACCGGGAGATCGACGAACTGCGCGAGGAGGGGGCCGTATGAGCGCGTCGGAAGCGCCGTCCATGACCCATGAGGAGATCGGCCGCTGGTGGCGGACCGGGCTGATCCGGATCGCCCCCGGCGAGATCGAACCGGGCGGCTACCCGGTGCAGGAGCTGATCGGCCGGGTCTCGTTCGTGGACACGGTCTGGCTCATGCTGCGCGGCGAACTGCCCGACCCGCGCCGCTCCCGCCTGCTGGAGGCCGCCCTGGTCGCGGCCGTGGACCACGGCCCCCAGGCGCCCTCCATCGCCGCCGCCCGTATGGCCGCCAGCTGCGGGGTGGGCCTCAACAACGCCGTCGCCACCGGCGTCAACCTGCTCGGGGACGTGCACGGCGGCGCGGGCCAGCAGTGCGTCGCCCTCCTGGAGGAGATGGCCGAGCGCGGCGCCGACGGGACCCCGGTGACGCGGGTGGCCGAGGAGGTGGTCGCCGAGTACCGCGGCCGCGGCGCGTACGTGCCCGGCTTCGGCCACCGCTTCCACCCGCGCGACCCGCGCCGCGACCCGCTCCTGGGCCTGGTCCGTGAGGCGGTCGAGGACGGGCTCGTCCCCGCGGGCCCGCTGGAGGCCGCCCTGGCGTTGGAGGAGGCGCTGGCCAAGGGGCGCGGACGCCCCGTGCCGATGAACATCGACGCCGCCACCGCGGTCGTCTACGCCTCGCTGGGCTTCCCCTCGGAGCTGGCCCGGGGGCTGTTCGTCCTCTCCCGCTCCGTGGGCATCCTCGCCCACGCCTGGGAGGAGCGCCAGAGCGGAGCGCGCATCAAGGGCCCCCTCCCGAGGTCGGTGCTGGCGGGCTACACCGGCCCCGCGACCCGCCACCTGGCCGCCGACGACCCGCGGTCCTCGCCGGACTCCGGCCGGGACTGACCCGCGGGTCCCCCCTGAACGGCGGGCACCGGTACCTCCGTCCGGTCCGGTGCCCGCTCCACCGCCAGGTGTCCGCTACCGCTGGTCGGCCTCGGCCCCGCGCCCCCACCGCTTCCGGTCCGCGTCCGTGATCTCGCCGACCCGCTCGGCGGGCTGGGTGATCCGGATGTGGTTGCCGAACGGGTCGCGCAGCGCGCAGTCGGTTCCGTAGGGCTGTTCCACCACGTCCTGGGTGAACTCCACGCCCCGGGCCCTGAGGGTGTCGTAGGTGGCCCGGCAGTCGCTCGTGTTGAGGATGCAGGCCACGCCCAGCGCTCCCTTGGTCAGCAGGTCGCGCACCTGGGCCGCGGTCTCCTCGCTGAGCGAGGGCGGGCCGGGGACCTCCAGCAGCAGGTGGCGGTCGGGGTCCTCGGGCAGCGCGACGGTGAGCCAGCGCATGAAGCCCATGTCGACGTCGTTGCTGACCTGGAAGCCGAGCTTGCCGACGTAGAAGTCGAGTGCCTCCTCCTGGTCGAGGACGTGGACGGCGGTGATGGAGATGTTGTCGAACATGCGGTCTACGTTACGGACGTGCGGCCGCCGCGCGCTTCTCCGAAACTGCTCGGTCTCGTCCACGCCTTGACGAAGCACACCGTTCCGGCCGCCGGTGGGGCCTGCCTGCGGTAACGCGAGGGCGGGGAGCCCACCACGGCCAGGAACGTGCGGCTGAAGGTGCCGAGGCTGTCGAACCCGACCGCGAGGGCGATGTCGGTGACGCTCCGGTCGCTCTCGCGCAGCAGCGCCATCGCCCGCTCGATCCTGCGGCGCTGGAGGTAGCGGTGCGGGGTCTCGCCGAAGACCGCGCGGAAGGAGCGGGAGAAGTGCGCGGGGGACATCAGCGCCACCCGTGCCAGCCCCGGGACGTCCAGGGGCTCTGCGAAACGGCGGTCCATGGCGTCGCGCGCCCGCAGCAGCCGCCGGTTGCGGTCCTCGTTCGGGGTCATGGACCCAGCCTAGGCGCGGTCTCGGACAGGGAAGGGGACCGCTCCCACCGGTGATACCGGGGAGGCGGTGCCGTCCGGGCGGACCGCCGGTGCGCCCGTGCGCGTCACCGGGGGAGCAGCTTCACGAGACCGGTCAGGGCGGTGATCTCGGCGTCGGCCCGCACCCCGGGTGGCAGGGGCCTGCCGGTGCGGTTGACGTGGACCGTGCGCATGCCCGCGCGGGCGGCGGCGACGACGTCCTCCTCGGGATGGTCTCCGACGTGGAGGACGGACGCGGTCGGCAGACCGAGGAGTTCGGCCGTGTGGGAGTAGATGCGCGGATCGGGTTTGCGCAGTCCGCATTCGGCCGCGACCACGCGGTGGGCGAAGCAGCCGCCGACACCCAGTCGTTCGGGATCGCTGTTGCCGTTGGTGACCAGGACGCACGGGTAGCGGGTGCGCAGCTCCTCCAGCACGTCGGCGGTTTCGGCGTAGAGGGCCATCGCGCCGAACCGGGTGGCCATGTACCTGTCATGGACCTCCGTGACGAGAGCGGGGTCATCGCTGCCGCAGCGCCGCACGGCGCGGACGAAGGACTCGAAGCGGATCTCCTCCATCGCGGCGCGAGCGAAACCGGGTTCGCGGGCGACCTCGTCGCGCAGCGCCGCCAGCCAGTCGGCCGACACCCTCCCCGCCTCGTGCGCCAGGCCCCTGCCGTCGAGGAGGGCGACGGCGTCGTCGAGAGCCCGGCGCATGGCGGTGCGGAAGTCCCACAGCGTTTCGTCCCCGTCGAAGGAGATCGCACGGATGGCGGAGAAGTCGGAGATCACGCGGGTCGGCTCCCTGCTGCGTCACTGTTCGTGGTGCGGCCGCGCTCCTTCGGCTGCCACGGCGATTATCGGCTGGACGCGCGGGTGCCGGGAAGGGGTGAGCCCGGATGGCTGCCGCGGTCGGGGCGGCACGGCCGCGGGGCGGGCCCCTGGAGGCCCGCCCCGCGGTGTCGTGTCGTGGTGTCACGCTGTGGTGTCCGAAACCGGTGTCTCCCGAGCCCGGCGGATGTAGCGCCGGACCGGTCCGCTGCCAGGGTCAGATGCGGGGCCTGCGCTTCCTGGTCAGGGAGTTGATCCACCGCAGGGCCTGCCCGCCGGGGCTGCTCCGTCGACCAGGAGGAGTTCGGCGCGCCGGACCCCGTAGCGGATCCGGACCGCCGCGCCCCAGCGGGCTTCCGCCCCCGGACCGGCCCGCGGACCGGGCGAACCGCCGGGCCATCGCCAGGGGGTCGCTGCTGCGTCCGCCCGTTCGACCACCCGCACGCGGGTGCCTGCCCGGTGCCGGGCGGGCCAGCCCCGTGCGCCGCATCAGCTGGTTCTTCGCCGTCCTCAGGGGGTTCCTCATGGCGGTTTCCTCCTCGTCTGTCGGTCCCGTGTCCCGGTCGGTCAGCCCACCGCCAGGCGGATGATGACGAACGGAGCACGTTCCTTGTCTCTGTCTGTTGCGCTACCCCGGAGTGTGATATTGATGCGTCTTCACCCGATCGGGCTTCCGGAGTGACCTCGCAGGGGAAGCCCGTCGGCGTGTCTCCCCGGAGGGTCAGGGCAGGCCAAAGGGATCCTTGAACCTCCGGAGGGCTCACACGCTCCCGGACGGATTCCCAGCGACCCCGAGGAAGGCGCCCGCATGACGACCAGTGTTCAGCGGCTGATCGAAACGGCGCGTCTCGCACCGCTGTCCGGCCGGTTCGACTGGGAGCGGGTCGGGCACCGGATCGGGGCGTCCGTGCCGCAGGACTACCGCGAGCTCCTCGACGCGGGGGGCGGCGGACTCTGGCTGGGTTATGTGAGGCTCTGCGTTCCCGCGCCCGGCCCCGGTCTCAGGCACGTCGACCTCGAACGGTCGGACCTGGAGTCCGAACAGCTCCGGGACCTGTTCGAGGACGAGGTCGTGGGGCCGCCGGACGACCTCACCCCTGGTTCCAGGCTGCTGCCCTGGGCCTCGACGGGCACGGGGGTCACGCTCTACTGGCAGGCCTCACCCGAGTCGGCGGCCGGTTCGTACCCGATCCGGGTCTCGGACCGCAACGGCGACGTGTGGGAGAGGTACGACCTGCTCACCACCGACCTTCTTCTGGGAATCGTCCGGGGCGGGGTGCGCAGTGAGCTGCTCGACGAGTCGTGGACGGAACGCGACGTGCTCTTCAGGCCCTACGCGGAGGAAGAGGCGCGAGGTGAGTGAGGCTCCTCGCGCCGTGGTCGCTCCGCCCCGTTCGGGGGCAAGGTGAATCTCAGTTGCGGGAGGGCCTGGCCGCGGCCATGCTGCTGATCATGGCTGGATACATCGATGTTCCTGTCCGGCTGGGCGAGAGCGCTCTCCCTGATGGGCGGTTGCTCGGCTGGGCCGAGTGGGGGCCGTTGGACGGAGTGCCGGTCCTGTTGTGTCCGGGGGCGGCCACCAGTCGACGGCTCGGGTTCGGTGCGGGTGTCGTCGAGGCCCTTGGAGTGCGGCTTGTCTCCGTGGATCGTCCGGGCCTTGGCGCCTCGACGCCCGCACCTGGGCGGACCTTTTCCGACTTCGCTGGGGATGTACGTCAACTCTGCGCGCAGCGGGGGTTGGGGCGGCCGTTCGTGGTCGGCAATTCCCAAGGTGCGCCGTTCGCCCTCGCCTGTGCCGCGGAGGGAATCGCCTCGGCGCTGGCGCTCGTCTCCGGCGCCGACGAGGTCGCCGCGCCGGAGTTCGCTCCTGTTCTGGACGCGGACCTGCGCGGTCTCGTCGAATGGACCGCTCGTGATCCGGTCGGCGCCGAGGAGTTCTTCGCGGGCTTCACCGCGGACGCGATGTGGGACATGGTCATGACCGGGAGCCCGGAGTGCGACCTTGCCGTGTACCAGGATCCCGATTTCGCGGCTGGCTACCGCAGGGCCCTGACCGAGGCATTTGCTCAAGGTGCTGCTGGTTACGCTCGCGACACGGTCCTGGCGATGGGGCGGTGGCCGTTCTCCCTCGACGCGATCACCGTCCCGGTCGACATCTGGTACGGCGGGCGGGACACCGGCCACTCGCCCGACGGCGGTGTACGGCTCGCCGCCCGTATGCCCGGCGCCCGTCACCATGTCGTTCCGGAGGCTGGCGGTGCCCTCCTGTGGACACATGCCGGGTCGATCCTCACGTTGCTCCTCGGGAAGGCTGTCGCCGACGGGTAGAGGATCGGTTCACTGCCCTGCCTGGGCGGAAGGTACGCGTGTGCCGGGCGACGTTCTCAGTGAAGCCGCGCGCGTGCCCGAAGGTGTGCGCGTTCACGAAGCCGATGCCTGACCCGGCGATGCGGGCGGCGCGAGCACCGCGCGCCCGTGGGCGACGGGGCGCGGAACTGTCGCAGGCCCGGGCCATAATCCCGGCGTCCGCCCGCCATCGCAGGAACACGGCGAGAGCCCGCCCCGAGGAGGGCCCGATGACGTCACCGACACCCCGCCCGCGCCGGGGAGACCGCCGATGAGCGGCCGCGCGGACCTGTGGCCGCTGATCCACGGGGAGCGGGCGGCGCTGGCCGACGACCTGTCCGGGCTGACCGGGGAGCAGTGGGCGACGCCGTCGCTGTGCGAGGGCCTGACCGTGCGCGAGGTACTCGCGCACCTGACGTCGTCGGCGTCCCTCAACGGCCTTCGGTGGCTGGCCGGGGTCGTCCGCTGCCGGTTCGACTTCGACGCCCAGGTCGCGATGCGCCTGGCGGAGCAGATGGGGACCTCCGGCGCCGATACCCTCGCACGCTTCCGGGGGATCGTGGAGAGCACGACCTCGCCGCCCCTGCCCAAGCCCGCCATCCTGGGGGAGGTGATCGTCCACGGAGAGGACGTCCGGCGTCCCCTGGGCATCGTCAGCGACCGTCCGATCGCCGCGCTGACCCGCGTGGCGGACTACTACCGGGGTTCGGACCAGGTCGTCGTCGCCAGGAGCCGGATCCAGGGGTTGGGGCTCCAGGCCACCGACGGCCCGTTCTCCTCCGGCACCGGACCGCTCGTTCGCGGTGGCACGCTCGCCCTGATCATGGCGATGACCGGACGCTCCGCGCACCTGGACGAGCTCACCGGCGACGGTGTGGAGATCCTGCGCGAACGCGTGGAGGGCTGACGCGCCCCGCCCGGTGGGCCGGACCGGCGGTGAGGTGAGGTCGGCCCCGGTGGCCTGTTCCGCGGACGCCGCCTCCGCGCGGACCGATCCGGGACACGGCGCGCCCGGCTCGACATGCAAGTGGATGCTTGCCTATCATGGTGGTCGTGGCAGACGACCTCTTCAAGGCCCTGGCCGACCCGACCCGTCGAACCATCCTCGACGAACTCACGGAGAAGTCCGGCCAGACACTGTTCGAGATCTGCTCGCGGCTGGCCGTGAAGCACCAGCTCGGCATCTCGCGCCAGGCGGTCTCCCAGCACCTCGCCGTGCTGGAGGCCGCCGGGCTCGTCGAGACCAGGCGCGAGGGCCGCTACAAGTTCCACGACCTCAACACGGCCCCGCTGCGGCGGATCGCCGAGCGATGGCTTGCGCCGGACACGTCCGGACCGGAGGAGAGCAACCCGTGAAGATCCACCTGACCAGCATCTTCGTCGACGACCAGGCCAAGGCCGAGCACTTCTACACCGAGATCCTCGGCTTCGTGAAGAAGCACGACGTCCCGGTGGGCGGCAGCGCCCGGTGGCTGACCGTCGTCTCGCCCGACGACCCCGACGGCACCGAACTCCTCCTCGAACCCGCCGGACACCCGGCCGTCGGGCCCTACCGCGACGCCCTCGTCAAGGACGGCATCCCGCTCGCCCAGTTCGCCGTCGACGACGTGCGGGCGGAGTACCAGCGCCTGCGCGGCCTCGGCGTCCGCTTCACCCAGGAACCTCTGGAGATGGGCCCGGTCACCACCGCCGTCCTCGACGACACCTGCGGCAACCTGGTCCAGATCGCGTCCGAGCCGCGGTAGGCGCTCACCCGGGTGCGGGACCCGGCCGCGGCGGCGACCGGACCCCGGCCTCCGCCCGCGGCCGGACGCCCCCGCGGGCGGATTCGCCCCCCCGACGGCACGGGTAGGGGACCGGCGCAGAACCGCTACTTACGTCCCGGGGGACACTCATGGCACACCTGACCGAACTGCACGGCACCGCGATGGGGGAGTTCGACCGGCGGGTCCGCGAGGTCAAGCTGACGGACTGGGCGCTGCCCACGCCGTGCGCCGACTGGGACGTGCACGACCTGGTCAACCACCTGACCACCGAACAGCTGTGGACGCCGCTCCTGCTGGACGGCGCGCGGATCGATGAGGTCGGCGACCGCCTCGACGGCGACAACCTGGGCGAGGAGCCCATCACCACCTGGGAGGTCGCCTCCCGCGAGGCCCGCACCGCATGGCTGGCGCCGTCCTCCCTGGAGAGTACGGTGCACCTGTCCTTCGGTGACGCGCCCGCCGAACTCTACCTGTGGCAGATGACCTTCGACCTGACGGTGCACGCCTGGGACCTGGCACGCGCCCTGGGCACCGACGAACGCCTCGACCCCGACCTGGTCAAGGAGGTCCACGCCTGGCTCAGCGACCAGGACCTCGGCCCGGGACCGATGTTCGGCGCACCCGTCGGGGTCGGGCCCGACGCGAGCCCGCAGGACCGCCTGATCGCCCGCACAGGCAGGACCCCCTGACCCTTTGCGCGCCCCCCGGCCGGATCCGCACCCGGCCTGGTTCCGCCCACGGCCGGGTTCCGCATCCGGCCGGGGCCGCTCCGCCGGGCTGAAACCGCCCTCCCGCCCGGCCCGTTCTCCCCGCCCGGCCGTCCGCACCCGCGGGCGTCGGACCGGCCGCTCGGCCTGACCCCCGTCGAGGACGGCTGACCCGTCCCGCACGCGCGGGCACCGGGTGTTTAGCCGTTCCCCTCGGGGTTACGCGCCTGAGTGGCGGCTCCCCGGACGCCGCTTCCCGGCCCCGCGCCGTGTCGGCTTCCGGGAGCCCCGCCACTGTCACAGACTGTGACGAGTCCCTGGCGCGGTGCGCCGGGCGGGCCGCGTGGACGGCGGCACGCAGGACACCGACCCACACACGAGGAAGGGCACTGCCGGTGGAGGCCACGATCACACTGCACGTCGACGGGGAGAAACGCGAGCTCACCGTCGACACACGCACCACCCTGCTGGACGCGCTGCGCGACCGGCTGGGCGTCACCTCGCCCAAGAAGGGCTGCGACCACGGCCAGTGCGGGGCCTGCACGGTCCTGCTGGAGGGCCGCCGCGTCGTGTCCTGCCTGACCTTCGCGGTCGCGCACGACGGCGCCAGTGTCACCACCGCCGCCGGTCTCGCCGGGGAGGGGCGGCTGCACCCCGTCGCCCGCGCCTTCGTCGAGCACGACGGCTTCCAGTGCGGCTACTGCACGCCCGGCCAGGTCTGCTCGGCCGTGGGCATGCTGGAGGAGGCCGCCGCCGACTGGCCCAGCCACGTCACCGAGGACCTCGACGCGCCGGTCAGCCTCGACGACGACGAGATCCGCGAGCGCATGAGCGGCAACCTGTGCCGCTGCGGCGCCTACGTCAACATCGTCGCCGCGATCCGGGAGGCCGCCCGGTGAAACCCTTCCACTACACCCGTCCCGCCGAGGCCGCCGCGGCCGTCACCGCCGTCGCGGGCGACCCCGGGGCCTCCTACATCGGCGGGGGCACCAACCTGGTCGACCACATGAAGCTCGGCATCGCCGAGCCCACCTCCCTCGTGGACGTGCGAGACCTGCTCAGCCACCGGATCGAGGAACTGCCCGACGGCGGCCTGCGCGTGGGCGCCGCCGTGCCCAACAGCGACCTGGCCGCCCACCCCGGGGTGCGCCGGAGCTACCCCGTCCTCTCCCAGGCCCTGCTGGCGGGCGCCTCCGGCCAGCTGCGCAACGCCGCCACCACGGGCGGCAACCTCCTCCAGCGCACCCGGTGCGTGTACTTCCAGAACACCGCCATGCCCTGCAACAAGCGCGAACCCGGCACGGGCTGCTCCGCGATCGAGGGCTACGGCCGCTACAACGCCGTCCTGGGCACCTCCGAGCACTGCGTGGCCACCCACCCCTCCGACATGGCGGTCGCCCTGACCGCCCTGGGCGCCCGGGTCCACGTGCTGGGCCCCGGCGGGGAGCGCACCGTGGACATGCCCGGCCTGCACCGCCTTCCAGGGGACCGGCCCCAGCGCGACACCGTCCTGGAGCACGGCGACCTCATCACCGCCGTCGACCTGCCCCACCTGCCCCTGGCCGCCCGCTCGGCCTACCGCAAGGTGCGCGACCGCGCCTCCTACGCCTTCGCCCTGGTGTCGGTGGCCGCGGCGCTGCGCGTGGTGGACGGCACCGTCGAGGACGTGCGCGTGGCCTTCGGCGGCCTGGCGCACGCGCCCTGGCGCGCCGGCCGAGCCGAGGAGGCGCTGCGCGGGGGACCGGCCACCGAGGAGGCCTTCCGTGAGGCCGCCCGGAGCGAACTCGCCGACGCCGCCACCGGCCCGGACAACGCCTTCAAGGTCCCCATGGCCGTCAACGCCCTCGCAGCGACCCTGCGCGACCTGACCGCCGAGGAGGCACGATGACCGGGACGCTGGATCCGCGGGCCATGGGCCAGCCGCTGACCCGCCTGGAGGGCGCCGACAAGGTCACCGGACGGGCGCCCTACGCCTACGAGCACCCGCTCGCCGACCCCCTGTACCTGCACCCGGTGCTGTCCACCGTCGCGCGCGGGCGCGTCACCGCGGTCGACACCTCCGTCGCCCGGGCGCTGGCCGGAGTACACGCCGTCCTGACCCCGGACAACGCCGAACGCCTCGCCGACACCGAGGACCGCGAGTTCGCGGTCCTGCAGTCGCACGAGGTGTCCTTCCACGGCCAGTTCGTCGCCGCGGTCGTGGCCGACACCCCCGAGACCGCCCGCCAGGCGGCCGGACTCGTGCGGGTGGACTACGAGCGCTCCGCGCACGACGTGGTGCTCACCGCCGACCACCAGGGCCTCTACCGGCCCGTGGGCGAGGACGACGAGGGGCCCGCGTCCGACACCGAGCAGGGCGACCCCGACGCGGCCCTGGCCGCCGCAGAGGTCGTGGTCGACCAGACCTACAGCACGCCCACCGAGCACAACAACCCCATGGAGCCGCACACCACCACGGCCCTGTGGGAGGAGGCCACCGGCGACCTCACCCTCTACGACTCCACCCAGGGCGTGCACGTGGTCCGCGCCTCCGTGGCCGGGGTGTTCGGGCTCGACCCCGAACGGGTCCGGGTGGTCGCGCCCCACGTCGGCGGCGGCTTCGGCTCCAAGGGTGAGGCGCACGCGCACGACGTCCTGGCCGCGATGGCCGCCCGCGCCCTGCCCGGGCGGCCGGTCAAGTTCGCGCTGACCCGCCAGCAGATGTTCTGCCTGGTGGGCTACCGCACGCCCACCATCCAGCGGCTGCGCCTGGGCGCCGACCGCGACGGGCGCCTGTCCGCGATCATCCACGACTCCGTGGAACAGACCGCCGCCATCAAGGAGTTCACCGAGAACAGCGCGATGTGCTCACGGTGGATGTACGCCGCTCCGAACCGCCGCACCACCCACCGGATCGCGCCCCTGGACGTGCCGGTCAACTTCTGGATGCGCGCCCCCGGCGAGTGCCCGGGAGCGTACGCGGCCGAGGCCGCCATGGACGAACTCGCCCAGGCCTGCGGCGTCGACCCGATCGAGCTGCGCGTGCGCAACGAGCCCGAGACCGACCCGCAGAGCGGCTCCCCGTGGTCGGACCGGCGCCTGGTCCGGTGCCTGCGCGAGGGCGCGGAGCGCTTCGGCTGGCACGGGCGCGACCCCCGGCCCGGAGTCCGCCGGGAGGGGGACTGGCTGGTGGGCACCGGCGTGGCCTCGGCGAGCTACCCGCACCTGTTCAACCCCGGGTCGGTGGCCCACGTCCGCTACGGCGAGGACGGCCGTTACGAGGTGTCCATCGGCGCGGTGGACATCGGCACCGGGGCCTGGACCGCGCTCACCCAGATCGCCGCCGACGCGCTGGGCCTGCCCGCCTCCGACATCCGGCTGCGCATCGGCGACACCGCCTTCCCGTCGGCCTCCGTCGCGGGCGGCTCCAGCGGGACCAGTTCCTGGGGGACGGCCGTCGTGGCCGCCGCCCGGGCCTTCCGCGACCGGCACGGGGACTCCCCGGCACCGGGCGCGGAGGCCAGCGCCAGCGCGGCGGAGGACACCGTCGACGAGTCGTACTCGGTCTACTCCTTCGGTGCGCACTTCGTCGAGGCACGGGTGAACGCGGACACGGGTGAGGTCCGGGTGCCGCGCATGTACGGCCTGTTCTCCATCGGCCGGGTGGTCAACCCGAGAACAGCGCGCTCGCAGTTCCTCGGCGGGATGGTCATGGGCCTGTCGATGGCGCTGCACGAGGAGAGCTTCCGGGATCCGCGGTACGGCCACATCGCCAACGGCGACTTCGCCGAGTACCACATACCCACCAACGCCGACGTGGGAGACCTGCGGGCGGAGTGGCTGGACGAGGAGGACCCCCGAGCCACCCCCATGGGGTCGCGGGGCGCGGGTGAGATCGGCATCGTGGGCACCGCCGCGGCGGTGGCCAACGCCGTCCACCACGCCACGGGGACCAGGGTGCGGGACCTGCCGGTCACGGCGGACAAGCTCCTGCGGTGACGGCCGGTCGTGGTGCGTCCGCGCGGGCGCACCACGACCGGGGCGCCGCGGGACCCGTTGACAGGGGCGGGAGGCGCAGCTCACGGGGGAGCCCGTCCGCGGCGGACCCGCCGACAGCGCGGTGACCGCGAGGGTTCACCGGCCCGCCCCCTCCGCCGTGATCTCGTACCTATGGCGGGTCTCGACGGTCCAAACCCGCTATAAGTACACGATCATCGCAGGTCAGAGCCCTCGCTGCAGGAGGGGTGGCCCCGGCCGGGGAGCGGGCAGCAGCGAGGGGCACACGCCGGTGTCCACGCCGGGCGACCACAGCACCGACACCGGCTCGGGGTCGTCGACGCGCACACCCGCCGCCCGGAGCAGGTCGCCCTCATAGGCCCAGGAGTGCGCGCGAAACAGCGGCCAGCGCGGGTGGGCCACCCGGATCCACCACGTGCGCCCCGCGTGCCGGGTGTGCAGGCCCCAGCGCGCGGTCACGAACCGCTCCAGCGGGGACTCGCGCTCCACCCGCTCGCCTACGGTCGTCCGCCACCGCCCCCGGGCCCCGCCCGGCGGGAGGCGGCGGCGCACCGCGCCCGCGCGCACGCCGCCGCCTCCCGCGCGCAGGGACACGTCCGACCACATGTACGGCACGCCCGCCACAGCCCTGGCGGCCAGGACGTTGTGCGCGGAGTCGGCGTCCATGGACAGGAAGACCACGCCCCGGCGGCCGTACCCGTCCACGGAGTACAGGCGCACGTTGACCTCGCCGAACCCGCCCACGGGGATCCCGGCGGCCGTGGTGAAGGGAACGCGGAAGGCCACGAGCCCGACGTAGGTGGTCCCGTCCAGCACGTCGGGCCGGGTGTGCTCGGGCAGCAGCGGCGCCACCCGTTCGGGTGGGACGGCCCAGTGCGCGAAGAGGACGTCGTACCAGCCCTGGTACAGCGGCGCGGGCCCCGGCAGGGGCGGCGGGTCCAGGGGCGGCAGCGGCCGCCGGTCCGCGCGTGTTGGCTGCTCCCGCACCGGACCTCCCGCTCCTCCGGGGCGCGGACCGCGCCCGTGTCGTGGCAGAGCCTACGCCCGCGCCGTCCGGGCCGGGACGCGGACCCGCACGTGGGCCGCGGCCCTTCGACCGCCGTCGGGGCCGAGGCGCCTGGATAGCGCCGGTGCGGCCGGTACCCGGTCCCCGTCCCGCCCGGGGCCGCTCCGTCCGCCCGCGAGGCGGCCCCTCGCCGAGGACACCCCCGCACGCGGATCCGCCCGCCCCGCGCGGAGCGGGACGGGCGCAGGGGTGCCGGTTCCGGTCACTCCAGGGTGTCCTTGAGCTTGTCCACGAAGCCCTCGCCCTTGGTGGCCTTGGACGCGCCCTTGACCGAACCCTCACCGCTGGGACCGCCGTCGGTCCCGTACAGCGCGGGGTCCGGGGGCGGCGCGGAGGCCGGGCCGCCGAGCGGCTGGGGCTGGTCGAGGTAGCGCAGCTCGTGGCGGCCGTCGGGCGCGGGCCGGTGCGACCAGCCGCCGTTGGCGGCCGCCGTGCCGTCCGACAGGCCCCAGATCGTGTTGGCGTGCTCCTGGTTCTCCTCGTCGAAGAGCGCGTCGGGAGCGATCTCGCCCTCCATGCCGTCCTCCTGGAGCTCCTCGATCGCGGCCAGCCACATGTTCTGGTGGACGGTGTCGCGGGCCAGGTTGAACTGGAGCATGGCCTTGACGCCGGGGTCGTCGGTCATGTTGTACAGGCGCGCGGTCTGGAGCCTGCCCTGGGCCTCGGCCGCGGCGTTGGCGCGGAAGTCGGCCAGCAGGTTGCCGCTGGCCACGATGTACTTGCCGTTCCAGGGGGTGCCGCCGGAGTCGGCCGGTACGGCGCCGCCACCGGAGACGATGGCCTGCTGCGGGTTCATCCCGCCCACGACCGCGGCCACGGCCGGGTCCTTGACGGCCTTGGCCACGGTGGTGGCCGGGGCGCCCTCCAGCAGGCGCGCCACCATCGTGGCGAGCATCTCGACGTGGCCGATCTCCTCGGTGGCCACGTCCATGATCAGGTCCTTGTACTTGCCCTCGACGCGGCAGTTCCACCCCTGGAACAGGTACTGCATGGTGACGGTCATCTCGCCGTAGGCGCCGCCGATGAGCTCCTGGAGCTTGGCCGCGTAGAGCGCGTCGGGAGCCTCGGGCTTGGCCTCGAACTGCAGGTGTTTGGTGTGCCGGAACATGTTCACCTCGTCACTGGGGGATGTGGCCGTCGCACTGCGTGCCTCCGCATCCGGCTACCCAGGGCCTCCGGTCGGTAACGACGGTTGGAGGGGATTTGGCCTTTCCGTGCAGCCGCGCCCGCCGCCCTCGGCCGCTCGCCCGACGCCCCACCCGGAGGCCGCCCGTCCGGGTTTGCCGTAGGGGGAAGGGGTAGAGGCCGCTCCGAGAGCACAGAGGAAAGAGGTGGGCATGCTGGAGGCGTTATCCCCTCCCTGGCCGCTGGGGTGGAGCGTCGCGCTCTTCGTCCTGGTGGCCGCGGTGACCGTGGTGGCCAGTGTCCGGATGGCCTCCCTCGGCGACGTCCTGGCCGACCGCACCGGCTGGGGTGAGGCGGTCTTCGGCGCGGTCTTCTTCGGACTGGCCACGTCGCTGTCGGGGATCGTGATGACGGCCGTCAGCGCGGCCGGGGACCAGCCCGGACTGGCCTACAGCAACGCGGTCGGGGGCATCGCCGCGCAGACGCTGGCGCTGGCGGTGGCCGACTTCTTCTACCGGCGCGCCAACTTGGAGCACGCCGCCGCCTCCTCGGCGAACCTGCTCTTCTGCTGCCTGCTGATCGGCCTGCTGTCCGTGGTCGTGCTCACCGCCCTGGGCCCGGACGTGACGCTCCTGGGCGTGCACCCCGCCTCGGTCGGGATGGTCGTCTTCTACATGGGCGGCCTCTGGCTGATCAGGCAGGAGAACGAGCAGCCGATGTGGCGGGCCGTGCGCACCCGGGAGACCGTGGAGGACGTCCCCGCCGAAGCGGGCACCGCCGCCGCCAAGGACGGCATCGGCACGGGCACGCTGTGGATGCGCTTCCTCGTGGTGGGTGTCGTGGTGGCCGTGGGCGGTTGGGCGCTCGCCGAGTCGGCTGCCGTGATCGTGGAGTCCACCGGGCTCAGCGCGGGGCTGGTCGGCGCGGTGGCCATGGGCGCGGTGAACGCCATCCCCGAGACGGTCGCGGCGGTCGCCGCGGTCCGGAGGGGCGCGATGACCCTGGCGGTGTCCGCCGTCATCGGCGGCAACAGCCTGGACGCGCTCAACGTGGCCGTGGGCGACGCCTTCTACCGCGGGGGTTCGCTGTACCACGCGGCCACGGCCGACGAGCTCTTCCTCACCGTCGGGGCGCTGCTGATGACGGTGGTCCTGCTCGCCGGGCTCATCATCCGCCAGGCGAAGGGGTGGGGCCGGATCGGTTTCGAGGGCGTGCTCCTGATCGCGCTCTACGTGGGGATCGTCGGCGTGCTCGCCTTCTGACCGGGGCGCCCCTCGGGCACGGGTCTCGGGGGAACCACCGCACGGCGGTTCCCCAAGCCGAACCAGGCGCCCCTCCGGCGCGGGCCGCGGGCGCTCCCCTTCAGCCCACCCGGTGCAGCCGGACCCCGCCCAGCCGCCCGTCCTCCGCCACCACCGTCATGTACGTGTGGTGGGGCTGCCTGCGCCGGTCGGTGGGGGAGCCCGGGTTGAGCAGGCGCAGACCGGAGGGGGCCGTGGTGTCCCAGGGGATGTGCGAGTGCCCGAACACCAGCACGTCGCAGTCGGCGAAGCGCTCCTGGCAGCGCTTCTCGCGCCCGCGCGCGTCGCCGGTCTCGTGCACGACCGCGAAGCGCACGCCGCCGAGCGTGGCGCGGGCGACCTCGGGCAGCCGCGCGCGCAGGTCGGCGCCGTCGTTGTTGCCGTGGACGCCGACCAGGAGTGCGGCCCGCGCGTCGAGGCGTTCCAGGCTGGCCAGGTCGCACCAGTCCCCGGCGTGGAGCACCGCGTCGGCCCGGTCGACCTCGCGCCACACCTGTTCGGGCAGGTCGCGGGCGCGGCGCGGGATGTGGGTGTCGGACACGATCAGTACGCGCATGCGCGCAAGAGTAGGCGACGCGGGCGTCGGCCGCGCTTGCGCGCGCGGGTCACACGTCGGCGCCGAGGGAGTTGTACCCCTTGGCCCGCTCCTGGCCCGACAGCGCGTGGATGGAGTCCATGATCCGGTCGGTGATCTCCCGGCGCGCCTTGCCCGGGGCGAGGTGGTCGTAGCCGGTGGAGAAGTCCAGCGGTTCGCCGAAGCGGATGCTGTAGGGGCGCGGGCGCGGCATGGAGGCGCCGACCGGCTGCACGTCCTGGGTCCCCGCCACCGCCACCGGCACGACCGGGGCCTTGGACTCCATGGCCAGCAGGGCCACGCCGGTGCGGCCCCGGTACAGGCGCCCGTCCCGGGAGCGGGTGCCCTCGGGGTAGATCACGCAGGCCTCGCCCTCGTTCAGCCGCTCCAGCATCATCTCCAGGGACAGCATGGCCCCGCGCGCGTCGCGGCGCTGCACCGGCATGGCGCCCAGGGAGGAGAACACGGTCCTGGTCATGCGGCCCTTGACGCCCGTCCCCTCGAAGTAGTCGGACTTGGCCAGGAACCGCACCCGGCGCTGGGTCACCGACAGCGGGATGATCACGCTGTCGATGAAGGACAGGTGGTTGCTGGCCAGCAGGACCGCTCCGTCCTCGGGGATGTTCTCACGGCCCTCGATGGTCGGGCGGCACAGGGTACGGGCGAGTACCGATACCGTCTGCCGCAACGCACCGTAGAACACGTGTTCTCCCTCACCAATGGTCGGATGCCGGAGTCCAATGTAAGGCCGACCCGCCGGTAACAACGGGTCGGGAGGAGAGAGTGCTCCAGGTCACCACGCCGAAATGACGGCTCTGACCAGGCTTGTGACGTGCGGATTCCCCGTGGGTTCAGTCGGTGCGGCGCCACTCGGCGTTGGCCCCGCACACCACCAGGCACGGTCGCTCGCCGGGGACGCGCCCCGCCAGCCAGGCGGCGAAGGGCACGGCCGCGGCCGGTTCGGTGGCGATGCGGAACTCCTCCCAGAGCCGGTCCTGGGCCCGCAGGATCTCGGCGTCGCTCACCAGTGCCCGGGTCACCGGGTGGGCGCTCAGCACCTCGAAGGGAACCCGTCCCAGGGTGGCCGCGCCCAGCGCGGAGGAGGCCACCGAGTCCACGGGTGTCCGCACGGGGTGCCCGGCGGCCGTCGCGGCGTGCATGCTCGCGCAGCCCTCGGGTTCGACGCCCACGACCTCGCGCCCCTCCGCGCCCAGGCGCACCCCGGCCACCAGCCCGCCGCCGCCGACCGCGACGACGATGGTGTCGCACTCGGGCGCGTCGGCGGCGATCTCCAGGCCGATCGTGCCCTGACCGGCCACGACGAGGGAGTCGTCGAAGGCGTGCAGGTAGCGCACTCCCTCGGTCTCGGCGCGGTCGCGGGCCGCCTCGGCGGCCAGCGCGTAGTGTTCGCCCACCCTGACGACCTCGGCGCCGGTGGCGGCCAGCGGCGCCGACTTGGCCTCGGGGATCGACTCGGGGACGTAGACCGTGGCGCGCACGCCCAGCAGGCGGGCGGCGGTGGCCACCCCCAGGCCGTGGTTGCCGCCGGAGGCGGTGATCACCCGGCCGGTGTCCTCCCCGCCCAGCAGGGCGTTGAGGGCGCCGCGCAGCTTGAACGCTCCCGTGCGCTGGAGGTGCTCCAGCTTGAGCGTCAGGGGCCGACCGTCGACCTCGGCGTGCATGACCGGGGTGCGGCGGGCGTAGGGGGCGATGCGTTCGGCGGCGGCACGGACGTCGGTGGCCGTGGGCGCGGCGTGCGCGGTCGTGGTGCTCATACAGCCCACTGTGCCCCTACCCGCCATTAACTTAAAGTTGGGTCTGCTAAAGATCGTTAAGCGAAACTTTGTACCTGGCTTTGTGTGCAAGGAGGGATGCCGTGCTGGACGCCAACCGGGTGCGGGTGCTCGTGGAGATCGCGCACGCGGGGTCGATCGCCGCCGCCGCCGAGCGCCTGTCCTTCACCCCGCCCGCCCTGTCCCAGCAGCTCACCAAGTTGGAGCGCGAGGTCGGGTGCACCCTGGTCGAGCGCGGCCGCACCGGGGCCACCCTCACCGAGGCGGGCCGGGTCCTGCTCGAACACGGCGAGCGGGTGCTGGGGGAGCTGCGCGACGCCGAGGCCGCCGTCCGCGCCGTGGCGGGCGAGCCCCCCGACCGCCTGTCCCTGGGGGCCTTCGCCAGCGCGGGCAAGGTCCTGCTGCCCGCGACCCTGGCCGCCTTCGGGCGCCAGCACCCCCAGGTGCGCCTGTCCCTGTCCGACATCGAGCCCCCCGGCGGATACGGCCTGGTCGCCTCCGGCGACCTGGACCTGCTCCTGACCCACCGCTACCCGGGCGTGCCCCTGCCGCGGGCCGGAGGCCTGCACCGCGAACGCGTTCTGGTGGATCCGCTGCTGGCGGTCGTGCCCGAGGGCCACGCCCTGGCCGAACGGGACGTGGCTCTGGCCGACCTGGCCGGCGAGGAGTGGATCTGCGGGGCCCCGGGCATCTACAACCGGATCAGCCTGGACGCCGCCGCCGCTGCCGCCGGGGTGCGCCTGACCGTGGCCTACGAGACCCGCGACTACGAGGTGGCCCTGGCCCTGGTCGAGGCCGGGGTGGGGGTGGCCCTGGTCCCGCTCAGCATCCTGCGCTCGGACCGCCGGGGCGGCTGGGTCGGCCGTCCGCTGCGCGGCACCCGTCTGGCCCGCGAGATCTACGCCGTGTACCGGCGCCGCCCGCCCGAGCCGGTCCCGGCGATGGTCGAGCTCCTGCGCGGCGTCGCGTCCCGGGCCCTGGGCGGAGCCGTGGAGGCGGGTGGACCGGACGCGGGCGGGGCCCGCGGTGTCGGGACCGCGGGCGGGTCGGGGCCGGACGGTGTCCGCGGCGGCGGGGAAGCGGGGGAGCGGGGCTCCGACGGGTCCCGCAGGGGCCGGGAGGCGGAAGGGCGGGGCCCCGGCGGCTCTCACAGCGGCGGGGAGCCCGGCGGGCTGGGCGCGTTCCAGCGGTAGAGCAGGGCCAGCAGCCGCACGGTGAAGCACAGCACCGCTCCCACCACGGCGATCCAGCCCCAGGTCAGGCCCGCCCAGTACGCGACGGCGACCAGGCCCGCGCCCAGCAGGGCGGGGACGGCGTACAGGCGTGAGTTCGCGCTCAGCACGGTCGGCACCCGGTTCAGCAGGACGTCGCGGATGGTGCCGCCGCCCACCCCGGTGACGACGCCGAGCAGGGTGGCCTGGAGGGGGCCGAAACCCAGCTCCAGGGCCTTGGTCGCCCCGATCACGGCGAACAGGCTCAGCCCGGCCGCGTCGAAGACGAGGATGGGCCTGCTCAGGTGGGTGAGCTGGCTGCTGAGGAAGAACGCGGCGGTCGCGCCCAGCAGAGCCGTGCAGATGTAGCGCCAGTCCTGGAAGGTCGCGGGGGTCACACCGAGCAGCAGGTCGCGTACGACGCCGCCGCCCAGGGCGGTGACCACGCCCAGTGCCAGGACGCCGACGATGTCCAGGCGCGCGGTGCGGATGCCGGTCAGCGCCCCGTCGACGGCGAAGGCCAGGATGCCGATGAGGTCCAGGACGAGGATCAGGGTCTGCGTGGACATGCGCGTGCGCCGGGGACGGCGGTTCCTTTCGGACGGGGTGGAGGGCGGAATGCCGATCGGCCATTCCACCACGTCCGGGGCGCGTGTGCCGCTCGTGGGCGCTGTGACGCGCCGCACGGGGGTTCCGCTGCTGAAGGAGACCCGAACCGTGGCGCGCGCGGCTGCGACCAGGGCACCGTCCCCCGGCCCGGATCCGGCCGCGCGAACCCGGCGGATGACGGCGTGTCGGGGCTTCCCCTGGGACACGGACAGGCGACACCATCGGGGGTGACCGGGACCCGGGCGGAACGAGGACACATGCAGCACATGGACGCGATCGTCATCGGAATGGGGCCGGGCGGCGAGACCGTCGCGAGCCGGCTGCTCGCCGCGGGGAAGCGCGTGGCGGTGGTCGAGCGCGAACTCATCGGCGGCGAGTGCGGCTACTGGGCCTGCATCCCCACCAAGGTGCTGCTGCGCCCGCCGGAGGTGCGCCAGGAGGCCGACGGCGCCGCCGGGGTCTCCCGCCCGGACCTGCGCTGGCCCGAACTGCGCGACTACCGGGACCAGATGATCCGCCACCTCGACGACTCCGCGCAGGTCCAGGGGTACCGGGACCAGGGCGCCCTGGTCCTGCGCGGCGAGGGGCGCGTCACCGGCCGCGACCCCTGGCGGGTGGCGGTGGGCGACACCGAGCTCACCGCCGACCACGTCGTCGTGGCCACCGGTTCGGAGGCGGTGCGCCCGCCGATCGAGGGCCTGGACGACCTGGACCCCTCCGTGGTGTGGACCAACCGGGAGGCCACCACCCTCACCGACGTCCCCGGCCGGGCCGTCGTGGTCGGCGGCAGCGCCGTGGGGGTGGAGCTGGGCCAGTTCCTGGCCAGGATGGGCACCCGGGTCACCCTGGTCCAGCGCGGCCCGCGCCTGGTGGACCGCGAGGAACCCCGGCTGTGCGAGCTGATCAGCGACCAGTTCGACCGCGACGGCGTCACCGTGCGCCTGAACACCCAGGTCTCCGCGGTGGCCCGGGACGGGGACGGGATCCGCGCCACCCTGGACGACGGCGAGCACGTGGGGGCGGACGTGATCGTGCTCGCCACCGGCCGCCGCCCCCGAGGCGGCGGCCTGGGGCTGGAGGATGTCGGGGTGGAGCTGGACCGCGCCAGCCTGCGCGTGGACGAGCGCTGCCGCGCGGCGCCCGGGCTGTGGGGGGTCGGCGACGCCACCGGCCGGGCCCTGTTCACGCACGTGGCCAAGTACCAGGGGCGCGTGGTCGCCGACAACATCCTGGGCGGGGACCGGGCCGCCGACTACACCGGCGTGCCGCGCGTGATCTTCTCCTACCCCGAGATCGCCGGGGTGGGGCTGACCGAGGCCCAGGCGCGGGAACAGGGGATCGACACGGCCACCGCCGAGGCCGACCTGCCCCAGACCCTGGCCCGGCCCTGGACCTACGACACCGACCCGCGCGGCACCCTGGGCCTGGTCGCCGACCGCCGCCGCGGGGTGCTGGTGGGCGCGTGGGCGTTCTCCCCGATGGCCTCGGAGTGGATCCACACCGCGGCGCTGGCGATCCGCACCGGCCTGCCGGTCGCGGCGCTGCTCGACTCGATCCCGCAGTTCCCCACGTACAACGAGGCCTACCTCATCGCCCTGGAGAACCTCAGGATGTGAGGCGGCGGAACCGGCGCGCCCGGCGGGGGAGGCCGGACTCCGTCAGGTGTCCGCGGCCCCGACCCCTCCGGGCGGGGCCGCCCCGGAGCGCGGTCGCGCCCGGCGGGGGTCAGGACCTCCCCGCCAGGGCGGCCTCCTCCTCGGCCTCCACACCGCGGTTCCATTCGGCCTTGCTCGACTGCCAGCCGTCCTCGTCGCGGCCCAGGCGCCAGTAGCCCGACACCGACAGCTGCTCCTTGGGCAGGCCGTGCTCGATACGCAGCAGGCGGCGCAGGTCGCGGACGAAGGCGGCCTCGCCGTGCACGAACGCGTGGACGCGGCCCTCGGGGAAGTCGAGGGCGCGCACGGCGGGAACCAGGACCGAGCCCACGGCCTGGTCCCCCCGGTGCAGCCAGCGCACGTGGACGTCCGGGCCGCCCTCCAGCTTCAGCTCGTCCTGGGGGCCGCCGACCTCGACGAACACGTGGGCGGTGGCGTCGGGGGCCAGCGCCTCCACGGCGGTGGCGATGGCGGGCAGGGCGCTCTCGTCCCCGGCCAGCAGGTGCCAGTCGGCCCCGGGGTCGGGGGAGTAGGCGCCGCCGGGGCCCATCAGACGCAGCCGGTCGCCCGGTTCGGCGCTCGCCGCCCACACCCCGGCCAAACCGGTGCCGCCGTGGTGGACGAAGTCGAGGGTGAGCCGCCGGGTGTCGGCGTCCCAGTCGCGCACGGTGTAGGTGCGGGTGACCGGCCACTCCTCGCGGGGGCGTTCGGCGCGCACGCGCTCCAGGTCGAAGGGCTCGGGGTCGCCGTGCGCGGGCGGCGGGAAGAGCAGCTTGACGTAGCTGTCGGTGTGCCCGTCGGTGGAGAACGCGTCCAGGCCCTCCCCGCCCAGGACGACCCTGACCATGTGCGGGGTGATCTGCTCGACCGCCTCGACCCTTCCGGTGTGGACGGTCCTGGCCCGTCCCTGCCGCTGTGCCACGGCGCCCTCTTTCTTCCGGGGTGAGTTAGGTAAACCTAAGTAAGACATACCGTAGGGCACAGTGACGCACCAGGGCAAAACCTGAGTCCGGTGGTACCCGGGACGGAACCGGTCCGCGCGGCCCGGCCGCCGGGCGGCTGCGGCAGTCCGCGTCCCCCGGCGGGACTGGTCACCGCCCTCAGGCGGCGTCGGAGCGGTCCTTCCCCGGAGCGCGGTCGGCCAGGGTGAACACCGCGTGCAGCCGCTGGTCGTCCTCCGGCGCCCCCGCCCGCAGGGCCGCCAGCCAGGCCGCCGCGCCCGCCGTGCACCCGGCCGCGGCGACCTCGGCCCCGGACGCGCACAGCGCCAGCTTGCGGGTGAGCGCCGAGCGCACGGGTTCGGACCGCGAGAGCACCCCGCCCGCCAGCACCACCGGCAGGCTCTCCCCGGGCGAGCGCACCTGGTGCACCGAGTGCGCCAGATGACCCGCGGCGGCCTCCACGATCACCTCGGCCGCCGGATCGCCCTGCGCGTGGGCCTCGCTGACCAGGGGAGCCAGCGCGGCCAGCGTGACCGGGGCGGCGGCGGTCAGGGTCCGGGCGAAGTTGCGGGCGTGCTCCTCGGACAGGTGGTCCTCCCCCTCCGAGGGGCGCTGGCCCGGGATGACCTGCTTGGCCACCGCGCGCGCCAGCGGGCTCAGGTCCCCGCCCCGGGACAGCTGCCGCGCCGTCTCCCGGGCCGCCTGGTGCCCGATCCAAAAACCCGACCCCTCATCGCCGATCAACCACCCCATGCCGTCCGCCGAACGGGTCCGCCTGCGCTCCTCGATCCGGGTGGCGATCGCCCCGGTCCCCGCGATCAGCACCGTGCCGTCGGGCCCCGGGGTGCCCGAGGCGAAGGCCACCTCGTCGTCACCGGTGAACACCGTGCTCTCCGGCGCCAGTCCAACCCCGGCCAGGGCCCGCTCCAGGCACGCGCGCACGTCGTCGTCGCGCAGCGCGGACACCCCCGCCAGACCGACCACGCCGAAGGCCACGGCCCCGCGCGCCCGCGGCCCGGCCGCGTCGAGGGCCCCCGCCACCGCCTCGGCCAGCCGCTCGGCGGCCCGGTCCGCGCCGTGGGAGTTGGGGTTGGCGCCCCCGGCCCAGGCCTCGCCCAGGCGCTCTCCGGAGAGGGTGGCCACCAGCGCCCGGGTGGCGGTGCCCCCGGCGTCCACCCCCAGGACGAGTCCGCGCCGGTCGCCCGGCTGGTCGGATCGGGCCCGGGAAGAAGAGGAGATCGTACGTGTCACAGGGGAGAGGTGCCCCGTCGCACCGCGTGTTACTCGTCCCGGCGGCCCGGTCCGCGCCGCGGACGCGCGGAAGGCGGGCGGCGCGCCGGAAAATCCACTGGCGTGCGCCCCGGGGCGGCTGAGAGGGTCGGAGCCATGACAGGCGCGCCACAGCATGACCCCTCCCGCCGCGACGACGCTCCCGTGTGGACCGTGCGCGAGGGTACGGAGAAGGACCACCCCGAGGCCGTCAGGGTCTTCTGCGAGGCCCTCAACCTCTCCGTCCGGGAGGCCCTGGACGACGAACGCGACCACCCCATCACCGAGCACGACCGCACCCTGCTCGCCCTGGACGGCGACCGAGTCATCGGCACCGCCCTGTCCCACGGCTTCGAGATGACCGCGCCCGGCGGTCCCCGCCGCGTCGCGGGCGTGACCGGCGTGGGCGTGTGGCCCACCCACCGCCGCCGCGGCGTGCTCAGCGCGCTCATGCGCCGCCAGCTCGCCGACGTCCGAGGCCGGGGCGAGAACCTCGCCGTGCTGTGGGCCTCCGAGGGCGGCATCTACGCCCGCTTCGGCTACGGCATGGCCTTCCGCGAGACCAACGCGACCCTCCAGCGCGCCCACGCCCGTCTGCGCCCCGACGCTCCCCGCGACCCCTCCCTCACCCTCGAACTGGCCGAACCCGCCGAGGTCCGCCAGGAGCTGGAGCGGGTGTACCGCGAGGCGCTGCCCCAGCGCGCGGGCCAGATCGCCCGCGGCGCCCACTGGTGGAGCCTGGTGCTCAAGGACAAGGAGGCCGACGGGTCCGGGCGGCTGCGCGCGGCGCTGGTGCGCGGCCCCGACGGGCCCCGCGGCTACGCGCTCTACCGCGTCGTCAACCGCTGGGAGGACGGGCTTCCCTCGGGACGGGTGGTGGTGCGCGAGCTGGCCTCCGTCTCCACCGCCGCCCGGGTCGCCCTCTACGAACACCTCCTGGACCGCGACCTGACCAGCGAGGCGGTCTTCGAGAAACTGCCCGAGGACGACCCCCTCACCGTCCTGCTGGCCGACCCCCGGCGCCTGGTCCGACGGGACTTCGAAGCCCTGTGGGTGCGCCTGGTGGACCTGCCCGGCGCCCTGTCCGACCGCCCCTACGCCGCCCCGGTGGACACGGTGCTGGAGGTCGCCGACCGGTACGCCCCCTGGAACGCCGGGCGCTGGCGCCTGGAGGCGGACACCGGCGGCGCCCGCGTGAGCCCGACCGACGCCGCCCCCGACCTCGGCCTGGACGCCTCCCACCTGGGCGCGGCCTACCTGGGCGGACGCACGCTGACCGCCTTCACGGAGGCGGGTCTGCTCACCGAGCACACCCCCGGCGCGGCCGCCCGGCTGGACACCGCCCTGCACGCGCCGCGCGCGCCCTTCTGCGGCACCGACTTCTGAGGACCCGGCTCCCCCGTCCGCCGTGATCTTGTACCTAGAGCGAGTCTCGACCGCCCAACCTCGCTATAAGTACAAGATCACCGCAGGTCAGAACCCTGCGCCACACCGGTGACGGTTCCGGCCGGTCCGGGCCCGGCAGCCAGCGGCGGTGCACTTGCCGTCTCCGCCGCGGACTACCCGGCGCCGCGGGTCCACCGCCCCATGGCGAGCCGCTCGCTGCCGGGGTCGTCCACGGGGGTGAACCCGCACCGGAGGAAGAACTCCACCCTGCCCCGGGCGCCCTCGCCCTCCTCGGGCAGCAGGAACACCCACTCGACCCCGGCTTCGCGGGCCCGGGCCACGAACCCCTCCAGCAGGCCCCTGCCGACCCCGCGCCGTCTCCACCCCGGGTCCACCACCACCGCCAGCACGTACCCGTGCGGCGGCGGCACCGGGCTCCCCGCCCCCTCGTAGACGCCGTCCAGCACGCCCTCCACCCACCCCGCCACCGCGCCGTCCGCCTCCGCGACGAGCACCACCATGTCCTCGGGCAGCAGCGAGGCCGGGTAGCCCTTCTTGTCCAGGTGCGGTGAGGCGCGACCGATCAGGGCGGCGATGCCCGGGCCGTCCCCGGGGAGAGCAGAGCGCACGATCATGGCAGCACGGTAGTCCCGGACGCGGTCGGCCACCAGCGCGCGCCCCGGAGGCGTCGGGCACCCGCACGGAACGCCCCGCTGCCGCACGGACGGCGCCGGACCCGCCCCGCGCCGGGAAAAGGAGTGGCACGCCTGCCGGTGGAGTCCGTACGTTGTGGCTCTGGCCCTCCGTGCTCGTGCGCCCTGCGTCCCGCGCAGGGACACACGGGCGCGCTACCTGGGCCTGGTCCTGGGCCCTGCGTCCGGAACGTGCCAGTATCGCCCTGAACATGAAGTGGAACCCGGGCCAGTCCCGCCCTCGCCGCGAGTGCGCCGACCCCCGGTTCGAAGAGTGGAGGACCGCACACGTGAGTGCCGGAGGGGACGTCACCCCGACCGAATGGACCGTACGGGGAACCGACCGCGACGAGTACTCCGAGGTGATGCGCGTCGTCGGTGAGGCGCTGCTGTCCTCGGACCCGCCCGAGGACCGCGAGCCCTTCCTGCGCCCCCTCCTGGACGCCGAGGGCTACGACCGCGTCCTGGTCGCGGTGGACGGGGACGAGATCGTGGGCGCGGTCAACGACTTCGCCTTCGAGATGGCCCTGCCCGGCGGTCCGCGCCCGGTGGCCGGAGTGACCGGTGTGGGCGTGTGGCCCACGTACCGCCGCCGCGGCGTGCTCAGCGCGCTCATGCGCCGCCAGCTCGCCGACATCCACGCGCGCGGGGAGCGCTACGCCGCCCTGTGGGCCTCCGAGGGCGCCATCTACGGCCGGTTCGGCTACGGCCCGGCGGTCACCGAGATGGAGACCGCCGTCCGCCAGCCCCACGCCCGCCTGCGCGCCGACGCGCCCCGCGACCCCGGCCTGCGGGTCCGCCTGGCCGACCCCGAGCAGGTGCGCCCGGACCTGGAGCGGGTCCACCGCGAGGTCGCCGCCGTCCAGGTCGGCCAGTTCCAGCGCGCCGCCCACTGGTGGGACCGGGTCGTGCGCGACCAGGCCCAGTTCCGCGAGGGCCGCGGTCCGCTGCGGGCCGTGGTGGTCAGCGGCTCCGACGGACCGCTGGGCTACGCGCTCTACCGCACCCGCAACAGGTGGGAGCGCGACGGCTCGCGCGGCGAGGTGTACGTCAATGAGATCACCGCCACGACCCCGGCCGCCTGGACCGCCCTGTACGAGCACCTGTTCAACCGCGACCTGGTCACCGAGATCGCCTTCGACTTCCTGGCCGTGGACGACCCGCTGCGCCACCTGCTCGTGGACAGCGACCGGGCGGCGCCCACGCTCTACACCTCCCTGTGGGTGCGGCTGGTGGACGTGCCCGGGGCCCTGGCCGAGCGCTCCTACACCGTGCCCGTCGAGGCGGTCCTGGAGGTCGCCGACCGGTTCGCCCCCTGGAACGCCGGGCGCTGGCACGTCAAGGCCGACACCGGCGGCGCCCGCGTGGAGGCCACCGGCGCCGCCCCCGACGTCAGTCTGGACGTGTCGCACCTGGGCGCCGCCCACCTGGGCCAGACCACCCTGGACGGCTACCTGCGCGCGGGCCTGATCACCGAGCACACCCCGGGTGCGGTGGAGCGCCTGGACGCGGCCCTGCGCCGCTCCCAGGCGCCCTTCTGCGGTCTGATCTTCTGACCACGAGGGTGCGGCGGTCCGGCCCCGCCCACCGGCGGGGCCGGACCCGCGTCCTCAGCCCTTCAGCACCTCAGCCCTTGAGCGCCTTGACCAGCCGGTCCACGTCGGACTCGTCGTTGTACAGGTGGAAGGCCGCGCGCAGCCGCCCGTTGCGGGCCGCGGTGGCGATCCCCGCCTCGGCCACGCGCTCCACGGCGCCCTCGGGCACGGGGACCGACACGATCGCCGACCCGGCGGGCTCCATGTCCATGGCCTCGCGGAAACGGTCGCCCAGGGCGGCGTCGTGCTCGCGGATCGTCTCCACCCCCACCTCCTCCACCAGGGACAGCGTCTCCTCCAGTCCGACCCACGCCCCCCACACCGGCGCCAGGTCCAGGCGCCGCGCGCCCTCGGCGAGCCGCAGCGGTCCGCCGTAGAGGGAGTTCCAGGGCTCGTGCGCGGCGTACCAGTTCGCGGCCAGCGGGGAGAGTTCTGCCAGCGCCTCCTCGGTCCCGGTGAGCAGGGCCGAGCCGCGCGGGCCCAGCAGCCACTTGTACGCGGCGCACACCGTGTAGTCGACCCGGTCCACGGGCAGCGGCAGCCACCCGGCGGCCTGGGTGGTGTCCAGCAGCAGCCGCGCCCCGTGGTCGGCGCAGGCCGTGATCAGGTCCTCGACGGGGGCGATCGCGCCGTCGGCGGACTGCACGGCCGAGACGGCCACCAGGTCGGTGTCCGGGCCCACCTGCGAGGCCAGGTCGGCCAGGGGCGCCTCGCGCACGCTGATCCCCGCGTCCGCCCTGGCCATGAAGGGGTGCACGACCGAGCTGAACTCGTGGGCCGCCGTCAGCACCCGCGCGCCCGGGGCCAGGCTGGCGGCGACCGTGCCCACGAACTGGGAGACGTGGCTTCCGATGGCCACACCGGCGGCGGACACCCCGTTCAGGCGGGCGTAGGCGGCGCGGGCGCGCTCGATGCCCGCGTCGGCCCCGCCCGGCTGGAACCGGCCCGCGGCCACGTCGCGGGTGTGCTGGTCCAGGGCCCGTAGCGCCCGCCGGGGCGTCAGGCCGTGCGTGGCGGTGTTGAGGTAGGTGTTCTCCGCGGAGAACTCCTGCTGCGCGGCCCGCAGGCGGGCCCGTCCGGCTTCGTCCATGCCCCTGATGCTCACAGCGCGGCGGGTGCCGCTCAAGGTCCATTCCGGCCGGGAAAGGACTGCCTTTGGCAGCGGGGGCCGAACCGTCGGGCACGGGTCGCCCTCCGTGCCCGAGGGCGGTCGGAGGCGGACCGCCTTCCGCCCGGGGAGACCGTCGGGGGCGGAGCGCCCCTCGCACCGGCGCCCCCGGTCCCGGCCCCTCAGATGCGGAACTTGGCCTCGGCCTCGGTGGAGCCGGCCATGAGCTTGTTGAGCAGGCGCACGAGTTCCCGGCGCTCGTCGGGCTCCAGGGCCTCGGCCCAGGCGCTCTCGCGCCGGTTGTGCGCCCGGAAACCGCCGAGGATCGCCCGGTACCCGGCCTCGGTGAGGCTCAGCTGGAGGGCGCGCCGGTCGTGGGCGGCGCGCTCGCGCACGATGAGCCCGTCGCGTTCGAGGGTGTTGAGCAGCGCGGACAGCGCGGCCCGGCTCATCCCTGAGATCTCGGCGGTGGTCTTGGCCTCCATGGGACCGGCCAGCCACAGCGCGAAGATCACCCGGAACCCGGGCCAGGTGAGCCCGCGCGGGCGGTGCACGGACGACTCCAGGTCGTAGACGACCATGTTCGTCGCCCGGCTGAGGGTCAGGACCATCCGCATGGCGTCGGCGTTCACGGAGGGCAGTTCCTGCTCGGCCTTCCGCACCGCGTAGTCCACGAAGGACCAGAAGGTGAGTTCGGGGGCGGTGTCGTGGGTCACGCCGGTCAGCCTAGTGCCTGATCTCCCGGCGGGACCGGTCGCGCCAGGCCCCGCGCGTCCGCGCTGGTCGGCCGCGTGGGCCTCGGCTCCCGGACCCCGCGGGCTGCCCGGCGCACGCGTCCGCACCGGTCGGAGCCGCCGCGGCGCCGCGTCCGGCCGACACCGGACGCGCTCGTGAACCTCCGCGCGGGGGATCGGCTGACATGCACGACCCCGTCGTATTATGTGATCTGTATCACAGAGTAACGGGCTCCACGCCTCTTGGTCCTGTGGCGCGGAGCACGTTATGGTCAGGATCATCAAACCTTTGATCAATTGGGCGGCGGCAGCCGCCCGGAGCGAGTGAAGGGCCCGACCATGGCAGCCAAGCCGTTCGCCTCATCCGCCGACACCGAGGCCAAGGAGCAGACCCTGGAGGTCCTGGCCGACGGCGTCTACGCCCTCACCGCCGAGGGCGACCCGAACGTGGGCGCCATCGAGGGCGAGGACTTCGTCGTGGCCTTCGAGGCCCTGGCCACGCCCGCCGCCGCGGGGGAGTGGCTCGCCAAGCTGCGCGAGCACACCGACAAGCCGATCCGCTACCTGGTGCTCTCGCACTACCACGCGGTCCGCGTCCTGGGCGCGAGCGCCTTCGACGCCGAGATCATCCTGACCCACGAGAAGACCCACGAGCTCATCCGCGAGCGCGGCGAGGAGGACTGGGCCAGCGAGTTCGCCCGCATGCCCCGTCTGGCCAAGGACGCCGACTCCGTGCCCGGGCTGACCTGGCCCACCCAGACCTTCGCCGACCGCACCACCATCGACCTGGGCGGCGACCGCGGCGAGCTGGTCCTGCAGTACTTCGGCCGCGGCCACACCGAGGGCGACATCGTCGCCTGGCTGCCCAAGCAGAGGATCCTCTTCGCCGGTGACCTCGTCGAGGCCCAGGCCGCCCTCTACACGGGCGACGCCTTCCACCGCGACTGGGCCGGGGCCACCCTGGACGGGGTCAAGGCCCTGGAAGCCGAGATGCTCGTCGGCGGGCGCGGCGCGGTCAGCCGCGGCCGCGAGGAGGTCGACGCCGCCATCGAGCAGACCCGCGGCTTCCTCGACGTCATGATCCGCGAGGTCGGCGCCGTCCACGGACGCGGCGGCACCCTCAAGGAGGCCTTCGAGGCCACCCACGCCGCCCTCGTCGACGACTACGGCCACTGGCCCATCTTCGAGCACTGCCTGCCCTTCGACGTCTCCCGCCTGTGGGACGAGTTCTCCGGCATCGAGCGCCCGGTCATCTGGACCGCCGAGCGCGACCGCGAGGTCTGGGACCAGCTCCAGGGCTGACCCGCCGCGGCCGCCCCGCCGCCCCGCCCACCGATTCCCGACCCCTCCCACGCCCGTACGGGGCGTCCCACGCCGAACGGAGCCACCAGATGCGACCCCCCGCTCCACGCACTCCCGCGGACACCGCCGCCGACCCCGTCCTGGTGCTCGGCGCGGGCCCGGTCGGCCAGACCGCGGCCCTGCTGCTGGCCCGGCGGGGCGTCCCCGTACTGGTCGTGGACGCACGCCCCGAACGCGACGCCGTCGGCTCCAAGGCCATCTGTCAGCAGCGCGACGTGCTCGACGTCTGGGACTGGCTCGGCGCCGGGCGGATCGCCGAGGAAGGGCTGACCTGGGACACCGCCCGCACCTTCTACCGCGACAGCGAGCTGTTCACCGTCCGCCTCCCCGACCCGGGCGCCTCGCCCCTGCCGCCGTTCGTCAACATCTCCCAGTCCCGCACCGAGCAGGTCCTGGACGAGCGCCTGACCGCCGCCGGGGTGCGCACCCTGTGGAACCACCGGGTCACCGGCCTCTCCCAGGGCGCGCGCGGCGTCACCGTCGAGTGCCGCACCCCCGACGGGCCCGTCCGCCTGCGCGGCTCCCACGCGCTGTCGTGCCTGGGCGCCCACGGCGGGGTGGTCCGCGAGGCCCTGGGCCTGTCCTTCGACGGCACCACCTTCGACGACCGCTTCCTCATCTGCGACATCCGCGCCGACCTCGCCGGATGGGAACGCGAACGCCGCTTCTACTTCGACCCCGAGTGGAACCCCGGCCGCCAGGTGCTCATCCACCCCTGCCCCGACTCGGTGTACCGCATCGACTGGCAGGTGCCCTCCGACTTCGACCTCGACGCCGAGGAGTCCAGCGGCCGACTGGAGGCCCGCATCCGCCAGATCATCGGCGAGCGGCCCTACGAGATCGTCTGGCACTCGGTCTACCGGTTCCACACCCGTGTGGCCGAACGCATGCGCGCGGGCCGAGTCCTGCTGCTCGGCGACAACGCCCACCTGGTCGCCCCCTTCGGCGCCCGCGGCCTCAACTCCGGGGTCCAGGACGCCGAGAACGCCGCCTGGAAGATCGCCTACGTCCTGGCCGGATGGGCGGGCGATGAACTCCTGGAGAGCTACCACGCCGAGCGCCACGCCGCAGCCCTGGAGAACGCCGACGTCACCAGCGCCACCATGCGCTTCCTCGTCCCCCAGGACGAGGAGGAGCACCGCACCCGCCTGGCCGTGCTCGAAGCGGCCCTCACCGAGGAGGCGGCCCGCACCCGGGTCGACTCCGGGCGCCTGGCCGAACCCTTCTGGTACACCGACTCGTCCCTGACCACGCCCTGCCCCGAGCGGCCCTTCGGCGGCAGGCCCCCGCGCGGCCGGGCCCCCGCCCCCTGTCCCGGGGTGGTCCTGCCCGACGCCCCCGTCGACCTGTCCGGCGACCTGTCCGGCGCCGACGCCCCCGCGCGCCTGCGCCCCCTGCTGCGCGAGGGCCTGACCCTGCTGGTGGGCGCCGCCCCCGACGGCACCGACCCCGACGCGTTCCTGGAGGGCGTGCGCGCCGCCGCGCGCGGGGTCACCCCGGCGCCCGTCACCGCCCTGTACCTGGACCGGATCGACACCAACGGCGCGCTGACCAGGGCACTGGCCCCCGAACCGGGACAGGTGTGGCTGGTGCGCCCCGACGCCCACGTCGCCGCCGTCGTCGCGGGCGCTAACCCCGACGCCGTGCGCGCGGCCGTGCGCACCGCGCTGGGGTTCGCTCCGGCCACGACGGTTCCCACGGCGGCGCGTCCCGCGGCCGCCGCCCCCGACCCGCGCGGCGACGAACCCGCCCCGACCGCCTGACCCGGACCCACTCCACACGGAAGGGACAACACCGCCATGGCCTACTACCGCCAGGTCGGCGAGGTGCCCCGCACCCGCCACACCCAGCACCGCACCCCCGAGGGCGGCCTGTACTACGAGGAGCTGATGGGGGAGGAGGGCTTCTCCGCCGACTCCTCGCTGCTCTACCACCGCGCGATCCCCTCGGCCATCGTCGACGCCGCCGAGTGGGAGGTCCCCGACCAGACCCGCACCCGCAACGCCCCGATGGTGCCCCGCCACCTGAAGCTGCACGACCTCTTCTCCGACCAGGAGTGGAAGGCCGCCGACGTCGTCGAGTCGCGCCGCCTGGTCCTGGGCAACGACGACGTGCGCATCTCCTACGTGGTCGCCGGGGCGCCCTCCGAGCTGTACCGCAACGGCATCGGCGACGAGTGCGTGTACGTGGAGTCGGGCACCGCCCGCGTGGAGACCGTCTTCGGCCTGCTGGAGGTCGGCCGGGGCGACTACGTCATCCTGCCGCGCGCCACCACCCACCGCTGGGTGCCCACCGGCGACCAGCCCCTGCGCGCCTACGCGGTGGAGGCCAACAGCCACATCGCCCCGCCCAAGCGCTACCTGTCCCGCTACGGGCAGTTCCTGGAGCACGCCCCCTACTGCGAGCGCGACCTGCGCGGGCCCTCGGAGCCGCTGCTGGCCGAGGGAGAGAACGTCGACGTGCTCATCAAGCACCGCGGCGACGGCCCCGGGGGCATCTCCGGCACCCGCTACACCTACCCCACCCACCCCTTCGACGTCGTGGGCTGGGACGGGTGCCTGTACCCCTACGTCTTCAACGTCGCCGACTTCCAGCCCATCACCGGCCGCGTCCACCAGCCGCCGCCCGTGCACCAGGTGTTCGAGGGCCACAACTTCGTCATCTGCAACTTCGTGCCGCGCAAGGTGGACTACCACCCCGGCGCCATCCCGGTGCCCTACTACCACTCCAACGTGGACTCCGACGAGGTCATGTTCTACTGCGGGGGCGACTACGAGGCCCGCAAGGGATCGGGGATCGGCCAGGGCTCCATCTCCCTGCACCCCGGCGGTCACTCCCACGGACCCCAGCCCGGCGCCTACGAGCGCAGCATCGGCGCCGAGGCCTTCGACGAACTCGCCGTCATGGTCGACACCTTCCGCCCGCTCGACCTGGGCGAGGGCGGCCTGGCCAGCGACGACGGAACCTACGCCTGGACCTGGGCCGGGGGACGGAGGGAGCGCCGGTGAGCGCGCTGCTGTACCGCGGCCTGTTCGACGACGCCGCGCTCTTCCCGCCCGGCAACGCCCCCATGGGCGGGGCGCTGCCCGCCCACCGCGCCCACCGGGCCGGACCGCGCGCCGAGTACGTCGGCCCGTTCCTGGTCTCCGACGCCCGCGTGGGCGAACTGAGCGCAGTCCTGGCGCGTGAGGAGACGGGCCACGGCCCGCTCGCGGTCGTGGTCACCGTCCCCGGCGGCGCCGAGGGGATCGCCCCCGCCGTGGCGGCCGCGACCGCCGACCCGGCGCTGCGCCTGGCCGGGGTGGAGGCCGCCGCCGCGCCCGGGACGGCCGCCGAGGCCGCCGCGCGGCTGACCGAGCACCTGCCCGAGGGAGCCGAGGGGTTCGTGGAGGTCTCCCGCCAGGGGGACGTGCCCGCCGAACTGCGGTCCCTGGCGGGCACCGGCCACAGCGCCAAGTTCCGCACCGGGGGCCTCACCGCCGAGGCCCATCCCAGCGAGGAGGAGCTGGCCGAGTTCCTGCACGCGGCCGTGGAGCTGGACGTGCCCTTCAAGTGCACGGCCGGGCTCCACCACGCCGTCCGCCACACCACCGCCGAGGGCTTCGAACAGCACGGTTTCCTCAACGTGCTGCTGGCCACCGCGGCCCTGCTCGACGGGGTCTCCGAACGGGAGGCCGCCCTCGTGCTGGCCGACCGCGACGGCCCTCGCCTGGCGGCCCTGGCCGCCAAGCTCACCGACGAGGAGATCGAGCGGGTGCGCGGCCGGTTCCGCTCCTTCGGCACGTGCAGCGTCACCGAGCCCCTGGAGGACCTGGTCGTGCTCGGGGCGCTGCCCGCCTCCCGCGCCCGCTGAAGCCTCCGGTCCCGGGGCCTGTCCGCTCAAGGACCTGCCCGCTTCAGGGCTCCGCCCGCTCCGAGAACCTGCTCGCTCCAGAACCCGACCGCCTCACGAGCCCCCCGCTTCGAGAAACCGTCCACTCCAAGAAAGCGAACGCCATGCCCGACAGCTGGCTCGACCTCGCCCCGGACGCGCAGTTCGGCCTGGCCACCCTGCCCTACGGCGTGTTCGGCACCGACGACGATCCCGCGCCTCGCACCGGTGTGGCCGTCGGCGACCACGTCCTGGACCTGGGGGCCGCGGCCCGCGCCCTGGACGCGCCCTTCGCCGACACCGTCGACCGGCCCAGCCTGGACGCCCTGCTGGCCGCCGGACGGCCGGTGTGGGACCAGGTGCGCGCCGCTCTCACCGACTGGTTCACCGACCCCGCGCGCGCCGAGGCCGTGCGCCCGCACCTGGTGGACCGGGCGTCCGTGCGCATGCGCCTGCCCTTCACCGTCGCCGACTACGTGGACTTCTACGCCTCCGAGCACCACGCCAGCAACGTCGGCCGCATGTTCCGGCCCGACCAGGAGCCCCTCACCCCCAACTGGAAGCACCTGCCCATCGGCTACCACGGGCGTTCGGGCACCATCGTGGTCTCGGGGACCGACATCGTGCGCCCCACCGGCCAGCGCAAGCCGCCGACCGAGCCCGCTCCCGTCTTCGGGCCCTCGGTCCGCCTGGACATCGAGGCCGAGGTGGGCTTCGTCGTCGGGACCGGAACCGAGATGGGCGAGCGCGTCGCGGTGGACGACTTCGCCGACCACGTGTTCGGGGTGTTCCTGCTCAACGACTGGTCCTCGCGCGACCTCCAGGCCTGGGAGTACGTGCCGCTGGGGCCGTTCCTGGGCAAGTCGTTCGCCACGTCGGTCTCGCCGTGGATCGTGCCGCTGGCCGCGCTGGAGTCCGCGCGTGTGGAGCAGCCCGCCCAGGACCCCGAGCCGCTGCCCTACCTGCGGGGGAGCGGGCCCGGGGGCCTGGACCTGCGCCTGGAGGTGCGGCTGAACGGGCACCTGGTCTCCACACCGCCGTTCTCGCAGATGTACTGGACGGCGGCCCAGCAGCTCGCGCACATGACCGTCAACGGGGCGTCCCTGCGCACCGGGGACGTGTACGCCTCCGGCACGGTCAGCGGCCCCGAACGCGGGCAGCGGGGGTGCTTCCTGGAGCTGACCTGGAGCGGGAAGGAGCCGCTGAGCCTGCCCGACGGCACCGAGCGCACCTTCCTGGAGGACGGCGACGAGGTGACCATCACCGCCACCGCGCCGGGGCCGGACGGGACCACCGTGCACTTCGGCGAGGTGACCGGCAGGATCCTCCCCGCCCGCTGAGGTCCCGGCACGGCCCCGCGCACCCTCCCCGAGGGCGCGCGGGGCCGTTCTGCGCATGTGCGGGCCGGTGCCCAGGGCCTGTCGAACGCCTGAAGAGGCCGGGGGAGTCGACCAGTGAACTGATCCGGTGTGGGCTACGTGCTCTGGCCGGGGAGGAAGAGCGGCACCAGCGTTCTGCCAGCGGCACAGGCGCCGCCAGCACGTGATGCCGGGCCCGGAGCCCGTCTCGGGAGCGACACCCAGTTCAGACCATCTCCTGGTCCGCCGGTCATCCACACCCGCCCATCCGCGTCAAGGTCGCGAACCGGTATGCGGCGTATCGGGTCAGACCCGCGAGTCACCAGGACCGGCCGGGCCGGCATCGTCGCCGGAGCCGAGCGTGTCAAAGGCTGCAGCGGGCGTCGGCGGGCGGGGATTCGAGGTCGAGGAGATACGCGTCGACCACGTCGTCGACGCACTCGCTACCACCGAGGAGGTAGGCGCCGTGCTGCTTGCCGTCGACGGTGAGCAGGCTTGCGTCGAGAGCTCGCGCCATCGCGATGCCGCCCTCGTGCGGCGTGGCCGGATCGCCGGTGACCGACACGACGAGGGTCTCGGGGAGGCCTTCGACATCGGCGAGCCAGGGCTCGTCGCTCATGGGCGGTGCGGGCCACGCCTCGCATTCGCTGTGGTAGTTCCCCGCCGTGAACACGTCGAGGTCGAACATCGGCGCGGCCTCCCCGAGCTCGCGTGCGAGCGCGGTCTGTTCCTCCGGCGTCAGGCGGGGCCAGTCCATGCAGCGCACGGCGAGGTTCGTGTCGGTGTCCAGGCCGTAGGCGCCGTCCGGCGTGCGGGCGTAGAAGGCGTCGCGCAGGGCGAGCATCTCGTCGGGGTTCCCTGCCTCGAGCGCGGTCAGGGCGGAGATGACGTCGGGCCAGCTTGCCTCCGAGTACAGGCCGCCGGAGATGGCGAGGTAGACGTCCCAGACGTTGAGGGCTCGGCCATCGGCGGTCGCCGCTGGTGTCTCGATGATCGGCTGGACGATCTCGTGCAGGCGATCGTTCGCAGCCGCGGGATCGGCACCGAGTACGCAGCCGGGTGATTCGGCGCAGAGCGCGGCGAGGTCGTCGAACCGGGCCTGCATGCCGGTGAACTGGGAGATGCGGAACTCGCTCGCCGTCTGGTCGGGCGGGACGGCGCCGTCGAGCACGATCGCACGGACCTTGTCGGGGTAGGTCGCGGCGTACATGGCGCCGAGCTTGGAGCCGTAGCTGTAGCCGAGGTAGGTGAGCTTCTCGTCGCCGAGCACCTCGCGTATGAGGTCCATGTCGCGCACGACGTTCGTCGACCCGGCGTTGACGAGGTTCTCGACGCCGCCGGAGCCGTCGGCGCAGCGCTGCGCGATCTCGGCCGCCTGCTCAGTGCTCGTGACCTCGTACACCACGCCGAACCGCAGCGCGTCGCCCGCGTCGTACTCCTCGTCGGTGTAGCAGTCGAGAGCGGGAGTAGACGACCCGACCCCGCGCGGGTCGAAGCCGACGATGTCGAAACGCTCGGCGACGGGGCTGGCCTGCCACAGCGGCAGGGTGGACGCGACGAGGGTGGTGCCGGAGCCTCCGGGGCCTCCCGGGTTGATCAGCAACGAGCCCTCGGCCTCGCCCGTGGCGGGCAGGCGCAGGAGCGCGACCCGCGCCCTCTCCCCGTCCGGCTCGTCGTAGTCGAGCGGCACCTCGACCGAGGCGCACTCGAGCTCCGGGTTCGCGAACAGCTCGGCGTCCGCCGCGCTCGTCGCGGTGCCCTCGCATCCGCCCCAGTCGAGCTCTTGTTCCAGGTAGGCGCCGAGGTCCGCGTCCGTGCCGGAGCCCGGTGGGGGAGAGGCGGAGGCGCATCCGGCGAGCGGGAGGAGTACGGCCGTGGCGGCCGCGGCGAGCCCGGTCGTGAGGCGCCGGGAACGATTCGGGAGTGGAGGACGTGATCGCATGCGTTTCTCCTTTGTCGAGCCGCAGTCGTGTACGAGGGTGCGGCGGCGGTTGACGGGGTGTTCTTGGTCGAGCGCGCTGAGATGCTCGATCAGGCAGCGACCCTGACCGGTTGGTGCGGGGATGTCAGCTCCCGATCCCCTCGGTCTCGGCGTCCAGGAGCCGGTGATGGCGGAAGGTGAGCGCTCGTTCGGTCCCCGCGAGGCCCGCGGTGATGGTGAGCGCCGTGTTCGCCCATGTCGGCAGGTCGACGGGCGAGACGAACGGGGTGAAGCGATCCGCCCAGAGCGGCAGGTGGGTGACCAGTTCGAGTAGCTGCGGCGCGAGGAGGATCAGATTGACCGTCAGCACGATGACGGCGCCGGCGGCCAGGGCGCGCCCGATCCTGGGGTGTTGCCGGGAGAGTTGAGCGCGCCGGTGCTCGGGCGTCCCCGGTGCGGGATCGAGGCGTCGTTGGCTACCGTCCGCGCTGATCAGGTGGATCCGCTGCATGCCGTACCTGCTCGCGGCGACCTCGATGCCGTCCGATCCGAGAGGGAACCGGACCGGCATGTCGCAGGTCCGCACGTGCCGGGCGTCCCTGTAGAGCGAGGCTCGGCCCGACAGGTGGTCGACGTCGACCGTCGCCGTCGACGCGTCGGGAAGGTCGATCGCGAAGCGCGTGCGTTGCAGCGAGAGGGAGCGGCGGAACGGTGGCAACGGCGCTCCCGGATCCGGAGCGGGCGTCGACCATGTTCCCGCGTCCCCGTCGAGACCTTCGAGCCCGTCGAAGCCGTCGATCCGGCCGTCGTCGTGAGGCCTCTTCCGCGCCGCACCGTTCCAGGGGTCGTGCCAGCTGCTCACGTCTGGTCCTGTCCGGGGCCGGGACGGGAGGGAACACCGCCACGGGACCTATTTAGCATCCTCATGCCAAATAAAGTAGCACACGCATGCCAAAAAATGACTAGGATGGTGTCATGCCCAAGAGAGTCGACCCGGATGCCCGCCGGGAGCAGGTCGCCGACGCCGTGATCGACGAGATCGCCGAGCACGGGATCCGCTCGGTGACCCTCACCCGGATCTCCGCACGCACCGGCCTGGCCATCGGGAGCATCCGGCACTACTTCGGTGACACCGTCCGCGAGGTCATGCGCTTCACGCTGGGCGTCCTCATGCAGCGCGCCGCGCGCCGCGACGCGAGGATGTCCGACGACCCGGTGGCGCGAATCGCGGATGTGATCGCCTTCGCCACGCCGACCAGCGATCAGGAGCACCGGGAGAACATCGCCCTGGTCGAATACCGTGTCATGGCGCGCACGGACCCGGAGCTCGCGGCCGACATCGCCGCGACGTCCCTCGCGGCCGAGGAGCTGATCCGCTCGCTGCTGCGCGAAGCGCTGGCCGACCGTGTTGTCGACGAGGAGGCGCTGCACCGCGAGGCGCTCCTGCTGTTCGCCCTGATCGAGGGTCTCTCGTTCAGTTCGGCGCTGTTCTCCGCCCCGTTGCAGGAGACGGACGTCCGCGCCGTCGTGACGGCTACCGTGCAACGTCTGCGCGACGCCTATCCGCCTTCCGAAAAAGCCGTCAAGGGGGCGGCTGGAGACCCTGAGGCCGCCGAGGAGTCGCGGAGCTAGGGCTAGCACGTCGCAAGGGGCCTGTGAGGTTCGCGGTGGGGGCAAGGCCCATGTCGGTCCTGTTCCCCACCGCCCGGCACCGTGTGCCGATCGGCGTCTCGGGTTCCCCGCCTGGTGAGGCGGTGGTCGTTTCGCGTGTTCGTGAGGTCGCCCAAGGGCTCTCACTCCGACGCGGCCGTCGAGGAGGTAGCGGTAGTCGGGCATGAGGGGCTTTCCGTGTCCGGTGTTCTGCGTTCTGTGTTCTGTGCGTGTTTGGTGGGGCGTCCCCGCCTCCCCGGGGAAGGGGAGGGCGGGGCTTCGGGCCGGTGCTCTTCGCGTCGGCCTGTCCGCACCGGCACGGGGGCAGGTCGGGTGGTGCGGAGCATGGAGCGCTGAGCGCTCACAGCGAGGTGCGGGTTACCAGGGGAAGACGGCGCGGACGGTGATCGCGCCGCAGGAGTGCTGCTTCCAGTCCCAGTAGGAGCACAGGGCTTCGACCAGGCGTAGGCCGTTGCTGCTGGGGCGCAGGGGTTCGGGGTCGGGCACGCTCGGGAACGTGGGTTTCTCGCCTGGGCGGGGTCCGTTGTCGGTGACGCGGAGTTCGAGGTGGCGCGGGGTGCGTTCGATCTCCACGCGGATGGTGCCGTGGGAAAGTCCGGACGCCGAGTGACGCAGCGCGTTCGTGACCATTTCCGACACGGCGATGCCGACCGGTTCGGCCAGGCCGGGGCGGGAGCGGGTGGCTTGGGCGGCCCAGCGGCGGGCGACCTTGACGCGACCGAGGTTGGGACCGAGCAGAATGCCTGATTTGGTGAAGGTTCAGCACAATCGGCGTGGAAGTGGGAGGGGCGGAGCGGTAGACTTCATTGGTCTCACCTTTTCTCTTTGCGGACAGGTGAGGCATATGGCCTCGGCGACCGCTCTCTACTTCGGTCTCCGGGGCTTTTCGCTGCCATCACGTGCTTGTGCTCCCTGGCCACCTCACGGTTGCACCGGGCTTTCGAGTCATAACCTTGGTCTTTCGTGCTCTACTCACGCCACTACCTGAAGAACTTGCGAAAAGGCCAGACAGGCCTCGGAAGCTCCGCGTAATATTCCGAGCATGAGCGACCCCCCGTTTCGTGAACTCATTAAGGCCTTCCGCGATTTGCAAGGCCTCACCCAGGATCAACTGGCTACCCGGATAGGCTGCTCTGCCGCCTCGGTGTCCCGCTGGGTGAACGGGCAATCCCTTCCGCATCGACCTCTTGCGGAGAAACTGGACAAGGAACTTCGTGCCGACGGGAAGTTGATCTCTGCATGGCGTCAGGTCACAAGTGGACATGCTCTGCCCGAGTGGGCCCGGGATCTGGAAGCCATAGAGCGCGCCGCGAGGCAGCTCAGCATTGTGGCACCTGCTCTTGTTCCGGGCCTGTTGCAGTGTCCGGAGGTCGCTCGTGGTGTGTTCCGGACGGCACAACCGCTCGCGACGGCGAAGGAGATCGATCGTTTGGTGGCTCTGCGAACCGGCAGGCTGAAGGAGCTGCCTGATCTTGAAGTGACGGCTGTCTTCCCTGTTACGGCCGTATCCGGCCTCTCTGAAGCCCTTCGTCGGGCACAGGTGCCGTACCTCATCGAGTGGGTTGAAACGGGGCGGGTTGCGGTGCACCTTGTGCCTGAGGGAACGACGCTCCTCGGCCCTTCGGCTCCGTTGATGCTCTTCCGCCTGGAATCAGGGGAACTCGCGGTCGTCAGCGATCACGCTGACGGTAACGTGATCCACGAGGACAGCACGTACGACAGGCTGTCCGGTCAAGCCACCACCGCGCTGGCAGCCTCCCTGCCACTTGCACTCTCGCTCGATGTACTGAGGAAGCTCACATGAACACCACCGAATGGCATAAGTCCAGCTACAGCGCCAACGGGGGCAACTGCGTTGAGATCCGCGAGCACGGGGCTGGTTCGGACGTTCGTGACACTCAGAACCGGAACCAGGGGTACCTAACGTTCGCTCGTCAGGAGTGGGCCGCCGTTCTCGCTGTCACGAAGGGATGAGCCGTGAAGCCTGACTGGCACAAGTCCAGCTACAGCGGGAACCAGGGGGCATGTGTGGAGGTGCGCGAGGGTGTAGTCACCAGCATCCGCGACACCCAGAACCGGCAGCTGGGTCGTTTGTCCGCCCCGGCGCACGAGTGGACCGCCCTGCTCGCGGCGGTGCGCGTCCAGTAGAGGCACAGCGCGAACCGGCCCCGCCCAGGCGTGGTGGGCGGGGCCGGTCTCATCTGTTCGCTGGGCGTGTGTTCGCTGGGTGTGGGCACCCCGTTCCACAGGACGAGGCAAACGGGGAGCCTCCCGCGACTCCGTCGACGCGGGAGGCCCTCACCTGCTGCGGACCCGGATCAGGGCTGGTCGCCGGTGTAGCGGTAGATGTTGTTGTTGGCGTTGACGCCCCAGACGGTGCCGTCTGCGGCGGCGCTGATGTCGGTCAGCCCCCCGGGAATGTTGACCCAGGGGTTGGCGTCGTCGTTGGTGTAGCGGTAGATGGATCCGCTGGCGTTGACGCCCCACACGTTGGTGCGGGACCCTGCCGAGATCCTCGTGAGGGCTCTGGGGATCTGCTTCCAGTGGGAGGAGCCCTGGTCGCCGGTGTAGCGGTAGATGTTGTTGTTGGCGTTGACGCCCCAGACGGTGCCGTCTGCGGCGGCGCTGATGTCGGTGAGTCCTCCGGGGATCTTGACCCAGGGGTTGGCGTCGTCGTTGGTGTAGCGGTAGATGGATCCGCTGGCGTTGACGCCCCACACGTTGGTGCGGGAGCCTGCCGAGATCCTGGTCAGGGCTCCGGAGATCTGCTTCCAGTGCGCCATGTTGATCGTCTCCGTTCATTCGGGGTATTGCGCTGAACTGTCAGGAACACCTGTGGCACGGCTGGTCCGGGGGCGACCGGTGTACCTGTGGGGCGACGCTGAACGCGGGGAACTTCAGCAGCCCGGACACCGGCCGCTGCCCCCTTGCCTCTTCCGGAAAGGAATCCGCTGAACGGGGCGGGCACGACGGTGTTCCGCCATTTCTCAGTGGAATCGCGGAATTTTCGCCTTTCTCGACCTCGCGCGCCGCTTCCGTTGGGATGCCCGAGGATGGGGGTACGCAATCCCCTTGGTCCCGTTTCGGCCAATGTTTAAAAAACTGTCCACACGCAAAAAGATTCGTGATATGGAGATGGCAAATGCACTATAGGTGAAAAAATAGAAGATTCCCGAAATGTATTTCCGTGTGCCGACGGTGGTCCAGGGGCGTGGAGTGGCCGGAGGCCGGTCGCCGGACGGTCGACGTCGTTGCCAGCGTGGGCTGTTCCGGCGGCGGCACGGGAACTCAGCGGGAAGCGGTTCCGACCAGGGTTCCCACATGGTCGGCCTCCGGGGCCAACTCCTCCCACACGCGCACCTCACGGAACCCGTGACCAACCAGAATCTCCTTCCACACCGCGGGCTCGTAGGCCCACCGGTACACCCACACCCGGCGGCCTGTGAACCCGCCTCCGTACATGCCCTGCACCCCGTACGACCCGGGAACCGCAGGCGCGCAGGAGAACACGAACCTTCCACCGGATTCCAGACGGTCGTGCACCAGCGGGAACAGCACGTCGGGATCGGTGAACCAGGCCGCGCCCCACACCGAGTAGACGGCGTCCCACCGCTGACCGGTGCCCGCCAGGAACTCGACCACGTCCGCGTGATGGAACTCGGCGTCCAGATGTCCCCACTGGTGGCGGGCCCGCTCCACCGCCACCGGTGACACGTCCACCCCCGCGGCCTTCGCGCCCCGGGCGGCGAGCGCGGCGACGGCCGCCCCCTGCCCGAACCCCAGCTCCAACGCGGAGGCGGGTTCCCCCAGCAGTTCGAATCCGGGCCCGTGTCCCGGGTACTGGGTCCACTCCAGAGCGGTGGCCAGCGCTTCCTCCGGGCCCTGTGGGGTGACGCCTCGGGCGTAGCGGTCCCAGTAGGAGGGGATGTCCGTGGTCGGGTCGGCCATGGTTGCGGTCCTCGCGGCTCAGGAGACAGGACCCGGACAAGGTAGCCATGTCGCGGTCGGGCCAGCAGGGAAACAACGGAAGAGACCGGCGCCCGCACAGGTGCCGGCCTCGTCCGGGTTCCGTGCGGAACGGACGGCGGCAGCCCGACTCCGCGAGTACACGGGGCGCCCTGGAGCGTGAAGCCGCAGCGTGCCCGGGGCAGGGTTCGCGAAGTCGGGTGTTTCCGGCCGTTTCTGCGTCTTTCCGAGGCGATCCCATGCCATGATTTTTGGGGTTCGCTGATGGCAACCGCCTACTACCGATGGGGAAGACACGTGGCTGAGCGCCAGACCGGCACAGTGAAGTGGTTCAACGACGAGAAGGGGTACGGCTTCATCACACCGGAGTCCGGTCCCGACCTTTTCGTTCATTTCAGGGCGATCGAGGGCACCGGCTTCAAGTCGTTGCAGGAAGGCCAGAGGGTCAGCTTCGAAGCTGTCCAGGGTCAGAAGGGGATGCAGGCAGACAAGGTTCAGGTGGAAGGATAGGCAAGGCCCGCCCGAGCTGAAGCTCGCGAAGCCCCCGTACCCGGCCTCTCCCGGGCACGGGGGCTTCGTCGTGTACGGCGTGTGAAGCTCGGCCCAGGCGGTCCCGGCCGGTGCCGGTGGCGTCCGCGCGGCCCACCCGGCCGAGTCCGGAGCGCGGCACCGACCGGGGCGGGGGTGGCGACCGAACCCGGGCTGCCCCGCACTGGTGCTTTTCCGTGCCAATCGGAGAATAAAGAGCAAAACCGCACTATGTGAATTATCGCGCAAGGCAGACAGTTCGGGCTTCTGGCATGTGCGGACTTGGGGGAAAATTACGCGAACTCGTGTTCGCTGCGCTAGCGTGTTCCCCGAAAAGGAAAATCCCGGTCGGTGCTACCAACACCGAACCGGGATTTGGCCGACGCCTGAGCAAACAAGCATCCGGCCGCGCCACCTACCTGCTTCAACCAGGAAGGCGACTCGTCATGGAGTCTACCGCCCCCGCTCTCCGTGCCACCACCGAACGCCGTGATTCGGCCCGTTTTTTCGGCCCGCGCCAACGCCCCCGCGGGGCAATGCGCGGAATTGGTTTCATACCGGACATCTGGGTCAACGAAGCCCGCGAGGCCGGACTCTTCCCCACATCCCGCTCCTTCATCGCCGCCACGGTCATCGCCCGCGCTGCCGACCTCGACGGCCGCTGGTGCTTCCTCTGCCTGGACACCCTGGTCAGCCGGTCCGGTCACCTGCTCAGCCTCTCCGTGGCCAAGCGCGCCATCGCGGACCTCGTCACCGCGGGGCTGGTCCGCAAGCTCGACCCCGGTCAGACCCGCGCCTTCTTCGCCGAGGACATCAAGGAGCGCACCCGCTCACACGACCGCCTTCCGCTCGTCCTCGAACTCCTGGTCCCCGCCGAGGACTTCCCCGAACCGGTCCGCGAGGAGATCAACGCCGTCCGCGCGGCCCTGGGGGAGGAGCCCCTGGACGAGGCCACCCGCCCCCGGATCAGGAAGGCCGCGACGGTTCGAATCGACCTCGGCGACGGGTCGAATCGACCCACACACCTGTATCCCATTCACCTCTCCTCCGACGAGCGCCCCGATTCCGTCCGGAGGAGCCCGGACACAGCAGGAGGGCCCGAACCCGCGCGGCCGAGCACGCACGGACGTCCCCCGCACGCACATCCCCGGAACGCACACCATTCACACGGGCACCCCTTGCTCCGGCACGTCCCCGACGCCGCCCTCAACGACCCGCGCGCTGACCGGGCCGCCCTCACCCGCGCTCTGCTCCGCCTGCGCGACGCGGGCCTGACCGAACAGGAACTCACCGCCCTCGTCCGGGGCGCGGGGAGACTGCGCCGTCCGTTCCCGGCCCTGATGCTGCGCCTGCGCGGCCCGGCCGAGGCCCGCGCCTTCCTCACGGGAGTCCTGGGGCGGGGGATCGCGCCCACGACGCCCTGGCAGACGGGGATTCCCGCGCCCCGAAGGCCCGATGACGAGCGCGGCCCCGACGACGGAGACCCCTTCGCCCGTCCGCCGGGGTTCGACGTGGACGCCCAAGGCACGGCGGTGCGCACCTGTCCCGATCACCCCGGCGTTCGCAACGTTCCCGGCGGTACCTGTCGGGCGTGCGGCGGCCCCTGCCGGCCGGTGCCGGACGCACTCGTGCACCCACCGGCCCCGCCCGGACCGCCCGGACCGCCCGGGCCGCCCGGGCTGAGCGGGGGAGGGGAGGGGCCCGACAGGTCGGGGTCCAACGGGGCGGGGCCCGATAGCGAGGAGCTGGCAGGGGAGGGAGTTCCCGATCTCGAACCGGCCCTCACCGAGCGCATCCTGGGCTCGCTCGTGGCCGGAAGGCCGACCGCCGCCGATGACGCTCCCGCGCTGGAGGGAGGGCCCGCGCGGGAGACAGGGCCCGCGCATCCGCCCGCGCGTCAGGCCATCATCGACCGGCTCCGCCGACAGCTCGCCGCCTGAGGCCCCGGCGGCATACACGGCCCGGCGGACCCGTGGCCTGTCACCGGGTCTGGAGTGAGGCGAGGAACTCGTCGGTCCTCTGGACCTCGTCGCGGTCGTAGGTGCTGACGTTGGCGAGTACCTCGGAACCGCCGGTGCGGTTGAGGAGGTCGGTGAGCGCGTCCGCCACCTGCTCAGGAGTGCCCGCGATCGCGGAGTCCATCCAGCCGTGCACCTCCCTGCGCTTCCTGTCGCGGCTCGTCCCGCCCAGCATTCGGCGTACCTCCTCGACGGGTCGGAGCGCGCGGAACTCCCCGACCTCCCGCGAGTCCGCGTACGCCCAGGCCTCGGGCAGCAGCAGGTCGCGGGCGCGCTCCTCGGTCTCCGCGACGGAGACGTCCACGTTCACGACCAGGTAGGGAGCGGGTGCGGTCGGGCTCGGACGGAAGTCCTCGAAGTACGCGGCGATCCTGCCCGGGTCGCGAAGGGCAGGCCCTCCGACCACCGCCGGAAGCCCCAGCTCGGCGGCGAGTGCCAGCCCCTCCCGGACGGCGAGCAGGAACACCGGCGGAGGTGCGACGTTGGGTCTGGCGGTGATCTCGGCCCGCCCGCCCAGATACTCGCGGATCCTTTCGACGTCGGCCGGGTACTCGCCCTCGCCCAGGGCGGTGCGCCCGAGCGCGCGCCGGATCGGAGCGGTGAAGCCGAGCGAACCGCCCAGTCCCAGATCGATCCTGCCGGGGAAGAGCGCCTCCAGGAGCAGCGCCTGCTCGGCGATCACCAGCGGGCTGTGGTTGGGGACCATGACCCCGCCCGTGCCCAGGCGGATGCCGCGCGTGCGGGCACCGATGGCCGCGAGCAGCACGGTGGGGGCCGAGCTGGCGATACCGGGCACCGCGTGGTGCTCGGCGGTCCAGAACCGGCGGAAGCCGAGTTCCTCCGCGCGCACGGCCCTCTCGACGGTCGTCGCGATCGTCTGTGCGTCGGACTCGCCGCTGCGCGTCCGTGAGCGGTCAAGCAGGGAGACCCGCATCGGTTCTCTCCTCCGTCCGTGTGGTGGGACAGCGCATCGTCATCCTCCGCCCGGAGCGTACTCGCCGCGAGCCCTGTGGGCCGGAAGGATCTCCGGTCCCGGGGGGCGTCTGTCGGCGAGCACGAAAATGGGTTCTGGCACTGATCTTGTTCATGGTGCCCCTCCACCGCTCCGGAACTGTAAGGCAGGCTCAGACCGGCGCGGACCGCCTCGTGGTCATGACTGAGGCTGCGGTCGAGGGAACGCAGCGCGGGAAGGGGCTCTGTGGACGCGGCGGCGAGCCACTCATCCAACCGGTGCCCTTCGCGACGGACCATCATTTGCGCGAAGTCGCGAACGTGTCCGGACAGGGCGTCGAGTTCGGGGCACTGGCCGAGGATCGCTTTGAGCAGCACCGCGTCGCCGGGGTTCAGGCTCTGAGGATGGGACATGATGCCGACCCGGCAACTGGTGCTCCGTGGTCTCGCTGCGCCCCCGAACACGACGCAGAGTGACGGCACGGGACGGTCAGAGCCGAATACCGACTACTCGATTATCAGCCTCCGCCAGATCCGCCTCCCGAGTAGGCGTCGCCGGCGAACCGCGCGAGTGTTGAGCGCATCCGCTCCAGCGTCTCGAGGCGTTCGGTGTTTCCCGTGCTCAGAATCATCTGAGCCACGGTTGAGGTGTGCCGCTGCCCCTCCCAGTCGGAGCGGTTGGAGCCGAGTGCTTCCGCCTGCGCCTTCAGGCTGGTGAACGTGACCACGACGTGCGCGTTGCCGGACTTGACGGCCACGCGGACCAGGGCGACCCCCTCCCAGGGAATGGAGCGACACTTGTCCTTTTGGGTGGAGAGCACGGTGATGCCCGCGCTGTCTACGACCAGCACGTTCCTGCCGTCGGTTAGGTCCCCCATCGCGAAGACCGCGGTGAGGAGCAGGCAGAGCCCCAGGGCTATCGGCCAATTGCCGGGCAGGGTTGCCAGTACCGGCGCGTCCGGGCCGTCGGTTGCCAGCGCGGCCAGAAACATCCCGCCGAAAATGGCCGGCCCTATGAGCGCTTGCAGCAGCCGCTGTTTGAAAACCATGGCGGGCGTCTTCAGCGCCATGGCCACAGGACCGGTCTGCGCGAGATCCGAGGCAGCCGCGGTTTCGGCCCTGCGTCCGGGAGAGGCCTGGAGGGCGGCCAGGGCCAAGGCGGGCACCGCGACGATGAAGGAGCCCGCTCCCGCCACCCAGGAGAGCGTCTCCAGGTCCGCCCGGTACAGCACCACCGCCACCAAGACACAGGCCAGCGCTGCTGATCCCGCCACCCACGTCCATCGCATGTGCGCATTGTGCCGGGTGGTGCCCGCAGCGAACAGGGGTAGGCCTCATCTGGCCATCTCTCACGGGCGTGGCGGAGCCGCCGAGCCCGCCTCCGAGGACTCCGCCACCGAGGCCGACGCTCGCATGGTCCTGGCCGCGCTGGCCCACGCCGGGGTGCCGTTGCACACCTAAACGCTGTGCCAGGCGCTCGACTGGCCCCAGGACCGGCTCCGGGTCGCGCTCGACCACCTCCAGGACCACCCGTAGGCGGCCGGGCCGCTGGCCTTGCGCCGCACTGGTCCGCACACCTACGTGCTGGGGCGCGGATGGACGTGCTCTCCGGGGAACAGCGGGCCGCGCTCACGAGCGCGGCCGAGCGGGTGCACCCGCTCGGCGCGCAGGAGGCCGCAGTACTCGCCGCGCTGGTGGGGTCCGGCGCCGCGCTGCGCGGCGCGGATCGGAGTGCGGGTGCCGAGGGCCTGGCCGACGCCGGACTGACGGCCGTCACCGTCGAGGGGGAGCTCGCCGTCGCCCCGGCTGTCCGGTTCAGCCTCCTTCTTGAGCACTCACCGTCAGCACAGGAGGAGACGGAGGACGAGTACTGACATCCTCGTGCTCGTTGCTCACTGACAATGGTTGCGATCTACGTCGTAAAGGCAGTGGTTGACTGGGTTCTCTCCCACCCCGTTTCCTTACAGCGCACGCCAAGAGGAACGGCTCCGATGCCGATGCCGTGGTGCGGTGACGGCTTCCGCCCGGAGGGGAACCCCGGCCGCGCCGACGGCCGGAGTCCGCTTCCGGAGCACCGTCACGGGTTGGAGTACATCTGCACCACGACGCGGTCGAAGCGGCGCGCCTGGAGGTCCTGACGGGTGATGGTCCAGTACAGGACCCCCATCGGCACCCCGACCCACTGCGCGAGCAGGACCCAGTCCTCGGGGCTGGAGTGCTGCCCGCCCTCCTCCATGTTCACCGAGGCGCGTGCCGGGTCCCCGTAGCCGTCGAAGTCCGCGGCGTAGCCACCGATCTGCCACTCGCCGCCCTCGTCGGACTGCTCGGACCAGACCTCCTGCAGCGTCTCCGCGTGGGGGTGCAGGGCGAGGGTCCGGTCGTCGGCGGGGCAGGAGGGCAGTCCCACGCCGGGGATCAGCCGCAGGTCACCAGTGCGCCGCAGCTCCTCGTCCAGGTCCTCGGGGGAGTCGTACTCGTAGGGCTCGTAGTCGGGCGAGGTCTCGCGCTCCTCCACCGGCGTCCCCGCCGGGACGTACACGGCGCCGCCCGGCAGAAGAACGTCATCCAACTCGACGTTCGCGAACAGGAGCACGTGGCCGTCGGGCGGCAGCGGGATGTCGGTGGCCTCCGGCGGGATCGCGGCCAGGTCGAGCGTCGCGATGAGCTGGTGATCGTCGCGGCTGTCGGGGTCGTCGGCGTCCCACAGCGTGCCCGGGGTGGGCGCGTCCGGCGGGAGCATCAGCGGACCGCCGAGCCTGCCGACGACCGTGCCGGTGCCGTCGCGCGCCGTCCGCAGCTTCGGTCGGGCCAGCCCGAGCCACCGGTCGACGTCGTCCGCCGGAACCCCCCTGTCGAGCGCCTGCTCCCGGAACCGGTCCAGCCACCACAGCACCGATGCGGGCAGGGCCCTCGCCGACGGGTGCAGCACCCCCGCGCCGAACTCCCAGCCGGGCTCCGGCCCCACCACGCCCGGTTCGTTCAGCCCCGCGAGCCACTCCGCAGCGGACGACCGTGTCCTGGCGTCGGCGTCCGACAGCGCGGCCGCCGCGGCCGCCCGGGCACCCGGGTGGTCACCGAGCACACGCCGGGCCGCCAGACGGTGGCGGTTCGCGCCGAGCGCGAGCGAGGTCAGGCGCGGGACCAGGGCCTCCGGGGCGGCGGGGAAGCGTTCGAGGATGGTCAGGATCATCGTCGTCGTGTCGACGGCGGACTCGTCCGGGTGCCGCCTCCCGTCGCCGCCGTCGAGGTACTCGTCCGCCAGGTCCAGGCGCTCGGCGAACAGGGGCCACCAGCGCTCGGCGTCCTCCGGGGTGAGGAAGGCGCCGATCCTGCGTCCGCGGGAGTCCGTGCGGGTGACCAGGAGCGAGGCGGTCCGCCGGTCCGCGTCGGACATCCCGGCGGCGCGGAACGCGTCCCGCAGGGCGCGGACGTCGGGCATCAGCGCCACCCTCCCCTCGACGCCGTTCCAGGAACGGTCCCCGTCGGACCCGCCCCCGGCCCCCAGCGTCCGCAGTTCCTCCGCCAGGCCCGCGTCCTGCGGTGCGGCGACGTCGGGCACGGGGAGGGCGGCCTCCGCGGTTCTCAGCGCCCGCACCCGGGAGGCGGCCCGGCGCAGCAGCCCCTCGCGCCCGGGGTCCTGAGTCCCGTCGCCGCCGTCGGCCAGGGCCTCCTCGATCGCCGCGACGCCGCCGTCGAGGTCGGCCAGGCGGGCCAGGACGTCCGGCAGACGGTCCGGCGGCGCGGTCCGCAGGTGCCGTCGCAGCAGGTCCACCTGGCGGGGGCCGTCGGTCCGGGCCAGGGCGGACAGCGCCTGAGCGCGAACGCTCGCCTCGGCGTCCACCGCCAGTTCGGCGGCGAGTTGTGCGTGCGCCTCCGGCCTGTGCGCGCACCGGTCCGCCACGTACCTGCGGGGCTGGGGACCGAACCCGGTGACGACGTCCGCGAGCTCGTCGGCGTGCCCAGCGAGGAACGCGACGCCCGCGTCGCTCTCCAGGAGCCGGTGCCGACGAAACGGCCAGTGGCGGGAGTCCGAGTACAGCAGCGCCGACAGGACGGCGTGCACGGGAGTGCGGCCGGGTGCGCCGCCCGCCCGGGCCACCTCGGTGAGGGTGTGGGGGTCCCACCGCCGCTGGGAATCGTCGGCGTCGGCCCCGTCGGAGGCGCCGCAGACACGGACCACGTCGTCGGCCAGAACGAGGAGCCACGACGGCTCCCCGGACGTCGGGGTGCTGTCAGCGGCCGCGTGCAGCACCTGCCCGAACCGGGCGAGCACGTCGGTCGGCGCGAGCCGGTAGAGCACCAGCCGTGCGGCCTCGGCGTCCCGGAGCGACCAGCCGGGATGCCCGTCGGCCACGGCCGCCAGCCGGTCGGCCGACCAGACCGCGTCCGGTCCGGCGACCATGTCGGCGCCGGTCGGCCGCTCCCGCAACGCCGCCAGGGCCTCCGGGCGGGTACCGCGCAGCACGTGCTCGACGACCGGTTCGTGGGCCTGCGACACCCGCAGCGGCGCGAGACAGTCCCGCACCGCTGACGCCACCCGGGTAGCGGTGTCCGTGCCGCCGCCCGAGACAGCCGTTCCTGCTTCAGATTCGTACATGCCGGAAGACTAGGGGCAGACTCGGACACACGCCTTCGCCACCGCGTCCTCGGCCGGACGGCCCTCTCCGGGCAGTCGCTCAGGGGTAGCGCCGCCCCGCGCGCACCGGGGGCCACGGCGAGCTGGTCCCCTGGACGAGCGGGACAGGTCACTGTGGGACGCCGACCTCGTCCGCCGCTTCAGGCTCGGCCGGGACCCCTCACAGGGGCCAGGCATCGATCAGATACCCCTCCGTGCCGTCCACCTCCCGTACGGACCCGCCCTGCCTGCGGACTTCCCTGACCCGCTGCCTCACCGTGTCGCGTCCTTGGGATCGCACACTGACGTGCAGATCACCGGAAACGGGGAGGTGCCACACGTCCGCGAGGCCTCTCGTCCACTGGTCCACGTGGATCGTCCCCGAAGCGCACGAGAGTTCTGCTTCTTCGGGCTCCGACCACCCCTGGTAGACGTTCTTACCAGGGGCGCTGTCCCAGACGTGCATACTGACGAGAATGCGGGCGAGGTCCTCCGCACAGTTGATGTAGATGTGCCCTGTGTCCACGCCGAGAACGGTCCGTCCGGGAAGCCGAAGCGAAGGAGTGTATTCTATTTCGCGGTCGCTGTCGTGGATGTCGATGATTTTGTAGTCGGTTGAGACCAGAGTGGAGAAACTCGCCAGTAGCATCGCCGTGACCTCCTGGAATCGGTAAACCGGACCACCGGGTCCGGTAGGACTCTTCCAGGGTCCGTCGTGGTGCGGACAGTCCGGTGGGGACGGTCCAGGCTGCCGCGCAAGCGGACACGGGCTTCACGGTCACCGAGGGGCCCGAACCGAGCGGTCCCCCGAGGTTTCCGTGTCCGCCCTGAGGCCATTCCCGGCTCTCCACTCCCGCGCTTGTGACGGTGATGCCCGGCCTTTGACCTGTTCGCCTGTACCCGCGCAGTCCTGTCCCGAGCCGGGGTCAGCGAGGCCCGGTGATTTCATCCGCTCCGTCCCCCGACCGGGCACGGGCGCCGTGAATGCGGATCGGCGCCCGTTGACCGCGTGAAGCGATCCGCCCCCAAACTGGGATTGCCGAAAGAAAGGCTGGTGTACAGGGTGCCCATCCCTGCCGCAGACGAAATGGCGTGCCCTGGAAAGAGCGCCTCGATGTCCTTGCTCAGGAGACGGAGGGAATGGGTCTTCTTCGCCACCCTGTGGAGGTCGCATCCTGGGCTGACCGCGGCCTGGTGGGCGCTGATCCTGTTCCAGGGCGTTCTTCCGGCCGGTTTCGTCGTGGCGGTCGGCATGCTCGTCGGCGCCGTCGCCGACGGAGACCCCCTCCGGACACCGCTGCTCCTGATCGGTGTCGTCTTCGTCCTCATGCAGCTCCTGACACCCCTGCACAACCAGATCGGCTCGCTTCTGGGCGAACACGTCTCCGACCGTCTGCACGACCGCCTGCTCGTGGCCGCGCTCTCCCCCGAGGGCGTCGCGCACCTGGAGGACCGTGCGCACATGGACGAGCTGACCGCCGCCCGGGACTTCGACCTCGGGATGACCGGCCCGCCCCTGCACCTGTCCATGGGCATCATCGCGGGCGGCCTGGTCGAGGCGGTCGCGGGCCTGGCACAGGCGGTGGTCCTGGCCGCCTACGCGTGGTGGGCACCGTTCCTGGTGGGCGGGGCCTGGCTCTCCACCCACTGGCTGCTGCGCGAGAGCTCCCAGTGGGACCGCAACACCGGCGAGGTCCTGGACGCCCAACGCCGCGCCGAGTACTCCTACCGGCTGGCGGTGGACTCTCCCGCCGCCAAGGAGATCCGGCTCTTCGGCCTGGCGAGCTGGCTGACCGACCGCTTCGCCTCGGACCGGCGGACCCTGGTCGAACTGCGCTGGCACGCCACCCGGTTGCGGCAGAAGCCGATGCGCTGGGCAGTGGTAGTCCTTGCCGTCACCGGAGGGCTGTTCTTCTGGTCCCTGGGCCGCGACGCCGCCTCAGGCGCCGTCGACCCGGGCCAGGTGAGCACCTTCGCCTACGCGGCCGTCGGGGCAAGCGCGCTGGCCTTCGGCGGCCTGAACTGGGCCCTGTCCCTGGCCGCCGACGGGGTCGCGTCGGTGCTGCGCGTGGAGCGGACGATGACCACCACGGCCGCGTCCCGCTCGGTGGTCTCCGGACGGACCCCGGCGGAGGGCATGCCCGCCTCCGAGATCCGGTTCCGCGACGTGACCTTCACCTATCCGGGCATGTCCACGCCCGTTCTGGACGGACTGGACCTCACCGTTGCGGCCGGGGAGTCGCTGGCCGTGGTCGGCGTCAACGGTGCGGGCAAGTCGACGCTGGTCAAGCTCCTGTGCCGCCTCTACGACCCGGTCTCGGGAACGATCGAGGTCGACGGCACGGACCTGAGGGACCTGGACCTGGAATCGTGGCGCCACCGCCTCAGCGCGATCTTCCAGGACTTCATCCGCTACGAGCTCTCCCTCAAGGACAACGTGGCCTCCCCGGGAGCCACGCCGGAAGAGGTCCTCCAGGCCCTGACCACCGCGGGCGCCGCCGACCTGCGCGACCTCGACCAGATCCTCTCCCCGGGATACGAGAACGGCACCGACCTGTCCGGCGGACAGTGGCAGCGCGTCGCCCTCGCCCGGGTCCTGTGCTCCGTGAGCCGGGGAGCCGGGGTGGTCGTCCTGGACGAACCCACCGCCCAGCTGGACGTGCGCGGCGAGGCCGAGGTCTTCGACCGCGTCCTGGAGGCCACCAGGGGTTGCACCACCATCCTCATCTCCCACCGCTTCTCCACGGTCCGCCGCGCCGACCGGATCTGCGTCGTCGACCGGGGCAGGGTCGTGGAACTCGGGAGCCACGAAGAGCTCATGGCCCTCGGGGGCACCTACAAACGCCTCTTCGAACTCCAGGCCGCACGGTTCAACGAAGAGTCGACCGATGACCGGGACGGAGCCAGCCATGCCGACTGAGGACCACCCTCTGCCCTCGTCCTGGCGGGGCCTGGGCCGCACGCTCCGGTTGGGCTGGACGGCCTCACCGGGACTCATCGTCGTCGCATCCGCCACCACGATCGGGGCCGCCCTGCCCGACGTCCTGATCGCCGCCGTCCTGGCGATGCTCACCGAGGCGGTGCTCTCCGGCGGCCCCGTCGACATGGTTACCGCCGCCGTGCTCCTGGGGGCCTTGGCCGCTCTGAGCTGGCTGCTGCGCGTGGTGAGCGAGAGGGCCAACCGCCGCTTCGCCGACCGTGCCGCGGTGTTCATGGAAGCGCACGTGGTCCGGCTCCAGAGCGGCATCCCCTCCCTGGAACACCACGAACGCCCCTCCTACGTCAACCGCGTCCAGCTGCTGCGTGACCACGCCGACACCCTCAGCGAGGTCTACCAGTACCTGTTCCAGGTGATCGGAGCCCTCCTGCGCCTGGGCCTGACCATGGCGCTGCTGATGACGATCCACCCCCTGCTGGGTCTGCTGGGGTTGTTCGCCGTGCCCACCGCCGTGGTCTCCCACTGGCGGGGCGGCGCGGAGCACAAGCTGGAGGAGGGACTCGGACACCACGAACGCCTGGCCAGGCACTTCTTCCTGCTGGGCACGAAGGCCTCCCCCGGCCGTGAGCTGCGTGTCAGCCGGGCCCGGGAACGGGCGCGCGCGGGGCGCCACCAGGCGTGGGCCGCACGCCACCGGGCCATGGCCCGGGCCCGCTGGGCCACCACGGTGTGGCAGGCCGCGGCGCTGGCGGTCTTCGGTGGCGCGTTCGCGGCCTCCGTCGCGTGGGTGGCGGCGGGCACCGGCTCGGCCGCACAGGTCGTCCTCCTGCTCACCGCCGGAAGCCGCCTGGCCCAGTACATCGGCCAGACCCTGCGCCAGGTCCACTTCCTGCGCACCATCTGGCTGGAGGGAGGACGCCGCCTGCTGTGGCTGGAGGAGCTCGCCTCCGCCTCCGCCGAGCGGACCGTGGGGCCGGTGCCCGAGCGGATGCGCTCCGGCATCACCATGGAGAACGTCTCCTTCGGCTATCCCGGGACCGATCGGAAGGTGCTGGACGGGGTCACGCTCCACCTTCCGGCGGGGGCCGTGGTGGCCGTCGTCGGCGAGAACGGGGCGGGCAAGTCCACCCTGGTCAAGCTCCTGGCGAAGATGTACGAACCCGACTCCGGGAGGATCCTGGTCGACGGCGTCCCCCTGGCCGACGTGTCGGCCGAGGCCTGGCGGAGGCGGCTCTCGGGCGCCTTCCAGGACTTCGCGCGCCTGGAGTACCCGCTGCGCCTGTCCATCGGCCTGGGCGACCTGCCCCGGGCCGGGGACGAACAGGCCGTGGACCGGGCGGTCGGGCGCGCCGACGCCCGCGCCCTGGTCGAGCGGCTCGACCGGGGTCTGGACACCCAGCTCGGCAACACCTGGGCCGAGGGAGCCGAACTGTCCGAGGGGCAGTGGCAGAGGGTCGCGCTCGCCCGCGGCTACATGCGCGACCACCCGCTGCTCCTGCTCCTGGACGAACCCGCCTCCGCCCTGGACGCCGAGACCGAGCACCTGTTGTTCGAGCGGTACGCCGAGCGCGCCCGAGCCCTCAGGGACCGCGACCACATCACCCTCCTGGTCTCGCACCGTTTCTCCACCGTGCGCATGGCCGACCTCATCGTCGTCATGGACGGGGCGCGGGTGATCGAGCAGGGCACCCACACCGAACTCATGGCGCTCGGCGGACGCTACGCCGAGCTGTACGGGATCCAGGCCCGCGCCTACCGGATCGAGAGGTGACCACCGCGGCACACGGCGGCGGGCGGACGGCTCGGCTCGTCACAGCAGCCCCTTCAGGTAGGAGCCAGTGCGGCTGTCCGGGGCCGCCGCGACCTGCGCGGGCGTGCCCCGCGCGACGATCCGGCCGCCCCGCGATCCGCCGCCCGGACCCAGGTCGATGACGTGGTCGGCGGTGGCCACGACCCGCATGTCGTGCTCGGCCGCCACCACGGTGGCGCCCGCGCCGACGAGGTCGCGCAGGCGGCTGACGAGGACGTCGGTGTCGTACGGGTGGAGGCCGGTGGTGGGCTCGTCGAGCAGGTAGACCGTGCCGGTGACCCGGCGGCGCTGGAGTTCGGTGGCGAGTTTGATCCGCTGGGCCTCGCCGCCGGACAGCTCCGTCGCGGGCTGGCCCAGGCGCAGGTAACCCAGGCCGACCCCGGAGAGGGTCTCCAGGGAGCGCCGCACCGACGGCTCCTCGGTGAAGAATTCCGCCGCCTCCTCCACCGACATCGCGAGCACGTCCGCGACCGTGCGCCCCCGGTACCGCACCCGGAGGGTGTCGTCGTTGTAGCGCGAGCCGCCGCAGGTCGGACAGGGGGCGTAGGTGGTGGGCAGGAACAGCAGCTCCACCGACACGAACCCCTCGCCCTCGCAGTTCGGGCAGCGTCCCCCCACGACGTTGAAGGAGAACCGGCCGGGCCCGTAACCGAGCGCGCGGGCCTCCTCGGTGGCCGCGAACAGCTTGCGCACCGTGTCGAAGAGCCCGGTGTAGGTCGCCAGGTTGGAGCGCGGTGTCCGCCCGATGGGCTGCTGGCTGACCCACACCACCCGGCCGTGTTCGGCGGCCAGGTCCCCGATCTCCGCCAGCAGGGAGGACTTGCCCGAGCCGGAAACGCCGGTGAGGGCGGTGAACACGCCGAGGGGGATGTCGGCGTCCAGCCCCTTGAGGTTGTTGCGGGCGGCCCCGCGCAGCTCCAGGTACCCGCCGGGGGTGCGGGGCCGGTGCTCCGGGAGTTCGTCGCCGAACAGGTAGCGGCCGGTCACCGACTCCGGGACCCCGCGCAGGCCGGGGACCGGGCCGCTGTACAGGACTCGCCCGCCGTGCTCGCCCGCCCCCGGTCCGACGTCGACGATCCAGTCCGCGCCGCGCACGACGTCCAGGTCGTGCTCGACGAAGCACACGGTGTTGCCCCCGTCGCGCAGGCGCCGGAGGGTCTTCGAGAGCGCCTCGGCGTCGGCCGGGTGCAGGCCCGCGGAGGGCTCGTCCAGGACGTAGACCACTCCGAAGAGCCCCGTGCCCAGCTGGGTGGCCAGCCGGATCCTCTGGAACTCCCCGGTGGACAGGGTTGGTGCCGGTCGGGCCGCGCTCAGATAGCCCAGGCCCAGCTCCGACAGCACCCCGACCCGTGCCGTGATCTCCCCGACCAGCGCCCCCGCCGCGCCCGTGTCCTCCTCCCAGGGCCGCAGCAGGGCCACCAGTTCGGTCAGGGGCAGCGCCGCCAGTTCGGCGATGGTGTGCCCGGCGAAGGTGACCCGCAGCGCCTCCTGCCGCAGCCGCCGACCGCCGCACTCCGGGCAGGTCCGGTCGACCATGAACTCGGCGGCCCTGCGCCGCCGGGCCTCACTGGCGGAGGAGGCGTACGCCTTGAGCACCAGCCTGCGTGCGCTGCTGTACTTCCCCTGGTAGGGCCGGTGGACGCGCCCCGCCTCGCGGACCGGGTGGACGGTCACCACGGGCTGCTCCTCGGTGAACAGGATCCAGTCGCGCTCGTCCTGGGGCAGCTCCCGCCAGGGCCGGTGGATGTCGTACCCGAGGGTGTCGAGGATGTCGCGCAGGTTCTTGCCCTGCCAGGCCCCGGGCCAGGAGGCGACGGCCCCCTCGGCGATGCTCAGTCCGGGGTCGGGCACCAGCGACCCCTCGGTGACCTCGTGCTCGACCCCCTCCCCGTGGCACACGGGGCAGGCTCCGGCCACGGTGTTGGGGGAGAAGGAGTCGGAGTCCAGGCGCCGCGCCCCGGGCGGATAGGCGCCCGCTCGGGAGAAGAGCATGCGCAGTGTGTTGGACAGCGTGGTGAGGGTGCCCACGGTGGAGCGGACCGAGGGCGCCGAGCGCGGCTGGGCGAGCGCCACGGCGGGCGGCATCCCGGTGACGTCGTCCACCTCCGGGGCCGGGAGCTGCTGGAGCAGGCGCCTCGCGTACGGCGCCACCGACTCCAGGTACCGGTGCTGGGACTCGGCGTAGAGGGTCCCGAAGGCCAGGGAGGACTTCCCCGACCCGGAGACGCCGGTGAAGGCGACCAGGGCGTCGCGGGGCAGCTCCGTGTCCACGTTCTTGAGGTTGTGGATGCGGGCGCCGCGCACCCGGATGCGGTCGTCGTGGTTGTCCATGGGACAAGGATTACCCGGTCACGGGACCGGAGCGGACCCGTGGACCGCCCGGGCACGGCGAGCCCCGGCGCGCACCGGACCTCCTGTCGGGGGGAGGCGGGCGAGGCGGGACGGAGCCGGAACCGGCGGGTTCCCCGTCCGCCCGCGGTGGAGAGGGGGACCGCCGCGGGCGGCGCGTCGCGCCGGGCCGGGAGGCGGTGTCCCGGGTGGGACGCTCGTACAGCAGACCTGACTCCCCGTCAGGGAACACCCCGAGTGCGGTGGAGGGGCAGACCCGGGACGGAACCGGGGAGCTTCCCGATGCGCGCAGCCGGGGCCCGGTGGGACGGTGGCGCCCGACCGTGACGCGTGTACGGGCGGACCTTGGAACGGCGTCCGCGCCGACCGCGCCCCCGACGACGAAAGCCCTCCGATGCGGCCCACCTCCCTGCTCCCCCTGCTGCTGGCCGTATCGGCCCTCCTCACCGTGGCGGCCCCCGCCCAGGCCCGGGAGGGCTTCTCCCCGGAGCGGGTGGACGCGTTCGTCACCGCCTACCTCGACCGCCACGGCCTTCCGGGGGCCGCCGTCGCCGTGGTCAGGGACGGCGAGACCGTGTACGAGGCGGGCTACGGCGAGGACTCCGAGGGCCGCCCGATCACCCAGCACACCCGGCTGCGCGTCGGCTCCGTCTCCAAGTCGTTCACGGCCTTCGCCGTGCTGCGGCTCGTGGACCAGGGCCGTGTCGACCTCGACGCGCCCGTGGCGCGGTACCTGCCCGACGCCGCACCCGAAGGCGTCACCGTCCGCCAGCTCCTCTCCCACACCTCGGGGCTGCCCAACCCCACCGTCGTCGGCCCCGCGAGGACGCTGGAGGAGGCCGTGGCGGGTATCGAGGACCTGCCCCCGGCCGCCGACCCCGGCACCTCCTACCGCTACAGCAACCTCAACTACTGGGTGGCGGCGCTCCTGGTGGAGCGGGTCGCAGGCCAGGACTTCACCGAGCACCTGGCCCGGGAGGTCTTCGCCCCGCTGGGCATGGACGACACCGTCGCCACCACCACCACGCGGGACCCCGTCGACGGGCTCGCCCCCGGGCACGTCACCGCGTACGGCGCGGCCTTCCCCGCGCCTACCCCGGAGGCGATGAACAGCGGATCGGGCGCGGTGGTGAGCACCTCGCACGACATGGCGGCCTGGCTCGCCATGCAGCAGCGGGAGGGGGTCGGCCCGAACGGGGGGCGCCTGCTCCCGGCAGCCCTCGTCGAGGAGTCCCACACCGCGCAGCCCGCGGCCGAACGGGCGGGGCTCGGCTGGAGGCACAGCGGGCCGCAGGTGGAGCCCGCGCGGATCTCGCACAGCGGCGTCGTCTCCGGCTTCAACTCCCAGCAGGACCTGGTGCCCGGCAGCGGCTACGGCGTGGTGGTGCTGCTGAACAGCTTCTCCCCCTCCCGTGAGAACGCCTACGAGATCAGCTCCGGCATCATCGACCTGACCGAGGGCCGCACCCCCGACCCCGGCACGGCGACGGCGACCGTGATCGACCTGGTCCTCGGCGCGGCCACCGCCGCCGTCGTGGTCCTGGGCGTCCTCGGTCTGCGCCGCTCACCGCGGTGGGCCGCGCGTCGGGCCTCCTGGCCCGCCTGGGGGTTCGCCCTGCGTCTGCTTCCCCAGTGCCTCGCCCCGGCGTTGGCGGTCTTCCTGTTCCTCGTCGCTCCCGCGCTCCAGGACAACAGCTACGTCCCGGTGGACGTCTTCTGGCTGTTCCCCGCGCTCGCGGTCCTGGTGGGCGCACTCGCGGTCGTGGGCGCGGGGCTGACCGTCGCGCGGGCGGCGGCGCGGATCCGGTCCGTGCGGGCGGCCGGGCCGCCCCGCCCCGTGTGAGGGCCGGGGGCTGGGCCCGGGGCCGGGGTCAGCGGCGTGCGGCCCACACGGTGCGTTCGGTGCGCACGGCCAGGTCGTCGCGGCGCAGGATGCTGTGCGGGCCGTCGATGTCCAGGAGCCGGTCGAGCGCGGCCAGGTCCTCGGAGGAGAGCGCTTGGGCGACGGCGGTGCGGACGCGTCGCAGGCTGCCGAGCGCGTAGCGGCCGATCGCTTCGCTCTGGGAGCCCTCGACGTTCACGGCGATCGTGCGTTCGCCCTCGACCGTGAAACCGGCGGCGGTCAGCATCGGGCCCCAGTCGGCGCCGCGGTGGGGCATGTGCTCGGCGTGGAAGCGTTCGGTCGCCGCATGGGCGCGCTCCTCCAGGCCGGGCCGGTCCTCGGGGGCGTCCTCGGGCAGGAAGCGGGGGAAACCGGCCAGCTCGACGACGGCGAAGAGACCTCCGGGCGCGAGCGCGTCATGGACGTTGCGCAGCGCGCGGTCGGGGTCGGCCATGTGGTGCATGGAGGCCGACGCCCACACCAGGTCCGGTGAGCCCAGGTCGGGCCAGTCGGGGGCGTCGAGGTCGGCCCGCACGGTGCGCACGCGCTCCTCGACGCCACGGGCGCGTGCCTTGTCGCGCAGCCGTTGGAGGTGCCCGTCGGATGTGTCGACGGCCGTGACGCGGGCGTCGGGGAAGCGGTCGAGGAGGGCGAAGGTGCCCGCGCCCGTGCCGCAGCCCAGGTCCACGACCTGGCGCGGGTCCGTCCTCAGCGGCAGCCATGCGGTGATGGAGGCCGTGTGCTCGGCGAGGACCTCGGCGTCCAGGTCGAGGATCTCCGCCTGGACGTCGGTGTCGTACTCCTGGTGGTCGTGCTCCTGGTGGTGGTCGTGCTGAGCGCCGTGGCCGGGGTGGTGCGAGTGCGTCTGGTTCATGTCTCCACAGTAGGACGGTCATGCGTCGGAAGCATGGAGGTTCCCGTTTTGCGCAAGACAATGGTCGGATGCGCTGCCTGACGCGCAAGACGTGGTCGCGCGGTCCACGCGGTCGCTCCCTCAGGTGGCCTGGGGGCCGTGGCCGCCGTCCTCCCGCTGGTGGCCGCGGCGGGCGTCGCGGTCGAAGATGCCCAGGATCTCGCAGGGGCCGCCCTCGGCGCCGATCGCGTGCGGCATCATCGTGGGGAACTCTGCGGCCTGGTTGGCCTCGATGCGGAAGCGCCGGTGTCCGAGCATGAGCGTCGCGGTGCCGGACAGGACGACGAGCCATTCGTGCCCGGGGTGGGCGCGCATGCGCGCGGGGTTGTCGGGCGGCGGCTCGGTCATGCGCTGGCGCACCACGCTCATGCCGGGGTCGCTCTTGACGGGCCAGCGCATCCGGTCGCGGGCGCCGTCGATCGTCGGACTGATGACGACGTCGTCGGCGGCGGTCTCCACGAGCTGGTCCAGTGTGGTGTCCAGGGCGCGGGCGAGGGTGACCAGCTGGTCCAGGGCGAGGCGGCGCCGACCGTTCTCGATGCGGCTCAGCGAGGACTGGCTGAGGTGGGCGCGCGTGGCCAGTTCCTCCAGGGACCAGCCCTGCGCCACCCGCAGGGCGCGGATGCGTTTGCGTACGAGGCTGTCCAGCTCTCCGTCTTCCTGCGTCATGGGCAACATGGTATGCCTCCGGTGCAAAGCCGAAGGCGGTGGCCGGTTCAGGATCCGTCCCCCGAAGGGGCCGCGCGGACCATTTCGAATTCGTCGACGAGCGCTCTCCGGGGAGGCGTCGCACGATCAAGCTGTGGAGCGATCAGCGAACGGGCGGGGTTCGATCGCTTCCTTTCCGAGGGACACACGCCGGGAACCACGGCGGGTCAGGGCAGAGCGAACGAAGGAAAGCGGCTCTTCGCAGACGAGGGTGTAGCTGCGGGGGCTGGGCTTGCGGGTCTTGGGCCGCCTCTCTTGCTGTGTTGTCGGGGTTTCCACCACGAGAGCGCGGCCTTGCGCGTTTGGGCCCGCTGCTGGGTCCTCCTGCCGGGCCGTGCCGATGCCGGGCCGATCGGGGTGGGTCGACACGTCGGCGCCCCCTCCCTCGGCGTCCGCCCCGGGATGTCCCGCGAACTCCCTTGGTGCCGACGGCCTCGACTGCTCGGGCCCGGCTCCTTCGGCGGCGGGACTCAGTCGCGGTCGGCGGGACTCAGCCGTCGGTGGACGCCCCTGGGCCGGTCGCGGCGTACCGGGCGGCGGTGGTGCGGACGGCCTCGTCGACTACCTGGGCGACGCGTTCGGCGCTCACCTCCCAGCCCGGCACCAGGAGCGTCGGCCAGAAGACGTAGTTGGAGATCATGCCCAGGAACTGGGTGGCCGCCAGGTCCACGTCCTCGATCCGCACCGTTCCCGCCTCGTGCTCAGCCAGGAGGTAGCTGCGTACGGACTCGAAGTAGGGCATCTTCCCGTGCGAGAACTGCGCCTGGGCCAGCTCAGGGAACCGCGGCAGCTCGGCGATGACGATCCTGAACAGGTCGGTCATCTGGGCGCGGCCCAACAGCTCGGCGTAACGGCGGCCGATGATGCCGAGCCCGTCGACGACGTCGCCTGCCGGCGGAGGATCCTCCTCGTCAGCGGTCGCCCAGGACTCGGTCACGATGGCGTCGAACAGGGCGGCTTTGCTCGGAAACTGCTTGAACAAGGTGGCCCGCGAGACGCCCGAGCGCTCTGCGATCCGCGCCAGCGACGTCCGGTCGTAGCCCAACTCGAGAAACAGTGCGGTCGCGGCCGTCACGATCAGCGCGCGCTTCTCCTGGGCGACGCGTTGGTGATACGTCGGCACGGTCCTGTTCATGGGCCAAGCATACGAGGTGAGTGGCTTGACTCGCCACTGCCGCCGGTCTAGTGTCAAGGAGATGGTGAGTCGCCCGGCTCACCACTGGCCGCCGTTCACCACAGGTGACCCCGGTCATTCACCCGCGTACCGAAGGAACATCCGATGCCCCGCTTCGACAACCAGACCGTGCTCGTGACCGGGGGGACCGGCGGCCAGGGCTCGAACCACGTGCGCGCCTTTCACGCGGAGGGAGCGAACGTGGTGATCGGCGGCATCGACGCGGAACGCGGCGCCGCCCTCGCCGACGAGCTCGGGGCACGCGCTCGCTTCGCCCGCCTCGACGTTGCCGACGAGAGCTCGTGGTCCGCCGCCGTGCTCACCGCCGAGAGCGCCTTCGGCGCCCTGAACGTGCTCGTCAACAACGCGGGCGTGCAGAACCCGCCTGCGACGATCGAGAACACGGACCAGGCCGCGTGGTCGCGCATCCTCGACGTCAACCTCACGGGGACCTTCCTCGGCATCAAGGCCGCAGCCCCCGCTCTGCGCCGTGCATCAGGGGGAGCCATCGTCAACATCGCCTCGACCATGGGCCTGGGCGGCACGGCCCACTACGCGCCGTACGTCGCCAGCAAGTGGGCCGTGCGAGGCCTCACCCGAACGGCGGCACTCGAACTCGGCCGCGACCGCGTCCGGGTGAACACCATCCACCCCGGCGTGATCTCGACCCCCTTCATCCACGAACCGGCAGCCGGTGCCACCGCGGCGATCGCCGACTTCTACTCACCCGAGCCGTTCGCCATCCCCCGGCTCGGGGAGCCGACCGACGTCAGCCGTCTCCTCCTGTTCCTCACCTCGTCAGAGGCGTCGTTCATCACGGGGTCGGAGTACGTCATCGACGGTGGACTCCTCCTCGGCCCCGCCCTTCAGACCGAGGCCGCATGAGCACTCCGGGCACGACCGGGCCGAACGGCCCCGCACGGGACGCGTCCTCGTCCCACCTGCCCGACCACATCCGACGCGCCGTCGAGATCACCCCCGCCGCGGGCACCAGAGAGCGGACCGTCGACATCACGACGCTGGGGCGCCGCACCGGCCGAGCACGCCGCATCGAGATCTTCTTCTACCGAGCCGCGGGCACCACCTACCTGTGTAGCGGTGCAGGCGGTGCCGCGACCGACTGGCATGCGAACCTTCTCGCCGATCCCCACTTCACCTTCCACCTCAAGAACGGGATCCGCGCGGATCTGCCCGCACGGGCCACGCCTGTCACCGACCCAGCCGAACGTCAGGCCGTGCTGGCGGAGATCGTGGCGGATCTCAATCAGCCCCACGACCCCGGCACCATCCGGCCGACTCGGCTCGAAGACTGGGCTGGCAGCCGGCTGATGCGCATCAGCTTCCGCCATTCCAGGGAGCAGCCCTGAGTCACCCGCAGGGCGCGGACGCGTCGCGTGCGAGGCTGTCCGGCTCTCCGTCTTCCTGCGTCATGGGCAGTGCGGTACGCCTCCGGTGCGAAGCCGAAGGCGGTGGCCGGTTCAGGGCCCGCTCCCGAAGGGGCGGCCAGATCCTCTCACCTGCCGAGCCCGTCCTCCTGCATGGCGGACAGCCGGTGGACGTAGAGGGCGGTGACCACCGCTGTCGGCACGACCAGCACGTGCACGGCGACGAAACCCCAGAGCAGGGGCTCATGCTGGTAGAGGCCGTCCGCCATCCACGGCGTCCAAAAGAGCGGCCAGGTCAGGAGCGTGGTCAGCCACAGCGCCCACCAGGTGTGCAGCAGCCCTGCCGGGGCCGCCGCGCCCCGGGGGCCGGGTGGGCTGGAGGCCCGCCAGACGTCGTCGGCGATCTGCTTGGGGATGAAGAGGTTGCCCACGGGGATGAACCAGCCGTACACGGCCATGGAGGGGCGGTAGTGCACCCGCCCCGGCGCGAACCGCTCGGCGACGACACGAGCCCGCCGGAACCAGACCAGCCAGCACCACGCCAACCCCAGGCCGATGACGAACCTGGTGATCATGAGGACGCCACCGGTGACGGCGATGTCCAGGGAGGTCACCCAGTTCCCCACGGCGAGCCCGGCCAGGTAGAGCGCCGTGACCGCGCAGATCAGTGTGTAGACGGCGAGCAGCCAGAAGATGGCAGTGCGGCCCCCGCCGATCAGAGGCTGCGGGCCGTGGTCGCGCGGGCGGCTTTCGAGGGCCGTTGAGGAGCCGAACGGCTCCGTTCGGCCTGACAGGGGTGGTGGCGTCTGCCCGGGACCAGCGCTGGTCCCACCCCGGGCGGGTGCGTCGACCGGGGCCAGCGCCCGGGTCCGGTGCCGGGTGACGACCTCGGTGACCGCTTCGGGCGGCCACCGCCCTTGCCCGGCGCCCTCGGCGGTCGCCGCCAGCACCTGGTCCGGTCCGGGCCGGGCCGACGGGTCCTTGGCCAGGCACGCCCCCACGAGGCCGGTCAGGGGTGCGGGCACACCGGACAGGTCGGGCTCCTCGTGCACGATCCGGTAGGCGACCGCTGGCCCGGGACCCTCTCCGAACGGGCTGTGGCCGGTCGCGGCGAACGCGAGGACGCAGCCGAGGGAGAACACGTCCGAGGCCGGTCCCACCTCGCGGCCCATGGCCTGTTCGGGGGACATGAACGCCGCGGTGCCCAGCACGGTGGAGGTCTGGGTCCGGGAGGTGGCGTCCAGGGCGCGGGCGATGCCGAAGTCGATCAACCTCGGTCCGTCCTCGGCCAGCAGGACGTTGGCGGGCTTGAGGTCGCGGTGGACGATCCCCTGCGCGTGGACGGCGGCGAGGCCTTCGGCCAGACCCGCCGCGAGCACGGTCACCGACCCGGCCGGGAGGGGGCCGTGCCCGACGACGGCCTGGTGGAGGGAGGGTCCGGGAACGTAGGCGGTGGCCAGCCAGGGCGGGTTCGCGTCGGTGTCGGCGTCCACGACCTGGGCGGTGTAGAACCCGCCCACCTTCCGCGCGGCGGCGGCCTCGGTGGCGAAGCGGCGCCGGAAGTCGGGGTCCTGGGCGAGCTCGGGACGTACGACCTTGACCGCGACCGAACGGCCTCCGGGGGAGCGCCCCAGGAACACCTGTCCCATGCCTCCGGCACCGAGCCGTCCGGTCAACCGGTAGGGGCCGATGCGGGCGGGGTCGCCGTCGTTCAGGGGATCGGGCATGGTACCGCTTCCGGGTGGGCGCGTGGTGGGGGCCATGATCCCAGAAACCGCCGCCCAGTAGGCGTTTCCTGCCGGAACCGGCCACCTGATGAGGACGGGAACCGTCCTCGTCGTCCCTTTCCGGCTCGTCCTACCCCTGGCCGGTCGCCGGGAGGGCGCTCTCCACGAGGTCGCGCAGTTGGGAGCGGGCGGTGACGCCCAGCTTGGGGAAGCTCCGGTACAGGTGTGAGCCGACCGTGCGCGGAGAGAGGAAGAGCCTCTCGCTGATCTCCCGGTTGGTCAGCCCGCGGGCGGCGAGCCTGATGATCTGCTGCTGTTGCGGGGAGAGCCGGGAGAGCGCGTCGGGGGCCGCGTCCGTGACGTCGAGTCCGGCGGCGCGCGACTCGGACCGGGCGCGCTCGATCCACGGGCGCGCGCCCAGGCGCCGGAAGGTCCGCAGAGCCTCGGTGAGCGGCCCCCGCGCCTCGGTGACGCGTCGGCGCCGCCGCAACCATTCGGCCAGGTCCAGCAGGGTCTGGGCGCGCTCGAAGGGCCAGTGCTCCAGCCGCGGGTCGGCCAGGGCCGCCCGGAAGTGCGCCTCGGCGTCCTCGGGGGCGGCCAGGAGGGCGCGGGCCCGGCTGATCAGCGCGCGCAGGCGGGGCGAGGCGCCGTCCGCGAGCGCGTGCGCGGACCGCTCGACGATCGCGGCGGCCTCCGCACTCCGGCCGCTGCGCGCGGCGGCGGCGGCCAGGTCCGCGAGGGCCGGGTAGGAGGCGTGGTAGTGCACCGGAGCGCCGTCCGCGGTGAAGACCGTGCGGAGCTGGTCGTACGCGTCCTCGTACGCGCCCTCCGCGACCGCCGCGGCACCGAGCGCGCGACGGGCGTAGACGGACACGGAGCGGCTCTCCGTCGGATCGATCAGGGCGAACACCTCCCCGGCCCGGGCCCGGGCCGCCGCCGTGTCCCCCTGGTAGGCCAGCACGGTGGCCTCCACCGCGGCCGCGCACGCCACGGCGTGGTCGAGGCCGGCCGTCGACCCGACGGCGGCGGTGCGGGCGCAGACCTCGCGGGCCTGTCCCCACCGTCCCCGTTCCACATAGCTCCAGGCGGCCGCGCCGCCCAGGCCCTCCGGCAGCGGCCCCTGCGACTTCCAGCGGTCGAACGCCTCGTCGAAGGCGCGGACGGCCTGGGGGGTCTCGTCCAGGAGCCAGGCCATGACCGCGAGGGCGGTGAGCCGGTCGGGATGGCGCTCCGCCTCGCAGACCAGCCGCGGAAGCAGGGAGAGGAGTCCGGCCCTGTCGTCGAAGGGGTCCGACACGGCCCTCACCCAGGCGCGCAGCCATGCGTGTGACGCGTCCCCGGGGAGTCGCTCCAGGACGGCCTGGACCCGGTGCCGTTGGGTGTCCTCTCCGGAGTAGAAGCGGACCACGGCGGCGTCGGCCAGCAGGCCCAGTGCGGTGGCGGGCTGGGAGGCCGCCGCCTGCTCGGCGGAACGGACCAGCCGGGAGAAGACCACGCTGTGGCGGACGGTCAGCACCGCCAGCCGTCCGACCTGCACGGTGAGGGATGCCAGCAGCGACGCGTCGTCGGTGTGCGCGCGTGCCTCGGCGGCCAGTTCCTCGACCCAGGTGATGTCGCCGGTGAACACGGCCGCGGCGGCCGCTTCGACCAGCAGCCTGGCCCTGTCCTCGCGCCGCGGTGCGAGTTCGGCGGCGCGTCGCAGGGCGCTGGCCGCCGCCGCGTGGCCGCCGCGACGGCGGGCCCGGCCGGCGGTCCGCTCCAACTCCGCCGACACGGCCGCGTCGGGGCCCGGGCACGCGGCGGCGAGGTGCCAGGCACGCCGATCCGGTTCGTCCCGCAGTATCTCGGCGAGTGCGAGGTGGGCCTCGCGCTGTGAGGCGGGGGACGCGGCGTGGTACGTGGCGGACCGGGCCAGGGGGTGGCGGAAGCGGACGTCCCGGCCGGTCCGCCGGACCAGCCCGGCCCGCTCGGCGGGCAGCCACGCGTCGTCCTCGGCGTGCGGCAGCCCGACCGAGGCGGTGATCGCGGAGTCGACGCTGTCCATGGCGGCCAGGAGCAGCAGGGCCCGCCCGCTGGAGGCGGGGAGGTCGTTCAGCCGGGCCGCGAAGACCCCCTCCAGGTGATCGGTGAGCGGGAGCGGCCCCTGGGAGGGCGGCCCCGGGTCCGCGTCGTGCGCGGCGGACGCCCTCGTCAGTTCGGTCAGCGCCAGCGGGTTGCCGCCGGCCTGGTCGAGGATCCGCGCTCTGACCCGGCCGACGGGGCTCCTCGACTGCAGGTCCAGCAGCTGGTTGGCGGCGGCGTCGCCGAGCGCTCCCAGGGTGAGCGTCGGCAGGCGGCGGTCGAGCCCCGGCAGGCGGTCGCCGGCGCGGACTCCGAACAGCATCGTCACCGGTTCGCCTTCCAGCCGTCTGGCGGCGAAGGACAGCACGTCCAGGGAAGCACGGTCGAACCACTGCGCGTCGTCGAGCACCACGAGCACGGGACGCCGGTCGCCCAGGGCTGAGAGCAGGCTCAGGACGGCGACCCCGATGAGCATGGGGTCGGGCTCCGCCGCGGCCGACCCCGCGCCGAAGGCGCCGCGCACCGCCGTGCGCTGCCTCTCCGGCAGCGCGTCCACCCGGTCCGAGAGCGGCCTCAGCAACTGGTGCAGCGCGGAGAACGCCAGGCTCGACTCCGACTCGCTCCCCTCCGCGCGCAGGACGCGGGCGCCGCTCGCCTCGGCCCGGCGCGCCGCGGAGTCCAGCAGCGCGCTCTTGCCCGTGCCCGGGTCGCCGACCAGCACCAGGACCCGGTCGGTCGACGCAGGGTCCACCGCGCGGAAGAGGCGCGCCAACTCCGTGTCCCGGCCGACGATCGGTTCCGCTGGGTCCGGGTCGGGCCTCGTGACCGCACCGGGGCCGCCTGTGTGCTCGCCCACGGGTTCTCCAGGAGTCGTGGCTCCCCGGTCGGAGCCGCCTTGCCTTGGCCCACCCAGGCTACAAGCGGCGGCACCGGTGCCGGGGCGTGTGCGCAGGTGCAGTCACGTGACGGATACCGCGTGCGCCGAGGCCGCCCGTAGGGTCCCAGGAAAGCAACCGAATCACTGGGGAAACCTCATGGAACAAATGAAACTCGGCAATGTCACGATCACCCGTGTCTGGGAGTACTACGGTTCCGTGGAAATGACAGCCGACACCTTCTTTCCGGAGGTGTCCAAGGAGGTCTGGGACGACGGCGCTCCCTTGCTGAGCCCGCATTTCGTGGATTTCGAGGCCGATACGGTGAACTCGGCTATCCAGACCTGGGTGCTGCGCAGCGAGGGCAAGACCATTCTCGTCGACACGGGCGTGGGCAATCACAAGGATCGCCCGTACGCGCCCGTCTGGAGCCGCCTCGAAACCGACTTCCTGGCCAATCTCGCCCGCGCCGGAGTCGCACCCGAGGACGTGGACATCGTGGTCAACACACATCTGCACATCGACCATGTGGGCTGGAACACCTACCTGGACGGCCGGAACTGGGTCCCCACCTTCCCCAACGCCACCTACCTGATGCCCAAGGCCGACTTCGACTTCTGGAACCCCGAGAACGGCCACGAACCACGGCTCGGCCGCGGCAACCAGAACGTCTTCGAGGACAGCGTGGCCCCCGTGCACGAGGCCGGTCAGACGCTGCTGTGGGAGACCAGCCACCAGATCGACGCCGACCTGCGCCTGGACGCGGCTCCCGGGCACACCCCCGGCTCCTCCGTGCTGACCCTGGCCTCCGGAACGGACCGGGCCGTGTTCGTCGGCGACCTGCTGCACAACCCGGTGCAGATCCTCGAACCGGACGCCAACAGCTGCTTCTGCGAGGACCCCGCGGGCGCCCGCGCCACCCGCCGCGAGGTCCTGGGCAGGGCGGCCGACGACAACGCACTCGTGATCCCCGCGCACCTGGGCGGCCACGGCGCCGCCGAAGTGGTGCGCGACGGGAGCAAGTTCGCCATCAAGGGCTGGGCGCCCTTCGCCCCGTACACCCAGCAGGGCTGAGACCAGCGGAAAGGCATGCCTGTGAACCACCACCCCGACCCCGTCGTGACCACCGCGCAGGGAGCGGTCCGCGGCCGACGCCAGGACGGCGTCACCGCCTTCCTGAACATCCCGTACGCCGCCCCTCCCCGCAGCGCCGACCGGTTCGCGCCGCCGCGGCCGCACGAGCCCTGGGACGGCGTACGGGACGCCACCGTGCCGGGGCCCAACGCGCCGCAGTCCGAACGCGGTCTCGGCAGCGTGGACATGTCCCCCTACTTCGGCGACGGTTGGAGCCGCGGGGACGACTACCTCACCGTCAGTGTCTGGGCGCCCGAGAGCGCGGACGGCGGCCTGCCCGTCATGGTGTTCATCCACGGCGGGGGATTCGTCGCCGGATCGACACGCTCCGCGATGTACGACGGCAGCGGCTTCGCCCGTGACGGCGTCGTCCTGGTCACCCTGAACTACCGGCTCGGCATCGCCGGGTTCCTCGACATCCCCGGAGCACCCGCCAACCGCGGCCTGCTCGACGTCGTCGCCGCGCTGCGCTGGGTCCGCGAGAACGCCGCCGCCTTCGGCGGCGACCCGCACGAGGTCACCCTCTTCGGCCAGTCGGCCGGAGCGACCATCGTCGGCGCCGTCCTCGCCACCCCCGAGGCCACGGGCCTCTTCCGGCGGGCGATCGTCCAGAGCGGCAGCGGACTGGGGGCGTTCACGACCGAGCAGGCGGCCCGCGTCACCGAGGCCGCGTCCGAACTCCTGGGCGTGCGGCCCCATGCCGACGCCTTCGCGCAGATCCCCGACGACCGCCTGGTCGAGGCCGCCTCCAAGCTCGCGGGCATCGACCTGCGGACCGAGACGCACCACGACCCGCTGATCGGACTCAGCCCCTTCAGCCTGGTCCTCGACGCGCAGCCCGCCGCATCCGTCGCCGCCGGGCTCAGCGCGGACGTCGACCTGCTCATCGGGACCAACACCGAGGAGGGGAACCTCTACCTGGCCCCCGTGGGCGCCTACTCCACCTCGACCGCGTCCGACGTCGACGCGGCCGCGGCGCGCTCGCACCCGGATCCGGCGCGGCTCGTCCAGGAGTACCGGAGGGCACGCCCCCAGGCGTCCTTCGGCGAGCTGCGGTCCGCCGTCATGGGCGACGCGCTGTTCGGCGCGGGCAGCTGGGCCCTGGCCAGCGCCCATGCCTCCCATCCCGCGTCCGCCACCTTCGCCTACGAGTTCGCGTGGCGCTCCGACGCCCTGGACGGAGAACTCGGCGCCGCCCACGCGGTCGAGCTGCCCTTCGTCTTCGACCTCGCGCACCTGCCGCGGTTGCGCGGACCAGGCGGTCTGCTGGGCCGCGGCGAGCCCCCCGCGGACCTGGCCGCCCGCGTCCACGGGACCTGGATCCGGTTCGCCAGGACCGGCGACCCCGGCTGGGCCCCCTACGGCGACGAGCGCCGGGCCACGATGCGCATCGACACCGAGTGGACCCAGGTCGACGACCCCCGGGGCCGGGAACGGCGGGCCTGGATGACGTCGTGACACTCCGGCCGGGAGGAGGACGGCGGGCCCCTTCGCCGCGCGTGTTGGCCAGGGCGTCCGTTCGAGCGCGCGGACAGGGCGGGCGGCGCTGACAGGTCCGGTGCCGTCGTCGGCCGGGGGCGGTAGCGGGGCGACACCGCGGGCCTTCGCCCCGCTACGGGCGCGGTGAGGGCTCGGGGGCCGCGAGGCGCAGCTGGAGGCGGGTGAGCTTGTCGTGGGCGAGGGTGCCCGGCTCCGCGCTGAGCATGACCACGCGCAGGTCGGTGCCCGGCACGTCCAGGGTCTGGCAGTCGAGGTCGATCACGCCGAGTTCGTCGTGGTCCACGCGTTTGCGCAGCGTCGCACGCGGCCGGACGTCGTGCCGCCGCCACTGCGCCGCGAACCCGGGATCCCGCTCGGCGAACTCGCCGACCAACCGCCGCAGCGCGGAGTCGTGCGGGCGGCGGGCCAGCGCCTCGCGCGACTGGGCCGCCGCCTGCGCCTCGAACCCGCCCGCCGCCTCCGGAGGCGCCGAGCACACCGTCCCGCCCAGGCGCATGGACAGCCGCAGCACGTTGCGCTCGGCCGGGGGCAGCGCGCCGAAGTCCGTGATCAGCGCCGCCGCCAGGTCGTTCCAGGCCAGCACGTCGTGGCGGGCGTCACAGACGTAGGCGGCGACCGGGCCGAGCCGGTCCAGCAGGGCCAGCACCCCCGGAGGGACCTGCTCCACGGGGCCGGGCCGTGCCGGCGGCGCGTGCCCGGCGAGCCGGGACAGGTGGGCCCGTTCCGCCTCCGACAGTCTCAGGGACCGCCCGATCGCGTCGATCACCTGCGGTGACGGGCGCGGCGCCCGGGCCTGCTCCAGCCGCTCGTAGTAGTTCACCGATACCCCGGCGAGGTCGGCGACCTCCTCGCGCCGCAGCCCCGGTGTGCGCCGGGCGCGCCCGCCCGCGGCTTGGGGAAGGCCGACCTCGGCCGGGCGCAGGGCCTCGCGGCGGGCGCGCAGGAATCCGCCGAGTTCTCTCTTGTCCACGCCCCCAGCCTGCCACGCGCGCGGGCGGCGAGCCACGGACCACTGGTCCGGGGACGACGCGGCCGTTCCCCCGCGCGGCGCGCCCCGTCAGTGTGGTGGATGACGGACCGAACAGCGGAGACCGAACAACGGAGGCGGACATGGACCGATCACCCGAACGGGCCGAAGGCACGACGATCCTCATCACCGGCGGCACCGGCAACACCGGCCGTCCCCTCACCGAGGCGCTGCGGGCCCGCGGCGTGCACGTGCGCGTGGCCAGTCGCAGGCCGGGGCCCGGCGGCGTGCCCTTCGACTGGGCGGACCCGACCACGCACGCCCGGGCGCTCGCCGGGGCGGAGGCCCTGTACCTGGTGCCGCCGCCGATGACCCTGGACCCCATGCCGTTGGCCGGGCCGTTCCTGAGGGCCGCGCGGGCCGCCGGGGTGCGGCGCGTGGTGCTGCTCGGCTCGCTGGCGGAACTGCCCGGGGTCCGGGGCGTCGCGGAGCTGGGGGAGACCGTGCGGTCGTTCCCGGAGTGGGCGGTGCTGCGGCCGTCGGGGTTCATGCAGAACTTCACCGGGGCGCACCCGGTGGCGGTGGGCATCCGCGAGCACGGCGAGATCCGCTCGGCGACCGGTGAGGGGCGGCTGGGCTGGATCGACGCCGCCGACATCGCGGCCGTCGCGGCGGAGGTGCTGTCGGCACCGGGGCCGGTGTCCGGTGAGCACGTGCTCACCGGGCCGGAGTCGTTCGGGTACGCGCGGGCGGCGGCGGTCATCGCCGAAGCCGTCGGACGGCCGGTGCGCCACACGCCCGCCCCGGCGGCCGAGCTGGTCCGGCGCAACGTGGACGCGGGTATGCCGGAGCCCTTCGCCGCGGCGCTGGTCGGGGTGGACGCCGCCATCGCCGGGGGCAGCGAGGACCGTGTCACGGACACGGTCCGCCGTCTGACCGGCCGCCCGCCCCGTACCTTCGCCGACTTCGTCCGCGCACGCAGCGCGGAGTGGTCAGCGAGGTGAGGGGGCGGGCAGCGGAGGAAGGCGGTCCTGCCGTACCCGGCCGCGACGCGCCACCGCGCGCAGGCCACCGCGGACGGCTGCCGCCTGGACGGTCTCAGGCGGAGGCGCGGGCGATGGTGCCCGCGGTGAGCGTGGCCAGCATCTCCTGTAGAGCGGTCACGAAGTCCAGCTTGAACGCGGTGAGTGAGGGGTCGGCTTCGTAGGCGGCGAGCATCGCCGGGGAGGGCCGTGCGTGCGTCCACACGGCGCCGACGGCCATGATCATGGCCGCGGCCAGTTGCGGTGCGCTGTCGCCCAGCTCGGGAAGGTGCCGGCGGGCCAACGCCGCGATGTCGGCGACGTTGGCCACGGCCGCGCGCTTGTAGCGGGCGGCCACCTGCGGGGAAACGTTGTGTTCCAGTACGCCCGCCTGCGCGCTCAACAGGTCGCACAGGACCCGGCGCCGGGCGAGGGAGTCCGCGATGACGGCGGCGAACTGTTCCGCACGCCGGCTCACCGGAGCGTCCTGGTCGATGCCGGCGTGCGCAAGGGCGGGCAGGTCGGCCACCCACTGCCGCCAGGCGCGGTCGAGCAGCTCCAGCAGGATCGCCTCGCGCGATTCGAAGTAGCGCAGCACGTTGGACTTCGCCAGCCCGACGCGGCGGCTCAGCTCGTTCAGGCTGATCTCGCCGATGGGCATCTCCTCAAGCATGGCGGCGGTGGTGTCGAGGATGGCCCGGCGCCGTATCCCGCGCTGCTCCTCACTGCGTGCGCGCTGGAAGTTCGTCATGTCCCCAGGTTACAGACTGCCGGTCTTTTGACATCAGACCGGCAGTCTTTTATGTTGGGGCGCAGTCGAACAGACCACCGGTCTGAAAAGGTGGAGGGTCTTGGGCCGCGCACCGGGACCGGCGCCCTCCATCGGCGAAGCCGTCGACGGAGGCTGTCTCGACGTCGTCGACCAGCTGCGGACGGCATGCTCTTCCAGCCCGGTGCCACGACCCTGCCGAGCGCCGCGTGGCCGAGCACGAGACCAACGAATCCGAGGAGCGTGACAACGGTGGACCACTGGACTCCCGACGACATCCCCGACCAGACCGGCCGCACGGCGCTGATCACCGGCGGGAACAGCGGGATCGGGCTCGAGACCGCCCGCGCGCTCGCCCGGCACGGGGCCCGCGTCATCCTGGCCGGCCGCAGCCGGACCAGGCTGGACCAGGCCGCGGAGGCTGTGCGCGCCGCGACCCCCGGGGCCCGGACGGACACCCTCGTGCTCGACCTCTCCGACCTCTCCTCCGTCCGCGACGCGGCCACCCGCATCGCCGAGACCGAGACGGTTGACCTGCTCTTCAACAACGCCGGAGTGATGAACCTGCCCGAGCGGCGGACCACCCACGACGGCCTCGAGATGACGGTCGGCACCAACCACCTCGGCCACTTCGCCTTCAACGCCCAGGTCTGGCCCGCCGTGCGCCGCTCGTCCGCACCGCGCGTGGTCACCGTCAGCGCCATCGCGGCGCGGTGGCCGACGGGCGGACTGGACGACCTGATGAGCGAGAAGGGCTACCGTGCCATGGGCGCCTACGCCAAGTCCAAGCGCGCCAACATCGTCTACACCCTCGAACTCGCGCGCCGCACCGCGAGCAGCCCCGTCGAGGCGCTCGCCGTCCACCCGGGGGCGGCGATGACCGGTCTGCAGCAGCACGGCAAGGGCGCTCTGAGCCGCGTGGTCACCCCGATCGCCGCACGCCTGCTCATGGGCTCGGCCGAGGGTGCGGCCTGGCCCTCCCTGTACGCGGCGACCAGCCCGTACGCCCAGTCGGGCGGGTTCATCGGCCCCGCCGGGCGGGACCAGACCTCCGGCACTCCCCAGCCCGCCAAGCTCCCCGCGGGCGCCGACGACCCCGCGGAGGGCAGGCGGCTGTGGGCGGAGAGCGAGCAGCTCACAGGCGTCCCCTTCGACCTCGAAGCCGGGGCCGCCATCTAGGGTCCGTTTTCACAGGCGGCCAGGGACCATGGCGGCGTGGTACGCCGCCATGAACCCACTGATGCCGGATGGGCCCCGGTCGCCCCACGCCCCGCCCTGCGAGGGCGGGGCGGAAGGGTCATCGGCCCGACCGGGCGGAGAGCCGTGGCGAGAGCATGCGTCCCACCGCGCGCAGCAGGGCCCGGAACTCGGCCCCGTTCGGGCGCACGCCCAGGCCCGCGTACATGAGCGCGTTCCCGTACTCGGCCATGAGAACGATCCGGCCGTTCTCGATGTCGAACCGCGTCACATAGGTGTTGCGGTAGGGCTGGCCCGTGCGTGCGACGACCATGTCGCCGGTGCCGTGGAAGAAGAGCTCGCCGCCATCCGGTGAGACGTGCCATGCGTGGTCGCGCCACAGCAGCGGGGTGAACTTGTCGAACAGCGCGCTCGTGTAGGCGAGGACCTCGCTCCTGCCCTTCACGTCCGCGACGCAGAGGCCACGCCTGCGGCCCGCGATGATGTCCGCGACGCCGTCGGGGGTCGTGGCGCCCCGGGCGTGCATGAACAACTGCCGTGCGTCGTCGGCCAGGGTCCGGCCCACGGCCTCGATGTCCTTGGCCTCGACGGCGCGGATGAACTCCTGGGCGATGTCGAGCCCGGTGTGGGTGGCGGGCGTCGGTTTCCGGTCATTCATGAGGGCTTCCGATCGTTGTGTCCTGCGGAGGATCCGGTTCGGGCGTCCCACGACAGCAGGGGCTCACCGAACGACCGGGGGAGCCCGAAGGACGCGAAGCGGGGCGTCCACCAACGCGTGAACTCGGACTCGTAGGCCGGGAGCCGCTCGGAGAAGGCGGCCAGGTCGACGCCCTCGTCGAATTCGAGGTAGACGATGAACTCCGCGCTGCCGTCGTCATCGGGCTGGAGCCACATCCGTTCCCGGTGGTAGCCGACCTCCCGTGCCCTGGTGTCCAGGCCGGGAAGGTGGTCCCTGTTCAGGGTGGCGAGGAGGTCCCGGAACCCCTGGACGCGGTTCCCGGGGATCGGGAAGGTCCACGCTGTACTGGTCATGCCGTCTCCTTGGCCTCGGGCGGTCCGCCGCGCGTTCGGGGCGGTCCTGGCGAACCGGGTGCGCCTTCGATGATCCGGGGCGCCGGTGGGGGGAGGAAGGCCACGTCGAGGGTGGTACTGGCGGGACCACGTTCGCCCACCGATCCAGGGCCCGGGGGGCGGAGATAATGGGGGCTATGCCGAACAGCGACCGGACCGAGTTCGGGGAGTACCTGAGGCGGCGCAGGGCCGCGATGAGTCCTCCCGACCCGCAGAGCGGTGTGCGGGTGTCCCGTCGGCGGGTTCCGGGGCTCCGCCGCCAGGAGGTCTCCGATATCGCGGGTATCTCAGTGGAGTACTACACACGCCTCGAACAGGGCAGGGCGCCCCGCCCCTCGCGCGAGATCCTCACCTCGCTGGCACGGGCGTTCGGGCTCTCGGACGCCGAACGCGACCACCTCTTCCGGCTGGGTGGCGAGTCCCCGCCCGGACCGGCCTCTCCCGCCTCGGTCATCCGCCCCGGGTTGCTGCGTCTGCTGCGGGGCCTGGACGACACGATGCCGGTCACCGTGCACGACGGGCGGCTCGACCTCCTCGCCCGCAACAAGGCCGCGCGGGAGCTGCTCGGGACCCTCACCGGCGGCGGCCCCTTCGGGCGCAACATCGCCTACCAGGCCTTCACGACCGACGTGATCGCGTACCTGCTCGGAGGCGAGGGTTCGGAGAGGTTCCTGCGGGTCGCGGCCGCGGAACTCCGTATGGCACTGAGCCGGTACCCCGACGACGCCTACCTCCGCTCCCTGCTCGCCGAGCTCACCGCTACCAGCCAGAGCTTCCGCGACCACTGGGAGGAGGGGGAGGTCAGCGTTGCGAGGTCCGCGGTCAAGCAGATGCGCCACCCGGCCCGCGGGTGGGCCCGCTTCGAGATCGAGGTGCTCCACGACCCTGAGCGGGACCACTGGATCATGCTCTACACGCCCCATGGCGAGGAGTAGTCCCTCGCGCCGGACATCAGCTCCGCCCCTCCCTGTCCGATCCGCCGCGCCGTCCGCTGCCCCCTGACAGCACCCGTTCCCCGGGTACGGCGAACGGCACCAGCGGCACATCGGGCATCATCCGGCCCAGCGTCCTCAGCAGGGCCGCTGTGCGCACGGCTGGTTCCGGTGGCAGCGTGTCCGCGTCCTCGGCGACCGTCCGCCGGACTCCGGCCACCTACAGCACTGTTATGTTGTCGACCGCGAATCCGGCGTTCCTCCCCTCTCGGGCGCCGGAGTCGGGTCACGGGTGCGGTGAGGAACGAGGACCACAGGTGAGGAACGAGTCGCGGATCGCCAGCCGGGTCCGTCCGGAGGCGGTGAGCTGGGTCGGTCTGGGGCTGGTCGGCGGCGGAATCCTGCTCGCGGTCGTCGACATGGTGCGGTTCCCCCTCATGGAAGAGAAGGTGACGACCCCCGACGGCAGCCTCTGGTGGTTGGCGGCCGTGTTCCTCGGCGCGATCGTGCCCTGGCTGGTACTGCGACGCGACACGTGGGAACGCGAACCCGGACCGGCCACACGCCTCAACCGGAGCCGTAGGGTGTCCCTTCTGGCGGCGAGCGTGCTGCTGCTGTACGTGACCCACACCGCCTTCTCGTCGACGGCGTTCCCATGGACAGCGGAGGACCAACAGGTCTACAGAACCGATGCGGCCGGAGTCTCCCTGTGGACGGCGACCCTGGCGATCACCCTCGGCTCGGTGCTGTTGGCGGTCGCAGCGCGCCAGCCGAGGCTCTGGCCCCTGCCCGGTTCCATACCGCCCATGGCCGGAGGCCTGGTCCTGGTGCTGCTGTTCGAGCTCGGGCTGGGGGCCGCGGCCCTGTACCAGCCGACGGAGCACACGGTCGCCGATGCCGGCCCGGACGCACCCGCCCCGGTGCCGAGCGATGTCAGCGAGGTCGGTTGGGAGTGGGAGGTGCCGCAGGGCGTGTCCGTGCGGGGCGTGGAACCCGGACCGTTCGGCCCGCTCCTGGTGCTTGAGGACGGTGTCGTCGCCCTGGACGGCTCCTCCGGCGAGGTGTTGTGGAGCTACCGGCACCCCTACGACGATTGGGCGCGGGTCGTGGTCTCCGACGGCGGAACGCGGGCGATCGTCACTCGACAGCCTGTCGCGGACCGATCGCGTGATCACCACGTCACCGAGATCGACACCGTCACCGGAGGGATCCTTCGCGAGTTCACCGTGCCGCCGCTGCTTGACGAGAACGAGAACGAGGACGAGGACGAGGACACCCGCGTCGACTTCCTCGCGGGCACGTCCGAGGTGAGCCTGTACTCCTGGCAGGGCATCGATGAGGGGCGGAGGATCCGGGTACACGCGGTGGACTCCAACGAGGAGCTGTGGTCCCTCACCGTCCCGGAGCCGCGAGGCCGCATCTGCTCGACCCTCAGAGGCTGGTGGAACGGCGGGAACTTTCTGTTGCACGAGGACCAGGTCCTCATCACGTACTCGTGCGCGGACGAGGACCGGCTCGATGAGGACACCACGCTCCAGGACCTGAGCTACGACCACGGTGAACCGCTGACCGGTGTCGTCGCCGCGTTCGACGCCCGCACGGGTGAGGAGAACTGGGTCCGTGAGTGGGACGACACGGACACGGACTTCGACATCTCCGTGGACCGTCCCGTCCCGGGCTCGGGCTCCCACCCGGTGGTCGTGGCGCGGGGCCGCTACCGGACCGACGTCCCCCGGGTGCTGGACCTGCGTGACGGTTCGGACACCGTAGGGCTGCCTCCGGAGTTGATGGACCCGGAGACCGGGATGAGCCGCGACTTCGAACACGTCGTGCGAGCCGGCTCCGAGGGCACGGTCCTCCTCGCCCGGGGCTCCGCGGACCAGGGCGACGGTGACGAACACGACCCCTTCGTGTTCCATCGTGTCTCCGTTTCCGGCGAGGTCATCGCCACGGCCGAGATGCCGTTCAGCACGGTCTTCCTCGACCAACTGCCCGAAGCCGTCGCTCTGGAGGACGCCGTGATCATCCCGCGCCTGGAGTACGAGGAGACGGGCACGGAGGAGACCATCCCCGCCGTGATCGTCATCCCCTACGACGCGGGACCGGACGCCGTACGCACCATCCGGTTCGACGAACCGGAGTTCACCTCGTATCCCGGCACGCACGGCGCACGTACCGGTGACCACCGGGCGATCCCCGTCCCCGGGGCGGTCGTGGCCTACGTCCAGGGCACCGAGACCACGATCGTCCGCGGGCTGGTGGGCTGAAGTAGCGGTCGTCCCCGACCTTGTCCTCACGCATGGTGCCGAGAACGGCCACGGCCTGTTCCCTGCCCCACCACGCACAGACGTTCCGGAAGAGTTCGGCGCGTACCGCCGGGGCCGCTGCGGCTGCCGGCCCCTGGCGATCCGGGCCTGGCCGAGACCGTCAGGCGGGCGGGCCTCGCGTGGGTGGCGTTCGGCGTCGACGCGGAGCGGACCGACCGGATCAGTCGCTACGAGCACATCGCGGAGGTGCGCGCCGCCGAGTGCGGCGCGTACGCGGACGATGAGGTTCTCAACCGCGGCCAGCCCTTCGGCGGCCTGGGCGCCGATGTCCAGAACGGAACCGAGATCCAGGCCCCGGGTGCGATCGGCGAGTACCCGGCCCAGGTCTTCGCCTTCGAGAAGCTCAAGCACCAGGTACACGTGCTCACCGTGTCTGCCGATGTCGAACACTCTGGCGATCGAAGGATGGTCCAGGCGGGCGGCCGCCCGGCCCTCGCGTCGTAGGCGGTGCTCCAGTTCCTCGGGGGCGTGGTCGAGGACGAGCTTGACCGCCACGAACCGGTCGGGGGCGAGGTCCAGGGCGCGCCACACCTGTCCCATCCCTCCGTGACCGAGCCTGGAGTCCAACCGGTACCTGCCGTTGAGGGTCACCCCCTGGCGCATGTCCACCTCGCCTCGTCCATGAGGATGATTGTGGAGCGGGGACCGCTGCGGGGTAAGGGGTTTCGCCTGAACCGGGTGTATCCGGCTCGGCGGGACACCACTGATGGACAAGCCCGGGACCACGCGTGGCGGGGCGGCTGCGGGGTGCCAGCGGGCGGACGAGGGGACGCCCCGCCGCGGGCTCGCAGGGACACGGGAGGGCGAAGTGGTCCGCGAGGCGGGTGCCCACCTGTACTGGGCCTTGCACCGCGGAGCAAAAACGGAGCACACACCGGCCCTCAACGGCGTTCGACGGCACTGCGTGAGGCCCTCGGAGGCCGTGTTCGCTTCGGAGAGCGAGGCCGGAGTGCCCGGTTCGTGTCCATCCCGGGTGCGGGCCCCAGTCCTCGGGACGTCCTTTCCCGGCGGCCTTGGCCTCGGCCGTGGAGTCCTTGACCAGGCCGGTCGCCCGGACCACTGCCAGAGCGGGGGCCACCTCGAACTCGCCTCTCTGACGTCTCACGTACTGCGAGTCCTGGCGGGCGGCGAAGGCCAGGGCCGCGTCCAGGGCCTAGCGACACTCCTCCTCGCCTCCGGTGGCGCTCTCGGCCAGTTCCAGGGCGCGGTGCGCGAGAAGGGATCCTTCGTTCCACTCCTTCGTGGAAGGCCGCAGGTCGGGGACCTCAGGACCCTCTCGGTCTCCTTCTCCGTGGCGGACAGGTGGGGCAGCAGCAGGCCCAGACCGTCGTCGTCGATGAGGTCGGGGTAGTCGATGCGGTCCCAGGCAGTCCCGTCCCACCAGTAGGCGAAGCCCTGTTCACGGTCGTTCTCCAACGCGGTGAACCAGGTCCAGGGCACCCGCCCTGCTGTCCGCGGGGGGGGGGGGGGGGGGGGGGCGC
>NZ_JAAXPG010000023.1 GCF_012396365.1 Nocardiopsis alborubida | reverse complement strand
ATTCGGGGGTTTTGCGGGAGTGGGTGGCGGGTGCGGTGCCGGGTTATATGGTGCCGGACGCGTTCGTGGGGGTGCCGGCGTTGCCGTTGACGGCGAACGGGAAGCTGGACACCGCCGCCCTCCCCCAGCCTCCGACGGCGCGCGCGAAGGGAAAGCCCGCGAGGAGCCGCGCGGAGAGGATCATGTGCGCCATCTTCGCCGAGGTGCTCTCGGTGGAGGAGGTGGGGATCGAGGACGACTTCTTCGCCCTTGGCGGCCACTCACTGGCCGCCATCTCCCTGGTCGGCCGGGCGCGCTCCGAACTGAGAGCCGATATCACCATCCGCGACGTCTTCCAGGCCCCCAGCGTGGAGCGGCTGGTCCAGAGGATCGGGACGGACGTCAGGCACAGCGCGCGGCCCACCCTGCGGCGTCGCACGCACGAAGGAGTAGAGCTGTGATCCCCGTATCTCCTGCGCAGTTGCGGTTGTGGTTGGTTGATCGGTTGGAGGATGTCGGGGCGGCTTACAACATTCCGTTCGGGTGGCGGTTGCGTGGGGCGCTCGATGTGGGGGTGTTGCGGGCGGCGTTGCGGGATGTGCTGGGTCGCCATGAGGCGTTGCGCACGGTGTTCTCCGAGGTGGAGGGGGAGCCGTTCCAGGAGGTGCTGCCGTTGGAGCGGGCCTGGGAGCGGTTCGTGGTGGAGCGGGTCCGTTCGGGTCCGGGGGAAGTGGGGCCGGCGGTGGAGGCGGCGGCGCAGTATCGGTTCGATCTGAGCTCGGAGTTGCCGTTTCGGGTGTGGTTGTTCGATGTGGGTGGGGATGAGCGGGTGCTGTTGGTGCTGCTCCATCACATCGCGGGGGATGGTTGGTCGACGGCGCCGTTGGTGCGTGATCTGGAGGCGGCCTACGGTGCGCGTTTGCGGGGTGGGGAGCCGGGGTGGGAGCCGCTGCCGGTGCAGTACGCCGATTACACGTTGTGGCAGCGGGAGTTGTTGGGGGAGAGGGAGGATCCGCGGAGTCTGATGGCTGCGGAGCTGGCGTTTTGGCGTGAGCGTTTGGCGGGGTTGCCCGAGGAGCTCGCGTTGCCGGTGGATCGTGTGCGGCCCCGGGAGTCGAGTCATGTCGGGGCGAGTGTGGATCTGGAGGTGGACGCTGAGCTGCATGGGCGTCTGCTTCGTTTGGCGGGTGATCACGGCTGCACCGTGTTCATGGTGGTGCAGGCCGCGGTGGCGGCGTTGTTCGATCGGGTGGGTGCGGGGAGCGATATTCCGCTGGGGGCGGTGGTCTCTGGTCGTGAGGAGGCTGCGCTGGCCGATCTGGTGGGGTTCTTCGTGAACACGGTGGTGGTGCGGGTCGACACCTCGGGCGGGCCGTCGTTTCGGGAGTTGCTGGAGCGGGTGCGGGCGGTGTGTTTGGATGTGTTCGCGCATCAGGAGGTGCCGTTCGAGCGGGTGGTCGATGAGGTGAATCCGGTCCGGTCGCTGTCGCGGCATCCGTTGTTCCAGACGATGGTGTTGATCGAGGAGCCGGAGCCGGTTCCGGGTTTTCCCGGGGTGGAGGCGGTCGCTGAGCGTGTGGAGACGCCCACCGCCAAATTCGACCTGACCTTCGAGTTCAACCTGGCCCTGGGCTCCGACGGCGAACCGCTGGGCGGCAGGTTCACCGTGGGCTACGCCACCGACCTCTTCGATCCGCCGACCGCGCGGGCCTATGCCGCGAGCCTGATGCGCGTCCTCGTCCAGGCGGGTGCCGCCGCCGACGTTCGCGTCGCCGATCTCGACCTGCCCGAGCTGCCGCGGCCGCGTGCCGGGGACGGGGCCGCCCGTCCTGCGGAGGCCGACCTTCGTGGACGACCGCTGTCCGCCGCGGGGGAGGGGACGACTCTGGAGCGGGACGTCGCCGCGCTCTTCGCCGAGGTGCTCTCGGTGGAGGAGGTGGGGATCGAGGACGACTTCTTCGCCCTGGGCGGCCACTCACTGCTCGCCGCCCGGCTGGCCGCCCGAGCCAAGGCCGCGTTCGGGACCGAGCTCGGAATCCGCGACATCTTCCACGCTCCCACCGCCGCGGAGCTGGCGGCGCGGATCGGCGAGACGGCCGGTGCCGCCACGCGCCCGGTCCTGTCCCCGCGTCCGCGACCGGAGCACGTCCCGTCGTCTCCTGCGCAGTTGCGGTTGTGGTTGGTTGATCGGTTGGAGGATGTCGGGGCGGCTTACAACATTCCGTTCGGGTGGCGGTTGCGTGGGGCGCTCGATGTGGGGGTGTTGCGGGCGGCGTTGCGGGATGTGCTGGGTCGCCATGAGGCGTTGCGCACGGTGTTCTCCGAGGTGGAGGGGGAGCCGTTCCAGGAGGTGCTGCCGTTGGAGCGGGCCTGGGAGCGGTTCGTGGTGGAGCGGGTCCGTTCGGGTCCGGGGGAAGTGGGGCCGGCGGTGGAGGCGGCGGCGCAGTATCGGTTCGATCTGAGCTCGGAGTTGCCGTTTCGGGTGTGGTTGTTCGATGTGGGTGGGGATGAGCGGGTGCTGTTGGTGCTGCTCCATCACATCGCGGGGGATGGTTGGTCGACGGCGCCGTTGGTGCGTGATCTGGAGGCGGCCTACGGTGCGCGTTTGCGGGGTGGGGAGCCGGGGTGGGAGCCGCTGCCGGTGCAGTACGCCGATTACACGTTGTGGCAGCGGGAGTTGTTGGGGGAGAGGGAGGATCCGCGGAGTCTGATGGCTGCGGAGCTGGCGTTTTGGCGTGAGCGTTTGGCGGGGTTGCCCGAGGAGCTCGCGTTGCCGGTGGATCGTGTGCGGCCCCGGGAGTCGAGTCATGTCGGGGCGAGTGTGGATCTGGAGGTGGACGCTGAGCTGCATGGGCGTCTGCTTCGTTTGGCGGGTGATCACGGCTGCACCGTGTTCATGGTGGTGCAGGCCGCGGTGGCGGCGTTGTTCGATCGGGTGGGTGCGGGGAGCGATATTCCGCTGGGGGCGGTGGTCTCTGGTCGTGAGGAGGCTGCGCTGGCCGATCTGGTGGGGTTCTTCGTGAACACGGTGGTGGTGCGGGTCGACACCTCGGGCGGGCCGTCGTTTCGGGAGTTGCTGGAGCGGGTGCGGGCGGTGTGTTTGGATGTGTTCGCGCATCAGGAGGTGCCGTTCGAGCGGGTGGTCGATGAGGTGAATCCGGTCCGGTCGCTGTCGCGGCATCCGTTGTTCCAGACGATGGTGTTGATCGAGGAGCCGGAGCCGGTTCCGGGTTTTCCCGGGGTGGAGGCGGTCGCTGAGCGTGTGGAGACGCCCACCGCCAAATTCGACCTGACGTTCAGTCTGAGGGAATCGGAACGCGGAGGGATGCGGGGCAGGCTGGAGTACCGCACGGACCTGTTCGACGGGGCCACCGCGCAGGGGATGGCGGACTGGTTCGTGCGGCTGCTGGACCGCATGTCCGCGGAACCGGACCGGCCGCTCCCCGAGTTCGGCGTGATGTCACCCCAGGAGTGGCGTCACGCGGTCGGCGAGGTACACGGGGCGGACGTGGAAGCGGTGCTCAAACCGGTCCACGAGCTGTTCGCGGAGTGGGTCACCGCGACGCCGGAGGCGACGGCCCTCGTGTTCGGGACGGAACGGGTGGGTTACGCGGAACTCGACGCGCGCGCGGCCCGGACCGCGCGCGCCCTCGCGGACCGCGGAATCGGACGCGGCTCCTTGGTCGGTGTGTTCCTGGAGCGCGGTACCGACCTCGTCGCGACACTGCTGGCGGTTCTGAAGTGCGGAGCGGGCTACACGCTGCTGGAGACCGCGACACCCGTGCCGCGGCTTGAGACCTACCTCGACCAGACCGGTATGTCCGCCGTGGTGACGGACAAGGTCGGGGCCGAGAAGTTCCGCGCGGACGGGGTCGCGGTCCTCCTGGTGGAGGAACTGCCGCTTTCCGGAGCCGACTCGTGCGCCGGGGACGAGCACGCTGACCTCTCCGTTGCTTCGGACCTCGACGACCTGGCCTGCGTGATGTTCACGTCCGGATCGACGGGGACACCCAAGGCGGTCGCGTCCTCGCACCGCTCGCTCGCCTCGACCTTCGTCGGCCAGTCCTATGCGGAGTTCTCCCCGGAGCACGTGTGGCTGCAGTGCGCCCCCATCGGGTGGGACGCCTTCGCCCTGGAGCTGTGGGGAGCCCTGTCCTCCGGGGCCGTGTGCGTGCTCCAGCCCGGTCCCCGCCCTGATGCCGCGGTGATCGCGGAGCTGGTGGCGGAGCACGGAGTGACGTCCCTCTGGCTGTCGGCCGGCCTGTTCAGCGTGATGGTCGACACCTATCCCGAGGTGTTCGACGGAGTCCGCCAGGTGATGACCGGCGGCGAGGCGCCCTCGCCGAAGCACGTCGCCGTCGCCGTCGAAAGGTGGCCCGGGATGCGGCTGGTGAACGGCTACGGCCCTGTTGAGTCGATGGTGTTCACCCATGCCCACCGCATCTCCCGGGAAGAAGCCGCGGCGGACTCCATCCCGCTGGGCGGTGCGATCACCGCACGGCGCGGATACGTGCTCGATGGTGGTTTGGTGCCGGTTCCTCCGGGTGTGGTGGGGGAGTTGTATGTGGCGGGTGCGGGGTTGGCTCGGGGGTATGTGGGTCAGCCGGGGTTGACGGCTGAGCGGTTTGTGGCGTGTCCGTTCGGTGGGTCGGGGGAGCGGATGTATCGCACGGGGGATTTGGTGCGGTGGCGTCGGAGTGGGGTGTTGGAGTTTGTGGGGCGTGCGGATGATCAGGTGAAGATTCGCGGGTTCCGGGTGGAGCCGGGTGAGGTGGAGGCGGTGTTGGGTCGTCATCCGGGGGTGGTGCGTTCGGCGGTGGTGGCGCGTGGGGGTGGGGGTGGTGTGCGTTTGGTGGCGTATGTGGTTTTTGGTGATGAGGGTGTTGATTCGGGGGTTTTGCGGGAGTGGGTGGCGGGTGCGGTGCCGGGTTATATGGTGCCGGACGCGTTCGTGGGGGTGCCGGCGTTGCCGTTGACGGCGAACGGGAAGCTGGACACCGCCGCCCTCCCCCAACCCGAGTTCACACCGCTCAAGTCGGGGCGTACGCCGCGCACCCTGCGCGAAGAGGTGCTGTGCCGGATCTTCGCCGAGTTCCTGGAGGTCCCGGCGCTCGGGATCGATGACAACTTCTTCGAGACCGGCGGGAACTCGCTGCTCGCCGTGCGTCTGATCAAACGGGTCCAGGACACCTTCGGGACGAGGGTTACCGTCCAGACGCTCTTCTCGGCGCCGACAGTGGCCGAATTCGCCGCCAGAATCGGGACGTCCGACCAGGACGACGGCCTGGGCACCGTGCTCCCCCTCCGCAGGGACGGCTCCGAGCCGCCGCTGTTCTGCCTTCACCCGAGCCTTGGACTGAGCTGGTGCTATGCGAGCCTCCTGACCGGCCTCGAAGGGACCGTCCCCCTGTACGGGATCCAGGCATGGGGGTTCCGGGAGGACGAGAGCTTTCCCGAGAGGTTCGACGACATGGTCGACGCGTATACCGACGCGGTGGTGCGTACCTGCCCCGAGGGCCCCTACCGGCTGCTCGGATGGTCGTTCGGGGGGATGCTCGCCCATGCGGTCGCCACCCGTTTGCAGAGCCGTGGGCGCCATGTCGCGCAACTGGTCCTTCTTGACACGCCGTTGGCCAAGGACATCGGTCCGGTCCCCAGCCCCCGCGATCCCGAGGCCGTCCGGAACATCGCGGAGACGTTCGGGGTGGAGCTCGCGGAGGGTGAGGAGTTCGGGTTGGACGAGGCGGAGATCTACCAGCGCGCCGGATTCGCCATCGGCAGTCTGGGCGCGGACTTCATCGACCGGATGACGAATTTCCAGTACAGGATCTTCGATTACGTATCCGAGTTCGAGCCCCGGCCCTACGATGGCGACGTCCAGTACTTCCTGGCGACGGAGAACCGGTCCGCCACCAGCTACTGGCCCCATGACTGGCGCCCCTATGTGTCCGGTGAGATCCGGGTGTACGACGTGGAGTGCACTCACTTCGGGATGTCGCGCCCCGAGGTCCTGCGGTACGTCGGCGAGGTGGTGGGCACCGTCAACGCGCCACGTCGGTGAGCGAGGGGCCCGAAGCCCCCGGGCGCGCCTCCCGGTACCCGCCGCCCCGCGACGGGAGGACCGTGCCGTCGGGCACACTGGCGTGGTGACCACCCCAGGGGAGGACGGATGGACGAGGCGGCGATCCGCGTCTACGGGGCCGACTGGTGCCGGGACTGCCGACGCACGAAGAAGCAGCTGACCGAGCTGGCGGTGCCCTTCGAGTACATCGACGTCGAGCACGACCCGGCGGCTACGGAGCGGGCCCGGGAGATCTCGGGGCGGACGAACATCCCGGTGGTCGTCTACCCGGACGGGACCCACCACGTCGAACCGGACAACGCGCGGGTCGAGGCGAAGCTCCGCGAGCTGTCGGTGATCTGACGACGGTGCCGCCCGCGCACGTGCGCGGGCGGCACCGCCCCTGCCCGCGCCCCGTGCGCGTCACGGGCGCTCAGGGCGCCGTCCCCCGGCCGGGTCCGGTGTCAGGCGGCCTCCTCCAGGCCGCACCACCGCGCGATGAACAGGGCGATGGACTTGGTGATCCGCCGCACGGACTCGACGTCGACGCGCTCGTCGTACCCGTGGATGGCCTCCGAGACCGGCCCGTAGACCAGCGCGGGGATCCCCTGGTACAGGGCGTACACGCGGCCGTCGAGGTAGCCGGGGGTGGTGAAGGTCCGCAGTTCGTCCTTGAAGACGGTCCGGTGGGCCTCGCGCAGCACGTTCTCCGCGTCCGTGCCCTCGGGCAGGACGTAGCCCTCGGCGTAGAAGCCGGTCCGCTCGCCCACGGCCTCGATGGGGTTGCCCGCGTCGTCGGTGGTGGTGCTTCGCAGCACCTCCTGGATCTGCTCCCAGGCGTCGTCGGCGCTCACCCCCGGGTAGATCGCCGCCCGGACCTGGAGCTCGCACCACGCGGGGACGCTCGACGGCCAGTCGCCGCCGCTGATCCCGCCGAGGTTGAAGTTGATGGGGTGGTCCAGGTCCTCGAAGTGGGGGTGGCCGCCCCTCTCGTCGTTCCAGCGCTGTTCGAGGACGCGCAGCCGCCCCATCACGTGGTGCGCCGCGTCGATCGCGTTGAACCCCGACGCCATCTCCCTCGGGTGCGTGGGGTGTCCCGCGACCCGCACGGTGAACCAGATGACGCCGACGTTGGCGCGGACCAGCATGTCCTCCTCGGGCTCGGGGATCAGGACGGCGTCGGCGGTGTACCCGCGCTGGACCGTCGCCAGCGCGCCGTTGCCGGTGCACTCCTCCTCCGCCACGGACTGGAAGTGGATGCGCCCGGCGGGGGCGAACCCGGCCGCGCGCACGGCGTCGTAGGCGAACAGGTTGGCCGCCAGCCCCGCCTTCATGTCACCGCTGCCCCGGCCGTGGAGCCAGCCGTCGATGACGGGGGCGTCCCACGGGGAGCGGGACCACTCCCCGACGGGGCCCTCGGGGACCACGTCGATGTGGCCGTTGAGGATCAGCGAGCGGCCTCCGCCCCGGGCGGGCGTGTAGGTGCCCACCACGTTCTCGACGCCCTCGTAGGAGACCGTGATCCTCCCGGCGCCGGGGTGGGCCGAGATCTCCTCCGGGTCGAGTTCCCACCGGTCCACGGCCAGCCCCCGCCGCTCCATGGCCTCGTGCATCAGGTCCTGCGCCGAGGACTCCCGGGTGCGCAGGGAGGGGTGGCGCACGAGCTCCTGGGTGAAGGCGATCTGGGCGTCGAAGGCGTCGTCGACCGCCGCTTCGATGCGCGCGACGACGTCGGGTGCGAGGTTCATGTGCTCCTCCTGAGGTGGGGCTGTGGTCGGTGCGGGCGGGCGGTTCACGCCGCGGCCCGGGTACTGGCGGCCGCGCGGGTGTCCGCGGCCCTGATCCGCTCGCCGGCCAGGCCGCCGAGCGCGGTGACGGCGCAGATGCCGATGAGGACCAGCACCGCCGGCCAGGACGCTCCGTCGTCCACGGCCAGGAGCGCTGTGGCGATGAGCGGGAGGAACCCGCTGAGGGTTCCGGCGAGGTTGTAGCCCAGGGACACGCCGCTGTAGCGCAGCCGGGGCGGGAAGAGGTCGGCCAGCAGGGTGCCGGTGACGGCGTAGGCCAGGGTGATGAGGCAGATGCCGATGGTCACCGCGGCGGTGATCGCCCACGGGTCGGCGGTGTCGATGAGCCAGAACAGCGGGAACGCGGCCGCGGCGGTGGCCACGGCACCGATCACCGTCATCCGGCCGGGGCCGAAGCGCTCGGCCGCGCGCCCGGCGACCAGGGTCGTGGCGATCTGGAAGACGGCGGCGACGAGCGTGGCGTTCACGACCGCCTGGCGGTCGACCTCCAGGACGGTGGAGGCGTAGGAGACCACGAAGGTCGTCATCACGTAGAAGCCGCCGACCCCCAGCAGCGCCGCGGCGACCGCCACGAGCAGGCGGCCCCCGGCCTCGCGGAACAGGGCCAGGGCGGGCACCTTGGCGCGGTCCTCCATCTCCACCAGCTCCTGGAAGACGGGGGACTCCTCCACCTTGAAGCGGATGTAGAGGGCGATGCCCAGCAGCGGGAACGCGGCGAGGAACGGCAGGCGCCACCCCCAGGCGTCGAAGTCGGCCGCGGGCAGCGTCAGCACCGCGGCGAAGGCGGCCGAGGAGATGAGCGTGCCGACCGGGGAGCCGATCTGGACCAGGGCGGCGTACCGGGCGCGCTGGCGCTCGGGGGCGTGCTCGATGGCGATGGTGATGGCGCCGCCCCACTCACCGCCCACGGCCAGCCCCTGCAGGAGCCGCAGGACCGCGAGCAGGGTCGGAGCGGCGATCCCGATCGCCAGGTAGTCGGGGATCACGCCGATGAGCCCGGTCGCGCAGCCGATCATGACGATGGTCACCAGCAGCGCGGGGCGCCGGCCGTAGCGGTCCCCGATGGTGCCGAAGATGAGGGACCCGATGGGCCTGGCGGCGAAGCCCACGCCGAAGGTCGCCAGCGCCGCCATGAGGCCCGCGCCCGGGTCGAGCTCGGTGAAGAACAGGCGGTTGAAGACCAGCGCGGCGGCCGTGCCGAACAGGAAGTAGTCGTACCACTCCAGGGCTGTTCCGACGAAGGCCGCGAAGGCGATGCGCCTGGCGTCGGCCGCGTTGACCTTCGGCGCTCTCGTTCCGGCCGGGGCCGGGTCGGGCTGTGGCATGTGATCCTCCGGGAGATGTGCACCGGTCGGACGGGACGTGGACGACCAGGTGTGATGCCGATCATCGTCTTGGAAAAAACGCACCTCCACAAGCGCAAAACCCAACGAGAACACCGCCTAGAATGTGCATATGCACAAAACAGCACCGTCGGGTGTCATCCCCAGCGCCGCGCAGGCGTGCCTGGAGGAGTTGGAGTCCGTCGCCTGGACCTACGTCCGCAGGGTCCGCGAGCTGACCGGGTACGCCGAGACCGTCATCGACGACGCCGAGCTGTACGGCACGGCCCGGGCCACGCTCGAACTCCTCCTGGAGCTCCTGCGGGGACAGGACCGCCACGGTGAGCTGCGCGCCCACTCGATCGGGGTCGGGCGTTCCCGCGCCCGCCGCGGGATCCCCCTGGAGTCGCTGCTGCGGGCCGTGCGCATGGACTTCCGCTTCCTCTGGGAGGCGATGCGCGCCCACGTCGCCGAGGCCGACTTCCGCGACTTCTCCGAGGAGGTCATCTCGATCTGGGAGGCGGTGGAGGTGCACACCACGCACGTGCAGACGGGCTACACCGACGAGATCGCGCGGATGCGCGCGGAACTGGAGTTGGAGCACGCGTTCCTCCTCCAGCACCTGCTGAGCGGCTCCGGCGAGGACACGCGCCTGCACGCGCAGGCGGCGCAGGCCCTGGGACTGCGCCCCGACGGCGTACACCTCGTCCTGGTGGCCAACGGCAGCCACGCGCGCGACTTCCGGGGCTGGGTCGGGGAGGCGCTTCCCGGGGCGGTCCTGCTCCGCCTGGACGGGGTGGAGTTCGCCATCGTCCCCGCCGGGGACGCCGCGGGCGCCGCCCGGGAGGCGCTGCTGAGCGAGCCCGTCGGGATCTCCCCGAGCGCCCACGGCATCGGGGAGATCGCCCCGATGTGGCGGCTCGCCCGCGAGCTGGCGGAGTGGGCGCGGCCCGGCGCGGCGGCCACGGTCGAGAACCACTGGACCCGGCTGGTGGGCGCGCGCCTGGGCCCGGCCGCCGAGGCCTTCGCCCGGGACGTGCGGGAGGCGCTCGGGGGGTTCACCGAACGCGAGGTCGATCTGCAGGTCGAGACGGTCGAGGCCTACTACCGGACCGGTTCGGTGACCCAGGTCGCGCAGGCGATGTTCTGCCACCGCAACACGGTGGTCAACCGCCTGCGCCGCTTCGCCGAGGCCACCGGGCTCGACGTCACCAGACCGGTCGACGCGTCCGCGGCCCACCTCGCCTTGAGCACCCTCCGCTAGCTTGGCGTCCAACCCGCCTGCTTGGCCTCAGAGCCGCGTGTGATGTCCGTTTTGTCATTCTTCGGGGCCTGGGGTGGGGGCCGGACGCTTACCCCGCCACACAGGTGATCCGCGCGAACAGGCCGCCGTGCCCGTCCGGGCGGCGCGCGGGGCGCCGCCCGGACGGGCGGCGGTCACAGTTCGGCCTGGCCGTAGGGCAGCAGCCGCACCGGACCCAGCAGCCCGTAGTCCTGTCGGGACACGTCGCCGTAGACGTCGGGGCGGAAGGCCCGCATGCGGTTGATCAGGGTGGTGGCCACCTCCACCTGGATCGTGTTGGAGCCGCCGCGCAGCCAGGAGCCGATGTCGACCACGGTGTCCTGCTGGTCGCAGGGCGGCAGGTCCGTGCCGTTGACCGTGACGCGGAAGGTGTCGCTCACCCGGCCCAGGTCCAGACGGGCGCCGTGGCCTCCGGTCCACCCCTCGCCCAGGTCGACGGTGGTGGTGTAGCGGCCGATACCGGAGGTGTCGGCCAGCCCTTCGATCTCCCGCCAGGGGACGAGGGAGGACAGCGAGTGCTCGTGCAGGACCACCTCGGTGTCGGTGGTCGACCCTCCCGGCCGCCAGTCCTCCACCTCCAGTTCCCAGGTGGCCAGGTCTACGGGGTCGCCGACGGAGTCGATGGCGGTGGAGACGGTGCTCCCGTCGGAGAGGGCGGTGGTGTAGGTGCCCGCCGAGGAGGCCCGGACCATGGCCTTGCGGCCCTCCACCCGCACCTCGTCGGCGTCGGTGCTGTCCACGCGCAGCTTCTTCAGCTGCCCCGGCGGCATCTGCTGTCCCGGCTCGCCGTGGTCGGCCGTCCACGAGGGCGGGGCCAGGGCGATGACCGTCGAGGCCCCCGGCGCCAGGCGCACGCCGACGTCGACCGTTCCGTCGCCGCGCGTGTGCTCGGGCAGGGGGGTGATCCGTCCGCTCCACAGGTCCAGCGCGAAGGGATAGGCGTGGTTGATGTCCGCGGGGAGGGTGACCCGGTGGTCGACGGTTTCGCTGTCGGAGCCGTTGGTGAAGTAGTACAGCTCCAGCTCGTCGTCCCGTCGCCGCGCGTGCAGCAGAGGGGACTCCTGGGCGTGGGAGACGGCGGGCCGTGCGTTCAGTGCCGCGAGACCCGCGGGGATGTCCTCTCGGGCGTCGACCCGGTGCACGCCGGGCTCGGCGAGCAGCTCCTCCATGGCCTGGAGCAGATCCTCGGCCGAACTCTGGTCGGTCCCCGGCTCCTGCGGGGCGCTCCAGTCCCCGACGATGAGGATCTTCAGTCCCGACCGGGCGTACTCCACCATCCGCCGGGCGGTGTCCAGCTCCATGGTGGGAAGCCGTCCGCTGAACGCGTCCCCCTCGAAGACCAGCAGGCTGTAGGCGGGCCCCTCGGGAGCCAGCCGGCCCCCCTCCACCCGGGGCTCGGTGATGCGGAGCAGGCGGGGGCTGACGAACTGGTGCGTCCAGCCCCGGCGCACCCCCTCCTGGCTGAAATAGGCGGCGCCGAAGCCCGATCCGGCGTAGCCCTTCTGGCGCAGGAAGGCCACGTCGACCGTCGAGGTGCCCGACTGGAGGGTGTGCTGGGCCCGCGCGAAGAAGCCGGAGACGTCGGACACGTGCTGCCAGGTGGGGTGGCGAGGCCCCCACGACTCGCTGTAGCCCACACCGCCGCTGTAGGGGGTGAAGGCGGCGAACCCCGGCCACTGCGCTCCGGGCGCGTCGGCGTAGGAGAACCCGTGCAGGACCGCCATGTTCACGCCCGCGGAGTACTCGCGCGCGATGGTGCGCACGGTCTGCTGCCACGTGGTGCTGTAGGAGCCGCCGTAGACCGCGCCCGCCTCGCTGCTGAGCACCTTCTTGCCGCCCAGGTCGCGCCCGCCGGCCAGGGAGCGGAAGTCGTCGAGGTTCTTGAAGCCCAGGGACTCGCCCTCGGCGGTGTCGACGATGGCGGCCTTGGCCACGGCGTCGGTCTGCAGGCCGTAGGGCTGGATCCGGTAGCCCATGCCGAGCCCGTGCGCCCACTCCTGGAGGGGGGCGATGTGATGGTCGATGTAGAGCTGGGAGAGCAGGTCGTTGAAGTCGTTCAGCGCACGGCGGTCGGTGTCGGGGTCGAAGGAGAAGACCTGGTCCTCGTCCACGCGCACGAGCACCGGGAGGTAGGGCACCGGGTCGTAGCCGTGGTGCTCCTCGAAGGCGGAGGGCAGATCGTGCGTCCACAGGGTCGCCTCGGTCTCCATCTCGATGGAGTCCTCGAAGATCGCACCGCCCGCGGGTCCCCGGAGGAGGGCGCGGATCCCGGAGGTGAGGACGTTCTCCTCCCAGAAGTCGATGACCGCCTGGGCGCCGGTGTCGCTGAAGTGGTCGACCACGTAGGAGATCGGTTCGGTGTGCGGTCCGCCCTCGGGGCGCTGTCCCGAACCGCGCTCCCAGTAGGCGATGAGGGCCCAGGTGGAGCCGTCACCCCCGCCCGGGGCGGTCCAGGTCAGCTCCTCGTCCCGTACCGACGCGGTCAGGTCCTGGAGGGTGTCGGCCTCCAGGGCGGTGCGCTCGTCCTCGGGCGAGGCGCCCTCGGCCAGGCGCACCGCCTGCACCGCGAAGAGCTCGCGCGACTCGACCCCGTGCCCCGGCTCCGTCACGGGCTCGGGCAGGGCGCCGGAGGCCTCCTCCCCGGAGGCGAGGTAGCGCACGCCGTGGGCGAGTTCGCGCACGGCGGCCCTGTCCTGCGGGGTCAGGCTGGGCACCGCTGCGGGCCAGGACGGGCCGATGGTCATGTCGACGACGATTCCGCGCTCCTCGGCCCGGGACAGGGCCGCCTCCACGGCCTGGCGCCAGGGCCCGGTGCCCCAGCCGTGCCCCTCGGGATCGAGCGGCTCCGAGGAGCTGTGGTGGACGTCGGCCACCTCCATGCCGCCGAACCCGGCGTCGGCGGCCTGGTCGATCTCCCGGGCCACCTCCTGCGGGTCGACCAGACCGTGCGGCCACCACCAGCGGAACTTGGCGCGGGCCGTGGCCGCCGGGGCCTCGAAGCCCCTGGTGAAGGGCTGCGGGGCCGCCACGGCCGAGGGTGCGCCGAGGGTGGTCGACAGGGCCGCGGCCGTGCCCGCGGCGGCGCCCAGTCCCAGGAACAGGCGGCGTGTGGGGGTGAAACCGGAGCACGGGAGTTCCGTGGACGGTGGTGTGTGGGGCATGGGGGGATTCCTTCCTGCGCTCACCGGAGCGGGGCGCCGAGGGGGATGGAAGGCGTGCGCGCACACGCGGAGCCGGTCGGAGGACAGGCTTAAAACGTTTCAGCGAAGTTTCCAACAGATCCTTCCAGTGGTCAATGGTTGTACGGAAAAAAACCTTGCCCCGCCATCGCCGGACTCTGTTGGGCAGGGCTTTCGGCGTGTGAGTCGCGGCCGGGAGGAGATGTAGGCGTAGTAAGAACGTTTCACTGGGAGGTTTCACCGACCTGCGGGGGAAGGGCCCCGGCCGACGGCCCGTCCAGGGGCGCGCCGGGTCCACCCGGACACCCGGACCGGGGCGGCCCTGCCGTGCACGGGGCCCCGGCCATCCTGGGCGCGCGCGACGACGGTGTGGGCTTCGAGCCGGCCCCGACCCTCCTGCGGGGACGCCGCCTCGCCCGGGTCGGAGCGGCCCGGGCGCACCACCCCGTAGCCCACCGGCACGATCGGACAGGTGCCGGGATCCTGGGGCGGTGCGGTCTGGCGAACTCCGAAGTGCCGCTCCGCCGGACGCGGCGCATGCCGGGGCCTTCATGGCGTCCGACGCAGAACGCCCTCCGCGGCGGGGCGTCGCGGAGGGCGGAGAGGCGGGGGCGGCGATCAGCCCCGCCGGCCCCAGTCCAGCAGGTGGGCCAGGCCCGCCTCGGTGAAGGCGGAGGTCAGCTCGTCGGCGCCCTCGGTGAAGTGGGCCCAGCTGTCGTAGTGGACCGGGACCACACGGCGGGCACCCAGGGTCCGGGCGGCCTCGGCTGCCTGGGTGCTGTCCAGGACCAGCGGTCGGCCCTCGAAGAAGGCGGGGAAGCGGGGCGCTCCCGCGAACAGCAGGGCGGTGTCCACCGGGGCGAAGCGTTCGGCGACCTGTTCGACCAGTTCGAGCGAGGCGTTGTCGCCGCTGACGTAGACCGTGGGCAGGCCGTCGCCGGTCAGGACGAAGCCCACGACCTGGCCGGTGAACGGTTCGACCTCCTCGCGCGGTCCGGGGCCGTGGACGGCCGGGACGGCCGTCACGGTGACCGTTCCGCCGCCGGGCCGGTCCAACTCCACGCTCTCCCAGTCCGTGAGCCCCCGGGCGCCGCCGCCCAGGCGCAGGCCGCCGTCGGGCGTGGTCAGGGTCAGGGGCACGTCGGTCAGCAGGGCGCGTCCGGAGTCGTCCAGGTTGTCGGCGTGCTCGTCGTGGGAGAGCAGGACCACGTCGACGCGTCCGAGGTCGCCGGGGCCGCCCGCGGAGGGCGCGGTCTTGGTCAGCACCGGCCCTCCCTCGCCTCCGTGGTCGCCGGGGCCGTCAAAGGTCGGGTCGGTCAGGAAACGCAGGCCGCCGTACTCGAAGAGAGCGGTGGGGCCGCCGAAGACGCGGACGGGGAACTGCTCGGTTGCGATGGACATGAGCACACACCTCACGGATGGAAATGGTTCAACCGTGATTCACGGTAGTCGCACCTCACGGATGGGGCAACTTGTACCATGAGAAGCATGACGGAAACCGTGACCGGGGAACTCGGCCTGCCGCCCGCGCCAGGGGCGGAGCACCACCCCTCCCTCGCCCTCGCCAACAGCGCGGTCGTCCTGCCGGGCGGGCGCTCGGTGGACCTGCTCGCGATCCCCGCGGAGGCCAACCGGTGGCTGACCGAACGGGGACTGGCCCCGACCGACGCCGGCATGCGGGAGATGTGCGCCACGCAGCTACGCGCGCTGCGCGAGCAGATCAGATCCCTGTTCGCCTCGCACGTGGCGGCCCTGCCCGCCCTGCCCGCCGCGCTGGAGGCCGTCAACGACGCGTTGACCAGGGTGCCCACCGCTCCACTGCTGCGGTGGGACGACAGGGAAGGTCCCTACCGGGCGGCGCCGCATCCCACCACCGAGATCGTCGACCACGCCCTGGCGACCCTGGCCGCCGACGCCGCGGACCTGCTCACGGGTCCCGACGCCGAGCGCCTGACCGCCTGCGGTTCCGCCCCCTGCAACCGTTACCTGCTGCGCCACGGCCGCCGCCACTGGTGTTCCACCCGCTGCGGTGACCGTGCTCGCGCCGCCCGCGCCTACGCCCGTCGCACCCGGGCAGGGGAGGGCTGAGGTGTGATCAGGGTCGGGCCGCTCCCGTCCGAGTGGTCCGTGGGTGCGGTGTGCGGCCGCCGCAGTCGCAGGAGCCTCGCCGACATCAGGGGGCGCCATGGCCGTGAGCCATCGCCGCAGCGCTGGACACAGCCCCCGAGCGGACGGCCCTGGTCGAGCTCGCCGAGTCGGTCGTCCCGTTCGCCCGTCGCACCGTCGAGAACAGCTGTCTGCGCTACAGCGGCGCCCCGGACGTCCCCCGCCAGAAGGCCGACATGCTCGCCCGCTCGCCCGTCAGCCGGGCCGACGACATCACCGCGCCGGTGCTGCTGGTCCACGGCGCCCGCGTCCACCGGCGCAACTCCGACCGCGTCGTCGACGCGCTCCGCTCCCGCGGCGCCGAGGGCGAGTACCTGCTGAACGAGACCGAGGGCCACCGGCCCACCAACCCGGACAGCAACATCGAGTCGCACGGGAGGCTGGAGCGCTTCCTGGCCCGCCACCTGGGCGGGCGGTCCGCGACCGGGTCCTGACCCGAGGCGGCCCGCCGTCCGGCGCGGAGGCGGGCGACCGCTGCGGCCGACGGTTCTCAGGCCTCGCCCCTTCGCCTCGTGCGGGAGAGCATGAGCGCGGTCGCGCCGACCACCGCCAGCAGGACTCCGGCGCAGAGGAGCCCGAGAAGCCTGCTTCCGGTGAAGGGGAGCTTCGCCTCGTTCCGGGGCGGGGGGTCCCCGTCCGGACCGGGGTTCGCGGGGGGCGGACTCTCCTGTCCCGGGGGCGGGGGCTCGGAAGGCTCCGGGCCGCTGGAGAGGGTGAGAACGATGTCGTCCCATCCGATCAGCCTTCCGTCCGTCGCCGTCACCGCCAGGCGGTGACGGCCGACAGGGACGTCGGCCGGGATCGCGAGCCGGTACCCGGCTTCGGGGCCGACCGTCGCCGTTCCCAGGCTGGAGGGTGTGGAGAACAGCCAGTTCTCCACCTCCTGGCCGATGTGCTCCCTCTCCATGCCGACGGTGATCGTCGTGCCGACGACCGCCGTGCGGGGGACCGTCACACCACCGCGGGCGGGATCGGTCAGGTCGTCCTCGCTCGGAGGACCTGGCGGCTCCGGTTCGGGCTCCGGCTCGGGTTCGGGCAGGGTCACCGATGCGGAGGCCTCGGAGCGGGGAGAGGTTCCGACGCTGTTCGTCGCCGACACGACGGCGCTGTAGGCGGGACCGGGGGAGAGCCCGGGGAAGGAGGTGCTCGAACCGTCTCCCCCGACCCGTACGGTGGCCTCCTCCGTCTGGTCCGCCAACAGGGTGACCTCGTATCCGGTGACGGGAGTGCCTCCGTCACCGGCGGGTTCCCAGGAGACGTCGATCGTGTCCTCACCGCTGACACGGGCGGTCACCGAGCGCGGAGCCCCGGGAACGGAGAAGGTGCGGACCGGGTCCGAACGTTCCGACTCCTTCCCCGGAACCCCGTCCACGACGGCGGACACCGTGACGGTGTACTCCGTGCCGGTCTCCAGCCCCTCCACGGTCACCGCGGTCTTCTCCGGGGGCACGTCGGCCGTCGCGGTGACGTCCTCTTCCCGGTACACGTTCACCAGGTATCCGGACAGCCCGGAGGGGGACACCGCGTCCCAGGACACGTTCACCGAGGTGCCCGACGCGGCCGTGGCCGCGGGCCGTCCGACGGTGACCGGCTCCTCCTCGGCGCCCCCGGTCGTGGCCTCGGCCGCAACCGAGGGAGGGGACGTGCCGACGGTGTTCGTCGCGGTGACCACCACACTGTAGGCGGTGGAGGGGTCGAGGCCCGTGACCGTGGCGGACAGCTGGTCGGCGGACACGTCCTGGGTCACCACGACCTCGTCGTCCCGGCTGACGATGACGGTGTAGGAGGTCACGGGGGAGCCCCCGTCGGAGTACAGCGTCCACGAGACGTTGAGCGAGTCCGGGCCCGCCGCGGAGGCCCGCACGTCGATCGGCTGCACGGGCGCTGTCGCCGGGGGTTCGATCTGGACGTAGTCCGACGCCTCCGAGGGCTCCGACTCCCCGTGCGCGTTCACCGCCCCCACCTGGGCGCGGTAGGAACCGACGGGCACGTCCTCGAACCTGTGGCTGTGTGAGGAGGCGTCCACCTCGGCCGTCAGGGGGACGCCCCACACCGGCTGGAGCGTCACGGTGTATCCCGTGACGGGGGAGCCCCCGTCGGTTGCGGGGGCCTCCCATCCGACGTCGACCACGCCGTTCTCGGGAGACAGCGCGGTGGGTCGCGGGGGCGGGTCCGGTGCCCGGCCGGGTTCCTCGTCGGACGGGCAGTCGGCGGGGTCGACGCCGGTCACCGGTGTCGTACCCACCGCGATCGTGAGCGTGCTGCGGTGCGACACCTCTCCCGAGCCCGCGAGGGCCGCGCCGCGGACCGTGTCCAGGCAGTAGACGCCCTCCTCGGTGAAGGCCCAGGTGCCGTGGGCGTGGGTGCCCGGCGGGATCGAGAAGGAGTCCCGCCCGCCGGAGGAGGTGTCGAAGAGGACCTCCGGCTCCCCGAAGGCCCCCGTCTGGTACAGGAAGAGCTCTCCGGGACCGTGGAACCCCTCGATGCGCCAGTCGACATCTCCTTCGAGGGTCCCCGGGGGCAGTTCCTCCGTGGACCATCCCGGCCACAGGAGCCCCTGCTGCTGTTGCTGGTTGACCGACCACAGAGGCGTGTCGGGATCGCCGAGGAAGGAGAAGCGCTCGTCCGCGGGCACCACGGTCCGGCTCTCGGGCAGGAGCTGGAGGACCGTCTCCTCCGGCAGGCGGTGGGTCGGCGCGCCCGGTGCCGTGTCGTCCTTGACCCGGGTGAGCAGGTCCCCGGTGTCGGACAGAACGCTGGTCACGTCCACGTGTCCGTCGTTGAGGACGACGGCTCCCGCCTGGTTGGTGGAGCCGTTGGGGACGTACACCTCCTCGTCGGGGCCGGGCTCCCCACCGCCTCCGCCGTCTCCGCCGCCTCCCCCGTGGGAGCAGGGCACCACGGCGGCGCGGTCGAAGCCGTCGCCCGCCGCGAAGGTGAGGGTCGTGTCCGTGGAGACGGGCGTGCCGTCCGCCAGGGTGGCGGAGAAGGTCAGCGGCACACAGTAGACACCCGCCTCGCTGAAGGTCCACCGGGAGAAGGCGTCGGAGAAGCCGGGGCCGAGCGTGTAGGTGTCCTTGGAGTCCTCGCCCGAGTCGAACCCCTCTCCGGGAGGGGTGACCAGGGCGTTCGTCATCGTGAGTGTGCCCGGTCCCTCGGCCCGGCCCATCGTGACGGTCAGGTGCGAGTCCTCGGCCAGGGCGCCGGGAGCGAGGCGTTCGGTCGACCACACGAATCCGGAGGAGTCCAGGCCCGAGGCGGGGATGAGGTTCCTGTAACCGTCCACGGACCACGAGCCCCGCCAGGACGTGTTCGACGAGTAGACGGTGTCCCCGGGGTCCTTGTGGGCCACGTCGAGGGAGGCGGCCGAGGGGGAGACGGCCACGGCGGTCCTCAACTCGTCGCCGTCGAGGAAGACTTCCAGCGCTCCGAGCCGGGAGGAGAGCGTCAGCGCCTCCCCCGGGGACTCCACGGCGGGGGCGGGTTCCGGCGGGGACACCGGGGGCGGCTCACCACCGGCCCCGCAGGGGACCACCTGGTCCCGGGGGGTCTCGTCCCCCACGAGTACGGTGATCTGCTCGTTGGCACTGACCCATGATCCCGATGTGAGCCGGGTGCGGGCGGTGACGTTCAGGCAGTAGACCCCCTGCTCGCTGAAGGCCCACTCATAGTGCGAGTGCCCGTGGGTGGGGATCGCCGAGTCCGGCAGTCCCTGGCGGGTACTCCACACCAGGTTGGTGGACTGGATGGCCCCCGGCCATCCGACGTAGACCTCGCCCGGGCCGCTCACCCCCTCCAGGGTCATCGACACAGGTGCGCTGATCCGGGTGGTGTCCAGCGACTCCAGGCTGAAACCCGGCCACAGAGCCTGTCCGCCGTCCGGGTGCGGGCGTCCCGCCGCGGGGAAGTACCAGTAGGTGTCGCCCTCCTCCCCCAGCAGGCCGTAGTCGGTGTCGGACACGGTGTTCCCCGTGTCGCGGGAAGCGGGGACCGTGCCCCGCAGGGTGTCGGCGAGGACGACCGAGTCCAGCGGGGTCAGGTCGGTGTCCATCCCGAGGACGAGCTCTCCGTCCTGGAGGGCCACGCGGATGTCGTGGTGCCCGCGGTCCACGAAGGTCGGGCCGTCGTCCGGTTCGGCGTGGGCGGTGGAGAACGACCCGAGGACGCAACAAGCCGACACCGCCGCCGCCCCTAGGGCGCGCGAGCGCCACTGCGGTCTGGGGGACATGGGGAACCTCTCTGGGGGACCGCCCGGTCCTGGGAACGCGTCCGGCGGTCGGGGGACTGTTCTGGGGGAAGCCCTGCGGGGCCGGGGCCGAAACCCCGGCCCCGGCCCCGCCAGGCGGATCAGCCGACGATGAAGGTGAAGGGCACGGTGGCGGAGGAAGCCCCGCCGGAGGTGACCCGGAACGAGAGGGTGTAGGTGCCGGGGGCGGTGAACTGCCACTTCACGTGCTCGTGCACCGGTCCGCCGTAGGTGGCGGAGGGGGCCGAGGGGGTGAAGAGGGCGGTACCCGCCTGGGAGGCGCTGAACCCTCCGGCGCCGCTGCCGCTGTAGGAGGCCGACACCAGGGTGTAGGTCACCGAGCCCGGCAGCGTGGAGTCGCTGGCGAATCCGGCGAAGGGCAGCCCGTACGTGGTGGCGTCGCTGTAGGACTCGGGCAGGACGTAGCCGCCCAGGGCGGGGGTGTGGGGGACCCTGATGGCGGTCAGGGCGGGGGAGAGGAGCCCGGAGGGGATCTCCGGGTCCCCCCAGGGCACGGCGTCGTTCCTGACCTCCAGGACGATGGACCCTCCGGAGAGGCGCGCGTGGACGACGTCGACGTGCCCCTCGTCGATCTCGTACACGGCGGCGGCCGCCGGGGCGGCCATGGCGACGGTCAGGCCGATCGCGCCGGCCAGCGCGAGCAGGAGCGCCCGTACCCGGTGCGGCACCGATGCCCGAGGCCGGGGGGAGGCGGCGGCGGAGACGCGTGTACGCGTTGCGGTGGACATGGGGTGTCCCTTCTGGGGTGAACAGGCGGGCGCCGACCCGCTCCCGGGACCGGGCGAGAGGCCAGTGGGGGCTGGGCCGTGCGCCCACCTGTTCGGTTGGGGGTGTGGTGACCGTGCGCCAAGACAGCAGGGTGTGATCTGTCCGTTGTGTCGTGGATTCGCACGGTCATCTGTGATGCTATTTGAAAATGATAATCGTTTTCTAGAGAGGTTTGAGTGACCTGGGTCACTGGGCGAGGGGTCGCGGGATCGCGGGGACGCACGCCGAGGGCGGGGGACGGCCTTTCGGTCCCGGGACCCCGCGCGCGACGTTGTGCCGGGAGGTCCCGCCCGGAGCGGTGCCCAGCCGCGTCCTCGCGCGCGGACGCAGCGGGAGCACCGCGGAACCGCGGATGGATGAAGACGAAGGCGATGACGGCCATGATGACGGTGCCGGTGATGACGGGCAGGGGCGGTCAGACACCGTGGAGGGTGGTGCCCGCGCTGGGGCGGCGACGAAGGTCAGGCGTGTTCGTGGTGCCGGTGCTGGCCGTGCACGTCCCACTCGGGGAAGGGATCGTCGAACGACTCCCAGGGGGAGGAGAGTTCCTCGTCGGTGAGCAGGCAGGAGCGCAGGGCCGCCTCCAGGGGGCCGTGCCGCAGGGAGGTGCCGATGAACACCAGTTCCTGCCTCGGCTCCACCGGTTCGCTGTCCACCAGGTCCTCGGGGGAGTAGCCCAGGGCGGCCCCGTCGGCGGGGTCCCACACACCCGCGGGCTCGAACCGGGCCACCGGCCCGGCCTGGGACCACAGGCCCGTCGTGCGGGCACGGGTCGCCAGCCAGAAGAAGCCCTTGGCGCGCAGGACGGTGCCGTGGCGGTCCCCTCCGAACCCGGAGGAGAGCAGCTCCCACAGGCGACCGGGGTGGAAGGGGCGGTCGGCCCGGAAGACCAGGCTGGAGATCCCGTACTCCTCGGTCTCGGGCACGTGGTCGCCGTTGATCTCCGCAACCCAGCCCGGGGCGCGGGAGGCGCGTTCGGGGTCGAAACGGTTGGCCCCGACGAGTTCGCGCGGGTCCACCCGGCCGTGCGCGACGCGCAGGACGCGGGCGAGCGGGTTGAGGCGCCGCACCGCGGCCTCCACCCGTTCGGCATCCTCCTCCGTGACCAGGTCGGTCTTGGTGATGAGCAGGAGGTCGGCGAACTCCACCTGGTCCACGAGCAGGTCGCTGATGGTGCGCTCGTCGTCCTCGTAGGCGTCCAGCCCGCGCTCGGCGAGGTCGTCGCCCCGGTGGAGCTCGGCGAGGAAGTTCGCGGCGTCGACCATCGACACCATGGTGTCCAGCCGAGCCCCCTCCAGGAGGGGGCGCCCGTCGGGGCCGGGGACGGAGAAGGTGGCGGCCACCGGCATCGGCTCGGAGATGCCGCTGGACTCGATCAGCAGGTGGTCGAACCGGTCCTGCTCGGCGAGCCGGGCCACCTCCTCCAGCAGGTCGTCGCGCAGGGTGCAGCAGATGCAGCCGTTGGTCATCTCCACCAGGCGCTCGTCGGTCCGGGACAGGTGCCCCTCGCCCCGGACCAGGTCGGCGTCGATGTTGATCTCGCTCATATCGTTCACGATGACCGCGACCCGCAGGCCGTCCAGGTTGCCCAGGAGGCGGTTGAGCAGGGTGGTCTTGCCCGCGCCGAGGAAGCCGGACAGCACGGTCACGGGCAGTTCGGTGAGTGCGCTCACGGCCTCATCCCTCCGGGAGGAGCTTGTACAGCCCTGCCTCGGCGGGGCCGTGGGGCAGGACCCGCAGGCCGTGGGGGGAGGTCTCCGCGCGCAGCGCCTCCTCGGTGAGGGTCCACCAGGCGTAGCGGACCTCGTCGCGGGCCAGGACCCGGTCCCCCTCGTGTACCTCGTAGGTCATGTGCCACTCCACCTGCTCGGGGCCGCTGGGCTCGGCGGCGGCCCAGCCGACGTAGGAGCGGCCGCCGACGCGGACCTCGCTCATCCGTGCCCGCTCCACCCGTTCGGGTTCCAGCGGGGCGGCGAGGTTGAGCAGGACGAAGGCCCCCGGAACCAGCCGCGGGGCCAGGTCCTCCCACAGGCGGTCGCGCTCGTGGGGGCTGAAGTGGCCGACGAGGTTGGCCATCACCATGCCGCCGATCCGGTCGGGCAGGTTCGCCGAGAGCAGGTCGTCGCCGTCCACGGTCACCCTCTCGCGCAGGCCGGGGTCGTCGGCGACCCGGGCGAGCAGCACCGTCCGCAGCAGGAGGGAGGGCTCCACGGCCAGGACGCGGGCTCCGGGCAGGGCCGCGGCGATGAGGCGGGTCCCGTGGCCACCGCCCGCGCCGGCGTCCACGACGGGGCCGGAGTCCCCGGGCAGGGAGGCCAGCGCCTCGGACAGGATCGCCCGGTGGTGCTTCCACCATCCGGCGATCATCAGGTCCAGGTACTGCCCGGAACGGGCGTAGGGGTCGTCGTACTCGGTCAAGGGCCTTCCTTCCTGGGGTTCGACGTGTCGAGGAGTCGAGTGAAAACGAAAATCGTTTTCGAACCCTAGCAGGTGCCGCCGCTGCTGCCCTCCCAGAGAGGGGCGAAGAGGTTCTCGCACAGCGGGCCGTCCCGTTCCCAGGCGAGGACCTCGTCGTCGGTGAGCAGGCAGGAGTCCAGCAGGGGGAGCAGGCGCGGCGTGTCCACGCCCAGCCCGGTGAAGGCGACGTGCTGGCAGCGGTCGCCCGTGCGCGGGTGCCAGCCGAACGTGTCGGTCGGTCCGCGCAACTCGGCGGCCAGGCGGCGTGTCCCCGCCGGCAGGGCCGCCAGCCAGGGGCCGCTGGGCTCGAAGGAGAGCGAGAGGCCCACCGCCTCCCAGGACAGCATCGCGTCAGGCATGCTCGCCAACCACAGGCGTCCCCTGCTGCGCAGTCCGGCGCCGGCCGTCTCGTCCAGTGCCTCGAAGAACCGTTCGGGGTGCAGTGGACGGAACCGCTTCCACACCACGGTTTCCGCCAGGTCGCCCTCGGTGCTCGGAGGAAGGGGAGGGAACGCGGGCGACAGGCGGGCGGCGGCGTCAACGCCGTCGAAACACCTGCCGAAGAGCGGCGCCAGTTCGCGTGGGGAGGGCTCGGCCAGCAGCCGGGCCGAGGGATTCAGGTGCGCCAGGAGGGACAGGCACAGCCGTCCCTGGGGGTCGGCGCGCCCGGCCCCGACCAGGGCGAGGTGGTCGGCGTAGTCAACCTGGCGCAGGAGAGTCTCGGCCGTCGTGCGCGGATCGTTCTGGTCAGAGCTCAGGTCGCGCGAGTGCGCGGTCTCGCCGCTCACCAGGTCCGGTACGCACTGCTGGGCGTCCACGACGGTGACCACTCCGGCCAGGGCTGTGCCGCTCCCGCCGCGGCCTGAGGACATGAGCGCTTCGGCGGCGATCGCCGGGTCGGTGCCCCCCGGCACCTCCACGATCCGGAGCGGATCCTCTCCGTGGTGTGTGGCCTGTGCGGGGTCGAACCGTGAAGCCGTGGCGCCGGGGGCGGCCTCCGACAGGGTGTGGACGACGCGGCGCCGGGCCTCGTCGTGTATTCCGGTCACGATCACCGTGCGGGTGGACCGGTCATCGGTCACGACTGTCCTCGCTCTCCAGTGCGCGGCAAGGCGGGGGCGGCGACCCGCGGGCTCTCCGGGGGCGAATCAGGGAGTGCCCGGTGCGCACCGTTTCTTGGGTGCCCCGTCTTGCGAAAATGAAAACGGTTATCATAATCTCTTACGGAGTCATCCGTGTCCACCTCGTGCACTCCTGACCCCCGACCCCCGATCGAGGCCCTCGTCCCCCCACTTCTGCGCGCTCCACCGAAAAGACCGCGCAGCGCTTCTCGTGGCAGGGCCGCACTCCGAGGAGTACAAGTTGAGAACCCGCCTCAGACCCTGGCTCGCCCCGGGGGCGATCGCCGCGGCCCTCGCCCTCGCGGGCCTGGGCGTGGTCCCGGCCGTCGCTGACGGCGGGGAACGGGTCGTCCTGGACCGTGGTCACGTCGACGTGGCCGCGACCGTCACCGACGGGACCTTCTCCATCCGGGTCAAGGACGACACCGTCTCCCCGTCCGAGTTCCGGGAACTCGATGACGTGGTGTTCCACGTCACCTCCCAAGCCGCCGTCGACATCCCCGACACCCCCGCCTACGACTTCACCGGGGCCCCGGGCGAACGCGCCTACGTCCTGCCGCAGCAGCAGGCCGCGAACCTGTTGTGGCCCGGGTGGAGCACCGAGCACCTTCCCGCCGGTTACCTCGCGCCCGACGAGTACATGACCTTCGAGCTGACGGGCGTGGCGGGGCCGGAGGGCTCCGACTTCTCCCTGTTCCAGACCGGCGCCTTCGGGAGTCCCCAGCCGTTGCTGAGCACGGTCACGGGAGCGGGTTCCCTGGAGGTTCGGCCGCAGTACGCCCACGCCCACGGAAGCTGGGTGTTCACCGACCCCGGCTACTACTTCCTCGACGTGCGCTACGCGCTGGAGAGCACGGACGGTCCGGTCGAGGCAGGGGAGACGCTCGTCGTCGCCGTGGACTCCGACCCGACCACGATCCCCGGCGAGGGCCCCGAACCGACCCCGGGTCCGGACCCGACCGGGGAGCCCGAGCCGACCCCCGGACCCACCGGGGAGCCCGAGCCGACCCCCGACCCCACCGGGGGACCGGACCCGACCCCCGATCCGTCCGGGGACCCGGAGCCCACACCCGGTCCCACAGGGGAGCCCGAACCGTCCGAGCCTCCGGTCGACCCCGTGGTGCTGTCCGAAGGGCACGTCGACCTCCGCCCGGTCATCGAGGGCGATCTGACGGTCTACGCCGGATACGACGACCCCTCCGCCGGTGAGAAGGTCTACTACGACGCCGACGAGGTCGTCCTCCACGCCAGACCGGGGTCGAGGGGAAGCGTCCCCGAGGGCGACGCCTTCTCCTTCCTCGGAGAGCCGGGCGACGACCTGTGGATGCTTCCCCAGGTCCAGCGGGCCGACCTGCTGTGGCCGGGATGGAGCACCGAGGACATCGGCGCAGACCAGCTGGACGACACCGCCGGCGTGGACTGGACCCTCACCGGCTATGACGGACCGGGCACCTTCTCCCTCTTCCAGAACGACGCTTTCGGCAGCCCCCAGGTGATCTTCCACACCGGCGACGGGGTCCCCGACACGCTGACCGGGATCCCCGCGGGCGTCCACGCCCACGGCAACTGGGCGTTCACCGCCGAGGGCCACTACTGGCTCGACCTCTCCTTCTCCGCCACCACGTCGGAGGGCCGCGAGCTGGAGGGGGAGACGACCCTGGTCATCGCCGTCGGCGACGTCGACCCGAGTGAGGTCCCCGACCGTGACGGCACCGGCACCCCGGACCCGACCGCGGACCCCACCGACCCCTCCGGACCCGAGCCCCGGCCCACGGACGGGAGCGGAGGCGTTCCCCCGGCGGGCGGCGGGTCCACCAAGCCCGACCTCCTGGCCAAGACCGGTGCGTTCCTGGCACCCCTCGTCATCGGGGGCGTACTGGCCACCCTCGTCGGCGGCAGCCTGCTCATGGTGCGCCGACGTACCGCGACTCCCATCGAGGAGAACTGATCCATGCACCCCCTCGCTCTTGTGCGCGCGGGAGCCACGGCGCTGACCCTGACTCTCGTCGCGGCCTTCCCCGGCACCGTCGCGGCGGACACGGCATCCCCTGAGGCGCCCGCGTCCCTCGCGCCCCCCGACGTGCCAGAACCCCCCGGCCTCCTCCTCGCCCTGGACCAGGACGAACTGGTGCTGGAACTGTCCGGTCACGGGCCCGAGCGCGAACCGGGAACGGCGCTCGTCGCGGTGAGCCCGGAGACCCTGGGCGCCGGCACCGTGTGGCTCTCCGGCCTGTCCCCCCACGAGACCGATCCGGAGCAGGCGGTCTCCGCCGCCTCCGGTGTGGACACCACCGGGGTCCGGGGTTCGCTCGACGACTCCGTCCGCATCACCCTCACCGAGGTCGAAGGCCCCGGCGAGGTGGGGCTGTACACCGAGGGGTTGGCGCCGCTCCTGCTCGGTGACGGTACCGAACCGGTCTCGGCGGCCCTGCCCGAAGGGCGGGTGACGGAGGCCGCATGGGGCTTCGGCGAGCCCGGGGAGTACACCGTCACCTTCGAGGCCGCGGCCACCCTGTCCGACGGCCGCGAGGTCACCACCGAGCGGACCCACCGACTGGTCGCGGGTGCGATGGCGCCCGTCCCCGAAGCCGCGCCGCCCCGGGCCCCGCTCCCGAGGCTCCCGGAGCAGCCCGAGGCCCCCGGTTCCCCCGAGCCCGCACGGGAGGCCGACGAGGCCTCCCCGTCCGACGAGGCGTCGGACGCGCTGGTGCGCCCCATGGCCGCGGACGACGAACCGGCGGTCGGGGGAGAGACCGTCACGCTGAACGACGGCCACGTCGACGTGGCGGGCCGGATCATCGACGGGGACCTGGAACTGTCGGTCAAGGACGGCACCCGGTCGGGCACGACCACGTGGCGAACGCTCGACAGCGCGGTCCTGGAGGTGACCGCGGACGCCCGGCAGGAATGGCCTTCCGGCTCCTCCTACGACTTCCTCACCGAGGCCGGAGCCGACGTGTGGATGATCCCCCAGGTGCAGAGGCAGGGGGTGGTCTGGGCCGGGTGGAACACCGAGGAGATCACGTCCGGGCAGGTCGACGGCCAGGTCACCTGGACCCTGCACGGAGTTCGCGGACCGGGCGGGTTCGCCCTGTTCTCCACCTCCTCGTTCGGCAGCCCCGACGTCCTGTTCGACGACTCGGAGGGGGCCGACTCCTTCGAGGTCCCCCTGGGGACGCACGCGCACGGGAACTGGGCCTTCGCCGCGACCGGAAGCTATGAGCTCGACTTCGAGATGAGCGCGACCCTGACCGGGGGCGAACGCGTCAGCGACACCGGAACCCTGAGGGTGACGGTCGTCTCCGGCGGCGGTTCCGGCGGAGGCGGTGGTCCCGGAGACGACGGCGGTAACGGCGGTAACGGCGGAGACGGCGGTGGCTCCGGTGGCAGCGGTGGCTCCGGTGGTGGATCCGGGTCCGGAGACGGGTCCGGCGCCGGAGGCGGCGGCGGTTCCGGCGGCCCCGAGGGACGGCTCCCCAGGACCGGCGACGACCTGGTTCCGTTCGTCCTCGTGGCCGCGCTCCTCACCCTTCTCGGCGGGACCGCGGTCCTGGCGACCCGGACACGGCGGCGTCCCGACGCCCCGACGGCGTGACAGGGAGCCCGACGACGATGAGAGAGCACATGCGCGCCACCAGGGCGGCCGCGGCAGCCCTGGCACTGACCACAGCACTGGCCGGCTGTTCGGATGCGGCCTCCGGCACCGACGGAGGGCTGACCGTGGTCACCACCACGGAGATCCTCGCCGACCTGGCCTCCCAGATCGGCGGGGACCTGGTCGACGCCTCGTCCCTGGTCCCGCCCGGCGGGGACCCCCACTCCTACGAGCCGACTCCGGCCGACGCGGTACGCGTCACCGAGGCGGACGTGGCCTTCACCAACCACCTGCTCCTGGAGGAGCAGGCCCTGATCAAGGCCATCGACAACAACATCCCCGGGGACGCCCTCAACGTCTCCCTGGCCGAGGTGTCCGAGACCTACGGCGCCAACGTGATCCCCCTGGTGGAGGACCTGGGGCTGGACGTCATCTGGTTGGGACTGCGCGTCCGCGGGGACGGGGAGGACCTGGGCGCGACCCGGACCTCGACCGTGCACCTGAGGGCCACCGGCCTGGACGGGCCCGGAGACCTGCGGCTCTACCTCACCGAGGCCCTGGGCACCCCGGTGGTGTACTTCGACTCCGCCGACGGGTTCGACGAGACCGATTCGGCGCCCCTGCCCCCCGCGGCCCACACCCACCTCAACTGGGCGTTCGACGAACCGGGCGAGTACACGCTGGACCTGGAGGCCTTCCTGGAGGTCGAGGACGGGCAGGCCCTCACCCCGGTCGCGGAGGGCTCCTTCCGGCTCGCGGTGGGGATGGAACCGCGCGACGTCGAGGGGGGTGACGACCTGCGTGTCCTGGACAGGGGGCACACGGACCTCACCGTGGACCTGGACACCGGGCAGATGTACGCCTACGTCGACGAGGAGGTGGGCGCCGACCAGGAGGTCGTCCCCGCGGACGAGGTCGTCGTCGACGTGCCCAACAAGGCGGTGGAGGCCGTCCCCGACGACCCGGCCTTCTCCTTCCTGGGGGCGCCCGGGGAAGAGGTCTACCAACTGCCCCAGGCGGTGCTCGGCCAGCACGTCCACGGGGAGATCGACCCCCACCTGTGGCAGGACGTCTCCAACACCGCCGCCTACGTCCAGCTGATCCGCGACACCCTCGTGGAGGCCGACCCCGACAACGGGGAGACCTACCACGCCAACGCCGACGCCTACCTGGCGGAGCTGGCCGAACTCGACGCCTACGTCACGCGGACCATCGAGGAGATCCCCGAGGACCGGCGCCAGCTCATCACCACGCATGACGCGTTCGGCTACCTGGCCGAGGCCTACGGGATGACGGTCGCCGGTTTCGTCGTCCCCAATCCCGCGCAGGAGCCCAGCCCCCAACAGGTGGCCGCGCTCACCCGGACGATCGGCAACCTCGACGTCCCCGCGGTGTTCATGGAACCCAACCTCGCCCGCCGGGCCTCGGTGCTCACCCAGGTGGCCGAGGACGAGGGGGTGCGGGTGTGCAAGCTCTACGGGGACGCCTTCGACGAGGAGACGCGGAGCTACACCGGCATGATGCGCCACAACGCCGACGAACTGCTCAGGTGCCTGGGTTGAACCCGGTGAGAGACGGAAGAGGAAAGATGCGCACAGGCCCATGGGCTCGATCCGCCACGGCCTTCGCCGGCGTGGCGCTGCTGGTGTCGCCCCCGGCCGCGGCCGCCGCCCAGGACACGGACGGGGGCGGCACGGTCCACTCCGGCGAGTCGCAGGCACAGGGGCGGGCGGTCATCGCTGACGGCCACGTCGATCTCGGCCCGCGCTTCGTGGACGGGGAGTGGACGCTCCAGGTCCGCGACGACACCGTCTCCCCGGCGGTGTGGCGGGACCTGCCCGACGTGGTCCTCCAGGTCACCGACACCGCCACCGTGGACGTCCCCGACGACGAACGCTTCTCCTTCCTGGGCGCCCCGGGCGACCAGGTGTGGATGCTGCCCCAGGTCCAACAGGACGGCGTGCTGTGGCCCGGATGGAACACCCAGGACCCGGAGGTCGCCTCCTCGGTCGACCGCGAGGTCACCTGGACCCTGCACGGTGTGGAGGGGCCGGGGGACTTCACCCTGTTCCTCAACACCGACTTCGGGGATCCGCGGATCGTCTTCGACGGCGGCGGGGAACTGCCGCAGGAGACCGGCGTGGACCTGGGTACCCACGCTCACGGGAACTGGTCCTTCACCGCCCCGGGCACCTACCTGCTGGACGTCGGGATGAGCGCCACCACGCTCGACGGGGAACAGGTGGCGGACCGCGGGTTCCTGGCCGTCCACGCGGGCGAGGAGAACCCCGAGGCCGCGTTCGACCTGCTGGCGCAGCGGGCGCCGGCCCAGGCCCCGGACGGCGTCGCCGAGGGCGGCACCGGCGGCCTGCCCGGGTGGGTGTGGGCCGCGGGCGGCGCGGGAGCGGTCGTGCTCCTCGTGTCGGCCGTCCTGCTGGGACTGCTCCTGGGCCGTCGTGCCCGGAACGGGAGGGAGTCATGACCGCCGGTGTGCTCGACGTGGAGGACGTGGCCGTCGACCTGGCCGGTCGCAGGGTGCTGACCGGGGTGACCATGAGCGTCGCCGCCGGGGAGACCGTCGGCCTGATCGGCCCCAACGGCGCGGGCAAGACGACCCTGCTCCGGGTCGTCCTGGGACTGGTGCCCCCGGCGGGAGGACGGGTACGGATCTCCGGGGCTCCGGCGGCCGGTAGCAGGGGGACCATCGGCTACGTCCCCCAGCGCCACGAGTTCGCCTGGGACTTCCCGGTCTCGGTGGCGGGTGCGGTCATGACCGGGCGGACGCACCGCATCGGGTGGCTGCGCCCTCCCCGGCGCGACGACCGCGCGGCCGTGGCCGAGGCCCTGGAGCGGGTGGACATGACGGACCTGCGCGACCGCCCGGTGGGGGAGCTCTCCGGCGGACAGCGCCAGCGCGTCCTGGTCGCCCGCGCGCTGGCCCTGCGACCGCGGCTGCTGCTCCTGGACGAGCCGTACACGGGCTTGGACGTGCCCACCCAGGAACTCCTCGACGGACTGTTCACCCGGTTGGCCGCGGAAGGGACCGCACTGCTCATGACCACGCACGACCTGTCCGCGGCCGCCCGTTCCTGCGGGCGGCTGGTGCTGCTGAACAGGTCCGTGGTGGCCCAGGGAAGCGCCGAGGAACTGCGCGATCCGGCTGTCTGGCTCAGGGCCTTCGGGGTCACCGGCTCCGACCGGCTCCTGCACGTGCTGGGGGTGGAGAATTGATCGAGTTCCTCACGTCCCCCTGGGAGTACTCCTTCTGGCTGCGGGCCTTCCTGGTGGCCCTGATGTCCGGTGCCGTCTGCGGGGTGATCGGCTCCCACGTGGTGCTGCGCGGTATGTCCTTCATCGGCGACGCCGTGGCCCACGCGGTCTTCCCCGGTGTCGCCGTGTCCTTCGTCCTGGGGGCGAACCTTGTCCTGGGAGGCGCCGTCGCGGGTGTGGTGACCGCGGTCCTGGTGGCGGTGTTCTCCCAGAACCGGAGGCTGAAGGAGGACAGCGTCATCGGGGTGTTCTTCGCCGGCGCCTTCGGCCTCGGCATCGTCATCCTGAGCACCGCCCCCGGCTACGGGGGATCGCTGGAGTCCTTCCTGTTCGGGTCCATACTCGGGATCGCCGACGCCGACGTGCGCAACATCGCGGTCATCGGGGCCGGCCTGCTGCTGGTCGCCCTGCTGGTCCACAAGGAGCTGGTGACGGTCGGCCTGGACCGGGAGAGCGCCAGGGCCATGGGCCTGCCCGTCTTCGCCCTCGATCTGCTCCTCTACGTGATGGTGACCCTGGCGATCGTCGTGTCCCTCCAGGCGGTGGGCAACATCCTGGTGCTGGCGCTGCTGATCACCCCCGCGGCGACGGCGCGGCTGCTCACCGACCGGTTGGGGACGATGATGCTGCTGGCACCGGCCCTGGGCGGTCTCGGCTCCCTCGCCGGTCTGTACGCGTCCTACGCCCTCAACCTGGCCGCGGGCGGCATGATCGTCCTGGTCCTGACCGGGATGTTCCTGCTGACCTGGTTCACGGCGCCCAGGCACGGCCTGGTGAGCCGACTGGTGCGACGCAGAAGGCGGGCCGACGCGCCCGCTCCCGGAACGCACGTCGATTCCGCAGAGCCAGGGGAAGGGGCCAGGGCGCCGTCACAGCCCTGAAGGGCGGGGCGACAGACGCGAACGACACGGGAGAGGGGGCGCCGCCGAGGCCACCGGGCCCGACGCCACCGGACCGGTCGGCGCGTCCGCGGCCCACCCCGCCCTGACCTCAGTCAGCGGCATCGGCAGCAGGAGGCCGAAGCGCGAGGGCAGGAGCGGGATCCGCGTGGGTACGTGGTGGCCGGTGTGCGGGGCGGCCCACCGGACCCCTGCCGCCCGTCACGCCTCTTTCCGCAGGCCTCGGGGCACCTCAGGACGGTGTCCGGGGAACGCCCCGACCCGTGGCCGGAGCGGTGTCCAGGCCACGGGTCGGGGTCGAACGAGACGCTAGAACGCGTCCGGGTAGAGCTTCTGGGCGATCGTCTCCACGGCGTCGATGTTCCCCAGCGAGCCGGGGTAGAGGTCACTCGCGGGAACGGCGATGAGGACGTCGTCCTCCACAGCCGGGACGTCGGGGAACGTGCTGCGGAGGTACTCGCGGGTCTGCTCTTCGTGCTGGGGTCCGCTCACGCCGAACACCATGGCCTCGGGTGCGCGGCTGATGATCTCCTCGGGGTTGATCTGGGCGGCGAAGAAGTCGGCGAACTCGGGTGCCTCGGGGTCGAAGACGTTGTCGCCGCCGGCGGCCTTGATGATGTCCGCCTCGATGCCCGCGCCGATGGCCGACAGCGAGTTGCCCTCGACGTAGACCTGCGCGACGGTGGATCGCGGAGAGTCGCTGATCGCGGCCTCCACGGCGGCCAGCCGCTCCTCGGTGTCCTGTGCGAGCTCCTCGGCCGCGTCGGGGACGCGCAGGATGGCGCCGAGGTCGGCGATGTCCGTCAGCACGTCGGTGACCTCCGCGGTGTTGCGGCGGTCGGCGCAGCCACCGGTCGCGACGTAGGCCTGCGCGCCGTTCTCGTCGAGCTGCTCGATGCTGGCGAAGCCCTGTTCGGCTGTGAACTCGTACTCGGTGGGGGAGACCACGAAGTCGGGGGCGACAGCGAGGAGGTCCTCGCGGGTCGGCGGCGCGTCCGCGCTGACCACCGGGATGTCGGCGGCCTGGTCGGCGATGTCGTCCGGCAGCGCCGAGACCTCTGTCTGGGCCTGGCCGACGAGGGAGTCCCGCACACCGAGGCGGACGAGCAGTTCGGTCTGCGAGGGCATCAATCCGACGACGCTGCCGGGAACGGTGTCGAAGGACAGCTCCCGTCCGCAGTTCGTGATCGTCACGGTCGGTCCGGAGGCCTCGGTGGCCGCCGGGTCGCTGGTGACGCCGGTACCGCAGGCGGTCAGCACCAGTGGTACCACGGCGAGTGCGGCGCACGCGGTCGAGAGGGTGAGGGAACGGCGCCGGAACCCGGCCCGGGTGGTGTTGCCTGTCATGGGGTGGTGATTTCTTCCTGGGTGGGGGCGGATGGATCCGTGTCGCCGTGGTCGTCCGGCTTCAGCGGGCTGCGGGCGTCGAAGAGGAGGTGCCGCCGTCCGGAACGCGGATGGGCGACGGCCGTGGACTCGACGCCGAAGACCGAGCGGACCAGGTCGGTGTGAAGCACCTCGTCCGGGGCGCCGAGGGAGAGCAGGCGCCCCTCGGCCAGGACGCCGATGGCGTCGCAGGAGCGCGCGGCCAGGTTCAGGTCGTGCAGGGCGACCATCACGGTGCGCTCGGTGGCCCTGACCAGATCGAGGAGTTCGAGCTGATGGGCGATGTCGAGGTGGTTCGTGGGCTCGTCGAGGACGAGTACGGGTGTGTCCTGGGCGAGCGCGCGGGCGAAGAGCACGCGTTGGCGCTCGCCACCGGAGAGGGCCGCGAACGAGCGGGCCTCCAGGTGCGCGGCGCCGACGCGGGTGAGGGCCTCCTGCGCGAGGGCGATGTCGTGGTCGGAATCGCGTCCGTACCCGCGTCCGTGCGGGATGCGCCCGAGCAGGACCATGTCGAGGACGGGGATCTCGAACTCCTCACTGTGCTCCTGTGCCATCACCGCCACCTGGCGGGCCAGCTCCTTGCGGTTCAGCGCGGCGATGTCGGCGCCGTCGAAGAGCACGCGTCCGGCCGAGGGGGGAGCGAGCCCCGACACGGCGCGCAGCAGTGTGGACTTGCCGCTCCCGTTGGGTCCGAGCAGCCCGAGCACGGTGCCCGAGGGCACCGAGACGCTCACGTCGGTGACGACGGGCCGCCCGCCGCGGTGGGCGGCGAGGTTCTCGATGTCCACTCTCATCGGCCCATCCCCACGCTTTCGGCGCGGTCGCGCCGCAGCAGCCACAGGAAGAACGGCGCTCCGACCATCGCGGTGAGCACACCCAGGGGGATCTCCGAGGGATCGGCCAGGGTCCGGGCCAGGAAGTCGCAGGTGGCGAGGAACACCGCCCCGCCGAGCAGGGCGACGGGGAGCAGCCTGCGGTGGTCGGAACCGACGATGATGCGCGCGATGTGGGGGATGACCAGTCCGACGAAGCCGATGCCTCCGGAGACCGCGACGACCGATCCGGTCAGCAGGGCCGCGGCGATGAGGGTGGCGCTGCGCAGCCGGTTGACGTTGACGCCCAGGGACGCGGCCGCGTCGTCGCCGACGAGGAGGGCGTTGAGTGCCCGCGCGCGGAACGCGGCGTAGAGCGTCACGATGAGCAGCGCCGCCGCTGGCAGGGCGAGGTGGCCCATCGTGGCGGCGGAGACCGAACCCAGCAGGAAGAACATGATGCCGAAGACGTTCTGGGCGTCGGTGGTGATGGTCAGGTAGCTGGTCACGGCGCTGAAGAGGGAGCCGAGGGCCACGCCCGCGAGGATGAGGCGCTGGGGTGCGATGCGCCCGTTCTTGCGGGCCAGGGTGTAGACGGCCGCGGTGGCCAGGAGCGCGCCGAGGAAGGCCGAGCTCCCGATGCCGAGGGAGCTGGTGCCGACGCCCAGGACGATGAACGACACCGCGCCGACCCCGGCACCGGCGGAGACGCCGAGGATGTAGGGCTCGGCCAGGGAGTTGTGGACCACGGCCTGCATCAGCGCGCCGGCCAGGGCGAGCGCGGCACCGGCGGTCGCGGCCAGGAGCGCGCGGGGCAGCCGGAACTGCCAGACGACGTTGTCCTGCACCGTCGTCAGCGACCCGTCGGACATCCACGGCATCCCGGGCACCAGATGGCCGATGACGATGCGCAGGGCGTCCGCCGGGGGCACGTTGATCGTGCCGACGCTCGTCGACACCAGCATCACCGCCAGCAGCGCGAGAGCCAGGACCGGAACGAGTGTCCGGGCGGCGAGCACGCCGCGTCGCCGGGTGTTCGCCGCGGGGGCGGGCGGGGCCGGAGCGCCGCCGGGGGGCGTCCCTCCGGGGCGCGCGTTGGCCAGAAGGCGTTGGAGGGAAGCCGACACGCGTCTTCCGTTGGTTGCTTGTGGCATCTGTCGCGGGGGCTCTCTCAGGTCGTCGGTGGAGCGGTCTGTGCTGATCCGGCGGCGGTGTCGACCAGCCCCAGCGCGGCGTTCCCGTCCGCGCGTCCGGCGCGTCGGACGCGCGGACGGTGCGCCCGTGCGGAGAGGGAGCCGGGATGTGCCCCTCGGGATCGATCACCGACGAGCCGGTGTCCGCCCGGTGGATCCCGTGGCATCGGCGGTGTACGTGCGGCCCGCACGACAGTCGGCCACGAGGAGGTTCTGGGGGCCCATGGGTCAAAGCTATATATAAACGATAATCGTTTTCAAGTAAAGTGCGCCTCGTTCGTCCCCCGCGAACACGAATCGGCGCACGTGACCGATGCGTCATGACTTGAGAAGGAATGACCTATGGACTGCCGGATCGTCGCCGAGATCGAGGAGTCAGCCGCATGATGATCGTCCCCCTGCTGTGGCGGGAGGCGGCCCGGTTTCCCGCGCTCCTGGCACGGAGCGCGGCCCTTCTGGTCCTCGTCTTCCTCACCTACGCCGGGCAGGCCGCGGCGATCGCCTGGTCGATGTCGGCGGTGTTGCACGGGCAGGCCCGGGAGGTGCTCGTCGCGCTGTCGCTGCTCCTCGGGATCGCGCTGGCGCGCCTGGTGCTCTCCCTGGCCCAGGCGTCGGCCTCCGCACGTCTGGGCGGCCGGGTCAGGCAGGCGGTCCGCCGCCGCGCGATGCGGGCCGTGCTCGTGCCCGAGCGGCTGCACGACACGGCGGCCCGGGACGGTTCGATGCGCGCCAGCCTCGGCGACGGCGTCGACGGTGTCGACTCCTACGTCTCCAAGTACGTGCCCGCCGTCGTGCAACTGTTCCTCACCTGCCCGATCCTCGTGGCCGCCCTGTTCTGGCTCTCACCGTGGGCGGGACTGTGCGTGGCCGCCGGGGTCGTGCTCGCCCTGGCGGGTCCCATGGCGTGGAAACGGATGATGGCCCGGCGCGGACTCGACCACTGGGACAGCTACGAGGCGCTCAGCGCCGACCTGCTCGAGTCCCTGCGCGGCATGGCCACCCTGCGCACGCTCGGCGATGTGTCCGGTACCCGCGAGCGCCTCGACCGCCGCTCCGAGGCGCTGCGCAGGGCCACGGAGCGGGTGATGCGCGGCTCCCTGGGGGAGACGGCCGTCACCGACGCGGCCGTCCAGGGGGGAGCGGTCGCCGCCGCCGCCGTCGCCGTCGTCCACGCGGTCACCGGGCAGACCCCCGCCGTCGAGGTCTACCTGATCCTCCTGCTCTCCTCCGAGGCGTTCCGCCCCGTCCGGGACCTCTCGCGGCACTGGCACGCCGGGTTCCTCGGCCTCACCGCGATCCCCGGCCTCAAGAGGATCGGGGCCTTCACCGAACAGCGCGGCGCCGCCTCCGCCCGCACCGCGTCCCCCGCCCACGCCGTGTCCGACCCCGGGGACGGCCAGACGGTCGAGGACCGACCGGCGGACGCGCTGCGTGTGACCGGCCTGAGCTTTCGCTACCCTGACGCCCCCGTCGACGTCGTCCACGACCTCGACCTGACGGCCAGGAGGGGCTCCCTCACCGCGATCGTCGGAGCCTCCGGGGCGGGGAAGTCCACCCTCTTCGACCTCCTCCTCGGTTTCCTCGTTCCGCGTGCGGGAAGCATCGACCTCGACGGTCGGCCGCTCCGCGCCTCCGACATCGCCGTGGTCTCCCAGCGGCCGGTGCTCTTCGCCGGGACCATCCGCGACAACCTCGCGGTCACCGGCGCCACCGCGGAAGCCGACCTCGTGGCGGCCTGCCGCGACGCCGGAATCCTCGACGAGATCCAGCGCTTCCCGCGCGGACTCGACACCGAGGTCACCGAAGCCGGTACCAGCCTGTCGGGCGGACAGCGTCAACGCCTCGCCCTGGCCCGCGCACTGCTGGCACGGCGCCCGGTCCTCCTGGTGGACGAGCCGACGAGCGCGTTGGACGCCGACCGTTCAGCGGACGTCATCCAGACCCTGCACCGTGTCGCCCGCGACCGCGTCGTCATCATGATCAGCCACCGCTCCGAGACCCTCACCGAGGTCCGCGACGTGCTCAGCCTCGACTCCGGACACCTGTACAGGAGCGCCTCGTGAACACCTCCTCCGCGTTCCGGGCCTTCCGCGAACTGTTGCCCGTCCTGCGGCCCGAACGGCGAGGGATGCTCTGGATCTACCTGCTCGGCACCGCGAGCGCGCTCGGCCTGGCCGGTCTGAGCGTCCTCACGGCGTGGGCGGTCGGCCACGCCGTCGTGGAGCGGACACCGCCCGGACCCGTGTGGTGGACCCTGGTCCTCGGGCTCGTGCTGCTGCGCGTGGTCCTGACCTGGCGGGAGATGGACGTCTCCCACGCCCTGGCCTACCGCGTGCTGGCCCGGCTGAGGATGGCGCTGTTCGACGCCTACGCGCGCAGCGTTCCCGGCCGTCGCCGCGAGCACTCCGGACGCGCGGCGGCCGTCGCGATGGACGACATCGAAAAGCTCGAGTTCTTCTACGCCCACACGGTCGCCCAGCTCGGCGCCTCGCTCACCCTGTTCGCCGCCTCCTTCGCCACCGCGTTCGTCCTGCTGCCCGAAGCCGCACTCGTCATGCTCCTCGGCGCCGCCGTCGTGGCGAGCAGCGCACTGTACTGGGCACGTGCGGCTCGGCGGTTGGGCGAGCGGGAACAGCGTGAGCGCTCGGACCTGTCCGAGCGCATCGTGGACGCGCTGGGCGCCCTGCGCGAAGTACTCGCCTACGGACTCGCCTCCCGGATCGTCGCCGAGACCAGTGCCGCCACCGCGCGCGCCGCCGCGATCGCGCGACGGCGCGAACTGCTCTCGCACCTGGTCACCGCCATCCGGGAACTCATCCTCACCGCCGTGATCATCGGTGTCATCGCCACCAGCGCCACCGCCGCGGGCGTGCTCCCAGAAGGCGCCCCGGTACGGCTGGCCCCCGCGGAGCTGCCCGCGCTGGTCGCCCTGGCCCTGGCCGGGATCGCCGCGGTCGTCGACGCCACCGACACCCTCACCCGGCTCCATCCGCTCGTCTCCGCCGCCGGGCGCGTCGCCGCCGGAATCAACCGCTCCCCGGTCGTCGCCGTCCCCGAAGCGCCACGACAGCTGCCCGCCGGGCCGCTCGGCCTCCGGTTCCGGGGCGTGTCCTTCTCCTACGAGGGCCGGCAGCCGACGCTCACGTCCTGGTCCACCGAACTCGCCCCCGGCGAGCACGTCGGGCTGGTCGGCCCCTCCGGCTCGGGCAAGAGCACCGTCATAGCCCTCGCCGCACGCCTCTGGGACCCTTCGGCGGGCACCGTCGAACTCGTCACGGCGGACGGCACGGGCGTACCCGTCGCCGGTCTCGACGACGCGGCGCTGCGGGAGGCCGTCTCCCTGGTCGACCAGGACGCGATGCTCTTCCACGGCACCGTCCGCGACAACCTGCTGCGCGGTGGCGGGCCGCGGTCCGACGGCGACCTGGCGGCCCTGCTCGAACGCGTCGGAGCCGCCGCCTGGATCGGTCTCGACGACGAACTCGGTGAGGCGGGTGTGCGGCTGTCCGGCGGGCAGAGGGCACGCCTCTGCCTTGCCCGCGCCCTCGCCCGCCGACCGCGTGTCCTCCTCGTGGACGAGGTCACCGCCAGCCTCGACCCGGCGACCGAACGGGTGATCTCCGACGTCATCGCCGGGTTCGACGGCACCGTCTTCATGGCGTCCCACCGGACCGAGACCCTCGCCCGCCTCGAACGCGTCGTCGACGTGGCCGAGGTCTCGCCCACCGTGCGGAGAACGGGTGGCTGAGCCGGTCGGACATCCCCGGGCCGCCCCGGGTCACGGACGACGTGAACGTGGTCCGCCGCCGTCACGCCTGACGGCCCACACCGCCCCGGCGGCGCGATCGGTGTGTCCCGCGTCTCCCGGAGCCGTGTTCCCGGTCTCCGGGGCCGCAGTGGAGTACTGCCTGGTGACAGGGGCGCTGTAGTCTACGGCCGTGACATTGAAAATCATTATCAAAACCGTGGGAGTCGTATCGACTCTCGCCCTGGCCGGGTGCGCGACGGCACCCGGCCCCGAGACCGGCTCCGCGGCGGCAGCGGGCGAGGGCGCGACCTCCTACCCCCTCAGCGTCGAGAACTGCGACGTCGAGGTGACCGTCGAGCAGGCTCCCGAGCGCGCGGTCTCGCTGAACCAGTCGGCCACCGAGATCATGATCCGGCTCGGTCTCGCCGATCGCATGGCCGGTACCTCGTACGAGACCGATCCCGTCCCCGGCGACATCGCCGACGCCTACGAGAGCATCCCCCTGCTCACGGACGGCCTGCTCAAGCACGAGACACTGCTCGAAGCGCAGCCCGACTTCGTCTACTCGTCCTTCGCCTCGTTCCTCACCGCCGAGAACGCCGGCGAGCGCGCCGAGCTGCACGAGCTCGGCGTCCCGACCTACCTGAGCGAGTTCGACTGCACCTACCACGAGGCCGTCGAGGGCGGTGCGACCTTCGAGATGCTCTTCGACGAGATCGAGACGATCGCCGGGGTCTTCGACGTGCCCGACGCCGGCGAGGAGCTCGTCGCCGAACAGCGGGCCGTGGTCGACGAGGGGCTCAGGATCGCCGAGCAGATCGAGGGCACGCCGAGCCTGGTCTGGTTCTACTCGACCGCGTCGTCCTCCTCCACCCCGTCGGTCGCGGGACCCGGCGGGCTCCCGCAGACCGTGACCGAGATGCTCGGCGCCGAGAACGCCTTCAGCGACGCCTCGACCAAGTGGCCGGAGGTCAGCTGGGACGAGGTCGCCGCGCGCGACCCCGACGTGCTCGTGCTCGCCGACCTGAGCCGCGGTTACCCCGGCGACACGGCCGAGGAGAAGATCGAGTTCCTCAAGAACGACCCGTTGACCTCGACCATGGACGCCGTCGTCAACGACCGCTTCATCGTCGTGCCCGGGCAGCACATGGACCCGTCGGTCCACAGCGTGCAGGCCGTCCCGACCGTCGCACAGGGCCTCATCGACATGGAGACGAAGTAATGACGACCACGAACGCCCTCGAACGGCTCATCCGTGACTGGGACGCCCAGCAGGCGGCGTACATCACCCACCGCGAGCAGAGGTTCGAGATCATGCTCGACGTCATCACGCGGATGTGCGCCTCCTCGGACGAGTTCGGGGCCGACGGAACCGGCATGACCGTTCTCGACCTGGCGTGCGGCCCCGGCAGCCTCTCCCAGCGCGTCCTCGACCGGTTCCCGGGCGCCCGGGTGATCGGGGTCGACTACGACCCGGTGCTGCTCGCGATCGCGGGATCCTGGCTCGGCCGACGCCACGGTTCACGCTTCACGGCTGTCGACGTCGACCTGGCAACGCCCGGTTGGAGGGCTCAGCTGCCCGACGGGCCGGTGCACGTCGCCGTCTCCTCGACCGCGCTGCACTGGCTGGAGCCGGCACAGCTCGTCGCCGTCTACGGCGTCCTGGGCGCCCTGCTCCCCGCCGGCGGTGTCTTCATGAACGCCGACCACCTGCGCTACGACCCGCGCTCGCAGCCGTTCCTCACCGAGGCGGCGGCCGCTGACGACGAACGCACCCAGCGTGACGCGCACGCGCAGGGTGTGCGGACCTGGGACGAGTGGTGGGCGGACGCCGTCGCGCACGAGGAGTTCGGACAGCACCACGCCGAGCGCGAGCACCGCTTCGCCGACCGCCCGCCCACACCGCACGCACCGCTTGGGTTGCACCTGCAAGCGCTCGGCACCGCCGGCTTCGCCGAAACCGGTGTCATCTGGCGGTACTACGACGATGTCGTGGTGTTCGCGCGAAGATGACAAGGCTCACTGACTCTCCGCAGGCCGACCCGCGTGACACGGACGCGCTCTCCGGTGCCGATTCCCTGGCGGCGCGGGCGACGCCAGGCGATGCCGAGGCCCCTCCGGCACGCGTACCGGGCAGGCTGCGCTCGTCCCTCATCGTCGGCGCCTTCGTCGTCGCGCTGTGCGCGTCGATCGTCGTCGCGACCTTCGTGGGTACAGCCAACATCGGGGCGCTCGACGTGCTCGGGATCATCCTGCGCAACATCGGGCTGGGCGCCCTCGCCCCCGTTCCGTCGGCGCCGCCGCTCATCGACGCCCTCGTCTGGGAGTCGCGTCTGCCGCGTGTGCTCCTCGCCGCCGTGGTCGGGCTCGGACTCTCGGTCTCGGGTGCGGTGCTGCAGTCGATCACCCGTAACCCGCTCGCCGAGCCGTACCTGCTCGGGGTCTCCTCCGGTGCGTCCACCGGGGCGGTCTCGATCATGATCCTCGGGCTCGGCTCGGGCGCGGTGACCCTCTCCATGGGCGCCTTCGCCGGCGCGCTGGTCGCCTTCGCGATCGTGCTGCTCCTCATCGGGGGCGGACGCGTCTCCAACCCCGCTCGCGTGGTGCTCACCGGTGTGCTCGTGTCGCAGTTCTTCTCAGCGATCACCTCGCTCGTGCTGATGCTCGACGGCGATGCGGACGCCACCCGGGGCTTCACCTACTGGCTGCTCGGCTCGCTCGGAGGCGCACGCTGGGAGCCGCTGCTCGTGGCATCCGCCGTCATCGTGCTCGGAGCCGTCGGCTGCCTGTTCCTCGCGTCGGCTCTGGACGCGTTCACCTTCGGCTGGGACACCGCCTCCTCGCTCGGGGTCAACGTGACCCTGGCACGGGTGACGCTCATGGTCCTCACCGCCTTCATCACGGCGGCGGCCGTCGCGGCGTCCGGAGCGATCGGGTTCATCGGGCTGCTCGTGCCGCACATCGTGCGTCTGCTGGCCGGGTCCACGCACCGCCTGCTGCTTCCCCTCGCCGGGCTCGGGGGCGCGATCTTCCTGGTGTGGGTCGACACCTTCGCCCGCTCGGCGTTCTCGCCACACGAGATTCCGGTGGGCGTGATCACGGCGCTGCTCGGTGCGCCGGTGTTCGCGATCGTTCTGAGCAAGGCGGCTCGACAATGACGGCACTGACGGCGAACGACATCACGTGGTCGGTCGACAGGACACGCATCCTCGACGGGGTCTCGATCGAGGCGCGCTCCAACGAGGTGCTCGCCGTGCTCGGGCCGAACGGGGCGGGCAAGTCCTCACTGCTGCGCATCCTGGCGGGGCTTCGGCGGCCGGATGCCGGGACGGTGCTCCTGGGCGGGGAACCGGTTCGCTCGTTGCCCCGGCGCGCGGTCGCCCGGCGGGTGGCGATCGTCGAACAGTCGCCCGAGGTGCACACCGACATCACCGTCGACGAGGCCGTGGCGCTCGGCAGAACGCCGTACCGCAGCACCTTCGCCGGACTGGACGGCGAGGACCGTGCCGCGATCGAACAGGCGCTCGCCCTCACCGGGATGCGCGCGTACCGGTCGCGGTCGTGGCGGACGCTCTCCGGCGGTGAACAGCAGCGTGCCCAGCTCGCCCGCGCGCTCGCGCAGCGGCCGGAGGTGATCGTGCTGGACGAGCCGACCAACCACCTCGACATCCGCTACCAGCTCGACGTCCTCACCCTGCTGCTCTCGCTCGACATGACGGTGGTGACCGCCCTCCACGACCTCAACCTGGCCGCACGCTACTGCGACCGGGTCGCGGTCCTGCACGCCGGCCGGGTCGAGGCGTCGGGGCCGCCCGCCGCCGTGCTGACACCCGAGCTCATCCGTTCCGTCTACGCGGTCGAAGCCGTCGTCGACACCTCTCCGCACACGGGTGCGCCGGTCGTGACCTACCTGGGCGGTGTACCGGGAGGCTCTTCGCCGACGTCTGCCCCCGGGTCGCCCCGTCAGCACCGGACGGAGTGAACCGTTCCGCGCGGCCTCTCGCGGCCGTGCGGAACGGTTCCTGCGCGGTCGTGTTCGCGGTGGAGCAGGACGGGAAGGGCGCTGACGACGCCGAGGCGCCAGTGGTGATCCGGTGCGTTCGCCGAGGCAGGGCCTGCTCCGGCAGGGGCGGTGTCATGGCTGGTTGCCATGAACCCTCCGGACGCCGGGCGGGCCCCACGGCGGCCGGGGCCCGGTCGGGAGCCGGAACGTCGGTGCGCGCGCGTATCGTCCTTGCGGACGCGCGGGCGGCGACGCCCGCCTCCCCTCCGACCGATCTCCACCCCCTCACCGCTGGGAACCCCGTGACAGAACACACGACCCCTCTCGCCTTCTCCACCGAGCGCCGACGCGTCGGCGCGCAGGAGTGGACCGACACCCCGCAGCTCAACGTCCTCCTCGAACCGGGGGAGCCGGTCAGTCCAGCCCGGATCGGCTGGCGCGACCGCGAGGGCGGCGAAGCCGCGGCTGTGTTCGACCCCGGCATGGACGGGTTCACCGGCACGCGCGTCACCTCCGACGGGGTCCAGTACGAGTGGCGGGGGACCCGCGTGGACGAACCCCCCGAACGTCCCGTCCACCGGTTCCGGATCCAGGGCGGCGACCGGGAGCTGCGTCTACTCGTCGAGGACGGAGGGCCTCCGCTCACGCGGCTCGACTGGGCCGACCGCGAGGGCGGAGGGGGAACGGTTCTGCTGCGCGCCGTCGAACTGGAGTCGTTCGTGGGCCCCAGCGATGAGGGCCTCACCCGCATGGTGCGCTCGGTGCGCGCGGGTGACGAGTACGTCGAGGCGGGCGAGGTGGCCCTCAACCTGCTCGACGCCACCTCCGGGAAGTGGCTGTCACGGTGCCGCACCGACCGGCTGGACTTCACCATGTCCGAGCCCGTCACCGTCCGGCGCTACATGCTCGACTCCGCCAACGACTTCCCCGACCGCGACCCCGCGGACTGGTCCCTGCTGGGGTCCTCGGACGGGCAGGAGTGGACCCTCCTCGACGCCCGGTCCGGCGAGTCCTTCCCCGGCCGTCACCTGGCGCGCGACTTCACCGTCAGCGGCCCAGGCGCGGACACGCCCTGGCGGTGTCTGCGGCTGGAGGTCACCCGCAACGCGGGTGCGGGGGAGATCCAGCTCAACCGGGTGCGGTTCTTCGCCGAGGACCGCGCCTACGAGGCCTTCCACGGGTTGCGCCACACGGCGCGGAGCGGACCGGAACCGTTCCTGGGCCTGGCGGTCGCTCCGGAGGACGAGGACGCGCCCGCGCTCCCGGCGACCGTCGAGGAGTGGCGGACCTACCTCACCGAGTACAGCGCCGACATGCTGCGTGTCGCCGAGGCCGAGGGTGAGGAGGTCGACGAGGAGGAGCGGACCTCGTCCTGGTTCGGCGACGAGGGCGCCCCGGAGGAGCGGATCGCGGCCCTGGAGGAGCGCCTGGGCCGTCGGCTGCCGCCGAGCTACCGCTCCTTCCTCGCCGCGTCCGACGGTTGGGGGAGGATGGGGGCGTTCGTCTACGAGATGAGCTCCACCGCCGAACTCGAATGGGACAGTCTGGCGAACATGCTCGGTCTGGGTGAGGGGAGCATGGAGATGGAGGACGAGGAGCTCGTCGGTCCGCTGCTGCTGGTCTCCTCCGACACCGACGCCCAGTACTGGATCCTGGACGCGGGCGACGTCTCCCCCGACGGGGAGTGGGCGGCCTACATCTGGGCGAGCTGGTACCCCGGTCTGGGCGATCGGCACCGCTCCTTCGCCTCGCTCGTCCACGCCGAGCGCGTCTCCTTCGAGGAGCTCAGCGGTGGCGACGGGCACCCCGTGCGCTCCGACGACGCGGAGGAGCTGCTGGAGCTGGGGCGCCGTGAGGCGCTGGCCGGAAACGTGGACCTCGCGCTCACGGCCTTCGACCGGGCCGAGACCCGGGGGTCGGCCGCGGCCGCCTACCTCAAGGTGGTCCTGTCCGCCTTCCTGGAGCCGCGGTGGGTCCACCACGAGCTGCGCAGAGTCCTGTCGTCCCGGGTGGTGGACGAGATCGGCGTGGAGCAGATCCGGACCGAGGCGGTCCCGCTCGCGCTGTACGGCCTCTCCCTCGACTCCCCAGGGCATGTGAACCCCGCGCTGGTGGCTCTGCGTGAGATGGTGCCGGGACTGCCCGAGGAGGACGAAACGGGGGAGCCTGTCGGGAAAGCGTGGCTGGACGAGCACCGGGTGCCCGAGCCCCCGGAGTTCGAGGAGGCCCTGGAGACCGCGCGGGGGCTGGCGGCGCGGGGCGCCCGGGACGAGGCCTGGGCCGTGATCGAGGAGGCGCTGCCCGGGTGGTACCCCACCACGCCGAACCGCATCGCTCCCGTGGTGCTGCTCACCGACCCCGCCCTGCGCGGCGTGGTCACCCGGGCCCGTGCCAGGGAGGCGGCGTTCACCGCCCGGGGAGTTCGCGCCTCCGCCTGAGGTGGGTGCGCCCCGCGCACAGAGGGACCTGACGTGGCTCCCAGTTCCTGCCCGGTCGTCCTGGCCGCCTTCATGCCGCACCTGAGGCGTTGAACGCCGGCCGCGACGGCCGGGTGTCGGGGAACCAGGCCGTACGGCTCCCCGGCGCGGGAGACCACCGCGCCGGGGACCGGGAGGGTGCTGTACCCGCCAGCGTCCATCAGGTCGTCCGTGTCCTCCACGGCCCCGGCTTCGTCCAGGAGGATCCGCGCCCCAGCACACCGCCCGCGGCCGCCCGCGCGGCCCGCTCGGCTGCCCCCGGGCGGGTGAGGACCCGCTCCGGTGCGAGCGGACTGACCGCTGGCGGTCCCGTGGTGTCTCCCCGGCCCCGGCGCGCGGCGAGGCCTCCAGCGCCCCCGACACACGGCCCCCTCTGGCCTGCGTGAGGCCGGGGCTGGTAGAGTGACAGCTGCTGCGATGTGCCGAGATGTACGAGGAGGTGTCGTGATGTCCCGAACGGTGACCACGATCCCCTCAACACGTCATCGCTCATCCGCCCTCGCGGAGGACGCGTTCTTCCGCGCCCCGCACGCCCACGGCCGCGTAGGCCGTCTGCCCTTCACCGAGCGGCACAAGCTGCCCGTGCGCAATCCCCGCCCCCTGGGCACCAACGGCTACTCCACCTCGTGGGGTACCAACGCCCATGGTGAACTCAGCTCCTGCCCGCCCGGACGCAGCTGACCCTTCCGCCTCGGTCGAGGCGTCTTTCCTTCTCCGCTTGACGGTCGCCCCGTGTCCGCGCGCCGTCGGATTCCGGCCTGCCCAAGGCACCGGTATCTGACATCAGCGCCCGCGGGCCGTCCCGGGTTCCGTCCTGCGTGAGGCACCTTCCGCGTGCCCTTTTCCATCTTCTTTCGCTGAACGCCGACCGTGCCGCGCCCCTGTGCGCCACGGCCGTTCCCGGCGTGTGTCCGCATGCCCGGGAACCGGCGCGCAACCGTGAAAGGACAGCGGCGTGCTGCTGCTCCTCCTTGCCCTGCTCACCGTCACCACCCTGCTCGTCCCGCTGCTGGAACGCCCGCTGGGCCGCGCCGCTGGGTGGCCCATCGCCCTGGTACTGGCCCTGGCGGCCCTGTGGGTCGGGGCCCAGGGGCCCTCCCTGTGGAACCACGACCAGACCCTGGAGGCGTCCCTGCCCTGGATGCCCGCCCTCGGCGTGGGGTTGAACCTGCGCATGGACGGCCTGGCCTGGCTGTTCTGCGTACTCGTGCTCGGCGTGGGCGCGCTGGTCATGGCCTACTCCACCCGCTACTTCCCACCCGGGCGCAGGACCGGCTTCTACGTCCTGATGAGCGCCTTCGCCCTGTCCATGACCGGTCTGGTCCTGGCCGACGACGTGGTCCTGCTCTTCGTCTTCTGGGAACTGACCACGATCTGCTCCTTCTACCTGATCGGCCTGTCCGGACCGGGCGCCTCACGACCAGCGGTGCGCACGTTCCTGCTCACCGCCATGGGCGGACTGGCACTGCTGACCGCGGTGGTGCTGCTGTGGGTGCGCACCGGGACCACCCGCCTCAGCGTGATCCTGGGCGACCTGTCCTGGACCCAGGACACCGCCTTCACCAGCACCGTGGCGGTGCTGGTCGTCATCGCGGTGTTCACCAAGTCGGCCCAGTTCCCCTTCCACTACTGGCTGCCCGACGCCATGGCCGCGAGCACCCCGGTGAGCGCCTACCTGCACGCGGCGGCGATGGTCAAGGCCGGCGTCTACCTGGCGATGCGCTTCTCCCCGGCCTTCACCGACACGCCGCTGTGGGGCACCACCCTGATCGCCGTCGGTCTGACCACCGCCGTGCTCGGCGCCGTGCTGGCCCTGCAACGGCACGACCTGAAGGAACTCACCGCCTACTCCACGGTCAGCCAGCTCGGCTTCCTCATCGCCGTCATCGGTGTGGGAACCCCGCAGGCGCTCGTCGCCGCCGCCGTGCACACCGTGGCCCACGCCCTGTTCAAGTCGGCGCTGTTCATGTCGGTGGGCGTGATCGACCACCAAACGGGAACGCGGGACCTGCGTGAACTGGGTGGTCTGCGCCGGACGATGCCCGTCACCGCGGCGGTGAGCGCGCTCGCCGCGCTGTCCATGGCCGGGGTCCCCCCTCTGCTGGGATTCGTCAGCAAGGAGAACCTCTTCGAGGCGCTGACGCAGGCGCCGGGGCCCGCATGGAGCGGTCCGGTCGCCGGGGCCGTCGCGGTCGTCGCGGCGTCGTTGACCTTCGCCTACGCCTTCCGCTTCGTGTACATGACCTTCGGCGGGAGCAGCAGGCGCCGTCCCGACCGGGAAGCGCCCCGGGAGGCGGGCGCGCTCCTGTTGTCCGCCCCCGTGATCACCGCGGTCGCGGGCCTGGCCCTGGGTCTGGGGGCCACGGCGCTGAACCCGGCCGTCTCCTGGGCGGCCGGCGACGCGGCCCTCGCCCCCGCGGACTCCCACCTGGCGTTGTGGCACGGACTCAACCCCGCCCTGGGGATGTCGGCCGCCGCCCTGCTCCTCGGCGCACTCCTGACCTGGGCCTCCGGCTGCGGGGAGAAGCTCGCCGGGCGCCGGCTCCTCCCCGTCCAGGGCACAGGCGTCTTCGAACGCACACACGCTGCGGTCATCGCCCTGGGCACACGCGTGGGCGACCTGACCCGCACCGACGCGCCCACCCGCCACCTGGCCATGCCGTTCGTCGTGCTCATCGCGCTCGCCGCCGTGGTCTGCGCTCTCGGGCTGGACTACGGGCTGCCGCCCGCACCCGCCTCACGCGCGCTGGACTGGCTCCTGGTGGCGCTGGTGGCGGTCGCGGTGCTCACCTCGGTGGTGACCCGCTCGCGGATGGCCGCCCTGGCCCTGGTCGGGGTCGCCGGGTTCACCACCGCGCTGTGGTTCGTCTTCCTCGGCGCCATCGACGTGGCGCTGACCCAGTTGCTGGTGGAGACCCTGACGGTGGTCGTGGCGGTTCTGGTGCTGCGCCGGCTTCCCCGCGAGTTCCACCGGGTCCGCCGTTCACGCACCGTCCTCACCGCGGCGATCGCCCTGGCCGCGGGTGCCGCGGCGGGCCTGGGCGCCTACCTGCTCACCGGACGCAGGGAACCCTCAGGGGTCAGCGACTACCTGCTCTCCCACGCGCCCGAGGACACCGGCGGCACCAACGTGGTCAACACGATCCTGGTCGACTACCGGGCCCTGGACACACTGGGCGAGCTCACCGTCCTGGGAGTGGCCGGCCTGATCATCATCGCCGTCCTGCGATCGTCCGGTCTCATCGCGAACGGCGAGGTCTCCTCCCACGTGGCCAGGACCAATCCGCTCTGGGACGCCGACGACAACACCGTGATCATGCGCACCGTGGCGCGCTGGCTGATCCCGCTGCTGGTGCTGTGGTCGCTCTACCTCCTGGTGCGGGGCCACAACGCCCCGGGCGGGGGCTTCATCGCCGGACTGGTCGGCGGTTCGGCCTTCGCCCTGGCCTACCTGACCGCGCCCAGCGCCTCGGCGGCCCGCATCCGCCTGGCCTACCCGGCCTTCATCGCCGCGGGCGTCCTCACCGCCGCGGTCACCGGGCTGCTCGGCTACGCCGACGGGTCCTTCCTGCGGCCCCTGCACGCCGAGATCCCCCTGCCCTGGGGCGGTTACTACCACTTCACCAGCGCGCTCGTCTTCGACGTGGGCGTCTACCTGACCGTGGTCGGCGTGCTGCTGACCGCGCTCAACCAGCTGGGGCTGCCCCGGACCGGCCGCAAGAGCCCCCCGGAGCCCGACGCGCACCACACACCCGACCCCGTCCAGCACGGTCCGGCCACCGGAGGTACCCGATGACCCTGGCCATCACGATCGGCGTCCTGGTCGCCGGAGCCGTCTACCTGATCCTGCAACGCGGCATGGTCCGCGTCGTCCTGGGCTTCGTCCTGCTCAGCCACGGGGTCAACCTCCTGCTGATGTCGGCGGGCGGCGCCTTCCGCCGAGGCGAACCCCTGTTGGGGCGCGACACCGGAGCCGCCATGGCCGACCCCCTGCCCCAGGCGTTCGTGCTCACGGCGATCGTCATCGCCTTCTCCATCACCATCTACATGCTCGCCCTCGCCGCGACCGGTGAGAGCGACGACACCGAGGACGCCTCATGATCCCCGTTCTCCTGCCCGTGCTGGTCGCGGTTCCCCTCCTGGGCGCCGCGCTGCTGGTCCTTCCCCTCGCGCGTCCGGCGGCCCGCACCCTGTTCCTGGGGACCAGCGCCTTCGCGCTCGCCGCTGGTGTCGCGCTGCTCTGGTGCACCCGGGCGGGACAGGTGCACGCCCACCAGGTGGGCCTGTGGCCCGCCGGGGTGGCCATCCCCTTGGCCGCCGACACCTTCAGCGCGCTGATGATCACCACCACCGCCCTGTTGGTGCTGGTGTGCTCGGCCTTCGCCGTGGCCACCGGCGAGGCCGACCGGCGCTTCTTCCCGTCCTTGGTGCTGGTGCTGTCCGCCGGGGTGTACGGGGCGCTGCTCACGGGAGACCTGTTCAACCTCTTCGTGTTCGTCGAGGTGATGCTGCTGCCCTCCTACGGGCTGATGGCCATCGCCGGAACCCTGCGGGGCCTGCGGGGCGGACGGACCTACGTCGCGGTCAACCTGCTGACCTCGACCGTGTTCCTGGCCGGTGTCGCCCTGGTCTACGGCGCCGCCGGAACCGTGCAGCTCGGTGAACTCGCGGGCGCCGCACAGGAGTCACCCGTGGTCGCGGTCGCCATGGGCGTGGTGCTGCTGGCGATGTCGGTCAAGGCCGCCGTCGTGCCGGTGCACGGCTGGCTGGCACGCACCTACACCGCGCCCTCCCCGGCGGTCACCGCCCTGTTCTCCGGCCTGCACACCAAGGTCGCCATCTACGCGATCTACCGCCTCTACGCGGTGGTCTTCGGCGGCGAGTCCTCGCTGCTGTGGGTGGGCCTGGTGCTGTTCGGCGCGACCATGCTGATCGGGGTCCTGGGCGCGGTGGGGGAGGACACCACCCGCTCGGTCCTGGTCTTCCACATGGTCAGCCAGATCGGTTACATCCTCCTCGGCGTGGCCCTGTTCACCGAACTGGGACTGATGGCGGGGATCTTCTACCTCGTCCACCACATGGTGGTGAAGGCGTCCCTGTTCCTGTCCACCGGCGCGATCGAGCACGTCCACGGCACCGGCAGACTCGACCGGCTGGGCGGCCTGGCCCGCAGGGAACCGCTGCTGGCGCTGGCCTTCCTGGGCGCGGCCCTGTCGCTGGCCGGACTGCCGCCCTTCTCCGGGTTCGTCGCCAAGCTCACCCTGGTCGCCGCCGCCTTCGACGACGGCCAGTGGGTGGTCGCCGCGATCGCCGTCACCGTCAGCCTCATCACGCTGATGTCGATGCTCAAGATCTGGGGCTCGGTGTTCTGGAGCCCCGAACCGGGATCCGGCAGTGAACCCGAGGTCGGACGGCCCACGGGCGGGGGCGTGACGGCCACCGCGGCCCCGGCCACCACGAGGATCCGCGCGGGCCTGGTGCTGCCCGCGGTGGCGTTGACCGGCGTCACTCTGTGCGTCGGCCTGGGCGCCCAGGTCCTGCTCGACCTGAGCGCCCAGGCCGCAGCCCATCTGCTGGACACCTCCACCTACGTCGAGGCGGTGACGAACCGATGACCTCCTTCCTGAGCAGGACCCTGCGGATCGCGTGGTTCCCGTTCTTCTACGGCTCCCGGGTGGTGACCTCCACGCTCCGGGTCGCCTGGGACATCCTCACCCCGGGCAGCGCGTCCGTGCCCGCCCTGATCGAGGTCCCGTTGCGCTGTCGCACCGACCTGGAGATCACGGCCGTCGCCAACATGGTCTCCCTGACCCCCGGAACGGTGACCGTGGCCACCCGCACCGACCCGCCCGCCCTGTGGGTGCACGGCATGTACACCGCTGACGAGCAGGCCTTCCTCGACGACATCCGCCAGATGGAGGACTACCTGCTGAGCCTGACACGCACGGGGCGGGCGAAGGCCACGCCCCGCGGGGAGGAGACCTGATGAACCCCGTCGACATCGCACTGCTGCTGCTCGGGGCGTCCATGGCCCTGGCTGCCTACCGCATCCTCGCGGGACCCTCCAGGGGGGACAGGGCGGCCGGAGCCGACGTGGTCCTCTTCGGCTTCGTCGGCCTCGTGGTCGTCCTCGGCCTTCGCGTTGACTCCGACCTGGTGGTCGACATCGTCCTCGTGTGCGCCCTCGTGGGCTTCCTCTCCGCCCTGTCCCTGGCCCGACTGATCTCCGGAGGCAAACGATGACCCCGTTGGAGACGCTTGCCGTGGCCTGTGTGATCGCCGGAGCGTCCGTGTTCGCGACGGGAGCCCTCGGCCTCGTGCGTCTGCGCGACTTCTACGCCCGCCTGCACGGGGTGTCGGTCTCGGCCGGGCTGGGGACGGCCCTGCTCCTGCTCGGTCTGCTGCTGTGGTTCCCCTCGGTGGAGAACGCGCTCAAGATCGGCCTGGCGCTGCTCGTGCAACTGGCCACCGCGGCGGTCGGCGGCAACGCCCTGGCCCGGGCGGGATACCTGGCGGGAACACCCCTTTCCCCCGCCACCCGGCACGACGCCCTCGCTGAGGCAGACACGGACCGCTCGGAGGAAGGCTGATCATGCTTCGTGCCGGTGGCCTGGCACCACGGCCACCGGCACGAAGAGGTGGCGACTATGGATGACTTGTTCGTCGGTGGATCGCGGACCGCGTTCCAGCTCCTGGCCCTGCTGGCCACCGTGCTCAGCGCCCTCCTGCTCGCCCGGGTGCTGCGCACGCGCACACGGTTCCGGAGGATACGCAGCGCACGGACACCTCCGTTGCGGGACCTGCCCCGCTCCGGTACCTCGGTCCTGGTCGACGGGAACGCCGTACCGGGGACCTCGGGGCCGCTGGTCGCCCCCTACTCCAGGACCAGGTGCGTGTGGTACCGGACCGAGGTGTGGGACCACCGCCCGGGCGAGGGCGCCCATTACGAACGCCTGCGCGCGACCCTGGTCCACGTGGAGCAGAGCGAGGCGCCCTTCCTGCTTGAGGACAGGACGGGGAGGGCGTGGTGCTACCCCCGTGGAGCCGTCACGGACAAGATCGCCCTCACCCATGACTCCTTCGTGGTCGACCCCCTGGCGGAGGGCGCCTTCGGCAGGGCGGAGGCGAGGCGGGAACTCGAACCCGAGCACGCGCATTCGAGCACCGGCCGCTCCTACCGGGAGTGGGCCGTCACGCCCGGGACCCGTCTGCTGGTCAACGGGACCGTGTACGAGTGGAACGAGGACACCCTCATCGCGAGTTCCTCCGACGGGTACCTGCTGCTCTCGACCCGCACCGCCCCGCAGTTGTACGACGCCCACTGGACGAGGCAGGTCCTCGCCGGCGTCGTCTTCCTCGGATCGCTCGCGGTCACCCTGTGGCTCCTCTGACGGCTCGCGCCAGATCCCCGGAGGTGGCAGTGGTCAGCCCCTGAGCACTCTCCGTTCAGTCGGCGTCGAACGCCTCGCCGACGGTCCGCGTGTCCTCGTACAGGTGCATGCGGACGATCCGTTCGTCCTCGACCCTCAGGTGGACGGCCGCCGGTGTGGTGAACTCCTTCCCGGTGGCCACGACGGTGTGCGTCCAGGACGCCAGCAGTACGACGTCACCACCGTCGACGATGACGCGCTCCAGCACGACCTTGCTCTCGCCGGGCGCGAAGTGCGGCCACATCGCGGTGAAGTACGGCGCGACCTCCTCCCGGCGGGTACGGCGCCCGGTCCAGGGGAACGCGTCACTGCCGGGGACGTACCAGTCGATCTCCTCGGCGAACAGTTCCTGGATACCGTCGGGGTCCTGCCTGCCGAGGCGTTCCACGAACCTCTCGGCCGCGGTTCGCGAGGTCTGGGTGTCTGTTGCCATCGTCCCTGTCCTTGTCTTCTCGTTCGTATGATGTAACCGTTTTGGTTACATCGGTGGGCGCGGGATGCGACCCCCCTCGGGCAGGGGAAGCCGCCGGCCCCGGGTCAGGCGGTTGTCAGGACGTCCCGCAGCACGTCCTCCAGCGTGGTCCCGGCCAGTTCCCTGCGCAGGGCGGCCTCCACGTCGTCGTACACGGCGCTCAGCGCCGGCCCGATACCGCGGCCCACGACGCACCCGGGGTCCGGTGTCGCGCGGTGCAGGGCGAAGACCGGTCCCGGTTCGACCGCCTGGTGGACGTCGAGCAGGGTGATCGCCGCCAGGTCCCGCGAGAGCATCCAGCCCGCCCCCGCCCCCCGCCGTGAAACGACCAGGCCGGCCCTGCGCAGCTCGGCCAGCAGGCGGCGGATCACCACCGGGTTGGTGTTGGCGCTCGTCGCGATCTGCTCGGAGGTGGCGACCTCGTGGCCGCGCCGCTGGTACAGCCCGATCCATGTCAGGGCGTGCGCCGCGATGGTCAGTCTGCTGTTGGCACTCACGTCGGACTCCGCCTCCCTCGCCCCCCGGTTCTGATCGTAACCATATTAGTTACGACTGCATGCGGCAAGTCCTGCGGGGCTGGACGGAGCGACCCCGTCGGCCCGCCTGGCGGCCCACCGGCATCTGGCCCTGGCCCAGGACCTGCACCGGTGGGAGGGCGGGGCGACGGTCACCGTGGCGGGGCCGCGGACGAGCGTGCGGACCCCTTCCGCCGCCGTGTTCGCGTTCGTACAGGTGCACCAGCCCCACCGCGACCACGTGCTTGCAGCAGTTGCCCCCCTGGGCCCAGGGGCAGTCGCAGTGCCAGGAGAAGGCTCCCGCGGCGGTGAGCCGCACCCGGTAACGCTGCTGTCCGCGGACGGTGGCGCGCACGCTCCTTCCGTCCGCGCGCAGCCCCGACACCCGCCCGAGGTAGTCCATGCCGCGGTCGAAGGACTTGCGGCCGGCCAGTTTCAACAGCAGACCGCGGGAGAGCTCGGACATGGGGCCAGTCAAGCAGAGCAGCACGAGAATCGCAGGGGCGAAGCGGAGACTCCGGCCTGATCACGTTCAGCGGGGGTCAGGCGGGCGTTGGCGCGGGTCGTGTGGGGCGTCGAGGGCCTTCTGGCGGTCGGAGCAGATGTCGCAGTCCGCACCGGTACCCGAAGGCCCTCTCCGCATGTGTCAGGCGGGGCGGGTGTTGCCGACCTCCATGGTCAGTGCAACTCGTCCCCGGTGAGGGGACCGGTCCGCAGCTGGTCACGGTGCGGTCCGGCGTCCGGGACCCGGGCCGCTGCTCCTCCCGGCTCCTCCGGACGGAGGGGGTCCTCGGAGCGGGGGCGTCCGGCGCACAGGGCGTCCCGGGGCGGGGCGCCGTCCACCAGGTAGGCGTCCACCGCAGCCGTCACGCAGTCCATCCCCTCGCGCCCGTAGAAGGTGTGGTCCCCCTCGTCGGCGACGGTGACGAGGGCGTTGTCCAGCCTGTCGGCCATGAGCTCGGCCCCCTCGTAGACGGTGTTGGCGTCGTGCTCGGCCCCGATGACCAGACCGCGCGGGTAGCCGTCGCGTTCCAGTTCCACCAGCGGGGCGGGCGTGTGCGAGGCGAAGGTGCAGGGCTGGGGTACGTGCCAGATCGCCCCGACGCCGTACGGGCTGCGCTCACGGACCTCCCGGACACCGGCGTGGTAGTCCGACAGGCGCGTGGGCCATTCGGCCTCGCAGAGCACCGCCATCATCAGGGAGACGTTGTCGTACTCGATCCCGGGGTCGGGCCACTCAGGCCACTCAGGTTCCTCGGGCAGTTCGACAACGGGGTAGGGCAGGTCGTTGACGATGTACCAGAGACTGGTGGTCCGGTTGCTCCACTGGTCCTGGAAGCGCGCCGCGTAGCCGATGTCCTCGTCGAAGTAGTCCGCCGTGTAGATCCACGGCTCCGGCTCGCCCGGCCACTGGTCGTAGCGGGGGTGCTCCACCAGCCGTGCGCGGGTCCGCTCGAAGACGGCCAGCACCTCCTCGGGGGTGGTCCCCAGGCCGTAGACGTCGTCGTGTTCGGCCACCCAGGCGGTGTAGCGCTCAACGTTGGCCCGGTATCCCTCGCTCTGCAGGGTGAAGACCCCGCGCCCCATGCCCTCGGGCGTGACGGCGGAGTCCAGGACGCTGCGGTCCAGGCGTTCGGGGAACAGGCTGCCGTACACGGCGCCGAGGTAGGTGCCGTAGGAGCGGCCGAGGTAGGAGATCTCGTCCTCGCCCAGGGCGGCGCGGATCACGTCCATGTCACGGGCGGTGTTCGCGGTGGTCATGTGCGGGATCAGGTCGCCGTGGGCGCTCTCGCAGGTCCGCTGGGCGGCGATCACCGCACGGGTGTGGGCGGAGAGCGCCTCGTCGGTGGGCCGGGGGACCGCGACCGGGTAGTTCGTGCCGCAGTCCAGGTAGGGGGTGGAGGCACCGCTGCCGCGCGGGTCCATCCCGATCACGTCGTAGACCTCGGCGACGCGTTGGGCTCCCAGGGAGGAGAAGCCGTGGTCGGGGCGGTCGCCGACGGCCATCTGGCGGCCCGTGCCGCCGGGGCCGCCGGGGTTGGTGAGCAGGATGCCGCGGCGCCGCTCGGGGTCCGAGGCGCGGTTGCGGCTGACGGCGATGGAGGCGCGCTCGCCACCGGGGGCGGCGTAGTCCAGGGGGACGTCGATCCAGGCGCACTCCACGTCGCGCAGGAGGTGCTCCTCGCAGGGGGCCCAGACGACCTCCTGCTCGTGGAACGCCCGGAGGGGGTCGTCTGCGGCGGCCGGGGCGGTCACCGCCAGGGATGCCGCCAGGGCGAGCACCAGGGTGCCCGCGGTGGTGAGGGCGGGTGCTGTGCGCACGGGGGGTCGTTCCTTTGCTTCTCCGGCCGGGGCCGCGGGGGCGACGCCGGGGCGTGCATCGGCCCGGCCACCGTACGCACCGCGCCGTGGCCGACGACACGGGCAAAGGTCATGAACCACCCGCGCTGGCCGGAAGCGGTCACCTGCCCGATCCCGCGCGGCGCCCGCGCCCCGCGCCCCTTCCCGAACGGGCGCACCGCCCGCACGCCCGGTACCCTTCCCGTGGCCCGCACGAGGGCTCCGGCCCCGGCCCGGACGCCCCACCGCACTGACCCGGGCGTGCTCCGAACGGACGCCCGCACACCCGAGAGTGAGACCGGTTGTACGCAGGTACCTTCTCCGTCGTCGCCCACGACGTCGCCACCGGAACGTGCGGTGTCGCGGTCAGCAGCCGGTTCCCGGCGATCGGTGCGCTGTCGGTGTTCGCCCACGCGGACGCGGGGGCGGTCGCCACGCAGGCGCTGATCAACCCGCTGCTGGGCGTGGACGCCCTGGAACTGCTGCGGTCCCACTCCGCCGAGGACGCGCTGCGCCGGGTCCTGGACGCGGACCCCGACGCGGACTCGCGGCAGGTCGCGGTGGTCGACCGCGAGGGACGCGCCGCCGCGCACACCGGCCCGCAGGCGCACCCGTGGTGCGGCCACAGAGTGGGGAACGGCTACGCGGTGGCGGGCAACATCCTGACCGGCGCCGACACGCTCGACGCGATGGCCGAGCGGTTCGAGGCCGGTGCCGGGGAGCGGATGGACCAGCGGCTGTTGGGCGCCCTGGAGGCGGGGCAGGCGGCCGGTGGCGACCGGCGGGGCAGGCAGAGCGCCGCGCTGTACGTGCACACCGGCCACCCCTACCCCTACCTGGACCTGAGGGTGGACGAGCACCCCGACCCGGTGGCCGAGCTGCGCCGGGTCCACGGGGTCGCCGAGCGGGAGCTGCTGCCGTTCGTGGAGGCCATGCCCACGCGCGCGCATCCCGCGGGCCGCTTCGAGCGGTTGCTGGACACCGGCGACCACTGAGGCCGCCGCCTGTGGGCCCGGCGGCGGGGCTCCCGGTCGCGGACGCGTGCCGTCGGATGCGCCGCGCGACCCGACCGTGCGGGACACGGCCGTCTCCGGCTCAGCCGTCCGCGGAGCCCCGGGCGAACCGCTGTGCGAGAGCCTGGGCCGCCCCGTAGTCCGGAACGCCCTCGGGGAGGGGAAGGCCCGACGCCACCGCCTCGGCCGCGGCGAGGGCTCCGTGCAGGGCGGCGCGGAAGAGCAGGGAACCGCAGCTCACGCGGCGCACACCCAGCGCGGCGAGGACCCGCAGGGGCGGACCGCCGGGGGAGTGGAGGATGTTGAGCGGGACGTGCAGGGCGGCGGCCAGGGCGGCGATCTCCTCCTCGTCGCGCAGGCCGGGCACGAACACCCCGTCGGCGCCGGCCTCCTCGTAGGCGGCGGTCCGGTCGGCGGTCTGCCCCGTGTGTCCGGGCAGCCAGTGGGTGTCGGTGCGTGCGTTGAGGAACAGCGTCGGAGCCGCCTCCTTGACCGCGCGGATCACCGCCCGCTGGTGTCCGGTACCGGCGAGCCCGCCGTCCGGGAGGCCGTCCTCCAGGTTGATCCCGGCGATCCCCATCCGCTCCAGTTCGGCGGCCAGCGCGGCGACCCGTGCCGGTGACGCGCCGAAGCCGCCCTCGACGTCCACACTGACCGGCACCTCCAGCCGGGACAGGCCGCGGGCGAGCCGTAGCGTCTCCTCGCGCGCGAGCCCCCGGGCGTCGGGGAGCCCGGCCGCCGCGGCGACACCCAGGCTGGTGGTCCCCACGGCGCGGAACCCCGCGGCGGCCAGGGCGGCGGCCGACGCGTGGTCCCAGGCGTTGGGCAGCAGCAGGGGAGCGCCCCGCAGGTGCAGGGCGCGCAGCCGCTCGCCGGGGCTCTCCCGCTCCGTGGGGAACGCGGTGCCGGGGCGGGGAGGGAGGCGGTCGGAGGTGGCGTGTCCAGTGGTGCGTACCGCTCGTGGATCCATACGGCGACGCTACGGCCGCGACGTTTCGGTCACCGCCGAAGCGACGCGGGACGACGTCGCCGTCCGGACCCCGAGGCGGAAGACGGCGCCGTGCCCGCCCGACCTCGCGCACCCGTGGTGCGGTCCGGTCGGCGGGCACGTCCGTCAGGGGTGCGGCTCGGTCGCGGGTCAGCCGTCCGCGGGTGGTCCGCCTGACGGGCCGCCGGACGGGCCCTCCCCGTCGCCGGGCCCGCCGGAGGGGGCCTCACCGGAGGGAGCCCCGCCGCCGGGGCCGCCCGTCCCGGAGGACTCCTGCTGGGTGGCGCTGCCGCCGTAGTCGTTGCCCGGGTCGCGGTAGATGGTGTGGATGTGCCCCCACCCCGCCGTGGTGTACCCGTCCACGTCGGCGCCCGCCGAGCCCCGCTGGTTGGAGAACTCGACGTAGACGTCCGGGCCGGAGACCTGGAAGTGGACGCCCTCTCCCCGGGTCGTGTCGTACTCGGTCGCCCCCGACCAGTTCACGTAGGTCTCGTCCAGGGTCGCCTCGATCTCGGCCAGGGCCTCGGCCGTGGTCTCCTCGTCCGACAGCCCCACCCAGTTGGCCACCACGTCGAGCAGCAGCTGCCTCTGCTCGTCGGTCAGGTCCGCCCCGGAGACCCCGGTCCCCGTCGGGTAGGAGCAGGTGTCGCCGGGGGCGCAGGCGAGGTCCCCGACCTCCGATCCCTGGTACAGCTCGGCTCTCTGCTCTTCGGTCAGGCTGTCGTAGAAGGCGAAGGCCGTCTCGTACACGGCCGCGAGCGGCTGGACCTCGTCGCCCTCCTCGTCGGTGTAGGCGGCGGGTTGGGAGCCCAGGTGCGTGGGCGCGAACGTGATCGAGTCGTCGGCACCGTCCAGCGTGGCGTTCACGCCGAGGTGGTGCCCGCCGAACTGCACCTCCCAGGCTCCGGAGTCGGAGGGGTCGCCGAAGAAGGCGATGTAGTACCGGCCCAGCGAGTCCTCGGTGCTGGAGCTGTTCTCCAGGAGGAACTCGTCGCCGCCCATGATGTCGGTGACGGTCTCGTACCCCTCCTCGCTCAGCAGCGCCTGGAGGACCTCCATGGCCGCGGCCCTCTGCTCCTCGTCCAGGTCCTCCAAGTCGAGCCCGGCCCGGTCGACGAAGGTGACCGGGAAGTTCGACCACGACGTGGTCCTGGCCTCGTCGTCGTAGGCGTATACCAGCTGTTCGCGCTGTTCGTCCGACAGCGTCGCCATGAGGGCCTGCGCCGCGGAGGCGGTGTCCGTGATCGTCTCCCCGGTCGTCGCGGACGACGTGTCCCCGGAGCCGGTCGTCTCCGAAGCGGACGACGTGGCGGCGGCCGATTCCGAGGCGGTGGTGCCCGGTACGGCGCACCCGCCGAGCGCGAGGACGGCCGCCAGCAGCGCCGTCGCGGCCCAGGCTCCCCGTGTGCGTTTCGGTCGGTGCCGCACTCCCGCGGTCTCCTGATCGGTGGTGTTCGTCATGGAGACGAAGGTAGGGAGCGAACCTTGGTGTTTCCTGTGTGGCGGGTGAGAACAAGATGGGAATCGGCCCCTTCCGGTGGCGCCGACCCTGTTCCCGGAGCAGGCGGTCCAGGGAGGAGCACCTGCCCTCACTCCGGGCGGAGGCGTCCGCCCCTGCGGAGCCGCCGTAGCCGGACAGCAGCATCCGGTACCGCTCGGCCGGGGGGCGGGACGAGCAGACGCCACATGTCCTGGTCACAGCCGGATCCGCGGGCCAGCACGACCGTCGGTCCGTCGGCGGCCCCGGTGACCGTGACGTTGTTCCCGCGCAGGATGTCCATGCCGACCGCTCTTTCCCCCTGCCGGCCCGCACGAAGAAGGTGCTCGGTCCCACGAGCTGCTTCTGGTGCCGAAACGGACGTGTCCGTCGTCTCGTCAGGCGGCACGGACCGGGGTGAAGTGGTCACAGTCCAGGGGCACGGCGATCGGATCCGCCGTGGGGAATGCGCTTTCCCGTAGATGCTACGCTGACCGGCCGACCGACCCCGGCGCGGCGCGACACCCCTGCCGGAGAGAAAGCGTGGTGAGCATGGGAGCAGCCGGACGGTACCGGGGACCAGGGGCGGCCGTCGGCCTGGGCCTCGTGCTCAGCGGATGCGCGTCCGGAGCGCCGGTCGGAGCACCGGGGCCCGAACCCTGCTTCGACCCGCCGGGCCGCCTCATCGCCCACGTGAACGACGACGAGTATCCCGACGCCGTCACCGGCACCGGGGGCACCGGCGATGAGCTGCGCATCGCCTTCGGGGAGGAATCCGGGTTCGGGGAACCGCGTACCCCACGCGACCTGGTCGGCTTCATGGACCGGGACGAGGACCACGTCCGCGCGGCGGTGGCCGACTTCGACGGTGACGGGTGGCTCGACCTGGTGATCACAGCGTCCGAAGGGGTCGGAGGCGACGACCCGGTCCCCTCCGCGGTGAACGAACTGCGGACGGGTCCCATCTCGAAATGGGGCGGGGGCCAGGAGACGCACGGGTTCCCCGAGGAGCAGGTGACGGCTCTGCGCGTGGTGGACTACGACGGCAACGACCGTCCCGACCTGGCTTTCTACCAGTACGACGGGGACGGGTACTACGTGGTGCGGGGGCACCAGGGCGGGCGGGGAGAAGGGCTCTCTCCCCAGGTCGAGCACTATGACGTGGGCGTGGCGGACTCGGAGCCGGAGGGCCGCCTCCCACCGCCGCTCGACCTGGACGGCTTCTACCCGGCGTGCGGAGTGTGAGTCCCTCCGCGCCGGGCACCGGGTAAGCGGCAGGGGAGCGCCCCTCGGGTGCGGGGCGCGCAGCCGCTCGCCGGGGCTCTTCGCCCCGGCGGGAAGGCCGGTGCGGGTGCGGTCGGAAGGAAGCCGGCCGGGGACGGCGTGCCCGGTGGCGGGCGCTGCCGGGGAGGCCATGCGGCGACGCTGCGGCCGCGTCGTCTCGGTCACCGCCGAAGCGACGTGTCCTCGGTCGGGTCGCCTCCCGGGCCGCGGGACGGGGCCCAGCGGGTGGGAGGGGGGACGGAACCGACCCCCTGCCTTCGCTCCGCCTGTTGGCGGCGGTCGTGATAGCGGGCCATCTGCTCCCAGTAGACCATGGTCAGGGCCATCATGGTCGCCGTGGCGGCGGCCGTCGGCACGGCCTTTCGCCGGTGGGCGGACACGACGGCCACGCACCCGGCCAGGAAGACCGCGGCCTGCACCGCCATCGCGGCGTCGCGCGGGCGTTCGCTGATCCACCGCTCCTCGCCCAGGATGGCCCGCGTGGCCCAGTTGCCGTCGTCGGCGGGCTCGGGGAAGACCACGGGGTTGAGCGCCATCCACGCGCCGACCGCGACGGCATGTCGCCAGTCGCGCGTCCATACGGGCAGGAAGACCAAGGGTGTGGTGGCCCACCGGGTCCACGCGCTCCACGGGTTGGAGTGGCGGGCGAATACGGCGCGGCGTATCCGCGCGAAGGCGCTGGGGGAGGTGACTGCCACGGGCGGTCTCCGATCCACGGGGGTCATGACGTCGCGGGCGCCGACCGGACTCGTCGGCTTACCGGCCCGAGCCTACGTCCGCCCGTGCGGGCGGACAACGAGTCCGCCGCCTTCGCCCGCCCGGGACCTCCTGTGCGGGCGGGGATGGTGCAGCGCGTGGCGGGGCCGCCCCTCACGGCTCCTGCTGTTCGTCGTGCTCTTGCGGGCCGGGCCCGGTCTTCCGCCCGACTTCGGCTCTGCCGTCCCCGCCGGACGCCGAGGCCGCCGGCGCCGGATCCGGTTTCTCCTCCTGCCCGCCTTCCTTGGCTTTCCCGTCCTCCTCGGCGTCGGAGAGCAGGGGGTGCCCGGCGACCTCGTAGCGCCGGATGTAGGTCCCCAGGAACGCCTGCATGCTCGCGCCCATCGGCAGCGCGAGCAGCGCGCCGGGCGCCCCCAGGATGGCCACGCCCGCGAGGACCGAGCCGAAGGCCACCGCGGGGTGCATGTCCAGGGTCTTGGCGGTGATGCGCGGCTGGAGCAGGTAGTTCTCGAACTGCTGGTAGACGATGATGAACACCAGCACCCACACGGCGGGCCAGATGCCCTCCACCAGTGCCACGAGCACGGGGACGACTCCGCCGATGTAGGTGCCGACCGTGGGGATGAACTGCGAGAGCACGCCCACCCACAGCGCCAGGGCGAACGCGAAGGGGATGTCCAGCGCCGCCAGCACCACGTAGTGCGCGCCCGCGCAGACCAGGGCCAGCAGCGCCCGGGAGTAGAGGAAACCGCCCGTCTTGGTGATCGCGATCTCCCACGCCCGCAGCACCTCGCGCTGGGTGCGCGGCGGCAGGACCGAGCAGATCACACGGCGGAAGCGCGGGCCGTCGGCGCACAGGTAGAAGGTGAAGAGCCCGATCGTCAGCGAGTTGAACAGCAAGGTCAGGACGGTCGTCCCGGCGCCCCAGACGTTGTTGGCGATGCCGGAGGCGTACTGCTCGATCAGCCCGCTGACGCTGGAGATCTCGTTGAGCAGGGTGGTGGGGGAGTAGGAGGTGTCGAACGTGGTGTTGACCCAGTCCAGCGCGGCGCGGACCATCGCGGGCACCTCGGAGACGAAGGCCAGGATCTGGCCGACCAGCATCGACCCGAGCAGGCTGAAGAACACCACGGCCAGCGCCAGCACCAGGAGCATCACCAGCCCGGTGGCGGGCCCGCGCGGCCAGCGGTGCCGGTGGAGCCAGTTCACCGCGGGCTCCAGCGCCAGCGCGAGGAACAGCGAGATCAGCAGCAGCATGAGGAGGCTCTGCAACCGGACGAACAGCCACAGGGCGAGACCGAACGCGGTGACCATCCACAGGGCCAGCAGCATGGCCCGGGGGAGCCAGCGCGGCATGCCGCCGCCGCGGTCGGGACGCGCGGGCCCGGGTGGTCTGGTGCTCGTGTGCAAGCCGGTTCTTCCTCACTGTGTGCGGCCGCGCGACGGGGCTCCCGCGGCGTGCCGGGGCGATTCCAGCCCCAACGGACGATAGCGCCTCCTGGCGGCCCGACCGTCCCACCGCCGCACTGCCCCCGGTGGCGCCCGGTGACGCGACGGTCCGGCGCTGACAGGGGGGAGCGTGCCGCCCGTGCGGACGGCACGCTCCGGGCGCCGGAACCGGACGCGGCCGTTCGCCTCAGGCCTCCGGATCGACCACGCGCACCACCACCTTGCCCCGGATCCCTCCGGCCTCCAGCGCCCGGTGGGCCTCGGCGATCTCGGCCAGGGGCAGGATCCTGTCCACGACGGGGCGGATGGCTCCCGACTCGGTCAGGCGGGTCAGTTCGGCGAAGAGCTCGTGCCCGGGGTTGCCGCTGAACGCGCGGATGCGGCGCGGACCGAAGACGGCCGAGGTGACGATGTGGGAGAGCGACGCGAGCATGCGCTCCGTGTCGAAGGTGATGGTGACCATGCGCCCGTTCCTGGTCAGCCGCCTGCGGTAGGCGGGCATCCCGGTCCCCACCGTGTCCAGGACGACGTCGAAGGGCGGCAGGTCGGCGGCGCCGGTGCTGGCGTAGTCGAAGGCCTCGTCGGCGCCCAGCTCCCGCACGAAGTCGAGGTGCCTGGCCCCGGCCAGCGCGGTGACGTGGGCGCCGTAGGCCCGGCCGAGCTGGACGGCGACGCTGCCCACTCCGCCGCTCGCGCCCCGCACCAGCAACCGCTCGCCCGGGGCGAGGCGGGCCTTGTCCCGCAGCGCGGTGACGGCCGTCGTGCCGACGCCGGGCAGGGCCGCGGCCTCGACCAGGTCGGTCCCCGCCGGGGCGAGGGACAGCTGCCGGGGCGCGACGGCCACGAACTCGGCCGCGCTGCCGAACGTCCGGGGCAGCCCGCCCCACACCCGGTCCCCCGGTGCGAACGCCGAGACGTCGGCCCCCACCTCGACGACCTCGCCCGCGAAGTCGATCCCGGTCCGCTTGGGAAAGCCCCTCTCGACCAGCCCGGTCACCAGGCGCACCCCGCCCGCACGGCCCACCAGCTCGCCGCCGTTCACGCTGGCGGCGTGCACGCGCACCAGCACCTTCCCCGGGCCGGTGCCGGGCTTGGCGATCGTGCCCTCGTAGAGCACCTCCGGGCCGCCGTACCGGTCGTACAGCGCCGCGCGCATCTGACTCACTGTCCTGTTCCCCTCCGTCAGCCGCCGCACGTCGGGTCCGTGCGGGGTCCTCTTCGTGCACGCTACGCCGTAAACGGACGCATCCCTCCACTTATGGCCGATGTGAGAGACAGTGCCGTCGGTTCCTCTCGGATCGCCCCGTTAACTGGCACGGGCCCCGGCGGGCGGACCCGGCCGCGTGAACGCGACCGTGTCCCCGAAACCCTGCGGAAGGGGTCCGAACGGCCGGAACCTCCCGCGCGGCGCGGGCATCGAACCCCGGTGTCCAGCACAGCCCGCCACCGCTGCGGGGTCGGAAGAAGAGGTGTCAGTCCGTGTTCGGAATCCTGCGTCCCTGTCGGCACACGCTGTCCGACGGACTGGCCGAGGAGTGGATGTCGCACATGTGCGGGCTGTGCCTGGCGCTGCGCGACGACCACGGCCAGGCGTCCCGGATCGCCACCAACTACGACGGTCTGGTGGTGTCGGTCCTGGCCGCGGCGCAGTCCGAGGAGTGCGCGGGCACGCGCAGGGCTGGTCGCTGCCCCCTGCGCGGCATGCGCGGGGCCGATGTCGCCGACGGCTCCGGCGCGCGCCTGGCGGCCGCGGTGTCGCTGATGCTCGCCTCGGCCAAGATCGCCGACCACATCGAGGACGGCGACGGCCCCTACGCCCGCCGCGGCGTGCGCGCGCTCGCCGGACGGGTGGCCGAGCGCTGGCGGCGCGACGCGCGTGAGGCGGGCGCCGGGCTCGGCTTCGACGGCGCCGGACTGGTCGCGGTGGTCGACCGCCAGCGGGAGGCCGAGTCCTCTGCGGGACCGGGCACCGACGTCCTGACGGTGACCCGGCCGACCGAGGAGGCCACCGGCGAGGCGTTCGCGCACACCGCCGTCCTGGCGGGACGGCCCGCCAACGCCGAACCCCTGCGCGAGGCGGGACGCCTGTTCGGCCGCGTAGCCCACCTGCTGGACGCGGTCGAGGACCGCGTGGAGGACCGGGAGAAGGGCGCCTGGAACCCGCTCACGGCCACCGGAACCGGGCTCGACCGGGCCCGCGAGCTGTGCGACGACGCCGTCCTGGGCGTGCGGCTGGCGTTGCGGGAGGCCGAGTTCGTCGACGACCGCCTGGTTCGCGCACTCCTGGTGGGGGAGCTGCACCGCGCCGTCGACCGGGTCTTCGCCCACGGCGGGTATCCGCACCAGGGGCAGCGCCAGAGCCACCACCCCCATCACCAGCAGCCGCCCCACCAGCGGGGAGGGAACGGGAGCGGGGCCCACGGAGCCCACCACGGCGGTGGGCACGGGGGCGGCTCCGGCGGGGAGGGGTCCGGTTCCGGTGGGCCCCGGGACAAGGGCGGCTGCTGCGCCTCCTGTTCGTGCGACACCCCCGAACTCCGGCACCCGCCCAAACAGCGGGGCGTTCTGGCGGGTTGCGCGGTGGCGCTGTTCATGTGCGGCACCTGCCAGTTCTGCTGCCGCGACCCCCACCCCGGGCCGTGGTCGGGCAAGCCGCGGAGCTCGTGGTGCGATGCCTGTGAGTGCTGCAACTGCTGTAACTGTTGCGACTGCTGTTGCTGCGACTGACGTTCAGGCCGCACGGGGCGGGAGCTGAGGACGACTCTCCCGGGAGGCGCGTGCACCGGACGCAGGCGGCGGGTCGAGGACGCTCCCTGCGGGTACACGCGTCACCGGACGCGGGGACGGTCTCCCGGCCCCTCATTCCTCCCAGTCGTCCCACTCCTCCTGCCGGGCCCGCTCCCAGCGCTCCAGGGCCTCGCGCTTCCGGGTGAGGCGCTTTTGCACCGTGGCGATCTCGGGGCCGAGGATGGTGTTCCTGAAGCCCCAGTCGATCTCCTCGGCGGTGGGCGGCTCGATGCTGTCCGCCGCCCAGCGGCGGCCGGGGACGGCGCCGGGGTTGCAGCGCAGGGTCCAGCCGGGGTTCCTCCGCCGGAACTCCTGGAGCACGGCGTCGAAGGTGCGGGGTTCGGTGTGATCGGGCATGGCCTCACCTGGGGGCGATCCGGGAACCGTGCTGCGGAAAGCGGGTCGTGCGGCTGGCATCCAGCACACTAGACCCTTCCTGCTTCCCGGTCAGGGGTTTCACGAAATCCGTTGGCCGACCGCCGACCCTGACCGCCGCGTCGGCCCCGGCCCCCACCCCGACCGCGAACTCCTGGGCGCGGACCACGGGCCCGTCCCGACGGGTGGCCTCTGACCCCGGCTACCGACCGAGGGCCCGTCCGGACGGGCGCCCGTGCCAGCGGACCCCGCGAGGCGCGGCACGTCCCGGACCGCGCCGGTCAGCGCAGGTACGAGGCGCCGTTGACGTCCAGGACGGCGCCGGAGGACCACACGGCCTCGGGCGAGGCGAGGTAGCGCACGGCGGCGGCGACCTCCTCGGGGGAGGCCACACGCCCGAAGGGGCTGTCGGCGCGCACCCGGTCGGTGAGGCGCTCGGCCACGCGCTCGGTCTCCACGAACCCCGGAGCGACGGAGGCCACGGTGATGCCGTGCGGGGCCAGGGCGACGGCCAGCGACTGGCCCAGGGAGTGCAGGGCGGCCTTGCTCGCGCCGTAGGCCGGGTGGTCGGGCTCACCCCGGTAGGCGCCGCGCGATCCGACGTTGACGATGCGGCCGCGCACCCCGTGGTCGATCATGTGCCGGGCGGCCAGGTAGCTGGTGTTGGCGGCGCCGAACACGTTCACGTCCATGGTGGTCCGCCAGGCCCGCCGCCACTGCTCGTAGGAGGTCGTGGCCAGGGGGTGGGCCGTGTTGACCGCGGCGTTGTTGACCAGGACGTCGAGCCCGCCCAGATGGGTGGTCGCCCGCCCGACCAGGTCGGCGGCCGCGTCGGGGTCGGCGATGTCGGCCTGGAGGAGGACGTGCCCCTCACCGGGGAGCCCGGCCAGGGTGGCCTCGGCCTCGGCGCGGCGGGTCGCGTAGTGCACGGCGACCCGGTCGCCCAGCTCCGCGAACGCGGTGGCCACGGCCCGGCCGATGCCCCGGGCGGCGCCGGTGACCAGGACGGCGCGGCTCACCGGAGCCCTCCGCGAGCCGTGGCGGTCGGGGCGGGGAGAGAGGTCCGGTGATCAGGCATGGACGGCACTCTAGTCCGTCATCCTGGTTGTTCCACAGCGCGGGCCCCGTCCCGGAATGATCCGCCCGATCGGGGGCCGGACGCGAACACCCCACACAGCCGCGGGGACGGGCGTGGTCCGCGCGATCGGGGGAAGGGCTCCTGGTCCGTCACCGTCCACGGTCCCCCGGCGCGGGCGGGCCCCGTCACCGGGAGCCGCGGGCTCCGGGGAGGCCCACGTTGTTCCACGCGCTCCTCTCCGCCGTCGGCACGATCGCCGGGGAACACACGGGCACCAGGTGTCAGGCTCTGCCCTGTTCCTCCCAGGCCCGGGCGAACATCTCGTGTACGGGCGCCACGGGCCACACCCCGGCGAGGGGCCCCTCGATCCGCTTGTCGATCCTGGCCCGGGCCAGGTGGGAGCCGAGCTTGGCCGTCTCCAGGGGCAGGTGCGGGGCCCTGAGCTCGGTCCAGTCACCGGGGACGAAGAGCGTCCGACCGGCCCGCGAACGCCTGCCCTGCTCGACCGCGCCGGTTTCCAGGAGGCGGGCGGCGGTCCTCTTGTGGTGCGCGGGCGCCCAGCGGTTCCACCGGCGCACGTTGCGGTCGGTGGGCCGGGACAGGGTGAGCAGTTGCAGGTACAGCGCCGCCGCGTCGGCGTCCACGTCCAGCCTGCCCGCGACCTCCTCCACCAGGTCCGGGACGCTCAGGCGCGGGTCGGCCTCGAAACCGCCCGCCGGGACCGGGGTGTCGGCCGCGCGCGCGGCCATGCGGGCCATGCCGCCGTACAACGCCGCCGCCCTGCGGACCTCCCGGACGGTGTCGCGCAGGTCCAGTCCGGCCAGCGCCTCCACCGTGCGCTCGACGGCGGCGGGGTCGAACAGCCCCGCGGTCAGCAGCACGGGCACGACCGGGCGGTCCATCCTGGGCTCGTGGAGGACGAGAACGCCGTCGCTGTGCATCGGCCACGCGGCGGAGCCGGGTTCGAGGGCGCGCTCCGGCCCGACCCGGACGGGGTCGGCCCCGGCCCGCTCCGCCCACGCCCGGACCGCGGGGGCGGGCACGTCACAGGACAGCGGAACGTACGACCCGGGGCGGCGCAGCCCCGCCGAGAGGCGCGCGTGCAGCTGCGCCGCTCCCGCGGCGGCGGGATGGCCCACCGGCAGTTGGAGCGCGGCCCAGGAGAGCACGGTGGCCGGGTCGCGGAAGAGCAGGGCGAGGGCGCCGACACCGTGGATCCTCTCCCTGGTGTCATCGCGACGGACCTCCAGGCTCCCCCAGGAGTTCTGGACCAGGTGGCGGGGCTGGTCGGCGGCGGCGTGGCCCTCCCCGGAGGAGTCGGCGAGCAGGCCGGTCCAGGAGGGGTCCATGGCCAGGTCCGCCGCGAACAGGTCGGGTACCTCGGCCTCGGCCTTCGCGGCGGCCCGTTCGGCCCGGGTCGGCTGCGCCCCCAGGAGTCCGACCCACGCCCGGGCCATGCGCTCGGCCGCGGCGACGGTGCCGCCGGGCTCCCACAGATCGGCCGGGTCCTCGGGCACGGCTGCCAGAAGCATCCCGCGGCGCTGCTCGTTGCTCAGCCTCGCGCCCGTCCTGCGGTACTCCGCGCGGGCGGCGCCCTTCTCCGGCGCTGCCCTGGGACGGCCGAACTCCCCGGACAGGACGAACTCGGCGGTGGCCCCGGCGACCCGTGTGATCGTGCGGAAGGCCGCGACCGCCTCGGGACCGAACACCACCGGGCCCCGCCGGTCGAGGAGTTCCAGGAAGCGGTGCAGCCGGGCGGCCTCGTCGCGTTCGATCCGCACCGGGTCCTGCTCCTCGGCCCCCTCTGGTGCGGGGGCCGACTCCGCGCGCACGTAGACATAGCGCCGCTCCGGCAGATAGCGGCCCGACCAGTGTCGCGCCTCCCTGCCGTGCCTGCGCAGCAGGGGAGAGGGCGGTTCGACGATGACGGCCCGCCCGGCGGCCAGCAGGGGCGCGAGCGAGGCGCCGGTGGCCAGGCCGCACACCCACGCCGTCCCCCGTTCAGCGAAGGGCTGATCGGCCCACACGCGCAGCAGCGCCACCAGCGCCTCGCGCTCGCGGGGGCCCGCGCCGCCGGTGGCCAGGCGCCACAGGACCGCGTCGGTGCGGCCGAGCAGGGGGTCCCAGCGCGCGGGCGCGCCGGGCGGGCTCAGTCTCCGGGTGTGTTCGTCGGTGCGGCCGCGCAGCCGCGCGCCGTCGGCGGTCAGGGCGGTGACCGTGGCCGCCAGGTCGCGGGAGGAGGAGCGGAACGCTGTCTCCGGGGAGTCGAACAGTCCCGCCAGCGCCTTCTCCAGATCCGCGTCGATGGCCTCCGCCAGGGGTCTCAGCAGGGTGCCGGCGCGCACGAGCGCGGTGCGCCGGGACATCTCCTCGCGGCGCAGGCGCAGTTCGGCGGCCCACAGCACCGCCCACACCAGGCCGCCCGTGCCGTCGATCAGTGCCTCGTCGGTGACTTCGGGCAGCAGGCGGGACAGGGCCTCGCGCACGGCGGCCGCGCGGACGGGCGAGGTCCGGGCCGAGGATGCGAGCAGCGCCTCGGGGGAGGAGGGGTCCTCGGCGCCGGGCGCGTGCAGGGCCGCCTCGATGAGTCGGCGCGCGGTGGCCTCGTCCACCCGGCGCAGGGCGCGGGAGGCGGCCGGGTCGCGCGGGGACAGGAAGTGCCAGAAGGCGGGCGGCGGCATCAGGGGGAGCAGGCCGTTGCCCTCGTGGTTCCTCAGCCGGGCCTTGGGGTAGGCCCAGGTCTCCCAGAGCAGGGAGCGGTCGTCGGCGTCCCGGCACTGGATCACCGTGTGGCCCTCCTTCCAGCGGTAGGCCAGCAGCCCTTCCGCGGTCCCGCCGGGCATGCGCAGGACACCCCAGTACGTGAGACCCGGGTGGTCGGGGAGCGGAGCGCGCCGCTTGTCGGTGCCCTCCAGGGCCCGCTGGGCCTGCAGGTCCCCCTCCGCGCCGGGGCCGGTCCAGACGACGCGGAAGCCCGCGAGCCCGTCCGCCGAACCCAGCGGGGAGTCGTCCACCCCCTCCGGCAGGCCGACCAGGTGCAGGCGCGTGTCCAGGTAGTCGACGTAACCCAGCCGGGGGTCCGGGGTGAGGAAGTCGGGGCAGGTGAGGCCTCCGCTGACGCCGGTGGCCGCGTCCACCTCCGGAAAACCGCTGTCGCCCTGGCCGGTGTTCGACCAGACGCGTGTGCCGTCTCCCAGGTGGTCGTGGACCTGTGCGACGCCCCGGCGGTCCCCGGGGCGCAGGACCCCGTCCTGGTCGTAGCGGCCCCCGTCCGGAGAGGCCAGGACGAGGCCGAGGTCGTGGCAGTGGGCGCTGCCGTGGTTGAAGAGGGCCGGGGATGAGGCCGTGTCGAACACGTCCTCGGGCACCGAGCACCACAGCGCCCGCTGCGACCGGTGGCCGTCGGTCTTCCCGCTGGTGGTCCAGGACACCTGGAAGTCCCCGCCCACGAAGTGCACGGTGTGCTCGTCGGCGTCCTCGGGCAGGGTGAAGGAGCAGGACCCGCGCCTCTCCCGGTGGTCCACGGCCACCGCCGCGTCCCTGCCGTAGACGGTCAGCACCGGCCAGGTGGAGGTCATGCCCCGGACGCCGCCGTCGCGGGCGCCGATCTCGGCCACGGCCTCCTCGAAGGCCCGCCAGCCGTACTCGCCGGGCACCCCGAACCGGAGGGTGCGGGCCAAAGGCGCGGCCAGGTCGAGCCCGTCCAGGATCTCCTCGACCTCGTCCAGGTTCCGCATGACCTCGTGGGAGAGGCAGGCGTCGAGTTCGATGAGCCCCCTGCCGGCCGACTCCAGCAGGCCGTCCCGGACCCGTTCGACCTCGGCGTTCATCTGCTCCAGGAACCGCGGGTGCGGCCTCGTCCCGCCCTCGGTGTTCCGGGGGCCGCGGAGGGGGCGCCCGACCCCCGCGGGCAGGTCCACCACGATGCCGTGGAACTCGCAGGCCCTCACGAGTTCGCCGTCCACGCGGCCGTGCCGGTAGCGGCCCTCGTAGAGGCGCACGGGGGCCTTCTCCTCGCGGATCCGCGGGGCGATGCGCCCCAGCAGCGCGTACAGCTCCCCGGGCATCCGCTGCCGGGTCACGCCCTGGCCCACCCACCGGTAGCCGTACATGAAGAAGTAGCGCGACAGCCAGGCGCCGTAGCCGCCCTCCGGGAGCAGGCGCCCTTGAGCCATGTCCTCGGCGACGCCGGTGGTCTCCAGAAGACGCAGCCACGGGGCGCCGTCGGTGACCGAGGCGGGGAAGAGGACGGCCAGGCCGGGGCGGTCCTCCTCGGACGGCGGCGCCTCGGCGAAGACCCGGCCCGCCGCCTCCAGCACGCTCACCGGGATCTCGCGTCCCCCGGAGGCCGCCAGCACCCGGCCCAGGGCACGCGCCTCCTCGGCCCTCCCCAGCCCCGCCGCTCCGGCCGAGGCGCGCAGCCGGGAGGGCAGCCCGGCGGGGACCGGTGCGCAGCCGGCCGTCCAGGAGTCCAGGAAGCGCAGGAACTCCCGGTGCGCCTCCCGGGGCGGCAGGAGCGCGGCGAGCCTGGTGCGGTGGGCGCCCAACTCCTTGGCGGGGAGGGCGCCGTACCGGGCGAAGAGCAGGGCGTTCTCCACGGTGTGATGGGGATCGACGGGGAGCGCGTGCGCGGCCTCCGCCTCGCGCGCCCGGGTGAAGGCCGACCCCGCGCGCTTCCTGTCCGGTTCGACCAGGCGGTGGCCGACCGTGTCCCAGAACCAGGGCAGGTACGCCTCGGGCAGGCCGGAGGAGGCGAAGTGCTCCGCCAGGTCGGACATGAGGCGTCCCCGGGCGCGGTGGCGCAGGGCCAGCCGCGCCCCGACCGCGTCGAGCAGTTCGAGGGCCTGCTGTCGGCGGCCGGGGTCCTGGGCCCGGGCCCGGTCCAGCAGGAGCGTCGAGGAGGAGGGGGCCGAGGGGAGGGAGAGGGGCATGCGCAGCAGTATTCCAGCGGTCGCGGACAGTCGCGGTACCCCGAGGCGGAACCGCTTCCGGCGGGGCACCGGACTCCCCGCCGCCAGCGGCCGCTGGAACCTCCGCCGCCGGTCGGACGCCCGGCCCTGCCGTTACCGGCCGCCGGTCGTGTCCGCCCCCGCTACGCGCCCACGTCGAAGGCGTCGTCGCACGCGTCCCGGACGGCGTCGTCGTGCGTGGCGACCACCACCGCGCAGCCCTCCCGGCTCATCTGGCGCAGCACCTCCACGACCATCGCGCCGTTGTCGTGGTCCAGCGCGCCGGTGGGCTCGTCGGCCAGCACCAGGGAGGGCTGCTTGACCAGCAGGCGGGCCAGGGCCACGCGCTGCTGCTCGCCGCCGGACAACCGGTGCACCTTCTCCCGCTCCCGTCCCGCCAGGCCGACCCGCTCCAGCGCCGCGGCGTGGCGCGACCTGGTGCCGTACCGCTTGACGATGTCGAGGTTGGCCTGGACGGTGGCGCTCTCGACCAGGGCGTAGTTCTGGAACAGGTAGCCGAGCTTGTCACCGCGGAAGCGCCGCTGCCCGCCCGGGCCCAGGCGGGTGACGTCGGTGCCCTCGAAGAGGATCCGGCCCGCGCTGGGCCTCTCCAGCAGCCCCATGCAGTTGAGCAGGGTGGTCTTGCCCGACCCGCTGGCGCCGACCAGGGCCAGCATCCGCCCGGCCTCCACGGTCAGGTCCAGGTCCTGCCACAGCACGCGCGGTCCGAAGGACTTGGTGAGCTTCTCGACGGTGATCATGGTGCTTCCCGGGTGTTCAGGCCTGCGAGGAGCCTTCGCGGACGATACGGCGGTGGAAGAAGGCGAGCGCGCCCAGGGTCAGGACGAGTCCGGTCGCCGCGATGGCCGCGGCGTAGAGGGGTTCGAGGCCGGTGGTCGGCACCAGTTCGGGCGGCAGCATCCTGCCGGGGTCGCGCAGCGCCCGCAACGTGGTGAGCGAGTCCCACGCGGCCCAGCCCGCGAAGCCCAGCGAGATGCCCGCCTCGAAGGCCAGGAACCGCCGGTGCGTGGCGAGGAAGCCCCACCCGCTGATGTGCCGGGCGAAGACGGTCTGGGCCCGGGTGCGCGCGTGGATGACGCACGAGGCGATACCGGTCAGCAGCAGCAGGGCGGTACCGGCGACCAGGTTGAACGCCTCGATCCGCAGCAGGGCCAGGTCGGCGGCGTAGGCCCCGGCCGCCTTGTTCAGGATCGGCTGGACCGCGTTGACGTACTCGGCCATCCGTGGATCGGCCTCCCGCGCCCGCTCCACCACGCTCGGATCGGGGAACAGCACGGCCTCGTGGGTCATGTAGGTGACGTAGGCGCTGTCGGAGAGCACGGCGCCGTTGGGCAGGGCGATGACCACCGGGTCGCGCAGGAAGGGCAGCTCCCGCTGGGCGAAGGGGGCGCTCGACCCGTAGGTGAACACCGTCTGGCCGTCGGCCGCGGGCAGGACCTCGACGCTGGCCCCGGACTCCTCGCCGCCGTTCTGGAGGCGCAGCCAGTCCGGCGCGGCCCGCTCGATGTCCTCGCGGTGGGAGGCGTGCGACCGCGGGAGCAGGACCCGGACCTGATCCTCGGAGGCGGCGGGGCCGTAGCGCTCGCCCGAGGGGGACACGACCTCCTGCTCCGCGAGGTAGGTGTCGTTGACCACGAGCACGTCGAAGCCGGGCCGCCCGGTCCCGACCGGAACGACGGACTCGGGCGCGTGCTGGTCGGCGATGATGATCCGGCCCTCCCGGTCGGCCCGGCGCAGCCAGGGGCCGAGGAGGGAGTTGGCGGTCTCGGGGTCCTCCATGCCGACGCTGCCGTTGAGGGTGATGTGCGAGGTCTGGCCGGTCTGGGCGAAGGTCTCCAGCGAGGCCCGCTGCTCCCGCGTGGTCTGCGCCAGGTGGACGACCGACCCCAGGACGGTGAGCACCAGGAGCAGGACGGGCACGCGCACCAGGTAGGCGCCCGTCTGGGTGGTGCGGACGGGGATGCGGCCCTTGAGCGCGGGCAGGATCGCGGTGGTGTGCACCAGCCCGAGCACCGCGGCGTGCACGGCCAGGGCCACGGCGGCGAGGATCCCCGCGAACACCAGGGCGACGAGGGCGAAGAAGCCGAGCTGGTTCCAGCCGTTGTAGAGGCCGAGGCAGACCAGGGTGACCAGGGCGACGGTGGGCAGGGCCGCGCCCCACAACCGGGCGACCTGGCCCAGGTCGCGCAGCAGGATCCGCCCGTAGGAGCGCCCCAGCAGCCGCTGGACGGCGTAGTCCCGGGAACCGAGCAGCACCCCGGCGCTGATCGCGGTGACGCCCACCAGCAGCGCCAGGGCCAGGACGTTGAACAGCGGGCCGCCGAGGAAGGACTGCCACAGCCGCGCCTGGCTGCCGCCCACGTTTGAGCTCAGCCCGTGCTCGGCGAGCGCCTCGGTGAGCACGCGCGCGTTCTCCGGCGGCCCGAAGACCAGGTAGTAGCCGCGCGGGCTGCGTTCGGCGAGCGCGTCGACGGGGTGGACGCGCAGTTCCGTGGCGGGGTTGAAGGACGGGTAACCCTCGGTGAGCCAGTCGGCGTACCGGGAGTCGGGGTCGCCGACGGCCAGGTACAGGTGCGACAGCGACTCGGGGGTGCGCACGTCGGGGGCGGTGAAGCCGATGGCGATGCCCTGCTCGACGGCGACGCGTTCGACGGTCTGCGCGACCCGTCCGCTGTCGGAGGTGCCGTCGTCCTCCACGATCCACACCACCGCCGAGTGCTGCGCCGTGGGGATCGTCAGCTCCCACGTGGCGAGCAGCAGCGCGGCGATGAGCGCGGCGAGCAGCAGGAACGCGGTGTGGGCGAAGGCGATGGTCCGGTTGGGCATGGTCTCCTGGAGCGGTCGCGGACACGGGGGCGACCCGCCGACGGGGGACGTCAGCGGGTCTGTCGCGGTCGGCTACCCGCAGTGCCTCCAGTAGCTCTCGTTGTTGTACAGGGCGCGGGGAGCCGACGCCCGGGAGGTGTACCCCGGCAGGTACGCCGCGGACGTGACGGTGTACCTGCCCACCGCCGTGGAGCCGTGGCAGCGCGACCCGTGGAAGTAGTCGGAGTACACGACCGAGGAGGTGAGCCCGTGGTACCAGGTCCCGCCGCCGACGTAGCTGACGGCGGCCGCGGCGACGCCCGCGGTCCCGGCGGTGAGCCCGGCGGCTATCGCCAGGGTCGCCGCCGCCCGTTTGAGGGTGTGGGGCATGGTGCCTTCCTCTCCTGGCCTCCGCTGGAGTTCTCGGGGAGGGCCTTCGCGATTCGCTGTGAGGGGTGTCGTCTCGTGGGGGTGGGGGTAGCTGCCGTGCCTGCGCGCCGGGCCGCGGGCGGCGCCCCGGAGGCGGGGGGAGCCCCGTCGGTCCGCGGCTCCTCCCACCACCCGGAGCGCGGGAGGGGGAGATACCCCGCTCCGATCCGGCTGAAAGCCCGCTGACCGGTTGCGGACAGGCCCGACCCCGCCACCTGCTGGTCCTGTGCCCGGGCCGCCCGCATGTCCGAAAGGCGGCGTACACACGACGGACGGCCCTTGTACGGCTTCGGCCGCTCGGGTAGGGCGGGGGTCCCGCGTGTGCTCAGTCCGCGTCGCGCAGGCGGGCCAGTTCGGCGTGCAGCTCCTCGGCCAGCTCCACGGCGCGGTCCAGCCGCGGTCCGCGGGCCGCGTCGACCGGGGCCGCGTCGACCGGGGCCGTGGGCCGGGACGCGGTCAGCGACGGGCCCGGGGCGATGCGCACCTGGTCGGCGGCGCCCTCGGCCTCGATGTCGAAGACCACCCGGTCGGAGCGGTGCCAGCTCTCGAACCACTCCAGGGGCGCGCCCTGCTGGTCGAAGGTGCCGCCCTCCAGCAGCAGCAGCGGGGCGTCGGCGGCCACGCCCAGCTCCCGGGCGATGCGCGGGTCGGCGGGCACGGCGCGGATCTGCCTGCGCCCGCTCGTGGGAACCGCCGCGAAGCGCTCCTCCATCAACCGGTGCAGGGAGGCGTCGCGCAGCATCGCGGCGTCCAGGGCGGCGAAGCGCTCGGCGGGCAGCCAGGTGCGCACGTAGGACAGGGGGTCGCCGTCCAGGGAGCGCATCCGCTCCAGACGCAGCAGCTCGCGCGTGCCCAGGTGGCGCGTCGCGGAGGGCACACCCGAACGGGTGGCCTCCAGGGACAGCACGGCGGTGGACAGGCGCAGGCCGTCGGCGGAGAACTGGTCGAACAGCCCGGTCACGCGCTGCACGAACCGGTGGTGCTCGGTGGGCACGGCGGCGACCGCCGCGCGCCCCCGCGTGCGGCGGACCGCCCCCTCGTCCTCCAGCGTGGCCAGCGCCTGGCGCACGACGCTGCGCGAGACCCCGAACCGTTCGCGCAGGGACGCCTCGCTGGGCAGGGTGTCGCCGGGGGCGATCGAGCGGTCGCGGATCTCCGCGCGCAGCACTCCGGCGATCTGCGCGTGCAGCGGTCGGGGGTCGGTGCGGTCCACGGGCATGCGCAACATTCTAGGGTCGTCCCTGCTCTCGGGGCGGCCGCCCCGAGAGGGGAAGCCCCGTGTGGCGGGCCCGCCTCTGGTGGGCGCCCCGCAGGACGGGCGGGGCGCCCGCGACAGGCGGGCCGGTCGGGGGAGCGGTGGCGCGAGGGGCGCGGCCCTGTTCCCCGTGGTGCGCGGGCGTTCCCGCGCACCACGGGGACCGGGGGTGTGCGCACGGGCGCGCAGCACACCCCGCCCGGCTACCCCTCGGTGCGGGTGGCCTGCCAGACGTGGCCCCAGCCGGGGGCCAGTTCGGCCGCGCGGCGGATCGCCAGCACGAGGCTGGCCTCGCGGGCGATGCCCCGGCCCGCGATGTCGAAGGCCGTGCCGTGGTCGACCGAGACCCGCACCACCGGCAGACCCGCGGTGATGTTGACCCCGTCGTCGCCGTAGACCGCCTTGAAGGGCGCGTGTCCCTGGTCGTGGTAGCAGACCGCGACCAGCTTCCACTTGCCCTTGACCGCCGCCGGGATCAGGGCGTCGGCCGGAAGCGGCCCGTGGGCGTTGATGCCCTCCTCGCGGGCGCGGGCGATCGCGGGCGCCAGCACGTCGGCGTCCTCGTCGCCGAACAGGCGGTTCTCACCCGCGTGCGGGTTCAGCCCCGCCACCCCGATGGGCTCGTCCGGGCTGCCCTGGGCGCGGGCGAAGGCGCTCATCAGGCGCAGTACCTGGAGGGTCCGCTCCTGGGTGACGCCCTCGATGGCCCGGCGCAGCGACACGTGCGTCGTCAGGTGGAAGAAGGACAGCTCGTCCGCCGACAGCACCAGGCTGTAGTCCTTCACCCCGAACTCGTGCGCGAGCAGCTCGGTGTGCCCGGGCCAGGCGTGGCCGCCCAGGTGCATCGCGGCCTTGTTCAGCGGCGGGGTGACGATGCCCTCCACCAGGCCGCGCCTGGCCAGGTCCACGGCGGCGATGACGAACCGCGCCGCCCCGTCGCCCGCCTCCGCGCTCAGCTCGCCCGGGGGGACGTGGCCCAGCGAGGGACCGGTCTGCACGACGTCGATCACGCCGGGCTCGTCGGCGGCCTCGGCCGGGGAGGCGACGGTGTTGACCGCCTCCGGGTCCCCGCCGACGGCGGTGACGGCGTTGCGGAGCGCGTCGGCGTCACCGACCACGACGGGCTTGGCGTACTCGCGGACCTCGGGGTGGTGCAGCAGCGCCTTGGCCGTGATCTCGGGGCCGATCCCCGCCACGTCGCCGAGGGTGACTGCCAGTGTGGGACGGCTCATGCTTTCCTGCCTTTCGGGTGGCGGACCGCCTCGGCGGCCTCCAGTAGCGCGCTGGGGGATCCGAATCCCCCGGCCTTGGTGACGATGGCGCGGCCGTGCCGGGGCCCGCCGGACAGCGTTCCGATCGGGATGCCGGGCGCGACCTCGCCGGTCAGGGCGATGGCGCGGGCCTCCAGCGCCCGGGTCAGGGCGCGGGCCCCGTCGCCGCCGGTGACGACGAACCCGGACAGCTCGTGCCGTCCGGCCAGGGCGGAGGCGAACTCGCCCATGCGGCGGGCCACGGCGGCGGGGTCGAGCTCGCCGTCGCGGTCCTCGGGCGCCACCAGCGCCGTGTGGGCCGTCGAGGGGTCGAAGCGCTCCAGTGCCTCGCGGGTCCAGGAGCGCCAGGCCTCGTCGTCGGCGAGGTCGCCCGGCGCGGGCTGCTCGATGCGGGTGCGCGGGTCGGCCACCAGCTCCTCCACCTGGCCGCGGGCGGTCTGGTGCAGCGAGGTGACGACCACGAGCGCGGGCGCCGGGGCCTCCTGCGCGGCCCAGGAGCGGGCCAGTCGGGAGGCGAGCCCTGCCGAGCCCACGGGCACGGCGTCCGGGCCCAGGGCGGTGACGGCCGCCGCGAGGCGGTCGAGGTCCTCCTCGGTCTCGGCGTCCACGACCACGACCGGGCCGCCGGCGCGCAGCAGCTCGGCGTCGGCGCGGGCGTCCCGGCCGGTGAGCCGGACGTGCTCGGCGTCCAGCAGGGCCGCGATCCGGCTCTCGGTCACCGGGGTCACCGGGTCGCGGCCGACCGCGGTGCGGTGCACCTCGACCCCGTCGACCAGGAGCACCCCGTCGCGGACCGTGCGCCCCGTGGCCGGGAAGGCCGGGCAGACCACGGCGACCGCGTCGGGCGACCAGGCCGAGAGCGTCGCGTCGATCTCCGCGCGGATGGGACCGCGCAGGGTGGAGTCGACCTTCTTGTACAGGCGGGCCGCGCCCGCCCCGCGCAGGCGCCGGACGGCCTCGTCGGCGGCCCGGGCGGCCTGCTCCGCGGGCAGCGCCCGCGAGTCGGTGCTGACCGCCACCACCTCGGCGGTGGAGGGGGCGGGGGAGAGCTGGAGCTCGGTGCTCCACCCCGCGCGCAGGAACTGCACGGCGGTGTCGCCCGCGCCGGTCAGGTCGTCGGCGACCACGGCCACGCGTGGCTCCGCGGGTGTGCTCACGGGTTCTCCTCCTTGGCCTCGACGGACGCGGCCGACGCGGTGGCGCGGTCCTGCTCCTCCCTCTCCGCCTCGGCGGGCGAGGCCCCGGCCCTGCGCAGGACCCACGTGGTCACCAGCGGGGCCAGCAGGGCGGTGACCAGGACGCTCGCGGCGACCTGGGAGGTCGCGGTGCCCACGTAGGCGGCGAACGACGGGTCGGCCGCGGCGACGATGGCCGGGGTGGCCACGGCGTTGCCGGAGGTGGTGCCGGCGGCGAAGCCGACGCCGGACTCCTTGCCGCGCCGCAGCAGGAACCTGTAGCCGAGGTAGACGAACCCGCCGGTGACCAGGGTGATGACCACGCCCATCAGGACGCCGGTCAGCCCGCCCCGGGCCACGTCGGCCAGGTTGATCCCCGTGCCTAGGGCGAAGGCGAAGAACGGGATGACGATGGCGGGCACGGGCCTGAGCACCTCGCGCCACTGCGCGTCCACGTTGCCCACGACCACGCCGAGCACGAACGGGATGATCGCGGCGAGCAGGGTCGTCAGCGGGATCTGGCCCAGCCCCGAGGCCCCGATGAACAGCAGGGCGAAGAAGGGGCCGTCGTTGACCGCTCCGGCGATGTAGGCGCCGCGGTCGCGGGCGCGTCCGTACTGGCCGGTGATGGCCAGCCACAGCCCGCCGTTGGCGTTGGTGGCGGCGGCGATCATCGCCAGGATCGACACGCCCAGGACGCCTTCGGGACCGGTGGCCACGGCGAGCGCGATGATCAGCAGGCCGGGGATGACGCTCTTGCCCAGGAGCACGACACCGGTGGTGGCCAGGACGGGGCCGCTCGTGCGGAGCGTGACCTGGGTGCCGGTGGCGAAGATCAGCAGGGCGATCAGGGGCATCGCGCTGTCCTTGAACAGCGCGGTGGTGAAGCTGCCGATGTCCAGTGCCCCGGGGGCGAAGGTTCCGATGACCGATCCCAGGACCAGGGGGATCAGCATCGCCCCGCCGGGGATCTTGTTCATCCAGTGGTAGAGGGGCACCAGGGACCCGTGGTCGTCGCGCATAAGTATCCGTTCGCAGGGATGGCCCGGCGGGCGGCCCGTGGAGGTCGGAGGCCGGTACACATGTTGTCCGTACAGAGTGTACGTACAAGTTGGGATGATGTCAGATCCCGGCACACGAATTCACATCGGGGCGTCGGCGGGTCGGGGTGCGGGGGCGTCGCGGAGGTGGTGCGGGGGCGGTCGCGGGGGCGTGTGGCCGGGATGGTGTGATCCGCGCCACGTGTGGGCCGGTGGCCTCCCGCGGAGGCGGCTCCGGGGTCGCGGTGCGGGCGTGTGGCATCGGCTGGCCGTAATTCCTCTCGTTCGTGACCGGGAAACGGCGTACCCGGTATTTCCTCGTGAGGAATTCACATCATGAAATGTCCCGAATTCGGGGTTTCTGTTCGTAGTTATGTTCGTTCTCGGGTGCGAGGGTCGCGGAGGATTTTGGGGGCGTGTGCCCTGTTCGTTGGCTTGTGGTGTGATCGTGAAGTGCCTTTCGGTGGGGTGTGTGCACCCGGGGTCGGTGGAGGCGGAACAGATATGGGACAGGAGTTCCCCCGGTGTCGCCGAGAAAAATTCTGATTTCCTTGCGGAGCCCGAATGGCCGCTCCTAGGGTGATCAGCGGTTTACGGAGAAAGCTGGCCCGTGCGTCAACTGCCCTGGTCACGTCACGTATCCGAGTACGCGCAATCCCTTCCCTACCCGCGTCCGTCCCGCGGGGCCACCTCCCCCGGCCCCGCGGGACGGGCACGCGACCAGCATGAGGAGAGACACGGCGGATGTCGATCGACTCGGCTCCTGAGGTACGGAGCAGCAAGCAGCAGAGCCTGGGGACCGCGGCCGCGCGGAACCTGGCGACCACCACCAAGTCCACGCCGCAGATGCAGGGGATCAGCTCCCGGTGGCTGACCCGGATGCTTCCGTGGGTGCACACCGACGGCGGCGCCTACCGGGTCAACCGGCGGCTGACCTACACCGTCGGCGACGGGCGGATCGAGTTCGAGCAGACCGGCGCCCAGGTCCGGGTCATCCCCCACGAACTCGGCGAGCTCGCCCTGCTGCGCGGCTTCGACGACGAGGACGTGCTGGCGGCCCTGGCCAACCGCTTCGTCCAGCGCGACTTCGAGTCCGGCCAGGTCCTGGTGGAGGAGGGCTCGGCGGTCGACAGCCTGTACCTGCTGGCGCACGGACGCGTGCACAAGACCGGCACCGGCCCCTACGGCGAGGTGGTCCGGCTGGGCGTGCTGGCCGACGGCGACCGGTTCGGCGACCAGCACCTGCTCGGCACCGAGCCGGTGTGGGAGTTCACCGTCAAGGCCGCGACGTCGGGCACGCTGCTGGAGCTGCCCCGGCGCGAGTTCATCGCGATCCTGGACGACTCGCCCGCCCTCCAGGCCCACGTCCAGCGGTACCTGTCCCTGCCCGGTGAGCGGCAGAACAAGCACGGCGAGGCCGAGATCGCCCTGTCCTCGGGCCACATCGGCGAGGCCGAGCTGCCCAGCACCTTCGTCGACTACGAGCTCAGGCCGCGCGAGTACGAGCTGAGCGTGGCCCAGACCGTGCTGCGGGTCCACAGCCGGGTCGCCGACCTCTACAACAAGCCGATGAACCAGACCGAGCAGCAGCTGCGGCTGACCATCCAGGCCCTGCGCGAGCGCCAGGAGCACGAGCTGGTCAACAACCGCGAGTTCGGCCTGCTCCACAACGCCGAGTTCAAGCAGCGCATCCAGACCCACTCGGGGCCGCCCACCCCCGACGACCTGGACGACCTGCTGAGCATGCGCCGCAACACCCAGTACATGTTCGCCCACCCCCGCGCCATCGCCGCCTTCGGCAAGGAGTGCAACAGCCGGGGGCTCAACATCGGCACGGTCGAGGTCAACGGCCACCAGCTGCCCGCCTGGCGCGGCGTGCCGCTCCTGCCCTGCGGCAAGATCCCGGTCACCGAGCACCAGACCTCGTCGATCATCGCGGTCCGCACCGGCGAGGACAACGAGGGCGTCATCGGCCTGTACCAGACCGGCCTGCCCGACGAGGTCGAGCCCGGCCTCAACGCGCGCTTCATGGGCATCGACGACAAGGCCGTCATCTCCTACCTCGTCAGCACCTACTACTCCGCCGCGGTGCTCGTCCCCGACGCCATCGGGGTCCTGGAGAACGCCGAGGTCCACCCGCGTGGCTGAGCACCCGACACGGTCAGGGAAGGAGGTCTAGACGGTGCCATCGCTGCCCAGGATGTCCGCCTCCGTCGCCTCTCCGGAGGCGGCGGCCCTGGTGGACGACCTGCTCCGCGACCCGCGGCGCCCCGGGAGACCGGACCTGCTGGTGTCCGCGGCCGCCCCGCGGACGCCTCCCGCGCCCCGGTTGCCCGTGGGGTCCCGCGAGGTCGGCACGTCGGCGCTGCGGCTCCGGCTGCCCGACTCCCACATCGCCGACCAGAGTCCCGGCGCCCTCGCCGTGCGCACCGGGGGACTCCGCGTCCCCGGGCACCCCGGCGGGCCGGGCGCCGTGGGCGTCGCCGCCCCGGTGCGGGAGCGCCCGGGGGCCGGCGCCCCGTCGGAGGGGTCGGCCCCCGTCTCCGAACCCGAGGGGCCCGAGGTCGACGGGGAGCGGATCCCGGCGCTGTACTGCCCGCCCGCCGTCCGCGACGACCCCGCCCTGGGCGACGAGGTCGACGACCGGCTGGTGGCGTGGGCCGAGGAGGTGGGGGTCTACCCCGGCCAGCTCGACCGCGTCCGCGCGGCCGGGTTCGGACGCCTCATCATGCTCGCCCACCCCGAGACCGACGATCCCGACCGCCTCCTGGCGGCGGCCAAGTGCGCCCTGGCGGAGTGGTCCGTGGACGACCACTACGTCGACGGCGAGGCCGAGGAGGCGCACCCGGAGCTGCTCGGCCAGCGCCTGGCGATCGCCCACTCGGTCATCGACCAGGCGCACCTGCCGCTGCGCTACGCGCCCCAGCTGGAGGAGGTCGTGCGCGAGGACCCCGTGATGCGGGCCCTGCGCTCCAGCCTGGGCAACCTCGGCGCCTACGCCACGGCGTCGCAGGTGCGCAGGCTCCGCCACGAGCTGGCGATCATGTTCGTGGCCTACAACCAGGAGGGCGTCTGGCTGGCGACCGGACACCGGCCGCCGGTCTGGGAGTTCCTCATGCACCGGCACGAGAACAGCTTCGTGCCGTGCATGGCGCTCATCGACGCGGTCGCCGGGTACGAGCTGCCGCACCAGGAGTTCTCCGAGCCGAGCGTGCGCCGCGTGTTCACCCTGGCGGGCAGCGCGAGCGTGATCGTCAACGACCTGTACTCCATGGGCAAGGAGGACGTCACCGACCTCAGCCTGCCCCGGCTGATCGCCACCGAGGACGGGTGCTCGCTGGGTGAGGCCGTCCGGCGCACCGTCGACGTCCACGACGAGCTGATGCACGCCTTCGAGGCCGAGGCCGCCGCCCTGGCGCTCAGCGGATCGCCGGAGCTGCGCCGCTTCCTGTGGGGCCTGTGGGCCTGGCTCGGCGGCAGCCGCGAATGGCACGCCCGCAGCCCCCGCTACCACGGGGCGGGCACCGACTGAAGGGGCCGCGCCCGGCGCGGCCCCTCCCCCCTCCGCGGCCCGGCCCCGAACCCGGGCCGGTCCCGAACGCACACACCACGACAAGGAGTTCCTCCGCGATGACCGAGACCATCAGCCGATCGACGAACGTCCTGCGCACCGCCTACCAGGAGTCCGTGGCGGCGTACTGGAACGCCGAGAAGGACCCCGTCAACATCCGCCTCGGCGAGGTCGACGGCCTCTACCACCACCACTACGGCATCGGCGACTACGACCCGTCCGTGCTGGAGGGCCCGGAGCAGACCCGCGACGAGCGCATCATCCAGGAGATGCACCGCCTGGAGACCGCGCAGGCCCACCTGCTGCTGGACCACCTGGGCGCGGTCGGGCCCGACGACCGGATCATGGACACCGGCTCCGGGCGCGGCGGCACCAGCTTCATGGCCAACCAGCGCTTCGGCTGCCACGTGGACGGGATCAGCATCTCCGAGCAGCAGGTCGCCTTCGCCAACGGCCAGGCCGAGGAGCGGGGCGTGGCCGACCGTGTGCGCTTCCACTTCCGCAACATGCTCGACACCGGCTTCGAGACGGGTTCCCTGCGCGCCAGCTGGAACAACGAGTCCACCATGTACGTGGACCTGTTCGAGCTCTTCCGCGAGCACGCCCGCCTGCTGGAGTACGGTGGCCGCTACGTCACCATCACCGGCTGCTACAACGACGTCACCGGCGGCCGCTCCAAGGCGGTCAGCCGCATCGACGAGCACTACACCTGCAACATCCACCCCCGCAGCGAGTACTTCCGGGCGATGGCCGCCAACGGACTCGTCCCGATCGAGGTCGTCGACCTCACCGAGGCCACGATCCCGTACTGGGAGCTGCGCGCTCAGTCCTCCGTGGCCACCGGCATCGAGGACCCCTTCCTCACCGCCTACAAGGAGAACAGCTTCCACTACCTGCTCATCGCGGCCGACCGCGTCTGAACCCCCGGGGCGGCGCGGACCCCGGCCGCGCCGCCCCGGGGAGCATCCGCACCCGTCGAGCACCCGCCCTCCCGCCGTCGAACACGAAGGACACCGATGACCGCCAGAACGGACACCGACCACCGCTCCGCCGCCCCGGACGACCGCACCGCGCAGCAGGTCATGCTCGAACTGGTCGACGAGGACGGGGTGACGATCGGCACCGCGGAGAAGCTCTCCGCCCACCTGCCCCCCGGACGGCTGCACCGGGCCTTCTCGGTCTTCCTGCTGGACGAGCGGGGCCGCCTGCTGCTCCAGCGTCGCGCCCTGGGCAAGTACCACTCTCCCGGCGTGTGGTCCAACACCTGCTGCGGCCACCCCTACCCCGGTGAGCCGCCCTTCGCGGCCGCGGCCAGGCGCACCGGCGAGGAACTGGGCGTGGCGCCCGCGCTGATGCGGGAGGCCGGGACCGTGCGCTACAACCACCCCGACCCGGTCTCCGGGCTGGTGGAACAGGAGTACAACCACCTCTTCGTGGGCCTGGTGCGCGACGGGCTGCGCCCCGACCCCGGGGAGATCGCCGAGACCGCGTTCGTCGACCCGGCCGGGCTCGCGCGGCTGCGCGGGGAGCACCCGCTCTCGGCCTGGTTCGCGACCGTGTTCGACGCCGCGCTGCCCGCGGTGCGCGGGCTGGTCCCCGGCGCGGGCTGGTAGCGCCTCCGGTCGCCCATGGACCGGCCGGAACCGTCGCTGGTGTGACACAAGGGCTCTGACCTGCGTCTTGACGAGGTTGGGCGGTCGAGGCGCGCTATGAGTACAAGAAGCGTCACGGCCGGTGGGGCGGGACGCGGCGGACCTTCGCGGTCAACCGTTAGGGCAGGATGCGGCGCGGTCCCTCGGGCGGGTGCGGACGGGCGCCCCACTCCCGGGGATAGCCCAGCGAGACCTCCACGTGGGGCACGCCGTCGACCACGATCGTGCGCGGGATGTGCAGGTGCCCGTAGACCACCGCGCGCGCCCGGTAGCGCACGTGCCAGTCCGCGGTGGCCTCCGTCCCGCACCACTGGGCGAACTCGGGGTGGCGCAGGATCCTGGTGGGTTCGCGCACGAGCGGGAAGTGGTTGACCAGCACGGTGGGCAGGTCCGCGTCCAGCGCGTCCAGCCGCTCGCGCGTGTACTCCAGGCGGGCACGGCACCAGGCGTCGCGTCCGGGGTGGGGGTCGGGGTGCAGCAGGTACTCGTCGGTGCACACCACGCCCGCCTCGTGGGCGACCGCCAGCGCCTCCTCCTTGGTGCGCGTCCCCTCGGGCCGGAAGGTGTGGTCGTACAGGACGAACAGGGGGGCCACCACGACCGGGCCCCCGGGCCCCGGCCACACCGGATAGGGGTCCTCGGGGGTGTGCACGCCCAGGCCGCGCAGGCCCTCCACCAGGTGCCGGTAGCGCGCCTCCCCGCGTAGCTGGACGGGGTCGGCGGGCGTGGTCCACAGGTCGTGGTTGCCGGGCACCCAGACCACGGTGGCGAACCGGTCGGCAAGCAGTTGCATCGCCCACAGGACGTCGTCGCTGGTCTCGGCGACGTCCCCGGCCACCAGGAGCCAGTCGTCGTCGGACTCCGGTCGCAGCCCCTCGGTGAAGGCGCGGTTGTCACCGTGCCGTACGTGCAGGTCGCTGATGGCGAACAGGCCCATCCCACCGTCTCCCCGTGTCGGCTCCGGTCCGCGGCCACCCTACACAGGCACGTGTGAAGGCCCTCGCGTGCGCCCCGGTGTGCACGCGGGGGCAGGCGAGAGCCGACCCGCGCCCCGCCGCCGGGCGGCTCACGCGGAGGCCCCGGCGCGGGGCGTCCGCGCGGGGGAGTCCGGCACCGCGCGCCGCCGGGCGCGCAGGTGGTGGAGCAGCACGGCGAGCGTCGCGGCCAGGAACACCGCCTGCATGGCGGTGCGCACGGGCAGGCTCTCGGTCATCCCGGCGGCCGCCCCGGTGGTGATCGCGTGGACGTTGGCCGGGAACATGACCACCAGCAGGGCGCTGAGCCCGGCCGCGGCCCAGGGCGAGGTGCGCGCCCACAGGACGCCCGCGGCCCCCGCCAGTTCGAGGACGCCCGTGACGGTGACCAGCAGGGCGGGAGCGGGCAGCGCGGGCGGGACCATCGCGACCAGCTCCTCGCGCATGCCCACGAAGTGCGACACCCCGGTCAGGGTGAACATGGCCGCGATCCCGCCCCGCAGGGCCAGCGGCCAGGAGCGGAGCGGGCGCACTCCCGCGGCGCCGAGGACGAGCAGCAGCGCGGTGACGCCGACGAGGGCGATGAGGGGTTCCATGGTGCTTCCTCCCGGTTCGTGTTCCTGCCCTGCGATCTTTCCGCTGGAAATATTCCTCCCGGCGGCGGAACTTGTCAATGGAAAGATGGAGGGGTCGGGTGTCGGAGGAGGGGCCCTGGACAGGAGCGGGACGTCCGTGCGCTCCGGGTGACACTTCCCATCCCGGAGACGGGCGGCCGGGCGGACCCGCTCGGGTAGGGCCCACGGCCACCGGCGCAGGAGTCCCGTTCCGTCGGTCGCCGCGAAGCCGTCAGTGGAGCCGCGTTCGGTCCTTGACCCAGGTGGGAGCGGTGGCGGACGCGGTCGTCGCGGGGCGCGCGGGGTGGTCGGGACCGTGCGCCGCGTCCGCTCCGGTCGCGCTGCGTCCGTGTTCGACACCACTAGGGCGTGTGTAGGATGCCGCGGGTGATCGTGACGACACGGTCACCCGAGCCGTGGTGCCTCCCCCCTGCCTCCCCGCCACGGCGCCGAGCCGAGGCGTACCGCCCCCGACCCTCTCGTGTCCGGGTGCGTACGCGTCCGCGGAACCGACACACGAGAGGTAGAGGATGAGCCCTGAGACCGTCGGCCTCGCGCTCCTGTTGCTGGGAGTGCTGCTGCTGACAGCGAAGCTGGTACGGGTCAGGTGGAAGCTGACACAGAGGCTCTACCTGCCCGGGTCGATCATCGGCGGCGGTGTCGCGCTGCTCCTGGGACCCGACGTGTTCGGGCGCCTCATGGGATGGTTGGCCGACCGGGGCGTCGGCGGGGGCTTCGCCGAGCGCGCGGCCGAGGGCGGGCTCTTCGGCGCCGACGTGATGGCGGTCTGGTCCGCCCTGCCCGGCCTGCTGATCTCGGTGGTCTTCGCCAGCCTCTTCCTCGGCAAGCCCCTGCCCCGCTTCCGCGAGGCCGCGTCCCTGGCGGGCCCCAACCTCGCCTTCGGCGTCACCATGGCCAGCGGCCAGTACGTGATCGGCCTCGTGCTCGCCCTGCTGGTGCTCGCCCCCCTGTTCGGCGTGCCGGTCATCTCCGGTGCCCTGATCGAGATCGGCTTCCTCGGCGGGCACGGGACCGCGGCGGGCCTGGGCGACACCTTCGACCAGGTGGGCTGGGCCGAGGGGCAGGACCTCGCCCTGGGCATGGCCACCGTCGGACTGCTGTCGGGGATCATCGTCGGCATCGTCCTCATCAACTGGGGCGTACGCCGCGGCAAGTCCAACGTGATCAGCGCCGACACCCGCGGCAGCGACACCGAGCAGGCCGGGCTGGTCGAGCCGGGCAAGCGCTCGGCGGGCTCGACCATGACCGTCCACCCCTCGTCCATGGACCCGCTGACGCTCCACTTCGGGCTGGTCGCCCTCGCCGTGCTGATCGGTCAGCTCATCCTCATGGGGTTGCAGTGGCTGGAGCGGATGCTGTGGGCCGACATCATCGAGATCATGGCCTTCGTGCCGCTGTTCCCGCTGGCCATGATCGGCGGCATCGTCCTCCAGGTGTTCATCGACCGGTTCGACCGCAACGACGTGGTGGACCACGGGACCGTCGAGCGGGTCCAGGGCCTGTCGCTGGACGTGCTCATCATCGCCGCGATGGCCACCCTGTCGCTCCAGGCCATCGCCGACAACATCGCCGCCTTCGCGATCCTCGCCGTGGCGGGCATCCTGTGGTCGCTGTGCGGCTTCCTGTTCCTGGCGCCGCGGATGATGCCCAACCACTGGTTCGAACGGGGCATCGGCGAGTTCGGCCAGTCGCTCGGCGTCACCGCCACGGGTCTGGTGCTGATGCGCGTCGTCGACCCGGAGATGAAGTCACCCGCCTATCCGGCGTTCGGCTACAAGCAGCTGATCTTCGAGCCGTTCTTCGGGGGCGGCCTGGTCACCGCGGCCGCCATCCCGCTGATCATCAGCCCGCAGGTGGGGGCGGTGGGCTTCCTGGCGATCATGGCCGTGGTCCTGGCGGTCAGCCTGCTCACGGGCCTGTTCGTGCTCCGGCGCCGGTCGCGCGGGGGCGCCGTGCCCGAACGGCGGGCCGAGGAGGCCGAGACGGTGTCCTGACCCGGGGGCGCGTCCGCCGGCCCGGTCCCGGCGGGCGGGGCGCGGGGACCAGCGGTCAGGACCGGTCCGGTGCTCCGGTGACGCTGCGCGGCCCCGGCGCGGGACACGGCCTTCGCCGGGGCGCCGAGCGTCCTCCCGGAACCGGACCTGTGGAAAACGGGTGTACCGTCCCTTCGGTCACCTAGCGTTAGTGATGGAGGCGCGACCGGTCCGAGGTCCGCCCCGGCAGCGCACACCAACCGAAGGGGCGGCCCGTGGTCGAACGCAGAGCCCTCGACATGGACTCGCTCGCGGTCAGCGACCGGTTCCGTCTGTTCAACTTCACCCGGCGCGACGAGCACGTCACCTACCTGTGGATCCTGCGGGCCATGGACCGTCTGCGCGAGGTCCACCAGGTCCAGGTGGCCCCCGACGACGTCGCCGAGGCCCTGCGCGAGCTCGCCCGGTCCCACGACGGGGTGCCCGTGCCCGACCGGAGCCTGCGCGACCGCCTGGACGAGCTGCACGCCGACCGCGTCGTGCACCGCTTCGACGACGCCTCGCGCGCCGGCAACCTGGCGCGCTACCGCAACCGCCAGTCGGTCTACCAGTTCAGCGAGCTCGGCTACCGGGCCTACCAGTCGGTCGAGAACCTGCTGGGCGCCCGCATCGAGGACGTCAACCTGTCCCGTCTGGTCTTCTCCGAGGTCCTGGAGGACCTGCGGGCCCTGGCCGAGGCCAACCGCACCGGCCGGGCCGAACAGGTCTACCGCAGGCTCTCGCGCCTGGACGCGGTCATGGAGGACATGGGGCGCCGCTCCGCCCAGTTCCACGTCACCCTCGGTGAGATCCTGCGCTCCACCGACACCTCCCCGGACATCTTCCTGCGCCACAAGAACGCCCTGCTGGTGCACATGAGCGACTTCATGGCCGAACTCGACCGCTACCTGCCCCGCCTGGACCGCGCCGTGCGCGAGGTGGAGGAGACCGGTCTGGCCACGCTGCTCTCCCGCGCCGCGGACTCCGACGAGCGCCTGTTCATGGAGCGCGACGAGCGCCTGGCCGACTGGCGGCGCCGCTGGCGGGCCCTGCGCGCCTGGTTCGCCTCCGACGAGGCCATCCCCGCGCGGGCCGCCGAACTCCACTCGGCCACCCGGTCGGCCGTCTCGGGCGTCATCGCCCTGCTGCGCCAGATCACCGAGGCCCAGCGCGGCGGGGTCAACCGCTCCACCCAGCTGCGCCACCTCGCCGAGTGGGTGTTCCACACCCCCGACGACGGCGCCGCGCACGCCCTGATGGGCGCCGCCTTCAACGTCCGCTCCGCCCGCCACCTGGGCGCGGCCCACGATGACGAGGAACAGATCCCGCCCAACACGACCTGGTGGGACGCCCCCGGCGTGGAGGTGTCGGTCACCCTGTTCCGCAGCGGCACCGCCCCCAACGCGGGCGTGCCCAAGCCGGTACGGCGCAACCCCGGCGTCCAGGCGCGCCTGCGCGGACAGCAGGCCGCCGACCGGGCCGCCGAACGCGAGGCCGCGGCCCGCCTCGTCGACCTGGGCGCCCACGGCCGGGTCCTGGACGAGACCGACACCCGCGTCCTGCTGCGCCTGGTCACCCGTGCCCTGGAGTCGCGCAGCGTCGTCGCCGGACGCCTGTCCTCGGCCAGCGGCGAGGGCAACGGCACCATGGTCCGCCTGGTCCCCGACCCGGCGGGCAGTACCGTCCACACCAGCCAGGGCCGGCTCCACCTGCCGGGTCTGCGCCTGGAGGCCACCGGCCACCGGCCCCGAACGAAGAACACCTGATGCCCCGACTCTTCGCCCGCACGGTCGCCCCCGCCGACCTGGGCTCCTACCAGCAGGCCATGCGCCGCGTCCTCACCTGCGACCTCATCACCGCCGCGCGCCCGCGCCCCGGTGTCCTGGACCAGGTGCTGCGCTGGGCCGACGAACTCGCCTCCGACCTGGAGCGGCTCTTCGGCTACACCCTGGTCGCCACCACCGACCACGTGCGCCTGATCCGCGAACTCGACGCCCTGGACCCCACCCAGCGCCAGACCTTCTCGCGCCGGGGCAAGCCCTTCGACCGGCGCAGGCTCGCCTACCTGTGCCTGGTGCTGGCCGCCTTCCAGCGCTCCCAGATCGAGATCAGCCTCGCCGACCTGGTCGGCCGGTTCACCCCCGCGGCCAACGCCGTCGGCGGTCTGGGCTACGACCCCACCGACGGCACCCACAAGGCCGCGCTGGTCGACGTCGCCCACTGGCTGGTGGACCACGGGGCGCTCCACCTGTCCGACGGGTCCCTGGAGGCGTGGGCGGCGGGCGGTGAGCAGGGCGACGCCCTGTTCGACATCGACCACGAGGTGTGCGAGCTGCTGTTCCGTCCGGCGCGCCCGGTCCAGCACCTGGGCAGCGTCGCCGGGCTGCTCGCCGACCCGCTCACCGAGGCCTCGCCGCGCGAGCAGGCGGCCCGGCGGGCGCGGCGGCTCCTGGTGGAGCGGCCGGTCGTGTACTACGCCGACGTCGAACCCGCGGTGGCCGCGGTCCTGCGCGGCCGTGGCCTGGCCGAGGACCTGGCCCGCGCCACCGGGCTCAGCGTCGAGCGCCGCGCCGAGGGCGTCCTGCTGGCCGACCCGGCGGGCACCTTCACCGACCGGCCCTTCCCCGGCCGGGGCGGGGCGGTCAACCGCACCGCCGGACTGCTGCTGGCCAAGGTGGCCGACCTGCTGGAGACCTCCCTGGCCGCGCTGGTCCGGCTGCCCGCGCCGTCTCAGGCCGCGGACCAAGCGGATCTCGTCCGGCTCGTGGACGCCGGTCTGCCCCGCGACGGTGTCGTGGCCGACCTGGCCTGGACCGTGGAGCCCGTGGGGGAGCGGGAGGAGGCCGCGGCGCCGTTGGAGGTCCCCCTGGTCGAACGCGGCCGCTGGGAGACCATGATCCACGAGCTCTACGCGGAGTTCGGCGCCTCCTCCTTCGGCGGAGCCTGGCAGCAGGACCCCTACGGCCTGCTGGACGCCGCCCTGACCCTGCTCGCCGAGCTCTCCCTCATCCGGCCGGTTCCCGGCGGCGCCCTGGTGCTCCCCGCCGCCTCCCGCTACCGCAACATCCAGGGCGCGCTGCCCGAGCGCGCCGATGAGGGACAGCTGCCCCTGGGGCTGTCCGACCCCCCGCCGGGGGAGCGGGCCCCGACCGGCGGGGAGCCCGCCGCGTCCGCGGCACCCGACGTCGGCGACCCCGACACTGAGGGAGCCGGGGCCGAGGGCGCCGCGGACGCCTCCTCCTCCGACGCCTCTCCCGACACGACCCCCGCAGCCGCCTCCATCCCCGCGGAAGGAAACTGATGTCCCCCAGGAGCGACCGATTCCGGCCCAGCCGCGCCGGTGTGATCAACGTCTGGGACTACGTCGACGAGGAGTTCGTGTTCGCCGACGGGCGCCTCGTCCTGCGCGGGCACAACGGCTCGGGCAAGACCAAGGCGCTGGAGGTGCTCTTCCCGTTCATCCTGGACGGGTACACCGACGCCCGCCGCCTGGACCCCTTCAGCGGCCAGAACCGCACCATGAAGTCCAACCTGCTCTACCGCGGCCAGGACTCCGAGTACGGGTACGTGTGGATGGAGTTCGCCCGCACCGGACCGCAGGAGCGGGAGGGGACCGAGACGGTCACCCTGGTCATCGGTCTGCGCGCGCACCGCCACCGCGACGGAGTGACCCCCTCCTTCTTCGTCACCGACCAGCGCCTGGGCGTGGACTTCGGCCTGCTCGCCTCCGACGGCCGTCCGCTCACCGAGAGGCAGCTCAAGGGGGTGCTCGGCGAGGACGCCTTCCGCTCCACCGCCGCCGACTACCGCCGCGCCGTGGACGCCCGCCTGTTCGGCCTGGGCGAGCGCTACGTCCAGCTGCTCGACCTGCTGCTGGCGCTGCGCCGCCCGCTGCTGGCCAAGGACCTGGACCCCGAGAAGGTCTCCGAGACCCTCACCAGCGGCCTGAGCCCCCTGGACGAGGAACTCGTCGACCAGGCGGCCCGCGACTTCACCAACCTCGCCGCCGTCCAGCGCCGCTTCGACCAGGCCACCACGGCGCACACCGCGACCACGGCCTTCGTCGGGGAGTACGCCGCCTACCTCACCGCCCACTCCCGCCACCGGCTCGCCCGCGTGCACACCGCCATCGGGCAGACCGTCGAGCAGGCCCGCGCCATCGCCGAGGCCCGTGACACCCGCGAGCGGGCCACGCTCACGCACGCGGCCGCCACCGGCCGGGCCGAGGAGCACGACGCCCGGATCCGCCAGCTCGCCGCACGCAGGGGCGGGCTGGAGGCGCACGAGGCCTTCCGCAGCCACGCCGCCCTGGAGATCGAGCGCGCGCACAGCGCCGAGAACGCCCGCGCCCTGGCTGAGCAGCAGACCCGGCTGGACGACCAGGCCGGGGAGGTCGCCGCCCTCCAGCGGGAGGCCGACCGGGTCGCCGCCGACCTCGAACACGGGCGGGCGCGCACCGGCGAACTCGCCGCTGAGCTGGCCGAGAGCGCCGGACAGGCCGGGCTCGACCACGACGGGGAGGGGCCCGCCGACACCGGCGAGGACCTGACCGCCACCGCCCAGGCGCGCGCGACCGCCCGCCGCGCCGACGTGGCCGCGGTCCGCGAGCGCCTCGCCGAACTCGCCCGGGCCGAGACCGCGCGCGGCTCCGCCGAACGGGCCAGCACCCAGGCCGAGGACCGGCTCGGGCGCAGCGAGGCGGAGTGCGCCCGCGCGGCCGAGGACCTGGCCGCGGCCCGCGCCACCGCCGCCGACGCCCTCACCGCCTGGGCCGGGCACTGGGCCGAGGGTCCCGCCCCGGTCACCGACGCGGCCTGCGTCGCGGCCCTGGCAGAGGCGCTGGAGGGCGTCGGCCGACCCGGCACCCCCACGGTGGCGGAGGTCTACGGCGAGCACACCGACCAGCAGCGCCTGGACGCCGCCGCCCACACGCGCACCCTGGAGACCGACCGGGACCGGCTCACCGCCGAGATCGACCGCCTCACCCGCGAGCGAGAGGACATCGCCGCCGAACGCGACGACGCCCCGCCCGCCGACGCGCTGCGCACAGCCTCCCGCGAGGGGCGCCCCGGCGCCCCGCTGTGGCAGCTGGTCCGCTTCGCCGACGCGGTCGGCGACGACGAGGCCGCCGCGATCGAGGGCGCCCTGCACGGTGCGGGCCTGCTCACCGCCTGGGTGCTGCCCCCCGACGCCGACGCCGCCCGCGCCGCGCTCACCGCGGGCGAGGCCGACGCCTACCTGCTGCCCACCGCCGACACCGCCGTTCGCGAGGGCCCCACCCTGGCCGACGTGCTGGTGCCCGAACAGCAGGACCGGGTCCCCGAGCACGTCATCGCCCGTGTCCTGGCATCGGTGCGCCTGAGCGACGACAGCGGGGAAGGTCCGGCCGATCTCACGGACGCCGTCCAGTCCCTCGGGCCGGTCGGTTCCGGAGGAGCGGCGGCGCACACCGTCAGCACCGGCGCACGGTTCGCCCAGGGGATGCTGGCGGGCGCCAGCCCCAAGGCCGCCCCCGAGTTCATCGGCGCCACCAACCGCGCACACCGCCGCCGGGAGCGCCTGGCCGAGTGCGACGCGCGCATCGCCGAACTCGACGAGCGACGCGCGGGGGTCGCCGAGCAGCTCGACCGGGCGGGGGAACTGCTCAAGGCCTTCACCCGGGCCCGCACCGCCCTGCCCGAGACCACCACGATCGACCGGGCCGTGCGCCGGGTCGACCAGCAGTCCACCCTCCTGGCCTCGGCGCGGGCCGAGAGCGAGGAGCGCCGCCGCGACCTGGACGCCGCGGTCGCCGAGGTCGACGCGCACCGCCACCAGGTGCGCGCGGTGGCCACCGAACGCGCCATGCCCGCCCAGCCCGAGGCGGTGGACGCCGTCGCCCGCGCCGTGGACGACTTCCTGGAGACCGCGCGCCGGCTGCACACCGCCCGCGCCGAGGTCGACCGGCACACCGCCGACCTGGACGGCCGCGAGGAGACCCTCGCCCGCCTGCGCGGACGGCTGGAGGAGGACCGCGAGCGCCACGAGGAGCGCACCCGCGAGCACGAGCGCGCCGTGGCCGAGCTCACCGCCAAGCAGGAGGGTATCGACGCCCCGGTCCGCGAGCTCATGGCCGAGCTCGAACAGGTCAAGGAGGGGCTGCGCCGGGCCCGCGAGGAGCACCAGAGCGCCCAGAAGGAGGCCGCGGCCGCCCACGAGGCCATGATCCGGTCCGACGAGAAGCTGGAGGGCGGGCAGCGGGCCCTCACCGACTCCCTCACCGCCCTGTTCGAGCAGGCCGACGCCTTCGCCGCCCTCACCCACCCCGACCTGCGCGCCACCCTGGGCGTGGACACCGCGCACGCCTGGCCGGACCGGCGCTCCTGGCCCGCCCCCGACGAGGCCGCCGAGGTGGTCCTGTCCTCGGTCCCGGGCGACCCGGAGGCCGCCGTGCGCGCCGTCCTGCCCGGTCACGCGGCGGAGATGCTCGACGCGTTCACCGCCGCGGTCGGCTCCGGGGCCGCGGTCACCGACGGCGACCTCAAGTCCGTCTCCACGCGGATCTCCAACGCCCTGCGCGTCTTCCAGGACACCCTGGGCGGCGACGCCGAGGGCTACCGGGTCGACCACGACCTCGGCGCCAGCGGCGTCATCACGGTGTTCGTCAACGACGAGACCGGCCGCAACCCCGTCTCCGCCTTCGCCCGCGTCATCGCCGAACGCGTCGAGGAGCAGGGCGCGCTGCTGCGCGAGGAGGAGCGCGGGGTGCTGGAGGACGAACTGCTCACCGGGATCGCCCAGCAGATCCACGAGCGGGTGCGGGTGGCCCGCGACCTGGTCGTCAGCATGGACGGCGACACCCGTTCGCGGCCCATGTCCTCGGGCACCCGGATCGGCATCCGCTGGAGCCGCTCGGACCGGGTCACCGAGCACCAGGCCGCCGCCGCCCGTCTGGTCCGGCGCGACGCCACCGGGCTGGGCGCCTCGGGACTGACCCAGTTGCGCGAGGTCCTGCGGGAGATGATCCGCGAACACCACGCCGCCCACCCGCGCGCCACCTACAAGCAGGTCCTGTCGGCGGTGCTGGACTACCGCACCTGGTACCGGTTCGAGCTGCGCCTGGCCGTGCCGGGCCAGGAGGAGGTCAAGCTCACCAGGAACAAGCACGAGCAGATGTCGGGAGGCGAGAAGTCCGCCGCGATCCACCTGCCGCTGTTCGCCGCCGCCAACGCCCTGTACACCTCCGCCGCGCCCACCTGCCCCCGGATGGTGGCCCTGGACGAGGCCTTCGCCGGCATCGACGACCGCTACAAGCCCGAACTCATGGGGCTGACGGTCACCTTCGACCTGGACATGTTCATGACCGGGCACGACCTGTGGGTGCACTACGACACCGTGCCCATGGCCGCCCACTACGACATGCACCACGACAAGGGCGCGCACACCGTCTCGGCGATGCTCATGCTCTGGGACGGCGCCCAGACGATCGACGCCGACGCCGGGTTCTCCGGCAACGAGGAGCTGGCCGCCCGGCTGCTGGGCGTCACCCCCAGCCGGTTCGCCCCGCTGTCCTCGGCCGGAACCCTGCTGGAGGACGCCGACGCCTGAGCGGGTCGCCCCGGCACCGGTGGGGTGGACAGCCGCTCCCCCAGAGCCACGGACAGGAACCGACGACCACATCCGGCCCTCCCGGGCCGCCCGACAGCTTACGGAGACCGATGAGTGAGGACGCCCTGGACAGGTTCCGCGACCCGAGGTACGAGCGTCTGCTCCGCTCGGCCCGTCGGTCCCTCCAGACCAATGACGGCAGCCTCGACGGCTATGTCGGCGTTTCGAACCCTACGGATGCCGAGCGAGAGGCGGTGATCGGTATCACCGGCCGTTTCCCCCGCCATGGAACCAAAAGTGCCCGTGTCCACCTGCGCGAACTGGACGCGGTCGTCCGTGACAACACCGGGCTCGGGATCACCGGACTCCTGGAGACCCTCGGACCGAAACTACGCTACGGGCCCCGGATCGAGGCCCAGAAGCGGAAGGCCCGGCAGGAGGCGCTGACGGCGGCCGAGGGCAGCCCCCTGCACGGGAGTGCCGCGTGGTACCGGACGTGGCTGGCCGACCTCACCCGGGACGGCACCCTGGGCACCATGGTCGGTCAGGGAACGGCGCTGTGGACCCTGACCCGTGCGGCCCGGGTCCTTGAAGCGGTCGAGGGGCGCCCGGACGGTGCACCGCCGCTGCTGCTGCCGGCACTGGCCGTGGACGTGACCGGGGACACCAAGGCGCTCAACCACGGCACTACGCTGTCCCGACTGGTGCTGCGGGCCCTGGCTCTGCGCACCGGAACCGAACGCCCCGACGGATCGGAGGAACGGCGGTCTCTGTGGGAGTCCTGCGACGTGGTCCTGGACGACCTGGCCAGTCGAGTCCTGGTCCTGAACCTGTCCGCGCACGGCGAGGGGCTGGGGGAGTGGTTGACCGGTGCCGCGCGCCACGGCACCCCCTTCCACGTCACCCTGCACCAGCTCGTGCACCTGCCGATCACCGTCGAGGCTCCGGTCGTGTACGTGTGCGAGAACCCGGCGGTGCTGCGCCGGGCCGCTGGTGAGCTCGGCGCCGACTCCGCGCCACTGCTGTGCACGGAGGGCTACCCGTCCGCCGCCTTCCACCGGCTGGCCTCGGCGATCGTGGACGGCGGAGGAGAGCTGCGCTACCACGGTGACTTCGACTGGCCCGGCACGGTCATCGCACACCAGGTCGTGGAGCGCCACGCAGCGCGGCCCTGGCGCATGTCGGCACGGGACTACCGCGCCCACGTGCGGGAGGAGAGCCACCCCCTGAAGGGGGACGCCCGGCCGACTCCGTGGGATCCGGGGCTGGCCGAGGCGATGCGGGAGCACGGCAGGGCCGTGTACGAGGAGACCGTCGCCGACATACTTCTCGCCGATCTGCTGCCCGACACCGCGGGTTAGGGGCGGGGCGGGACGCCGCGCGGCGCCCCGCCCCGCGCCGGATCAGTCCGCTGCCGGGCCGCCCGGCCCCGAGCGCAGCCCGAAGGGCACGCCGAAACCGGTCAGCCAGCCGTCATCGGCCAGCAGGCGGAACGCCTCGTGGGTGACGTCGTGGTCGGGCGCCTGACGCGGCGGCCACCCGAAGGCCTCGGCCACCGCCGACCAGCTGGGCCCGTGCCCGTGCTCGTCCCGGTAGGCGTCCACCCAGCGGGCCACCCGCTCCCCGCGGCCCGAGACCAGCTCCCGGGCGCGGTCGGTGACGGGCACGTCCAGCGGTGTGGTCGCCGGTGCGGTGCCGGGCGGCGTCGGTTCCGGGAGGGGCACGTAGGCCAGCGGCAGGGTGACCTCGGTGAGGGAGGCCACCACGGCGCCGCCGTCGACGCCCAGGTCCTCGACCCAGGAGATCTCCGTCAGCCACGCGAGCAGTTCCGCCAGCTCGTCGGTGCCGGACAGGGCGCAGGCCGTCACGACGTCCGCGGCCGGGACGCGGATCCGGCCGTCGGGCTCGGCCCACAGGGCGAGGTAGGCCGCCACGAGGCGGAGCCGGTTGGGCTTCTTGCGCATCTTCTTGTGGGCGAGGGTGCGCGAGAACCAGCCCGAGGCCCGGGACCGCACGCCGTTGCCGAGCTTCCAGGTGTTGCCGTCCAGACTCGGCAGGCCGCACCGGGCCGGGTTCGCGGCGTCGGACTCGATCACCGTCTCCGGTGTCGTGCCCAGCCACCCCGAGGAGGTCAGGTCGCTCAGGGCGGCGTGGGCGTCCTCCAGGCGCAGGATGCGCAGGTCCTGAGCGGTGAAGTTCGCCCAGCCCTTCAGCGCGCCCCGCAGGGTGAAGGTGAGGGCGAGCAGCCGGCTGTCGGGGGTCGAGCCCGCGTTTTCCGAGGCCACGCGCTCCCACAGCTCGCGGAAGAACTCCGCGTGGTGGGGGCCCATCCGCGGCACGCGCCTGCGGTCGGCCGGGATCTTCTCCTGGGGCCTGCTCCTGGCCTCCTCCAGGGCGCGCTTCCTCGCCTTCTTGGCCTTCTTGGCCTCGGAGTTGGACAGCCGCGCGGGAGCGCCGCCCGGCGGCACGCTGATGCCCTGCTCCCTGCAGCGCGCGCACTCCATGGCCGCGGCCAGGTCCTCGTTGGGCCGGTGGAAACGGGGCTGCGGGATCTCCTCGGGCAGGGAATCCCGCACGTCACTGGTGGCGGTGTGCTGCGTCATGGTCAGGAGCGTAGCGACGAAAGCTCCCCCGTGTCCGGCGTCCGCCGGATTCGCGCCCCGGCTCACCAGGAACGCAGTTCGAAGGCGGCCGACCCCGGCCCGGCGCAGCCGTGCGGGCGCCAGGTCCGGGTCCGCGGCCAGGGAGGTCAGCGGCCCGGAGAACAGCGCGGGTCCGTAGTCCTCGGCGGGGAACAGCGCGGCCCGCTCCAGGGGCGCGGCGTAGGCGAGAAGCCCCTCGGCGGCCGCGGAGCCCCCCGGATCGACGCTCAGGGCCCGCTGCCCGCCGCGTAGCGCACGGTGAAGCGGGACGCGCCCCCGGGACACACCTGGTGGGCGTCGTACACCAGGTAGCCGCCCGAGACGGCGGGCACCGCGCCCACGGCGGCGCTGACGGCGGCGACCGCCCTGGAGGGCTTGCTCATCCGCGCATCGTGCTGGAAACGGGCGGGGCTGTCAAAGGTGGTCACCCGCCGCGTTCCCCGTGCTCTGCCTGGTCGGGAGGCCGCACCGGTCTCGGCCGCGGCCGGGGTGGAGGAGTTTGGCTCCCCCTCCCGGGGCAGGAACAGGGCCATGGGCGACTTGGTGCTGATCAGGCACGGACAGACCGAGTGGAGCCGCACGCGGCGCCACACCGGACTCACCGACATCCCCCTGACCGAGGAGGGGGAACGGCAGGCGAGGGCGCTGCGTCCGCTGCTGGCCGCGCGCGACGTCGGGCGGGTGGTGACCAGCCCGCTGCGACGGGCCGCGCGCACCGCCGAACTGGCCGGGCTGCGCGTGAGCGAGACCGACCCCGACCTGACGGAGTGGGACTACGGCGGCTACGAGGGGATCACCACCGCCGACATCCAGGTCGGGCGTCCCGGCTGGTACCTGTGGCGCGACGGGATCGTGCCGGGCGGTCCCGGGCATCCCGGGGAGAGCGTGGAGGAGGTCGGGGAGCGCGTCGACCGGGTCCTGGAGAGGCTGGCGCCCCTGCTCGACGACGGGGGAGGGGACGACGTGGTGCTGGTGGCGCACAGCCACGTCCTGCGGGTGCTCACCGCGCGCCGGCTGGGCCTGCCGCCCGCCGCGGGTGCGCTGTTCCGGCTGGAGACGGCCACGGTGAGCACGCTGGGCCGCGAGCACGACCGTCCCGTGCTCACCTCGTGGAACGTGCCGACCTGACGGGCGGCATCCACCGGACACGCCCCGACCGTCGTGGCACCGGGAGCGGGATTCGTGCGACCAGAGGACTTGACAGAAGGCCTAAAGGCCTATTGGCTAGGCCACTAGCCTTATGGCCCAGATCACAGCCCCAACTGTCCCTCTGATCGGTATGTCATGACCCCTCAGCTTCTCACCATCCTCGTCCTCTTGGCGATGTTCGTCATCGCCACCGTCCTGCCGATCAACATCGGCGCGCTGGCCTTCGTCGCGGCCTTCATGGTCGGACTCCTGGTCCTCGGGATGGACGCCGACGCGGTCCTCGGCGGGTTCCCCGCCGACCTGTTCCTCACCCTGGTGGGCGTCACCTACCTCTTCGCCATCGCGAAGAACAACGGGACGATCGACCTGCTCGTGCGCGGCGCCACCCGCATGGTCGGCGGCCGGGTGGCCGCGATCCCCTGGATCATGTTCGGCATCTCCGCCGTGCTGACGGGTGTGGGCGCGCTCGGTCCGGCGGCCGTGGCGATCGTCGCGCCGATCGCGCTGAGCTTCGCCGCCCGGTACCGGATCAATCCGCTGCTGATGGGCATGATGGTGGTCCACGGCGCCCAGGGCGGCGGGTTCTCGCCGGTCAGCGTCTACGGCGTGACGGTGAACGGGATCGTCGCCGACAGCGGGCTCTCGGTGTCCCCCCTCACGCTGTTCCTCGGCAGCCTGGTCTTCAACCTGTGCATCGCGTTGGTCCTGTTCGTCTCGCTCGGAGGCAACCGGCTCTTCGGCGTGCGCGCGCACGAGGCCGAGGCCGTCACCGAGGCCGCCCGCACCACCGGAGGGTCGGGGACCGGATCGGTCGCGCTGGCCACGGGCGGTCCCGCCGACGCCTCCGCCGCGAACGGGACAGCCGCGAACGGGACGGCTGGGAGCGGGACGGGCGCAAGCGGCGGGGCGGCCTCCGAGCGCACGCCGGTCCGGTTCGAGCAGATCGCCACCCTCGTGGGCATCGTCGCGCTGGGCGTCCTGGCCCTGGGCGTGGGCCTCGACGTCGGCTTCGTCGCCCTGACCGTCAGCGTGGCGCTGGCGCTGATCGCGCCGCAGTCGCAGAAGGACGTGCTCTCCCAGATCAGCTGGTCCACGGTCCTGCTGATCACCGGGATGCTCACCTTCGTCGGTGTCATGGAGAGCGCGGGAACCATCGAGTACGTCGGCGACGGGGCGGCCAGCCTGGGCGCCCCGCTCCTGGTGGCGCTGCTGCTGTGCTACATCGGCGCCGTCGTCTCGGCCTTCGCCTCCTCGACCGCGATCCTGGGCGCGACCATCCCGCTGGCCATCCCGTTCCTGCTCATGGGCGACATCAGCGCGACCGGCGTGATCGTGGCCCTCGCGATCTCCTCCACCATCGTCGACGTCAGCCCGTTCTCCACCAACGGCGCCCTGGTGCTGGCCAACGCGACCGGGGTGGACCCGACCCGCTTCTACCGCCAGATGCTCGTCTACAGCGGCATCGTGGTGGTCGTGGGACCGCTGGTCGCCTGGGGTGTGCTGGTGGTGCCGGGGCTGCTGTGACGGCAGTGCCTTTGTGACGACAGTGCCTTTCGGGGGACGGTCGGGGGCCGCTGGGGGCCACCCGGGAACCCGCGGGCGTGAGGGGCCCGGCCTTCCGGGCCCCTCCGCGCGTACCGGTGCCGCCCCCGTCGCCCTGCCCTGGCCCAAGGGCCAGGGCAGGACACTTGGCTGGTTCGAAGGCCTGGCCTGTGACCCACTGATCCAGGTCAGGGGGTGACCGGGGCGTCCCCGTTGACGGCGGAGACCAGCACGAGGTGGTCGCGCATCGCGTCGGCCGCCGCCTTGGGGTCGCCCGAGCGGATGGCGGAGGCGATGCGTTCGTGCCCGTCGAGCGAGGCCCGGGGGCGGTCCGGCTGCGACAGCGACTCCAGGCGGGTCTCCCTGATCATCGGGGCTATCTCGTTCATCATCCGCGCCAGCAGGCGCGAGCGCGCGGCGGTGGTGATCGCCGCGTGGAAGCGCTCGTCGCCGGTGACCCCGCGGTCGCCGTTGGCCACCTCCTGGCGCATCAGGTCCAGGGCGGCGTCGATCGCGGCCAGGTCCTCGGGTGTGCGGCGCGCGGCGGCCAGCTCCGTCAGCTTGACCTCCAGTGCCTGCCGGGCCTCGATGATCTCCGCGCGCCGGTTGGCCCGGTCGCGCAGAAGGGCGAGGACTCCCTGCTCGGAGACGGTCTGGCGGATGATCGCGCCGTCGCCGTGCCGCACCTCGATGACCCCCTGGACCTCCAGCGCCACCAGCGCCTGGCTCACCGAGGCCCGGCTCACCTCCAACGCGACGGCCAGCTCGCGCTCGGGCGGGAGCCGGTCTCCCACGCCCAGGCCGGCGTCCCGCATGTGTTCCACGAGGCGCTCCACGAGCTGCTCGTACAGGCGCGGGCGCGCCGGGGGCCGGGGTCGGGGCTTGGTAGGCACGCTCGCTGGCTCCTGATCCTCGGATCTGACTGCGGTGAGGGACTTCCAGGCTAGAGCATCCGGCCGACGGGCTCTCGGGACCGGCTCGGCGGAGGCCTCCGCGATCGGGCGCGACGGGGACTTCACAAAACGTGTGGTTTCGTGCCACCCTGACGTGAGGCCTAGTGGCCTAGCCACTGAACCATTTGGAGGTTGCTGTGGAGACCCGCGACACCGCCCGGGAGCTTCTGGACCGCACACTCGACGCGGGATCCCAGCTCTCCTGGGACGAGGCGCCCCTGGACGTGGACCCCGACCCCGCCTACGCCGACGCGCTCGCCCGGGCGCGGGCCGCCACCGGCTGCGACGAGGCGGTCCTGACGGGGGAGGGGCGGCTGCACGGCCACCGCGTCGCCGTCGTGGTCAGCGAGTTCGGCTTCCTCGCCGGGTCCGTGGGGCTCGCCGCCGCCGGGCGCATCGTCGCCGCCGTCGAACGCGCCACCGCCGAGCGGCTCCCCCTGCTCGCCGCTCCGGCCTCGGGCGGCACCCGCATGCAGGAGGGCACCCCCGCCTTCGTGGCCATGGCGGCGATCACCGCCGCCGTCACCGCGCACAAGGCCGCCGGACTGCCCTACCTCGTCTACCTGCGCCACCCCACCACCGGGGGCGTCCTGGCCTCGTGGGGATCGCTCGGCCACCTCACCGCCGCCGAACCCGGAGCGCTCGTCGGCTTCCTGGGCCCCCGCGTCTACGAGGCGCTGCACGGCACACCGTTCCCCGAGGGCGTCCAGCGCGCGGAGAACCTCCAGCGGCACGGCCTCGTCGACGCCGTCCTGACCCCCGCGCAGGTCAGGGACGCCGCAGGGCTCACCCTCGACGTCCTGCTCGACCGCCCGGCCGCCGCCACGCCCCCGCCGCCGTCCGCCGAACCCGACTCTCCCGCCCCCGTCTGGGACTCGGTCACCCGCTCCCGCCGCAAGGAGCGCCCGGGCGTGCGCGAACTGCTCCGGCACGCGGCCAGCCACGTGGTGCGCCTCCGCGGCAGCGGCGAGGGCGAGGCCTCTCCCGCCCTGGTCACCGCGCTGGCCCGGTTCGGCGGCAGGCCCTGCGTCCTGGTCGGCCAGGACCGCTCCCGCCAGAGCGCCGAACAGCCCATGGGACCGGACGCGCTGCGCGAGGCCCGCCGGGGCATGCGCCTGGCCGCCGAACTGCGTCTGCCCCTGGTCACCGTCATCGACACCCCCGGCGCCGCGCTCTCCGCGCAGGCCGAGGAGCGGGGGACGGCCGGTCAGATCGCCCGCTGCCTGGCCGAGATGACCTCGCTGGCCGCCCCCACGGTCTCGGTCCTGCTGGGGGAGGGCACCGGCGGAGGCGCGATCGCCCTCCTGCCCGCCGACCGCGTCCTGTGCGCCCAGCACGCCTGGCTCGCCCCGCTGCCGCCCGAGGGGGCCAGCGCGATCGTCCACCGCACCCCCGACCGCGCCGGGGAACTGGCCGAGGTCCAGGGCATCGGCTCCGCCGACCTGCGCGCCCGCGGACTCGTGGACCGTGTGGTCCCCGAGTCCGGCGACGCGGCCGACGAGGACGGCGCCTTCTGCGCGCGCATGGGCGAGGCGATCGCCCGCGAACTCGCCGCGGTGCAGCCGCACGGAGCCGCCGAACCGCCCGCCGGACGCGCCGCGCGCTACCGCCGCCTGTGCGCCGCGCCCTGAGCGCACCACCCAGAACACGAACACCGGATGAGTACCAAGCACCAGGAGGTAGGGAACGTGGACCGCTCGCAAGGGCCGCTCAAGGGGATCGTGGTCATCGATCTGTCACGGGCGCTGGCCGGACCGCACGCGGCCATGCTGCTGGGAGACCTCGGCGCGCGGGTGATCAAGGTCGAGCAGCCCGGCAGGGGAGACGAGACGCGCGGGTGGGGTCCGCCGTTCGTCGGACCGGAGGAGGAGCGCATCAGCACCTACTTCCTGTCCTGCAACCGCAACAAGGAGTCCATCGAACTGGACCTGAAGTCCGACGACGGCGCGGAGCAGCTGACCCGGCTCGTGCGCGCCGCCGACGTCCTGGTGGAGAACTTCCGCCCCGGAGTCCTGGACCGGCTCGGGTTCCCCGCCAGCCGCCTGGAGGAGCTCAACCCCCGCCTGGTGGTCTGCTCCATCAGCGGGTTCGGCCACGACGGCCCCGAGGGCGGACGGGCGGGCTACGACCAGATCGCCCAGGGCGAGGCCGGTCTGATGAGCCTGACCGGCCCCTCGCCCAAGGAACCGACCAAGACGGGCGTGGCCATCGGCGACCTGTTGGCGGGGATGAACGGCGCCCAGGGCGTGCTCGCCGCGCTCCTGGAGCGGGAGCGCACCGGGCGCGGACGGGTGGTGCGCACCTCGCTGCTGTCCTCGATCGTGGGCGTGCACGCCTTCCAGGGGACCCGGTGGACGGTCGGGCGCGAGGTGCCCACCGCCCTGGGCAACCAGCACCCCTCCATCGCCCCCTACGGCGCCTTCGCCTGCATGGACGGCATGCTCCAGGTGGCGGTGGGCGGCGAGGCGCAGTGGGAGCGCTTCGCCGGGCTGCTCGGCCTGGACCCCCGCGACCCCAGGTTCGGCGACAACGCCTCCCGGGTGGAGCACCGCGAGGAGCTGATCGCCGAGGTGGAGACGGTGCTGGGCCAGGGCACGCGCGACGAGTGGCTGCGCCGGATCGGCGAGGTGGGGGTGCCCTGCGGGGCGGTGCGCACCATCGACCAGGTCTACGAGTGGGAGCAGACGCGCTCCCAGGGGCTGCTGTTGGAGGTGGAGCACCCGGTGCTCGGCCCGATCGAGCTGCCGGGGTCCGCGCTGCGCTTCGACCCCGTGGCAGACGAGGCGCCGCGGCCCCCGGGGGCGGGCCACCTGCCGCCGCCCGCCCTGGGCGAGCACAACGATGCGGTGCGGGCCTGGCTCGACGAGGTCGAGGCGCGACCGGCCGGGTAGCCCGCGCACCGACCACCACGACAGCCATGCGGACGGCCGCGCCGGAGCCCCCGGGCCCCGGCGCGGCCGTCCGGCGTTGTGTCCGCGGCCGGACGCATCCGCCGATGCCGTGCTGGCCGGCAACGCCATGCACCTTCCGAAGACCGGCGGGGCAGCCCGGTTCGGCTCACCGGAGCAGGCCGGTCTCCCGCACGGCCAGCGCCGCACCGCCGACTCCCTGGTCGCGACCCTCGCGACGCGCGCGGGGATGCTGGTCATGCCGGAACGGGAACGAGCGGCCGCGCCGGACCGTATCCGCGCGTTCCTCGCGAGCAGGCCGGAGACCGCCCACGGCGGGTTCACCCTCCCGCTGCTGACCAGCGTGCTGCGCGTCCGACGACTGTGAATCCCCTCGCCCACTCGGTGACGGGCACTCGTCGCGTCGATCGGAGCCGTGAGCCGATGCGCCTGTAGACCGGGACCGTGACCAACGCGCCTGGAGGCATCGGTGTCGTCACAGCCAGGCCGACCAAGGCCGAGCGGTCGTGACACCTCTACGCCGTGAAGAAGTCGGTGAGCGCGCGGCCGATCTGGTCGGGAGCATTCTCCGTGGGGATGTGATCCGCGTTCGGGATGCGGATGAGCGTGGTGCGGGGCATCTCCGAGGCGAACCGTTCGGCGTATTCCACCGTCTCGTGGAGGTCGTCTTCGCCCCAGATCAGCAGCTTGGGCGTCGTGGACCGCTGCAGCGCGGGAACGAGGTCGAGGGTGTAGCGGTTGTCGGCCGCGCCCGCCAGGGCCATCCAGGAGCGGCGCACCCCCTCACCGGTCCACGGATCCACGTAGTCCGCGATCAACGACTCGGTGGCGACACCGGCCAACACCCTCATAAGCGCCTGCCGACGGGCGGCGAGTACGCCCTCGCCCGTGTCCCCGTCCCGGAACCGTGCCACGTGGGGCGCGGGCCAGGAGTCGTAAAGCACCGAGTTGACCAAGGCCAGCCGGGACACGTCGAGCCGGTTGCGGGCAAGGATGTGCTGGGCGACGGCGCCGCCGATGTCGTGACCTGCCAGGGCGATGGGGCCGGAGAGGTTCAGCGCGGAGGCGAACCGCGTCACCCAGTCGGCGAGGGCCGGAACCGTGGCCGTTTCCGGGGTGAGTCGGCCCCCCGAGCGCCCCAGGCCGGGGAGGTCGACCGCGAGGGGCCGCAGCCCCGCGTCGGCGAGGTGGCCGAGCACGGGGAGCCAGACACGGCTCCAGTACGTGCCGTGCAGCATCAGCACGGGCGGGGCGTCATGCCGTCCCGCGGCCAAGTAGCTCGCCGGTTCGCCGTCGACCTGAACGGCGGTTCTCCGCACTGTCGTTTTGGTGGTTTCGCTCATGAGCCCATCGTGTCCCGTGCGGGTCGTTCGGCTGAGAGTCCAGAAAGACACCTGAGGGTACAATCTTGCCATGCGTCCTCATCGGGTGGTGGCCCTGCTCCATCCGCCTCAATCGCCCTTCGAACTCTCCTGCGCCACCGAGGTCTTCGGCACTGCCCCGCACGGCGAACCGCCCCGATACAGCTTCCGGATCTGCGCCGAGCACCCCGGCCCCCTACAGACCACCGCCGGTTACCCGATGGTCGTCGAGGCCGGCCTTGAGGCCCTGAAGCAGGCGGACACCGTGATCGTCCCCGGCTGGCAGCCTCCCGGCACTGCCACGCCACCAGCCGTCACCGCGGCGTTGCGGACCGCCCACCGGCGCGGGGCGAGGATCGTCGCCATCTGCACGGGAGCGTTCGTCCTCGCCCAGGCCGGACTGCTCGACGGACGCCGCGCCACCACCCACTGGCGCGACACCGCCCGACTCGCTGCCGCCTTCCCCGAGGTGCGGCTGGATCAGGACGTGCTCTTCGTGGACCACGGCGACGTGGCCACGAGCGCCGGAACCGGCGCGGGCATCGACCTGTGCCTGCACTTGGTACGTTCCGACCACGGCGCGGCATACGCCGCGCAGATCGCCAGGAACATGGTCCTGCCGCCGCACCGGGAAGGCAGCCAGCTCCAGTACGCCACACAGTCCGCACGGCCCGTACCGCCTAGGTCGGACGAGTCATTGGCGCCCCTGCTGGAATGGGCCGCCTCCCGGCTCGACGCCCGACTGACCCTCGACCGGCTCTCCGAACGCGCCGGGCTCTCCAGCCGGACCCTCGCCCGGCGGTTCGCCGACCAACTCGGGACCAGCCCGGGACAGTGGCTGCTCGGCCAACGCATCAACGCGGCACGGGCACTGCTGGAACAGACCGACCTGCCGGTTGAAGCTATCGCTACCCGCGTCGGACTCACCTCGGCAGTCAACCTGCGCCGCCGCTTCCGGGCGCATCTCGGCACCACACCCGGCGCCTACCGGCGCGCCTTTGGCCAAACCTGACGGTCGCGGAGCCCTGGGCTGGGATCTCCTCGGGCGGCCCGACCGACCGGCATCGTGCCGAACGTGCCTGGAGGTCTCGGCGTCGTCTGACCCGGACGGATGCTCAGCAGCTGTAGACAGCCCTGGACGCGCGCCGAGCACGCCTGCTTCTCCTTCCACATCGTCGTGCTCGTCCGGGGCCGGGTGGTGGAGCGGGGCGGCCACGCCGAACTGCTGGCCGCCGACGGGCCGTACCGGGAGCCGCGGGACCTCCAGGCGAGCGCCTACCGCTTCGCCGAGGAGGGCGAACCGGCGGCCTGGTCTGAGGGAGGGTCGCGCACGGGTCCGGGGCCGGTGCCGCCGTGCCGGTCCAGGGACCGTACGTCCGGGTCGTGGAGGACGCAGAGGGCGTCGGTCGCCGGGCACCAGCGCCGGTAGGGGCAGTCCCGGCAGACCTCGCCCGGTGTCGGCGGGTGGGAGGCGTCGTCGTACCAGGGTGCGGCGAGTTCGTGCACCACCCGCCTGGCCGCGGTCCGAACCCGTGCCGAACCGGGATCCAGCGACCGTACGGACGCGCCCCGGGGGCTGAGGACCTCCAGTTCCACCGCCGAGTCCGGGCCCGCGGGCAGGGCGCCGCAGGCGAAGAGCCCCACCGCCAGGGCCAGCCGGGGCTCCGCGGCGAGCAGGGCCTCCTCGTCTCCGGAGAGCGCGTCTTTGCCCGGGTCGGGCCAGTCCCCTTCCGGCAAGGGCGCGCCCCCGCCTGAAGCGGGCGCAGCACCCCCGCCCGGATCGGGCGTGCCGTCGTCCCGGGGCGGCGGTTCCCCGCCTGGGGAGGGCGGACCCTCCGCGGGAGGGGGTCCGCCCCCTGCCGGGGCTGGCGCGCCGTCGGTCGTGGTGACGGCGCGGTAGACCCAGGACCGGCCCCGGTGGTGGAGCACCTCGGCCCTGGCCAGGACCAGGACGTCGGCCCGTGTGTCGTCGGCGGCCAGCGTGTGGCCCACCCGCACGTGGCTGCCCGAGGCCAGCCCGCGCAGCGGGCAGACCCCGACGTGCGCGGCGATCATGTCGGCTCCCCGACGGGCCTGCTCACCCTCCAGCCGCCGTCCCCCGGCGGACCAGGCCGAGCGGTCCCCGGGCAGGTCCCCGGCCGTACAGGGCCGTCGGGGCAGGCGCCGGTGCAGCCGCTCCAGCCAGGCGCGCACGGCGCGGTCGCGCCGCAGCGGCGCCGGTTCGGCACCGGGATCCGCGGGCAGTCCCAGGGCGTGGAAGTGCGACCGGGCGGGACAGTCCCGGTGGCGCAGCCCCAGGGAGACCGACCAGGACCGCCGGGGCCACGGTCCGCCGTGCGGGCCGAGCAGCCCCGGCGCGCGTGGCAGCCGGCCGCAGCCGCAGCGCCCCGCACAGGCCAGGCAGTCCCCGCCGGGGGAGCGGGCCCCGCCCACCAGGGCCGAGCGCAGCCCCTCGCGTCCCGCCGAGGCGAAGGCCTCCCCGGCCTCGGCGGCCGAACCGTCGTAGAGGACGGCGGTGGAGGAGTCCAGGCAGGAGGCCTCCACCACGCGTACCCGGTCCGGCGGCCGGACCTCGGCGGCGCCGCGGTGCCCGCGCATCGGATAGGGGGCGCCGCCCCGGTACCGCCCGGGCCGCGCCGCACAGGCGTCGCGGTCCACCGGCGTCCCGGTGGCGAGCACGTACGCGGCCACCGCCACCTCCGCCCGGGAGCGGGCCCCCTCCCCGGCCGCGCCCGTGACGGGGATGCGCAGCTCCCGCACCCGGTCCGATCCCCGCACGTAGGAGTACCTTCGGCCCCGGGCGCACACCTCGTAGGGTCGGGAGTTGGGGGATCCGGGCACGGGCAGGTACTGGCGGACCCAGAAGTCGAACACCGGCGCGCGGCGGAGGCCGCCGCGCCCGCCGTCCCCGGCCAGGGACTCCAGATAGCACCGCGCGGCGTGCCGGACCCAGGCCAGCAGCCCCGCGTGCGGCGGTGTGAGCCGCCGACCGGGAGGGACGCGGCCCGGCCCTCCCGGAGCGGCCAGGTGCGCGCAGGCCTCCTCCAACGCCATGCCCGCGTGCTCGACCAGGTCCAGGACGGCGTCCAGAACCGCCCCGGGTGTGTCGCGCGGCGGCGGATCCGCACCGAGGGACAGGTCGGCGCTGATCCGGCGGTGCGCCGGACATCCTCCCGCGGCCAGCGTCGCGGAGCCGCTGAAGACGCGGACGGTCGGTATCGGAACGGGCCCTCCGGTGGTGTGGTCGGGCATGAGCGCCTCCCCTCACCAGAAGGGTGGCACGATCGCGGCCGCGCCGCCGGAGGCCTGTGGACAACTCCGTTCGGGAGGCGGGAGGCGGGAGGCGCCGCGCCGGGGTGTCCGACGGGAGTGGTACACATTCTCGAACCGAACGAGGTTCGCACATCCCCCGCAGAGAACAGGGAATCCCCCGTGTCACCCCGTACCCACACCGCCTCCTGGGCGGCACTCCTCCTCGCGCTCGCCCTCAGCGGATGCGCCCCGCTCCAGGAGGGCCTGCACCGGCTCGCCGACGACGCCGCCCTGAATCCGATCCAGGGCTACGACCGGGTCGACCCGGACGCCCCCTTCGCGGGCAGCCCAGCCGAGGACTACGGAGAGGGTTTCGACACCCCCGAGGCCGAGCCGGTCGGATCCTTCAGCGAGGAGCAGGTGGCGCACGCCTACGCCACCACCCGGGACTTCCTGGAAGCCGTCTACCTCGACGAGGACGCCGTCTTCGACGAGGACAACAGCGAGTTCAACGCCCTGCTCTCGGGGCGGGCGCTGGAGTGGTACCTGGACGACCTCGGCCACGAGGACCCCGAGCGCGACACACGCCGCCTCCCCTTCAACCTCACGCCCGGAACGGCCGAACCCGTCGGCGACGCGGTGAGGGTGGACGGCTGGATGCGGGCCGAGGAGGCCCGTGACGGGTGGGGCGCGTACTACCTGGCGGTGCGCACCGAGTACACGGTCGTGCACCCCGTCGCGCGGCCCGGGGACGCGGTGTCGGTGCGCCTGGTCACCTCCCACCGCGGGGAGGTCGGCTTCCACGACACGGGTGACGGCGCACTGGAGGCGTGGCCGCGGTGGTGGCGCTTCGTGGCCCCGGCGCACTGCCTGGAGCAGCACACCTTCACCCCGGCCTTCCCCGACGAGTTCACCGGGGGCGAGCGGCCCGGGGGCGCGCCCCTGGACCCCTACGACCTGGAGGAGACCGGCGGCGCGCGGGAGTGCGGAGCCGTCCAGGACACCTGAGGCCTCCGACACGCCGACGCCCCCGCTCCGCTCCCTTCCGGAGCGGGGGATAAACCTCCGTAAAGAGTCACTCACGGTGACGTTTTCGACGCTCCGGGTGGTGCGGCGATCAGCGGTGGGGAGCCCTCCCATCATGTTGAATGACGTCCATGATCGTGCGTCGAGTACTTCCCGATGAGATGAACGCCGTCAGTGAGCTGCGCGTGACGGCCTACACGGCCGATGGCCTCCTGGACGTGAACCCGGCCTACGTCGAGACGCTCCGGCTCCTGGGGACGGACGGCCGCGGCGAGATCCTGGTCGCCGCCGACGAGGACCGGCTCCTGGGGACGGCCATGTTCGAGCCCTGGTCGCCGGAGAGCGAGATCGCCCGCAACGCCGACGAGGCCGAGATCCGTGCCTTCGCCGTCGCTCCCGAGGCGCGGGGGCGCGGGGTGGGGCGCGACCTGGTCAACGCGCTCGTCGACCGAGCCCGCGAGGAGGGGGTGTCCCGGCTGCTGCTGTCCACGCTGCCCGAGATGGTCGCGGCCCAGTACGTCTACCGCGCCCGAGGTTTCGAGCGGGTGCCCGAGCGGGACTGGGTTCCGGTGCCCGGCGTCGAGATGCTCGCCTACCAGCTGGTCGTCAAGGCCTGAGTCCGCGCACGCCCGTCCTCCCGCCCCGGGCCGGGGCGGGAGAGGGGAGGGGAGCACCGCTCAGGGGATGACCGGGACGGGGCGCACCCGCCGCGCGGCCTCGGCCAGGGGCGCGCCCAGCGCACCCTCCGCCAGCAGGTCCAGCACGGTGTCCGAGGCCGGGTGGCCCGTCAGCCACACGGCACGGACGAACCCCTCCGCGCACCCGGCGTACCTGTCACGATCCCGGAGGGGGAGGGGCCCGCCGCCCTCCAGCAGGATCGCGTAGTCGTCCAGCACCGCCCAGACCTCCTGGTGCGACGTGGGCGTCCCGGCGGCCCCGCCGCGCAGCCGCCGGGCCCACCCGCCCAGGACGGGGTGGTGCACGTACAGCCCCAGAACCGGGCCCAGGTCCTCGTCCAGCCCGGCGAGCACCCGGGCCACCCGCTCCCGCAGGCGCCAGGAACCGGGGGCGTCACAGGCCTCCAACAGGCCGCACACCGCGCTCTCGGTGTCGCGTGCGGCCACCCACCGCTCCAGCAGGCCCTCGGCGTCCACCGGGCGGCCCCGTTCCGCCAGGGCGAGCACCCGCTCGGCGTCCATCCCGGACACGGGCGGGGCCACCGCGACGTCGGCCCCCGACTGGCGCAGCTGGCGCACCATGAAGTGGTCGCCGAGACCGGTGACGCGGAACCGGCCCCCGCCGGCCCCGCGGACCGCGCCGAGGCCGTTCAGGGCCTCCAGCGCCTGGCGCACGTGTTCCACGGGGTCCTCCCCGGGGAGGGCGATCCCGGGCCCGTACACGGCCGCCAGCTGCGCGGGCGTGCGCGCGTCCCCGTGCACGAACAGGTCGGTGAGCAGCAGGAACGCCGTGACCCCGCGCAGGTCGGTCATGGTCAGCAGGGCGTCGGCCCAGGCGTCGGCGGCCGTCCCCGGCACACCGTCCCACCAGTTCCGAGCCGCCCGGCCCGGCAGTACCCGGGTGTAGGTGGTGCGCAGCAGCCCCGCGTCCCTGGCCACGGCGAACAGCGCGGGTACCCTCCCGGACGCGATCCCCATGTCGGCGGCCGCCCCGGCGGTGTCGTCCGGGGTGAGGGCGTCGCCCCCCTCGGCGCGCAGGGACCTGCCCCCGCCCACCCACGCTGTCAGCCGCGCGGCCTCGGACAGGGGTCGGCACCGGCGCGCCGCCGCGTCCAGGACGGACGGATCCGCCGGGACGACCGTCGGCAGAGCCTCGGGCCCGCCGTCCGCGCCGACGCCGAGCCGGTCCAGGAGCGGCAGGACGGCCCCCTCGGACCGGTCCTCGGGCGGCGGCGGACCGCCGGGGGCGAGGTCGACCGTGGCGATGGCGGCGCGCAGGCGGCGCGGGCTCTCCGCGGACAGCAGCCGACCCTGGTCGACCAGGAAGTCGCACCAGGTCAGCCAGGTGTCCCTGAGGTTGTCGGGCACACGGTCCCAGTCGCGGACGGTACGGGCGATGTCGTGGACGTCGGCGGTGGACCAGTCCCCGGGGTCGGGTGCGCCCGCGTCCAGGTGGGCGGTCAGCAGGAACAGCAGGCTGTCGGTGTCCAGGACGGGACGTGGTTCGACCGTCCCCGCCCAGTCCAGGCACGCATGCACGGCGGAGTAGACGCGCTCAGTCATTGCCATACCACCCAAAGTGCCGCGAGTCGCTGAAACGGCATCAGGCTAGCCGCGGCGTACGGACCCGCGAGGGAAAACGCCGAAATCGCTCCCGTCCCAGGCGGAGACCGCCCGAAGCGGGGGAGGAGACCGCCTCCGCGTGCCGAAGCACGGGCCCGCGGTCTCTCGGACCCGTGGGGCCCCGACATCCGGTCCGGCGGAGGCGGGGCCGGGCGCTCAGGCGCTGGTCCACCGGACGAGCCGGTGCGCCTCGGTCGGGTCCGGGCACTCCCAGCGCCGCACCAGGCGCTCCACGGCGGCGGCCGGGACCGGCGCCCGCCTGCGGTCCAGACGGTCCCGCAGCACCCGGGGCGGGGCCTCGACGGAGACGATCTCCACACGCGCCCGGTAGGCGGCCGCCAGATCCACGCACTGGTCGCGCAGCGACCGCGAGACGTTGGTGGCGTTCCACACGAACGACCTCCCCGCGCGCAGGTGCTCGCGTGCGCGCGCGTACGCGGCCGCCGCCACCGGGCGCTGGTCGGCGGTCGGGCGCACGCCCAGTTCGGCGCGCAGCGCGTCCAGGCTCACCACCGGCACGCCCGGCCGCTCGCGCGCGATCCAGGTGTCCTTGCCCGAACCCGGCAGCCCCGACATGACGGTCACCGTCATCCGGGTGTCGTCGTGGGCGGCGTAGTCCGGGTCGCGGTCGGGCTTGCGGAAGAACCAGAACCGGGCGTGGTCGGAGGGGAACTCCCTCGGCCGGTCCAGGCACCGCTGCTCCCGGCAGTACTCGCCGTACAGCCCGACGTTCTCCAGGACCTCCGCGGTGTCGCCGCAGCGGCGGCCCAGGATGTCGGCGGTGGCCAGGAGCACCAGGTCGTCGTTGCGCGCCACCAGGCTCACCCGGAACGCGATGCGGCGCAGGTCCGGGCGCTCCAGCGCCCAGAACGGCACCTGGTGGTGGCGGACCAGGGCCGCCACGTGCTCGCGCCACCGCACCGCCTCCAGCGGCGGGGCGGCGGCCCCGGGCCCGGCCGCGGCCTCCCACAGCAGCCGCCGCGCCAGGAGGTCCCCGCGCCGCGAGTGGCCGTGCGCGGTGACCCGGCCGTCCTCCTCCCGGCGGGTGCACAGCGGTTTGGCCACGTCGTGCAGCAGTACGGCGGCGAACAGCCGTGCCCGGTCCTCGGCGGGTCGGGCCCGCCACGCGGGCAGCCCGGCCAGTGCCTCGCACGCCATCCGGGTGTGCGTCTCCACGTCCCCCTCGGCGTGGTGCACCGGGTCCTGCTCCACCCCGGCCAGGTCGCGCACCCACGGGAGGGCCTCCCGCACCCGTGCCCAGTCCAGCTCCCAGCGCGGCGGAGCCGGGCACAGCTCAGCGAACACCCGCATAGAGCACCTCCGGATCGGCCAGCCCGTTCGCGATCAGCGGCCGGTCCAGCCAGTGCGTGCCCGAGTCCAGGACGGCGGAGGTGAACCCCGGGCGCACCCACTTGTACCGGTCCACCGTGCGGCCGTCCTCCTCGACCTTGACGTAGAGCCCCTCCATGAGGTCGGAGCCGTCGCTCTCGGCCAGGGCGCGGCCGGGGTCGGCGCCCGCGGCCCCCGCCGCCTCGGCCAGGGCCCCGCGCCAGCCGGGGGTGCGGCAGGTGGAGGGGCCCACCAGGCGGGTCAGGTCCGCCAGCCGCTCCAGAGGTCCGGTGTGGAGCACGGGCACCGACACCACGGGGGCGCCCTCCAGCAGCTCCCGGCGGCGAGGCGTGGACAGGAACGCGTCCTCGCGGGTGTCCAGGACGTCGAACTCGCAGAACAGGTGCGGCAGCGCGTCGTAGAACACGGTGTGCTTGGCGTACAGCCACTCCCCGTACAGCACGTACCGCTCGCCCAGGCGCGGCCGCAGCAGCGGCGCCACGGTCGCGGCCCAGGCCTTGAACGGGGCGAAGTGCCGCTCGCGGGGCCCGCCGGTGAGGTAGTGGCCCCGGCTCTGGAGGCGCAGCTCACCGCCGGGGCCGAAGCTGATCCCGGCGTTGGCGCCGTCCAGCTTCTCCTCCACCACCAGGTGCCGCCCGGCCAGCGCGGAGAAGGGCACGGCCGTCAGGTCGTGGTCGCCCGTCTGGAGGCGGGAGCCCCGGATGTGCCGGGTCCGCGGGTACTTGCGCATGGCCACGGTTGTACCGGTTCGCCCGCTCGCGCGGCCACCGGTTTTCGCCGTCCCGGCCGTCGGGCCGCACCATGCGCCCTGCCGCGCTGACCGTCCGGTCGCGTCAGCCGCCCGAAAGGGTCAGCCCTCCGTCCGCGTCGGCCGCCCCGCCGCCGGGTCCGCCCCGCCGGGACCGGCCTTCCGGCGGTGTCCCGTTGGGCTCAGCGGTCCGTGACGCGGCGGTGCGCGCCCAGCGACGCGGCGTCGGCCGCCGCCAGGCCCTCGTACCAGCCGTCCTCACTGGCGGGTCCGCGCACCCGCGAGTAGGTCAGCTCGCCGAAGGCCTCGGCCACGGCCGCCTCCACCTCGCGCTCGCGCGCGGCGAACACCGGAACCAGGTCCGTCCCCGTCTCGGCCGCGGCGGCCTCCTCGGCGGCGCGCGCCGACTCCACCAGCCGCTCGCCCACCCGCACCGCGAACGCGGACATGAACGAGGCGCGGAAGGCCCTGCCCGCCGCCCTGCCGGACCGGTCGCGCACCGAACCGCTGGTCCGCATCGCCGTCTCGGCCTGCACCAGCAGCGACGTGAACATCAGGTCCACCGCCTCCACGTCCCCGGGGAAGCCCATCACCGTGCACAGTCCCAGCTCCCGGTCCCACACGGCCCGGCAGTGGTTGGCCTCGGCGACCTCGTGCAGCAGCACCGCCTTGTGCTCGTCGTAGGGGGCGTCCACCGGCAGCCGCCGCCCCGAGGCCGCCTCCGACGCCTGCCCGGGCTCCTCGGACAGCAGGGCGCGGTCGATGCTGTGCCGGGCCATCAGCTCCTGCGCGCGGGCGCTCAGCGCCTCCGCCTCGCTGGGGAACTCCGTGGACTCGGCCTTGGCCAGCAGCGCGCGCACGCGGGCGAGCTTGCCCTGGTCCACCGCCTCCGCGGTCCGCGCGGCCCCCTCCGGCCGCGGACGGAACGTCCCCGGCGGCGGGCACAGCCGGTGCACCGGCGGCAGCACGCGCAGCGCGGCCAGCAGCCGCAGCGCCGTCTCCACCGCCTCGAAGCGCAGCAGTCCGTGCTCGGCGCCCACGTGTGCCAGGTAGGCCCCGGCCCCGCCCCAGGACGGGGAAGCCCCCAGTTCGCGCACCTGCGCGGTCCAGCGCGGGTCCACCGCGGCGGGGGAGTGGCGGGCCAGGTCGGCCGCCACCGCGTCGGCGCACACCGCCGCCGCCACCGGGTCCAGTGCGCGTCCCGCCTGGCGGACCGTCTCGGCGGGCTGCCACCCGCGCGCCCACGCCGAGGCCACCCCCGCCAGCAGGGCGTCGCGGACGGCGCGGTCCGCCGCCCCGGCCCACGCCGGGTCCTCGGAGTCGGCCAGCCGAGCGGCGGCCAGGTCGACGCCGCCGCCCTCCCGGCCGAGCACCAGCGCGTCGACCGCCTCCGAGACCACCCGTTCGGGGGAGTCCCCGGGCGCGGGACCGGCCCAGGGCTCGGCGCCCCGCCCGGCCGCCTGGCGACCGCCGCCGCGCTGTCGGCCGCGACCCTTCTTCCCCACGTGGTCCTCCGTTCGGTGGTGCTGCGAGACCAGCAGGCCATCCTACCGACCGGCGGGTCCGCGGCGGGCGGGAGTGAGCCCCGGAGGGGCGGTGGCGGGGGACACCCCCGGCCGGAGGGAGGAAGGAGCACGAACGTCACCGGTGCGGCGACACCGGCTCCTCTGGGCGCCGTGACGGATGATTCCGTCCTGGCCCTCCGCGGCACCGGGTGCCCCGTTCGGAAAGGCGGAGCTTTCCTGACCGAAGCACGGCGGAAACACGGGGCGCGTACCGTCGCCTCGCACCCGCAGCCACTGAGGAGTCTCCATGCGCCAGGGAACCGGGGCCGACGGCCGCGACGAACCCCCGTCGAGCGGGGCCGGCGGCGCCCGCTGCCCGGTCTCCCTCCCCCCGCACGAGAGCACGGGCGCCGACACGCCCTGGGAGGCGCTGCGCGACCGCCACGGCGGCCTGGTCCCGGTCGAGGTGGGCCCGGGCGTGCCCGGGTGGCTCCTGCTCGGCTACCGGGAGAACCTCCAGGCGCTGCGCGACCAGACCCTCTTCTCCGCCGACCCGCGCCCGTGGGGCGCCGAGGGCGCCGGGCCCGCCCGCAGCGCGGCCCTGGCCCGCGACGGCGAGGAGCACCGGCGGCTGCGCGCGGCCGTCGTCGACACCCTGGCCAGGGTGGACACACCCCGGCTGGTCCCGGTCGTCGAACGCGCCGCCGTGCACCTGCTCGGCCGGGTCGCGGCCGACGGCGCCGCCGACCTCATCGGCGGGTTCGCCGCCCCGCTGCCCGCCCTGGTCCTCAACGAGCTCTTCGGCCTGCCCGACGCCTACGGCGGCCTGCTGGCCGACCTGGCCCCGCGGCTGTGGAGCGGTGATCCCGGCCGGGCCGGCCCCGCCGCCACCGCGGTCCGCTCCTACTTCGCGGGCCTGGTCGCGCGCAAGCGCGCCGACCCGGGGCAGGACATGGCCAGCTGGCTGCTCGCCCACCCCTCCGGGCTCACCGACGACGAGGCGGTCGGGGCGCTCACGCTGCTGTGGGAGTCCGGGCACGAACCCACCACCCACCTCGTCGGCAACGCCCTGCTCCGGCTGCTGGAGGACCCGGGCGTGTGGACCGCCTATCTGGGCGGCACCCTCACCCCCGAGGACTTCGTGGACTACGTGATGTGGACCGACTCCCCGATCCGGATGCTCGCCGGGCGCTACCCGGTCGCCGACCTGCGCTTCTCCGGGGTCCGTGTCCGCAGGGGCGAGCCGCTGCTGCTGGGGCTGGCCTCCGCGCACACCGACCCGTCGGTGTCCCGCGGCGACGACGCGATGGCCCTGGCGGGCGACCGATCCCACCTGGCGTGGGGCGCGGGGGCGCACCGCTGCCCCGCCACCGGCCTCACCCGCGAGCTGGCGCGCACCGCCATCGACACCGCCGTGGACCGGCTGCGCGGGATGGTCCTGGCGGTCGGGCCCGAGGAGCTGCGCTGGCGCGCGTCCCCGGCCGTGCACGGCCTGGAGGAGCTGCCGGTGCGGTTCGCCGCCACCGGGGAGCGCGTCGGGCCCGAGGAGCCGGTGCGCGAGCGCGCCCCGGTCCCGGTGCTCCGGCGCCTGCGCGGGAGGCGCGGTCCCGCCCCGCGCGGAGCGCGCTACCAGGCGCCCCTGGCGGGGGAGGACGGCGAGCGGGCACGGGAGGAGCGGTCCGTGACCGCTCCCGCCCCGCGGCCACGCCGGGTTCCGCGCGGCGCGGGGGCCCGCTACCAGGCGCCGTTCGCACGGGAGCGCGCCGAGCCCGACGCCCTGGAGCGGTTGCTGGCAGCCTGGCGGCCGCGGGACTGACCGGCGGCGGTGGCACCGGAGGCAGGGCCCGCGGCGGCTACCCCTCGTCGGGGTCGACCACGACCAGTTCGGGGTGGAAGGCCTCGGGGTCCTCCAGCAGGGGCTGTTCCCCGCCGCGCAGGTGGTGGTCGAAGAACGCCAGGCTGTAGGTGCGCACCAGTTCCAGGCCGCGCTCGACCCCGATGTCGCCGAACACCGCTTCCCACTGCGCGGGGGTGAGGGCACCGGTCAGGCCGAGCTGCTCCATCAGCACGCCCCGGTCGATGCTGTTGGAGTGCCCCGAACCGTCGAGCCGGATCCACTGCCGCCAACCCTCCAGGCGCGGCCACATCTGCTCGACGCCGTCCCAGGTGTTGCCCTGGTCGTTCTCGATCAGCGCAAGCGGCTTGTCCAGCCCCTCCTCCACCACGGGCGGGTAGTAGGGGCCGTCCAGGTTGATCCCGGCGTCCACCCGATCCTCGGTCCGGAGCGTCTCGGCGGTGGCCGTGCCGCCCCAGGAGTGCCCGGCCATCCCGATCCGGGAGGCGTCGATGACCCGCGACCACCGCCACGCGGGATCGGGGCCGGTGAGCCGGTCCAGGAGGAAGGAGACGTCCTCGGCCCTGTTGGTCGCGCCCAGGGCCCACTGGCCGCTCTCGCACCCGGTGCACTCGGTGACCAGCCCGTCGGGGAACTCCACGGGCGCGGCCTCGTGGGCGTGGTCCACCCCGGCCACCACGAAGCCGTGGCTGGCCAGCTCCTCGGCCAGCGAGGACAGCTCGATCCGGTTGTGCCCCGCGCCGGGGGAGAGAACCACCAGCGGGAACCCGTCGCTGGTGCGCGCGGGCGGCACGTCCAGGCGGGAGGAGGTGCGCACCCCGCTGTGCAGGAGGTCGGCGGGCAGCTCCAGGTCCAACTCCGCGACCATGGCCGCGGACTCGGCCTCGGTCATGTACGGCGCGGGTCGGCCCGTGTCCACCCGCGCCGGGTACCACAGGGTGGCCATCAGCTGGCGGGGGCCGCCCACCCACACGTCCTCGCGCTCCCCGTCCACCAGGTGCAGGGTCGTCCTGCCCACCGGGTGCTCCCCGGTGGGACCGGGCAGGGCGGCCCGGAGGGTGTCGGCGGAGGCGTCGGAGGGGCCGGTGTCGGCCGCGGCCGTTCCGGTGGCGGCCAGGGAGACCGGCAGCGCCAGCGCGGCGGCCGCGGCGAGGGCGGTACCGGCCCGGAGCGCGCGAAGGGAGGGGGCGGAGGATGGGTGCGGTGAAGGGGGCATGGTGTCCCGTCGTTCGGTGCCGTCGTGGTCACCATCCACGCTAGGAAGGGCGGCCCGTGCGGCGCCATCGGGGCGTCCACCCCCCTTCCCCGGGGGTGTCCCGGAGGAAGGGGGTGGGGACAGCCCTACCCCGAAGGCCTCCACCAGCGGGTTCGGGGGCCGCTTCCGCCGGACCACGCCTCCGTCCACGGGGCGGCCACCGTCAACGGGTTCAGAGCGCCGGGTCCACCAGCAGCACCTCCAGGGTGCGCGGGCCGTGCACCCCCTCCACCCGGTTCAGTTCGATGTCGCTGGTCGCCGAAGGACCGCTGATCCAGGTGAGCGGGCGCGACGGGTCCAGGAGCCGGACCGCCTGAGGCACCCCGTCCACCACCTGGTCGGCGCGCACCACGCACAGGTGGTAGTCCGGCACCAGCGTGACGGCCCTGCGCCCCTGGCCCGGTCCGCCGTCCAGGACGATCGTGCCGGTCTCGGCGACGGCCACCGAGCAGCCGGTGACCACGCCGTCCACACCGGTGAGGTCGGCGACCGCCAGCGGCTCCTCACGGGAGTCGGGCAGCCGCTCGGCGGAGGCGTGCGCGAACCACTCCGGCGGGGCGTCCGCGGGGACGACCACCCGCCGCGCCCCGCGGCGCTCCAGCGCGGCGGCCACCTCGGCGGCCACGCGGTCGGCGCCGATCCGGCGCACCAGCGCGCGGTAGTCCAGCAGCCGGTCCTCCAGCACCTCCAGCGCGGGTCCCACACCGTGGCTGTCGGCGTAGCCGCGCCCGACCTCCCGCACAGGCGACTCGTCGGCGGGCACGTCGGCCAGTGCCCTCCTGACCCTGGCCAGGATCCGCTCGCGGCTGCTCATCGGCCCTCCCCTCCGCGCCTGTCCCACCACTGGCGGAAGGACTCTGCCGGGACGTCGGGCACGTCCCGGGTGTCGGTCCAGGCCCCCGCCAGGCCCGGCAGGTGGCGCGGGACCGCACGGCGCCCCAACCCCGCCGCGCGCTGGACCGCGCCCAGCGTCCGCGGGGAGGACAGCACGGCCTCGGCGCCCGCCATGAGGGCCCTCTCCCCCGCGTGCCCGGGGCGCTCCGCGACCTCCTCGCGCAGGTGCACCAGCACCTCGGGGATGTCGATGGCCACCGGGCACACCTCGTAGCAGGCCCCGCACAGCGACGACGCGTAGGGCAGCGCCTCGTCCACCGGCGAGGACATCCCGCGCAGCTGCGGTGTGAGGATCGCGCCGATCGGGCCCGGGTAGACCGAACCGTAGGAGTGCCCGCCGGTGCGCTCGTAGACCGGGCAGGTGTTCAGGCACGCCGAGCAGCGGATACAGCGCAGCGCCTGGCGGCCCACGGTGTCGGCCAGCACGTCGGTGCGGCCGTTGTCCAGCAGCACCAGGTGGAACTCCTGGGGGCCGTCGCCCGGCGTCACCCCGGTCCAGGTGGAGGTGTAGGGGTTCATCCGCTCGCCGGTGGAGGAGCGCGGCAGCAGCTGGAGGAACACCTCCAGGTCCGACCAGGTCGGCACGATCTTCTCGATGCCGACCACGGAGATCAGCGTCTGGGGCAGGGTCAGGCACATGCGCCCGTTGCCCTCCGACTCCAGCACCACGAGCGTGCCGCTGTCGGCCACCGCGAAGTTGGCCCCCGAGATCGCCGTGCGGGTGCGCAGGAAGCGTTCGCGCAGGTGCACGCGGGCCGCCTCGGCCAGCGCCCGGGGGTCGTCGGTCAGGCCCCGGGGCGCGGGCACGCCCCACTCGGCCATCTGCTCCAGGAAGATCTCGCGGATCTGGGCGCGGCCCAGGTGGATGGCGGGCACCAGGATGTGCGAGGGCAGGTCCTCGCCCAGCTGCACGATCAGTTCGGCCAGGTCGGTCTCGTAGGCGGTGATCCCGGCGGCGGCGAGGGCGTCGTTGAGCTCGATCTCCTGGGTGGCCATCGACTTGACCTTGACCACGTCGGTCTCGCCGGTGTCCCGGACCAGCCGGGTGACGATCTCGTTGGCCTCGGCCGCGTCCGAGGCCCAGTGCACCCGTCCGCCCGCCCGCTGGACGGACTCCTCCAGCTGTTCCAGGTAGTGGTCCAGGTGGCGCAGGGTGTGCTCCTTGACCGCCGCGCCCTCCGCGCGAAGGCGCTGCCAGTCCTCGTGCAGCTCGTCGACGACGGCGGCGCGCTTGTCGCGGATGGTGTGCGTGGCCCTGCGCAGGTTGTGCCGCAGCCGGGCGTCGTTGACCGCGCCCGCGGCGGCCTCGGGAAAGGGCGGGATGCCCAGGAACGTCGCGCTCATCAGTATGCGCCCTCCTTGTCTCTTTGGGCCTCCGCTTCGCTTCGGCCCGTGTTCGGGCGCCCGGGGAACGGGGACCTTCGGTGCCTTCGGCGGGTTCGCTCGTTCCTCACGAATCCGCCTTCGGCTCCTCCAGAACCCCGTGGGCGCCCTCCTTCTCGGTACTGGCCAGGATCTCGGCCAGGTGCGCCACCCTCATCCCCGACCGCTGCCGGGACAGGGTGCCGCCGATGTGCATCAGGCAGGAGTTGTCGACCGCGCACAGCACCTCGGCGCCGGTCTCCACGGCGTGGCGGGCCTTGTCCGCGCCCATGGCCGAGGACACGTCGCCGTTCTTGACCGCGAACGTGCCGCCGAAACCGCAGCACTCGGTGGCTCCGGGCAGCTCCACCAGCTCCAGGCCGCGCACGGCGCGCAGCAGCCGGTAGGGGCGGTCGCCCAGGCCGAGCATGCGCAGCCCGTGGCAGGTGGGGTGGTAGGCCACCTTGTGCGGGTAGTAGGCGCCCACGTCCGTCACGCCGAGCACGTCCACCAGGAACTCGGTGAGGTCGTACACGCGCGGGGCGAGGTCGGCCACCTTGCGTGACAGGCGGCTTCCGCCGGCGCCCAGACGCGGGTAGTTGTCGCGGACCATGGCCGCGCAGGAGGCGGAGGGGACCACGACGGCGTCGGCGCCCTCGAAGGTGCGCACGAAGCGCACGGCCAGACGGCTCGCCGAGCGCCGGTAGCCGGTGTTGTAGTGCATCTGCCCGCAGCAGGTCTGGCCCTCGGGGAAGACCACCTCGTGCCCCAGCCGCTCCAGGAGGCGCACGACCGCCCGCCCGGTGTCGGGGAAGAGTGTGTCGTTGACGCAGGTGATGAACAGCGCGATCCGCATGTGCCTCCTTCGTGCCCGGCCGACCGGCGCGCGTGCGGGCCCGCCGGGGCGGCTTACGCGGTGCGCTGCCGTGGCGGGACTGCTCGCCACGAGCCTGGGGTGGTCGGACCACTTTCGCACGGCAGGAAGTATCTGGGCAAGAAGGGGGGCAAAAAGGGTGATGTGGGGAGAGGCGGTGGTGAATTGGTATGATCTCTTGGTGGAATGGTGGTGGCGTGAGTCACGCGAGCGCCTCGCCCCCGATCCGTCGGGCCGGCGGACGAGCCGGACAATCGGACCACCGCACAGACTGGAGGAACCCCGTGAGCGACCCCGACCTCGGGCGCACCACCGTCACCCGGCGCGCCGCCGACCGGATCAAGGCGATGATCGCCGACGGGCAGGTCGGCCCGGGGGAGCGCCTGCCCACCGAGCGCGACCTGTCCGCGCAGCTCGGGGTGTCCCGCAGCTCCATGCGCGAGGCCATCCGCTCCCTGACCACGCTCGGCGTCCTGGAGTCCCGCCACGGCGCGGGCGTCTACGTCACCGCGCTGCGCCCCGCCGACCTGCTGGAGACCTTCTCCGTCCTGGCCGAGGTCTCCCAGGGGCGCACCCTCCTGGAGGTCCTCCAGGTGCGGCGCATGCTCGAACCCGCCGCCACCGCCCTGGCCGCCGCGCGCGCCAGCGCCGAGGACCTCGACCGCATCGGCACCCTGCTGGAGCGGATCGAGGGCGGGGACGACACCTTCTGCGCCGACACCGTCACCGCCGACCTGGGCTTCCACCAGGCCATCGTGGCCAGCACCGGCAACGCCACCCTGGCCGCGGTCAACGACGGCCTGTCCTCGCGCACCTTCCACGCCCGCGTGTGGGCGGGGCACCGGGAGGCCGGGCTCACCGCCAAGCTGCGCGAGGACCACCTGCGCATCCACGAGGCCCTCGTGGCGCGCGACCCCGACGCCGCCCGGGCCGCCGCGACCGTGCACGTCCTGCGCGTGGAGCGCTGGCTCAGCGCGGACCTGGCCGACTGAGCGTCACGGTGTCACCGCCTCGCCGGGTCACCGGCCGCGGTCGCGGACCCTGTCGGCGAACTCCTCGGCCCGCAGCAGCCGCGCCAGCTCCTCGCGCCGGGTGGTCGGCGGGCGCTCCCCGCCGGTCTCGGGCGCCTGCTCGGTGAGCTCCTGGCCCAGTTCCGCGTCGATGCCCAGGACGTCGTGGTCCTCGATCTCCTCGATCCGGTGGCCCTCCGGGAAGTACCGCAGGAAGTAGGCCACCGCGGAGTCCTGGTCCGCGGCCCCCACGTCCATGTCCGCGTCCACGTCGTCGTCGTATCCGGGATCCCAGGACCCCGTGGCGAACTCGTCGAAGCCCTCGGTTGACTCTGTCACCGGCGTCCCCCTCACGCTCGGTCCCTCACTCCGATCATGCCCGCTCCGGCCGGAGGACGCCAGGGGCTGATGCGAGGGGAGAGGCGGGTGCGAAACCGGGCGGGGTGACGCACGGTAGGCTTCTGCCGCGCTGTCCGATATGTGAACGGAGCCCCCTCTGTCGTGCGCGAGCGCGTTCGAGCCATCGTCGACGCCCCCTGGTTCCAGGCCTGCGTCATCACCCTCATCCTCGTCAACGCCGTCATCCTCGGCGCGGAGACCTCACCCCGGGTGACGGACTCCTACGGCGGCGTCCTCCGCGCCGTCGACCTGACCATCCTCGCCCTGTTCGTCCTGGAACTGGGGATGCGGGTGTACGCCCACCGGCGTGCGTTCTTCCGCGACCCCTGGAGCTGGTTCGACATGGTGATCGTCGGGATCGCGCTGCTTCCGGCCTCCGGCCCCTTCTCGGTGCTGCGGGTCCTGCGCGTGCTGCGGGTCCTGCGCCTGCTGTCGGTGATACCGACCCTGCGCCACGTCGTCACGGGCCTGTTCCGGGCTCTGCCCGGCATGATGTCCATCCTGTTCCTGGTGGTGCTGCTGCTGTACGTGTCGGGGGTCATGGCCACCGAGCTCTTCGCCGACGTCTCGCCGCAGTACTTCGGCGACCTGCCCTTGTCGCTGTTCACCCTGTTCCAGATCGCCACCGCGGACGGCTGGGGCACCATCGCCAAGGACGTGATGGAGCACAAGCCGATGGCGTGGGTGTTCTTCGTGGTCTTCGTGCTGGTGTCCACACTGGTGGCGCTCAACCTGTTCATCGCCGTGGCAGTGGAGGCCCTGGAGAAGGACGACGAGCAGAGCGGCGGCGGTGGCGGAGGCGGCTTCGCGGGTCGGACGGGCGGCGACCCCGGCGACGGCGGTCCCGACGGGGGACAGGCCGTGATCCTGGCCGAGCTGCGGGCACTGCGCGCGGAGGTGGCCGTGCTGCGGCGGGAGCGTGAGCAGGAGGGCAGCGGCCTGCGCTGAGCGGCGTGCCGGAACCGGTGCCGCGCCGCGCGCGAAAGTCCGCGCCCGGGCCTGTGGACAACCGCCGCGGGCCCGGTTTTCGTGGCAGGCTTGTGGCTGGAAGCACAGCCGCACACCGCGGGCGGCGCGCGGACCGAGCACCCGCGCCGTGCCGCCGGAGCACCGACCGACGAGGAGCCGCCGGATGTCTGCCAGTACACCTCTCCCGCGCGCTGAGGACACCGGAGAACGCGCCCGCCCGGGCGTTCCCCTGGACCAGCGGGACGAGTGGACCGCGCTGCGCGAGCACCACGGGCGGTGGGGCTCCACCGACCTTCGCGAGCTGTTCGCCGACGACCCCGGCCGGGCCGAACGGTACACGCTCGACGTCGGCGACCTGCACGTCGACTACTCCAGGAACCTCGTCACCGACGAGACCCTGCGCCTGCTCGCCGACCTGGCCGGGGCCACCCGGGTCGCCGACCTGCGCGACGCCATGCTGGGCGGCGAGCACGTCAACCTCACCGAGGACCGGGCCGTCCTGCACACCGCCCTGCGCGCGCCGCGCGGGCAGGTGGTCAGCGCCGACGGCCGCGACGTCGTCCCCGAGGTCCAGGAGGTCCTGGACCGGATGGCGGAGTTCGCCGACCGGGTCCGCGCCCGGGAGTGGCTCGGCCACACCGGCCGGCCGGTGCGCCGGATCGTCAACATCGGCATCGGCGGCTCCGACCTGGGACCCGCCATGGCCTACGAGGCGCTGCGCCCCTACACCGACCGCGGGCTGGAGTTCCGGTTCGTCTCCAACGTGGACGGCACCGACCTGCACGAGGCGCTCGTGGACGCCGATCCGGCCACGACGCTGTTCGTGGTCGCCTCCAAGACCTTCACCACGATCGAGACCATCACCAACGCCACCGAGGCCCGCACCTGGCTGCTGGACGGACTGGGCCTCAGGAGTGACAGCGACGACGGAGCCATCGCCAGGCACTTCGCCGCCGTCTCCACCAACGGCGAGGAGGTGGCGAAGTTCGGCATCGACACCCGCAACATGTTCGGGTTCTGGGACTGGGTGGGCGGCCGCTACTCCTACGACTCCGCCATCGGCCTGTCCCTGATGGTGGCGGTGGGCCCCGAGCGGTTCCGGGAGATGCTCGCCGGGTTCCACCTGATGGACACCCACTTCGCGACCGCCCCCGTCGAGCGCAACCTGCCCTTCCTGCTGGGCCTGCTCGGTGTCTGGTACGGCAACTTCCACGACGCCCAGACCCACGCGGTGCTGCCCTACAGCCACCACATGTCCAAGTTCCCCGCCTACCTCCAGCAGCTCGACATGGAGTCCAACGGCAAGTCGGTGCAGCGCGACGGGCGCCCCGTCCACTGGCAGACCGGGCCGGTGGTGTGGGGCACGCCGGGCACCAACGGCCAGCACGCCTACTTCCAGCTGCTGCACCAGGGCACCCGGTTCGTGCCCGCCGACCTCGTCGGCTTCGCCAACCCGGCCCCCGACCTGCCCGAGCACCTGGTGCCCCAGCACGACCTGCTCATGGCCAACCTGTTCGCCCAGGGGCAGGCACTGGCCTTCGGCCGCAGCGCGGAGGAGGTCGCCGCCGAGGGCGTGTCCGCCGACCTGGTCCCGCACCGGACCTTCGAGGGCAACCGGCCCACGACGACCATCCTCGCCGACCGGCTCAGCCCCTCGGTACTCGGGCAGCTGGTCGCCCTCTACGAGCACAAGGTGTTCGTCCAGGGCGCGGTGTGGAACATCAACTCCTTCGACCAGTGGGGCGTGCAGCTGGGCAAGGTGCTGGCCAAGCGGGTCGAGCCCGCCCTCACCGAGGGCGCCGAGGTGCCCGGCCTGGACGCCTCCACCACCTCCCTGGTGCGGCGCTACCGCTCCATGCGCGGCAGGGACTGACCACGGCCGCGGCGGTGTGACCGGCGGACCGCGCCGGTCACACCGCCCCCGGGTCCGCCCCTCCGTCCCCGAGGCCCTCGGAGCCGGGCCGGGCCGGTCCGCGCGCACGTGGCCGGACACCCGCGTAATTCCGTTGCCCCCGCCGCCCCGGCGGGTTAGCCTGGGCACAACATGCGTATGTGACATCGAGACCGACAACCGCCGAGCGCGCGGGGCTCGCCCACCGTGGCTGGAGCCGGATCCCCGCTCGGCGCGTAGCGCCACTGTCCCCGGTGCGGTCTCGATGTCGACGACCTCTGCGTCGTCCCCGGACCGCGCCGCGCAGGCGAGCCGGTCCCACGCATCGAGGCCCACCCCGAAACGAAGGGTGGTCCACCCATGACCCTTGGCAACACGACCGGCGCCGCCTCCGCGTCCGCACCGCACACGGCCTCGACCGGTCCGCCCCTGCTGCGCGCCCGCGACCTCGCCAGGTCCTACGGCGCCCACGTGGTGTTCGACGGCGTGGACGTCGACGTCGCCCCCGGCCAGCGGCTCGGCCTGGTGGGGGAGAACGGCTCGGGCAAGTCCACCCTCCTGCGGCTGCTGGCCGGGGAGGAGGAACCCGACGCCGGGCGGGTGGAGCGCCCCGCGGACACCGGGTTCCTGTACCAGGAGCTGCCCCACTCCCCGGACACGACCCTGGCACGGGTGGTCGCCGAGGCCCTCGAGCCGGCCCGGCGGGTGGAGCGGAGGCTGACCGCGAGCGCGGCCGCGCTGGACGGCTCCCCAGAGGACGGGGAGACCCTGCGGGAGTACTCCGAGGCACTGGCCGAGGCCGAACTGCTGGAGGTGTGGGACGCCGAACGCCGGGCCGAACTGGTGGTGGCGGGACTGGGCCTGGACGGCATCGGACCGGACCGGCCGGTGGGGCGGATGTCGGGCGGCCAGCGCGGGCGCCTGGGGCTGGCGGCCCTGCTCATCCGCCGCCCGCGCGCCCTGCTGCTGGACGAGCCCACCAACCACCTCGACGACCAGGCGCTGGAGTTCCTGGAAGGGTACCTGCGCGGCCTGCCGGGACTGGTGGTGCTGGCCAGCCACGACCGGGTCTTCCTGGACGCGGTGTGCACCGGCCTGCTCGACCTGGACCCGGCCGTGGACGGTCCCGCCTACTACGGCGGCGCCTACTCCTTCTACCTGAGGGAGAAGCAGCTGGAGCGCGAACGCTGGGAGCAGCGCTACCGCGACGAGCAGGACACCCTCAAGGGCCTGCGTGAGGCGGTGCGCACCACCTCCCGGCAGGTCTCGCACAACCGCGCCCCGAGGGACAACGACAAGATGGGCTACGACTTCCTGGGCGGGCGCGTGGACAAGCAGGTCTCGCGCCGGGTGCGCAACGCCCGGGGCAGGCTGGAGGAGCTGGAGCGCGACCAGGTGCGCAAACCGCCCAGGCCGCTGGAGTTCAGCGCCTCGCTGACCCGCGACCCGGGCACGGCCGACGGCCAGGCGATCACCCTGCGCGACCTGGTCGTGCCGGGCCGGTTGCGCCTGGACCGCCTGGACGTGCCCTCGGACGGGCGCCTGCTGGTCACCGGGCCCAACGGCGCGGGCAAGTCCACGCTGCTGTACGCCCTGGGGCGCCGGCTGCGCCCCGCGTCGGGCCAGGTGCTGTGGCGGCGCGGGGCCGCGGTCGCCCTGCTGGAACAGGACGTGGTCTTCCCCGACCCCGAGCGGACCCCGCGTTCGCTCTACGAGGGCCTCAACGGCGTCCTACCCGGGGCACCCCGCCTGATCGACCTGGGCCTGGTCGCCCCGCGCGACCTGGACCGGCCGGTGGGCAGGCTCAGCGTGGGCCAGCGGCGGCGCCTGGCGCTGGCGATGCTGGTGGGGCACGCACCGGACGTGCTGCTGCTGGACGAGCCCACCAACCACCTGTCCCTGGCGCTGGCCGAGGAACTGGAGAAGGCACTGGGCACCGCGCCCGGCGCGGTGGTGGTGGCCTCGCACGACCGCTGGCTGCGCCGCAACTGGGCCTGGTCGGAGCTGCGGCTGGCCGACGGAGCCGTGGCCGGGCAGGGCACGGCAGGACCCGGGTAGCCCTTCCGGCCGTTCCCGGGCCGCCCGCCTCGCGCGCGGCCCGGGAACTGCGGACCGCTCCGGCCACGGCCGCGCCCGACGCCGTTCGGTGACACCGGCGCGGACGCTGGAAACCCCCGTGCGGCTCGTGCAAACTCTTCGTATCTGAATAGACACGAAGAGTCATGTCAACTGGCAGGGGTGCACATGTCCGTGCCGATGGACGCGCCCGAGTCCTCCCAGCACGCCGACCCCGAGGCGGCGGCCTCCGGGGGACGCGGGGCGGCGAACAGGTCCCTGCGCCAGATCGCCTGGCAGCGCTTCCGCAGGGACCGCCTCGGCATGGCCGGGGGAGTCGTCGTCCTCCTGCTCATCCTGGTCGCGGTCTTCGCGCCCCTGCTCACCTCCTGGTTCGGCTACCCGCCCAACCAGTTCAACCAGGAGTTGATCGATCCGCTCACCGGCGGTGTCCTGCGCGATCCGGCCGACCCCTCCCTGGGGCTCGACCCCTGGGGCGGGATCGGCCTCGACCACCTGCTGGGTGTGGAACCCGTCAACGGGCGCGACCTGTTCAGCCGCATCGTCCACGGCGCCCGCACCTCCCTGCTGGTCGCCACGGTCGCCACCCTGGTGTGCGTGGTCATCGGCACCGTCCTCGGCATGGTCGCCGGGTACTTCGGCGGCTGGGTCGACACGGTCATCAGCCGGGCCATGGACATCTTCCTGGCCTTCCCGCTGCTGCTCTTCGCCATCGCCCTGGTCGGCGTCGTCCCCGACGGCTCCTTCGGCCTGAGCGGGAACGGCCTGCGCATCGGGGTGCTGGTCTTCATCATCGGGTTCTTCAACTGGCCCTACATCGGCCGCATCGTGCGCGGGCAGACCCTGACCCTCAGGGAGCGCGAGTTCGTGGAGGCCTCACGCAGCCTCGGCGCGGGCAGCGCCCACATCGTCTTCCGCGAGATCCTGCCCAACCTCGTCACGCCGATCCTGGTCTACTCCACGCTGCTCATCCCCACCAACATCCTCTTCGAGGCGGCCCTGAGCTTCCTGGGCGTGGGCATCAACCCGCCCATGGCCACCTGGGGCGGCATGTTGGACAACGCCCTGCGCTTCTACACCGTCGCGCCGCACTTCGTGCTGATCCCGGGGCTGGCCATCTTCGTCACCGTCCTGGCCTTCAACCTCTTCGGCGACGGGCTGCGCGACGCCTTCGACCCCCGCTCATCCGACTGACGGGCCGGGCCCGTCGCGTGTCCCGGGCCGGGCCCCGGCCCCCGGCAGCCAATCCGACCAGGAGGCAAGGTTGACCACCGACCACCACACAGACGCGGCGCCCTCCCAGCGCCGCGGGCGCCGCCGGACGACCGCGTCCCTGGCCGCGGGCACGGCCGCGGCCGTGCTGCTGGCAGCGTGCGGAGGCGCCGGAGGCGGCGGGGGCGGAGGCGGCCCGGTCGACGCCGAGTTCAACCAGGGCGAGACCGAGGTGGTCAACCCCTCCGACCAGACCGGCGGCACCCTGCGCTACGCCATCTCCTCGGACTTCGACTCGCCCGACCCGGGTAACACCTACTACGCGTTCAGCTGGAACTTCAGCCGCTACTACGCGCGCACCCTGCTCACCTACGTCGGAGCGCCAGGCGAGGAGGGCACCGAGCTCCAGCCCGACCTGGCCGCGGCGATGCCCGAGCCCAACGAGGACCTCACCGAGTGGACGGTGCCCATCAAGCAGGGGCTGCGCTACGAGGACGGCTCCGAGATCACCGCGCCCGACATCGAGTACGCCATCGCGCGCGGCAACTTCGGAGCCCAGGCCCTGCCCAACGGCCCCAAGTACTTCCAGGACCTGCTGGCCGACAGCGAGGACTACGAGGGCCCCTACGCCAACGAGGACGACCCGCTGGCCGGGTTCGGCGGGATCGAGACCCCCGACGACCACACCCTGGTCTTCCACCTCAAGGACCCCTTCGCCGAGTTCCCGTACCTGCTCATCCAGCCGCAGACCGCGCCGGTCCCGCCCGAGGACGACCGCGGTGAGCAGTACCAGAGCCGCGTCGTCTCCTCCGGCCCCTACAAGTTCGACGGCGAGTACCGTCCCGGCGTCTCCCTGAACCTGGTGCGCAACGACCAGTGGGACCCCGCCACCGACCCGACCCGCGAGGCGCTGCCGGACCGGATCGAGGTGCAGCTGGGGGTGGACCAGAACGAGATCGACCAGCGCCTGACCACCGGGGAGCTGGACGTCGACCTGGCCGGGGCCGGGGTGGGGCCCGCCATGCGGGGCACCCTGATCACCGACGAGGCACGCAGGAACAGCGTCGACAACCCGCAGAGCAACACCCTGCGCTACGTCAACATCAGCACCGTCCTGGAACCGCTGGACGACCTGGCCTGCCGCCAGGCGGTCATGTACGCCGCCGACCGCGACGCCCTCCAGCGGGCCTGGGGTGGCGACACCGGCGGCGACGTCGCCACCCAGATCATGCCCGCGTCGCTGCCGGGCGCCGATCCCGGCATCGACCTGTACCCCTCCCAGGGCAACCAGGGCGACCTGGACACGGCCCGGCAGAAACTGGAGGAGTGCGGCCAGCCCGACGGGTTCTCCACCTCCATCGGCGTCCGGGCCGACCGGCCCTCCGACGTGAGCACCGCCGAGGCGCTCCAGCAGGCCCTGGCCCGGGTGGGCATCGAGACGCGGATCAAGCAGTACCCCTCGGACACCTACACCAACACCCAGGCCGGGTCGCCGTCCTTCGTGGAGGACAACGACCTGGGCCTGACCGTGTACGGGTGGGCCCCGGACTGGGCGAGCGGCTACGGGTTCATGAGCAAGATCCTGGACGGCGACGCCGTCCAGGAGGCGGGCAACGCCAACATCTCGGAGCTGGACGACGACCAGATCAACGCCTGGTTCGACGAGGTCGTCACCGTGGAGGACCCCGAGGAGCGCGCCTCGGTCTACACCCAGATCGACCGGCGGGCGATGGAGCAGGCGGCGATCCTGCCCGCGGTGTTCGAGCGCACGGTGCTGTACCGCCCGCCGAACCTGACCAACGTGTACTACCACTCGGGCTACTCCATGTACGACTACATGGCCTTGGGAACGACGCGGGAGTGAGAAACGGCAGGTAGGAACCGGTCCACCGTGGAGCGGTGGGCGTTCGCGCCCTCTGGGGGCGAGAACGGGCGCCCACCGCTCCGCCCGACGACAGAGAGCACGCGCGTTGCTGACCTACATCCTGCGCCGCCTGGGCGCCGGACTCCTGCTCCTGGCCGTGGTCACCATGGTCACCTTCGCCATCTTCTACGTGGTGCCCCGGTGGGCGGGGCGCACCGTCGAGCAGTTGGCGACGATGTACGTGGGCCGCGCCCCCACACCCGAGGCCATCCAGGCCACCATCGACCGACTGGGCCTGGACCGGCCGGTCGTCGTGCAGTTCGGGGAGTTCGTCCGCGGCCTCTTCCTGGGCGCGGAGTACCGGTTCGGCGGCGACACGATCGAGTGCGCGGCGCCGTGTCTGGGCTACTCCTTCCAGACCTACCAGGAGGTCTTCCCCGAGATCGTGTCCCGGCTGCCGGTGACGGCCTCACTGGCCTTCGGCGCCGGGGTGATCTGGCTGGTGGGCGGCATCCTGGTCGGCGTGGTCTCCGCGGTGTGGAAGGGCAGCCTGTTCGACCGGCTGGCGATGGCGGTCGCCCTGACGGGGGTGTCGCTGCCGATCTTCTTCACCGGGCTGCTGTCCCTGGCCTTCCTCGTGCACGCCTGGGGGCTGTTCGGCGCGCCGGGCTACGTCCCCCTGACCGAGGACCCGTCCAGGTGGGCGCAGGGACTGCTGCTGCCGTGGCTGACGCTGGCCTTCCTCCACGCGGCCATGTACGCCCGCCAGACGCGCGCGGGCATGTTGGAGACGCTGGGCGAGGACTACATCCGCACCGCCCGCGCCAAGGGGCTGAGCGAACGCAGGGTGGTGCTCAAGCACGCGCTGCGCCCGACGCTGACGCCGATCGTGACCATCTTCGGCCTGGACCTGGGCCTGGTGCTGGGCGGCGCGGTCCTGACCGAGCAGGTCTTCTCGCTGAACGGGATCGGCCGGTACGCGGTCACCGCGATCATGCAGAGCGACCTGCCGGTGATCCTGGGCGTGACGCTGTTCGGCGCGTTCTTCATCGTGCTCTGCAATCTGGTGGTGGACCTGCTGTACCCGCTGATCGATCCGCGCGTGCGCGTCCACGGATAGCCGATCGGGGCGCACGCGCGCAAGGAGCACGGCCCGGGCCGCCGGGCCCGGGGACGAAGAGGGAGGGGTCGTGTGAGCGAGTCCGCGGTGTCGGGGCCGGTCGTGCGGGTGGAGGACCTGCGGGTGGTGTTCCCGACCATGGACGGTGACGTCCGGGCGGTGGACGGTCTGTCCTTCGCCGTGCCCGTCGGGGGAGCCCTGGGCATCGTGGGCGAGTCGGGCTCGGGCAAGAGCGTGACCTCGCTGGCGCTCATGGGCCTGCACCGGGGGAGCCGGGCGCGGATCAGCGGAGAGGTCGAGGTGGCGGGCACCGACGTCGTCGGCGTCTCGGACAAGAGGCTGCGGCGGATGCGCGGCAACGACATCGCCATGGTCTTCCAGGACCCCATGCAGTCGCTGCATCCGCAGTTCACCGTCGGCAACCAGCTGATGGAGGCGCTGCGCGTGCACCGGTCCGGGGTGTCGCGCTCCCGGGCCCGCGAACGCGCGGTGGAGTCGTTGGAGCGGGTGGGCATCCCCGAGCCCGGCAAGCGGGTCAACTCTTACCCTCACGAGTTCTCCGGCGGTATGCGCCAGCGCGTGCTGATCGCGATGGGGCTGATGTGCGAGCCCAAGGTGCTGCTGGCCGACGAGCCGACGACGGCGCTGGACGTGACGGTGCAGGCGCAGATCCTGGACCTGCTGGACGAGCTGCGCCGTGACCTGGGCATGGCGCTGATCCTGGTCTCGCACGACCTGGCGGTGGTGGCGGGTTCGGTGGACGAGGTCGTGGTCATGCGCCACGGCGTCGCGGTCGAGCGCGGCGACGTGCGCGAGGTGCTGTCCTCACCCCGGCACCCCT
>NZ_JAAXPG010000022.1 GCF_012396365.1 Nocardiopsis alborubida | reverse complement strand
CCCCAACCCCCACCGTTGAACGCCCTCCCAAGCCACTACGCGGCAGCCGGTGCCGCAGGAGCGAGCGACCACACGCGTACAGCAAGCGTTGACCGCCCTCCCGGAGTCGCTCCCGCCCTTGATGCCAACGCACCAAAGACCGGCCGTCTCCCGCCCCGGGCGTTGGTCGCCCTCCCTCGCCCACGGCTGGTCCAGGGTTCTCCCTGCAACGACGCCAGGAAGCAGACGCCAGGAGGCAGACATCAGGAGGTGGACAACAGGAAGCACACATCAGGAAGCGGACATCAGGAAGCGCACGTCAGAAAGCAGCTGTCTCCGACGCGTACAGCTTCTCGATCCACCGGCACACGGCGTCGGCGGTCTCCCGGGGTTCGGCGCTGGTGGTGTCCAGCAGATCGACCGGGGGCTCCAGGCGCGCGGCCTCGGACTCCACCCAGGCCGCGTACTCCAGCGTCTCGGCGATCCGCTCCTCGTCCCACTCGCGCCAGGCGGGGCGGGCCCGCAGGCGCCCGGCCAGGACGCCGGGCTCACAGGTCAGCGCGAGGTAGTGGACGCCGGTGAACAGGGCGCGCTCGGGCAGGTGCTCCAGCTCCGGCGGCACCACCGTGCCGCACAGCACGACGGGCCGTCCGCTCTGCTGGACCATGGCCGCGGTGCGCAGCCAGGTGGAACGGAACAGCCGGTGGTGGTCGGCGGGGTCGCGGAGTCCGCCGACCCACAGCAGGTCCTGTTCCAGGACGACGAAGCGGTCGCGGAGCCGCTCCAGCAGCACTCCGGCGATGGTGGACTTGCCGGTGCCGCTGGGCCCCGACACGCAGTACAGGGGCAGGCGCAGGAACGGGCGGGTGCGCTGGCAGAAGGCGCAGCGCAACACGGAGACCCCCGCAGCGGTGTCGGGGGCCTCGTCCCATTCCCCGCAGTGGGTACAGATCAGCGGGTGCACGGGTTACTCGATCAGGTTGTCGGAACGGCTCGGCTCAGTCGAAGAGTCCTTCGAGGAAGCTCTTCTTGCGGCGTCCGCCGTAGCCGCGCGGGGAGTCGGGGTAACCGCCGTGGCCGCCCCGGTAACCCTTGGGGGAGTCGGGGTAGCCGCCCCGGTAACCCTTCGGGGAGTCGGGGTAGCCGCCGCGATAGCCCTTCGGGGAGTCCGGGTAGCCGCCGCGGTGCTGCTGCGGGTAGCCGTGGGGCGGAGCCTGGTGGGGGTCGGGCGGCGGCGCAACACCGTAGTGCCGCTGCTCGGCGTTCACGACCCGCTCCAGTTCGCCCCGGTCGAGGAAGATGCCCTGGCATCCGTCACACCGGTCGATGTGGACGCCCTGGCGGTCGAACGTGCGCATGGTGCTTTGACACTTGGGACAGATCACGAAACGACATTACTCGATTCTTGTCAGAAGCGGGTAAAGAGGTCGTCCGGCCGAACCCGACCGGCCAAACCCGAACCGACCGAACCCGGACCGGCCGCCTTCCCGCGGCGGTCCGGGCAGATCCCCGTTCCGGGCGGCCCCTACTCCGGGGAGGCCAGCATGAGCGAGCGGGCGGCCTCGGTCACGCTGCCCGACAGCGACGGGTACACCGAGAAGGTGTGCGCGATGTCGTCCACGGTCAGGCGCTGCTGAACGGCGATGGACACGCCCAGGATGAGCTCGCTGGCGCGCGGTCCGACGATGACCCCGCCCAGCACGATGCCGGTGTGCTGGCGGCAGATCAGCTTGACGAAGCCGTCCTTGACCTCGTTCATCTTGGCGCGCGGATTGGTGTTGAGCGGCAGGGTGACCGACCGCCCGTCGATCCGGCCGCTGCGCACGTCGTCCTCGCTGGCGCCCACGGCGGCCAGTTCGGGGTGGGTGAACACGGTGGAGGCCACGGTGGAGAGCTTGAGCGGGGACACTGCCTCGCCGAGCGCGTGCCACATGGCGATGCGGCCCTGCATGGCGGCCACGGAGGCCAGCATGTTCACGCCCGTGCAGTCGCCCGCGGCGTACACGCCGGGGACGGTGGTGCGCGAGACCCGGTCGACCTCGACGAAGCCGCCGTCGCCCAGACGGACGCCGGCCTCCTCCAGGCCCAGGTCCTGGGTGTTGGGGATCATGCCGACCGTCATCAGGCAGTGGCTGCCCTCCACGGTGCGGCCGTCGGAGAGGGTGACGAGAACGCCGTCGTCGGTGCGCACCACCGACTCGGCGCGGGTCTTGTTCAGGACGGTCATGCCGCGGCGCATGAAGACCTGCTCCAGCACCTCGGCGGCGTCGGGGTCCTGGGTGGGCATGACGCGGTCGCGCGAGGAGACCAGGGTGACCTGGGAGCCGAGGGACTGGTAGGCACTGGCGAACTCGGCGCCGGTGACACCGGAGCCGACCACGATCAGCCTCTCCGGCAGCTCCTCCATGTCGTAGAGGTGGCGCCAGGTGAGGATGCGCTCGCCGTCGGGCTTGGCGGAGGGCAGCTCGCGGGGGTGGGCGCCCGTGGCGATGAGGACGACGTCGGCGCGCAGACGCTGGTCGCCCACGGCGACGATGTGCGGGTCGACCAGTCGGGCCTCGCCGCTGATCACCTCCACACCCTCCTTGACCAGGCGTGCGCGGGTGTCCTCGGACTGGGCCTGGGCCAGGAGTTTGATCCGGGAGTTGATCCGGTCGGTGTCGACCCGGACCGCGTCCTCGTCCTGGGCGTCGCGGATGCGGATGCCGAGGCTGTCGGACTCGCGTACGTACGTGGTGCGGGTGGACGTGGCGATCAGGCTCTTGGAGGGCACGCAGTCGGTGAGGACACAGGCGCCGCCGATGCCGTCGCGTTCCACCACCGTCACGTCCGCGCCGAGCTGCGCGGCGACCAGTGCCGCCTCGTAGCCCCCGGGTCCGCCACCGATGATCACGACCTTCGTCACGCTGCCTCACTCCCTCTGCGGCCTGGCCGCCACGCGCGTCCCCGGTCCGGGTGATATGCGGGCATGGCGCGGCACCACCTGTTTTCGTCGCTTGTTCCCATTGTCGGCCATGCCGACCGGGGGAAATAGCAGGCACCCCGGGCCAACCGGTCTACGATGGCCCCGTGTCCATCTACGCGGCGTACGGAACCAGTCTCCACCCCGGGCAGATGGCCCGGCGGGCCCCGCACTCCCCCCTGATCACCACGGGCTGGTTGGAGGGTTGGCGTCTGACCTTCGGCGAGTGCCTCCCCGAGCCCGGGGGCGCCCTGGCGACCCTGGTCGAGGACGCGGACCAACGGGTCTTCGTGGCGCTGTACGACCTCATGGAATGGGACGAACCCCACTTGGACTTCTGGCAGGGGGCCCTGGAGGAGTCGCGCGGGGGGCAGCGCCGCCTGCGGGGCGTGTCCGAGGACGAGTACGAGGAACTGCGGCGCAGCCGGGCGCTGTGGTCGGTCGCGGGCGACGGACGGGCCTACCGCAAGGTCACGGTGCGCGCCCGGACGGCGGACCGCGGCGTGGTGACGGCGTGGGCCTACGTGCTCGACGGCTACGAGGGCGGGATGCCCTCGGCGATCCAGCTGGGCGAACTGGCGGTGGCCGCCGAGAAGGCCGGGGCGCCCGACTGGTACGTCTCCGACCTGCTCGCCCGGGAGTGCCTGCCCACCGAGCTGTGACCGCCCCCTCCCCGAGGACATTCGCGCACGCCGTCCGGCCGACCGGCGACCCGCGGGAACACACGTGCGCACGCTCCCGGACGCCGCGGTCACGCGGAGGTAGCATCCGTCGTGTGATGGAACCAGAGCAGCAGCCGAGGACGACCGGCGAGGCCGGGGAGCTGGCGGCCGACGCGGCGCGCGAACTCCTGTCCCGTACCGGGGCCGACAGCTTCGACACGCTGGTGGTGCTCGGCTCGGGCTGGGCGGGCGCGGCGGACACGCTGGGCTCGTACGACATCGAACTGGACGTCACCGACCTGCCCGGCTTCCACGCGCCCGCCGCCGGGGGGCACTCCGCCAAGGTCCGCAGCATGTGGGTGGGCGACAAGCGCGCCATCGTGTTCATGGGGCGCGTTCACCTCTACGAGGGCCGCGGTCCGCTGGAGGTGGCCCACGCGGTCCGCACCGGCGTGGCCGCGGGCGCGGGGACCGCCGTGCTGACGGGTGCCGCCGGGTCGCTGCGCACGGACTTCGCCACGGGGCAGCCCGTGGTGGTGCGCGACCACATCAACCTGACCGCCCGGTCACCGCTGGTCGGGCCCTCGTTCGTGGACCTGACGTCGGTCTACAGCCCCCGGCTGCGGCGGGCCGTCCAGGAGGCGGACGCCTCGGTCCCCGAGGGCGTGTACGTGTGTACGACGGGGCCGCAGACGCAGACTCCGGCGGAGCTGAAGGTGTTGCGGCAGGCGGGCGCGGACCTGGTGGGCCACTCGATCGCCCTGGAGGCGGTCGCGGCGGTGGAGGCGGGCGCCGAGGTGCTGGGGCTGGCCGTGGTCAGCAACGACGCCGTGGGGACGGTGTTCGAGCCCTTCGAGGCCGAGCGCGCCCTGGACGTGGTCACGCAGCGGGCCCGCAGACTGGGCGAGCTGCTCAACAGGGTGATCGGCCAGGCCTAGGAGCTCAGGCCCGGGAACCGTGGGGTGGGGCGCCTCCGACCGGGCCCGTCCGGTACCGGCGTGGCGAGCGTACACCCCGAGGCCTTGGGATGGACGGTACCGACCGGGTTCCGGTCGGAGGCAGTGCTTGCCCCGGTGCCCGCGTCGCGCGGAATCCCCGCAGATCCCGTTGGACTCGCGACCTGGGCACCTTGTACTTCCGTTATTCAGTTGAACCGCGCGCGTCACCCTCGGGGGAAGTTGCGGGTGGACGGCCATCCGCGCGAAGTCGTCCGCCCGGAACGCTCTCCCTTAGGCATGCCTTACCTAACCAGAACTCGGGGGGCGCGTCAACCCCCGACACTGCGGACCCGGCCGCCACACCGGGGTGGGACCGGGCCGGATCCGGGAGAAAGGGCGCTCAGGCCAGCAGGAACACCGCCACGAGCAGGGCCGCGGTCGCGCCGACGACCACGATCACCTCCAGGGGGACCATGGTCTGGGGCTCGTCCTCGGCGCCCAGCGCGGCGGGGCCCGCCTCGTCCACGTCCCTGACCGGCCCGCTGAGCGGACGCGCCTTGTGGCGTTCGGCGTCCTGGCGCAGCTGCCGGGCCGCCAGGTCCACCGGACGCGTGGAGGCGGAGTCCTCGTCGTCCGGGTCGAGGAAGCCCCCCTCCCTGCGCATGTTGTCGCGGACCCGCTGGCGCTTGGTCTCCCGCAGCGGCCACGAGCGCACCACTCCCCCCGGCGTGTGCACCCGCAGGACGTCGGTGACGTCCACCCAGAGCACCGCCGCCCACGGCACGAAGGTCTCACGCAGCGGGTTGACCACCCGCAGGCCTCGCTCGGTGGAGACCACGCGCGGGCGGAGCCAGACCAGGTAGACCGCGGAGACGGTCGCGATCAGCAGTGCCCCCGCGATCCAGGCCTGGCGGCCCTCGCCGCGCAGGAGCACGTCCACCAGCAGCAGGGCGGCGACCACGATCCACGCGATCGCCGCCACCCGCGTGAAGGTGGAGTAGTGGGTGGTGGGGTTGGGTCTGTCCATCAGGAGGTCGTCCACTTCAGCTGCGCGAAGCCGGGCTTGATGACCCCGTTGATCAGCGCCAGGCGCTCGTCGAAGGGCAGGAAGGCCGACTTCATGGCGTTGACCGTGAACCACTGGAGGTCGTCCCAGCCGTACCCGAAGGCCTCGGAGAGCCGGGCGAACTCCTCCGACAGGCTGGTGCCGCTCTGGAGGCGGTTGTCGGTGTTGACGGTGACGCGGAAGCGCAGGTCGTGCAGGAGCCGGATGGGGTGGTCGGCGATGGACTCCGCGGCTCCGGTCTGCACGTTGGAGCTGGGGCACATCTCCAGGGGCACCCGCTTGTCGCGCACGTACTGGGCCAGGCGGCCCAGCCGGGGGGCGCCGCCGCCCTCCGTGTCGATGTCGTCGATGATGCGCACGCCGTGGCCCAGGCGGTCGCACCCGCACCACTGGAGGGCCTCCCAGATGGAGGGGAGGCCGAACGCCTCGCCCGCGTGGATGGTGAAGTGGAAGTTCTCCCGGCGCAGGTACTCGAACGCGTCCAGGTGCCGGGTGGGCGGGTTGCCCGCCTCGGCGCCCGCGATGTCGAACCCGGACACGCCCGCGTCGCGGTAGCGGACCGCCAGCTCGGCGATCTCCGAGGAGCGCGCGGCGTGGCGCATGGCGGTGACGAGCTGGCCCGTGCGGATGCCGCGCCCCTGGTCCGCGGCGCGCTTCTCACCGAGTTCCAGACCCTCCTGGACGGCCTCGACGACCTCCTCCAGCGTGAGCCCGGCCTCCAGGTGCTGCTCGGGGGCGTAGCGCTGCTCGGCGTAGACCACGCCGTCGGCGGCCAGGTCCTCCGCGGCCTCGGCGGCGACCCGCACCAGGGCGTCACGGGTCTGCATGACCGCCGTGGTGTGCGCGAACGTCTCCAGGTAGCGCTCCAGCGAACCGGAGTCGGAGGCCTCGCGGAACCACCGCCCCAGTTCCTGCGCGTCGTAGGTGGGCAGGCCGGTGTAGCCGGTCTCCCGGGCCAGTTCCACGACGGTGGCCGGGCGCAGCCCGCCGTCGAGGTGGTCGTGCAGCAGTACCTTCGGCGCCCGCCGGATCTGGTCGACTGTGAGTGGCTGGTTCATGGATTCAGGATGCCACCAGCTGGGGAGGCGCCCTGACAGGCGGGCGCGGGTCGCCGGAACAGGCGCACGGGGGCGGGGAGCCGGGCGGTGCTATGCGCTCGTGCGCGCTGGGGTCCGCCGCCGTGCTCACGGCGGCGCGGGGCTCCCCGCCCCCGCCTTCCGCGGGCCGCCTCAGGCCATGGCCTCCTCGGTGTCCACGCGGGTGTCGCGGCGCGAGCTCTCCCACAGCGCCGTCAGCGCGGTGGTCACCATGAAGCGGGTGCCCGTGCCGATGGCGCGCTCGTCCACGTCGAAGGTGCCCCGGTGCAGGTCCAGCATGGGACCGTCCCAGTCCGGGGAGTGGGTGCCCAGGCGGGCCAGCGCGCCGGGGACGTGCTCCAGGTACCAGGCGAAGTCCTCCCCGCCCAGGCTCTGCGGGGTGGAGGCCGCGGCCTCGGGGCCCAGGGCGGCGGCGACGGCCTCGCGCATGACGGCCACGCTGGTCGCCTCGTTGATGGTGGGCGGCACGCCGCGCCGGTAGGTCACCTCGGCCTCGGCGCCGTAGGCGGAGGCCACCGACTCCACCAGCCCCTTGATGATGTCGGGGGCCGCGTGCCAGGCCTCGTCGTCCAGGCACCGCACGGTGCCCTCGGCGACGGCGTCGTCGGGGATGACGTTGGGCGCGGAACCGGCGCTGATCCTGCCCCACACCAGGCTGAACCCGGCCCGGGGGTCGATCCGCCGCGACAGCGCGGCGGGCAGTTCGGTGACGACCTTGCCCAGGGCGTAGACGAGGTCGGAGGTCAGGTGCGGACGCGCGGTGTGCCCGCCCGGGCCCGACAGGCGCACCATGAGCTGGTCGCAGGCGGCGGTGATGCCGCCCGTGCGCATCCCGACCCGGCCCGCCATCAGGCGGGGGTCGCAGTGCAGGGCGAAGATGCGGTCCACACCCTCCATGGCCCCGGCGTTGATCACCTCCACGGCGCCGCCGGGGAGTTCCTCGGCGGGCTGGAAGATGAGCCGGACCCTGCCCGGCAGCGCGCCCGCCCTCTCCAGCTGCGCCAGGAAGACCCCGGCCGCCAGCACGACCGTGGTGTGCACGTCGTGCCCGCAGGCGTGGGCGACCCCCGGCACGGTGGAGCGGTAGGGGACGTCCTTCTCGTCCGTCAGCGGCAGGGCGTCGATGTCGGCGCGCAGGGCCACCAGGGGACCGGTACCGGATCCGATGTCGCAGACCAGACCGGTGCCCTGGGGCAGTTCCTGCGGTTCGAGGCCCACCCCGCGCAGGCGTTCGGCGATCCGCCCCGTGGTGCGGTGTTCGGCGAAGGCGAGTTCGGGGTGCATGTGCAGGTCCCGGCGGAAGCCGCTCAGTTCCCGCCCGTGCCGCGCCAGGAAAGCGGTCAACTGTTCCGGCAGGTCATGTCCCTGCATGCGAGGGTCCCCTCTTCTCCACGTCTCAGCGCGTACCGGCTCCGTCGCCGGCACCGACCCTTGCGCGGGTGGGAGGACCGCCCTGGAGCTCGGCGGCGAGCATGTCCACGACGTCGTCGAGGGATCCACCCTCGGCGATGACCGCGCGCTGACGTTCGTAGGAGGCGCCCTTGTCCAGGATCTCGGAGATCAGGTCCAGGTCCTCGGCGCAACCCAGGCGGGTCGCGACCGGTTTCAGCTCGCGGACCAGCTCGTACAGGTCGTCGCGGAGCGGAACGGTGGTTCCGCGCGCGTCCGTGATGACACGAGCGTCGAGTCCGTAGCGGGTGGCACGCCACTTGTTGTCCTTCACCACCCAGGACGGCGGGCTGGGCAGACCGTACCCGCGGTCGAGCTGGTGATCGAACAGCTCCACCAGGCTCTGAGAGAGCGCGGCGGCCATTCCCACCTCGCGCAGGGTGGGAATACCGTCGAACATCCGGATCTCGATGGTGCCGAAATCAGGGTGCGGACGGATGTCCCACCACACTTCCTTGATAGAGGCGATGGTACCTGCCCGGAGAAGCGTTTCGAGGTATTCCTCGAAAGCCGCCCAGTGCGGAAGGTTCGGAGGCGGCCCCGCGGTGGGCAGCGTGCCGAAGATGACGGACCGGGAGGAGGCCAGGCCGGTGTCCTGTCCGCCCCAGAACGGGCTGGACGCGCTCAGGGCGAGAAAGTGCGGCAGGTAGCGCGTCAGGGCGTTGACCATGGGGATGGCCTTGTCCCTGTCGCGCACGCCGACGTGGACGTGGACGCCGCACGTCAGGATGCGCCGGACCAGCCACTGCATCTGCTCGACCAGCTCGCCGTAGCGCTTGCCGGGGCTGAGCTCCTGGTCGCGCCAGTCGTCGATGGGATGGGTTCCCGAGCAGGTCAGCGTGGTTCCCCAGGGTGTGAGGACCTCTCTCATGCGGTCGAGGTTGCGGCCCAGGTCCCCCCTGGCCTCCTCGACCGTCTCGCAGATCCCGGTCACGACCTCCACCTGGGACTGCATGAGCTCGTGGCGCAGCGGCGGGGCGGAGTCGGAGCTGAGCTCGGGGAGTTCGGCGAGGAGCTTGGGCGCCTCCTGCCTCAGGTGCCGACTGCGCCGGTCGACGAGCTGGAGTTCCCACTCCACTCCGATCGTCGCGCGTTCGGACGAGTTGAATGCGATTCCCATCTGCCCTCCGAAGGGGGTGTTTGCCGACCGTCTCCGGCCGTCGCACCGTCGCGCCCCGGAGAACCGGTCAACCGGGACAGAGGAGGACTACCCCCCACGCACCGCACGCATACGGGACAATCGCCTCGCGTAATGCGAATTCCATGGAAAGAATTTCTGTTTCGGCCGCGCCGCCGGAACGCCTACCCGCGGTCGGCGCCGCGGCGGCGCAGCGCCCACGCCGCGGTGCCCGCGGCGGCCGCCGCCCCCATCAGGGACAACGCCCCGGCCAGCGCGCGCCTGGCCCGGCCCCGCTCGGCCGCCTCCCGCGCCGACACCCCCGGAACCCGGTTCGGGCGGGTCCAGTCCATGCCGTACTCCTCCGGCAGGGGCAGGGACCCGGTGTAGGGCGGCGGCATCGGCAGCCACGTGGCCGTCCACGCCGCGCTGAACATCACCAGGCGCATCACGAGGTTGATCCACACCAGCAGCCCCACCAGGACGGCGAAGGACGCGTAGACGGGATTGCTGAGCGTCCCGGCCAGCAGCACCGCCGCCGCGGCCTTGAGGACCTCGAACCCGACCGCGCCCAGCAGGGCGCCCCGCCACATCATCCGCGTGGGCCGCCCGCTGCCCGACAGCAGCGCGAACGCCAGCACGAAGATCGCCATGTTGGCGCCGACCGCGATGGCCAGGGCCAGGGCGCGCAGGGACAGGTTGGCCAGGAGGGAGCCGTCCAGGCCCACCAGGCCGAGGAGCCACTGCGTGGCGGCCTGGGCGACGCTGGTGAAGGCCACCGCGAGCAGCAGCGCCGTGCCCAGGCCCAGCATGACCAGCAGGTCGACCAGCTTGCGCAGGAGGGGGTTGGGGCCCTCCTTGAGGTTCTTCAGCCAGATGGAGTGCAGTGCCTCGCGCAGCGCCGACACCGCGTTCAGGCCCGCGTAGAGCAGACCGAGTGCGCCGATGACGCCGGCGCCCACGCGGGCCTGGGCGATCTCGTCGATGGGCAGTTCGCCGGACAGGCCCGGCAGGACGCCGTCCAGAGCCTGCTGGAGGTAGTCGCCCACCTCGACCTGCACGGCCGCCAGGTAGCCGACCGCGGCGAAGGCCAGCGCCAGCAGCGGGAAGAAGGACAGGAAGGCGAAGTAGGTGACCGCCCCGGCCAGCTGGTTGCCGTTGCGGTCGGCGTAGCGCTCGTAGGCCCGGACCAGGTGGTCGACGGCGGGCCTGCGCCGCCGCAGCTCCCAGTACGTGTCCATGCCCAGGTTCCGGTAGTGCCTGCCGGTGTCCCTGGCCCGGTCCAGCGCTGCGGCCACGCGGCCTCCCTCTCCGTCTCCCGTGTCACCCGTGTCCTACCCCGCGTGGCTCCGCGGTCACCGGTGGCCCGCAACCGTAGCGGTGCCGCACTCCCCCGTGAAGCCTCCGTAACGGAACGAAGCGCTTCACCGGGGGTGATCACGGACACGTCCGGGCCTTGGGCAGACTTGGGGGCGAAAGTCCATCCGGAGAAGGGGGCCTCGGTGGGGGGCGCGGGTGCGCGGCTGCGTGCCGTGTTGGGTGTGCGGTCGGCGGGTCCTCAGGGGCCGTGGCCCGAGGAGGCGCCGGACGCCGACGCACTGGTCAGGAACTTCGCCACGCGGTTCGGAACGCCGCCCGAGGGCGTGTGGCACGCACCCGGGCGCCTGGCGCTCATGGGCGAGCACACCGCGGCCAGCGCGGGGGTCGGGCTGTACGCCGCCCTCCCCTGGGGCGTGACGGCCGCCGTGGGCCCCGCGCCGGACCGGAGCGTGCACGTGGCCGGGTCGAACGGTCCGCTGCGCCCCCGGGAGGCGGCGGCGCGGGCGGTGGCCGGGGCCGTGGCCGACGCTCGCCGGACGGGCGTCCTGGACGGCGACACGGGAGTCCGCGCGGTGCTGGGCTCGGACCTGCCCGGACACGCCTCGCTGGGTTACGCGGCCGCCGCGGGCGCGGCGGTGGCGCTGGCCCTGGCCGACCTGGGCGGCGGTCCGCCGCCCGAGGGCGCCACCGCCGACCAGCGGGCGCTCCTGGCGGCCCGTCCCGGGTGCGCGGTCCGGGTGAACCTGAGGACCCTGCGCACCACCGTGCTGCCGTTCGACCTCGCCGAGGCCGGGCTGCGGCTCGTGGTGGCGGACACCGGCGCACTGCCCCGGCGCGACCTGCGCGCGGCCCGCTCCGCCGAGCTGGAGCGCGCGCAGCGGGCGCTCGGGCCGCTGCGCGCCGTCCAGGATCTGCCCGGGGCGCTGGAGAGCCTGCCGGACCCGGTGCTGCGCCGCCGGGTCGAGTACGCGGTGACCGAGGTGCACCGGCTCAACGCGGCCGTGGGGCTGCTGCGCGCCGGGCGCTTCGGGGAGATCGGGCCGATCCTGTCCGCCTCCCATCTGTCCCTGCGCCGCTTCGGGCTGCCCACTGCGGAGGTGGAGCTGGCCGCGGAGACCGCCGCCCGGGCAGGGGCGCGCGGGGTGCGGATGTCCGGCTGGGCCGGGACCGTGCTGGCCCTGGCCGCCCGGGAGCGCGTGGAGGGGATCGGCGAGGCGTTGGCCCGGGAGTTCCGCGCCGACGGGCGGGTCCCTCCGCGCGTGCGCGCCGCCGTGCCCTCCGCGGGCGCCCACCGGCTGCGCTGATCCGGTCGGACCGGGCGTCGGCCGTCAGGGGCGGGCCGGACACGTTACTGGTGTGACACAAGGGGTCTGAGCTGTGGCGATGGAAGCTGGCCGGTTCGACGGGCGCGGGACCCCGGGTAACGTGCGGAGGCGATCGCGCGGCCGGTTCCCCGGGGCCCGGAGGCCGAAACGGGACATTGCGCCGAACCCCGCTACCCTTTTCGCGATCACACAGGGTGGAAGTAAGCGACGAGGCGGATCCACGACGCTGAGCAGATGGGCGATGCGATGGCTGACCGACGGAACCGGGACGACCCCGGTCGCACCGGCGAGCACGACAGACCGGGCGTGTTCCGGCGCGGCGGGACCCCTGGCAGGCCGGACGAGTTCGAGAAACTCTACCGCCCGCGCGAGTCCGAGCAGAGGGTGGTCGGCGAGACGCGTCGGCTCCCGCCCGCCGAGGACGTGCCCCCGGTGCGGCCGAGGCGGCCCCAGAGGCACCAACAGTCCCAAAGGCCTCAGCAGTCCCAGAGGTCCCGGCGCACCCACAGCGCCGGGCGCGTCTACGACGGCCGCGGCATCGAGCGCAGGCACAAGGAGCGCAAGCGCCGGCTGGCCACCACCATCACGGTGACCGTGCTGGTCCTGGTGCTGGTCCTGCCCCTGGCCTTCGTCGGCGGGTTCTACGTGTACGCGAACTCGCGGCTGGAGCGGGTGGAGGCCCTGCTGGACTACGAGGGCCGCCCGGACGAGCAGCCCGGCACGACCTACATGATCGTCGGCTCCGACAGCCGTCAGGGCCTGTCCGAGGAGCAGATGGACGAGATGGCCACCGGCTACGCCGAGGGCCGCCGAACCGACACCATCATGGTGCTCTACATCCCCGACGAGGGCGACCCCACCATCGTCAGCGTCCCCCGCGACTCCTACGTCCCCCTCGCCGTCCCCGGCTACGCCGACAACAAGATCAACACCGCCTTCGCCGACGCCGTGTGCGGCACGAACGACGCGGGCGAGGAGGTCTGCGGCGGCCCCGCCCCCCTCGTGGAGACCTTCGAGCGCGCCTCGGGCGTGCACATCGACCACTACGTGGAGATCGGCATGGGCGGCTTCGTCGACATCGTGGACGCGGTCGGCGGCGTCGAACTGTGCCCCGAGGAGGCCATGGTCGACCCCAAGGCCGGGCTGGACATCGAGGCGGGCTGCCAGACGATGGACGGCGGCACCGCCCTGGGCTACGTGCGCACCCGCGCCACACCGCGCGCCGACCTGGACCGCATCGCCCGCCAGCGCGAGTTCTTCTCCGCGCTGGTCCAGACGGCCAGCGCGCCCTCCACCCTGTTCAACCCCTTCGAGTCCGTCCCGCTGGTGCTCGCGGGCACCGACACCTTCATGGTGGACGAGGGCGACGACCTGCGGCACCTGGGCAGCATGCTCCTGGCGATGCGCGGCGGTACGCAGACCACCGCGATCCCCGTGGGCCAGACCCCCACGCTGGACGGGGTCGGCTCGGTGGTGGTCTGGGACGAGGCCCGCTCCGAGGAGATGTTCGGCGCCATGCGGGCCGGGGAGCCGATCCCCGAGAGCGCCTTCCAGGAGTAGGCCGGACGCCGGACCGGGGCCCGCCTCCCCGGTCCGGCGGGAGCCCGGGCGCTACCGTTGCGCGAGCGCCTCGAAGTAGGACTTCTGCGCCGGGTAGTAGTCGTCGAAGTCGGGCAGGTCCCGCCCCTCGCGCGAGGCCGCGAGCATGTCGAGGTAGTACTCCCAGCCGGGCCCGACCTCACCCACCGGGGCGTCGGGGGCGAGAAGGTGCGTGAGCGTCAGCGTGGTGGTCCCGCCGGTCTCGGCGAGCCTCAGCTCCATGGCCCAGCGGCCCTCCCCGTCCTCCATCGAGACGGCGAGGCGGTGCGGCGGCTCGCACACCTCGATGCGCACGTCACACCAGGGTTGCCCCTCCTCGTAGGCCATCTGCAGCCTCACTGTGCGTCCCGGGCCCGCCTCGCCCTCCCAGGGGCCGAACCAGCGGGCGGTGCGCTCCGGCTCGGTGACACTGCGCCAGACGTCGTCCGCCGGGGCGCGGAAGACGCGGGTCAGGACCAGCTCACTGCCCTCCCCCGCGGCGAACAGACGGCCGGACGGCGTTGTGCTCATGCGCTCTCCTCTCGGTTGTCCCGCGTGCGCCCGCGCCGTTCCCGACGGGTCCGGTGGACCTCCGTCTCCAGCGCGTCGAGCCGCCCTTCCCATGCGGAGCGTCCGGGCGCGGATCCGGGTCCGGGTTCGGCGGAATCCGGTGCGGCGAACCGACCGATCCACCGGCCCAGCTCGGACAGTCCCTCCGGACGGATGCCGTAGAGGCGTCTGCGCCCGTCGAGCCGGTCGCGGACGAGGCCGCTCTCCCTGAGGACGCGCAGGTGGCGGCTGACCGCCGGGCGGCTGATCACGAAGTGCGCCGAGACCTCCCCGGCGGACAGGTCGGACTCCCGCAACAGGTCGAGGATCCTCCTGCGCACCGGGTCGGCGATCGCGTTCACCACATCGTCCACGACAAAAGCGTAACCCACAGGTTACGCTTTTCACCAGGGGAAGCCCCCGGGGGAAAGCGGGAGAGGACCGCGGACCGCGAGGGGGCCGGGGAAAGGCGAAGGGCCCGTCGCCGAAGCGACGGGCCCTTCTTCGTGACGTTCCGTACTGTGCGCGCCTACCCCCCAGCGGGCGCACGGCCGGCACGTCGGTCATAGTGGCAGAGGAGCCGAAACCCGCTCTGGCCTGCCGGTTCTCACCGGCACGTCTCCACAATAGGTCAAAGCTCGCTTAAGGTGCGAATCCTGTGCACGTGGCCTATGTCGCACCCTCGGGCCTCTGCGGTGGTCCGGCGTTGCCATCCTCCCACCGCGGACGCGCGTATGTACGCCGAACACGGGAAACACGCCGGGAAACTTTGGCCGATCGCGGGCCCAGAACCCCGCGAACACCGCGTTTGCGACAACCGGACCCGCTCGGAGGCGGATCGCGCCCCACCCCGGACACGGCGAAGCCCGGCCGCCCCTCGGGGGCGACCGGGCGTGACCGAGGTCTCACCCGGACGGTCGGGATCAGGACCGTCCGGGCCCCGCCCGGCCCCGCGCACCGCCGCACGGGCGGAGCGCAGGGGCTCAGGCCAGGCGCTTGGCGAGGTTCTCGTCCAGAGCGGCGAGGAACTGCTCGGTGGTCAGGAACTCCTGGTCGCCGCCGACGAGCAGCGCGAGGTCCTTGGTCATCTGGCCGCCCTCGACGGTCTTGATGACGACGTCCTCCAGGGTGTTGGCGAACTCGACGACCTTGGGGGTGTTGTCGAGCTTGCCCCGGTGCTCCAGGCCGCGGGTCCACGCGAAGATGGAGGCGATCGGGTTGGTGGAGGTGGGCTTGCCCTGCTGGTGCTGGCGGTAGTGGCGGGTCACCGTGCCGTGGGCGGCCTCGGCCTCGACCGTGCGGCCGTCCGCGGTACGCAGGACGGAGGTCATCAGGCCGAGGGAGCCGAAGCCCTGGGCGACGGTGTCGGACTGCACGTCACCGTCGTAGTTCTTGCAGGCCCAGACGTAGCCGCCCTCCCACTTGAGCGCGGCGGCGACCATGTCGTCGATGAGGCGGTGCTCGTAGGTCAGGCCCGCGGAGTCGAAGCGGTCCTTGAACTCGCTCTCGAAGACCTCCTGGAACACGTCCTTGAACATGCCGTCGTAGGCCTTGAGGATCGTGTTCTTGGTGGACATGTAGACCGGGTAGTTGCGGTCCAGGCCGTAGTTCAGGCTCGCGCGCGCGAAGTCCTCGATGGACTTGCGGAAGTTGTACATGCCCATCGCGACGCCGCCCGCCTCGGGGAAGTTCGCGATGTCGAACTCGACCGGCTCGCTGCCGTCGGCCGGGGTGTAGGTCATGGTGACCGTGCCGGGGCCGGGCACCTTGAAGTCGGTGGCCTTGTACTGGTCGCCGTGGGCGTGGCGGCCGATGATGATCGGCTTGGTCCAGCCCGGGACCAGGCGGGGCACGTTCTCGCAGATGATGGGCTCGCGGAAGACGACGCCGCCGAGGATGTTGCGGATGGTGCCGTTGGGCGACCGCCACATCTTCTTGAGGCCGAACTCCTCGACCCGGGCCTCGTCCGGGGTGATGGTGGCGCACTTGACGCCGACGCCGTGCTCCTTGATGGCGTTGGCCGCGTCGACGGTGATCTGGTCGTCGGTGCGGTCGCGCTCCTCGATGCCCAGGTCGTAGTACTTCAGGTCGACGTCGAGGTAGGGGAGGATCAGACGGTCCTTGATGAAGGACCAGATGATCCTGGTCATCTCGTCGCCGTCGAGCTCGACTACGGGGTTCTCGACCTTGATCTTGGCCATGGCTGTGTGGCTGTCCCTTCAGTCTTCGCTGCCGCCTCGTGCGTCGCGGACCCGCGTCCGGCTCGTGGCCGGCGCCGGCCCGCGCACCCGGCGGTCCACCGATCCCGCCCGGGGTCCGTGCTCCCCGGGGAGGCGGTGGCTTCTCGGTGTCGCGGTATCTCGACGTCAAGCTTATTCGACGCCTAGGCGGACAGTTGCGGCGCCACCCATGCCAGCACGATCAGCAGGACCGCGAGGGTGCTCAGGGTGAGCAGGTCGATCCACCGGCGGCGCACGGCGAGCATGCCGACCCAGTCCCGGGGCAGGAGCACCCGGAAGGTCGCCGCCAGCAGCAGGGCGCCCGCGATGATCGCCGGTCCGCGCTTGAAGTAGGCCGCGGCCACGACCACGATCCCCGCCGCGAGCGCCGACATGACCAGGAAGTAGGGCACCTGTGAGAGCCAGTACGGCACCTCGGGCCCCTCCTCCTCCGCGGCCGGCCCCCGCGCGACCTCCCCGGAGTCCCGTCCGGAGCCGCCGGGCTCCGGCCCGTCGGGGCCGTCCCCGTCCGGTGGGTCCCCCGCGGGGACCCGCCCGCCGCGGGCCGCCTCGCCTGGTGCCCTCGCACCGGGCGCGCCCTCGTCCGCGTCCGCCAAATCCGCCTGCCCCGCCTTGTCCACCGCGTCCCGACCCGTTCGGTTACGAATGTGCTTGGCCGCCTCGCGGCTCGTTCACGGTCTTCTCCCGGGAACTGGCACGGACCGGCCATCCGTCGAGGACTGGCTGTCCGAAAACCGAACACCGCTCCGGAGGCTCACGCTCATGAGGGTTTCGGCGGCGCCGCGCGGGAAGCGAGGCTTCCCGTCCGGGAGAGACAGCGCCCATTGTAGTGTTCCGCATCGCCGACTCCTCAGGGCTCACGGAAACGGACTCACCCCGGCCCCAACAGCCCGTGACCGTTTCTCGCTTCCGGTTCGGCCACAGAGCCGTATTTGCACGCCTTATCCGTCTAACTCCGGAGTAAGCGCGTAGAACGCTTACCGCCCGGGTAACCAAGGTGGAGATGAGTGCACCGGTGAGCGAGGACCACCCCCATGAAGCCCACTCCACGCGTAGACCGAACCGTCACCCCACGACAGCCTCCCCTCCACCACCGTCGTCCGCACCCCCACCGGCAGCGCCACCCCAGTCCGGGAGGAACCACCGTGGACGGGCCCTACCTCCGCATCGAAGAGACCGGGGACATACGCCAGCTCGCCGGTGAGGTCACCACGGTCGGCCGCGGGGAGGGCGCCGACATCAGGCTGAACGATCCGAGCGTCTCCCAGCTGCACGCCGAACTGGTCCGCCGCGGCCCCTACGTCTACGTGGTGGACCTGGGCCTGTCGCGCAACGGGACGCGCGTGAACGGCCGCCCCATCGCCCGCCGGGTCCTGGAGGAGGGCGACGTGGTGAGCTTCGGCACCGCGCGCTGCCGGGTCGGCGGGCTCCCCAAGGAGCAGATCAGCCCCGACATCGAGCTGCGCCGCGGCGCCGCCCCCGAGCTCACCCGCCGGGAACTGGACGTGCTGACCGCGCTGTGCCAGCCCGCGCTGTCGGAGGAGGCCTTCGTCGCCCCCGCCACCGCCCGGGACATCGCCGAGGCGCTGGTGGTCACCGAGGCGGCGGTCAAACAGCACCTGTTGCGGCTGTACCAGAAGTTCCGCATCCCCGAGGGGCAGAACCGCAGGACGCGGCTGGCCAACGAGGTCGTGGCGCTGGGCCTGGTGCGGCCGATGCCGATGGGCGGCCCCGCCCGCAAGGCCAGCTGAGCGTTCCCGGTCCCACCGGAGGGGCCTCCGCCAACGGTCGGGCCGGGGCCGACTACCCGGCGTGAGCGGCTTCGGCCCGCGAGTGACGCCGGAGCCGTTCCGGGCGCGGACCGCGCGCCCGCGGGCGGCGGGAGGTCCGGCCCCGGGCGGACCGCCGGTGCGCAGGCGGACGGACCCGTGCCCGCCCGCCACGGGCACCGCCGTGCCCGCCCGGTGTCCGGGCCCCGCCTCGGACGGGACCCGGACAGGCGCGGCTAGAGGGCGGCGGCCTGCCGCTCGGCGGCCTCCACCACGTTCACCAGCAGCATCGCCCGGGTCATCGGCCCCACGCCGCCGGGGTTCGGGGACAGGTGCCCGGCCACCTCGGCCACGTCGGGGACGACGTCGCCGACCAGGCCCGAATCGGTGCGCGAGACGCCCACGTCCAGCACGGCGGCGCCCGGCTTCACCATGTCCTTGGTGATCAGCCCCGGCACACCGGCACCGGCGACGATGATGTCCGCGCGGCGCGTGTGCTCGGCCAGGTCCCGGGTGCCGGTGTGGCACAGGGTGACGGTGGCGTTCTCCGACCGGCGGGTCAGCAGCAGGCCGAGGGGGCGGCCCACGGTCACGCCGCGTCCGACCACGACCACCTCCGCGCCGCGGATCGGCACGTCGTAGCGGGTGAGCAGCTCCACGATGCCGCGCGGGGTGCACGGCAGCGGCGCCTCCTGCATCAGCACCAGCCTGCCGAGGTTGGAGGGCTGGAGGCCGTCCGCGTCCTTGACCGGGTCGATCAGGCCCAGCACGCGGTTCTCGTCCAGGCCCCTCGGCAGCGGGAGCTGCACGATGTAGCCGGTGCAGGCCGGGTCGGCGTTGAGCTCGTGGACGGCCTGCTCCACCTGTTCCTGGGTGGCGTCGGCGGGCAGGTCGCGGCGGATGCTGGCGATGCCCACCTGCGCGCAGTCGCGGTGCTTGCCGCGCACGTAGGAGTGGCTGCCCGGGTCGTCGCCGACCAGGACGGTGCCCAGCCCGGGGGTGACGCCGCGGTCGTGCAGCTTCGCCACCCGCTCGGAGAGCTCCTCACGGATGGACTTCGCGACGGCCTTGCCGTCCAGAACGATCGCGCTCATGCGTGTGTCTCCTCGCTCAGTGGAAGAAGTGCCGGGTCCCGGTGAGGTACATGGTCACCCCGGCCGCCTTGGCCGCGGCCACGACCTCCTCGTCGCGGACCGAGCCGCCGGGCTGGACGACGGCGCGGACCCCCGCCTCGGTGAGGATCTCCAGACCGTCGGGGAAGGGGAAGAAGGCGTCGCTGGCCGCCACGGATCCGGTCACCCTCTCGCCCGCGCGCGTGACCGCCAGGCGGGCGGAGTCCACGCGGTTGACCTGGCCCATGCCCACGCCCACGGTGGCGCCGTCGGAGGCCAGGAGGATGGCGTTGGACTTGACCGCGCGCACGGCCTTCCAGGCGAAGGCCAGGTCGGCCAGGGTGGCCTCGTCGGCGGGCTCACCGGTGGCCAGGGTCCAGGTGGAGGGGTCGTCACCGGGGGCGTCGATCGCGTCGCGCGACTGCACCAGCAGGCCGCCGCTGATCTGGCGGTGCTCCACGCCCGCGCCGAAGCCGGAGCCGTCCGCCACGAGCAGGCGGATGTTCTTCTTGCGGCTGAGGACCTCCACGGCCGCGGGCTCGAAGGCGGGGGCGACGACGACCTCGGTGAAGATCTCCGCGATCTGTCCGGCCAGCTCCTCGCCGACGGGGCGGTTGGTGGCGATGACGCCGCCGAAGGCCGACACCGGGTCGCAGGCGTGCGCCCTGCGGTGGGCCTCGGCGTTGTCGGCGCCGACGGCGATCCCGCACGGGTTGGCGTGCTTGATGATGGCCACGCACGGCTGGTCGAAGTCGTGGGCGGCGCGCAGCGCGGCGTCGGCGTCCACGTAGTTGTTGTAGGACATCGCCTTGCCGTGCAGCTGCTCGGCTCCGGCCAGGCCGGTCTCCGGTGCGCCCGCGACGGTGTACAGCGCCGCCTTCTGGTGCGGGTTCTCGCCGTAGCGCAGCACGTCCCTGCGGCTGTGGACGGTGCCCAGGAAGCCGGGCCAGCCCGACTCGGCGGCCTCCTCGTCGGGGGCGTAGTCGGCCGCGAACCACCCGGCGACGGCCGCGTCGTAGGCGGCGGTGTGCTGGAAGGCGAGCCCGGCCAGGCGCTTGCGCTGCTCCAGGGTGAAGCCGCCGTCGCGGACGGCCTCCAGGGCGGCGTCGTAGCTGCCCGGGTCGACCACGACCGCGACGCTGCCGTGGTTCTTGGCGGAGGCGCGCACCATGGCGGGGCCGCCGATGTCGATCTTCTCGATGCAGTCGGCCTCGGAGGCGCCGGAGGCGACGGTGTCCTGGAAGGGGTAGAGGTTGACCACGACCAGGTCGAAGGGGGCGATGCCCAGCTCCTTGATCCTGGCGACGTGCTCGGGGTTGTTCCGGTCGGCCAGGAGCCCGGCGTGCACGGAGGGGTGCAGCGTCTTGACGCGGCCCTCCATGATCTCGGGGAAGCCGGTGACGTCCTCCACGGGGGTGACGGGGATGTCGGCGGCGCGCAGCCGCGCGGCGGTGGAGCCGGTGGAGACGATCTCCACCCCGGCCTCGGCCAGGCCGATGCCCAGCTCCTCCAGACCGGTCTTGTCGTAGACGCTGATCAACGCACGCCTGATGGCCTGCTGGGTCACCGGTTCTCCTTCGTGTCGGTCGCGTCGGTGACGCGCTGCTCGGTGCGGCCGAACCGCACGTGCCTGCCGTCGATGGTCCAGCCCTCGCGGGCGAGCCTGCCGACCGTGTCGACCAGCATCGTCCGCTCCACGGACTTGATGCGCTCGTGGAGGCTGGCTTCGTCATCGTCGTCCTCGACGGGCACCGCGACCTGGTCGATGATCGGACCGGAGTCGACGCCCTCGTCGAGGAAGTGGATGGTGGTGCCGGTGACGCGGACACCGTGGGCGAGCGCGTCACGCACGGCGTGCGCGCCGGGGAAGGAGGGCAGGAGCGCGGGATGGATGTTGACCGCGGGGTGGCTGCCGATCACGGCGGGGCCGAGGATGCGCATGAAGCCCGCGGAGACCACCAGGTCGGGGCGGTGCTCGTGGATGCGCTCGGCCATGGCGGCGTTCCACCGCGAGCGGTCGGAGTAGTCGCGGAAGGGGACGACGAACGCGGGTACCCCGGCCTCCTCGGCCAGTTCGACGCCGCGGGTCCCCTCGCGGTCGGAGCCGACGGCGACGACGGTCGCCCCGTAGGCCGGGTCCCTGGCCGCGTCCAGCAGGGCTGCCATGTTGCTGCCCGTGCCCGATATGAGGACCACCACTCGCGCGGACAATGCTTCTCCCATTGTGTAGAGAACGGTGCGGGAGCCGCCTCCCGCCTCCGGGGGCGCCGGGGGACGGCGCAGCATCCGGATCTCGCGTACGCCGGTCCGGGGGTTCGGCGCGCGCCGGACCGCGCCGGAAGCGTGGTTTGCGGGTGACCCGACCGTCCTCCGCCGTGCGGCCCCTGGCGGGCGTCCGTGGGCCGGAGGCGTCCGTCGGGGGTGGCGGCGGGTGACGTGCGGGCGACGGGCGCGCCCGCTGGGCCCGCCCGCGATCACACCCTATCGGTCCAGGTAGCGTCTACCCACGGGGAGTGGGTGTTGACCGGCCTGTGACGGGGGTCTCGGCGACCCGCGGACCGGCGTGACCATGGACGACGGGTAGCCTCCGCGCAGCGGAGGCGACCACGGCGCCCCGAGAGGGGCGCGCATAAGGAGTGAACCTTGACCGACAACAGCCCGGAGCCCCGGACCGAGGGACAGCCGTCCAGAGCCGAACGCGGCGGCCTGTGGGGCCTGTTCTTCGGGGCGGCCGGCCTGCTGCTGCCGCCCTACGGGGTCGTGCTGTCCGTGTTCGGTGTCGTGCAGGGCTTCCGGGCGAGGCGTGCCGCGCGGGCCAACCGCACCGAGGCGCCGGGCGCGCTGATGAGCGTGGTCGTGGGCGTGCTCGGGATCGTGATGTCGCTGTCGCTGTTCGCGGTGGCCGTGGTGTACCAGGAGCAGATGGCGCAGTACCGGAACTGCTCGGCCCTCGCGCACACGGTCTCCAGCCAGAACGAGTGCGACGAGGCGTGGGAGTCCTCCACCGGCCTTCCGCCCACGGTGGTCATCGGCTAGGGGACGTCCGGCCGCGGGGTCCGACCACCCCCCCGGCGGCGCCTGAGGGGGCGGCGGGGTCTCCCGCCGCCCCTTTCGCGTGCCCGGGCTCCTCCTCGGTCATGACGCGCCCTGCCGTTCCGGTCGCTTCCCGCATCGAGAAACGGCTGCTCACCCATGCCTCGAAGATCCCCCAAGGGATTACACTTAGTATGCAATCAATCACTAAAAGTGCTGACCACCCTTGTGCGGAGAGGACTCGATGGACACCGACGCCTCCGGCCCGTCCGGACCGGAACTGAGGGAGTACACGGCACTGCTGCGCCGCCGCCGGCGGTTCGTCGGCGCCGGCGTGCTCGGCGGGCTGGCCCTGGCCGCCGCCGCGGTGGTCGGGCTCCCCGCCGCCTACACCTCCGTCTCCGCAGTCCAGGTCCAGCCCAGCGGGATGGCCGAGTTCACCGGGGAGCGCTCCGGCCGCCTGGCCGGGGACGTCAACCTCGACACCGAGGCGCAGGTCCTGCTGTCGGACCGCGTGTCGTCCGCCGCGGCCGAGTCCCTGGGTGAGGGGGGCGGCGCCGCGCCCTCCGTGGAGGACCTGCGCGAGCGGGTGGACGTGAGCGTGCCCCCCAACAGCAGCGTCCTGGAGATCAGCTACTCGGCCGGGAGCCCCGAGGCCGCGAGGGCGGGCGCGCAGGCCTACGCCGACGCCTACCTCGAACTGCGCCGCGAGCGGATCGCCGGGCTGATCGACAGCCACCTGGAGGCGCTGCGCGGGGAGCAGGAGGCCCGCTACGAGGCCCTCGCCGAGGCCGCCGGGGAGTCCGCGGACCCCGGCACCGACGCGCGGGTCGAGGCGCTGCGCGCGGAGATCACCGAGCTGGGCAACGGCATCAGCCCGCTCAGCGCCCTGGCGGAGACGGTCGAGGCCGGGAGGGTCATCACCCCGGCAGGGCTCCCCGAGCGCGCGAGCAGCCCGCTGCCCGCCCTGTGGCTGGTCGGCGGCGCCGCGCTCGGTCTGCTGGCGGGACTGCTGGCGGCCGTGGTCCGCGACCGCCTCGACCCGAGGCTGCACGACGCCGAGGAGACCGGGCGGATCGGGACGGTGCCGGTACTGCTCGACCTGTCCGAGCGGGTCGGGCGCGGCCAGCGCTCCCCCGGGCTGCTGTCGGACGGTGACCGGCGCGGCCAGCGGGTCAACGAGCTCGCGCACCTGGTGCGCGCCCGTCTGGCCCCGGGCCCCGTTCCCGCGGCGGCCGACCAGCCCCCGGAGGGTGCCGGGCTGACCGGAACCGGATCGGGTGGGACCGGAGTGATCGACCGCGCCGGAAGAGCCGCGGGAGCGGGCGGCGCCGAGCGAGGGGGCGGGCTGGCCGAGCTCCTCGAAGGCGAGGAGGCGGTCCTCGGACGCGTCCTTCTCGTCACCGCGACCACCCCGGGCCGCGCGGGCGCGGCGACCGCGGTGAACCTGGCCGCGTCGCTGGCCCGCACGGGCTCGGAGACGCTGCTGGTGTGCGCCGACCCCCGCGCCGACACCGTCGGGGAGCTGCTGGGACTGCCGGAGGGCCCCGGCCTGGCCGAGGCGCTGCTGGAGGGCGAGGACCCCGCCGGCCTGGAGGTGCGGCCCGACGTGCTGCCCCGCCTGCGGGTCCTGCGGTACGGGTCGCCGGGTCTGGACGCGCCGGTGCAGGGCACCGCGATGCCGGAGCTGGTGCGGCTGCTGCGTGCGGGGGCGGAGTACGTGGTGGTGGCGGTGGCACCGGTGAGCGAGCGCGCCGACGCGCACGCGCTGGCCGGTTCGGCCGACCTGATGCTGCCGGTGGTCGAGCTGGGGCGCACGCGCCGCACCGAGCTGAGGGGGCTGCTCGTCCTCGCCGACCGGTTCGGGGTCCCCCTTCCGGGCACGGCCGTCCTGCCCCGCCAACCCCTGGCCGGGCCCGCGCCGCTGGCGTCGCCGTCCGCCGCCGGAGTGGACGGGGAGGAAGGACTCGCCGGAGCCGGTCGCGCGCCGGGGAGGGACGAAGCGGCCGAGAAGACCGTGACGGACGAGGAGGGTGCGGCGACCGGGAAGGCCGAGGGGCCGGCCGGGACCGCGAAGGGCCGCGCCGGTGCGGGGATCACGCTGACCGGCATCGTCAGCGAACTGCCCGCCGCTGCCGGGACCACGGGGGCGGAGGTGCGCGGTGGGACGGCCCGGCCTCCGGCGCCCAGGGAGGCGGAGGGGGTGCCCGGGGTGCCCGGTCCCCGGCGGGCGGAGGCCGCGGAGGATCCGGCGGAGCCCTCGGATGACGTGGAGTCTCCCCTCGACGGTGGGATACCCGCGGGTCTGGAGGTTCCCCGTGTGCTGGGCGGCGACGGCGCCACCCAGGTTCCGGTGTCCCCCGAGGGCGCCGAAGGCTCCCCTGCCTCGGAGACCACCGGGACCGGCCGGGCGGCGGAGGACACCGCGGCCCCGGGCACGGTCGGCGCGGACCCGGCTGGCACGGACGGAGCCGACCGGACCGACGGGAGCGGCGAGACCAGCGCCGCCGCGGTCCCGGACACGGCCTCGGAGGCGGAGATGGCCTTCGGGCTGGCCCGGACCGCTGAGGCGCAGGAGTCCCACGCCCCCGAGGCGACCGTCAGCGGCGCCGAGGCCACCGAGGCCCTCGTGGCCTTCGCCGCCGAGGAGACCGAGGACTCCCGGACGAGCGGGGCCACCGAGGACCCCGCCTCCCCGGACACCGCCCCGGGGACCCGGAACTGATGGCCTGGAGCACGTCCGCCCGCGTTCCCCGGCCGGCCTCCGGGGCGGTGGGCCCCGCCGTCGGGGGCCTCGGGGACCCGCTCCCGGCGGGCGGGCACTCCCCCGTCGCCGGTCGGCCGCTGCTCTGGCTGCTGGCCGGGTACCCGCTGTGGTGGGCGCTGGGCCTGGGGCAGTTCGCGTACTGGCTGTTCGCGGTCCCGATGGCCGCCGAACTGGTGCGCCGCCACCGGACCACGGGGCTGCGGGTCCCGCCGGGGTTCTGGCTGTGGGCGCTGTTCCTGCTGTGGACGCTTCTGGGCCTGTGCCTGGTCCAGCTGGAGATGCCCGGCACCGTGCCGGGCAGCGGCGGATACGGCGGCGCCGTGCTCCGGGCGGTCAACTACCTGGTGCTGACGGTCCTGATGCTCTACGTCGGCAACCTCTCCGAGCGCGAGCTGCCCACGCGCGCGGTCGCGGGCGCGCTGGCGGTGCTGTGCCTGGCCACGATCGCGGGCGGCTACCTGGGCATGCTCGCGCCCCGGTTCGAGTTCACGGCCCCGGCGGAGTACCTGCTCCCCGGGGCCCTCGCCTCCGACCCCTACATGCAGACCCTCGTCCACCCGGCGTCCGCGCAGGTCATGGACATCTTCGGGTACGAGTCGGCCCGCCCGAAGGCACCCTGGGAGTACACCAACATCTGGGGTTACATGCTCTCCCTGCTGCTGGTGTGGCTGGTGGTGAGCTGGGTGGTGCAGGGTTCGGGCTGGGTGCGCTGGGGCGCCCTGGCCGCCGCCGCGCTGGCCGTGGTCCCCGCCGTGTACTCGCTCAATCGGGCCCTGTGGGCGGGACTGGCGCTGTCCGCGGCCTTCGCGGCGCTGGTGGCGCTGCGCCGCGGCCGGGTGGTCCTGGTGAGCGCCTGCGCCGCCGCGTGCCTGGTGGTGCTTCTGGCACTGGCCGCCTCACCGCTCGCCGACGTGGTGCGGTCCAGGCTCGACAACCCGCACAGCGACGACGGCCGGGCCGCCACCAACGCGGCGTCCGTGGAGGCCGCCCTGCTGTCCCCGGTCACGGGATGGGGCACCACCCGCGAGAGCCTGGGCAGCTCGGACTCGATCGCGGTCGGCCCCACCGCCGAGTGCCCCGGCTGCGGCCAGCACGTCATCGGCAACGCGGGTCAGCTGTGGATGACGCTGATCGCCGGCGGCTGGGTGGGCACCGGTCTCATGTTGGCCTTCTTCGCACACGTCGTGTGGCGCTACCGCCGCGCGTCCTCGCTGGAGGGGCGGGGCGCGCTGCTGACCGTGCTGCTGCTGTTCTGGTACATGTTCTTCTACGTCGCGCTGATGTCCCCGCTGGCCGTCACCATGGTCGCCGTCGCCCTGCTGTGGCGGGGCGAGGAACCGGTGCTGCGGCGGCGGACCGCGCGCACCCGCGGGGGTCTTTGGTGAACAGCGAGACGACCTACCTGACCGACCTCGCCGCGGTGCTGTGGCCGTGCGGCGGGCTGCTCGGCCCCGGCGACCGCGGTATGCGGCGGCTGGTCCGCCGCGACCGGGGCACCCAGTACCTTCCGGTTCCCAACGCGCAGAACCCCCGGGTGATCCTGCCCGCCCACGACCGGTCGGCGGCCACCCGGGGCATCACGTCCTTCTCCCAGGGGCACTCGTTCCGGGAGCGGGCGCGCACGCTGCTGCTGACCGGGGCGTTCGCCACCGGGCTGGCCCCGCTCCTGCTGCGCGACCGGCTCTACGTGGGGGCCGGTCCGGGCATCGAACACGCGCTCACGTCGGCGCTGGACCGCGAGCTGGCCGTCGCCATCCACGTGGGCCCGCCCCGGGCCAACCGCAAGCCCGTGCTCCTGCTGCTCACGCCCGGCGGTCGCACGATCGGCTACGCCAAGGTGGCCGTCAACGACCTGACCTCGCGCCTGGTGCGCGCCGAGACGCGGGCCCTGCGCCAGCTGGCCGAGGCCCGTCTGCCGGACGTGACCGTTCCCCGGCTGATGCACGAGGGCGAGTGGAACGGCCACCCGCTGCTGGTGCAGGAGGCGCTGCCGGTCGGCGTCCAGACCGACCGACCCACCCGGCGCCAACTGCTGAGGTGCGTGACGCAGATCGTCGGGCTGTCCAGGGTGCGGCGCCGAAGGCTCTCCGACAGCCCCTACCGGCGGTCGCTGGAGGAGCGGATCGTGACACTGGGCACGCGCCCCGAGGTGGCGCCGCTGCGCGCCGCGCTGCGCCGCCTGCCCGATGTGTACGTGCCGTTCGGCGCCTGGCACGGCGACCTGACCAGGTGGAACATCGCCAGCACCGCCCGGCGCGCGTTCGTGTGGGACTGGGAGCGGCTCGCCATGGACGCGCCCGCGGGCTTCGACGCCCTGCACTACGACCTCAACGAGTGCGTGCAGGCCGGGGTCCACCCGGGCGTGCACCGGTGGTTGGAGAGCGGGTCGCGGCTGCTGCGCGACCCGCTGATGTCCGAGACCGGGGTGAGCCCCCACACGGTGTCCACCGTGATGGCGCTGTACCTGATCGACCTGGCCACCCGGTACCTGCACGACCGGCAGGACGAGAGCGGCGGCCACCTCGCGGCCGTGGACGACTGGCTGCTGCCGGCGCTGGAGGGGCTCCAGGAGAGGGCGGCCCACGAGGCCCGCGAGGCCCGCCAGGTCTGAACGGCCCGCCGCGTCCGAACGCCCCGACAGGTCCGGACGGGCCCGCCGGACCAGGCCCCCCGATCGATCGACACGACCCGTCGAACCCGGGCGCCGAGGACGGCGGCCTGGGTGACCGAAACCGCGACAGAAGGAGCACGTGATGCCCCGGAGCACCGTTCCCGTCCTGTTCCACCGCATGGCCGTCCCTGCCCGGAAGGCACTCCTGCCCCTCGCCGACGGCCTGGGCGCGCTCACCGCGCCGGCCCGCGCGCTGCCCGACTTCCTCGTCTGCGGGGCGCAGCGCTCGGGCACGACGTCGCTGTTCAGGTCGCTGTGCCTGCACCCGTGCGTCACCGGCCCCACCCTGCGCAAGGGGGTCCACTACTTCGACACCGGCTACCGCGGCGGCCCGGACCGGTACCGGGCGTACTTCCCCCTGCGCGCGTCGCTGCGGGCCCGGCGGGGGCGCCCCCGGGTGAGGGTGGTCGAGTCCAGCCCGTACTACCTGTTCCACCCCCTGGCCGCCGAGCGGATCGCCCGCGACCTGCCGGACGTGCGGGTGGTGGTCATCCTGCGCGACCCGGTGGAGCGGGCCTACTCGGCGCACGCGCACGAGACCGCGCGCGGGTTCGAGACGGAGCCGTTCGAGCGGGCGCTGGAACTGGAGCCGGAGCGGCTGGCCGGTGAGGAGGAGCGGATGACGGCCGACCCCGGGTACCGCTCGTACTCCCACCAGCACCACGGCTACGTGGCGCGCGGCCGCTACGCGGACCAGCTGGCGCGGATGGAGAAGCACCTGGGACGGGACCGGATGCACGTGGTGGACCACGCCGACCTGTTCGACGGCACGGCGCGGGCCCTGAACGGGGTGGAGCGGTTCCTGGGGCTGCCGCCCGGGCCGGGGAACGCCCCGGGCAGGCACAACGCGCGCGCCCGGACGACGATGCCCGGGGAACTGCGTGCGGAACTGAGCGCGCGGTTCGCCGACAGCGACGCCCGGTTGGCGGACTGGTGGGGGCGCGTCCCCTCGTGGCGCGCGTGACCGCCGCGGCGGAGCGGGAGCGGGCGGGGCTGCGCCGCGTCCTGCGCGGCGGGGCGGTCAACATGGCGGGGGCCGTGGTCGGCGCCGCGCTGAACCTCGCCGTGATCGTGACGATCACGCGGGCGTTCTCCCAGGAGACGGCGGGGTTGCTGTTCTCGGCGACGTCGGTGTTCCTGATCGCCGCGGTGGTGGCCAACCTGGGCGCGTCGGACGGGCTGGTGTACTTCATCGCCCGGATGCGGGTGTTCGGGGAGCCCGGGGGCGTGCCCCGGCTGCTGCGGACGGCCGTGGCCCCGGCCGTGCTCGTGGCGTGCGCGCTGGCGGTGCTGCTGCTGGTGTGCGCCGGGCCGGTGGCACGGGGCCTGGGCGGCGACGGAGCGGAGGTCTACCTGCGGCTGCTGGCGGTGTTCCTGCCGTTCGCGGTACTGGCGGACACGGCCCTGGCCGCGACGCGCGCCCACCACGACATGGCCGGAACCGTGCTGGTGGACAAGGTGGGCCGTCCTCTGGCGCAGCTCGCCCTGGTGGCGGGGGCAGCGCTGTCGGGGGCGGCGGGGCTGTTGGCCCTGGCGTGGGCGGGGCCGTATCTGCCCGCGGCTGTGGTGGCGTGGTTCTGGCTGGGCCGTGTCGTGCGTCGGGCCGCTCCCGAGGCCGGCGGCGCCGACGGTGCGCCCGGGTTCACCGGAACAGCCGTGGTTCAGGAGACCGTGGAACGGGTGGACGCGCGGACGTTCTGGTCCTTCTCCCTGCCGCGCGCGGTGGCCGCGGTCGCCCAGATGGGCGTGCAGCGCGGCGGCGTGGTCCTCGTGGCGCTCCTGAGCGGGCTGACCGGAGCGGCGGTGTTCACGGCGGCCACGCGGGTCATGGTGGTCGGCCAGTTCGGCACGCAGGCGGTGCTGTACGCGGCCCAGCCCAGGTTCGCCGAACAGCTGGCGACGGGCGACCACGCCGGGGTCCGGGCCCTCTACCAGGCGGGAACGGCGTGGCTGGTGTGTCTGCTGTGGCCTTTGTACCTGTCGGTGTTGGTGTTCGCTCCGGAGGTGATGCGGCTGTTCGGGCCGGAGTACGCGGCGGGGGCGACGGCGCTGACCGTGGTGTGCGCGGGCCAGCTGACGGCCGCGGCGCTGGGCATGGGTGACCTGGTCCTGACGATGACCGGACTGACCCGGCTGAACCTGGTCAACAACGTGCTGTCGCTGGCGGCGAACGTGCTGGTGTGCGTGCTGCTCGTGCCCGTGGCCGGAGCGGCCGGGGCGGCCGTGGCCCTGGTGGCCGCGATGCTGGTGCGCAAGCTGCTCCCCCTGTGGCAGCTGCGGTCCCGCGTGGTGCTGCACCCGTTCAGCCGTCCGGTGCTGGCCGCGACGGCCAGCGCGCTGACGTGGTTCGGCGCCCTGCCGCTGGCGCTGGAGGCGCTGCTGGGCGGCGGAATCGCGACGCTGGCGATGGCGGTGGCCTCGGGAGCTGCAGGGCATCTGGTGACGGTGTGGTCGCTGCGGGGACTCCTGGGCCTGGGCCCGCGCCGGTGAGGCACACGGCGGTGACCCGGGACGGCGGTTGACGGCGGTGCGGGCACGCCGAGGCGGGCGGGCCCGGGGGACCCCCCGTTATCCATGAAAGCCCCCGCGCGCCCGGCGGAAGACGCCCTCTCCGCCTGTGGACAACCGGTGCGCCTCGCCGTGACCATCCCAGCGACTACACAGAGTTATGAAATGATGACCACATGTCTCCACGACCGGTTCTCCTGGTGGCCTCCAGTGGAGGGCACCTCACCCAGCTGTGCTCACTGCGCCCCTGGTGGCGGCACCGCGAGCGCGTGTGGGTGACCTTCCGGACCCCCGACGCCGAGTCCGCCCTGACCGGCGAGCGCGTCCGGTGGGCCTTCCACCCCACCACCCGCCACGTGGGCAACCTGCTGCGCAACGCCTGGCTGGCCGTCCGCGTCCTGCGCGAGCGGCGCCCCTGCGCCGTGGTCACCACCGGTGCCGGGGTGGCCCTGCCGTTCTTCGTCCTGGCGTGGCTGCTGCGGATACCGACCGTCTACATCGAGGTCTACGACCGCCTCGACACACCGACGCTCACCGCCCGGCTGTGCCGCCCGTTCACCCGGCTGTTCCTCGCCCAGTGGGAGGAACAGCGCGCCTTCATGCCGACCGCCATCACGGTAGGACCGCTGCTTTGACCGAACAGACCACGCGTCCCGTCCCGCGCCCCGACGACAGCGGCCACCCCGACGTGGTCGTCAGCCTCGGCACCGACCACCACTCCTTCGACCGGCTGGTCCGCTGGATCGACGACTACGCCAGGCGCCGCCGGACCTTGCGCTTCCTGGTCCAGCACGGGCACAGCGCCGCCCCCGCCGTGGCCGCGGGCACCCCCTTCCTGCCCGGGGAGGAGCTCGGCGAGCACATGCGCCGGGCCCGGGTGGTCGTCGCCCACGGCGGACCGGGCACCATCGTCCAGGCCCGCCGCGCCGGACGCCTGCCCATCGTCGTCGCCCGCGACCCCGAACTGGACGAGCACGTCGACGAGCACCAGCTCCTGTTCGTGCGGCGTCTGGAGGAGGCGGGCCGGATACGCTCCTGCGCCACCCCCCAACAGCTCTTCGCGCTCCTGGACAGGGCGCTCGCCTCACCCGGGGACTTCCGGGTGGATCCCGGCGACGGCGAGGGCACCGAGCGCGCCGCGCTGCGCGCCGGGGAGCTCATCGACCTGCTCACCGGTGTCCGGGACGCGGCGGCGGAAACCGCCGCTGGGACCGCCGCGGACCCCGACGCACCGGCCACCGGATCCGCCGTCCGCACCGCCGGAAGCGACACGGGTCCGCTGGCCACCAACCGAACCGGCCACCAGACCGCCGACCGCGCCTGCGCGCAGACCGCCGCGCGGACCGGCGCACCCGACACCGCGCCCCGACCCGGCGTGACCGTGGTGGTGCCCACCCGGGACCGGCCGGAACTGCTGCGCCGCACCCTGCGGGCGATCAACGAGCAGGACTACTCCGGCCCCATCACCACGATCGTCGTCTTCGACAACGACCAGCCCGACCCCTCCCTGGCCCGCTCCGACGGCGACCGCCCCGTGCGGGTGGTCACCAACACCCTCACCCCCGGCCTGGCCGGGGCCCGCAACACCGGCGTGCTCGCCGCCGACACCGACCTGGTGGCCTTCTGCGACGACGACGACACGTGGCTGCCCGGGAAGCTCCGGGCGCAGGTCGACGTCATGCTCGACGAGCCCGGCACCGAGCTGGTGTGCTGCGGCATCCGGGTGGTGTACGACAGGGTCGAGGCGGTCCGCAGCCTGGACCGCACCAGCGTGACCTTCGGCGACCTGCTGGGCTCGCGCCTGACCGAGCTGCACCCGTCCACGTTCCTCATCCGGCGCCGCGCCATGATCGACGGCTGCGGAACCGTCAGCGAGGAGATCCCCGGCAGCTACGCCGAGGACTACGAACTGCTGCTGCGGCTGGCCCGGCGCGGCCCCATCCGCAACATCCCCGAGCCGGGAGTGCGGGTGCTGTGGCACCGCAGGTCGCACTTCTCCGGGCGCTGGCGGACCATCTCCACCGCCCTGCGCTGGCTGCTGGACCGCTACCCCGAGTTCGCGCTGGTGCCGCGCGGCCACGCGCGCGTGGCCGGGCAGATCGCCTTCGCCGAGGCCGCCTCCGGGCGCCGACGCGCCGCGCTGCGCTGGATCGGCACCACGGTCCGCAGCCGCCCGGCCGAGGCCCGCGCCTACCTGGCGCTGGCGGTGGTGTTCGGGGTGCCCGCCGGGTGGATCACGCGTGCGCTGCACCTGCGCGGCAGGGGCGTGTAACCTCGGTCCGCGCGCCGGATGCCCGGCGCGCGGACCGAGCAGCCGGGAAGGACGCGCATGATCCGAAAAGCCACCTCCGAGGACGTCGAGGAGGCGGCGGACACGCTGGCCGCCGCTTTCGCGGACTACCCCTTCACCCGTCACGTGATCAGCGCCGACGGTCACGGAACGCGGCTGCGGGAGTTCCAGCGCGTCTTCCTCGCCGACGTCGGCCTTCCGTACGGACGGGTGTGGGTGAGCGACGACCTCCGGGCGGTCTCCGTCTGGACGGTGCCCGGCTCCGACGGCGCGCAGGAGGCCATGGAGGCCCTGCTCCCCCGGCTCGTGGAGCTGGCGGGCGACCGCGCCCCGGCCTACGCGGCGGCCGAGGCCGCCATGGCGCCGTACCGGCCGGAGGAGCCGGTGTGGTTCCTCGGCACCGTCGGCGTCCACCCCGCGTCCCGGGGTCAGGGCCTGGGGCGCGCGGTGGTCGGAGCCGGTCTGCACGAGGCCGACACGGCGGGCTTCCCCGCGTTCCTGGAGACGTCGACGGAGGACAACGTGGGCCTGTACACGTCGCTCGGCTTCCGGGTGACCGCCGAGTACGAGCTGCCCGGGGGCGGCCCGCGCACCTGGTCCATGTTCCGGCCCGTGGGCGGCTGAATCCGGTACGCCCCCGCGCACGGGCCTCACCGGGCGGGGACGCGGTACTGGACCGGGGGCGGCGGCACGCCCCCGCGCGCGGGCTCCCACACGCGCGGACCTACCCGGACGGCCCGGGCCCCGGGCGGTCAACCCCGTTCCCGGGCGTACTCGGCCAGGTCGCGCACCTGCTCGGGCAGGTACACGTACGGGTCCTGCCCGGCCGCCTCGAAGCCGCGCTGGGCGTGCTCGTTGGCCCGGATCCGGAAGTCGCAGTCCGCGGACAGCTTGTTGTCCCACACCTTGACCGCGCGCACCCGCTCGTAGCGGCGCAGCACGTCGGGGATCTCGGTGTACCACTCCAGGGTCTCCCGCGGGCCGATGGGCGTGGTGCCCATCTCGCCGATCATCACCGGCTTGTCCGGGTCGATCCCGTGTTCGGGCCCCTCGTTCTGGAACCACTCGTAGGCCGGACGCATCATGTCCTCGAAGGAGTACACCTCGTCCCAGTGCGGCTGGGAGTCGCAGCCGGTCATGTTGTAGGCCTCCCAGCTGACCCAGTCCACGTAGTCGTTGCCGGGCCACAGGCCGGGGAGACGGTCGAAGTTGCCCTCCCACCCGGTCACGTTCCACACCCAGATGGCATTGTCCGCGCCCTCCTCGCGGTACAGGTCCACGATGTGCCGCCAGGCCCGCACGAACTCCTCGGGGGTGCCGCGCCTGTCGTAGCGCGTGTTGGCGTCGGCCTCGTGGTCGAAGGTGACGAAGTAGGGCACCCCCAGTTCCGCGACGGCGTCGGCCTGGGACCGCAGGGAGTCGTCGAACTCGCCGTCGATGATGGACTCGTAGGAGACCGCCGGGTGCCCGGAGCGCGTGAACCGCCGGGCCTCGATGTTGGTGTGCACGAACCTGCCCTCGGCGATCAGGTCGCGTTCGCGCCTGCCGGGGATGTTCGCCTGGTCGACGCCGCGCCAGGTGTAGACGATGTCCATGCGGCGGTCGACCGCCTCCTCCAGCGGCTCGATCCGGTCCTGGTAGGGGCTGGCCCCCCACCAGACTCCGCACGAGGGTTCCAGGATCTCCGAGACGGTGCACTCCTCGTCGGCGGCGTACCCCCCGCCCCGGGGGGGCTCCGCCGCCCCCACCGGCCGGTCCGAGGGTTGCCGTGGAGAGGACGGGGTCCCGTCCGCCGGGCTGTCCCCCGCCCCGGCCAGTGTCAGGACGAGGGTCAGTGCCCCCGTCGTCGCCAGTGCCCGTACCGGTCCCCTGTCCACGGCGAACTCCCCCTAGCTCTCCGAATGCTACTCAGAGTGTTCAGATGGACACCATACGTCATATTTGGGGCGGACAACAGTCCTTGAAGTGGCAAAACGGACTTCAGTAGCCGTAACGCCCTCGGGACGGAGCCGTCACGGCGGCCACCAGACGCCGCCGCCAGGAGGGCATCGCCTCGCGCCACCCGTGGTCGGCGCGGACCCCGACGCGCCCGGCCGTGAAGCGCATCGGGTTTCCCGACACGGCGTGCCCCTCCGACAGGCCGGAGCAGCCCCGCGCCGCGTCCGGCGGGGTGCCCGGGTACCCCGCGAACCCCGCGATCCGGTCGAACTCGCCGCCGGGGTCGGCGACGAAGTCCTCGTAGCGCACGCGCAGGGTCGGGACGCCGCGCCGGGCCAGGGCGTCGAAGCAGGCGTTCTGGGTCATCCACTGCACCGACGCCCGACCGGCCGAGTAGCGGGCCATCTCCGGCTCGCTGCTGTCGGGGGAGGCGTCCGGGCGCGCCACGCGCCTGGCCCAGGAGTGGGCCACCGCACGCGGGTCGCGCACCACGTGCAGCAGGCGCATCCGGGCGCCGTAGCGCCAGCGCAGACAGGCGGCCAGGGAGGCGTGCTTGCTGGCGTCCACGATCACGTGGGCACCGCTGACCAGGGCCACCGCCGAGTACAGGCGGTGGTAGAGCTCGGTGTAACGGTCGCAGCGGGAGGCGAGCAGGCCCTGGTGCGGGCCGTTGAGCAGCACCGGCAGGAACCGGGTGCGGTCGACGCGGTCCTTGAGCCGCAGCACCTCCCCGGTGTCCAGACGGTCCCAGCCGCCGAAGGCCTCCTTGCCCACCTCGGACCAGAAACCGCAGCCGGAGAACGGTCGGCCGCAGCCGCACCGCTCGTCCTCCACCAGTCCGCGCCGCCACAGGTGCACGACCTCGCCGACCGAACAGAACCCGGGCAGTTCGCCGAGGAGCCGCTCGACCAGGGTCGAGCCGGAGCGGCCCATTCCGCCGACGAACACCAGTCGATAACCATCGTCCACCGCACCAGGCTATTACTTTCGGTCATCGAACAAGACCCCGACGTGACGACTGCGCGCCCGGATCGGGGACCGCGCCCCAGGCACGCGTCGGCCCCGGTCCGGGGGAGGTGTCCCCCGGACCGGGGCCGACCGGTTGTTCGTCTGCTCCTCGCGCGGTGGCCGCGGGGGCGGGCTGTGGACGAGCGGGGTCTCCACAACCCCCCGGGTCAGAGGCCCTGGACGTTGAGCAGCAGGTTGACCGTGCCCGCGGGAACGCCGCCGAGCTTGTCCGCTCCGGCGTTGGAGACGAGCCAGTCCTGGATGGCGGCCTGGTCGTCGTCGCCGTTCACGCTCTTGTACAGGGCTGCGGCCCCGGCGACGTGCGGGCTGGCCATCGAGGTGCCGTCGTAGGAGTCGGTCCCTCCGCCGGGGACGGTGGACTCCACGTCCACACCGGGGGCGTAGATGTCGACGGACGGGCCGTGGTTGGAGAAGGGGGCCGCGGTGTCGGTCGCGTCGGAGGCGCCGACCGTGGTCACGCCCTCGGCGCCGCCCGGGGAGGTGTTGCCCGCGTCCTGGCCCTCGTTGCCCGCCGCGACCGCGACGAACACACCGGACGCGGCCAGGCTGTTGACGGCCTCGTCCAGGGTCGGGGAGACGGGGCCTCCCAGTGACAGGTTGGCCACCGCGTTGGGTCCGGCGTTGGCGGCCACCCAGTCGATGCCGGCGATGACGTCGTCGTAGGAGCCCGAGCCGTTGTCGTCGAGCACCTTGACGCCGAAGAGGTCGGCGGCGGGGGCGACGCCGTACGCGGCGGAGCCGATGGTGCCCGCGACGTGGGTCCCGTGGCCGTTGCCGTCGGAGCCGTCGCCGCCGTAGGCGTCGAAGGCGGAGGAGGCACGACCGCCGAAGTCGGGGTGCGAGGCGTCGATGCCGCTGTCGATGATGTAGGCGGAGACGCCGGCCCCGTCACCGGTGGTGCCGTAGGAACCGTCCAGGGGGAGGTCCTCCTGGTCGATGCGGTCCTGGCCCCACGTGACGGTGGTGTGCGCGACGCCGACCTCCTCGACGTAGGCGACGCCCGACTGCCCGCGCAGTTCGCGCACCTCCTCCGCGCTCAGACTGGCCGAGTAGCCGTTGACGACCTCGTCGTAGGCGTGGTTGACCTGGCCGGAGGAGATGCCGAGGGACGAGGGGGTGACGGAGGCGGCGCTGAGCGTGTCCTCCAGGACGACGAAGTAGTCGCCGGTGGCCGAGGCGCCGACGGTGTGGAGGGGGGCGAGCTCGTCGGCGCCCGCCGAGACGGCTCCCGACAGGGCCAGGGGGACGGAGAGGGCTCCGGCCGCGGCGAGGCCGAGCACCGTTCTCCTCGTGGTGTGCCTGTGCACTCGTATTCTCCTTTTGCGGGGGACGGTAATGGGAGGCGCACAGCGGTTAATAACCCAGAGTAGTCATGCGATTCCAGGTTTGCTGCGCTTTGCCACCATAACCAGACTTCGCCCTCCGCTCCAGGGTGCGAGGGCAACTTTTTTTGCGTCCAAGTACCTCACGGCGACCTTCGGGGGCCGTGGTCGCGCAGCGTCCGAGTGCTTCGACACCGCGGGGAGGAGGCCTGAAAACACCCTCCTGTAGTGGTCAAACGTTTTTCGGACAGGCCTTTCGGCTCCTTCCGGAGTCCTTGTGGAGAAACACGTCGTTGACCCTCGGAAACCATTCCGCAAGAATCTGAGGACCGAAAGAGATTTCTCGGATAGCACGGTCGCGGGCATCGGCGGCGCACCTGACGGTGCCCTTTCCGCCCCCGCGCCGCCCCTTTCCGGTGCGTCCGGGCCCGCCGCACCCGCTCCCCGCGGGGCCTCCCCGTCCGGCGGCGGAACACGTGGAGGGGGCCGCCCTCGCGGGCGGCCCCCTCCACGTTCCGGACGTCCGGCGCCCCGGGTCAGTCGGTCTTGACGACCATCCCCGCGGCGACCGTGACGTTGGTGGACTCGTCGATGAGGATGAACCCGCCCGTCTGGCGGTTCTTGGCGTACTCGTCCACGAACAGGGGCTGGGTGGAGCGCAGCCGCACCCGGCCGATCTCGTTGAGCGACAGGTGCTCGGCCTGCTCGTCGCGGTGCAGCGTGTTGACGTCCAGCCGGTACCGCAGGTCCTTGACCACGACCTTCGCGGTGCGGGTGGTGTGCTTGAGGATGAGCTTGGAGCGCGGTTCCAGCTTGCGCGCGTCCGTCATCCAGCACACCATCGCCTCCACGTCCTGGGTGACCGCGGGGGCGTTGTTGGGGCGGCAGATCATGTCACCCCGGGAGATGTCGATCTCGTCCTCCAGCAGGAGGGTGACCGACATCGGCGAGTAGGCCTCGGTGACGTCGCCGTCGGCGGTGACGATCCTGGCGATCCGCGTGTTCAGCCCGGACGGCAGGTGGGTGACCTCGTCGCCCGGCTTGAGGACGCCGCCCGCGAGCTGGCCCGCGTAGCCCCGGTAGTCGTGCAGCTCGGGGTCGGCCGACCTGTGCGGCCGGATCACGTACTGCACGGGGAAGCGCGCGTCGATGAGGTTGCGGTCGGAGGCGATGTGCACGTTCTCCAGGTGGTGGAGCAGGGAGGGCCCGGTGTACCAGGGCATGTTCTCCGAGCGGGTCACCACGTTGTCGCCGTTCAGGGCCGAGATCGGCACGAACGTCAGGTCGCACACGTCCAGCTTGGTGGCGAAGTCGGCGAACTCGGCCTTGATCTCCTCGAAGCGGTCCTGGGAGTAGTCCACCAGGTCCATCTTGTTGACCGCCAGCACCAGGTGGGGCACCTGAAGCAGGGTGGTGAGGAAGGCGTGGCGGCGGCTCTGCTCCTGGAGGCCCTTGCGCGCGTCCACCAGGATGATGGCGAGGTCGGCCGTGGAGGCGCCGGTGACCATGTTCCGGGTGTACTGGATGTGCCCGGGGGTGTCGGCGATGATGAAGGTGCGCTTGGGGGTGGCGAAGTAGCGGTACGCCACGTCGATGGTGATGCCCTGCTCGCGCTCGGCGCGCAGGCCGTCGGTGAGCAGCGCCAGGTTGGTCTGCTCCTCGCCGCGCGCGACGCTGGTGCGCTCCACCGCGTCGAGCTGGTCCTCGAAGATGGACTTGGAGTCGAACAGCAGTCGGCCGATCAGGGTGCTCTTGCCGTCGTCGACGGAACCCGCCGTCGCGAACCGCAGGATGTCATTGCTCATGCTTGCCTGGTCCAATGCGGAGTGTGTGGTCTGCGGGGAACGGGTGGCCCGCGCCGGAGGCGTACCGGGATCCGGAGGCCGCCGAGCCGCTCACGGGGGGAGCCTGCGTCGGCTGGGCGCGTCCGCGCCGGGCTCCGACGGGGGCGCGGGGGCGGCTAGAAGTAGCCCTCGCGCTTGCGGTCCTCCATGGCGGCCTCGCTGGCGCGGTCGTCCGCCCGCGTCTGCCCCCGCTCGGTCACCCGGGTCGCGGCGATCTCGGCGATGATGTCGTCGATCTCCACGGCCGTGGACTTGACCGCTCCGGTGCAGGTGAGGTCGCCGACCGTGCGGTAGCGGACGGTCTCGGTGAACGGGACCTCGGTGTCGTCGCGGTTGATGATGGGCGAGTTCGACAGCAGGATGCCGTCGCGCTCGAAGACCTCGCGCTCGTGGGCGAAGTAGATGGAGGGCAGCTCCAGCCGCTCCCGCTTGATGTAGGCCCACACGTCCAGCTCGGTCCAGTTGGAGATCGGGAAGACCCGGATGTGCTCGCCCCGCTCGATGCGGGTGTTGAACACGCTCCACAGCTCGGGGCGCTGGTTCTTGGGGTCCCACTGGCCGAACTCGTCGCGGAAGGAGAAGACCCGTTCCTTGGCCCGGGCCTTCTCCTCGTCGCGTCGCGCACCGCCGAAGGCGGCGTCGAAGCCGTTCTCCTCGATGGCCTCCAGCAGCGCCGAGGTCTGGAGGCGGTTGCGGCTGGCCCAGCGGCCGGTGGGCTCGGTGACCTTGCCCGCGTCGATCTGCTCCTGCACCGAGGCCACGACCAGGCGGACGCCGGCCTCGGCGACCCTGCGGTCGCGGAACTCGATGACCTCGTCGAAGTTGTGGCCGGTGTCCACGTGCATGACGGGGAACGGAACGGCACCGGGCCAGAACGCCTTCTCGGCCAGGCGCAGCATGACGATGGAGTCCTTGCCGCCGGAGAAGAGCAGCACCGGCCGCTCGAACTCCGCGGCCACCTCGCGCATGATGAAGATGGCTTCGGCCTCCAGGACGTCCAGCTGGGAGAGCTGGTAGCGTCCGGCCTGCTGACTCGCCTGACCCATGAATCCGCCTTAGAAATACCGACAGGGCCGACGGCGGAGGGGTCGTCCTATCAGCCCCCCGCGTGCGGACCCGCGCTGTCCAGGTCCGCGCCGTCGCGGATGCTCGCCAACAACATACCCGACAATTCCGATCGGCATACAAGGACATCCGGCAGCAGCGGGTCCGCCGTGTTGTACCGCAGCGGGGATCCGTCGATCCGGGAGGTGTGCAGACCCGAGGCCCGGGCCACCGCCACCGGGGCTGCGCTGTCCCACTCGTACTGGCCGCCCGCGTGCACGTAGATGTCGGCTATGCCGAGCAGCACCGCGCAGATCTTGGCGCCCGCCGAGCCCATCGGGACCACCTCGGCGCCGAGCTGGGTGGCCATCCGCTGGACGAAGGCCGGGGGCCTGGTCCGGCTGGCGGTGATGCGCAGCCGCTGGTCCGAGGGGCGCTCCTCGGGCAGCCACGGCGGATCGACCGTGGACAGGGTGCTGCCCTGGGCGGGCAGCGCCACGGCGCCCGCGACCAGGTCGCCGTTCTCCCACAGCGCCACGTGCACCGCCCAGTCGGTGCGCCCGGCCTCGGCGAACTCGCGCGTGCCGTCGAGGGGATCGATGATCCACACCCGGCGCGCGTTGAGCCGCGCGGGGTCGTCGGCCCCCTCCTCGGAGAGGACGGCGTCGCTGGGCCGCAGCCGTCCCAGCGCGGAGAACAGGAACTCGTGGGAGGTGCGGTCCCCCAGGGTGCGCAGGACGTCGGGCTCGTCGAAACCGTGTCGGGCGCGCAGGCGCAGCAGCAGCTGCCCCGCCTCGCTCGCCAGGTCGCGTGCCACCTCATGATCGTTTCGGATGTTCTTCACCGGCTAGTATGCTCCCGCCCCACGGATCACCGCTGACCACGTCTTCCACAAGATCTGGACGTCCAGTGTCAGCGACCAGTTTTCCACGTACCGCAGATCGAGCCGGACCGATTCCTCCCACGAGAGGTCGGAGCGGCCGCTCACCTGCCACAGACCCGTCATACCCGGCTTGACCACCAACCTGCGGCGGACGTCGTCCCCGTAGCGGGCGACCTCCTCCGGAAGCGGCGGCCTCGGGCCGACGAGCGACATCTCTCCCCGGACCACGTTGACGAGCTGGGGAAGCTCGTCGAGCGAGTACCGGCGCAGCCAGGCCCCCACGGTCGTCACCCTGGGGTCGCGGCGCATCTTGAACAGCACGCCCTCGTGCTCGTTGCGGGGCTGGAGCATCGCCTTCAACGCCTCGGCCCCCACCACCATCGTACGGAACTTGTAGACGGTGAACTCGCCCCCGCCCCTGCCCACGCGCGTCTGGGTGAAGAGGGCTGGCCCGCCGCCCTCGGACCGGACGAGGACGCACAGCACGAGGAACAGCGGCGAGAGCAGCACCAGGGCCAGGGCGGCGGCGCAGCGGTCGAAGGCGCCCTTGAGGACGCGGCGCGCGCCCACCAGTTCGGGGTGCTCCACGTGCAGCAGGGGCAGCCCCGCGACCGGGCGGATGGAGGTGCGCGGCCCGGCCACGTCCATGAGCGCGGAGGCCACGATGAGGTCGGTGCCGGTCTCCTCCAGCCGCCAGGCCAGGCGGCGCAGTTCGGCCCCGTCCATCTCCGGGCAGGCCAGGACCGCGACGGTGTCGGCCCCGACCAGGGCGGCGGCCTCCGCGGCGCCGGTGAAGGTGCCCAGGACCGGGCAGCCCTCCACCTCGTCGGCGCCCGGGCCCGAGGCGGCCTCCCCCTGGGGCAGGCACACGCCCACGACGCGCATGCCGTGGTAGACCTCGCCGCGGAACCGGCGGACCAGGTCGCGGACGGCCACGCGGTAGCCGACGACCACGACCCCGCTCATGCACTGGCCCGAACCGCGGCGCCGGTGCAGGGCCTTGCGGCGCGCGTACCTGAGGCCGAGGGTGAGCAGGAGGATGAGCGGCAGGGTGACGAGCGCGTAGCCGCGGGCGAGGTCGAAGCGCATGGCGTAGGCGCCGACGGCGACGGTCGCGGCGAGGGCGATACCGGCCGTGGCGACGCGGCGGTACTCCTCCGTGCCCACGCCGAGGAAGCGGCGGGCGTAGCCGCCGCCCAGGTAGACGAAGAGGATCCACACGGGGGGCAGCAGGAGGGAGAGGGCCAGGTAGGGCAGGGTGGTGGCCGCCCCGAGGGCGGAGGGGAAGCGGACCGCCGTTCCGCTGAGGGCGGCGGTGAGGGCGGCGGCCAGGTCCAGTCCGACCAGGCTCACGACGTAGGGGCGCACCCAGGCGCTGTTGGTCCCGCCGGGGGAGATCACTCCGCGCCGCTCGGTGGCGCCCGCCGTCCCGGGGATCCCTGGGACCCCTGGGGTTCCGGGGCCGACCACGATCCGCGTCGACTGTTCGCGGACGGTCTCCGTCCGGCTGGTTGTGACCACGTACACTCCCCCAAAACCCACGACTCTGGCAGCTCACACGGCATCGCTCCGCGCGCCACGGGAGAGCACTCTGAGGACGTGAGCGGGGCAGGTGCGTCGGGCGCGGAGACCAACGCCCCGAACAGTAACCAAAAGTAGTGGAAAAGTCGCGCAGTGTTGCGGCTTGTTGGGTAAGGAGCCCCGTTCAAAACAGGAACGTGTCCGTGTCGAGATCCGTTCGGCCGGGCAGGGGGTGACCTGGTGGGGGCACCGGCGGTCACCTGGGGGGCTGCCGGGACCCGGACCTCCCGGCGGCCCGCTCCGCGCGTTCCGGGTGTCCGGGTGTCCGGGTCAGACGTACTCGGGGACCATGGCACCGGCCAGGCGCAGGTGCGGCCCGGCCGGTTCCCGTTCGCCCTGCCGCTGGAGCGTGCGCCCCAGGAGCAGGCGCGCGTACGCGTCGTCCGGGCTCCGCGCCACCAGCTCCTCCAGCACGCGGCGGGCACGGCCCAGCTGCGCGGAGCGGTAGTAGGCCCGGGCCGCGAGCAGGCCCACGTTCCGGTCCGCGGCGTGCTCGTCGAGCATCGGCCGGAGCAGGGTGAGCGCGCCGAGGGGGTCGCCCCGGTCCAGCAGGGACTCCGCCAGGCGGAAGCGCTCGACCTCCTCGGGGAGTCGGCGCGGGGTGTGCCCGGCGGCTCCGACCAGGAAGTCGCGGATCGCGTCGGGGTGCTGGGCGCCCTCCAGGGCCCGGCCGTTGACCACCAGGGTCGGGGAGGTGCGCACGCCCGTGGCCCGGCCCCGCAGGAGGAGCTCGCGAACCCGCTCCTCCCCCGCGCCCCCGGCCAGGAGCCGGCCGCCGCCGGGGAACCCGGCCTCGCGGGCGACGCGGTCCAGGACGTCGGCGGAACCGATGTCCTCGGCCGCCGTGAAGTGGGCGCGCAGGACGCCCTCGGCGACGGCGCCCTGGAGGTCGGGGCCGCCGGTCTCCAGGGCCAGGGACAGGAGGCGGTGGGAGTCGTGGCTGCTGACCCTCCATGCCGCACCCCAGCGGGGACCGAGCCCCTCGGCCGCGGCGGCCTCGGCCACGCGGACGCGGTTCCGGGCCGGGGTGAGGCCGGGCGCGCAGGCCCTCAGGGCGGCGTCCACGAGGGGGTCGCGCAACAGGGGGTCCAGGGGTTCGGCCGCGACCGGGGCGGCGGGGTCGATCCTGTAGGGGCGCCAGACCACCTCGGCCTCCTCACGGAGCGCGCCGTCGAGCCCGGCCAGCGCCCGCTCCAGGCGCCGCTTGCCGATGTACGTCCAGGAGCAGACCGTGTCGGCCCAGATCTCGATCCTCATGGGGACAACATAACCGACATCCGTTGCTTAAACAACAGGTGTATATGAGAGACAGGCGTCGTATACTGTCTCCGTGAACCCCGACGACCCCCGTGTCCAGCGCACCCGCGACCGCCTGCGCACCGCCCTGCTGTCCCTGACCGCGGAGAACCCGTCGGGCACCGTCACGGTCTCCACCGTGGCCAGGCGGGCCGGGGTCAACCGTGCGACCGTCTACCAGCACTACGCCGACCTGGACGCGCTGGTCGCCGACGCCACGGAGAGCGCCGTCGCGCACGTGGCGCGTTGCGCGGCGCTGTGCCCGCTGGACGCGCCCCGCGACCGGGTGCCCGAGCCGCTGGTGGACCTGTTCGGACATGTGGCGGACAGCGCGGTGCTCTACCGCCGGATGCTGTCGGACCACGGCAGCGCCCGCTTCACGAACCGGCTGCGGGGGCGGCTCGCCGAGGAGCTGGCCGCGCGGTTCGCGCGGGGGGCGAGGCCGCCCGGGTTCGACGACGTGCCGGTGCGCACGCACGCCGCCTACCTGGCGGGTGCGCTGGTCGGTGTGATCGCCGACTGGGTCGGCGTCGGAGAGGCCGTGGAGGCGAACGGGGCGGACGGGGCCGGGAAGACGGACGGGGCGAGCGGGGCCGCCCTACCGGAGGAGGCCGCGCTGGCCTTCTGGCGCCTGGTACGCGGCTGAGGCGGACACCGGACACCGAAGCGGCCCGCGTCCCGGCCCCGGCCGCGCCGGGACCGGGACGCGGGCCGCCCCTCTCCCTCCCGGTGTGGTCACCCCTCCCGCCCCGGACGGAAGAGCCGGGCCGGTACGGCGTCGGCCATGGCGGCCATACCGGCGTCGTTGGGGTGCAGGCCGTCGCCGCTGTCGTAGGCGGGCAGCAGGCTCAGCGGGTCGGCGGGGTCGCGCACCACCTCGTCGAAGTCGATGACGGCGTCGTACTCCCCGCTCGTGCGGATCCACGCGTTGACCGCCTGGCGCTTGGCCTCGTTCTCCTCGGTGTGGAAGCCCAGGGTGTCGCCCCCGAACGGCAGGACGGTGCCCCCGTAGACCCGCAGCCCGGCCGCGTGGGCCCGGGCGATGATCTGGCGGTGGGCGCCGATGACCTCCTCGGCCGTGACGGTCTCCGTGACCGGGGCCACGGTGCCGGGGTGGCCCAGGTCGTTGACCCCCAGCAGGACGATGACGTGGCCCACGCCCGGGTGCGCCAGCACGTCCCGGTCGAAGCGGCGCAGGGCGCTCTGCCCGAAGAAGGCCGCGAAGTCCTCGGCGTCGCTGCCCTCGGGCGGGTTGGGGTCGTGCAGCAGGCGGTTGCCCGCGATCCCCGAGTTGAGCACGCCGGTGTGCGGCAGGCGCCGGGCGAGCAGGTCCGGCCACCGGTGGTTCGCGTTCACCTCGGTCTCGGAACCGTCGGTGATGGAGTCGCCCAGGGCCACGACCGCGTCGGCGAGCCGCGTGCGGGACCGCACGCTGACCCCCGAGAGGAAGTGCCACTGGGTGAGCGTGCGGGTCGCCTCGACGGACGTGTCACCGGTGACGTCGCCCGCGGCCACCGCGTTCTCCTGGAAGGAGGAGGCGTGCAGGGTGGTCACCGGGGTCTCCTCCGGCAGGTGGATGCTCACGACCAGGTCGGCGCGTGCGGGCAGTTCCAGCGGTACCGGGTCGCTGACCATGGGCGCGCCCGCCGGGACCGTCACCGACGTGCGGCCGCCGAAGGTGACCGTGCGGTCGGTGGCCGGGTCGATGTCGGTTCCCGAGTCGCCCGCGCGCAGGGCCACGTGCACCCCGCCCACGCGCAGCGCGCTCTCCCCGAACTCGTTGGTCAGGCGCAGGCGCAGCCGGTCGCCGCCGACGCTGGTGCGCACGACCTGGCGGATGGTCTCGTCGTGCAGGACCGGGGTCGCCGTGGCGGGTGCGGCGGTCGGTGCGGCCGCCCAGGTGCCGACCCAGTTCCCGGGGTCGGCCTCGGCCGGTGCGGCCGCGGCGCCGGTGGCGCTCCAGCCGCCGAGCAGGAACAGCGTGCCCGTCATGACGACGGCCAGGCCTCGCCGGGCGCGGGTGGGGGACATGGTCTTCTCCTCGGACGTGGGGGCTGACGTGGCCGGGCGGGACGGGGCGCGCGGGCCCGGAGGAAGCACGGTCTGTCAGCGCCGGGCGGGGAGGGTGAAGTGCCAGCCCTCGGCCCTCAGTTTCGGGATGATCCGGGCCACGGCGTCGACGGTCTGGCCGCGGTCGCCCCCGCCGTCGTGCAGGAGCACCACCGATCCGGGGGTGAGGCCCTCCTCCAGCCGCCGGACGAGTTCGTCGGTGCCGGGCGGCGCCCAGTCCTCGACGGCCAGGCTCCAGCCCAGCGGCTGCATACCCAGTCCGGCCGCCACCTCGGGGCTCCGGCCCCAGGCCCCGTAGGGCGCCCGGAAGTAGGGGACGCGGGCGCGGGGCGCCGCCTCGCGGATGGCCGCGCCGGTCTCCAGCAGGTCCGCGCGGACCCGCTCCGGCGACCAGGCGCTCATGTCGTCGTGGCGCATGGAGTGGTTGCACAGCGTGTGCCCCTCCCGCGCGATCCGCAGGACGAGGTCGGGGTGCTGGCGCACGTGCTCACCCCAGAGGCAGAACACGGCGTGGACGCGGTGTCGTCGCAGCACGTCGAGCAGCCGGGGGGTGTTCTGCGGGTCGGGCCCGTCGTCGAAGGTGAGGGCCACGGCACGGCCGCCGCGCTGCGTGGAGTCGACGATGTCGGGGGTGGCGTGCCCGCCGGGGGAGGGCGGAGCGGGGCGGGCGCCCGCGGGGGCCGCGGCGCACAGGGCGAAGCCGAGGGCGAGCAGGACGGCGAGGACACGGCCCCGCGTCCGTCGGGGGGTGGTGGTCACGCTGGTCTCCTTGACACGGAGCCTGGGGGGTTTCCGGAACATTCCGGAGAAAGCAGCCTAAGGAGCGCCGTGTCGGGGTGTCAACGTTTCCCCCCCCCGCTCACGGCGGCGGGGCGGTGCTGTCCCGCACGACGAGCTCGGTGGCCAGCTCGACCCGCGGGCTCTCGATGGTCTCGCGCTGCACGAGGCGGTGCACGGTGCGCACCGCGAGCCTGCCCATGTCCGACAGCGGCTGGCGCACGGTGGTCAGGGACGGCGAGGACCAGCGCGCCTCGGGCAGGTCGTCGAAGCCGACCACGCTGACGTCGGCGGGCACCCGCAGGCCGCGTCGGCGCAGCGCCTCGTAGACACCCAGCGCCATCTGGTCGCTGGCCGCGAACACGGCCGTGGGCGGCTCGGCGAGCTCGAACAACCGCTCCCCCGCCCGGAAGCCGGACTCGTAGCCGAACTCCCCCGGCACGACCAGCTCGTCGTCGACCGCGAGCCCCGCGGTCTCCAGGCCCGCCCGGTAGCCGTCGAGCCGGGCCCGGCTGCACCACAGCTCGGGGCGCCCGGCGACGAAGGCGATGCGCCGGTGGCCGAGGTGGATCAGGTGCTCGGTGGCGCTGAGGCCCCCGGCCCAGTTGGTGACGCCGACCGTGGGCGTGTCCAGGTCCGGGACGCCGACCGGGTCGACGACCACGGCGGGCACGTGCAGCTCCCGCAGCTCCTCGCGCAGCTCGGGGTCCAGGTCCGTGGTCACGAGGATCGCCCCGTCGGTGGCGCGCGAGCGCACGTTCTCCAGCCACTGGCGGGTGGAGCTGACCCGGCGGTGGATGGCCGACACCACGATGCCGGTCCCGCTCTCGTGCGCGGCGTCCTCCACCCCGCGGATGATCTCGACGGCCCACGGGCTGTCCAGGTCGTTGAAGACGAGGTCGAGCAGGCCGACGCGCTCCCGGGGCCGTCCTCCGCGGCGCCGGTAGCCGTGCGCGCGGATCAGGCTCTCCACGCGCTCGCGCGTGGCGGGGGCGACGTCGCCCCGGCCGTTGAGCACGCGCGAGACCGTCGGCGCGGAGACGCCCGCCTCCTCGGCGATGGCGGAGATCGTGACGTCTCGGGACGGGGTGTCGGGCATGGTCCTCCTTTGTGCTCACCCAGAGTACGAGCACAGCTGGTGGGGCGACAGCTCCGAGACGGGATCTTGACGCTGCGCCCGGCGACGACCTAGGGTCCATTGACCTTCACATGTTACGGAACTTTCCGGAAGTTTCGTCGGTCGCCAGATCGGAGATCCCCCCATGAAGCCGCTCCGCCTCGTCACCGCCGTCCTCGCCGCGACGGCGTTGTCGGTCCCCCTGGCCGCCCCCGCGGTCGCCTCCCCCGGCCACGGTCACGGCCACTGGCCGCCCAACCACCCCCGATACGCCAAGCCGGGCACGCTGCGCTGGGCCGCGCCCGACGGCCTGGTCATCGGCACCGCCGTCGCGGGCGGCGGACACCACGAGGAGCAGGACTACCCCGACCCCTTCACCTCCGACCGGCAGTACCGCCGGATCCTGGCCCGGGAGTTCAGCTCTGTCTCCCCCGAGAACCAGATGAAGTGGGAGTACATCCACCCCGAGCGGGGCGAGTACGCGTTCGGGATGGCCGACAGGATCGTGGACTTCGCCGAGCGCCACGGCCAGGACGTGCGCGGGCACACGCTGCTGTGGCACAGCCAGAACCCCGAGTGGCTGGAGGAGGGCGACTTCACCGACGAGGAGCTGCGCGAGATCCTGCACGACCACATCACCACCGTCGTCGGCCGCTACGAGGGCCGGATCTCGCAGTGGGACGTGGCCAACGAGATCTTCGACGAGGCGGGGGAGCTGCGCACAGAGGACAACATCTGGATCCGCGAGCTCGGGCCGGGGATCATCGCCGACGCCTTCCGCTGGGCCCACGAGGCCGACCCGTCGGCGGAGCTGTACTTCAACGACTACGGCGTCGAGGACGTCAACGCCAAGAGCGACGCCTACCACGCGCTGATCCAGGAGCTGCTGGCGGACGGCGTGCCGGTGCACGGGTTCTCCGCCCAGGTGCACCTGAGCATGCAGTACGGATTCCCGTCCGGCCTGGAGGAGAACCTCCAGCGCTTCGACGACCTCGGCCTGGGCACGGCGCTGACCGAGGTGGACGTGCGCATGGCGGTGCCCGGGGGCGGGGAGCCGACCGGGGAGCAGCTGGAGCGGCAGGCCGACTACTACGGGCAGGCGCTGGAGGCCTGCCTGGGGGTGGAGGGCTGCGACTCCTTCACCATCTGGGGCTTCACCGACAAGTACTCGTGGGTGCCGGTGTTCTTCGAGGGCGAGGGCGCGGCGACCGTCATGGACGGGGACTTCGACCGCAAGCCCGCCTACTTCACCCTCCGATCCCTCCTGAAGGGGGCCGAGGACGACGGGCAGGGCCGCCCTCCCTGGGCGGGCCACGGCCGGTAGCCGGGTACCGCGCCCCCGTCGCCGCGCCCGTCGGCGTTCCTCCGCCGGCGGGCGCGGTATGCCCGGCTCAGCGCGCGCCGTGCCCGGCGCGGGCGCCCCTCGCCTGGAACCCCTGGTGGGAGCGGTCGTCCGGCGGGCGTGTGAGCCCCGCCCCGGAGGGCTCCCGTGCCCTGGGGGTCAGGCTGCGGTGTGGTAGATGTTCTGCGCCCGGCCCAGGCCGTCGGTGAGGACCGTGCGCACCGCGTCGGCGGCGCGTTCGACGTTGAGGTCCAGCTCGGCGCGCTCGGTGGAGGAGAAGTCCTTGAGCACGTACGCGGCCGGGTCCATCCGGCCCGGCGGGCGGCCCACCCCGAAGCGCACGCGGATGTAGTCCGGGCTGGACAGGGACGAGGTCATCGACTTCAGGCCGTTGTGCCCGCCCGGCCCGCCGCCCTTCTTGAGCTTGAGCGCGCCGAAGTCGATGTCCATCTCGTCGTGCACCACGACGATCCGCTCGACCGGGACCTTGTAGAAGCGGGCCAGGCCGGAGACCGGACCGCCCGACAGGTTCATGAAGCTCCGCGGCTTGGCCAGCACCACGGGAACACCGTCCAGGCGGGTCTCCACCACCTCGGCGTGCGCCTTGTGCGCCTTCCAGCGCTCGCCGCCCGCGAGCGCCTCCACCACCAGGAAACCGGCGTTGTGCCTGTTCCCGGCGTACTTGGGCCCGGGATTGCCCAGTCCCACGACGAGCCAGCGCTCGGTATCGGCCATGTCCTCGTTCTCTCCGCCGACGTTGCCGTCCCCGGCGCTCTCCGCACCGGGGCCCCTGCCGCCGAACAGCCTGCCCCACCAGTTGCCCATGGGGCACGACCCTACCGGGACGGCGGCTGACACGACGGACGCGCGGCCCCTCTCGGGAGACCGCGCGTCGTCGATGTGTGCCTTGCGGCCGCCTACTCGGCGGCGCTCTCGGTGGCCTCGGCGCCCTCGGCGGCCTCCTCGCTGGTCTCCGGCTCCTCCTCCACGCGGGGGGCGGAGACGGTCAGCAGGAGGGTCTCGGGCTCGGTGACCAGAGTGACGCCGGAGGGCAGCTTGAGGTCGGCGGCGGTCGGGTTGGCGCCGATCTCCAGGTCCTCGATGACGAACTCGACGCCCTCGGGGATGTGGGTGGCCTCGGCCTCGACGGCCACGGTGACGAGCTCCTGGTTGAGCACACCCGGGGCCTTGACCTCACCGATCAGGTGGACCGGGATCTCGACCTCGACCTTCTCGCCCTTGGAGACGACCAGCAGGTCGATGTGCTCCAGGAAGCCCTTGATGGCGTCGCGCTGCACGCTCTTGGGCAGGGCAAGGTTGTCCTTGTCCAGGCCGTCGAGGCGGATCAGGACGTTGGGGGTCTTCAGGGCGAGCATGAGCTCGTGGCCCGGCAGGTTCAGGTGGCGGGGCTCGGTGCCGTGGCCGTAGAGGACGGCCGGCACCTTACCCGCGCGGCGGGCGCGACGAGAGGCGCCCTTGCCGAATTCCGTGCGGGGCTCGGCAGCGATACGTACCTCGGACACGACAAAACTCCTCGGGTTCAACCCCGCAGCACGGGGAACACGACTCCAGTAGCACGAACGATTCCCGCCCTCGGCGGTGAATGCGGCGGGGACTGCCCTCAGGCAGGGACGCAACCGCCCTGGTTCCAGGCGTGCCCGGCGAGCCGCCACCGGACCCGCCCGGCCCGGGAACGCTCGTCGCGCACCCCTGCCCGCCTTCCACACGCAGCCTTCTTAGGGCTCCGCCTGGGCACGGGGACACTCGGTCAAGTCTAATGGCTTCGCCGACGACTCCGAACATGGCCCGCGATTCCCTCCCCGGTCCGGACAAGCCCCCAGAGAAACCTGCGGGCCGGGCGGCTCGTGCGGACGTCCGGGCGGCTCGTGCGGACGCCGGCGAGAACGTCCGCCCCGGCGGCGGGGGCTCCGCCCCGTCCGCCCGCCAGGCCGCCGCCAGGACCCCGGGACGCCGGTTCGGGCACGCCGGGACCGGGAACGCGCCGGTCCGCGCGCTGGAGACCGTCTGCGCCTTCGCGCACCGCTCCCGCAAGGGGCCGGAAACGGCGGAGACCCCCCGCGGCCCGCCCGGAGGGGCGGGCCGCGGGAGGTCCCGGACGACAGGCGGGACGCGCGTCCCCCGCGTCTACTCGAACAGGCTCGTGACCGAGCCGTCGGTGAAGACCTCGCTGATGGCGCGGGCCACCAGCGGCGCGATCGAGAGCTGGGTCAGCTTCTCGAAGGAACGCTCCTCCGGAACGGGCAGCGAGTTGGTGATGACCACCTCGGAGATCCGCGAGCTCTGGAGGCGCTCGGCCGCGGGACCGGACAGCACGCCGTGCGTGGCGGCCACCAGGACCTTGGCCGCGCCCTGCTCGAACAGGGCCTCGGAGGCCTTGACGATGGTGCCGCCGGTGTCGATCATGTCGTCCACCAGCACGCAGACGCGGCCCTTGACCTCACCGACGACCTCGTGCACGCGGACCTGGTTGGCCACGTCCGGGTCGCGGCGCTTGTGGATGATCGCCAGCGGAGCGCCGAGGCGGTCCGCCCAGCGGTCGGCGGTGCGCACCCGGCCCGCGTCCGGCGAGACCACGGTGATCTCGGACTGGTCGACCCGGCTGGCGATGTGGTCGGCCAGTATCGGCAGCGCGAACAGGTGGTCCACGGGGCCGTCGAAGAAGCCCTGGATCTGGTCCGTGTGCAGGTCGACGGCCATCATCCGGTCCGCGCCCGCGGTGCGGAACAGGTCGGTCATGAGGCGGGCCGAGATGGGCTCGCGGCCGCGGTGCTTCTTGTCCTGCCGGGCGTAGCCGAAGAACGGGGTCACCACGGTGATCCTCTTGGCGGACGCGCGCTTGAGCGCGTCCACCATGATCAGCTGCTCCATGATGGACTCGTTGATCGGGTCGGAGTGGCACTGGATGACGAACGCGTCCGAGCCGCGCACCGACTCCAGGTAACGGACGAAGATCTCACCGTTGGCGAAGGTGTCGAACCGGGTGGGGACCACGTCGATCCCCAGTTCCTTCGCGACCTCCTCGGCCAGGCTCGGGTGCGTGCGCCCCGAGAAGAGCATCAGGTTCTTCTGGCCGGTGGCCTTCATCCCGGTCACGTGTTTCTCCCCCACAGTCACTGCTTGTCGTCGGCTCTGTGCCGATCGGCCTGCTCCGCCGCCTCGGCGGAGGGCGTACCCGGGCGCTTGCGCCGGGTCCAGCCCTCGACGTTGCGCTGGCGGTGCCCCTCGGAAACCGCGAGAGCACCGGGCGGCACGTCGTCGCGGACCACGGTCCCCGCCCCGGAGTAGGCGCCGTCGCCCACGCGGACCGGGGCGACGATGGTGTTGTCGCTGCCGATCCTGACGTGGTCGCCGATGACGCTCCGGGACTTGTTGACCCCGTCGTAGTTGACGAACACCGAGGAGCAGCCGATGTTGCTGCCCACGCCGATGTCCGCGTCGCCGACGTAGGTCAGGTGCGGGATCTTGGACTCGGCGCCGACGTTCGAGTTCTTGACCTCGACGAAGGCTCCGGCCTTGGACCGCTCGGCCAGACGGGTGCCCGGCCGCAGGTAGGTGTAGGGGCCGACGGAGGCCCCGGGGCCGATCTCGGCCCGGTCCGCCGTGGTCTCGCGCACCGTGGCGCCCGCGCCGACGACCGTGTCCCTCAGGTCCGCGCGGGGGCCGACCACGGCGTCCTCCCCGACGGAGGTGGCGCCCAGCAGCCGGGTCCCGGGTTCGATCACGGTGTCGCGGCCGATGGTGACCTGGGTGTCCACCCAGGTGGTGGCGGGGTCGACGACGGTGACCCCGGCGAGCATGTGCTCGTGGACCAGCCGGTCGTTGAGGACGCGGCGGGCCTCGGAGAGCTGGACGCGGTTGTTGACGCCCTGGACCTCGTGCCAGTCCCCCGCCGCCCAGGCGCCGACCCTGTGGCCGTCGCCGCGCAGCAGGGAGACGGCGTCGGTCACGTACTCCTCGCCCTTGGCGTTGTCGGTGGACAGGCGTTGGACGACCTCGGACAGCAGGGCGCCGTCGAAGGCGTACATGCCCGAGTTGATCTCGTCGATCGCGTGCTGCTCGGGGGTGGCGTCGGCGTGCTCGACGATGCCGGTGAAGTCGCCGTCGGCGTCGCGGACGATGCGGCCGTAGCCGTGGGGGTCGGGTACGCGCGCGGAGAGCACCGTGACGGCGTTGCCCTCCTCGTCGTGGGCCGCGACGAGCTCCGCGAGCGTGGAACCGCGCAGGAGGGGGGTGTCACCGCAGGTCAGGACCACGGTGCCGCTGAGCTTGACGCCCTTGGCGGCCAGGTCCTCGATCGCCATGCGCACGGCGTGACCGGTGCCGTTCTGCTCCTCCTGGACCGCGGTGGAGGCCTGGGGGGCGATCTCCTCCAGGTGGGATCTGACCTGCTCACGCGCGTGGCCGACGACCACGACCGCGTGCTGGGGATCGAGTTCCCGCGCCGCCGCGAGCACGTGGCCGAGCATGCTGCGGCCGTTGAGCTCGTGGAGGACCTTGGGAAGCTTCGACTTCATTCGGGTGCCCTCGCCCGCCGCGAGGACGATGACGGCAGCCGGACGGTTCACGCTCACTGAGGAGTCCCTCGTGGTAGCTGGTGGCTGAGATGTCGGCTCACCCTTTCGGCGGCGCGACCCGCATGCCGCACGGGCGGCCGTCGGATGACCAGCGGCCGACATGGGAAGGATACATGTGCCTCACCAGCGCCCCACGGGCGCGTGACGCGGGGGTGAGCGGCTGTTGGCCGCACCCCGCCTGTGGCGTCGGTTTCCGAGGGTTTGGTGTGAGATGCGCCGCTTCGGATGGTTGCGTCCGTTCCGCAGGGGTACGCGGTGTGAGACGGGACGTGCGGACCGGCGCGCCGCGCGCGGTCTTCGGACGGCGGCGGACACCGTGTTCCGGGCGCGTCCCCGACGGGACGCGCGCGCGGATCCGCTGGAGTGACCAGCGCGTACGCGCGCGACACCGGGACAGCTCCCGGACCAGGGCTCGAACCTGGACGATGGGGACCAAAACCCCACATGCTGCCGATTACATCATCCGGGAACGCGTCGGGGTGGAACACACCACCCGCACGCCAGCCACCAAGATAGCGCCTTTCATGGAGGGCTTGCCAAACCTACGGCATCGTAGGTTACGGTTACGTAGGAATAGGTTGGGTCGTCGCGGCGGTCACTCAGGTGCCCTCGGACGCCGTCCTGACCGCGACGACGTCGCCTGACTGCATGACAGCGAGGAAGAACCATGACCGCTGCTCCCGAGCTACCGACCGAGAAGACAGAGCCGAAGCGCGAGGCGATCCCCGAGTACGAGCCCGAACTGCGCGGCAAGGCCGAGCGGTACACGGTCTTCGCGTTCGTGTTCGTGCCGCTGATCGCGCTGCTGGCCTCGCTGCCCTTCTTCTGGGGCTGGGGCCTGTCCCTGACCGACATCGCCATCGCCTCGGTCTTCTACCTGATCAGCGGGCTGGGCATCACGGTCGGCTTCCACCGCCACTTCACGCACGGCTCGTTCAAGGCCAAGCGCCCGCTGCGCATCGCGCTCGCGATCGCCGGCTCGATGGCCATCGAGGGCAGCGTCATCAAGTGGGTGGCCGACCACCGCCGCCACCACAAGTACGCCGACGCCGAGGGCGACCCGCACTCGCCGTGGCGCTTCGGCGACGACTGGAAGTCGGTCGCCAAGGGCCTGTACTACGCGCACATGGCGTGGATGTACCTGGACGACAAGAAGACCTCGCCGCGCCGCTTCGCGCCCGACCTGCTCAAGGACAAGGACATCGTCCTGGTCGACAGGCTCTTCGGTCTGATCGTGGTCTTCTCCCTGGGCGCCCCGGCGCTCATCGGCGGTCTGGTCACCATGTCCTGGTGGGGCGCGTTCACCGCCTTCTTCTGGGCCAGCCTGGTGCGCATGGCCCTGCTGCACCACGTCACCTGGTCGATCAACTCCATCTGCCACACCATCGGCGAGGAGAACTTCGAGGTGCGCGACCGCTCCCGCAACGTGTGGTGGCTGGCCATCCCGTCCTTCGGCGAGTCCTGGCACAACCTGCACCACGCCGACCCGACCTGCGCGCGCCACGGCGTGCTCAAGGGCCAGATCGACATCTCCGCCCGCGTCATCTGGATCTTCGAGAAGCTCGGCTGGGCCTCCAAGGTCCGCTGGCCCAACAACGAGCGACTCGCCGCCAAGCGGGTCAGCGTCTAGGATCGGTAGCCATCATGGGAGCAGCCGACAGCGATCAGAAGATCCGTGTGCGCCGCAAGCGCATGACGGGCAAGGAGCGTCGGCAACAGCTCGTGGAGATCGGCCGGGAGCTGTTCGCCGAGCGCGGGTTCGACGCGGCCTCCGTCGAGGAGATCGCCGCGCGGGCCGGTGTGTCCAAGCCCGTGGTGTACGAGCACTTCGGCGGCAAGGAGGGCATCTACGCGGTCGTGGTCGACCGTGAGATGCGCACCCTCCTGGCGATGATGGGCGAGGCCCTCTCCGCCGACGGCGCTCGGAGCAAGATCGAGAACGCGGCCCTGGCCCTGCTGCGGTACGTGGAGGAGAACACCGTGGGGTTCCGGGTGCTGACCCGGGACTCGCACGCGGCCTCCGGCACGGGAAGCTTCGCCAGTCTGCTCAACGACATCGCCAGCCAGGTCGAGCACATCATGGTCGACGAGTTCGCCGAACGGGGTTACGACCCGGCGCTCGCCCCCATGTACGCCCAGGCCCTGGTGGGGATGTGGGCCCTGACCGGCCAGTGGTGGCTGGAGGTGCGCAGGCCCAAGCGCGAGGTGGTCGCCGCGCACCTGGTCAACCTGGCGTGGAACGGGCTGTCGAGCCTGGAGCCCAAGCCGAAGCTGGGTCCGGGCAAACGCAGGGCGGGCTGACCTCGGAAGGTCCTCCCAGATCTGTGGGGCGGGTGTGCACGGCATACCCGCCCCACTATCTTGATGTCAAGAGATAAGCTGTCCCCATGCGCGATGAGGTGGATGGGCTGATCGAGGCGTGGCGCTCCGAACGCCCCGACGTGGACGTGACGCCGCTGGAGGTGTTCAGCCGGGTGTCGCGGCTCGCACGCCACCTGGACCGCGCCCGGCGCACCGTCTTCACCGAGCACGCCCTGGAGCCCTGGGAGTTCGACGTGCTCGCCGAACTGCGCCGCTCCGGCCCCCCGTACGAGCTGAGCCCCGGGCGGCTGCTGCGCGCCACCCTGGTGACCTCGGGGACCATGACCAACCGGGTGGACCGGCTGGCCGCGGCCGGGCTGGTGCGGCGCCGCCCCGACCCCGCCGACAAGCGCGGGGTCCTGGTCCGGCTGACCGAGCAGGGCGCCCAGCGCATCGACGCGGCCCTCAAGTCGCTCCTGAGCTACGAGGAGACCCTGCTGGCGCCGATGGCCGACGACGACCGCGAACAGCTGGCGTCGTTACTGAGACGCCTCCTGGCGCCCCTCGACAGGGGCCCCGAGGGCCAGCAGGGCTAGTCACCGAGCGGTACCCGCCTCCTTCCGTGGCCGTGCGGGCGGCGGGCCCGGCGCCGTGTGGCGAACGCCTCCCGGGAACCGCGCGTGAGGTCCGCGCCTTCCGGGGTAGTGCAGCCCCGGTACGCGCAGTCGATCGTTCGGGGGGACACGTGCGAGTCCGTTGGATGGCCGTGGCGGCCGCGGCCGTGCTGGTCGCGGGGTGCTCGGGCAGCGGTGACGGGGGCGATGGCTCCGGCGGCGGTGAGGGCGGCGGGGCGGACTCCGGCGGCCACTACCTGTCCCTGGGCGACTCGATCAGCGTGGGCGTGCAGCCCGACGAGGACGGCGAACCGGTGGAGACCTCCGAGGGCTACACCGACGTCCTGTACCGCACCCTGAAGGAGGACTCCCCGCGGCTGCGGCACGAGCGGATGGGGTGCGCGGGCGAGGACACCACCACCTTCATGGAAGGCGGCCTGCCCGGCTGCGACGCGCGCTACGAGCAGGGGTCGCAGCTGGAGGAGGCCGAGGCCTTCCTGGCCGGGCACGAGGGCGAGGTGGACCTGGTGACGCTCACCATCGGCGCCAACAACTTCACGAGCTGCGTGCGGGGGATCAACACCCCCGAGGGGCAGGCCCCCGACTCGGGGGACGTGGACATCGACCGCGCGTGCGTGGACGAGGGCCTGGACCGGCTCCGGGAGGAGACCCCCGAGATCGCCGAGCGGCTGCGCGACGCGGCGGGGCCGGACACGCAGATCATCGGGATGACCTACTACAACCCGTTCCTGGCCTTCCTGCTGATGGACGGGGACCCCGCCCAGCAGGCGGCCGCGTCGGCGGAGGAGGCCGAGGAGCTCTTCCCCGAGACCGAGGCGCGCGGGGGGCTGGCCGAGGAGGCGGTGGACATCCTGCTGGAGGTCAACGGGACGATCGCCGACGCCTACCGGGCGGAGGGGATCGACGTGGCGGAGGTGGACACGGTCTTCGAGTCCACCAACCAGGAGGTGCCCCAGGGCAGCGAGACGGGGCTTCCCGCCAACCTCCAGAACGTCTGCGACCTGACGTGGATGTGCCACGGCGAGCGGGGGCCGGACATCCACCCCAACGAGGAGGGTGCGCGCGAGATCGCCGCCGTCTTCGCCCGGCAGGTCGGCTGAGGCGGCCGGATCGGCTGTGGCGGCCGGGGCGTCCCACCGGCTGCCCCGGCGGCCGCGTTCGGGGACGGGCCGCCGGACTGGCCGGACGTGCTGCCGTTGCGACGCACGGGGTTCTGACCTGGGATGGTCTTGTACTCATAGCCGATGTCGACGCGCGAACCTCGCCATAAGCACAAGACCGCGGCGGATCAGGCCGTCCGGTGGGGCTACTCCGCGCCGCCGGGGAGGGCCTTCTCGATGAGCGCGGTGACCCTGGGGTCGTCGGGCTCGGTCGAGGAGCGGAAGCGGTGCACGGCGCCGTCGGGGAGGACGAGGAACTTCTCGAAGTTCCACTTGACCTTCCCGGCCCTGCCGTCCTCGTCGGCGGCCGAGGAGAGCGCCGCGTAGAGCGGGTGCTGCTGCCTGCCGTTGACCTTGGCCTTGGCCGTCATGGGGAAGGTGACGCCCCAGGTGGCCGAGCAGTACTCGGCGATCCTCTCCTCGCTGCCGAACTCCTGGAGGAACTGGTTGCTGGGGACGCCGAGCACGGTGAACCCCCGGTCGCCGTACTGGTGCTGGAGCTTCTCCAGCCGCTCGTACTGCGGGGTGTAGCCGCAGCGCGAGGCGACGTTGACCACCAGTCTCACCTTGCCGGACCACTCGCCGAACGTCGTCTCACGTCCGTCGATCAGGGTCACGGGGATCTCGTCCAGGCCGCTCATCCGCGTCCATCTCCTTGCTTGCCGGGGCGCCGACGCCCACCGAGTGGCGTGGTGCTTCACGACGTATTCGGAGCACACGCCGCCGTGGCTCGGATTCTTTCTCAGGAAGGGGCCCCGGTCCAGCCGTACCGCCCGCGCACCGCGCCTCCGCGCGGGCCGTGCCGACGTGCTCGCGGGCGGAACCGCCTCGCTTCCCATGAATGCCCGCGGACAATACCCGGCACGGACGTACGCGTTCTTGTACAATGAGCCTCCTTGTACGTTACAGCGCCGGGAGGCCAGACGTGAAGACGATGAGCTACTCGGAGTCCCGTGCCAACTACGCGGCCACGCTCGACTCCGTCGTCGACGACCGCGAGGAGGTGGTGATCACCAGAGCCGGGCACGAGCCCGTGGTCATGATGGCGCTGTCGGAGTACGAGACCCTCAAGGAGACCGCCTACCTCCTCCGCAGCCCGGAGAACGCGCGGCGTCTGGTCACCGCGATCGAGGAGCTGGAGTCCGATCAGGGCATAGAACGGGATCTGGCCGAATGAAACTGGTCTGGGCCCAGAGCGCCTGGGAGGACTACGTCTGGTGGCAGGGACAGGACCGCAAGATCCTCAAACGCATCAATGCCCTGATCAAGGACATCGACCGCAACGGAAACGACGGCATGGGCAAGCCCGAGCCGCTGCGGCACGGTTTCCAGGGCTACTGGTCCCGCCGCATCACCGACGAACACCGGCTGGTGTACAAGATCAGCGGGGATGAGATCCGGATAGCCGCCTGCCGCTATCACTACGGGAAGTGACGGCGGAGGGCGGGTCCGTGCCCTCCGAGCCGGACGCCCGGCCTCGACATCGCGGCCGGGCGTCCTTCGCGGTCCGCCGTACTACGGCCTCACTCGCCGACGAGTTCGGCCTGTTCCAGCCAGACCTCCTCCAGCTCCCCGCGCTCGGCGGCCAGGGCCTTGGCCTCGGCGTCGAGTTCGGAGAGCCGGGTGTAGTCCTCGGCCGCGGCGGCCATCAGCTCGTGCAGCTCCGCCTCGCGCTTGGCGATGCGGTCCATGCGCCGCTCGACGCGCTGCATCTCCTTCTGCGCGGCGCGCCGCTCGGCCGCCGACACCGCGGGCTGCTCCGCCGGGGCCTGGGCCGCGGCGGCCTCAGAGGCGCCCAGCGGCACGGTGGCCTCGCCCGCGCTGGCCGCGCGGCGCTGGAGGTACTCGTCCACGCCCCCGGGCAGGAAGGCCAGACCGCCGTCGCCCATCAGGGCCAGCACGCGGTCGGTGATGCGCTCCAGGAAGTAGCGGTCGTGGCTGACCAGCACCAGGGAGCCGGGCCAGCCGTCGAGCAGGTCCTCCAGCTCGGTGAGCGTCTCGATGTCCAGGTCGTTGGTGGGCTCGTCCAGCAGCAGCACGTTGGGCTCGTCCATGAGCAGGCGCAGCAGCTGGAGGCGGCGGCGCTCACCGCCGGACAGGTCGCCGATCGGGGTCCACTGGCGCTCCCCCCGGAAGCCGAACCGCTCCAGCATCTGGCTGGCGGTGTAGTCGCGCTTGCCGATGGTGATGTGCTCGCGCACGTCCATGACCGCCTGGAGGGGTCGGGCGGCGGGGTCGAGTTCGACGACGTTCTGGGACAGGTGGGCGAGCTTCACGGTCCGGCCGGTGCGCACGGTGCCGGAGTCGGGCTCGCGCTCCTCGGCCAGGATCTTGAGCAGCGTGGACTTGCCCGCGCCGTTGACCCCGACCAGGCCGACCCGGTCACCGGGGCCCAGCTGCCAGGTGAGGTGGTCGAGCAGGGTCCGGTCGGGGATGGCCACCGACACGTTCTTGAGGTCGATGACGGTCTTGCCGAGCCGGGAGCTGGCGAACTTGACCAGTTCGACGGTGTCGCGGGGCGGCGGCTCGTCGGCGATGAGCTGGTTGGCCGCCTCGATGCGGAACTTGGGCTTGGAGGTGCGGGCCGGGGCGCCGCGGCGCAGCCAGGCCAGCTCCTTGCGCATGAGGTTCTGGCGGCGATCCTCGGACGCGGCGGCCTGGCGCTCGCGCTCGGCCTTGGCCAGGACGTAGGCGGCGTAACCGCCCTCGTAGCGCTCGACGGCGCCCCGCCCGACCTCCCAGGTGCGGGTGGTGACGGCGTCCAGGAACCAGCGGTCGTGGGTGACGACCACGAGCGCCTCGGGACGGCCGCGCAGGTGCTCGGCGAGCCAGGCGATGCCCTCGATGTCGAGGTGGTTGGTGGGCTCGTCGAGGACGATGAGGTCGTGGTCGCCGACCAGGAGCCGGGCCAGGCCGGAGCGGCGCCGCTCACCTCCGGAGAGGCCCGCCATGGGGGTGTCGAGGGCCCAGCCGCCGAGGAGTCCGCGCAGGATGTCGCGGACGCGGGCGTCGCCCGCCCACTCGTGCTCGGCCCGGTCGCCCAGGACGAACTCCCCCACCGTGGTGTCGGGGAAGGTGTCGCGCTGGTGCAGGAAGCCGATGCGCAGCCCGCGGTTGTGCACCACCCGCCCGGAGTCGGGCTGGGTGATGCCCGAGAGCACGGAGATGAGCGTGGACTTGCCGCCGCCGTTGCGGCCGACGACGCCGATGCGCTCACCCTCGTCGACGCCGAGCGACACCTTGTCGAGGAGTACGAGCGGCCCGTAGGCCAGGGACACGTCCTGAAGATTGACCAGATTCATCACTGTCCATTGTGGCGGCAGTGCCGTGGTGCGCTGACCGCCGCCGGCCCCGGGACGGCTCCCGGGCCTCACTCCCGTCCCGTCGGCTCCTCGTCGAGCAGCAGCCGGGCCACGGCGTCGTCCGTCACCAGCGTCGACACCAGGCCGCTGCGCAGCGCGGCGCCGATCGCCCTGGCCTTGGCCTCGTCCCCGGCCCCGGCGACCGCGACCACCTCGGGCACCCGGCGCAGCTGGTCCGCCCGGACGCTGATGACCCTCTCGTCCAGGTCGGAGTGCACCTGCTGTCCTTCCGCGTCGAACAGCTGGGCGGACATCTCCGCGCACACGCCCAGCGCGGTGTACCTGGCCCGCGAGTCCGGGTCCAGCGCCTGGAAGACGGTCGAGTTGTGCTCGTCCCAGCCCCCGATGGCCACCACGGCCGTCGTCAGGCGGTCGAAGTGCGCGAACGCGGAGGCGATGCCCGGGTCGGCCCGCAGCGTCGCCGCCGTCGCGGCGTCCGGCAGGATGAGCGGCGCGTAGATCGGGTACGCCGGCCCGCCCGAGAGCGCGGCCGCCCGGCGCACCGTCTCGACCGACCCGCCGCCCTCCGCCTGCTCGGACAGCACGCCGTTGAGCTGCACCACCGTGCAGCGCGGCAGGTCGACCATGTCCACGCCCATCAGCTGGAGCGACCTGCTCCAGGCCAGCCCCAGCACCTCGTCGGGCCGCACGATCTCCGACAGCAGCCGCGCCGCCACCGACCCCAGCGCCCGGCGGGTGTCCCGCGGGTCGTCCAGGGCGTCCACGACGATCGCCCTGCGCAGGCCGAAGGCCGCGCGCATGCGCTCGGACAGCTCCCCGTCCAGCCGGGCGGGCAGGCGGATGTCGATGCGCACGATCCCGCTGCTGCGGGCGGCCTCCAGGTCCCGGGCGACCTTGAACCTGCTCAGGCCGAACTCCTCGGCGATCTCCACCTTGGACCGCCCGTCCAGGTAGAACCTGCGGGCGATGGCGGCGAGACGCACCATCTCCGCGGGGCCGCTGGGGGCCGTCTCCTGAACCTCACCACGCTGATCGCTCATACGTGCAGGAGTGTACTCGAATGTGCTCCCATCCATTGACAGCGCGTTTCCGATGGGCGTTCAATGTTCGAAACATCTGTGACTCATGTCGCTCACATGAGCGTCCAACGGGAGGTTCCCAACCGTGCGTGCCGCCATCATCACCGAACCGGGCTCCGTCACCGTGGGGGACCGCCCCGACCCCCGCCCCGCCGCCGACGGCGTGGTGGTCCGGGTCGGCGCCTGCGGGATCTGCGGGACGGACCTGCACATCGCCGACGGCGAGTTCCCGCCCAGCCCCTACCCGCTGGTGCCCGGGCACGAGTTCGCCGGAACGGTCACGGCCGTCGGCGAGAGCGCCCCGGGGGACCTGCGCCCGGGCGACCGGGTGGCCGTGGACCCCTCCCTGTTCTGCGGGCACTGCGAGTACTGCCGCGCCGGGCGGGGCAACCTGTGCGCCAACTGGGGCGCGATCGGCGACACCGTGGACGGCGCGTTCGCCGAGTACGTGGCCGTCCCCGCCGCCAACTGCTACCGCCTGCCCGACTCGGTGAGCATGCGCGAGGGCGCCCTGGTCGAGCCGCTCTCGTGCGCCGTCCACGGTGTCCGGCGCATCGGGGTGGAGAACGGCGAGCGCTTCCTGGTGGTGGGCGCCGGGACCATGGGCCTGCTCCTCCAGCAGCTGCTGCAGAACTCCGGCGCCCGCGTGACCGTGGTCGACCGCAACACCCGCCGCCTGGCCATCGCGGCCGACCTGGGCGCCGCCGCCACCGCGACGGACACGTCCGGGTTGGGCGACGAGCGCTTCGACGCCGCGGTGGACGTCACGGGCGCGCCCCCGGCCATCGAGGCGGCCTTCGACTCGCTGAGGCGGGGCGGGCGCCTGCTGGTCTTCGGGGTCGCCGACGAGGCCGCCCGCGTGGCGCTGTCGCCGTTTCGGATCTACAACGACGAGATCACCGTCGTGGGCTCCATGGCGGTGCTGAACAGCTACGGGGCGGCCGTGGACCTCATCAGCGCCGGCGCCGTGCGCACCGCTCCGCTGCTCACCGACGCCCTGCCCCTGGAGAAGTTCCCCGAGGCGCTGGCCATGATGCGCGCGGGCACCGGGGTGAAGGTCCAGATCGTCCCCGACGAGACCGCCTGACCCGGGAAGGCAGCGAACGTGCACACCACCTACGCCGTCCGGGCGACCGCCGCGGCCGCCTCCGGACTGCTGCTCACCGGGTGCGCCGGAATGGGCGCCCTCTCCTCCGATGACGGCACCGTCCGGCTGACCGTCGCGATCGTGTCCAACCCGCAGATGCAGGACGCGATCTCCCTGGAGGCGCGGTTCCGCGAGGAGCACCCCGGCATCGGGATCGACTTCGTGTCCCTGCCGGAGAACGAGGCCCGCGCCAAGATCACCACCTCCGTGGCCACCGGCGGGGGCGAGTTCGACGTCGTCATGATCAGCAACTACGAGACCCGCCAGTGGGCCGAGTACGGCTGGTTGGAGAACCTACAGCCCTCCATCGACGCCGCCGGGGACTACGACCACGAGGACTTCGTCCCCTCCATCAGGGAGGACCTGTCCTACGAGGGCGACATGTACTCGGTGCCCTTCTACGGCGAGTCCTCCTTCCTCGCCTACCGGAAGGACCTGTTCGAGGAGGCCGGCGTGGAGATGCCGGAGAACCCCACCTGGGAGGAGGTGGCGGACCTGGCCGCCGAGCTCGACGGCGTGGAGCCGGGGGTCTCGGGGATCTGCCTGCGCGGCCTCGCGGGCTGGGGCGAGGTGCTGAGCCCCTTCAACAGCGTCCTGAACACCTTCGGCGGACGCTGGTACGACGAGGAGTGGAACGCCGAGATCGACTCCCCCGAGTTCCGGCGCGCGGCCGAGTTCTACGTGGGCCTGGCACGCGAGCACGGCCAGCCGGGCGCCGCCAACAGCGGGTTCGGGGACTGCCTGAACCGCTACTCCCAGGGCCGGGCGGCCATGTTCTACGACTCCACCTCCATGGTCAGCACCATCGAGGACCCGGACTCCGCGACCGTGGCCGGGCTCAACGGCTACGCCGCGGCACCGGTGGCCGAGACCGACTACGGCGGCTGGCTCTACACCTGGGCGCTGGGCGTCCCCTCCACCTCCGAGCACAAGGAGGAGGCGTGGGCGTTCCTGGAGTGGATGACCGACAAGGACTACGTCCGCACCGTCGCCGAGGAGTACGGCTGGCAGCGGGTACCGCCCGGCAACCGGCTCTCCACGTTCGAGGTCCCCGAGTACCAGGAGGTCGCGCGGGCCTACGCCGAGCCCATGCTCCAGGGCATCCAGCGCGCCGACCCCGAGGACCCGGGCACGCGCCCGGTCCCCTACGAGGGCATCGGCTTCCTCGCCATCCCCGAGTTCCAGGACCTGGGCACCCGGGTCAGCCAGCAGCTGAGCGCGGCCATAGCCGGGCAGATCACCGTCGAGCAGGCGCTGGAGCAGAGCCAGGAGTACGCCGAGGCCGTCGGTGAGACCTACAAGGAGGACGACCGATGAGCGCTGTGACAGCGCCCGCGCGCGAGGCGCCCGCGGCACCGACACCGCCCGAGCGGCCGAGGCGGAGCCGCGGCGGGGGCGGATGGGCCCGCAGGGCCCCGTTGCTGCCCGCCCTGGTGTTCATGCTGGTCGTCACCCAGCTGCCGTTCCTGGCGACGGTCGTGTACTCGCTGCGCTCGTGGAACCTGCTGCGGCCGGACTCCCAGGCGTGGGTGGGCCTGGCCAACTACGCGGCGGTCTTCACCGACCGGCAGTTCCTGGGCGCGGCGGCGAACACGGTGCTGATCACCGCCTCCTGCGTCGTGGTGGCGATGCTGCTGGGCATCGGACTGGCGCTGCTGCTGGACCGGAGGTTCCGGGGGCGCGGCGTGGTGCGCACGCTCGTCATCACCCCGTTCCTGATCCTGCCCGTGGCCACGGCGCTGCTGTGGAAGCACATCATGCTGGAGCCGGTGTTCGGCCTGGTGAACTTCGTGCTGTCGCCGTTCGGGGTCGAGTCGTTCGACTGGGTCTCCCAGGCGCCGGTGCTGTCGGTGGTGGCCGCGCTGGTCTGGCAGTGGACGCCGTTCATGATGCTGCTGGTGCTGGCGGGGCTCCAGAGCCAGGGCGGTGACGTGCTGGAGGCGGGCCAGGTCGACGGCGCGTCCCGGTGGCAGATGTTCGCCTGGATCACCCTGCCGCACCTGCGCCGCTACATCGAGCTGGGCGTGCTGCTGGGGTCGGTCTACGTGGTGAACACCTTCGACACGATCTACATGATGACCCAGGGCGGACCGGGCACCGCCAGCTCCAACCTGCCCTTCTACGTCTACCAGCGGACCTTCCTCGGGTTCGACATCGGCCAGTCCGCGGCCATGGGCGTCGTGGTGGTGGTCGGCACCATCATCGTGGCGACGCTGGCCCTGCGGCTGATCTTCCGCACGTTCATGAACGCACAGGAGGTGAGCTCGTGACCGCCCGAGCCCCCGAACGCCCCGTGGGCGCCGGAGGCGGCGCCGTCGCCGCACGAGCGCCGCGCGGGGCCCGCCGCTCCCGGGCCCGTCTGGGGAGCGCCGCCCTCACCGTGTTCACGTGGGCCGTGGGACTGGTCTTCGTGTTCCCGGTGCTGTGGCTGGTGCTGACGGCGTTCAAGGAGGAGAACCAGGCCGCGACCGACCCGCCGACGCTCTTCTTCCAGCCGACGCTGGACCGGTTCTCCACCGTCCTGGGGGCGGACTTCCTGCCGTACCTGGGCAACTCGGTGATCGCCACCCTGGCGTCCACGCTCCTGGTGCTGCTGCTCGGGCTGCCCGCCGCCTACGCGCTGTCGGTGGCCCCGGTCAAGCGGACCCAGGACGTGCTGTTCTTCTTCATCTCGACGAAGATGCTGCCGGTGGTGGCGGTCGTGGTGCCGATCTACGTCGCCGCCTCGCAACTGTCGATGCTGGACAACGTGTGGACCCTGGTGGTGCTGTACACGGCGATGAACCTGCCCATCGCGGTGTGGATGCTGCGGTCGTTCTTCCTGGAGGTGCCCAAGGCGATCGTGGAGGCGGCCCGGGTGGAGGGCGCCGGGCTGGCACGCGTGCTGTGGTCGGTGATGATGCCGGTGATGGCCCCGGGCATCGCGGCGACCGCGCTGATCTGCATGATCTTCGCCTGGAACGAGTTCTTCTTCGCCGTCAACCTCACCGCCGCCCGGGCCGCGACCGTCCCGGTGTTCCTGACCGGCTTCATCACGAGCGAGGGGCTGTTCGTGGCGCAGCTGGCGGCGGCCGCCGTCATGGCCTCGCTGCCCATCGTGGTGATCGGCTGGACGGCCCAGCGCCAGCTCGTGCGCGGCCTGTCGATGGGCGCCGTCAAGTAACAGGCGCGAGGGGAGCCCGGGGCCGCGCCGCGCGGGGCCCCGGGCGGGTCCGGGCCTCACACCGGCGACAGGGTCACACCAGGAAGAAGGCCCGGGCGGACTTGGCGATGCCCTCGGCGTCCAGCCCGTGCGCCCGGGCGTGCTGCGCCGGGGTCCCGTAGGCGCGCACCTCGCGGTCCCGGGCCACGCCCAGGCCCAGCTGGCGGTGGCGACGGTCGGCCAGCGCCGCGGCGACCTCGTGCGCCGAGGTCCCGCTCAGGTAGGGCTCCACCACCAGCACGTCGGCGTTGCCCGCCGCGCCGACGATCGCGCTCAGCCCCTCACGGTCGAAGGGGCGCACGGCGGCCGTGTAGGCGACCGTCACGTCCAGGCCGGCTGTGGCCTCCAGCACCCGGTCCAGCATCGGCCCGACCGCCACCACCACCCCGGCCGAGCGCGGCGAGCCCGTCCGCACCACGCTGAGGCGTCCGTCCAACGGCATCGCCGCGCGGTTGGAGGTCCCCGACAGCCGCACGTACACGCGGTCCTCACCGGGCAGGGCGGCCTCCAGGGCGGCGCGCACCTCGTCGGGGTGCCCGGGCGCGTACACGGTCCAGCCCGGCAGGGTGTCCAGCAGCGCCACGTCACCGGGCGCCTGGTGGGTGCGCCCCTCCTCCGCGGCGTCGTAGGAGCCGCCGATGCTCACCAGGACGGCGCCGACGCCCTGGTGTCCCAGGTCCAGCTTGACCTGTTCGAAGGGCCGCTCCACCAGGAACGGCGCGTAGCTGTGCACGACCGGGCGCATCCCGGTCAGGGCCAGTCCCCCGGCCACGCCGATCATGGCCTGCTCGCGGATGCCCACGTCGATCACCCGCCCGGGGTGGCGGGCGGCGGCGCCCCGGAACATGCCCGCCGAGATGGCGGCCAGGACGACGGCCAGGCGTGGGTCGGTGTCCATGGCCCGGTTGACGGTGGCGGCGAAGGTGTCACGCATGGGGCTCTCCTAGGAACGGACGCGGGCGACGACGGCCAGCGGCCGTCCGGGGTGGGGGCGGGTGAGCGCCCCGTACAGGGCGTCGTGGTCGCGTCCGGAGACGTCGCGGGCCTCCCAGCCCTCGGTCTCGAAGCGGGCGCCGATCCCGCCCGGCCAGCCGTGGCTGGCGGAGGCGTTGTCCACGGCGACGACGGTGAGGTTGTCCGCGCCGAGCCGTCCGGCGACCGCGATGGCCTCGTGGTTGCTGCCCTCGTCGAGCTCGCCGTCGCCGACGAGCACCACGACGCGGGGCCGCGCGCCGTCGGGGCGGCGGATCCCCTGGGCGCGCAGTCCGAGCGCGCTGCCCAGCCCCAGGGGCAGTCCGTGGCCGAGCGACCCGCTGCCGATCTCCGCCCCCGGCACGAGCAGCCGGTCCGGGTGGTGGCCGAGCGGGGAGTCGAAGGCGGTCCAGCCGCGCAGCGTCGGCACGTCCAGGAAGCCCTTGGCAGCGAGCACGGCGTAGAAGGCGGCGGGACCGTGGCCCTTGGAGAGCAGGAACCGGTCCCGGGCCGGATCGTCGGCGGTCTCCGGAGTGACGGACAGCACACGGTCGTAGAGCACCCACACGACGTCGAGCGTCGAGTGGGCCGCTCCGTTGTGCTTCTCGTCACCCTCCATGAGTCCGATGAGGGCCGGCAGGTCGGCGTAGCGCGAGAGGGCGGTTGCGGTCGTCATGTCCACCAGTGTTGAACCCAAACAAAGGTTGAGGTCAACTGGCGCGGACCGTCTCCGACCAGGAGAAGCAGCAGTGATTTAGGTCACAGGACGGTGGCCCCGGGGACGTCCCCGTACGCCGTCACGACCTGCTCGCACAGTCCGCTGCCCTCCAGCGCCGCCACCACCGCGGCCTCCCGCTCCGCGACGACCGACTCCTCCTCGCCGCCCCCGCCGACCAGGAAGGCGCAGGTCGGACCGGACCCCGACACCAGGGATCCCAGGGCTCCCGCTCCTGCGCCGGTCTTGAGGGTGCGTTCCAGTTCCGGCAGCAGCGAGAGCGCGGCCTCCTGGAGGTCGTTGGTCAGCGCCGCGCCCAGGGCCGCCGGATCGCCGCTGACGAGCGCGTCGGCCAGCACACGGTCCCGCCGGGGTTCGGGGGCGTCCGGTCGGATGCGGTCGTACTCGGCGAACACGCTGGCCGTGGACAGCCCGTGCGCCGACAGCGCGAAGACCCACCGGAACCTTCCCGGGCTGGTCATCGGCCGCAGGATCTCCCCCCGCCCCATGCCCACCGCGGTGGCGCCCAACAGCGCGAAGGGCACGTCGCTGCCCAGGTCGGCCGCGTACCCCACCAGCTCCTCCAGGGGCAGGCCGCAGCCCCACAGGCGGTCGCAGGCCAGCAGGGCGGCCGCGGCGTCCGCGCTGCCCCCGGCCATGCCTCCCGCCACCGGGATGTGCTTGTCCAGGTGGACCGTGACCGGGAAACCCCGGCCGGTCCGCTCCGCCAGCAGGGTCACGGCGCGCGCGGCCAGGTTGGACCCGTCCAGGGGCACACGGGACAGGTGGGACCCCAGCGCACCGCCCGCGGTCAGTCCGGCGAAGACCTCGGAGGCGGCGGATCCGACACCGCCGGGCGGGCTCGGTCGGCGCGAGGAAGCCGCCTTGACGGTAACCTCATCGAACAGCGAGACGGCGTGGAACACGTTGACGAGGTCGTGGAACCCGTCCTCACGTCTGGGCCCCACCGCCAACTGGAGGTTCACCTTCGCGGGGACCCGCACGGTTACGGTGGTATTAACGGTCACGAGTCCCCAATCGTAAAGGAACCCCCACCTTGCGTGAACACAGTGCCCTCAAGGGGCGTCGGTGTGTTCACCGCCTCCCGTCGGCGCGTACGCCGTCAGAGGAAAACGGGAACCCCGGACGCGGTTCGGGGATCGTCACCACTGTCATGTCAGTTTCCGCCCGTCCCCAGAACGGCCCAATCAGGCCCGTGAGTGGGAAACCGGGCACAAACACCGCTACCTTGGGGCAAGGCGGAGTTTGGACACCGTCGGGGAGGGTCGCTTGCCGTCGGATGGGCTCCCGAAGAACCTGGAACCGCTGGCCGCCGGGGATCCGGCCACCATCGGTCCCTACGTGCTGTCCGGCAAGCTGGGTAGCGGCGGCATGGGAACCGTCTACCTGGGCAGCACTCCCGAGCGCAACAACCAGGTAGCCATCAAGGTCATCCGCCCGGAGCTCGCCTTCGACGAGGCGACGCGGGCGCGCTTTCGCGACGAGATGGAGAACGCCCGCAAGGTCGCCTCCTTCTGCACCGCCAAGGTGCTCGACCACGGGACGTTCGAGAACCGTCCCTACATGGTCACCGAGTACATCGCGGGCACCGCCCTGGCGGAGCACATCGCCGAGAACGGCCCCCTGGACTCCTCGACTCTGCACGGCTTCGCGCTGGGCGTGGCTGCGGCCCTGGCCGCCATCCACCGCACCGGGCTGGTCCACCGCGACCTCAAGCCCGCCAACGTGCTGCTGTCGCTCTCGGGGCCCCGGGTGATCGACTTCGGCATCGCCCGCGCGATGAACACCGCCACCAACCACACCCAGACCGGCATCGTCATGGGCAGCCCCGGCTGGATGGCGCCCGAGCAGCTGCTGGAGGAGAAGGTCACCACCTCGGCGGACATCTTCGCCTGGGGCTGCCTGGTGGCCTTCGCCGGGAACGGCACCCACCCCTTCGGCAACGGCGACGCGATGACGCTGGGCAAGCGGGTGCTGTTCGCCGAACCCCAGATCGGCAACCTGGACAGCCCCCTGGACCGCCTCGTGACGCGCGCGCTGGCCAAGGAGCCGGGCCGCCGCCCCACCGCGCAGGACCTGCTGCTGGAGCTGGCGGGCGGCGAGGACAACAGCAACCCCAACGACATGGTCTCCCACGCGCTGCACCAGTCGTGGCGGCCCAACCTGCCGCCGGTGCCCCCGCCCGGCATGCCCCACCCCCAGCAGGGGCCGCGCCAGACCATGACGGGCATGCGGCGCCCGGGGCCCGGCCAGTACCAGGGCGCACCGCCCATGCCCCCGCCCGCGCACCAGACGGGCAACTACCCGCGCCCGCAGGGACCCCCGCCGGGCCATCCGGCCGCCCACCCCGGCGGTCCTCCGCCGGGGGGCCAGGCGCAGCAGCAGGGCGGTCCGGCACCCGGAGTCCAGGCTCCGGGCGGACAGCCCCAGGGCGGTCCGATGCAGCAGCCCCGGCACGTGCCCGGACCCCCCCAGGCGCCGCACCCGGCCTCGACCGGCCAGATCCCGATGGTCCCCCCGGCCGACCAGCAGACGGGCCGCCGGGGTCCGCAGCCCTACGTCCCGCCGGTGCCCCCGCCACCGCACCAGCCCGCCGCGCCGAACCGGCGCAGGGGGACGGTCGTGGCCCTGGCCCTGGGAGCCGTGGCGCTGCTCGCGGCGCTGATCATCATGGCGACCGTGCTGGCCAACCTCAGCGACTGGTCGCTCTTCGGAGACAGGGACTCCCAGGGGGACACCTCCGGGCAGACGGGCGCCGCCCAGGAACCGCAGGACCCCGCGCCCGGCGACGAGTCCCCCGGCGGCGCCGGGGATGAGGCGCCCGGCGAGGTGCCCGGCGGGATGTCGGGCGCCTCGGCCGACCGCATGGTCGAGTACTGGATCAGCGGGGTCAGCTGCGGCCTGACCGAGCACAACATCCGCTCGGAGCTGCCGTCCACCGGCCAGTACTGCGTGGTGGACCTGAAGCTGGTCAACACCAGCGACGAACTGGTGGAGTTCGACCACACGGCGCAGCACATGACGACCAACGGGGAACCCGTCAGCGCCCAGGCGCCGTCCGTGCGCGAGATCGAGGATCCGCTGTGGGACCCGGCCGGGATCGGTCCCGGGGCCACCGCGGCGGGCGAGCTGGTGTTCGTGCTCCGCGACGACAGAGAGCCGCGGACGCTCGTCCTCAACCACCGGGCGGGCGCGGAGGCCACGGAGATCAACATCGAGCACATCGTGGACTGAGCCCGGGGCCGAGCGGGACCACAGCAGGCCGACGGGACCGCAGCAGGCCGGGACGTACCGGAGCGGCCCGGGGCGGGATGGACCTGCCGGAGGGCAGCACCGTGCCGACGGGGTGGGAAACCCCCCGTACATCCAGGACACCGCATCCGCGCCCCGCTCCGCCACCCCCGGTCCGCGCCTGTGGACAACCGGCGCCCGGGGCGGCACCGCCGAAACGAACGGACGGGCCCGGGGTGACGACGCGTCGTCACCCCGGGCCCGTCCGCTGCCTCGGGGAGGCCCGCCCTTCCGGGGGTTCACCCCCCGGGAGGGGCTACTCCCACTCGATGGTGCCCGGGGGCTTGCTGGTCACGTCCAGCGTCACCCGGTTGATCTCGCGCACCTCGTTGGTGATCCGGTTGGAGATCCTGGCCAGCACGTCGTAGGGCACGCGCGACCAGTCGGCGGTCATGGCGTCCTCGCTGCTGACCGGGCGCAGCACGACCGGGTGGCCGTAGGTGCGCCCGTCGCCCTGCACGCCCACCGACCGCACGTCGGCGAGCAGCACCACCGGGCACTGCCAGATGTCCCGGTCGAGCCCGGCGCGGGTCAGCTCCTCGCGGGCGATGGCGTCGGCCTCGCGCAGGATCTCCAGGCGCTCGCGGGTGACCTCGCCGATGATGCGGATGCCCAGGCCGGGGCCGGGGAAGGGCTGGCGCCAGACCATCTCGGCGGGCAGTCCCAGCTCCTCGCCGACCTTGCGCACCTCGTCCTTGAACAGCTCGCGCAGCGGTTCCACCAGCGTGAACTGGAGGTCGTCGGGCAGGCCGCCCACGTTGTGGTGGGACTTGATGTTGGCGGTCCCGGTCCCGCCGCCGGACTCCACCACGTCCGGGTAGAGGGTGCCCTGCACCAGGAACTCGACCTCGGCGCCGGTCTCGCCGCTCTCGGCGACGACCTCGCGGGCCGCCTGCTCGAACACGCGGATGAACTCGCGGCCGATGATCTTGCGCTTCTCCTCCGGGTCGGTGACCCCCGCCAGTGCGGACAGGAACCGCTCCTCGGCGTCCACGACCTTGAGCTTGGCGCCCGTGATCGCGACGAAGTCCTTCTCCACCTGCTCGGCCTCGCCCTTGCGCAGCAGGCCGTGGTCGACGAAGACGCAGGTCAGCTGGTCGCCGACGGCGCGCTGCACCAGGGCACCGGCAACGGCGGAGTCCACCCCGCCGCTCAGCGCGCAGATGACGCGCTTGTCACCGATGTGCTCGCGGATGCGCTCCAGCTGCTCCTCGACGATGTTCACCATCGTCCAGGTGGGGCGGCACCCGGCGCCCTCGTACAGGAAGCGCCGCAGCACCTCCTGGCCGTGCTCGGTGTGCAGGACCTCGGGGTGGAACTGGACGCCGAAGAGGTTGCGGCCGGTGTGCTCGAACGCGGCGACCGGGGCCCCCGCGGTGCTGGCGGTCGTGGCGAAGCCCTCGGGGGCCTCCACCACCGAGTCGCCATGCGACATCCACACCAGCTGCTCGGCGGGCATCCCGGCGAACAGCAGGGAGTCGGTGACCGCCGACAGCTCGGTGCGGCCGAACTCACTTAGGTCGGTCCTGGCGACGGTGCCGCCCAGGGCCCGGGTCATCGCCTGGAAGCCGTAGCAGATGCCGAAGGTGGGCACCCCGGTCTCGAACAGCTCGGGGCCCAGGTTCGGGGCTCCCTCGGCGTAGACCGACGACGGTCCGCCGGAGAGGATGATGGCCTTGGGTTTCTTGGCGAGCATCTCCTCGACGGGCATGGTCGAGGGCACGATCTCACTGTGCACGTGGCATTCGCGGACCCGGCGTGCGATCAGCTGCGCGTACTGCGCGCCGAAGTCGACGACGAGAACGGTGTCGAACGTGCTCTCAGCACCAACGGACACGACGGAGGACCTTCCGCAGGAAGTACAGGGATGTCCGCCCAGTCTAGGGCGTGTTCGGCGGGCATCCGCCCTGCTGCGCGACGCCCCGGCACGGCTCCCGCCGCGTTCTCGTCAGTCGGCGGCCGCCCCCGGGCCGGCTCCTTCCCCGGCCCTGCGAGAGCCGCACCGGACGCTCCCGCCCTCCACCGCCCTCGGCCGACGGCATCCACCGAACACGTCCTGGGACGTTGCACACGTCCGGAGGGCCCGTGCGCGCGTGCGGTCCGGCCCAGCACGCGCCGCGGGGCCGCCCGGGGGCTTCCCCCGGGGCTCAGGCAGCGAAGCCCGCGGGGTTGGCCGACTGCCAGCGCCACGCGTCGCGGCAGGCGTCGTCCACCGTGCGCACGGCCTTCCAGCCCAGGTCGCGGGCGGCGGCCGAGGGGTCGGCGAAGCACACGGCGATGTCGCCGGGGCGGCGGTCGACCACCGCGTACGGAACGGCCGCGCCGGTGGCGCGCTCGAAGGCGTGCAGGCCCTCCAGGACGGAGGTGCCCTGCCCGGTGCCCAGGTTGTACACGCGGTACCCGGACGCGTCGGCGAGGTGCTCCACGGCGGCCATGTGCCCCTGCGCCAGGTCCACCACGTGCAGGTAGTCGCGCACGCCGGTGCCGTCGGGGGTGTCGTAGTCGTCGCCGAACACGTTCAGCCGCTCGCGGCGGCCCGCGGCGACCTGCGCGACGTAGGGGAAGAGGTTGTTGGGGACGCCCTGGGGGTCCTCGCCGATCAGGCCGCTGGGGTGGGCGCCGATGGGGTTGAAGTAGCGCAGGGCGGTGATCCGCCAGCGCGGGTCCGCGGCGGCCGTGTCCTGGAGGACGCGCTCGGCGAACAGCTTGGTCGCGCCGTAGGGGTTGGTGGCGGACAGGGCGCTGTCCTCGGTGATCGGCACCCGCTCGGGGTCGCCGTAGACGGTGGCCGAGGAGCTGAACACCAGGTCGCGCACGCCGTGCTCGTCCATCACCTCGATGAGCGTGAACAGGGCGTCCATGTTGTTGCGGTAGTAGCGCAGCGGCTGCTCCACCGACTCGCCCACGGCCTTGAGCCCGGCCATGTGGATGACGGCGTCGACGCGGTGTTCGGCGAGGACCCGGCGCATCGCCTCGGGGTCGGCGCAGTCGGCCCGGTGGAAGGAGACGGTGCGTCCGGTGATGCGCTCGACGCGGCGCAGGGCCTCCTCGTGGCTGTTGGAGAGGAGGTCCACGACCACGACCTCGTGCCCGGCTTCGAGGAGTTCGACCGCCGTGTGGGAGCCGATGTACCCGGCTCCACCGGTGAGCAGTACGTTCATGTCTCGCTTCCCTGGGTGGAGTGCGCCCGCCGCGTCGCGGGCGCTCCCAGGATAGGCGCCCTCCGGAAGCGGACCCGTGGGCACGCCGCACCCCCGACCTGCCCTTCGATGGTGCGCCGGGCTCCGGGGCCGCCTTTCGGACACCGCGATCTCATGCCGGGGCATGAGGCTCCACGGCCCCCGCGTTCCTATCGTGGAGGGATGGCCGACCTGTCCCCGCGCTCCCTCCTGGACCGCGCCGCGCTCTGGGCCCGCGACCACGTGCTCGCCGTGGACGCGCTCTGGGCGGCGGTCTGGTTCGGGCTGTCGGTGGCGTCCCTGCCGGTGTCGGGGTTCCACACCGCCGAGTCGTGGGCCTACCTCGGTATGACCGCCGGGTGCTGCGCCGCCCTGGCCCTGCGCCGTCTGCGCCCTCTCCCGGCCCTGGCGGCCCTGGCCGTGCTGCTGGCGTGCCACATCCTGTGGCTGGAGCACCTCACCGCGGCGACGTTGGTCAGCGCGCTGGTCGCCGCCTACACGGTGCAGGCCGAACTCTCCCGCCCGTGGCGGGCGGTCGGGTTCGTCCTGCTCCTGGCCGGGGCGGCGTGGGGGGTTCTCGACGTTCCGGCCGAGGCTCTCTCGACGGATCCGGAGATGCGCCTCAACAGCGTCTTCTCCGCGTGGACGGCGGTCGCGCTGTTCTCCCTGCTCGGAGCGTTCCGCAGGCGCAACCGCGAGGAGTTCGCCCGAGTCGTGGAGCACGCACGGCTGCTGGAGACCCAGCGGGAGCAGGAGGTGCGCCTGGCCGCGCTCGACGAGCGGACCCGCATCGCCCGGGAGATGCACGACATCCTCGCGCACTCGTTGAACGTCATCGTCGCCCAGGCCGACGGCGGCCGCTACGCCGCGAACGCCGCCCCGGAGCGCGCGGTGACCGCCCTGGCCACCGTCGCCCAGGTGGGACGCGAGTCGGCGGCGGAACTGCACCAGCTCCTGGGCGTCCTGCGCGACGGCGAGGAGCGCGGGGCCGCCCCGGCCCCCGGGGTCGGCGACCTGCCCGGCCTCGTCGAGGAGTACCGCCGCGCCGGTCTGCGGATCCGCCTGGTCCAGCACGGGACCCCGGCCGCCCCGCGCGGCGGCCGGGCGGACACGGACTCCCCGGCGACCCTGCCGACGACCGCGTCCCTGACGGTCTACCGCGTCGTCCAGGAGTCCCTCGCCAACGCGCTGAAGCACGGGGGACCCGCCGCCGTGCGGGTCGAGCTCACGTGGTCGCCCGGACGGGTCGGGGTCGACGTGGCCAACGCCATCCGCGAGGCCGTACCCACGGACCCCTCGGCGCGCGCGGGCCTCCCCTCGCCCGCAGGTCTCTCCATGCCCACCGGCCGCTCACGCCCCTCGACACCTGCGGATCCCTCCACCTCCGGGGCGACCCCGGACGGCGCTCGGCGGGGACCCGGGCACGGCCTGGTCGGCATGCGCGAGCGCGTCGGCCTGCACGGCGGCACCCTGGAGGCCGGCGCCGACGACGCGACCGGCACCTGGCGGGTGCGCGCGGTGATTCCCTGGGAGGACACGTGATCCGCGTGGGGCTGGCCGACGACCAGGTGCTGTTCACGGCGGGCATGGCGATGGTCATCGACTCCCAGCCGGACCTGACCGTGGCATGGGAGGCGGGCGACGGGGCGCAGGCCCTCACCCGCCAGCGCTCCGACCCCGTCGACGTGCTGCTCATGGACGTCCAGATGCCGGGCACGGACGGGCTGAGCGCCACGCGCTCCCTCGTCTCCTCCGGGGCGGGCTGTCGCATCGTCATCCTCACCACCTTCGACACCGACGAGTACGTGGTCGAGGGCGTCGAGGCCGGGGCCGCGGGCTTCCTGCTCAAGAACACCCCGCCCGAGGAGCTGCTGGAGGCCGTGCGGACCGTGCACCGCGGCGACTCCGTCATCTCCGCCAGCTCCACCCGCAGGCTGCTCGGGCACGTGCGCCCCCTGCTCGGCGGCCCGTCCTCCCGTCCGGCCCCGACCGACGGGAGCACCCGCCGCGCCGTCGCCTCGCTGACCCCGCGCGAGCAGGAGGTCCTCGTCGCCGTGGCGCTGGGGTACACGAACACGGAGATCTGCGAGCGCCTCGTGCTGTCCATGCCCACGGTCAAGACCCACGTCGGCCACGTCCTGGCCAAGACCGGCTCCCGCGACCGGGTGCAGGCCGTGCTGTTCGCGTTCCGCGCCGGGCTGGTGGGCCGCGAGGACCTGCTCCGGGAGGCGTGAGCGGACGCCCCCGGCACCACGCCCCCGCCCGGCGCCACGGCACCCGGCGCCCCCTCCTACCGCGGTACGAGCGCGTTTCCCCTCCCCCGGCACGATGCCCTCCCCGGGTGCGGTCCCGGAGGCTCCTCGGTGGAAGGAGTTCCATGGACCACATCATCACCACCCACCATCTGACGAAGGCCTACGGCTCGCGTACGGTCGTCGACGACCTCGACCTGCGGGTGCCCCGGGGCTGCGTGTACGGCTTCCTGGGCCCCAACGGTTCGGGCAAGTCCACCACCATGAGGATGCTGCTGTCGCTGGCCCGGCCCACCCGGGGCGAGATCACCGTCTTCGGGCAGCCCATGAACCGGGACACGCGCCCCACCCTGCTGCGGGAGATCGGCTCCCTCATCGAGGCGCCTCCCGGGTACGCCCACCTGACCGGGCGGGAGAACATGGCGATCGTCCAGCGGATGCTCGGGCTCACCGACCGGCAGGTCTCCCGCGCGGTCGCCACCGTGCGCCTCCAGGAGCACATGGGCAAGCTCGTCCGCGCGTACTCGCTGGGTATGAAGCAGCGCCTGGGCATCGCGATGGCCCTGGCCCGGGACCCGCGCCTGCTCGTCCTCGACGAGCCCACCAACGGCCTGGACCCCGCGGGCATCGAGGAGATCCGCGAACTGCTGGTGTCGCTGGCGGGGAACGGCGTCACGGTCATGGTCTCCAGCCACCTGCTCGACGAGATCGACCGGATGGCGTCGGTGCTGGGCATCCTCGCCCAGGGAAGGCTGATCTTCCAGGGAACGCGGTCCGAGCTGTTCGCCCGCAGCACCCCGGACCTGATCGTGGACACCCCCGAACCCGAGCGGGCCCTGGCCCTGGGCATCCCCGCCGTGCGTGAGGGAGGGGGCGTGCGCCTGTCCGGTCTCGACGACGGGGACACGGCCGCGCTCGTGCGGCGGCTCGTCGGGGGCGACGTGCCGGTCCACGGGGTGCGGCGTGTCCGGCAGTCCCTGGAGGAGGTCTTCATGGACCTCACCGGCCGTGAGGGGCTGCTGTGATGCTGACCGCGATGAGCCTTGAGGTCCGCAAGGCGCGCAGGCTCAGGATCGTGCTGGTGTGTACGGCCATGGTGGCCGCCGTCATCGCCCTGAGCTGCATGAACCTGATGTCGGACTCGGCGCGGGAGGGCTTCGGCGACCCGGCCGCGCAGCCGTGGGAGAGCCTGTTCATGAGCCACGTCCTGATCACGGCCATGACCTCCCCCCTCCTGGTCGCGGTGCTGGCCAGCAGGCAGGTCGACATCGAGCACCAGGGCCAGGGCTGGATGCTGTCGCAGGTGGCCGGACTCAGCCCCGGGAGGCTGTGCCGCGCCAAGGTCGCGGTGCTGGGGCCCCTGCTGGCGGTGGCGGTGGCCGTACAGACCACCCTGATCGTCGCCGCGGGCCTGGTCGCCGGGATCACCGTGCCGCTGTCCCCCGGCATGTGGGTCCAGTACGCGGTCTGCCAGCTGCTGGTGGACCTGGCGCTGCTGTGCCTGCACGTGGTGCTGGCCGCCCGGGTGGAGAACCAGCTCGTCGGGATGGCGGTCGGGCTGATCGGGGCGTTCTGCGGGGTGTTCTCCCTGCTGATGCCCCCGGCGCTGACGTACGCGCTGCCCTGGGGGTACTACGCGGTCGTCTCCCCGCTGGGGATGGGCGAGGACGGCTTCGTCGCGATCACGCCCGGGTACGGCTGGTTGACCGCGTTCCTCGTCCTCGTGGCGCTCCTGTTCGCCGCGGCCAGCCACCGCTTCGACCGGACGGAGGCGTGATGGGGATGGTCCTCGCCGAACTCGCCAAGCTGCGCCGCTCGGCCCTGTGGATCATGGCCGTGGTGCTGCCGCTGCTCGCGGTCATCACGGGAACCGTGAACTACGGCGCCAACGAGGAGGCGCTCTCCTCCGGCTGGGCGTCCTACTGGTCCCAGGTCGTGATCTTCTACGGGATGCTGTTCATGTCGATGGGGATCGCGGTGATGGCCTCGGCCGCCTGGCGCATGGAGCACCGGGGCCACAACTGGAACCTGTTGATGGCCACCCCCGCGCGGGCCCTGGCGATCGTCGGCGCCAAGCTCGTCTCGCTCGCCCTGGTGGTCGCGATGATGCAGTTCGCGCTGCTCGGGCTGGTGGTGCTGAGCGGGAAGCTCGTCCTGGGCCTGGACGGCTGGCTGCCCTGGCACAGCACGGCCGCGGCCCTGCTGGGCGTCGTCGCCGCGCTGCCGGTCGCCGCGCTGCAGTCCCTGCTGTCGATGCTGGTCCGCTCCTTCGCCGCGCCCGTCGCCCTGGGCCTCCTGGGCTGCGTCGCCGGGGTCGGCCTCCTCTACTCCGGGGAGGGCGGGGTGGTCTCCTACCTCCTGCCGCAGTCGCTGGTCACCACGTCGCTCAGCCTGGGCAGCACGGCCGTCTCCGGCGCGGGGTCCCTCGACCTGCCGACCGCGTTCTCCGTCGTGCTCGCGGCCGCGGCGACCACCCTCGCCCTGTGGGTGCTCTCCGCGACGGTGCTGAGCCGCCGGGACGTGCGCTGACCCGGCCGACACGAGGGTGACCGGCCAGGTGGCCGGTCACCGCCGGGACCCGGCTCCCGGCGCGGGGGACGCGCCGGGAGCCGGGCGGGCTCAGGGGCGCCCGGGCGGGGTGCCGCGGCGGGTGTCCAGCCACAGCACCTGGGGGTCGTGGTCGCTGACCTGGTCGGAGAACTCGGAGTTGATCCGCGCGATCCCGTAGTCGACCCGGCCCGCGAGCGCCTGGTTGACCAGGATGTGGTCCAGCGCCTGGGAGTTGCCGTCGAAGACGTAGTTGTAGCGCTCCTCCTCGGGCAGGTCCGTCATCGGGTTGCTCAGCGGCCCGTCCACGGTGAGGATCTCCAGGGTCCGGGAGAACTGGAAGTCGTTCAGGTCGCCCATGACCACCAGGTTGGCCTCGGGGTCCACGGCCAGCAGCTCCTCGGCGAAGTCGCGCACGAGCCCGGCCTGGGCGTGGCGCTGGGTCTCGCTGGTGCGCCGCGGCGGCTGGTGGACGCCGTGCAGGGACTCGTCCCCGCCCTTGGAGTTGAAGTGGTTGGTGACCACGTAGATGTCCCGGTTCAGGGCCCGGAAGTGGCCGACCAGCGGCTTGCGGCTGGAGTCCCAGGCACCGTCCCGCGGGCTGATCCGGCCCGGGGACACCGACAGCTCGGCGCCGCGCTCGCCCTCCACGACCTCCACGGCGGTGGTGGCGTCGCCGCCCTCGCGGTCGACGAACCGCACGCGCTCGGGAGCGAACAGGAACGCGTTGCGGATGTTGCCGCCGGGCTGGCCGCCGTCCTGCTTGTCCTCGGGGCTGATCTGCCGCCACTCGTAGGCGGGGCCGCCGTGCGCCGCCACGGCCTCCACCAGGCGGTCCAGTGTGACGTCGGCGTCCACGACGCCGTCGTCGGTCGGACCGGTGTTGTCCTGGATCTCCTCCAGTCCGATGATGTCGGGCGAGTTCAGGGACTCGACGATCCCGGCGGCCAGCGCGTCGTACTTGGCCTGGTCGTCCTGCCCGCCGAGGTTCTCGACGTTGTAGGTGGCCACGCTGACCTCGTGGCGCCGCGCGTCGCGGACGGCGGTGCGCTCCGTGCCGCCCCGGACGTGCTCGCCCAGGGTGGTGGCGCGGATGAGGTAGCCGCCGAACCGGCTGTAGTAGACGGGCCCCTCGGTGACCCCGGCGAGGGTGTCGCCCACGTCGGCCTCGGGGAACGGGTGCCGGTCGCGGTCGAGCAGCGACTCGATCTTGATCCGTCCGGAGTTGGGGTCGTCGTAGGAGCCGTAGCGGGTGCCGCCGTTGACGGTGGGGTTCTGTCCGGGCTTGGTGGTCACCCAGAGCGCGGAGTAGTCGTCGGTGGCGCCGACGACGGGCGCGTCCTGCACGCGGACGAGCATGTGCTCGTGCGCGGCCCAGAAGTCCAGGGCGTACTCTCCGGGCTCCAGGTCGAGCGCGGAGACGTCCCCGCCGGGCTCGGGCGCGTACGCCTCGGGGACGGCGTCCTCGTCGAGCAGGACCGGGTCGGGTGTGGCGTGGCCCGAGGACAGGACGGTCCAGCGGGCCCCGTCCAGCTGGGTGATGGTCTGCGCCCCGGAGGCGGGCCGGTACTCGCTGACCCGTCCGGCGGCCAGGACCTCGTCGCCGACGGCCACGTCGGGGGTGGTGGACCCGGTGAAGACGAACAGCCCCTCGCTGGTGCGCGGGTCGCCGTCGCCCTCGGTGTCCTGGAACCAGAAGCCCCGCGCGCCACCGAAGGGGTTGACCGCCGTGACCACGCCGGGCAGGCCCGTGACCTGCTGTCCGACGTAGGGAGAGGTGCGGGTGGTGCCCTGGACGTCGTGGATGCGCAGGTCGCCGGGTTCGACGGGCTCCTCGGGGTCGGTCCCGCCCCCGCCGGGGGTCTGTCCAGCGGTGTTGGTGGGCGTGGGGGCCGCGGCCGTGAAGTCCGCCGCGTTGTCGCCGGTGTCGGTGAGGGCGCCGTCGCGCGAGGCGGAGGTGGTGTTGTCCAGCCGGGGCGCGGGCGCGCCCTCGTGGATGACGGCGTCCCCGTAACCGACGAGGTCGGCGACGGACTCGTCCGCGGCGCACTCCGCGGCGGTCCGGCAGGTGACGGGGTCGGTGCCCCGCACGAGCAGGACCGTGCCGGAGGTGGCGGACATGTTGGTGCCGCCGGTGGCGTCGGGGTCGGGGAGGTCGACGCTGCCCCCGGCGCCCGCCGCGTGGCGCACGAGGTAGTGCCCGCCCGCGCCGATCTCACCGTTCAGGGCCGTGACCTGCACCTGGGTGGTGGGCCTGGGGCTGGCGGGCAGGTACTGCACGCTCCAGCCGTCGAGGGAGAACGGCTCGCCGGTGGGGTTGCCCAGCTCGACGAAGTCGTGGCGCAGGTCCGCGCCGCTGTTGCCGCCTCCGCCGTAGACCTCGCTGACCACCGGGGCTGCGGTGTCGGCGAGGGCGGTCGGCGCGGACGTGAGCCCGAGGCCCAGGAGCACCGCCGCCGCGGCGGACGTGGACGCGACCAGGCGTCCGGGTCGGTTGGGGGACACATCTTCTCCGGAGGGGACTGGGGGTTGACGGGCGTGCACATCATGGCCCCTGCGGATGTCCGACCGAAAGAGAGGGCGTGAAAAGGAGACGAATCGGAACGCCGTTGGTGGGATCGGACCATCCTGGCGGCGCCTCCGCCTCGTGGGATCCTCCCGGTTCCCCGCTCCGCCGCGCCGGGTCACGGTTGGCCGGAAGTGGTGCTGATGTGACACACGAGGCCCTGACCTGCGGTGATCTTGTACTTATAGCCGATCTCGGCGCTCGAACCTCGCTACAGGTACAAGATCACGGCGGAGAGGGGGCGGCGACCGCCCCCCTCTCCCTACAGCCGGGGGTCGACCGGAACCGACTCCAGGGCCAGCACCGCGAACACCGGCTCGTGCACGCGCCACAGCGGCTCGCGCCGGGCGTGGCGGGCCAGCGCCTCCAGGCCCAGCTTGTGCTCGCGCATGGCCAGCCCGCTCTTGCGGCCCACGCTGCGGTCCTTCAGGACCGCCATCCGCTCGGGGTCGGTGTAGTCGGGCCCGTAGACGATGCGCAGGTACTCGGGCCCGCGCACCTTCAGCCCGGGCTGCGCCAGGCCCTTGCGGCCCGTGGCGCGGGCGCCCAGGACGGGTTTGACCACCATCCCCTCGCCGCCGGCGGAGACCATGTCGGTCCACCAGTCCGCGGCCGAGGCGCACGCCCGCGGGTCGGTGGTGTCCACGACCCGGTAGCGGGTGGGGTGGACCAGGCCGCTGGCCTCGGCGAGCCGTTCGGCGACCGCCATGTGCCACAGGTGGTCGGCGTCCCCGTACTCGCGCCCCTCGGAGGCCAGCACCATGAACGGCGCGTACCGGAGCCCGGCGGTGCCGTCGGTGTCCCAGGAGTAGCGCCGGTAGACCCGGCTGAACTCCTCCATCTGCTCCGTCCGGCGCGCGACCCCGTCGATCAGCCCCTCCACGGGCACACCGCGCCCGGCCGCGGCGGCGAGCGCGATCCCGGCGGCGGGCAGTGCCGCGCGGGCGGCGGCGCCCACCGACGCGTACTGCTCGCGGATCAGCGACCGGGCCTTGGCCGACCACGGCAGCATCTCCCCGTCCAGGGCGACCCAGTCGGTGCCCAGCCGGTCCCACAGCCCGGCGTCGGTGACCGCCTGCCGCAGCTGGTCCACGACCTGCGCCTGCAGGGCCGGGTCGGAGAAGAAGGGCCGCCCGGTCCGCGTGTGGACGGTGCCCAGCTCCCCGGGCACGAACCGGCGTTCGGCGGCGGCGCCGTCACGGCACAGCACGGCCACGGCCCGCGACCCCATGTGCTTCTCCTCGCACACGACCTCGCCGATCCCCGAGCCCCGGAAGGAGGCGAAGGCCTCGTTCGGGTGCTCCAGCAGACCGGGCTCGGCCGAGGTCGGCGCGGGCGCCATGGTCGGCGGGAGGTAGAGCAGCCAGCGCGGGTCCACCGCGAACCGGCTCATGACCTCCAGCGCGGCCAGCGTGCTGCCGCCGTCGGCGCGCACCAGGCCGTGCTCGGTCTCCACGAACATGCCCGTGCGGGTGTCGCCGACGCCGATGTCGGTGACGTCCACGGCGGCGTCGGGGCGTGTGGCGGCCTCCTCGGCCGCCGCGTCCGTCAGCGGCCGGGCGGGCTCGTACCAGGTGCGGTGCGCCTCCACGTCGACGATCTCGCGCTCGGGGTAACGCAGCGCGGTGAGCCTGCCGCCGAACACGCAGCCGGTGTCCAGGCAGAGGGTGTTGTTGACCCACTCGGCCTTGACCATGGGCGTGTGCCCGTAGACCACGGCGGCCCGGCCGCGGTACTCGCGCGCCCACGGCAGCCGCACCGGGAGGCCGTACTCGTCGGTCTCGCCGGTGGTCTGGCCGTACAGGGCGAAGGAGCGCACCCGGCCGGAGGCCCGCCCGTGGTACTCCTCCTTGAGACCGGCGTGCGCGACGACCAGCGCGCCCCCGTCCAGGACCAGGTGGCTGACCAGTCCGTCGCAGAAGTCCAGCACCCGCCTGCGGAACTCCTCGTTCTCGCGTCCCAGCTGTTCCATGGTCTCGGCGAGGCCGTGCGTGAGCCGGGCCTTGCCCCCCTTGAGCACCCGGACGAGCTTGTTCTCGTGGTTCCCGGGCACGCAGAGGGCGTCGCCGTCGGCGACCATGCCCATGGCCAGGCGCAGGACGCCGGGGCTGTCGGGACCCCGGTCCACGAGGTCGCCGACGAACACCGCCGTGCGGCCCTGCGGGTGGCGGGCGCCGACCGGGCGCCCCAGGTCGTCGCGGGTCAGCTCGTAGCCGAGCGCGCCCAGCAGCTCCTCCAGCTCCTCGCGGCAGCCGTGCACGTCGCCGACGATGTCGAAGGGGCCGGTGAGCTCCCTGCGGTCGGGCCAGGCGCGCTCCAGCTCGATGGTGGCGGCGTCGACCTCCTCCGGCCCCTGGAGCACGTGCACCTTGCGGAAGCCCTCCCGGCGCAGGTGCCGCAGGCTCTGGCGCAGGTCGCGCCGCTGGCGGCGGATGACGTGGTCGCCGAAGTCGCGGTCGGGCCGGTCCCGGTTGCGCTCCCGGGCCAGGGCCTCGGGGACGTCGAGCACGATGGCCGTGGACAGCACGTTGTTGTCCTTGGCGATGCGCACGAGTTCCTGGCGTGCCCTGCTCTGCACGTTGGTGGCGTCGACCACGGCGAGCAGGCCGCGGCGCAGCCGGATGTCCACGACGGTGTGCAGGAGCGCGAACGCGTCGGCGGTGGCGGCCTGGTCGTTCTCGTCGTCGCTGACCATGCCGCGGCAGCGGTCGGAGCTGATCACCTGCGTGGGCGCGAAGTGCCGGGCGGCGAAGGTGGACTTGCCGGAACCGGACACCCCGACCAGCACGACGAGCCCCATCTCGGGCACGCCGAGCACGCGCGGCTCGGCGGCCCCGGCCCTCTCGGTCGTACTCATCTGCTGAAGACTCCCATCTGGGTCGGTGCGCCGGTGTCGGGGTGTTCGGGCCCGACCGGCAGGTGGCGGACGCGGTAGCCGTGCCTCTCGGCGACCCCGTCCGCCCACAGGGTGAACTCGGCGCGCGTCCACTCGAAGCGGTGGTCGCTGTGCCGGAAGGCGCCGTCCTCCAGACCCTCGTAGTGGGTGTTGTACTCGGCGTTGGGCGTGGTGACCACGACGACGCGGGGCCGGGCGGAGCCGAAGACGCTCTCCTCCATCGCGGGCAGCCGCGAGGGGTCGATGTGCTCGATCACCTCCATGAGGACGGCTGCGTCGTAGCCCTCGAACCTCCTGTCGCGGTAGACGACCGAGCCGACGAGCAGTTCCGGCCTCCGCCGCGCGTCCCCTCGGTCGCGGGCCGCGACGGTGTCGGTGAACAGGGGCCGGTGGCGACCGCGCCCGCCCGGGTCACAGCCCTTGCACACCCTGCGGTGGGCGCGTTCGAGGCTGACGACGCTGACGTCCACGCCGGTGATCCGCTCCAGGGAGTGGTCGCGGACCAGGCGGGTGAGGAGCTGCCCCGCGCCGCAGCCCAGGTCGATGACGCTGGTGGCGTTCTCCGCGCCCAGCACCGCCATGACCGCCCCGGCCCGCTGTTCGGCCAGGCTGGGGGCGCGCTCCTCCAGGGGCGGCGCCGCGGAGACCTCCTCGACGCCGGGGTCGTCGTCCTCCTCGTCGCCGGTCAGGTCGTCGGCCTCGGCCAGGCGGGCCAGCGCGGTCCGCACGTAGCCGTCGCGGCGGTTGAGGTAGCGGCGGACGATCCAGGAGCGTTCGGGGTGCCCGGCGAGCCAGCCGGTCTCAGCGGGCCCGTCACTCTCGGCTGCCCCGCTGCCCTCAGCGGCCTCAGCGCTCTCGGCGGTCTCGGTGAGCCCAGCGGTCCCGTCGGTTCCGTCGCTGTCAGCGGGCTCGGCGAACCCGGCGGCAGCGTCGGCCCCGGCGTCACCGTCGGTCCCGGCAGCGGTTCCGGCGACCGGCCCACCGGCCCGCAGCAGCTTGTCCACCTCGCTCCGGTCCACCCAGTAGTGCTTGTTGCCGTCCAGGACCGGCAGCAGCACGTACAGGTGGCTGAGCGCCTCGGCCAGCCGGACGGTACCGGTGAGGGTGAGCGACAGGTAGTGCGAGTCGCCCCATCCGGGCAGCCCCGGGTCGAGCGGGACCGGTTCGGCCTCCACCGCCCACCCCAGGGGCTCGAACAGCGCGCGGACGCGCTCGGCGCCGCCCCGGCAGAGCACCGCGGGCATGCGCAGCTCCAGCGGGATCGGCGTGCGGGCCAGCTCGGGGCGCTGCTTGCAGTCCCCCCGGAGCGCGGAGCGCATCACCCGTCCCAGCGCCACCGTGAACAGCGACGACGTCGCGTACGGGCGGTCGTTGACGTACTGGGCCAGCGCGAAGTCGGGTGTGCTCACGGACGTGCGCGTGCGCAGCAGCGCCTGCGCGTCGACGTCGAGCATCAGCGCCGCGGTGCAGCGCCGCTCGGTGGCCTCCGGGTAGAAGACGTGGGCGGTGCCGAAGGACTGCTCGAAGCTCTGCGCCCTGTCGGGGTGCTTGTGCAGCAGGAAGCCGAGGTCCGTCGCCGGGCTCGCCGTGGTCGTGATCGTCAGTAGCACCCGTGCATTGTCGCCGAGCCCCCGCCGCGGTGGCGAGGGGTTTTCGGACGCCGGGGCACGTGCGCCCTCAGGAGCGGGCGGCGCGGGCGGACAGGCCGCGGACGAGCAGCGCCGCGGCGACCAGCGCGACCGCGAGGATGAGCGCGTTGGCGGCGACCAGGCTCCACGTGGACTCCAGCACGGGGTACAGGAACGAGGTCCGCGGCACGTGGTCGACCGAGCCGGGCCACAGGGTCCACACCCCGACGGCCAGCACCAGGTACACGGGGGAGCAGGCCAGCGCCGTGATCCCCGGGCGGGGCAGGCGGACGGCCCGCACCAGGGGCCAGGCCATGACCGGGGCGAGGGGGAAGGGCAGGAGCAGCAGGGCCATCCCCGCGCCGATGTTGGCGTCGGGCTCCGTGTGGGCCGCGTCCATGGCGTGGGCGACGCCCCACCCGACGAGGTGGGCCAGGGCCGCGGCGGCCAGGGCCGCGGCCACGGCGAGGAGAACCGTGCGCGAGGCGGGCGCGGGGGCGGGAGATCGGTGGTTCATGTCCCCCAGACTGCCCGGTGCGCGCCGCCAGCACCTGAGTAGCGGTACTCAGGTCGCCGCCGGGCCCCGCTCTCCCCGGCCCGGGTCGACCCCGAGTTCGGCCATCGCACGGATCAGTTCGGTGTGGGCGGAGCCGAAGAAGGACCAGGGCATGTCGCAGCGCACGGTTCCCACGGCGCTCAGGTGCCAGTGCGCCGCCTCCGCCATCCCGGCCCGGTGGAAGGCCCATCCGAACAGGTGGTGGGCCTGGGCGTCGCGCGGGTGCGGCACCGCCTCGGCGACCCACGCCCGAGCGAGCGCGAACAGCTCCTGGACCGACTCCCCGTGCAGGCGGCCCAGGGCCATGTCCACGATGTAGGGGGCGCTGCCCTCGGCGAGCAGGCGCTTCTGCTCCGTGCGCACGTGCTCGGCGTGGGCGAGGGCGAGCACGGACGGCAGCGGGCTGCCCGCGGGCGCGGTGTCGGCGGCGGCTCCCGCGAACGCGAACATCTCCTCGGCGCTGCCGCCCCGGGCCGCCGACAGGGTGCGCGTGCGGACCGTGTGGGCGGGGAACAGGTGGGGCGCGCGAGCGGTGATCTCGCCCCAGATCCGGTCCTTCTCCTCCCGGTCCGCGCCCAGGCCCATCGCGGCGGTCTGGAGCCCCGCCCAGGGCACCGCGTCGTCGGGGCGCAGCCGCGCGGCGGCCTCCAGGGCCTCCCCCGCCTCGTGCAGGGCGGCGGAGGCGGCCTTCTCGTCGGCCCGGGTCCTCCCGGAGGGCCGGACCAGGGCGCGGGCCAGCAGCGTGTGGCCCAGCCAGAGCATGGTGTCGGCCCGGTCGGCACCGGCTTCCAAGAGGCCGACGACCTCCTGGGGCAGGTCAGTGGCGGCCCTGGCCAGCGCCTCGACCCGCAGCACGCGGATCTCGGGGTCCTCACGGCTCTCCACGAGCAGGGCCGTACCGGCTTCGAGGTCGCCCTCGCGGACGGCCTCGCACGCCGATCTCAGGACGGGGTCGACTCCGAAGGCCTCCGGTACCAGGTGCGCCCCGATGTCGGCGCCCCGACGCGGCACTCTGGCTGGTCTGCGTACGAATCGCCACATGCGACCGAGCGTAGCGGGCCCGCCGACCCCCCGGGCGACGGGCCCGCGCGGCCACCTGGTCGGGAACGCGGACGGTTCCCGGCGGCGTTCCGCCCGCGTCCCGCGCTCAGGGACGCGTGATACCGGCCTCCGGGACGATCTCCGGAGCACCGTGCTGGATCGCGTCCGCCTCCTGGTCGGTGTCCTGCTCCTGCGCCGCGCGCTCGGCCTCGATCCCCTTGCGGTAGTACTCGACCTCGCGCCCGATCTGCTCCTCGCTCCACTCCAGGGGACCGGCGAGCAGTTCGGCGGCCTCCTCGGCGGCCGCGATGCCCCGGTCCCAGGTCTCGAAGGAGATCCGGGTGCGCCGGGACAGAACGTCCTCCAGGTGGCGGGCCCCCTCGGCCTCGGCCGCGTAGACGATCTCGGCGCGCAGGTAGTCCTCGGCGTGCGCGAGCGGTCGGCCGAGGTCGGGGCGCTCCCGGACCAGGTCGAGCAGGTCGTGGACCGAGGAGCCGTAGCGGCGCAGCAGGTGGGTGACGCGGGAGACGTGCAGCCCCGAGTTCCGGGCCAGCCGGTGGCGCTGGTTGTACAGCGCCCAGTAGCCGTCCGCGCCCACCAGGGGCAACCGGTCGGTGACCGAGTCCGGGATCCCGTTGCCCAGGCCGTGCGCGACCGCGTCCACCGCGTCCTTGGCCATCACGCGGTAGGTGGTGTACTTGCCCCCGGCGATGAGGACCAGGCCCGGCACGGGGTGGGCCACCGTGTGCTCGCGGGAGAGCTTGGAGGTCTCCTCCGACTCCCCCGTCAGCAGCGGGCGCAGGCCCGCGTACACGCCCTCCACGTCGTCACGGCCCAGGGGCGTGCGCAGGACCTGGTTGACGTGGTCGAGGACGTAGTCGATGTCGGCCCGGCTGGCCGCGGGGTTCTCCTTGTCCAGGTCCCAGGCGGTGTCGGTGGTGCCGATGATCCAGTGGCGGCCCCACGGGATGACGAACAGGACGCTCTTCTCGGTCCGCAGGATCATCCCGGAGGAGGCCTGGATGCGGTCGCGCGGCACCACGAGGTGGATGCCCTTGGACGCGCTGACGTGGATCTGGCCCCGGCCGCCGACCATCTCCTGGATGTCGTCGGTCCACACCCCCGCGGCGTTGACCACCTGGCGGGCGCGGACGCGCCGCTCCCCCCCGCCCTCCAGGTCGGCGACGGTGGCGCCGACGACGTGCTCGCCCTCGCGCAGGAACCCGACCGCCTGGGCGCGGGAGGCGATCTTGGCCCCCAGGCCGGCGGCGGTGCGCAGCACGCTGGTGACCAGGCGGGCGTCGTCCACCTGGCAGTCCCAGTACTGGATGGCCCCGGCGAGCGCGCTGCGTTTGAGGGCGGGGAAGACCCGCAGCGCCCCGGACCTGGTCAGGTGGCGGTGCGTGGGCAGCCCGCGGTTGTTGCGCGAGCTCATGGCGAGGGCGTCGTAGAGCGTGACGCCCGCGCCGATGTAGGCGCGCTCCCAGTGGTGGGCGAAGGGGAACAGGAACGGCACCGGGCGGACCAGGTGCGGGGCGATGGTGGTGAGGAGCAGTCCGCGTTCGTGGAGAGCCTCGCGGACGAGTTCGAAGTCGAACTGCTCCAGGTAGCGCAGGCCGCCGTGGATGAGCTTGCTGGACCGGCTGGAGGTGCCCGACGCGAAGTCGCGCGCCTCGACCAGTGCCGTGGACAGTCCGCGCGAGACCGCGTCCAGGGCGATGCCCGCCCCGACGATGCCTCCCCCGACCACGAGGACGTCGAATTCCTCGTCGGCCATCGACGCGAGCGCCTCGGTGCGCCCCTTCGGTCCCAGCCAGGTGGTAGTCATCCGTCTCCTCCGTCTCGATGGGTTTCCTCCCAGGCGCATACCCGCCCCGGGCCCGTGTCCATCCGAGAGGGCCCCAGGCTAACCGGGGGCGGTGATCACACCGGGCGTCCGGCACCGGCGTGTCCCGGGGAGTTCGGGTCGGGACGGGACGGGGGCGTGGACCGGTTCACCTCCTCGGCAGGGCCGGGGCGGGGAGGGCGGCGGCCGCGGTGACCGGGCCTCCGACCAGGGCGGCGGAGCGCCCCCGCGGCGGGCCGGAGGCGGCCCGACCGCGAGGAGCGGCCGTACGGTCAGGCCGCGTCGGCGTAGGCGTGCGCGTAGGCCAGGACGTCGGCGACGTACTCGTCGGAGCTGTTGTACTCCAGGAGCGCTGCCTCCCAGTCGGCGGCGACGGTCAGGTCGCGGCCCTCCGCGCACAGGTACCGGGCCGCGGAGAGCGCGGCGTCGTCGATGTTGTGCGGGTCGGGGTCGCCACCGGACGGGGAGTCGCCCCAGCGCTCCCAGGTGCGCGGGATGAACTGCATCGGGCCGATCGCCCGGTCCCACTCGGTGTCGCCGTCGTAGCGGCCGCCGTCGGTGTCCGGGATGGCCCGGGTCCGGTTGGTGCCGTCCAGCGGGATGCCGATGATGTCGACGGTCGTGCTCCCGTCGTCGCCGATCTCGCCCCCGGCGTAGGTGCCGTGGTGCGACTCGATGTACCCGATACCGGCCAGGGTGGGCCAGGACAGCTGGCACGAGGGCTGGTCCCGGGCGACCACCAGCTGCGCGCCCGCGTACCCCTCCAGGGCCCGGCGCGGGATGCCGGTCGCCTCCGACACCTGGTCGAGCCACTCGGCGCTGGGGCGCGCCTCCGGGACGGCGGGGGTCTGGCGCTCGTCGGCGCCCGCCTCCTCGGGTGCGGGGTCCCCCTCCGCCGGGGCCACGTCCGCGGGCTCAGGCGGACCGGTGAGCTCGTCGTGGGGCGGGGTCTGGATCGTGCCCACCGGCGGCTCGACGCCCGAGGCACTGGGCGGCGACCACTCGTTGAACGCGTCGGAGATCCGGTTGACCAGGACGACCACTCCACCGGTCAGCAGCAGGCACACCGTCAGCGTCACGCAGACGGCGACCAGCGGGCCACGACTCCGGCGCCCCTCGGCCCCGGACGCACGTCGTTCACCCATGGGCACTCCACATCGTCAAGGAAACGTCAATTCCACATCACGCCGGAACCAAAGTACGCGACCGGCGACGCCTCGTGGCCGGTGCCCTCGGGCTCAGGGAACGGTCGCACGGCGGGGACGCACACGCGAAGGGCCGCGCCGACGGAGGCCGGCGCGGCCCTTCCAGGTCCGTGTCCTGGGCGGACACACCCCTAGTGGTGCGGGTTGACCACGACCTCGACCCGCTGGAACTCCTTGAGGTCGGTGTAGCCGGAGGTGGCCATCGTGCGACGAAGAGCACCCATGAGGTTCATGGAGCCGTCGCTGGTGGAGGCCGGGCCGTGCAGGATCGACTTCAGGTCGCCGATCGTGCCGACGTGCACGCGCTCACCGCGCGGCAGCTCGTTGTGGTGCGCCTCGCTGCCCCAGTGGTAGCCGCCGCCGGGCGCCTCGGTGGCGCGGGCGAGCGGGGAGCCCACCATGACGGCGTCGGCGCCGCAGGCCAGGGCCTTGGCGATGTCGCCGCTGCCGGTCATGCCGCCGTCGGCGATGACGTGCACGTACCGGCCGCCGGACTCGTCCAGGTAGTCGCGGCGGGCCGCCGCCACGTCGCCGACGGCGCTGGCCATCGGCACGGCCACGCCCAGCACGGAGCGGGTGGTGTGGCCCGAGCCGCCGCCGAAGCCGACCAGCACGCCCGCGGCACCGGTGCGCATCAGGTGCAGCGCCGCGGTGTAGGTGGCGCAGCCGCCGACCACGACCGGCACGTCCAGCTCGTGGATGAACTGCTTGAGGTTGAGCGGCTCGGCGCGGCCGGACACGTGCTCGGCCGACACCGTGGTGCCGCGGATCACGAAGATGTCCACGCCCGCGTCGACGACCGCCTTGTGGTACTGGGCGGTGCGCTGCGGCGACAGCCGGGCGGCGGTGACCAGGCCCGCGTCGCGGATCTCCTCGATCCGGCGACCGATCAGCTCCTCCTGGATGGGCGCCGCGTAGATCTCCTGGAGCCGCTGGGTGGCGGTGACGTCGTCGAGCTCGCGGATCTCCTGGAGCAGCGGCTCCGGGTCCTCGTAGCGGGTCCAGAGCCCTTCGAGGTCGAGCACGCCCAGGCCGCCCTGCTCGCCCACGGCCACGACGGTCCGGGGCGAGGCCACGCTGTCCATGGGGCTGACCACCAGCGGGGTCTCGAACCGGTAGGCGTCGATCTGCCAGGCGATGGACACCTCCTCTGGGTCCCGCGTCCGCCGGGCAGGCACGATCCCGATCTCGTCGAGCTCATAGGCCCGGCGTCCGTTCTTGCCCAGCCCGATCTCCACCTGAGCCAACGTTTCGATCCCCTCTGACGTGCCTTGCCGGACGGTCTACCGGCGCGTTTCCTGCCGCCGTGAGTCTATCGACCCCGGGGGCGGGCGGCGCCGGGCCGCCCGGCCACCGCGTCAGCGGGCGTTGTAGTTGGGCGCCTCGACCGTCATCTTGATGTCGTGCGGGTGGCTCTCGCGCAGCCCGGCGCTGGTGATGCGCATCAGCTGGCCGCGCTCGCGCAGCTCGGACACCGTACGGGTCCCGGCGTACCACATGGACTGGTGGAGACCACCGACGAGCTGGTGGGCGACCGCCTGGAGCGGACCGCGGAAGGGCACCTGGCCCTCGATGCCCTCGGGGACCAGCTTGTCCTCGGTCGCCACGTCGGCCTGCGCGTAGCGGTCCTTGGAGAAGGAGCGGCCGCGCATGGCGCCGAGCGACCCCATGCCCCGGTAGGCCTTGAACTGCTTGCCGTTGATGAAGATCAGCTCGCCGGGGCTCTCCTCCACGCCCGCGAGCAGGCTGCCGAGCATGACGGTGCTGGCACCGGCCGCGATGGCCTTGGCGATCTCACCGGAGTACTGGAGTCCGCCGTCGGCGATGAGCGGGACGTCCGCCGGGCCGCACGCCTTGGCGGCCTCCAGGATGGCGGTGAGCTGCGGGGCGCCCACACCGGCCACGACCCGCGTGGTGCAGATGGAGCCCGGGCCCACGCCGACCTTGACGGCGTCGGCTCCGGCGTCGATGAGCAGCTGCGCCCCGGCCCGGGTGGCGATGTTGCCCGCGACGATGTCGGCGCGCGAGTTGGCCTTGAGCTTGGCGATCATGTCCGCGAGCCCCGAGGAGTGGCCGTGGGCGGTGTCCACGACGATGAAGTCGACACCGGCCTCCACGAGCCGCTTGGCGCGCTCCTCGGCCTCGGCGCCCACGCCCACGGCGCCGCCGACGACGAGGCGGCCGTCGGCGTCCTTGGTGGCGTCGGGGTACTGCTCGCTCTTGATGAAGTCCTTGACGGTGATCAGTCCGCGCAGCCGGTTCTGGCCGTCGACCAGCGGCAGCTTCTCGACCTTGTGCCTGCGCAGCAGGTCGAAGGCCTGCTCTCGGCTGACGCCCACGGGAGCGGTGACCAGGTTCTCCGTGGTCATGACGTCGCGGACCAGGCGGTCGCGGTCGCTCTCGAAGCGCATGTCCCGGTTGGTGACGATGCCGACCAGGGTTCCGGTGGCGTCGGTGACGGGTACGCCGGAGATCCGGTAGTGGGCGCACAGGCGCTCGACCTCGGCGAGGGTGTCCTCGGGCTGACAGGTGACCGGGTCGGTGACCATGCCCGCCTCGGAGCGCTTGACCAGGTCGACCTGGCTGGCCTGGTCCTCGACGGAGAGGTTGCGGTGCAGGACGCCCGCGCCGCCCTGGCGGGCCATCGCCACGGCCATGCGGGCCTCGGTCACGGTGTCCATCGCCGCGGAGAGCAGCGGGATCCGCAGCGTGAGGTTGCGGGACAGGCGGCTGGTGGTGTCGACCTCGCCCGGTTGGAGATCGGAGTAGGCCGGGACCAGAAGGACGTCGTCGTAGGTCAATCCGGGGGGAAGGAGCTTGTCCCCGTAGTCGCTGTACTCCTGGCTCTGGCCCATGACACAACCTCCGCTTTCCCGGCACACCTGCGCGGTCTCGCCCTCGCGTGTCGTCTCATCCTAGGTCGTGGTCCCGTGCACCCCAGGTGGAACGAGGTGTTTGACCCGTCACCCCGGGCCGAAAGTGACCAGGCTCACGGTTTGCGCGGCCCTTCCCGCGCTTCCGGCCGGCGCTCGGGTCCTCCCGCGGCTCAGGGGTTCGGGGGCTCCCCCGGTGGTGCCGCCCACAGGAGACGGGGACCGGCGGCCGGTGACCGGGTCCGTTCCGGACCGTCACCGAGGTCCCTCGGCAGCGGCCACGCGTGAGACCGGTTGAGGGGGTCTCAACCCATGGCCCGGCCCGCGACCCGGGCCTCGTGGAGAGCGGGAGCCCCTAGGGGCGGAGGTAGCCCGACTAGGGGCGCAGGTAGCCCGACGGCCCGAGGGCGCGGCAGTACCCGCGCACCCGGGGGCGGTCGGGGCACCGGCGGCGTCCGGGCCGGGGGCGTCCGGCGTGCTCAGGGGACAAGGCGGTTCGCCACGGCCACCTGCCGAAGCCGAGCAATAGCTCGGTGCTGGGCAACCCGTACCGCTCCCGCCGACATTCCAAGAACATGTCCCGTCTCATCCGCCGTAAGTCCTGCGATCACCCTCATGACCAGCAGTTTGCGCTGCTGCTCCGGCAGCTCGTCGAGAAGCTCCCGGGCTCGCTGGGCCTCGATCACCCGCACCGCCGACTCCTCGGGCCCGGGGCCCTCGTCGGGGCGCTCGGGCACGGAGTCGGTGGACACCGTCTCGGCCCTGCCCGCGCCGCGCAGGGTGTCGGCCACCTTGTGGGCCGCTATGCCGAACACGAAGGCCGCGAAGGGGCGGCCGCGGTCCTGGTAGCGCGGTATCGCCGAGAGCAGGGCGATACACACCTCCTGGGCCACGTCGTCGGAGTAGTGGGCCAGCCCCGAGACCCGGGCCAGGCGGGCACGGCAGTACCTGACCACCATGGGGCGGACCTCGCGCAGCAGCGAGTCCATCGCCCCGTCGTCCCCCCGGACCGCGAGCGATCCCAGATGGTTCAACCCCGTGTGGTCCCGCTGCCCCCGGGCGCCTGCATCCGTCACCGTCACGCTAGGAATGATGCCCCCACCGCGGGACTCAACCACGCGGATCGGCAACTACAGAATGGTCACGTTTCGGGAAAAACACCCGAAAACGTCTGCGCCGCCGAGGGAAACCTGTGACGTGCGTGATAGTGCGCGGGGGCGGAGCAACCGCTCCGCCCCCGTCTGCGCCGGGCCCGTGCGCCCCGGGGCTCGAAAGCCCGAAGGCCCGGGGGCCCGGCGACCGTGCCTAGTGGCTGTGGCCGTGCCCGTCGTCTTCCTCGTCCTCGGGCTTGTCCGCCACCAGCACCTCGGTGGTCAGCAGCATGCCCGCGATGGAGGCGGCGTTCTGCACGGCGGAGCGGGACACCTTGACCGGGTCGAGGATGCCCTGCGAGGTCAGGTCGCCGTAGGTGCCGGTCGCGGCGTTGTAGCCGTGGCCGACCTCCAGCTCCGACACGCGGTGGGTGACCACGTAGCCCTCGGCACCCGCGTTCTCCGCGATCCACCGGGCGGGCTCGACCAGGGCGCGGCGCACGATCGCCACACCGGTGGCCTCGTCGCCCGTCAGGCCGAGGTCGTCCGCGCTGAGGACCTTGGAAGCGTGCACCAGGGAGGCGCCGCCGCCGGCGACGATGCCCTCCTCGATGGCCGCGCGGGTCGCCGAGATGGCGTCCTCCAGGCGGTGCTTCTTCTCCTTGAGCTCCACCTCGGTGGCGGCGCCCACGCGCAGGACGGAGACACCGCCCGCGAGCTTGGCCAGGCGCTCCTGGAGCTTCTCGCGGTCCCAGTCGGAGTCGCTCGCCTCGATCTCCTTGCGGATCTGGCGGACGCGGTCCTCGACCTCGGACTGCTCACCGGCGCCGTCCACGATGGTGGTGGCGTCCTTGGTGATCGTGATGCGGCGGGCGCCGCCCAGCGCGTCGAGGTCCACGTTCTCCAGGGTCAGGCCGACCTCCTCGGCGACGACCTGGCCGCCGGTGAGGACCGCGATGTCCTGGAGCATGGCCTTGCGGCGCTCGCCGAAGCCGGGCGCCTTGACCGCGGCGACGTTGAGGGTGCCGCGGATCTTGTTGAGCACCAGGGCGCCCAGGGCGTCACCGTCGATGTCCTCGGCGATGATGAGCAGGGGCTTCTTGCTCTGGACGACCTTCTCCAGCACGGGCAGCAGGTCGTTGAGGCTGCTGATCTTGCCCTGGTTGATCAGGATCAGCGCGTCCTCCAGCACCGCCTCCTGGCGGTCGCCGTCGGTGACGAAGTAGGGCGAGACGTAGCCCTTGTCGAACTGCATGCCCTCGGTGAAGTCCAGGTCCAGACCGAAGGTCGGGGCCTCCTCCACCGTGATGACGCCGTCCTTGCCGACCTTGTCGAACGCCTCGGCGATCAGGTCGCCGATCTGGGCGTCCTGGGCGGAGTTGGTGGCGACGTAGGCGATGTCCGCGCGCTCCTCGACGGGGCGGGCGCGCTCCAGGAGGACCTCCGACACCTTGGCGGCGGCGGCGTCGATGCCCTTCTTCAGGGACATCGGGGAGGCGCCGGCGGCCACGCTGCGCAGACCCTCGCGGACGAGGGCCTGGGCCAGGACGGTCGCGGTGGTGGTGCCGTCACCGGCGGCGTCGTTGGTCTTGGTGGCGACCTCCTTGACCAGCTGGGCGCCCAGGTTCTCGTAGGGGTCGTCCAGCTCGACCTCACGGGCGACGGTCACGCCGTCGTTCGTGATGGTGGGGGCGCCGAACTTCTTGTCGATGACGACGTTGCGGCCGCGCGGGCCGAGCGTCACCTTGACGGCGTTGGCGAGGCGGTCGACGCCCCGTTCGAGGGCGCGACGGGCGTCGTCCTCGAACTCCAGGATCTTCGGCATGTGGGTGCTTCCTCTTCAGGCTGGTCGAAAGCGGGCATCCCGCCCGCCCGGCTGTGCGCCGACCGGTGCGGGATGCGAATGGCTCCGGGCCCGACGGAGCGGGCCCCGTAGAGGCCTACTTCTCGACGACAGCGAGAAGGTCGCGGGCGGAGAGCACCAGGTACTCCTCGCCGTCGTACTTGACCTCGGTGCCGCCGTACTTGCTGTAGAGAACGACGTCGCCGACCTTCACGTCCAGCGGGATGCGCTTGTCACCCTCGTCGTCCCAGCGGCCCGGGCCCACGGCCAGGACCTCGCCCTCCTGGGGCTTCTCCTTGGCGGTGTCCGGGATGACCAGACCGGAAGCGGTGGTCTGCTCGGCCTCCAGCGTCCGGACCACGACGCGGTCCTCGAGCGGCTTCAGCACGGTCTTGGTGGCGGTCGACACGGTGTGACCTCCCCCTTCAAAGTTTCGGTGTACTGATCTCGGCCCGTGCTGGTGCACGGACCGACTGCGAAAAAGGGGCGACCGCGGCGGCCTGTCGTCGCGGGTGCCAGACCGGCCTCGTCGCGGTTAGCACTCTACCCCCGAGAGTGCCAGAATGGAAATGTGACCGTGACCCCCGGTCAGGGACTTCCGTCAGGGGGCTCCCCTCCCGGCCGGGGCGGGGCGCGGTCGCTCCCGCACACCGCTCCTTCGACGCCCGGGGGGAACCCATGCGCGCGCCCGCCTTCGAGGCCCTGCTCACCGACGCGGGCCGGGAGGTCCTGGCCGGGGTGGACCCGAAGGCCGCCGCCAGGGACCAGCTCGCCGCGGCCTCGCTCCTGCGCGGTGATCCGCGCGTGGCCGCCCTCGACCCCGGTCTACCCGTCTCCGAGCTGGTAAACGCCGTCCTGACCCAGGTCTCCCTGCGCGAGCGCGGGCGGGCCAAGTTCGGCGAACTCGCGGAACGGATGTTCTTCACCCCCGACGGGCTGGAGCAGTCCACCCGGCGCGTGGTGGCCGACTACCGCGCCGAACGCATGGCGGGGTGGGCCGGGTCGTCGGGTCGGGGCCTGGACGGCGCCACCGCGGGCGACCTGTGCTGCGGGGTCGGCGCGGACCTGCTGGCCCTGGCCGCGCGCGGCGTTCCGGTGGAGGGGGTGGACGCCGACCCCCTCACGGTCGCGGTGGCCCGCGCCAACATCGAGGCCCTGGGCCTGTCCGGGCTGGCCCGGGTCCGCGAGGGCGACGCCTCCGCGACCGCGCCCGGCCGGTACCCGCTGCTGTTCTGCGACCCCGCCCGGCGGGGAGGGCGCGGCCGGGTGTTCGACCCCTCGGCCTACTCCCCGCCGTGGGACGCGGCCGTGGGCCTGGCCGCGGGGGCGGATGCGGCCTGTCTCAAGGCCGCGCCGGGCATCCCGCACGAGGCGCTGCCCGAGGCGGCGGCGGCCGAGTGGGTCTCGGTGGACGGGGAGCTGAAGGAGACCGCCCTGTGGTTCGGCGCGCTGGCCGACGGGCCGCGGCGCCGGGCGACGGTGCTGCACGAGCGCGAGGGGCTGCTCGCCCGCGAGGGCGCGGTGGCGCACCTGGACGCCGAACCCGGCCTCGGTCCGGCCCCGGTGGCGGCGGCCCGGCGCTACCTGTACGACCCGGACCCGGCCGTGGTGCGCTCGCACCTGGTGGCGGAGGCGGCGGCCCGGGTGGACGGCGCCCTCCTGGACGAGCGGATCGCGTACTTCACCGCGGACACCGCGGTGCTCTCGCCGCTGTGGCGGGTGCTGGAGGTGGTGGAGGTGCTGCCGTTCTCGCTGAAGCGGCTGCGCTCGGCGGTGCGCGCCCTCGGGGCGGGGACGGTGACCGTCAAGAAGCGGGGGTCGGCGGTGGACACCGAGAAGCTGCGCCGGGACCTGCGCGCGTCCGGCCCGGAGTCGGTGACGGTCGTGCTCACGCGGATCGGCGAGCGGCCCTTCTGCCTGCTGTGCCGCGAGGTCGGCGCCCCGGCGCGGGGTTAGGCCCCGGTTCGGCGGGGGCCCCGGGGCTGGCGGCGGAGTGGAGCCGGGGGCCGGACCGGGAACAGAACGGAGCCGAAACGGAGTCGGGGAACGGGGCCGGAGCGGAGCCGGGAACCGGGACGGAGCCGGGGGCCGATCACCGCCCGGCCGCCGTCCGGCCGCCGTCCGTCTCGTCCTTGCCCGCTGGTCCGTGTCAGCAGGCCCGGTTGTCCGTGCCCGGTCGTCCACAGGCCCGGCGAAGGGCTGGCGGGCGGTGGAGGTGTCGACCTAGGCTGGATTCGGGGGCGCCACGCGCCGCCGTCGGGCGGGTGCGCCGCCCCCGTGTTCGAGTGTCCCTCTCCCCGCGACCGGCCCACAAGGGCACACTCCCGCCTGTGAACGGCTGAGGTGGACAACCGCGGACGAGGTGGCCGGAGTGCACTCTGGGGCCCCGGATCACGACATCGGGCCAGATCGTTACCTTCCCCACCCAGATCTTTGGCGGTCCCCTGGGGGAGCAGGGGTACGTGTCGTTAAACTGGCGGCGCGAATTCTTTCCCTTCTCATGGATTCACCCGGAAGGTCGCGAACGCTGACCCGCCCCCGCGGTTCGGCCAAAGCACTGACCTTGCCTCACGTGTATACGCTCGGTAACACCCCAGTCACGATGAGGCCGTACGGATGCGGGAGCGCCACCCGCCCGGGGACCATCGAGAACCCGAGCCGTCCGGAACCCACCGTCCACTCCCCCCGGACGGGTACGGGAGCGCCAGAAAAATAAGGAGCACCTCGGTGGAACAGACCAATCACAACTTCCTCAACGGAGGAGGGCAGGCGGGGATCTCCGACCGGATGCGCGATCTGCTCTCCCAGGCCGCCCAGGAGCACGTCTCCGAGCAGAAGTCGCAGGGCGCCGTCAGCGAGGAGATGCGCCAGCGCCTGGAGGGCATGGAGTGGCTGCTCCGCGAGCTGCGCGAGCGCGAGCTCACCGCCCTCACCGAGTCGGTCGCCACGGTCAACGGCCGCGTCGACGAGTTCCTCGCCCGGCCGCCGGAGTGGGCGGAGACCCTCGCCGAGCACATCGAGGTCGTCGCCCAGCAGGTCAAGCCCCTGTCGGACCTGCCCTCCCTGCGTGCGGACACCCACCGCATCGCCGGTCACCTGGACACCGCGCTCACCCGCCTCCAGCGGATGGCGGAGACGGGCAACCGCACCTCCGAGCAGGTCAACGAGCTGGGCGAGCGCCTGACCGGGCTGGACGAGAGCCTCGACACCCGTCTGAACGGACTCGGCGAGACCCTCGGCGCCCGTCTGGACGGGCTGAGCGAGACCTTCGGCGCCCGGCTGGACGCGCTCGACACCGCGCTGGCCTCCCTGACCGCCAGGACCGAGGCCGTACAGGCGTCGCTGTCCGCGCTCTCGGAGTCGGCGGAGAGCCGCCACGAGGCCCTCACCGCCGCGGTCGGCGAGAGCCGCACCGAACTGGCCGAGGCGCTCGCCGGCGGGCGGGCCGAGATCTCCGAGGCCCTGGCCGAGGGCCGCACCGAGCTGGCCGAGGCCGTGGCCGCGAGCCGCGAGAGCCTCACCGCCGTCGTGAGCGAGAGCCGCGAGGCCCTGGCCGCCGCCGACGCCCGGCTGGGCGAGACCGTCGCGGCCAGGGCCGAGGAGGCCGCCGCCAGGGCGGAGCAGGCCAACGGCGAACTGCGCACGCTCGTGGAGGAGCGCACCGAGCGGCTGCGCACCTCGATGGAGGAGCGCACCGCCGAGCAGCACGAGACGCTGCTGTCACGCCTTCAGGAGAACACCGGCGAACTGGGCGAGCGCACCGCCGCCCTGGCCGAGGAGCTGGGCGCCCTGTCCACCTCCTCCGCCGAGCGCCACGAGACCCTCGCCGCCAAGCTGGCCGAGAGCGTCGGCTACCTCAGCACCCAGGCCGAGGAGAACAACGCCGAGACCACCGCCGCGGTCGCCGACGTCACCGGCGCGCTCGCCAAGCTCCGCGAGGACCACGAGTCCTCGCTCACCGAGATGCGCACCCACCTGCGCCAGCGCCTGGCCGAGCTCAACGAGCAGATGGAGCTGGGCCGCACCGAGACCCGTGAGCAGGCCGAGGCCGCCTCCGAGCGCCTGCGCGAGGCGGTGACCGAGCGCACCGACGCCCTGGGCACCCGGATCGCCGAGGACGCCGAGCGCGTCACCTCCGACTTCGCCGAGCTGCGGACGTTCGTCCAGGAGAGCGGCGACCGCCTCGCCACCGAGTCCGAGGAGCGCTCGCGGACGCTGACCGAGTCGCTCACCGAGCAGGTGGAGGCGCACCGGACGGCGCTGGACGAGCGGCTGGAGCGCCAGCGCGAGGCCCTGACCGGCAAGGTCGACACCCACCTGGCGCAGATCACCGGCAAGGTGGACCACGAACTGGGCCGCCTCACCGACCGCTTCGACACCTTCGAGGGGCACTTCGAGGGAAGCTTCGAGGGGGTCGAGGGCAAGCTCGACCGCATCGACGGCCGCATGGACGGCGTCAACGGCCGCCTGGACGGCCTGGACGGCCGGGTCAACGGGGTCGAGGGCCAGTTCGAGGGCGTCAGCGGGCACTTCGAGGGCGTGGACGGCCGCATGGAGGCCCTCGACGACCGGCTGGAGGCGCTCAACCAGCGGCTCAACCAGCTGCCGCAGACCATGGAGGTCAGCGAGCTGCACCGCCGCCTGAGCGAGCTGGTGGAGCGGCCGCAGCTGGACCACACCGGCAAGCTGGACGAGATCGACGAGCACGTCACCTCGGCCGTGGCGCCGGTGCTGCGCGAGCTGAAGCAGCGCCCGGACCGGCACGAGCTGGAGGAGACCGTCACCGAGGCGGTCGAGAACTCGCACGACGACATCACCAAGCGGTTCGCCTCCCTGGAGGAGACGGTGCTCGCCCTGGCCGAGGCGCTGCTGCGCCCGGGCCGGGACGGCAAGAAGAAGCGCCGCCGCGACGAGGACGAGGACGACGAGTAGCCGGTAGCGCGGGGTCCGCGTAGGCGGTCCGCCCGGTGAGCGCCGGGCGGACGCGGACCGGCGGACGGCGAAGGGGCCGGGGCACCCGAGGTGCCCCGGCCCCCGTGTGTCCGGAAGCGGCGCCGGCACGCCGGGGCCCCGGCCCCCGCCGGGCCCGTTCAGACGGTGAAGACGATCTTGCCGAACTGCTCGCCCCCGGCCATCGCCCGGAAGCCCTCCTCGGCCCGTGCCAGGGGCAGCACCCGGTCGATCTCGGGCCGGATGCCGGTGCGCACGCACATCCGGGCCAGGGCGGCCAACTCCTCACGGGTGCCCATGGTGGAGCCCAGGACCCGCAGCTGGAGGAAGAACACCCGGTTGAGTTCGGCCGGAGGCGCGTCGCCGCTGGTCGCGCCGCAGGTGATGACGGCGCCGCCCGGCTTCAGGGAGCGCAGCGAGTGCGCCCACGTGGCCTGGCCGACCGAGTCGAAGACGGCGTCGACCTTCTCCGGCAGGCGCTCGCCCGTGGGCAGCGCCGCGTGCGCGCCCAGGGAGAGGGCCCTGGTCCGCTTCTCCTCGCTGCGGCTGGTGGCGTAGACCCGGTGGCCCACCTGCGACGCCAGCCGGATGAGCGCCGCGGCCACGCCTCCCCCGGCGCCCTGGACGAGCACCGTGGAGCCCGGCCGCAGGTCGGCCTTGCCGAAGAGCATGCTGTAGGCGGTGAGCCACGCGGTGGGCAGGCAGGCGGCCTCCTCGAAGGACAGCTCCTGCGGCTTGGGCACCAGGTTGGCGCGGGGCACCAGGACCTTCTCGGCGAAGGTGCCGTCGTGGACCTCCGAGAGCAGCGAACGGCGGGGATCGCGCGTCTCGTCGCCTCCCCCGGCCGCCGGGTCGCCGACGACCCCGTGCACGATGACCTCGTTGCCGTCCTCGTCCACCCCGGCCGCGTCGCAGCCCAGGATCATGGGCAGGCGCTTCTCGCTGAGCCCGACGCCGCGCAGGCTCCACAGGTCGTGGTGGTTGAGGGACGCGGCCCTGACGTCGACGGTCGTCCACCCCTCACGGGGTTCGGGGTCGGGGCGTTCGCCCGCCTCCAGGGCGGAGACGGGGTCGTCGGGCGCGAAGCGTGCTGCGGTGATAGCGAACATACTCCGAAGCCAACCACGGAGACCGAATCCGGTTCCACCCCCGGGGGCCGAAACGCGCGGGGAGAGGACCGGCCGCTACGGGTCCGTCGGTTTCCTGCCCGCCTCGAAGCGTTCCCGGTACCTGCGCTGCGCCTCCTCCATCACGGCCTCGGAGAGGTAGGCGACCGGCCGTACCCCGTCCAGGAGCGGTTCGTGGTCTGGGCCGTGGGCGACGGTGTCGCCCTGGAGCACCCACCCCACCCGGTCCGGGTCCTCGTCGACCAGTGAGGCGTACTTGCGCACCTGGCGGGAGAGCCAGTCCTCCATGGGGCGGGTCCACCAGGACTCGGGGGTGAGGACGGTGACCGAGAGCCCGGGGAGTTCGAGTTCGCTCTCGTAGTCCTTGCTCACGACGTGGCGGTCCCGCTCGGGGCCGTCCGAGTAGCGCAGGTAGAGGCGGTCACGGCCGCGGACGAGGTCGGCCAGCTCGGACAGGCTGGTGACGGTGGGCAGGGCTGCCGGCGAACCGTGTTGCTGAGGAGTCGCGTCCATACGGCCCGACTACCCCGCCCGCCGGGGAGGAAGCCCGGCCCCGCGTCAACACGGAGGCAAGGCCGCCGTCCCGTTCGCGGGCTCGCGTCCCGCCCCTCGCGCTCCCGCCCCGGCCCGGCCCCGCTCTCCGGCTCCGGCGCGCTCATCCGCCCCCGCCACGTCACCGGAGCGCAGGAGCGGCGGGTACAGCTCACGGGCGCCACCGAACCGGTACAGGGCCGCGGGACGGCCCGCCTCCGCGGTGCGCCGCTCCCCCGTGGGCTCGACGAAGCCCGCCGTCCTGGTGACCTTGCGGCGGAAGTTGCTGGGGTCCAGGGAGATACCCCAGATCACCTCGTACACCCTGCGCAGGTCGCTGATGGTGAAGGGCTCCCGGCAAAAACCCGCGGCCACGGTCGTGTACTCCAGCCGGGAGCGCGCCTCCTCGACCGCGTCGGCCAGGATCCGGCCGTGGTCGAAGGACAGGCCGAAGCCCGGGCCGAGCGCCTCCTCGACCGGCGTCCAGACGGCGTCGGCGGCGTCGGTCCCCGCCACGGGGGTGGGCAGGTCCGGCCCCAGCGCCAGGTAGGCCACGGTGACGACCCGTCCTCGTGGGTCGCGGCCGGGGTCGCCGTAGGCCCGCAGCTGCGTCAGGTGCAGCTTGCGCCCGTCCAGCCCGGTCTCCTCGCCGAGTTCGCGCAGGGCCGCCTCGTCCAGGCCCTCCTCCGGTCGGACGTACCCGCCGGGCAGCGCGCCGCAGCCGAGGAAGGGTTCCTTGCCCCGTTCCACGAGCAGCACGTGCAGGGCGTCGTCACGCACGGTGAATATGACGAGGTCGACGGTCACGGAAACCGGAAACCTGGGCGTCGGGGGCCCCGCACTGGAACTCATCCCACCAATCCTACTAAAGGTCCTCTTGACCAAAATCATGGACTCCATTATGGTCAAGTTGACCAGAAAAACCTCCCGGGACACCACAGACCCGCCGGAACGCACGCGAGGAGCACGCCTTGACGGAGTTCACGCTCGGAGTCGCCAGCTCCCTGGCGGCCACCGCCGCCACCGTCGGGCTGGGATGGCTGCTGTCCCGGCGGGTCCGCTGGTGGCTCCTGTCGGCGGCCTCCCGCCTCAACGGGCTCGGGGCCCTGCGGGTCTACCGGCACCAGGACGACGCGAAGCCCGAGCTGTCCGAGGAGATCGGTCGGGCCCGGTGGCTGCGCGTCATGGTCGGGCGGGGGAACGAACTCACCCGGGACGGCTTCACGCCGTTGTGGAGCGGCGGAGGACGGCCGCCGGACTCCGTCCGGGTTCTCCTGCCCGACCCCCACTCCCCCGGCCCCGAGGGGAACTGGCTGGGGCGCCGGGAGAGGGAGTTGATCTCGGTCGACCCCGGCTTCAGCCCCGGGCTGCTCTCCGAACAGGTGCTCGCCAACTTCCACTACCTGACCCAGGCGTCGAGGGAGGGGGCGAACACCGAGATCCGCCTCTACGACCTGCCGAACCTGTACCGGGTCGTGGCCACCGACAACATCGCCTTCATCACGCTGTACCGAAGTGCCGAACACGGGCGCCACTCGCCGTGTATCGTCGCGCACCGATCGGGCGAGCTGTACGACTTCGCCCTACGGATCTTCGACACCGCCTGGGACTCCGCACGGGTCCCCGGCGACACGCCCTCCCTGGACTCCTGACGCCCCTCGGCCTCAGCCCGCGACCGGGAAGGGCCCCGGGCGGCGGTGCCATCCGCCGCCCGACATGCCCCGACCACTCGTCAGAGGACGCCGACGCCCCCTGCGCCCCCTGCGCCCCCAAGGAGCCTGTCGTGACCGAGACACAACCACAGAACAACGGACGGGGCCCGGCCCCGCGCGTGGACGCGGCGAGCGTCGAGGCGGCCGCGGGCGCGCCCGAGTACGACTCCACCTCACGCCTGAGCTGCGCGGCCTGGACCGATCCCGCCTTCCGCGCCGACGTCCTGCGCGAACGCGTGGAGAACCCCCATCGCACCCTGGCCCGCGAGCCGGGCATGGACGCCGCACGGGTCACGGAGGAGTGCGTCAGGGCGAGGAGCGTCCGGGCCGCCGCGGGCGCCTGGTTCCTCGGAGCCTGCCTGGTGCTCTGCCTCCTCAGCCCGGCGGTGGGCTTCACCGCCCTCGTGCTGACCGCCGTCGTCGGCGCCGCGAGCCGCTACCGCGCCGCGCGGGGCGCCGCGAGGTCGCGCGGCGGCTGCCTGGTCTGGCTGGTCGGCGCGGTTGTCGTCTACCTGCTGCTGAGCGCGGGCGCGGTGTCACTGTTCATGGGCGGTGGCGGAGGGGGCGGTTTCGGCGCCTCCGATCCCTCGGCCGAACTCCCCGAGGGCTCCGGCCTGCTCCCCGCCTGGTTGGGCGTGCTGCTCCTGGTCGGCGTCGCGGTCGGCCTCGGCTGCTGGGTCCGGGCCAGGACCAACAGCGCGCTGGGCGCGATCAGGGCCCGGGCGGAGAAGCCCTGGAGGGGAAGCGGCGTCGGAACCGTGCCGGTGGCCTTCTACAGCAATTTCAAGCCCTTCGTCGGGGCCGGGCTGCGCTACGACTCCTGGCCCGTGACCCTCAAGCTCCTCCCCGACCGCGGCCGGAGGGGACCCGCGAGGAACCCGGCCGCCGCGCCGTCCGCGCCCTCCACCACCGCCCGGGAGAACGAGGGCGTGGAGACGGCGCCCGCCCTCGCGGGCGCCGACCTGGTCGAGTGCCTCTACGCCAGACTGCGCGCGGAGCTTCCCGAGCTGACCGGGACCGAGGGGATGCGGAGCAGCACCCGGCGCGAGGTCGAGGTGGCCGACTGCGTCTTCCTCCCCGGCCTCCGCCAGGACGACGTGGTGGCCCTGGCCCCACAGCTGATCGAGCAGAACCGGTGGCGGCTGCGCGAGGAGTGGGTCCGGGGCTTCGTGGAGGTCTTCCACGAGCGCGCCCGGCACTTCCTGGAGATCGGGATCAGCATGTGGGAGAGCCAGGTGGTGGTCACGGTCTTCGTGCGCCTGTCCGCCCAGGGAGGCCTGCTGCACGTGGAGGGGGAGACCCTGGTCATGCCCCCGATATCCCCCGGGTACGGGATGCCCGCGGGGCCGCTCCCCACGGGCGCCGACGCCGAGGAGTGGGTCCAGTTGGCGTGGCAGTCCCTGCTCGGCGTCGTGGACGACCTGAGGACCAACCCCGCCGAGGCCCTGGCCTGGGTCGGGTCGCGGAGCGCGCTGAGGAGGAACGACCGGCTGCACGCCTGGGCCCGTGAGCACGAGGAGTTCTTCGACTACGCTCCGCGCATGGGCGTCCGGGAGCGGGCGGCCACGGACGGCCTCCAGCAGCTCTTCCAGTCGCACGACGTCCGCCGCGTCACCCGGGCCATCCCGGAGAAGGTACTGGTCTGCGTCCGCGATGTGCTGCGGGAGGCGGGCTACGACACCGAACAGGTCGCCCGCATCATCCAGAACATCAACAACTACGGTGCCACCTTCCACGGAGGGCGGCACTCCTTCTCGGACAGCACCTTCGGGTCGGGCGACATCCACAACCACACGGCACCGGGTGCGAACGAGGGGCCCGGCGACGGTGCCCCTGGTGGGCCCGACGGCTCACCGGGCGCGGCCCTGGAGAACGCGAAGACGGAGGCGAAGTGATGGGCGGCGACGGCGGCGGTGCCACGTTCCACGGAGGGCGGCACAGCTTCTCGGGCAGCACTTTCGGCTCGGGCGACATCCACAACCGCACCACGGCCGCACCGGCTCCGTCCGAGCGGCCCGGGAGCCGGGGAACGCGCGCGGACGGCCCGGTGGCGGACTCTGTGGTGGTCACCGCGATCGCGAGCGAGTACGCGGCGGTGGCCGCGCACCTGTCCGGCCCCTTCGAGGAGCGCGTCGAGAACGGCACGCTGTACCGGATCGGTACCCTGCACGGATCCCGGCGCCAGCGCCGGGTCGCCCTGGTGCAGGTCGGCCCGGGCAACGTGGACGCGGGGGTGTCCCTGGAACGGGCCCGCACGGCCTTCTCCCCCGAGGTGATCCTGTTCGCCGGGGTGGCCGGAGGCGTCAAGGACGTACGGCTCGGGGACGTGGTGGTGGCCGACGCCATCTACGACTACGAGACGGGCAAGGAGAACGGGGAGGGCTTCTTCTCCGGGGCGAAGACGGCGGCCCCGTCGCATGCGGCGGTGCAGCGGGCCATGGACGTGGTGTTCCGCCAGGAGTGGACGAAGCGGATCCTGACCGCGCCGCTGCCCGAACCGCCCCGGGCCTTCGTCAAGCCGGTCGCCGCCGGGAACAAGGTCGTGGCGTCCAGGGACGCGCTCACCGCCGAGCGCCTGCGCCAGCACTGCCGGGACGCGGTCGCCGTGGAGATGGAGGGCTACGGGTTCCTGCGCAGCGCCTACCTGGCTTCGGGCACGCACTCGCTGGTGGTCCGGGGGATCTCCGACCTGCTCAGCGGCAAGACCGGGGACGCCGACGACTTCTGGCAGCCGGTCGCCGCCGCCCACGCCGCGGCCTTCGCCTGCGAGTTCCTGGACCTGTTCGGCGCCGAGGCCTGATCCCGGGAGGGGAACCTAGTGGGGCGGCGGCCGCGTGCCGCCGCCCGACCACCAGAGGAAGGGTGAGGAAGCCCTGATCGACCTGCGGGGTTCCAGAGCCGTTGACGCACTCCAGGTCCTCGTTGCGCCAACCCGGTTCGTCCTCCCACGGGTCGAGAGACACCACGACACCTTCCGAGCCGCTGCTTCCAGCCGGGATGAGCCCTTCGTCGGCCACCAGGCCCGCGCCTCCGAGGGACAGGTGTCCCGCCTCGGTCTCACCGTGCTCGACGGCGCGCACCTCCTCGCCGGTTCCCGAGTCCAGGAGCGCGAGGGAACCACCCGCGCTCACCGCGACCAGGGATCCGTCCGGCGATACGACGACATCGGCCTCGACCTCGGCTTCCAGCAGCCGGTAGCTCCACACCTCTTCCCCGGTACGGGTGTCCAACCCCACGGCCCCGTCCCGCATGTGCAATACCGCGCCAGTGGGCACGGGCAGGATCTCCAGGAGAGCACTGCCTTCAGGTCCCTCCCAGGTCCACGCGGCCTCGGAGACGGTGATCGGCACAGGGAGTTGTTCGGGTTCGCGTCCGCTCCTCTCATGGGCGACCTCGTACCCAACTGGCGCAGAGGAGCCCTCCCGCTCGGAACCAGGCGGCACGGAACACCCGGTGGCCGCGACGACGAGCGCAGCCAACACCGAGTTCTTCCTGAGATTTCCTGTGTTCACCACGGAGGAAAAACTCCAGAGCACGTAGTCCGCCAGCCCACGGAGAGCCTCTCTCATGCCCGGGTACGGTCTCCTGCTACTACCCCAAGCCGTTGTTCTGCGCGGAAAGCACAGCGTCCAAGTCATCGATCATCATGCGGGGGTCACCCTCCCACTCCTGTGGCGATAGCGGAAGCCGCCCGTCGACCAGCAACCCGGCCTCATCGAGCTCTTCCCTGTCGATCAGGCCTTCTTCGAGGAACACGTGACCCGCCTGGAGAACCAGGCGTGCGTCGGCGTCCTGGAGGTCCTCCACCAGCACCACATGGGCGGGAACCTCATCCAAGTCCGTCTGCGGTGGGAGATACTCCTGGGCCCGCGCCCGGTCGAACACCTCCCCCCGGCCGAACAGGACGTATCCGTCGGCCAGGTCGCCACGCACGATGCGCTCCACCGGGTCCGACCGCCCTCCGGGGACCGTACGCGGAGTCAGGAGGTGCATGTCGGGGAGAGCGTCACCAGACCAGGTGCGCTCCCACTCCGTCTCTCCCGTCTCAGCCGAGACGCCGGACAAACGGACTTCTCCACCACAGAGGGAAACCGTGGCGACTGTGTCCCCGATGACCTTGACCTCGGACTTCCCACAGGACTGTTGAGGCTCCAGGCTCCACAGCTCGCGGTCATCCTCCAACGCGCGAGCGGTGACGCGACCGTTCTCACCCAGAACCAGCCTGGAGTCAGTGGCCAGGAGAGCGACCAGTTCGTCCGGCGACTCCTGTGCCCAGTCCTCGGAGATGACCTGTCCCGTGGCCTCAGCCAGCACGGCCCAGCGCGTATGACCGGAGAACGGCCCTTGCCCTTCCTGAGCCAGCACAATCTCGCTGCCGTCAGCGGTGACTCCCGCTGACACGGGCCCACCCAAGTCTTGAAGGCTCCACACCTCCGTCACAGGGTCGGTGCCAAACAGGGCGACACCGTCATCGAAGACCGCCAACACCCCCCGCTCGGTGGTCAGGAGATCGCTCACCGGACCGCGCGGATCCTCAGCGAGGTTCTCCTCAACCTCCGCTGCGGCCGCGAGGGAAAGGGATGACGGCAGCTCCTCACCCGTTGACTCATAACGACCAGGGAAGGAACCCAGGACACTGACACTCAAAATCACGAGAAGGGCCGCGATCAACAGCACTGGGACCAAGAAAATCCATAGACGTTTCATAGGAATGAAAATCTCCGAGCCTCTCTAGTTCCCTCCGGATCTACCCAGGCTTTCCTGCTCATAGGCAATGTCGTAACCGTCGATGTACTCACCGGCTGATCGAGCAGAACCGGTGGCGGCTGCGTGAGGAGTGGGTCCGGGGCTTCGTGGAGGTCTTCCACGAGCGTGCCCGGCACTTCCTGGAGATCGGGGTCAGCATGTGGGAGAGCCAGGTGGTGGTCACGGTCTTCGTGTGCCTGTCCACCCAGGAGGGCCTGCTGCACATCGCCGGACCAACCATGCACCGAAGCCCGCTGACGAATCGATCCTAATGCAAACCGACGAGTCCACTCTCTCCCTCGCCGCCACCATGAGACACAACAACAGCACCCGGAACTGAAATTACCTTATTGACGCGATAATCAGAAAAATCCATACCCGAACCAATCTCTTCGGCACCACCCCCCCATTCTCGCACAGTAGCCCATGAATTTTCCTCTGCACCCACACTTCCAGAAACTACGATCGCCCGCTCCAGAACAGCCACCTGGTAATCCTCATCCCGAGAACCCTCGTCATCAATTTCCACCCTGCCCACCTCCCTCGCCTTCTCGTTCATTCGCACGTAGGTTCCGCGCCCTTGCGTTTGCACAGTCCAAGACATATCTTCTGCCGCAGCCAGTACATTCGCCCCCTCCATAACCACACGACCATCTCGGACGTCGACCACCATGCTTTCAAGGCGTTGAGAATGGATAGAAACATGCCCTTGATTCAACCGGATGAACTCTCGGCCATAGGAATCATTGACCACGCCTACGTGCTCTTCCTCCAAGCGCCACAACTCTCTTCCATCTTGAACGCCAACACCAAGCAAGCCGACAGACATTTCCTGGTTCCCGACAGCCTCCCCAGCCTCCTCGATCTCCTCATTGCTCAGAAATTCCGCACACGTGTAGGGGACCACCAGAACATCCCCGACAAGGACACTTGACGCAGCGGAAAGACGAAGCCTTTTCCCCGAATCACAAGAGATACCCCCAGGACCGGACCAGACTTCTTCTCCACCAGAAAGGGAAAAGGCAGAAAGACTGACAGCATCCCCGTTTTCTTCTGCCACCCCGACAACACGGACACGATCTGACATGAGAGCAATATGCGCCCCGGATTCGCGGAAAAGGTATGAATATGATTCAACCTCTTCAATATCAATCAATATGTCGTGCTCCATCTGGCCCGTTTCCGGATCCAAGAGCATAAATTTGTAACCATCCCCCCCTGAAACCTGGGCCTCCAATACAAGGTAGTCACCGTCGCCCGATATTCCTCCGGTAAAGTTTTCTTCTGAATTTCGATACTCCCATACAACTTCTCCAGTTTCTCCAGATAATGCCACCACTCCATCACCAAGAATTACTGCGACTCCCACAGGGAGCGGATGCACGGAGATAACCTCTTCGTCTCCACCAGGACTCCACTGCCAGCCGACCCGATCAACGGAGTCCCTGAGAGCCAGGACATGCGGGTCCTCATTGACGACATGGCTATCGCCACCTTGGTATGCAGAGCAGGACGACGTGGCGATCGAAATACCGAACGCCAGAAACAGCGCTTTCGCTCCAGTCAGTTTCGAGCGCACCTTCAACCAACCTTCCTATCGGGAACTTTCGGAGAAGTCTTCCCACTTTTCACGATTTCCAGAGTAAAGATCGAGATATGTAACATAGTCGTCCATGACTGGGTTATTAGAATTGGGAAGGCCGAGTTGGCTCACACTCGAAAAGGCATTTGCCAAAGCGGTAGTCCTCTCCCCGCTGGAAACATCCCACTCCGTCCAATCCTGGGGAATATAGTAATCACCGTTTTCCGCTTCTGTCAGTACACCTGCCCCAAGGCGGCCTCCATCCTGGAGTTCCACCCCTTCCTGGTGCCCTCTCTGCTCCAGACCGCCGACTACGCCACGGCCGTCATGCGAGCGGGGACTCCGTGGGAGCCGCCTGCGAAAACCGAGGCGAGCGTGCGCGAGCGGACCGCTCGCGGCGAGCGCTTCCAGAGCGCGGACACCCCGGTGATGATGGTGGTGATCGGCCGAGCGGTCCTCACCGAACCGATCGACCACGGCCCCATCATGCGCGGGCAGCTGGAGCACATCCACGCTCTCGCCGCGCGCGAGCGGATAACCTTGCAGATCACGGAGGAGCCGCTGCACCCCGGACTGGTCGGGCCCTTCACGATCCTCGACCCCCCGCCGGAACGGGAGCTCGTCTACGCGGAGTCGGCCTACAAGGGCCAGTTCGTCCACGATCCCGACGCCGTGGGAGAGTTCAAACTGAGGTTCCACCGCCTGCAAGCAGCAGCGATGCCACCGAGCCGGTCGCTGCGGCTGGTCGAAGAGACGATTGAGGGTTTTCCGCCATGAGTGACGTCCAGTGGCACAAGAGCAGCTACAGCGGAGCATCTCACCAGAACTGTGTGGAGGTCGCCGAGGGCTCCGAGCACACCCTGGTCCGCGACACCCAGCACCGCGACCACGGCCACCTCGCCTTCGGGAGCCCCGCCTGGTCCGGCTTCCTCGCCTCCGTCAAGGGCGACCGCTGACCGCATCGCACCGGCCCCTGCCCCGCGTTTCCGGGACAGGGGCCTTTTTGCGTTCCATGTCCGGATAGAACCTTTTGCCTTTTTGGCGAGAAAGGTTCTTACAAGGCTTCTGAGCTGCAACGACGGCCAAGTTGCGAATTAACCCGCACATTACTTCGCCGTAGTTTCGCCAAGCACTCCCGCGATGCCCTACCCTTTTCCCGAACACACAACTGAAAGCACGAATGACCCCGCGACGGTTGTCTCCGCCCGGGGCCTTGGCCAGCAACTTCAACCCCTTTAACCAAAGGAACTTGCCAGCATGCGCCAGTTTAGCGCTGCCCTTCTCAGCCGTGCCCTCGGCCCGCTGATCGCCTTCCTCTCCGCCCCCTGCGGACGCCACGCCACGGTGGCCGGTCGCCGCCGACGCTCCACCCGCGTCCGCCGCCACGTTCCCGGTCCTCCCCCGGCCCCGCTTCCGCCTCCCCGCCTGGCACCTCCCCGCGAGATCGTTCCGGCCGAGGACGTCGCCCTGGTCAGGCCCTACTACGCCGCCCACGAACGCCTGCGCGCACGCGCGTCCACGGCTCAGGTTCCCGCGCCCCGAAACCCCGAGCCCGGAGCCGAGACCGACGAGGTCCAACGCGCGTTCGCCCTCGTCCAGGAACGCGCCGCCGCCCTCCTCCAGAAGTGGGCCCAGGACCCCGGAGGCGAACTGCTCGGCGAACCCGCGCCCCGCTTCGGCGTCGTCCGGCCCACCGAGTCCGCCCGTACCCGGCCAGCCCACTCCGCCGAGTGGGCCGAACTCGCCTCCCTCGTCCGCATCTGGCACGACCAGCAGTGCCAGGCCGCACCCGCGTGACCCCTTCCCCGCCCCTACGACAACAAGGAACGCCGTGCCCAGCGAAGAACACGAGATACCCCTGAAGATCATTCGAAACGCACCGGAGGTGGTCATCCCCCTGCTCCGTGACGCGGTGGGCTTCGAACTGCCCGAGTACACCGAGGCCTCGATGACCTCCTCCGAGTGCACCGACAGCAAACCGCGCGTCTACACCAGCGACGGCGCCGTGGTGCTGCGCAACGGCACCGAGAAGGTCCTGGCCGTGGTCGTGGAGCGCCAGCACAAGCAGGAACAGGACAAGTTCTGGACCTGGCCGGTCTATCACGCCACTGTCCGAGCCCAGGTCAAGTGCCCGACAGTGCTGCTGGCGCTGTGTCCCACCGACGCACTCGCCCGGTACTACACCGGCCCGATCCACACCGGGTATCCGGGCGACCACCTCACGCCTCTCGTGGTGGGACCGTCCAACACTCCGGTGGTCGCTGACCCGGAGCAGGCGCGGAGTATGCCCGAACTGGCGGTGCTGTCGGCCAAGGCGCACGGTGACCACGATCTGCGCACATTGGACGCGGTGATGGAGGCACTGAACGCCGTGTCCTCCGACCACCGCGCGTTCTACTATGACTACGTACTGGCCGGGCGCTCCGACGAGGCCCGGAAATACCTGGAGGACCTGATGTCCGTGGGAACCTACAACTGGCAGAGCGACTTCGCCCGCGAGTACGTCGACATCGGCCGCGAGGAAGGCCGTGAGGAGGGCCGTGAGGAGGGCGTCGCGCGCAGCGTGATCCTCTTCCTCTCCTCCCGGGGCTTCGAGGTCTCCGATGAGATCCGCCAGCGGATCGAATCCTGTGACGACCTCGCCACCCTCGAAGGCTGGGCCAGCAAGGCCGCCAAGGTGAACAGCCCCGAGGAACTCTTCGGCTGAGTCCGGACACCACGCCCACGTGGGGGCGGGCAGCCGCGGCTTCCCACCCCCACAAGCCTCACCCCAGGCCCGGACCCGGGGGCCAGTAGCGCTCCAGGATCGCCCGCGCCTCCATCAGGGCCTCCAGCACGGCCGCGGCCACCTCATCGGTGTACCGGGGCGTCGGGACCGAACAGCTCAGGGCGTCCACGGCCGGGTGGTCGTAGCGCAGGGACACCGCCACGCACCGCAGGCCCACGACGTTCTCACCGTCGTCGGTGGAGTAGCCGCGCTCGCGGATGCGCGCCAGATCCTCCAGGAGCGCGTCCACGTCGGTGATCGTCTCGTCGGTGAGCGCCTCCAGCTTCGCGGGCAGCAGGTCGCGCACCTGTCCGTCCTCGCGCTCGGCGAGCAGGGCCTTGCCCAGGGCGGTGCTGTGCGCGGGCAGCCGTCGGCCCACGCGGCTGAAGGGGCGCAGGTAGTGCCGTGACTCCTGGGTGGCCAGGTAGACGACGTCGCCGCCGTCGAGCCGGGCGAGGTGGACGGTCTCGCCCAGCTTCTCGGCGAGGGAGTCCAGGTGGCCGCGCGCCTGGGCCACGCGGGCGTCGGAGTCGATGTAGCCGGTCCCGGTGAAGAGCGCGCGGATGCCCAGTGTGTAGAGGGCTCCGGTGGGGTCGGACCGCACCCAGCCGCGGTTCACGAGCGTCTGCACCAGCGCGTACAGGCTGCTGCGGGGAATACCCATCTCCTCCGAGAGGGTGCGCAGGGTGACCGGGTCCCGGTAGCGCGCCAGGATCTCCAGGAGTTCGACGGTGCGCGCCGCCGACTTGACCTCTCGGACACCGCCGTGACCTTCCGCGGCCGACACTCGACCGCCTCCTTCCTGCTGCGTGCGGGCCGGGTCGGCCCCCCGGCCGGGGACGGCCCGCCGGGGGCGAGCGAGGACGTCCGCCTCGGGGTCCTCAGTGTAGAACGCCGTTCTCCCAACCATCGTCCCGCGCGCCCCGGAACACGTGACGAAACCCTTCCGTCACAGGAGCTCCCGCCGCCCGCGCCCCGCCCTCCCCCATGCCCGCGCCCGCCGCGCCACGCGCAGTGTTGCCCGTTTCATCACCCTTTGTGCTCCACGTCCCAGGTTGACGTGATGTGTCCCCCAAAATAACCTGCGGCTACAGACAGAGATGACGTCTACGTATGGAGACGATATGAGCGAAGTCGGGACCGATCCCGATCTCCCCGGGGGGCTTACCCCCGCTGCCCGTCCGGCGCGCCACTAGCCCTCCCCGGGTTCGCCGGAGCGGCCCCCGCCCCGGCGAACCACCTCCGCCACCGGATCCCCCCTCCGGTGCCGCGGCCCCCGGGCGTCCCGCCGCGGCGGAGCGCCCGCACCTCCCCAGACAAGGCCTCCCATGCTCTCCACCACCCACCCCTCCGCCCCCGGGGCGTTCCTCTCCGCGGGCGAAGCCCCCGCAGCGGCCTGGTCCCTCCCGCCGTGGGCCCTCATCCTCACCGTCGCCCTCGGCGTGGTCCTGCTGCTCGTGCTGGTCCTGCGGGCCAAACTGCACGCCTTCATCGCGCTGCTCCTGGTGAGCGCGGCCGTGGCGTTCGCCGCGGGCCTGCCCCTCAGCGGCATTCCGGAGCTGCTCGAAGCCGGGATGGGCGACACCCTCGGCGGCATCGCCATCATCGTCGCCCTCGGCGCGATGCTGGGCCGCATGATGCAGGAGACGGGCGCCGCCCAGCTCCTGTCACAGCGCCTGCTCGCCCTCTTCGGCGAGGGCCGCGCCCCGCTCGCCATGGGGCTGACCGCGCTGCTCCTGGGCGTCCCCGTCTTCTTCGACGTGGGCTTCATCATCATGGTCCCGCTGCTGTACGCGGTCGCCGCCCGGTCGGGCCGGTCGCTGATCAGCGTCGCGCTGCCCGCGGCGGGCGGCCTGGCCATCATGCACGCGGTCCTGCCGCCGCACCCCGGCCCCGTGGCAGCGGCCGAACTGCTCGGCGGGCACCTGGGCTGGATCGCCTTCATGGGCCTGGTCTGCGGCCTGCCCGCCTGGTACCTGGGCGCCTACGTGTTCGGCAAGTGGCTGGGCGACCGCAACTTCGTCCCCGTCCCCGCCTCCTTCCAGGAGGAGGGCGACGAGCTGAGCGAGGTCCCCGAGAACGCGCCCCCGCTGTCGCTGACCCTGGCCGTGGTCATCCTGCCGGTCGCCCTCATCCTGCTCAACACCTTCTCCCCCCTGGTGGTACCCGAGGGGCCCGTGCTGGATGCCCTGCTCTTCGTCGGCAACCCCGTCACCGCGCTGACGATCGCCACCCTGCTGTCCTTCTGGCTGCTGGGCCTGCGCGGGGGCATGACGCGCGAGCGGGTGGAGAAGGCCGCCTCCGCGTCCCTGGGCCCGACCGCCCTGGTCCTGCTCGTCACCGGCGCGGGCGGGGTCTTCGGCGAGGTCCTGGAGGCGACGGGCGCAGGCGACGCCGTGGCGGGGATCCTGTCCGCCACGGCCCTGCCCGCCGTCGTCCTGGCCTTCGTCATCGCCACGATCATGCGCGTGGCCCTGGGGTCGAAGACGGTCGCGATCGTCACCACCGCACCGATCGTGGCCCCGCTCATCGCGGAGGCCGGGATGTCGCAGCCCGAGATCGCGCTCGTGGTCATCGCGATCGCGGCGGGCGGGACGGTGCTCTCGCACGTCAACGACTCCGGCTTCTGGCTGATGAACCGCTACCTCGACATCGACATCAGGACCACCCTCAAGAGCTGGACCGTGATGGAGACCCTCATGGGGTCCATCGCGTTCCTGATCGCCGCCGCCATCAGCGCGGGCCTGGCGCTGGCCGGATGAGGGACACCGCCCCGGCCCGCCCCGGAACCGGTCCGGGCCGGGGCGGCCACGCGTCGGCTACATCGCGAGCGGGGAGCTCACCGGCAGGGACGTGTCCGTGGCCAGGTCCAGGGCGGACGCGGGCAGGCCCGCCGCCACGACCTCGGCGCCCAGGGCGGCGATCATCGCGCCGTTGTCGGTGCACAGGCGCGGGCGCGGGACGCGCAGTTCGACGCCCGCCTCCCGGCAGCGCTGCTCGGCCAGCGCGCGCAGCGCCGAGTTCGCCGCCACGCCGCCGCTGATGACCAGCGTGCTCACGCCGTGCTCCACACAGGCGTCCACGGCCTTGCGGGTGAGCACGTCCACCACCGACTCCTGGAAGGCGGCGGCGATGTCGGCGACCACCAGGGGCTCGCCCCGGCGGTCGGTGTCCTCCACGTGGCGGGCCACGGCGGTCTTCAGGCCCGAGAACGAGAAGTCGTAGGTGCCGTCGCCCCACTTGCCGCGCGGGAAGCGGATCGCCTTGGGGTCGCCCCGCTGCGCCGCCTTGTCGATGGGCGGGCCGCCCGGGTAGGGCAGGTCGAGCAGGCGCGCCACCTTGTCGTAGGCCTCACCGGCCGCGTCGTCCACGGTGTCGCCGAGCGAGACCACCTCGGTGGCCAGGTCGTTGACCAGCAGCAGCGAGGTGTGGCCGCCCGACACCAGCAGGGCGATCGAGGGCTTGGGCAGCGGGCCGTGCTCCAGTTGGTCCACGGCCACATGGCCCACCAGGTGGTTCACGCCGTAGAGCGGCTTGCCCAGGGCCATCGCGTACGCCTTGGCCGCGGACACGCCCACGAGCAGGGCGCCCGCCAGGCCCGGACCGGCGGTGACGGCGACGGCGTCCACGTCCGACAGCTTGGCCCCGGCCTGCTCCAGCGCACGGTGCACGGTCGGGGTCATCGCCTCCAGGTGCGCGCGGCTGGCCACCTCGGGCACCACGCCGCCGAACCGGACGTGCTGGTCCACGCTGGAGGCCACGGCGTCGCCGAGCAGCTCGCAGCCGCGCACCAGCGCCACGCCGGTCTCGTCGCAGGACGTCTCGATCCCCATGACCAGCGGCAGGTCACTCATGGTTCCCCTCCTCGGCGACGCGCCGCATGACGAGCGCGTCCGCCCCGTTGTAGTAGCCGCGCCGCACACCGATCTGCACGAAGCCGAACCGGCCGTAGAGCCTCTGGGCGCGCGGGTTGTCCGAGCGCACCTCCAGGAACATGTGGGTGACGCCGCGCCGCCCGGCCTCGGTGAGGAGTTCGGTGAGCAGCGAGCTGCCCACGCCCCGGCCCCAGACCTGCTCGGACACGGCCATGGTCTGCACGTCGCCCTCGGGCGGGACGGCGCGCAGCCCGGCGTAGCCGACGACGGCGTCCCCGGACACGGCGACCAGGTAGTGGCGCGTGGGCTCGGCCAGCTCGTCCCTGAGCATGCCCTCGCTCCAGGCGTCGAGGGGGAACAGGGCGCGTTCGAGGTCCATGACGGCCGGAACGTCGTCGGGGGTCATCGCGCGCAGGCTCACGCCGGTCAGGCCCGGCGTCGGCGTCACTTCACCCACTGGCGCACCTTCTTCGGGGCACCGGGCTCCACCGCGTCCGGACGGCGCAGGTAGAGCGGGTTGGGCGCGGGCAGCTCCTCGCCCCGGCCCAGGCGCAGCAGGGCCAGCTCCGCCATGGCGGCGGCGTCCGGGTGCAGGGGGTCCATCGCGGCGGAGCCCGCGCCGAGCACGTCGGCGTACATGCGGGCGCCGTCGCCGACCAGCGCGAGCCCGCCGGTGTCCACCTCGGCGGGTCGGTCGACGCGCACCTCGCCCACGCGGGTGAGGTGGTCGTCGTAGCGGGCCCAGAACACCTCCTTGCGGCGGGCGTCGGTCATCGCGACGAAGGGCTCGGACCGCCCGGTGGCGAAGGCCAGCGCGTCCAGGGTGGTGACGCCGTGGCAGGGAACGCCGAGGGCGTCGGCCAGGGCGTGCGCGGTGGCCAGTCCGACCCGCAGGCCGGTGTAGGGCCCGGGGCCGATACCGACGGCGACGTGGTCGAGGTCGGCCAGGACGATCCCGGCCTCCTCGGTGAGCCGCGCGATCGTGGGGCCGAGCAGTTCGCCGTGGCGGCGGGCGTCCACGGAGCTCGCGCTGGCGCGCAGCGTGAAGGAGCCGTCGGAGCCGGTCTCGCCGATGGCGGCGGTGACCGCCGGGGTGGCGGTGTCGAAGGCCAGGAGAAGCACGGGTGACCGCCTATCCGCGCCCGGCGGCGGTGCCGGGCAGGTCGGCGCCGGCCCACCGGGCGCCGGCGGCGCGCAGGTGGACGGAGCGGGTGTCGTCGGGGTGGCGTTCGATGCGGATCTCCAACCGGTCGTCGGAGAGCCCCTCGGCCACGCCCTCGCCCCACTCCACCACGGTGACGGAGTCGGGGAGGGTCATGTCCAGGTCGATGTCGTCGATCTCGTCGGGCCCGCCGAGCCGGTAGGCGTCCACGTGGACGAGGTCGGGGCCTCCGGTCAGGGAGGGGTGGATCCGGGAGATGACGAAGGTCGGGGAGGTGACCGATCCGCGCACGCCCAGCCCCTCGCCCAGGCCCTGGGTGAGGGTGGTCTTTCCCGCGCCGAGCGGCCCGGACAGGATCAGCAGGTCGCCGGGTCGGGCGAGGGCGGCGAGGTCGCGGCCGAGGGTGCGCATGGCGTCGTCGGTGGCCGCGGTGACCTCGCGGACGGTGGCCGCACCTGGAGTGGTTGCTGTCGCGTCTGTCATCAGATTCGCTGCTCGTGATCTGGTGTGGATGGTGGATCGCGGCGCGCCGGGTCAGGGCGTGTGCGGGCGGGGCCGCCGGAGCGCACCCCCTTCACCCAGGTTAGGCCGGATGGAGGAGGTCTGTGACCGGATCGCGGTGACCGGTCAGACTCCCGCCGACGCGGCTCGGGCCTGCCCGCCGACGTACTCGCGCGGGACCCGGGGCCCCACCCGCGTGACGATCTCGTACGGGATGGTGTCCAGGATCTCGGCCCAGTCCTCGGCGGTCGGGGTGTCCGGGTGGTCCTCCGGGTTCCCGAAGAGCACCGCGTACTCACCGGCCTCCACGGCGTCGTCGCCGACGTCCACGACGAACTGGTCCATGCAGACCGTTCCCGCGATGGCGCGGCGGCGCCCGCCCAGGAGGACGGGCCCCCGGTTGGTGGCGGCGCGGGGGACCCCGTCGGCGTAGCCCAGCGGCACCAGGGCCAGGGTGGTCTCCCGGTCGGTCACGTAGCGGTGGCCGTAGGAGACGCCGCTGCCCTCGGGGACGCGCTTGGTGAGGGCGAGCCGGGAGCGCAGCGTCATCGCGGGCCTCAGCCCGGTCCCCGTGAGGCCGGGGATCGGGGACAGGCCGTAACCGGCGATCCCGCCCCGGACGAGGTCGAAGCGGGCCTCGGGGAGGGTGAGCAGCGCGGCCGAGTTGGCGATGTGCCGGACCTCGGGGGTCAGGCCGACCTTGTCCGCGGTCTCCAGGGCCTCGTGGAAACGGGAGAGCTGGCGCGCGACGGAGGGGTGGCCCGGCTCGTCGGCGCAGGCGAAGTGCGACCACACTCCGGTGACGCGCAGGTGCCCCTCGTCCTCGGCGCGGGCGGCGGCCTCGGTCAGGGATCCCCAGTCGGCGGGACCCGCGCCGCCGCGGTTGAGGCCGGTGTCGGCCTTGAGCTGCACACGGGCGGTGCGGCCCAGGCGGCGGGCCTCGGCGATCACGGTGTCCAGGACCGCGCGGTCGCTCACCCCGAGGTCGATGTCGGCCCCGACCGCCTCCGCGACCGGCTCACCGGGCGGGATGATCCAGGCCAGGACGGGCAGGGTCAGTCCGGCACGGCGCAGTTCGAGGGCCTCACCGATGAAGGCCGTGCCCAGCCAGGTCGCGCCGCCCGCGATCAGGGCGCGGGCGGACGGGAGCATGCCGTGCCCGTAGCCGTCGGCCTTGACCACACCCATGAGCGGGGTGCCCCCTGCGAACCCGCGGAGCACCCGCGCGTTGTGGGAGATCGCGTCGAGGTCGACGCGAGCGTGCGCGAAGTGAGACATGTACTCCAGTGTTCCACGTGCGGGGGACCGGGACGGAGCGGCGCCCGGACACGCCCGGGGGGAGGCCCGGACACGCCCGGGGAGGCGTGACCGTTTTCCCCGGCGCCCCAGGGCATCCCGGATGACCAGGCACGACGCGGGTTTTCTCGGTCACTCGTAGTACATGGACGGATGCGGGGTAGGGGATCGGCCCAGAGGCACAGTATCTGGGGGTACTGGCATGACCGAGATAGGTAGCGAACGACCCGTCAACACCACGCGGCTGTGGTACGGAGGGATGGCCACCGCCGTCGTGGCGGCGCTGGTGATCTTCGCGGGCGCCCTGGTCTTCCGGGGGGTGTTCGGGGTTCCGGTGCTCGCACCGGAGAGCGCGGGGGCACTGGGCGACGCGAGCACGGTGGCCTACGCGCTGATGGCCGCCGTGGCGGCGCTGCTGGCCACGGGGCTGATGCACATGCTGCTGCTCAGCGCCCCGCGGGCGATGAAGTTCTTCGGGTGGATCCTGGGGCTGATCACGGCGATCGCCGCCGTCGCCCCGTTCAGCGAACCCGTGGACACGTCGAGCCAGGTCAGCACGGCCGTGATCAATCTGGTCACGGGCGTCGCGATCATCACCCTGCTGCGGAGCGTGGGGCGCGCCTCCACCCTGAGCAGCCGGGCACCGGGGGATGGCCGGACGGCGTACACGGCGCAGGAGGCGACCGTGAGGCCCGTCGGGGAACCGGCGCCCGAACCGAGGGACGAGACGCAGCCCGTGGATCCTCGGGAGCCCGCGCGGAGTCCCCGCGAGGAGCCCGTCCTGCGGCACGAGGGCATCCTGCCCGACGTGAAGCAGGGCGAGTACCACAGGAACCAGATCCGCGCCCAGGAGATGGACGCGGAGGCGGAGCAGGCCAACCGCGAGCGACACGACCGGCAGGCGCCGGGTGACCAGCACGCCGGATGAGCGGCGGGCCGGGCGGCCGACACACCGGTCGGCCAGCACGCCGAAGGACCCGAACGATCCGGACGGGCAATCGGACCAGGTGACCCGTGACCCCGGGAACCAGAGCGGCGCCCCCTGACCCGAGGCGCACGAGGGGGCGGAGCCGATCGGCTCCGCCCCCTTTCGCGTGCCCGGGACCCGGGTGAGGGAGCGGGCCCGGGGCAAGGACCGGGCGCGACGAAGCACCACCAAGCGGGTCACATGACCGCAGTCAGCCCGAAAACGTCACCCGACCCGCATAACTCCTCATCTCCTCCTTTTTCGACAAAAAAGCAAAACAATTCCCATCAGGGCGAGAAAAGAGCGCCCCGGAGAAAACATCAGCGGAACCGGTGGCGGGCGTTTCGGGGCGCACACGCACGGGAAAAACCAAAGCACAGGAAAGGCGAGGAAAAGAAAAGGGAACCACCGAACCCGCCCTCCGGAGGCTCCGCGCCCGCCCGCGCGCCTCGAAGCCCCGAACCCCGCCCCTTCTGCCGCGTCTCAGCCCTCCCCCCACTCCCCCAAGGACCCGGAAGAGGGTACCGACCAGCGGGTCGGCGCACGTGCGCGGCGAGCCGCCCCGCGCCAGCCCTCCTCCGGGTCCGCGAAGCGGAGATCCGGCCGCGTCCCCGCCCTCCAGGACCGGCCGGACCTCCTTTTCCGCCAAGGGCGGACAACGCGTGCGAGGGGATCCGGGACCTCCTTCCGAAAGTCCGGTACGCGTCCCGGCCGCCACCCGCCTGCGCGGTACCGGCCGGGGGGACGGGCGTCCCGTTCACACCCGGACGACCGCGCGGGCCGCCACGGCCCTCGCCATCCGCTGTGCGTGGCGTCTCGGAGCCTCCGTCCGGGCGTGGGGCACCGGGCGGGTGCGTCAGGCCTGGCCGCATCCGGCCAGGCACACGTGGCACACCGCACGGGTCCGGACGGTTTCGGAGCGTCCGTGCTCCGCGTGCACCACTCCCGACCTGGTCCTGTGCCCGCGGACCGTCGACACCCCGCCCCGGCGGACGTCCACACCCGCCCCGGCGGATGTCGGTGGATCTCGCCACAATGGAACCATTGCCTACATTCCGTACGTCGGTACGCACCGCATGGTGAGTGCCTCCGGGCGGAGGCAGCGGAGAGGGCGGGGAGGAGAGAACGACCGGTGAAGTTCGACATCGTGCGCCTCGACCAGGACGGGGAAGCGCCCCCACCACAAACGCCGCTCCCGGAGCAGGCTTCCGGACAAGCGGAGGAGGCGTCGGCACCGCACCCCGGGCTTGGGATCCAGCGATCCTCGGAGTACATGCGCCTGCGCGCCCGCACCGACCTCACCCGGGGCCGCTCGGCCCTGAACCGGATGCTCCACACCGTCGAGGCCGCCCGGGCCGGGTCCGGGCCCCTCGTCGGCCCCAGCCCCGAGGACGGGACCGGATCCTTCCGCCCCGAGGCCTTCCGCTCCCGTCCCGCCCCCGAGGAGCCCCGTGAACAGCGACAGGAGGAATCCCCGTGACCGCCTGGGACATCGACCCCCCGGAGATCGGCACCGTGCTCGTCAACACCCTCTCTCACCTCGGCGAGGAGGGCGGGTCCGAGGGCCTGTTCGGTGACATGACCACGATCGAGGAACGCGTCACCACCCTCAGCACCCACATCAACAGCGCCCCCATCGGGGTCGCCCTGGGCGAGTTCGCCGAGCACTACTTCGGGCTCATGGGCGACATGCTCTCCCTGACCGGCAACGCCGTCACACAGACCAGCGAGGCGACCACCGCCTACGTCACGGGCAACGAGGAGATGGCTCTGGAGGCGCAGCGCAACGCCGGTGTGGTCCCCGACCCGCCCCCGCCGCCCGCCCCGGGCGGGAACGCCGAACTCGTCTGACCCCGACCGCCCCTCTCCCCTCCCCCGGTCACCTCTCCCCCGGAGTCCTCCCACGTGCTTCCTCCCGACACTCCCCCGAGCGCGCCGCTGACCATCGGCGAACAGACCGAGATGCTCATCGACGGTGATGACAAGGTCAGCCCCGCGACCTTCCCCGTGCCCACCCCCTCCCCCGACTACATCGAGACCCTGGCCTCCGACCTGCGCAGCGCCGGGGAGTCGGTCGGCGACACCGGCAACGACATCACGTCCGCCTGGAGCGGGCTGAGGTCCCACTACAAGGCTCCCGAGGCGGAACACCTCTACTCCGTGCTCGAACCGGTGGCCGCTGACGGCGACACGGTCTCGACCGACCTCGGCCACGCCGCGAGCGCGCTGGAGACCTTCGCCGCCGACCTGCGCGACATCAAGTCCCGCTGGTCCGGTCTGAGAGCCGAGGCCTTCGAGTTCCGGGCCCGCATCGACGCGAAGGGCGAGGACTGGCGCAAGGCAGAGGGCGTGGCCGGCTTCTTCGGGATCGGCGAGCACCCCGACGTCGCGGAGAACAAGCGCCTCATCGAGGACGGCACACGCATCATCGAGGACTATGCGGACGCCGAGCTCGCCTGCGCCAACGCCATCAACCGGTTCGTCCCCGACCGCACCCCGTTCGAGAAGACGCCCTCCGGCGACGGCGCCCTCGATCCCGACGTGTTCTACCACGGCTACGACGAGGACCTGTCGGACCTGGCCACCGAGTGGGGCGTGAGCGGGGCCGCCGTCGACGAGAGCTGGTTGGTCGACGGCTGGGACGCGGTGTGGGACTTCGGTGTCGGGGCGGTCGAGGGCACCGGCGCGATGCTGGGCATGCACAGCTCCGAGGGCTGGTTCAACATGTCCTGGGGCGACGCCCTGTACGAGTACCACGAGAGCAACATCCAGTCCGTGGCCTCGCTGGTGGGCATGTACGACGCCGAGTCCGACAGCTACGGCTGGTCGGGCTGGGACACCGTCGGCTCGGCGTGGAAGGACCTGGCCCACTCGGTGGTGCCCTGGGAGGAGTGGGGCGAGCGTCCCGGCTACGTGATCGGCACCGCCGTGCTCAACATCGGCGTCACCGCCCTCGGCGCCGCGCTGTCGGCCACCGGTGTGGGCGCGGCGGTCGGCGTGCCGCTGATGGCCTGGCGCGGCATGGCCATCGTGGACGGCATGGGCGGTCGCGGCGGTGACAGCGGATCCGGTAGCTCGACGGACGTCGATGTGGACCTGCCCGCGGGCGTCCCCACCTTCGGGGGCAGCGGTGCCCCCGTCGTGCGGATCGACACCAGTGTCTTCAACCCCGACGGACTCAGTCCGCAGCAGCTGGGTGACCTGAGGGGGTCCCTGGACCGCTTGCAGAGGATCACGAACGACCCCGCCGACGGCTCGCACGCGGACGGGTCTCCTCCGCCGCAGTCCGCGCCCGTCCAGGGTGACAGCGATCCCTCCGAATCGAGGAGGACCACCGCACGACCGATCGCAGACCGGGAGACCGAGGCGAACGAGAGACCTTCCAGGGCCGAACCCGAAACCGACCGTGCCGGGGCGGACGACGAACAGGCCCTCCTTGAGGAGGCTTCCGGGGAAGAGCGCGGCAGCTCTCCCGTACCGGTGATCGAGGACACCTCGGACACCTCCCACCGGCCCTCGCCGACCGAGAGCGGTTCCCAGGACCCGACCGCCGAGCAGCTCAGCGAGAGCGACAGGCTGCTGCGACAGGTCAACGGCATGTTCACGGCTGAGGACCACGCGAACTTCCAGGTCAACCAACGCGCCGAGACCGCCTTGTACGAGGGCGACCGTGCCACCGTGGACCCGGATTCCTCTCCCTTGAAGGACTCCCAGGTCGCGGAGAGGTACGGGCTGGACGGCCGCGCGAACGCCGCGTTCTCCGACATGCGTGCGGTGGCGAGCGACTACCCCCATGTGAATTGGGAGGGAGGCCCCGGCGACGGACGGGACGGACACGGCGGCCGCGACGAGCCCGAGGCCGACAGGGAGTACGCGACGACGGCACCGCGTCCCGACGCCGACACCGCGAGCGCGCAGAAGCCGATTCCGCACGGCCAGGTCCAGCACGTGAACCTGGGGGACAGCAGCGGCCACCGGGTCGACGCCTCAAGGATCGGTGCGCCTGACGCGCGGAGCGGCTCCGATGCAGGGTTCCGGCACGACCGCGGCGCCGACGTGGAGACCCGTCGCCCGGTCGCCGTCAACAGGGCTGACTCCGTGCCGGGCGGCGACGGCGGCTCCGATGTTGACACGCCTCCTCGGGGCGAGGTCTCCAACAATACGAACAGAACTGAGGAGCAGCATTCAACACCGAATCATGGTGACCGCGACAGGATGGAGGAGCGCCAGAAAAGTACGCCGACGGCTACCACCGACCGACGCGAGAACACGAGGTCTGACACAGACCTCTCAGGTTCACACGAGGATTCGGCTGCGTCCTCCCAGACCCCGCGTCGGCCAGGGGAAAACCTCTTGGAGGCGGACGTTGAGACTCACATGTCTCACCACCGAGGAACGTCCGGGCAGGGAGAAGGGCTCACCGGAAGGCTAGCCGACGAATTTATCATTAAGAAGCTTTCCCTGAAACCAGATATGGATTGGATGGACTTCGCGGGTAAATTCATTGGCCTTCTCAACAAGAGCCCAGATGGTCTATTTTCTGAATATTATCAGAAGAACGGCCACAGGCACTCGATAGAGCGCCAGATCCTGGGAATGACGATCCCCATGATCACTCGCGCAAAAGAAGGCCTTCCCTGGATTGTCAAAGAGAGCCTCCCGAGCCCCAGAAAACCTGATTACAGGTTCCCGGGAAAGCGAGTCACCATCCCACGGGACTCCAGCCACCACGCGATCGGGAAAATCGACTTCCTTGCCAAGGAGCGATTTGACGCCGTCGAGAGCAACCGGAAATCCAGAGAGGACGTGGAAAAACAAAAAAAGGCCTATCCAAATAACGCCGGACCCGAGAACGATCACCCTAAAGTCGTCGCCGCACAGGAAAGACAGTCATTGGATCGAGCCGCCGTAAGCGTCTCCAGTGAGATGTACGGTGAGACCACCGCCGCCGCAGCGGTTCCCAAACTTTTTGATGGCAATACCAAAGTCACCGTTTTCTTCGAGAACAAGGAGACAGGAGAAAAAGAGACAAAAGAAATAAAGCTTCCAGAGGTTATCGATGACAAGCCGCTTCCCAAGTTCGACACAGCCCCCGATAGCGGAAACTACCAGTTTGACCAGATCTGGCCTGCCAAGGATGGAAAATTTGTCATCGTAGAAGCCAAGGGAGACAAAGACACATCCCTTGGAGAACGAACAGTCGGGGACGGAAAAAATACTAAGCGAATATCACAGGGGACACACGCTTACCTCAAGGCAACTTTCAGCAACATGAAGGAGCGAGGACTTGAGGACAAGACGAACGGAAAAAAGCCGAATGAGTGGGACATGGCAGAAAAACTAGAAAAAGCACTGGCAGAAAGAAAGCTGTACTATACTGAGGTTAAGGCGATGACCGACAACTCCGGAAGGCACTCAGGCCTCACTTTCGGCCTCTACGATCTTTCGAACAAGAACTAGAAACGGGCACAATGATAAATATTCCTCGCCATGACCCCTCCAAGCCCTTCTATCAGAAGTTCATGGAAGACAGCGCCACCAGAAGAAAGGAACAGGTGGCATGGCTGGTACGTGATCCCTCCCTTGCCGATTTTCCACTTGAAAACATCCGCCGCGAGGCGGCCATAAGCCTGGCAGTCGATCCTGACTCCAAAAACCTGATCACATGGGAGTCGTGGTCAACCTACATGCAGGCCACTGAAGCGCTCTTCGCCGCGAGCACTGCCCCCCGAGGTGATCACGTTGAACGACTGATCGACCAGGAGGTGCGCGACCTACCCTCGGTCGAGCCATCCCACTTCACTGATGCAGGGAACTGGGAGACAGCATTCTTTCTCGCCCTCACCTGCCGAGACGAAAATCGTGTTCGCTTCCTCTGCAATATCCCCGTGGAACTCCTCAAGGAGGCGGGGGAAAGCGATGGAGGAGCCTACGACGAATTTCTCTACTACTGGATCTCGGCGCTGCAGGACTTCATCCTGGACCGCCCCACCCTGGTAGAGAACCTCACAAAAGCCCTGGAACTTTCCACACCCGGACAGGCGGACATTTCCTCGTCGGAAACGCTAGATAAACTAGTCTTCCCACCGATGAACACGCTTCTACGGCTTGCGCAACGCGACAGTGAAGAGTTCAACAAGGGCCTCGCCCAGGGGCTTCGTCTTTTTCACGATTACTACACCGCCACTGAAGAACGCTCCAAGGACCTTAACGGTGTCGTACCCCTAGCACTCCTTGCACTCGCATGCCTCGCCTGCGATATCAGTGACACCGATCCCGACTTCCATTTCGAGGTCGAGTCCGATTATCTTCCTAAGCACATTATCCGGCAGTCCTGGTACGGTGAATTCCCTATCTGAGGCCCTTCCCAACTGGTCGAATCCTGACATGCTGGAAGCCATCACCACCCCGAGGGGACCCCGTTGAACCACGATCCCGTCGCAATCCTCATCGAGAGCCCCGAACGATCCCCCTAAGAAAAAGCCAGAGATTGACATTCCACATCGAGCGTCACGACATCAGCAATCCCAACTACGAGGGTAGTATCGCCAGGGTTCCCGAAAGGCGTAAGTTCTATGTGCAGTGGCTGATCGACTCACCCTTTGATGCTGGAGGCCCCCTGGCCGGGGTACAAGACCAAGCCGAGTTGTGTCTGGCCATGGACACCGACGTGGACAGGCTGGAAACCTGGGAGGCCTGGGTCACCTATATGCAGATGAGCGAGGCGACTCTCGCCGTCTCCACCGCCGAACCGGGCACCCAGCTCACGCGGATGATCAACCACCAGGAACGCACCCTGACCGCGGTCGAACCCGACTACTTCACGAACGCCAGTAACTGGCTGACCGCGTTCTACCTGGCGGTGACCTGCCGCGACCAGGAACGCTACCGCTCCCTGTGCGAGATCCCCACCGAGCTCCTGCGACAAGCCGGGGAGAGCCGGGGAAGCCAGTACAACCCCTACATCTACCACCTGATCGAAGCCTTGCAGGCCTTCGTCCTCAACCGCCCCGGCCTGGGAGAACACCTCTTCAAGGCCATGGAACTGTCCGACCCCGCGAATGCGGAGATCGGCACTGCTGAAGTCCTCAACAAGCTCACCTTCCCGCCGTTGAACACCCTGATGCACCTGGTGCGGCGTAACAGTGACAAGTTCAACGAAGCACTGGCAGAAGGGCTGGAACTGTTCCGCTCCTTCCACACAGCCACGCCCGAACGCGCTGAAGAACTGGACGGCGGAACCTCCATTCCTCTCCTGGCTCTGGCCTGCCTGGCCTACGACACCGCCGGGCAGGATCCAGACTTTCACTTTGACGTTGAATCCGGTTACCTGCCCAAGCACATCCTCCAACGCAGCTGGTACGGAGAGTTCCCCATCTGACCGACCTGCACATACCACCGATACCAGCATGCTCAACGAGCGCTGTGACTCCATTAAGCTGGAGAGGTTCGCGCTAGTGCGGTGGCTGCAAGGGTTCACCAGTCCAGCACTGACCCGCGTGATCTTGTACTTATAGCGAGGTTGGACGGTCGAGACTCGCTACAAGTACAAGATCATCCCGGAGGAAACCCCCTGATTCACACCGGCAACAGATCCGATCAGCCCACTAGCCCAACCTTCTCCAGCCCCGAATCCAGGGAAGGAAAAACTATTCCCTGGCTGTTTCATAAGCCCTGGGAAAACTTCTGCTGCACCGCTGATGAGGAGCACACCAAGGAAACCACATGAGGTTCTTCGACATTAGAGCGGAAGAAGAATGACACTCTACATCCCCAGCCACGACCTCTCCCACCGCGTGGAACCCAACCACTGGGAGTCAAGCGAAAACAATCGAAATGAATGGTCTTCGATTCTAGAGTCGAATCCTGAGTCGGTTGACCTCGCGCTGGGGTCTTTGCACATGGACGTGATGTTCAGTACCGCCGCAGACCCCGGGGTGGAGCGGCTGGAATCCTGGCAGGCGTGGACCACCGACATGCAGATGTACCATGCTCTTTTCGCAGTGGAAACCAACCCGCCGGGAGCCGACCTGGAGTTGATGGTCCACCACAAAATTCGCCGCCCCAAGGCCACCGGGCCTTCCTATGCCGCCAGTGCCAGCAACTGGACCACTGCCTTCTTCCTCGCGGTCATCTGCCGTGACCAGAAGCGCTACCGGGAACTATGCGAAATCTCCGTGGACCTCCTGCGAGAGGCTGGGGAAAGCGAGGGCGCCCAGTACAACCCCTTCACCTACCACTGGATCTCCGCACTCCAGGCCTTCGTCCTCAACCGCCCCGGCCTGGGCGAGGAACTCCTGGCCGCGATGGAGCTGTCCACCCCCGACCGCGTCGACTTCGGTGACACCGAACTCCTCGACAAACTCGTCTTCCCACCGATGAACGCCTTCCTGCGTCTGGTGGAGCGCGACAGCGACAAGTTCAACGAGGCCCTTGCTCAAGGCGTGGCACTGCACGCGGACTACTACACCGCCAACGAGAGCCGGGCCAACGACATCGAGGGTGTAGTCCCGCTCGGTCTCCTCGCCATGGCCTGCCTGGCCTACGACACCGCCGAGAGCGACCCCGACTTCCACCTCGACGTGGAGTCCGGCTACCTACCCAAGCGCCTCGTCGAGCGCAACTGGTACGGGGAGTTCCCCATCTGAGCGACCAGGCCCCGGCCCCGCCCCACCGCACCGACCCCACCCCTGTGAAGGAACCCCGTTGAGCCACGACGTCGTCGCCCTCCTCGCCGAGAGCCCCAGCCGCCGCTCCCTCCTGGACGCGCTGGTCGCCGCCGGACCCAAGCTGCGGGTCCGGCTAGTGGCCGAGGGCACCGTGGTGCAGCTGCGCGACGACTCCGACCGCCTGGTGATCGCCATGCAGGCGGCGCAGCGGCTCGCGGTGTCGGCGGAGGCCGACCGCCTCCTGGGCGACGGGATCACCGACGACCTGCCCGCGCAGCCGCTGTGGGTCGAGGTCCGCGGAACGGAACTGGCGGACACCGACACGGCGGCGACGGCACGCCGGTTCGCCCGCTGCCTGGTCGAACGGCACGGCGGGGCGGTGTGGGAACCGGAGCCGCGGCTTCCCCGGGACGACGCGCACCTGCTGGGAGCGACCGACCATCCGGCGGTGAGCACGGTGACCGGGGCGAACGCCGTCCTGGTGCAGGACCGGCCGGTGGTCCCCCTGTCCAGCTGGTTCGTGGACGCGCTGGCCGAGCACGGCCGCCAGGAGCGGGGCCTACAGGTGGTCACCCCGTCCACGAGCGTCATCACCCACGCGCTGCGCTGGTTCCTGAGCCGCCCCCGCGCCACGTGGGTCGTGCGCGCCCCGGACGGGCGCTACTACGACGGCTTCAACGGCCTGCCGCTGGTGTGGGACGCCGAGACCGGCTTCGTTCCCGACCCCAGGGTGAACGCGGAGGACGGTCCCAACCAGGCCTTCCGGGCCTCGGCCGACGAGGAACCGGGTACCCACCTGCACGTGGACCTGAGCGTCGACCACCCCGTCGGCCACGGCCTGGTGCTGGGCACCACCGTGGAACTGCTCGCCGAGCGCCTGGCCGGAGGCGCGCCCGCGGTGTGGGGCGTCTCCGAGCCCCTGACCAGGGCGTGGGACACCGAGCGGGTCACGGCCATGGCGCGGCGCCGCTCCCCGGGTGAGACCCTGCTGGCCTTCGCCGGACAGCCCGGAGGCGTCCGGGAGGAGGGGGCGCGTCCCCTGGCGGGGAGCCTGCGGGTGTCACGCACGCCGTCGGGGGTACGCGAGCGGATCCTGTTCTCGGTGGGGTACCGGCCGGGTGAGAGGCCCGACCTGGACGCACTCGACCCCCTGGTGCGCGAGCTGACCGAGCGGGACGGTCTGCGCAGCATGACCGTGCACCGCGCCCTCGGGCGCGCCGACCTGACGTACGCGCCCCGGTGGGCGGGCGTGTCCGTCCCGGTCGGGCTGGCCGTGGGGCCGGAGGGGGTCCTGGAGGCGGGACGGGAACGGGCGCTGGCCGCGCCGGTTCCGGGTGTCGCCTTCGGTCCGCCCATGGCCCCACTGGTCTGGTACCGGATCGGGGACGGGGACGAACCCGACGCCTGGAACCGCTTCCGGGAGCTGATGGAGCATCTCGAACCCGAGACGGCGTCCACGCCCTGACCGAGCACACCGTCCCCGAAGGCTCAAGACACCTCCGAGTGCCGAAGGTCCCGATCGTGCGCTGAGGCCCCGCCCTGCCCTGGGAACCCCGGCCGGGGCTCACAGGGATCACGGGCTCCCCCGGTTCCCCCTGCTCCCCCGGCTCAGCCGTTGATCAGCGCGTCGGCGTGCTCGGGGCTCAGGCAGTGCTCGATCACCATGACCGCCGCGCCGATCACGCCCGCGCTCTCTCCCGCCACGGACGAGACGATGCTCAGGTGCTCGGTGGCCAGCGGCAGCGACCGCTGGTAGATGATCTCCCGTACCCCGGCGAGCAGGTGGTCCCCGGCCAGGGCGAGCGCGCCGCCGATGACGATGACCGACGGGTTGAACATGTTCACCGACGCGGCGAGCACCTCGCCGATGTCGCGGCCCGCCTGGCGCAGCGCGCGCAGGGCGGGCACCGACCCGTTGCGGGACAGCTCGACCACGGCGCGGGCGCCGCTCGCGGGCACGCCCTCGGCGGTGAGCGCGGCGGCCAGTGCGGCGCCGCTGGCCACGGCCTCCAGGCAGCCGGTGTTGCCGCAGCGGCAGGGCCGCTCGTCGCCGCTGGGGACGTGGATGTGCCCCATGTCCCCGGCCGCGCCCTGCGCGCCCCGGTAGACGCTGCCCTCGCTGACGATGCCGCAGCCGATGCCCGTGGCGACCTTGACGAACATCAGGTGGCTGGCCTCAGGCCAGGCCGTGTGGTGCTCCCCGATCGCCATGATGTTGACGTCGTTGTCCACCAGGACCGGCACGTCGAGCCGGTCGTGGACGTAGCCGGGCACGTCGAAGTTGTCCCACCCCGGCATGATCGGCGGGTTCACCGCGCGTCCGGTGGTGTGCTGGACCGGGCCGGGCAGGCCGATGCCCAGGCCGAGCAGTTCGTCCACCCGCCGGTCCGCGCCCCCCAGCAGGCCCCGGCCCCGGTTCACGACCCAGTCCAGGACGTGCTCGGGACCCAGGGCGATGTCCAGGTCGGCGCGCTCCTCGGCGAGCACGGTCCCCGACATGTCGGTGAGGGCCAGGCGGGCGTGGGTGGCGCCCAGGTCGGCGGCCAGGACCACGCGGGCGTCGGGCTGGAACGAGAAGGTGGTGGGCGGCCGGCCCCCGGTGGAGACGGCCTCTCCTGCGGGTCCGATGAGTCCGCTGGCGAGCAGGGCGTCCACGCGCTGGGTGACGGTCGAGCGGGCCAGACCGGTGACCGAGGCCAGCTCCGAGCGGGTGCGCGGTCGGCCGTCGCGCAGGAGTCGGAGCAGGGTGCCCGCACCGGGTGCGGTGGTCGGAGCGACGGCCGGGCCGGGTCGTCCCTCCGCATGGGTCAGCGCGTCTTCCGTCATGCGAACAGTGAAGCACAGGATCTATTGACTGTCCGTCATCCGTCTATTGCAGATAGATCCTACGACTTTTGCTTGACGATCGACAGAAGTCCGGCGTACCGTTCGAAGCATGTCAGTGAGTAAGGTCACAAGCCTGGGTGAGGCAGCGGATCCCGGGTCGACCGCCCCCAACGCCTACCGCGCCGCGGTGATCGGCACCGGCTTCATGGGCCGAGTCCATTCCCACGCCGTCCGCGCCGCGGGAGGCGAGGTCGTCGGGGTCGCGGGCTCCTCCCCCGACAAGGCCGAACAGTTCCGCACCGCGCACGGCCTCGCCCGGTCCCACGCCGACGCCCTCGAACTCGTCCGCAGCGACGACGTGGACGTGGTCCACGTGTGCACTCCCAACCACCTGCACGCGCCGCTGAGCCTGGCCGCCCTGGCCGCCGGCAAGCACGTCGTGTGCGAGAAGCCCCTGGCCACCGACGCCGACACCGCCCGCGAGCTGGTCCGGGCCGCGGCGGAGGCCGAGCGGGTCGCCGTCGTCCCCTTCGCCTACCGCTTCCACCCCATGGCCCGCGAGGCGCGCGCCCGCGTGGCCTCGGGCTCCATCGGCCGCGTCAGCCTCGCCCACGGCGGCTACCTCCAGGACTGGCTCCTGTACCCGGACGAGGACAACTGGCGGGTGGACCCCGAACTGGGCGGCCCCACCCGCGCGTTCGGGGACATCGGCTCGCACTGGTGCGACATGCTGGAGTTCGTCACCGGCGACCGCATCACCTCGGTCAGCGCCCAGACCTCGCGGATCAACGACACCCGCGCCGGGCACTCGGTGGCCACCGAGGACCTGGTGGCCTTCCAGTTCTCCACCGCGGGGGGCGTGGTCGGCAGCGCCGTCATCAGCCAGGTCTCCCCCGGCCGCAAGAACCGTCTCGTGCTGGAGGTCTCCGGCACCGAGGGCACCCTGCTCTTCGACCAGGAGCGGCCCGAGACCCTCTGGGCGGGCGGCCGGGGCCGCACCTGCACCATCAGCCGCGACGACCCCGAACTGAGCGCCGACGCCGCGCGCCTGTCCACGACCCCAGTCGGCCACCCGCAGGGCTACCAGGACTGCTTCAACGCGCTCGTGGCCGACACCGGGGCCGCCATCGCCGGGCAGACCCCCGAGGGCCTGCCGGTGTTCGCCGACGGCCTGCGCGCCGCCGTCCTGGCCGAGGCCGTCCTGACCTCGGCCCGGGAACGCCGCTGGGTCGACGTGCCGGAGGTGGACGGGGCATGAGCGGCCCGCCCCTGCTCCGCATGAGCGGCATCACCAAGTCGTTCCTGGGCGTGCGCGTCCTGCACGGGATCGATCTGGAGCTCCACCCCGGCGAGCTGCACGCCCTGGTCGGCGAGAACGGCGCGGGCAAGTCCACCCTGATGAAGGTGCTGGCCGGGGTGCACCGGGCGGACGGGGGCACGGTCGAACTGGAGGGCGGGGCCGTCTCCTTCGAGCACCCCGTCCAGGCCCAGCGCGCGGGCGTGACCACGGTCTTCCAGGAGTTCAACCTCCTGCCCGACCGCACCGTCGCCGAGAACGTCTTCCTCGGCCGGGAGATCCGCCGCCGCGGCCTGGTGGACGGCCGGGCCATGGAGCGGGCCACCGCCGAACTGCTCGCCGAACTCGACCTGGAGGGCATCGACCCCCGGGCCCGGGTGCGGTCGCTGTCGGTGGCCGAGCAGCAGATCGTGGAGATCGTCAAGGCGCTCTCGCACGACGCGCGCATCATCTCCATGGACGAGCCGACCGCCGCGCTGGCCGACCACGAGGTGGAGGTCCTCTACCGGATCATCGGCCGCCTGCGCGAACGCGGTGTGGCGGTGCTGTACGTGTCGCACCGCATGCGGGAGATCTTCGACCTGGCCGACACCATCACCGTGCTCAAGGACGGCCACCTGGTCGACACCGTCCCCGCCGGCGAGATCGGTCCGGCCGAGCTGGTCCGCAAGATGGTGGGGCGCCCGGTCTCGGCGGTCTTCCCCGAGCGCCTGGAACCGCACGGCGAGCACGTGGGCCGGGTGCGGCTGTCGGTCACCGCCGGCGGCAACACCCAGCTGGACGGGATCGGCTTCGAGGTGCGCGGCGGCGAGATCCTGGGCCTGGGCGGGCTCCAGGGCAGCGGGCGCACCGAGGTCGCCCACGCCCTCTTCGGCGTCGAACGCTTCACCCGGGGCGAGGTCCGCGTGGACGGGCGGCGGGTCGATCCGCGCTCACCGCGCACGGCGGTGCGCGCCGGTCTGGTGCTGGTCACCGAGGACCGCAAGGCGCAGGGGCTGGCGCTGAACCAGTCGGTGGCGGCCAACGGCCGCCTGGTCCTGGACGCGGTCTGGCCCCTGGGCTCCGCCCGCGGGGCCCGGCGGCTGCCCGGCATCCTCTCCTCCCTGGAGCTGGTGGCGCGCGGCGGCCAGGACCAGGAGGTCCGGTACCTGTCCGGCGGCAACCAGCAGAAGGTCGTGCTGGCCAAGTGGCTGGCCGCCGAACCCGGCGTGATGGTGCTCGACGAGCCCACGCGCGGCATCGACGTGGGCGCCAAGCAGGCCGTCTACCGGCTCATGCGCGAGCTGGCCGCGGCCGGTGTGGCGATCGTGCTCATCTCCTCCGAGCTGCCCGAGCTGATCGGCATGTCCGACCGGCTGGTCGTCCTCCGGGACGGCCGGGTGGCGGGCGAGCTGCCCGGCGGTGCCGCCGAGGAGGCGGTCATGGCGGTGGCCACCGGATCGCCGCACCCGGGCGGCCCCGTCCCGCCCGCCTCCGGGAAGGCCCCGGCCGCCGCTTCACCGCGCTCGGACGACCCGACCCCACCGCCCCCCGGGGAGAACGGGGCGGACGCCCGCCGCCCCCGCGCGTCGGCCGACGACGCCTCCCCCGGCGCCCCGTCCCCCGGGACCGACGGCGGCGGCTCCCCCGCACGGCACGAGGAGGCCGCCCCGTGACACGCACACCGACCTCGCTCCTCCGGAGCCTGCGCGCCCGGACGGGCACCACCGGGCTGGTCTACCTGGCCCTGGTGCTGCTGCTCGCGGTCAGCGCGGCCTTCGTGGCCGCCCGGGGCGGCAACCTGCTCACCACCGCCAACACCGTCGACCTGCTGACCCGCAGCAGCCTGCTGGGCTTCCTGGCCATCGGGATGACCCTCGTCATCCTGTGCCGCTCCCTGGACCTGTCGGTCGGCTACGTGGCCGCCCTGTCCACCGTGGTCGCGGCCACCACCATGGCGGGCGACCCCTCCCGGATCGTGCTCGGCGTGGCCGCCGCGCTCGGCCTGGCCGCGCTGATCGGACTGGTCAACGGGCTGGTGGTCACGGGACTGCGGGTCAACCCCTTCATCGCCACCCTGGGCATGGGACTGGTGATCAAGGGCTACCTGGACACGAACTTCCAGGGCCCGGCCGGAGCGGTTCCCCCCGCCTTCCAGGCCTTCGGCTACACCCGGATCGGCGTGCTGCCCGTCTCCACCCTGGTCATGCTGGGCGTGGCGGTGGCGGCGGTGCTGTTCCTGAGCCGCACCCGGATGGGCTACCACATCTACGCCGTCGGCGGCGACGCCGACGTGGCCCGGCTCTCCGGGGTCCGCTCCGGGGTGCCCACGGTCACCGCGCACGTGCTGTGCTCGGTCACCGCCGGTGTGGCCGGTCTGCTGCTGGCCGCCCGGTTCGGCACCGGCAGCGCCACCGTCTACTCCGGGGGCTACGAACTGGAGGCCATCGCGGCCGTGGTGCTGGGCGGGACCTACCTGCTCGGCGGGCGCGGCGGCGTGGCCGGGACGGTGGCGGGGGTGCTCATCCTCGCCACGCTCGACACCGTGTTCAACGTGCTGGCGGTCGACCCGTTCGTCAAGGACGTGCTGCGCGGCGTCATCGTCATCGCCGCCGTGGCCGTCTACGCCCGCGGCGGGCGCTCCGCCGCGCGGACGCGCTTCCCCTCCGGCGGCGCGCCGCCGCCCTCCCCCGTGCCGCGGCCCGCCCCGGACACCGGGGCCGCCCCCGATCCGGACCCCGGGCCGGGGTCCGCACCGCAACCCCTCGGAGGCCGTCGATGACCCCGACCCCCACCCAGGACACGCGCGGCCCGGCAGAGTCGCGCGGGCCCGAGTCGCGCGGCCCGGGTCCGCTGGCGGCGCTGGCCGCGCTGGGCCGGGGCGGCACGGCGACCGTCGCCCTGCTGCTGGCGCTGATCTTCGTGGTGATCGCCACCCAGAACCCCTCGTTCTTCGAGGGGCCGCCGCTGATGGCCTTCGCCAAGAAGGCCGCACCGCTGGTGATCCTGGCCATCGGCCAGTACCTGGTGATCGTCTCCGGGGAGTTCGACCTGTCGGTCGGCTCCCTGGTGGGCGCGCAGGTGGTGGTCGCGGCCCGCCTCATCGACGGCGACGAGGCCATGACCCTGCCGGTGATCGGCCTCATGCTGGTCTTCGGCCTGGTCGTGGGCCTGGTCAACGGCCTGGTGACCACACTGCTGCGGGTGCCGTCGATCATCACCACGCTCGGCACGATGCTCATCCTGTTCGGCGCCGTGCGCTACTGGACCGGCGGGGCTCCCACCGGCGCCCTGTCGGAGTCCTTCCGCGTGTTCGGGCGGCACGGGATCGAGGGCGTGCCCGTCCTCGGCGAGATCCCGTGGGCGCTGCTCATCGCGCTGGTGCTGGCGGCGGGCGCGGTGGTGCTCATGCGCTCGCCCTACGGCCGCTCCCTCCTGGCGACGGGCGACAACGACGTCGCCGCCGGGTTCTCGGGGGTGCGGGTGTGGCGGGTGCGCACCGCGGCCTTCGTCGGCTCCTCCCTCATGGCCACCGTCGCCGCCGTCCTCATCGGCGGGTACGCCGGGGTCACCGCGCAGGTCGGCGACGGGCTGGAGTTCACCGCGATCACCGCCGTGGTCCTGGGCGGGGTGGTGCTGGGCGGCGGGCGCGGCACCGTGGTCGCCGCCGTCCTGGGCGCCCTGACCGTGGAGGCCCTGTTCACGCTGTTCAACCAGCTGTACCTGCCCTCGACGCTCCAGCCCACGGTGCAGGGGCTCATCATCATCGCCGCGGTGGCCTACGCCGCCCGCCGGGGCGACCTTCGACTGCCGGAGCGCCTGCGACGGCGACCGGACCATCCGACCGAGCGGTCGCTCGGCACTTCCAGGAGGTAACCATGCGCGTCCCCCGCGTGCTGCTCGCCGGCGCCGCCGGCCTGACCCTGATGCTCACGGCGTGTACGACGGACGCCCCCACCGACGCCCCCGAGGAGGCGGGCGCCGAGCTCACCCCCGACGGGGAGTGGTTCGACGAGGCCGAGTTCGAGGCCCAGCTGGCCCAGCGCGAGATCACCCCGGAGGGCCCCGAGGACCAGCCCTGGCTCCAGGCGATCGAGCCCGAGTGGATCGACACCTCGGAGTTCACGCACGACGCGCCCGAGGACGCGACGCTGTGCTTCTCCAACGCCTCGGTGTCCAACCCCTGGCGCGTCACCGGCTTCATCACCATGGAGCAGCAGGTGGAGGCGCTCCAGGAGGAGGGGCGCATCGGCGAGTTCCGGGTGTCGGACGCCGCCGACGACGACAACCAGCAGATCTCCGACATCCAGGCCTTCGTGGACTCCGGGGACTGCGACGTCATCATCATCTCCCCCTCCACCACCGCGACCCTGACCCCGGCGGTGGAGACCGCCTGCGAGAGCGGCGTCCCGGTCGTGGTCTTCGACCGCGGCGTGAACAGCGACTGCATGGTCACGTTCATCCACCCGATCGGCGGCTACGCCTACGGCGCGGACGCGGCCGAGTTCCTGGTCGAGGAGCTGGAGCCCGGCTCGACCGTGCTGGCGCTGCGCATCCTGCCCGGCGTGGACGTGCTCGAACACCGCTGGGCGGCGGCCCAGGAGATCTTCGCCGACAGCGAGCTGGAGGTGCTCGGCCACGAGTTCACCGAGGGCGACGGCGCCATGATCAAGGACCTGGTCTCCCAGCACCTCCAGCGCGGCGAGGTCGACGGCATCTGGATGGACGCCGGGGACGGCGCCGTGGCGGCTCTGGAGGCCTTCGAGGACGCGGGCCAGCCCTACCCGGTCATCTCCGGGGAGGACGAGCTGAGCTTCATGCGCAAGTGGCAGGAGGAGGAGCTCACCGCGATCGCGCCCGTCTACTCCAACTTCCAGTGGCGGACCCCGGTCCTGGCCGCCGGCATGATCCTCGCCGGCGAGGAGGTGCCCTCGGAGTGGATCCTGCCGCAGGAGCCGATCCGCGCAGACGAGCTGGACGAGTACCTGGAGCGCAACGCGGAGATGCCGTCCCTGCACTACGCGAAGTTCGGCGGCGAGGACCTGCCGGGCTTCCCCGAGGCCTGGACGGACCGGTAGATGCGCGCGCTGGGGGTCAACACCTGGGTGTGGACGTCGCCGCTGACCGACGCCGCGCTGGAGCGGATCGCGCCCCGCGTGGCGGAGTGGGGGTTCGACGTGATCGAGCTCCCCGTGGAGAACGCGGGCGACTGGGACCCCCGGCGCGCCCGGGCCCTGCTGGACGGGCTGGGCCTGACGGCCAGCGTCGTCCTGGTCATGGGGCCGGGCCGGGAGCTGGTCGCGACCGACGCGGCCACCCGCTCGGCCACGCAGGACTACCTCAGGCGGGTCGTGGACGCGGCCGCGGCGGTGGGCTCCCCCGTCGCCGCCGGTCCGGCCTACGCCTCGGTCGGCCGCACCTGGCGGATGTCCCCGCGTGAGCGGGCGGGGATCGGCGCGGAGCTGACCGAGGCGCTGGCCCCCGTGGTCGGGCACTGCTCGGACGCGGGGGTCCGCCTGGCGGTGGAGCCGCTCAACCGGTACGAGACGAGCGTGCTCAACACGGTGGACCAGGGGCTGGAGATGCTGGCCGACCTGCCCGAGGAGCACTGCGGGCTGGCCCTGGACGTGTACCACATGAACATCGAGGAGCGGGACGTGGCGGCGGCCGTGCGGCGCGCCGCGGGCAGGGTGGCGCACGTGCAGGTGTGCGCGAACGACCGCGGCACCCCCGGGGCCGACCACCTGGACTGGAGCGCGATCCTCGGCGCGCTCGGCGACGCGGGGTACGGAGGACCCCTGGTGATCGAGTCGTTCACGGCGGACAATGCCAGCATCGCCACGGCGGCCTCCGTCTGGCGACCGTTGGCGGCGACCCAGGACGCGATCGCCGTCGACGGCCTGGCCTTCCTTCGCGCCCTGAGCCGACGAGAGGAGCCGCCGTGCAGGTAGGCGGTGCTTCCCGGGGGCTCCGGTCCGCCCGTACAGGGGCGGTCGGGCCCCGCGGAGGACGGGACCCGGTCGCCGTGTCCGCACCGCGGCCGCCGGTGCCCTCGGGTCAGGAGGAAACGTCCACCACCCCCGCTCGGTGCCGCGCTCGCCGGAAAGCGCTGACTGAGGTAGGGCGGCTCCATCCCCACGAGGAGACGTCACCATGCCCGCTCGCAAGTCCCCCTCCGCCGCCGGATCCGAGTTCCCGGACCCGGTGGCGGACACCCCCGCCACCTGGTGGCTGACCGGGGTGTCGTTCGCGGTGGCCGGTGCCGCCGTCGCCTCCGCCGTGTTCCTCGGCGGGAACGGCGCGAACGGCGCCTCCGCCGCGCCGCAGGCCCCGGCGGACCACCCCGACGCCGAACAGGTCGGCTCACTGCTCGCCCACACCCGCACGGCCCACGAGGGACTCGTCCCCGTGGTGGAGGACATGGAGGAGTTCCTGCCCACCGACGGATCGCATCCGCCCCTGGAGCTGACCGAGGCCTCAGTGGTCAACTCCTGGCGCACCGAGGTCCAGGACGCCTCGGTGCACTTCGGCGAGGTCCCCGAGTCCGGTGGCGCCCACCGGACCGCGCACGCGGGCCTGGTCTCCTCCGTCCGGCTGCTGTCCATGTCGGTCGACACCTACGCCAAGGCCGCGCTGGTCCAGGACGAGGACCTGCGCATGGACGTCCTGCACATCGCCATGGAACTGCGCGACCAGGCGGTCGTGTCGTGGTCGGTGGCCGCCACGCACCTGGACGCGGTCAGCGTGGACACCGGTCACGGCCACGTCCACCTGTACCTGCCCGCCGCCCCCGACAGCGGCGCCCTCACGCCCGACGGCGCCGATGAGGGCGCGGGCCCCGAGGACGCCGGGGAGGGCTCCGGCGGCGGACACGACCACTGACCACGAAACCCCCTACTCCAGGAGGAGACGAAGATGCCGCGACCAGTCACCCTGTTCACCGGACAGTGGGCCGACCTGCCCTTCGAGGAGGTGTGCTCCCTGGCCTCCTCGTGGGGCTACGACGGTCTGGAGCTCGCCTGCTGGGGCGACCACCTCGACGTCACCCGGGCCGCCGTGGACGACGACTACGTGCGCGACCGGCTGGACACGCTCAAACGCCACGGGCTGGGCCTGTGGGCGATCTCCAACCACCTGCTGGGCCAGGCCGTCTGCGACGACCCGATCGACCACCGACACCGCGACATCCTGCCCGCGCGGGTGTGGGGCGACGGCGAGCCCGAGGGCGTGCGCCAGCGGGCGGCCGAGGAGATGAGGACCACCGCCCGCGCCGCCGCCAGGCTCGGCGTGTCCACCGTGGTGGGCTTCACGGGCTCGGCCGTCTGGAAGTACGTGGCGATGTTCCCGCCGGTGGGCGAGGACGTCATCGAGGCCGGGTACCGCGACTTCGCCGACCGGTGGAACCCGATCCTGGACGTGTTCGACGAGGTGGGGGTGCGCTTCGCGCACGAGGTGCACCCCTCCGAGATCGCCTACGACTACTGGTCCACCCAGAGGGCGCTGGAGGCGGTGGGCCACCGCCCGGCCTTCGGCCTGAACTGGGACCCCAGCCACATGGTGTGGCAGGACATCGACCCGGTCGGGTTCCTGTGGGACTTCCGGGACCGGATCTACCACGTGGACTGCAAGGACGCCCGCAAGCGGGTGGGCAACGGCCGCAACGGGCGGCTGGGCTCCCACCTGCCGTGGGGCGACCCGCGACGGGGCTGGGACTTCGTCTCGACCGGCCACGGCGACGTGCCCTGGGAGGACTGCTTCCGCACGTTGAACGCGATCGACTACCAGGGGCCGATCTCGGTGGAGTGGGAGGACGCGGGCATGGACCGGCTGGTCGGGGCGGCCGAGGCGGTGGACTTCGTGCGCTCCCACGCCTACGACCCGCCCGAGGCGTCGTTCGACTCCGCCTTCGGGTCGGACTGACCCGGACCCAGGCGCGGCGGCGGGGCGGCGCGTACCGGGGACCCCCTCCATCGTGGGGCGGGGTCAGATCATCGGGGCGATGACCACCCGGTAGTGCCCCCCGTCCGCGGTGGAGACGTCGCGGCGGAAGTCGTTGACCCGGTTGACGGAGCCCTGCACCGCGCTGTCGTCGAAGGCCGCGGTGTCCACCCCGGGCAGGTGCTCGCGGATGAAGGACACCGCCTCCTGGACGGACATGGCGGTGTCCTTCTGCTCTGGGGTGACACGCAGTCCGTTGTCGGTGAGACGGCTGATAACGACCCGGAACATGTGCTGTCTCCCTAGGGTGCCGGGGGGCGGACACCGGCATTCTGCCCCATCGCCTCCCCGGCTGGGAATCCTCCGGGAGGACGGGTGCGCCGGGGCGGCCCGCCCGGTCACACCTCCAGGTCCGCCTCGATGCCCTTGAGGCGGTGCCTGGCCAGGGCGAGGTTGCCCCGGGATCGGTCCAGGGCCAGGTAGAGGAAGAGGCCCTGCCCCTTGCGGCTGGTGAGGGGCCGGATGATGTGGTACTGCCCGGACAGGGTGATGAGGATGTCCTCGATCGCGTCGTTGAGCCCCAGCTGGTCCATGGTGCGCATCTTCGCGCGGACCACCTCGGTGTTCCCCGCGGCGGCCACGGTGAGGTCCAGGGAGTTGGTGGAGGTGAGGGTGCCCAGCGCCATTCCGCTGCTGTAGTCGACGACGGCGGCGCCCACCGCCCCGTCGATCTCCATCATGTCCTTGAGCCCGGCTTCGATGTTCGGCATGTCCTTCTCTCTCCTTGACGTGGTTCGGCGCGGCGCCCTGCGGTCGGCGATCCAGCGGCGCAGACCGGAGGCGCCTCGGCGGGGCTGCCCACCGGTCACGCGGCCACCGGCCGGGGGCCGTCGACGGACAGCGTCCGCAGCGCGGTGAGCACGCGTTCCAGCACCTTGCGGTCCACGGACGTGGCCGCCGGCGCGGTGGGGCGGGGCAGGTCCCGCCGGGGCGGGCGGTCGGTGTCGTCGCGGGGAGGCGGCACCCTCGCCGTGCGCACCAGGTCGCGCAGCCGCCGCAGGGCGAAGCCGAGGCTGCCCTCCGTGCGGCCCATCCGCACCCGTACGCACAGGTCGGAGCCCTCCACGACGGCGAACAGCACGTGGTGGTCGGTGTCGGTGACGACGACGTCCTCCACCCGCTGGCCGGCGCACAGAGGCCCTTCCCGGACGGCCCTGAGGATCGCCGCCGCGTCCGCGGCCGGATCGTCGGCGCCGGCGTGGGCGAGGACGCGCCCTCGCCGCCAGTCCACGAGGCAGGCACTGCGCACCCCCGGCGTCTGGAGCATCTCCCGCAACTGCTGGTCGAAGCGCACGTCGGTCCTTTGCGAAGGCTGGGGCCGTGACTTGCGTCGGCCCGCGACGAATCAGGCTAACTGTCCTTTGCGGACATCACGAGAATAGGCGCCACACGTTCACGCCGCAGCCTTTTCAGTGATTTATTATGTTATGCCTGACCGGAAGGGGTGAGAGGAATCCGAAAGGAGAGCGAAGAGGCACCGGCGCGTGTTTCGCCCCGCGAAGAAAGGCGATCGGGCGGAGTGTCGCGTGCGGTCACCTTTTCTCCCCGGAGGGGGCTTCGGGACCTCGGTCACGGGTCGCGCCGGTGAGGGGATGACGGGGCGGGGGCCGCGGGCGGACCGGTCTCCCGGGAGGGCGGGGA
>NZ_JAAXPG010000021.1 GCF_012396365.1 Nocardiopsis alborubida | reverse complement strand
CGTCGGCGTGGAAGGGACAGTCGGACCTCGGGGACTGGCCGGAAACGTTACTGGTGTGTCACGAGGGCCCTGACCTGTGTCTTAGCGAGGTTGGGCGGTCGAGACGCGCCATAAGTCCACGGCGGATGGGGCGGGCCCCGGCGGACCTCTGCGGTCGGTACGGCTAGGCGGAGGTCTCCTCGTGCACGAACGCGGTGAGCCGCTGGAGCACGTCCGGGTCGGTGCTGGGCAGCACACCGTGGCCCAGGTTGAAGACGTGGCCGTCGGCGGCGCGGCCCCGGGACAGGATGTCGCGGGTGCGCTCGGCGACGACCTCCCAGGGCGCGAACAGGGTGGCCGGGTCGAGGTTGCCCTGGAGGGCGGTGCCGGGCTGGACGCGCTGGACCGCCTTGTCCAGCGGCACGCGCCAGTCCACGCCCACGACGTCGGCCCCGGCCTCGCTGAGCAGTCCGAGCAGTTCGCCGGTGCCCACGCCGAAGTGGATGCGCGGCACCTCGTGCTGGGCGAGCTGGCCGAAGATCCACGAGGTGTAGGGCAGCACCGAGGCGCGGTAGTCCTCGGCGCTCAGGGCGCCCACCCAGGAGTCGAAGAGCTGGACGGCGCTGGCGCCCGCCTCGATCTGGGTGCGCAGGAAGCCCAGGGCGATGGTGGCCAGGCGGCGCATCAGCTCGTCCCACAGCTCGGGCTCGCCGTACATGAGCGCCTTGGTGTGCTCGTGGTTCTTGGAGGGGCCGCCCTCGATGAGGTAGGAGGCCAGGGTGAACGGGGCGCCCGCGAAGCCGATGAGGGGCTTGTCGCCCAGTTCGCCGACCAGCTGGCCCACGGCCTCGGTGATGTAGGTCAGGTCGTCGGGCTCGATCTCGCGCAGCCGCTTGACGCCGGTCGCGTCGCGGATCGGGTCGGCGACCACGGGGCCGACTCCGGGTTTGATGTCGAGGTCGATGCCGATGGCCTTGAGCGGGACGACGATGTCGCTGAAGAAGATCGCGGCGTCGACGTCGTAGCGGCGCACCGGCTGCATCGTGATCTCGGTGATCATGTCGGGGCGCGCGCAGGCCTCAAGCATCGGCACGTCGGCGCGGACCCGTCGGTACTCGGGCAGGGAGCGCCCCGCCTGGCGCATGAACCACACCGGGGTGTGGGACACGGGAAGGCGCCGGCAGGCGCGGAGGAAAGGAGAATCTTGCAGCGTCACCCCTCGATCGTGCCATGCCCCGCCCGCTGCTCCCACTCGGATCGCCGAACCCGGGCGCGCGTCCGCGGACCGGCGGCAGGGGCCGGGGGAGCGCGGACCGGCGCCCTCGGCGGTCGGCCGGTCCCAAGATCATCACAAAACGCCGACACGCCGGGCGAACTCCGACTCGCAGCCCGTGACTCATGCCACGGTCTTTGACGTGCCCACCGTTCCGCCTCCGGCGGGGAGGCGGAGCATGTCCACACGCCCCCCGCCGAGACGTGATCACCCCAGAATGAAGGCTGACGTTCCCACCATGCCCGATGTCGGTAGCGCCGAGGACGCACACGAGACGTTCCGGCGAGCGGTCGAGACCCTGCGCTCGCCCCTCCTGCGACCCGAGATCACCGTCCGGGAGATCCCCGCCCCCCAGCGGCTGGCCCCCCACTCCGCCGCGGTCTCGGCCGAGGTGACCGTCCACGGAGAGGAGGTCGCCTGGGGCAGACTCATCGTCCTGTACGACCCCGAGGGCACGCGCGACTGGCCCGGCCCCTTCCGGGTGGTCTGCCAGGCCAACTCCGAACTGGAGTCGGAGATCGCGACCGACCCCCTTCTCGGACCGGTCGCCTGGAGCTGGCTGACCGACGCCCTGGACGCGTGCGGCGCCACGCACCACACGCTGAGCGGCACGGTCACCCGTGCCACCACCGAGGGTTTCGGCACCAAGGCGGACCAGGGCGCCACCACCGAGGTGGAGATGCGCGCCTCCTGGACACCGGAGTCCGACGACCTGTCCGGGCACGTCCAGGCGTGGTCGGCGCTGCTGGCCTCGGCCGCGGGCCTGCCGCCGCTGGACGTCACCGACATCACCGGCAAGCGCTCCCGGCCCTGACCGTTGGCCCCTGTGCCCCCCGGGGCCCGCGACCGGTCCGGATCCGCGTCCGGTGGCGACAGCGCATACCGTAGTGGTGTGGCGAACGCGTTGAACTCCAAGACAGAACCCCGCGAACCAGGCAACGACGACGACGCCGAGAGGGCCCCCCTTCTCCGGGAACCTCGCGAGGGCCTGCCCGAGGTCACCTCCGACGCCGACGCGCTGGCCGGTGTGGTCGCCGCGCTCTCCGCCGGGACGGGCCCCGTCGCGGTGGACGCCGAACGCGCCTCCGGCTACCGGTACGGACAGCGCGCCTACCTGGTCCAGCTGCGCCGCGAGGGGGCGGGGTCGGCGCTGATCGACCCCATCGCCTGCCCGGACCTGAGCGCGCTGAACGACGCCGTGGGCGACGCCGAGGTGGTGCTGCACGCCGCGCACCAGGACCTGCCCTGCCTGACCGAGGTCAACCTGCGCCCCCAGAGCCTGTTCGACACCGAACTGGCCGGGCGGCTGCTGGGCTACCAGCGGGTCGGTCTGGGGTTCATGGTGGAGCGGCTGCTCCACCTGCGGCTGGCCAAGGAGCACTCGGCCGTGGACTGGTCCCAGCGCCCGCTGCCGGAGGACTGGCTGCGTTACGCGGCGCTGGACGTGGAGATCCTCATCGACCTGCGGGACTGCCTGGAGGTCGAGCTGGAGGAGACCGGCAAGCTCGGATGGGCGCGCGAGGAGTTCGCCGCGGTCCTGTCCGCGCCGCCCAAGGAACCGCGCACCGACCCCTGGCGGCGCACCTCGGGCATCCACCGGGTGCGCAACCAGCGCGCCCTGGCCGCCGTGCGCGAGCTCTGGTACGAACGCGACCGCATCGCCCAGGAGCGCGACATCTCGCCCGGCCGGGTGCTGCCGGACGCGGCGATCGTGGAGGCGGCGACGGCCATGCCGCGCACCACCACGGAGCTGGCCAAGATCCGGCAGTTCGGGATCAAGCTGGCGCGGCGCTACCTGACCACGTGGATCAAGGCGGTCAACCGGGCGCGGGACATGGCGCAGGCGGAGCTGCCCCGGCCCAACGCCCCGGGCGACGGCCCGCCGCCGGTGAACCGGTGGGGCGACCGGGCACCGGAGGCGGCGCGGCGCCTGGAGGCGGCCCGGGCCACGGTCACGGGGATCGCCGAGGACGTCGTCATGCCGACCGAGAACCTGCTGCTGCCGGACACGGTGCGCCGCCTGGCGTGGGCGCCGCCGCAGGCGGTGGACCCCGACACGGTGGGCGCGTTCCTGCGTGAGCGCGGGGCCCGTGAGTGGCAGGTCACCCTGACCGCGGAACCCCTGGCCACAGCGTTGCGGACCGCCGATCAGGCGTAGCCTTTTACCCCCTCCTGACACGGTAAACCCAGGAGTGAGCGAACTCACTGTGCCCCCAGGGCGGTTGATGCCTGTTCCGTAGCCCCGTGTCCGATTAAGTTATAGAAACGTGCCCTGCTGCTTTCGGGGTACGGGTTGTCCGACGGGTGTTACGCCGCAGGCTGGAGGCCGCGGTGCGCGATCAGGGAAATGTGGTGATTGTGCTGTCGTTCTGGCGTGCGTTGCTGCGCGAGACCGGACTCAAGGGCGCGACCAGGACCCGGTCCGTCGATACCACCGTGCCCACTCGCGCGGAGCAACCCTTGGAACAGCCGACGGAGCAGACCACGGAGCAGCCGACCGGGGTCTCCGTGCCGAGTCCCGCGCCGGTGGGCGGCGCGCCCACCGAGCCGCTGGCCCTGACCGGCGCGCGCGAGGAGGCGGCGCGGGCGGCCTCCGGTGTGGTCCAGGCCCCCGCTCCCACCGCCGGGATGCGGGCCGCCTCCCTGGAGCGGACGCTGCGGTCGCTGGTGGAGCGGCTGGGCACCGAGCACCCGGACACGATCACCGCGCGCAACAACCTGGCGACCAAGTACGCGCAGATGGGGCGCCGTCAGGCCGCGGTGCAGCAGTTCGAGCTGACCCTGGCCGAGGCGGTGGCGGTCTTCGGCGAGGAGCACCCGCGCACCGAGATCATCCGCGAGAACCTGGCCTGGGCCTACGAGGACGCCGGCCGTCCCGCGGACGCGGCGGGGCAGTGGGAGATGCTGCTGCGCGAGCGCGAGCGCCAGTTCGGCTCGGCCGACGAGGACACCGTGGAGGCGCGCATGCGCCTGGCGGTCTGCTACCGGCGCAGCGGGCGCCTGGACGCGGCCGTGGTGCACTACGAGCGGGCCATCGAGGACGTGGCCTCGACCGAGCGCCGTGAGGAGCTGCGGCTGGGGCTGAGCGCGGCGCAGAGCATGTCCGGGCGCTACGAGGACGCGATCGGGCAGCTGCGGATGGTGCTGGCCGGGCGGCGCCGTCGCCTGGGCAAGGGGCACCTGGACACCCTGACGGTGCACCACCGTCTGGGCCGCGCCTACACGCAGGCGGGGCGCTCCGACGACGCGGTGGAGGTGCTGCGCGACGCCTACCGGGTGGCGCTGAACTCCTCCGGCGACCCGGAGGTGCGGCGGCTGACGCTGCGGCTGCGCCGCGACCTGGCGGGCGCCTACAACGCCGCGGGCCGCCACCGCGAGGCCAACGCGCTGCTGTGAGCGGCCTCCGAGGGGCCGGGGTCCTTGCGACCCCGGCCCCTCGGCGTGTTCAGCTTTGCTCTGGCGAGGAACCCGGGGCCCCGGCCCCGGGAGGAATCACCGCGCGGACCACACCGGACTGCCTTGGCTGCGGCCTGTCACCGGCCGGGTACACGATGGCGAGCGTGTCGAAGATCGTCGCGTGGGTCAAGCTCACGCCGTCGCCCGAGCAGGCGGCGGTGCTGGCCTCGGCCCTGCGCGCGCTCGACACCCACGCCACCCGGGTGGCCAAGGTGGCCCGTGAACGCGGCGTGATGCGCAACTACGAACCGCGCGAACACGCCTACCACCAGTCGCGCGCGGCCGGGGTGGGCTCCCTCGCAGCCAGCGAGGCGGTTCAGCTGCACGCTCGGTCCTTCAGGGCCGGGAAGCTGGCGGGGCCTGCGCGGTGAGCAGCTGCCCGGCGGCGAGGTCGCGGTAGAGGTCGTCGGCGGCCACCAGTTCCTCGTGGGTGCCCACGGCGCGCACCCGGCCGGCGTCCATGACCACGATCCGGTCGGCGCTGGTGACCGTGGACAGCCGGTGCGCCACCACGACGACGTTGGTGTGGCGGGCCGCGTCCAGCATGACCTCCTTGAGCGCCCTCTCGTTGGCGGCGTCCAGCTGGGAGGTCGCCTCGTCCATCAGCAGCAGCCGGGGGCCGCGCAGCAGGGCGCGGGCGATGGCCACCCGCTGGCGCTCCCCTCCGGAGATCGTCACGCCCCGGTGGCCGATCGCGCTGTCCAGGCCGTCGGGCAGGCGGGAGACCAGGTCGCCCAGGCGTGCGCGGAGCACGGTCCGGGCCAGCTCCTCCTCGGTGGCCTCCGGGGCGGCCATGACCAGGTTCTCGCGCAGGGTGCCGTCCAGGACCGGGGCGTCCTGCTCGACGTAGCCGATCTGGGCGCGCAGTGCCGCCAGCGGCCACGCGCGCACGTCGGTCCCGTCCAGGAGCACCCGGCCGGAGGTGGCGTCGTAGAACCGCTCCACCAGGGAGAACACGGTGGTCTTGCCCGCTCCCGAGGGGCCGACCAGGGCGGTGAGACCGGCCCCGGAGGCCTCGAAGCTCACGCCGTGGTGCACCGGCGCCAGATCGGGATGGTAGCGGAAGGCCACGTCGTCGAAGACCACCGACGCGGGGCGGTCGTGCCCCGCTGCGGGGACCGCGCCGTCCCGGAGGTCCTCCTGGCCCAGGTCGGCGACCTCGTCCACGCGCCGCACGGCCGCCAGACCGGTCTGGAGCTCGGTGGCCGAGCTGACCAGGGTGCTGATCGGCTCCATGAGGTAGAAGAGCAGGAGCAGGAAGGCGATGAGGGAGGAGACCGGCAGTTCCCCCGCGGCCACGCGTCCCCCGCCGACGGCGAGGATGGCCAGGAAGGCGACGTTGACCGCCAGCGAGGCGGTGGTGCCCGACACTGCCGTCCACCCGGCCACCGCCACGCCCCTGCGCCAGGACTCGACCGCGGCGGCGTCCAGACGGGCGGTCTCGGCCTCCTCCGCGGAGGAGGCCTTGACGGTGCGGAAGGCGCCGAAGATCCGTTCCAGGTGCGAGCCCATCTCGCCGAGGGCGGCTTGGGCGGCCTGGGTCGCGCTGCCGATCCGGGGCAGGATCACGCCCATGACCAGGCCGACCATGACGATCATCCCGGCGGCCAGCAGGAACAGGGGGCCGTCGAGGACGGCCATGACCACGATGCCGCCCACCAGCAGCACCGCACCGGTGAACAGGTTGGTGATGCCGCTGGTGGCGACGATGCGCAGCAGGGTGGTGTCCGCGGTCAGGCGGGCCACCAGGTCGCCGGGTTTGAGGCGGTCGACCTCGGCCACGCGCAGCCGGACCAGGCGGCCCACCAGGCCCCGGCGCACGCCGAGCACGACGCTCTGGCCGGTGCGCTCCAGCAGGAAGGCGCCCAGGGCACCGATGAGCGCGCCGCCGAGGATGACGGCGGTCAGGGTCAGGACCGGCCCGAGGATGGGTTCCCCCGCGCCGAGCGCGTCGATGACGTACTTGGCCAGGAGGGGCTGGGACAGGCTGGTGACACCGCCCAGGAAGGTGAGCGCCCCGCCCAGGACGAGCACGCGCCGGTGGGGGCGGGCGTACCCCCACAGGCGGCGCAGGGACGCCTTGGGCGCGGCCCCGGTGTTCGCGGCGTGGTCGGCGTCGCGCACGCCCGGATCTGACACGTGGGCCCCCGACGTCGCTTCACGGCGTCTCGCCGTCGTTCGCTGTGGTTCGCTGTGTTCCGTGGTGGAACGCCCGCCCAGTAAACCGCGCGGCGGGCGTGCGGTGCCACTGCCGAAAGTCGGGGATCACCCCTGATTCCGCCCCTGACCGAAGTCGGGGGGTCCGCTGCTCGCACAAGTTGTTACTGACGAGTAGCATGGGGGTCGACGAGTCCATCCACCCTTGGAGAAGGAGGGGCCATCGTGCCGCGAACTGCCCGCGATGTCGTGTTTGTCGACGGGGTCCGCACCCCGTTCGGCAAGTCAGGCAAGGGCCTCTACGCCGAGACACGCGCCGACGACCTCGTCGTACGCGTGATCCGCGAACTGATGCGCCGCAACCCGGGGCTGCCCCCCGAGCGCGTCGACGAGGTCGCCATCGCCGCCACCACCCAGATCGGCGACCAGGGCCTGACGATCGGGCGCAGCGCCGCGATCCTCGCCGGACTGCCCCGCAGCGTCCCCGGCTACGCCATCGACCGCATGTGCGCCGGAGCGCTCACGGCCGTCACCACCTCCGGCGCGGGCATCGCCTTCGGCGCCTACGACGTGGTCATCGCGGGCGGCGTCGAGCACATGGGCCGCCACCCCATGGGCGAGGGCGTCGACCCCAACCCGCGCTTCCTCTCCGAGAAGCTCGTGGACCCGTCCGCGCTGGTGATGGGCAACACCGCCGAGAACCTGCACGACCGCTACCCCTCCATCACCAAGGAGCGGGCCGACGCCTACGCGGTGCGCAGCCAGGAGAAGGTCGCCAAGGCCTACGCCGACGGCCTGATCCAGCCCGACCTGGTCGAGGTCCTGGTCCGCTCCCTGGAGAAGGGCTACGGCCTGGCCACCCAGGACGAGCCGCCCCGGCCCGGCACCACCATGGAGTCGCTGGCCTCCCTCAAGACCCCGTTCCGCGCGCACGGCAACGTGACGCCCGGCAACGCCGCCGGTCTCAACGACGGCGCCACCGGCGCGATCCTGGCCGCCGAGGACGTGGCCGAGGAGTTGGGACTGGACGCCAGGATGCGCCTGGTCGACTTCTCCTTCGCCGGTGTGGAGCCCGAGGTCATGGGCGTGGGCCCGGTCCCGGCCACCGAGAAGCTGTTCGCCCGCCAGGGCATCTCGATGGACGACATCGGCCTGATCGAGATCAACGAGGCCTTCGCCGTGCAGGTGCTGGCCTTCCTGGAGCACTTCGGCCTCGCCGACGACGACGCCCGCGTCAACCCCTGGGGCGGCGCCATCGCCCTCGGCCACCCGCTGGCCTCCTCGGGCGTGCGCCTGATGATGCAGCTCGCGCGCCACTTCGCCGAGCGCCCCGACGTCCGCTACGGCCTGACCACCATGTGCGTCGGCATGGGCATGGGCGGGACCGTCCTGTGGGAGAACACCAACTACGAGGGGGGCAAGTGAGCATGCCCATCGACCAGTCCCACCCGTCGCCCGCCACCACCCTCAGCGGAGACGCTTCGCGTCACAGTCCTATTTCGGAACTGTTCAGCGACGAGGTCGTCACCAACGCGCTCTCCCGTGACATCGAGCTCCCCTACGGCGCGGGCACCGCGGTCCTGATCACCCTGGACAACGGGCACGACCACACCAAGCCCAACACCTTCGGCCCCGGCGGGCTGCTCAGCCTGGACGCGGCGATCGAGGCCGCCGGGGCGCGCACCGACATCGTGGCCGTGGCCGTCACCGGCAAGCCGTTCATCTTCGCCGTGGGCGCGGACCTGACCGGCGTCCCGGCCCTCCAGAACCGCGAGCAGGCGCACGCCATCGGCAAGCTGGGCCACGACGTGTTCCGCAAGCTCGGCGAGCTGGACGTGCCCACCTTCGCTCTGGTCAACGGCGCGGCCATGGGCGGCGGCGTCGAGGTGGCGCTGCACTGCACGTACCGCACCATCTCCTCGGGCGTCCCCGCGCTGTCGCTGCCGGAGACCTTCCTGGGCCTGGTTCCCGGCTGGGGCGGCACCTACCTGCTGCCCAACCTGATCGGCGCCGAGAAGGCCCTCAAGGTCATCATCGACAACCCGCTCGCCCAGAACAAGGTGCTCAAGGGCACGCAGGCCTTCGAGATGGGCATCGCCGACGCGATGTTCGAGCCCGCCGACTTCGTCGAGGAGTCGCTGCGCTGGGCCGCCAGGGTCCTCAAGGGCGACGTCGTGGTCGAGCGCCCCGAGGTCGACAAGGGTGAGGCCTGGGACAACGCGGTCGACATGGCCCGGTTCACCGTCGAGGGCAAGCTGCACGGCGCCGCCCCGGCCCCGGCCCGCGCGGTCGAACTGGTCGCCCGGGCGAAGACCCGCACCCGCGACGAGGGCTTCGCGGCCGAGGACGACGCGCTGGCCGACCTGATCATGAGCGACGAGCTCAAGGCGGGCCTGTACGCGTTCGACCTGGTGCAAAAGCGCGCCAAGCGCCCCGCGGGCGCCCCGGACAAGTCGCTGGCCCGCAAGGTCACCAAGGTCGGCGTCGTCGGCGCCGGTCTGATGGCCGGGCAGCTTGCGCTGCTGTTCGCCCGCCGCCTGGACGTGCCGGTCGTCATGACCGACCTGGACCAGGAGCGCCTGGACAAGGGCGTGGCCCACGTGCACGGCGAGGTCGACAAGCTCCTGAGGAAGGGCCGGGTCAACAGCGACAAGGCCAACCACCTCAAGGCCCTGGTGACCGGTTCGCTGACCAAGGACGCCTTCTCCGACGCCGACTTCGTCATCGAGGCCGTGTTCGAGAAGATGGAGGTCAAGCAGCAGGTGTTCGCCGAGGTGGAGGCCGTGGTCTCCCCCGAGGCGATCCTGGCCACCAACACCTCCTCGCTGTCGATCACCGAGATGGCGTCCAAGCTCCAGCACCCCGAGCGGGTCGTGGGCTTCCACTTCTTCAACCCGGTCGCGGTCCTGCCGCTGCTGGAGCTCGTGCGCGGCGAGAGGACCGACGAGGCCTCCCTGGCCACGGCCTTCGCCACCGCCAGGAAGCTGAAGAAGACCGCGGTGCTGTGCAAGGACGCCCCGGCGTTCGTGGTCAACCGCCTGCTCACCCTGTTCATGGGCGAGGTCCTGGGCGCCGTCGGCGAGGGCACCGAGCCCGAGAAGGCCGACCGCGCGGTGGCGCCCCTGGGCCTGCCGATGTCGCCGCTGCTGCTGCTCCAGCTGGTGGGCCCGGCGGTCGCGCTGCACGTGTCCGAGACCCTGCACGAGGCCTTCCCCGAGCGCTTCGCGGTCTCCGCCGAGCTGGCCGAGATCGTGAAGGCGGGCAAGACGGCGATCTACGCGCCGGACTTCAGCATCGACCCCGAGGTCCGCGCGCTGCTCGTCGGCGGCGACAGGCCGTCCGAGGAGAGCGAGATCCTGGACCGGGCGCTGCGCGCGCTGGCCCGGGAGATCCGGATCATGCTGGACGAGGGAGTCGTGGCCGAGGCCGCCGACATCGACCTGTGCCTGATCACGGGTGCGGGCTGGCCGTTCCACACCGGCGGCATCACCCCCTACCTGGACAAGGTCGGGGTGTCCGAGGCCGTGAACGGCAAGCGGTTCCACGAGGGCGACCCGAAGGCGTTCTAGCCTTCGCGAACCCGCGGCGGGCCCGGCACCGGATGCCGGGCCCGCCGTTCCGTGTCCGGATCAGAAGTCCTGGGAGGACTCCTCCCCGGTCGAGCTGGGGCTGGAGGAGCGGACGCGCCGGATGTGCAGTTGCCTGCTCAGCCGGATCACCGGGCGGATCAGCAGCTCGACGCTGCCTATGAGGAAGCACCAGGTGCCCGCGGTGGTCCAGGCCTCGGAGAAGAACATGACGCTTCCGGCGATGAACCACAGGGCGATGAGGATGTCGTTGACGATGCTCGCGGTCTCGTAGCGGCGCCGGACGACGAGTTCGTCGTGCCCCACGTGCAGGACCAGGGGTCTGCTCTGCTTCTCGGACATGTCCGGCCCTCCCGGCGGGGTCGTCTCAGCACCGTGTCTTCCCCTGCCCGAAGTGGGCGAACGCGAAAAGTCACCACATAACGACTACTCGTACATACTTGCTGGTAACCCTGTGTAACGTCTGCCTCGTGGCAATTTCCGCTGAACACCAGATCTACTCCGAGTTGTTCGCCGACGCGCCGGACACGGCCGTCGGCTTCCTGCGCGGCCTCGGCGTGGACGTGCCCGACTACGACCGCAGCGAGGTCACCTCGTGCGACCTCGGCCACGTCGATCCCGTCGAGCGCCGATCGGACGTCGCGATCATGCTGCGCGGCCCCGGCCCGAAGGACCCCTTCGACAGACTGATGGGCATCGTCGTGGAGGTCCAGCGCGACGAGAAGGAGCGCAAGCGCTTCACCTGGCCCGAGTACGTGGCCTCGCTGCGCTCGAGGCACGAGTGCCCGGTCGTCCTGCTGACCATCTGCCCGAAGCAGTCCGTGGCGGACTGGTACGCCGAGCCGATCCACCTCGGCCATCCCGGTTTCGTCCTGCGCCCCCTGGTGGTGGGACCGTCCGGAATCCCGGTCATCACCGATCCCGGGGAGGTGGAGCGCCATCCGTCCCTGGGCGTGCTGTCCGCCGCCGCGCACGGCGGTCAGGACATGGACGTGCTCAAAGCCCTGCACACCGGCCTCGATGCGATCGACCGGGAAAGGGCCACGAAGTACATTGGATTCACGTTGAACCTGCTGGCGAAGACCGAAGGCCAGGCCGCCCTGGAGGAACTCATGATGACGGACACGTACGAGTACAGCAGCGCCTGGACCGAGAGCCTCAAGGCCGAAGGACGGGCCGAGGGGCGGGCTGAAGGGCGGGCTGAAGGGCGGGCCGAGGACATCCTGCTCTTCCTGGACACACGCGGCATCGAGGTTCCCGCCGAGGCACGCGAGCGCATCAGCGCATGCCGCGACCACGACCAGCTCAGCACCTGGGTCCGCCGATCCGCAGTCGTCGACCACATCGACGAACTCTTCACCGAGTGATGGCCGAGACCTACGGGTACAGCAGCGCCTGGACCGAGAGCCTCAAGGCCGAAGGACGGGCCGAGGACATCCTGCTCTTCCTGGACACACGCGGCATCGAGGTTCCCGCCGAGGCACGCGAGCGCATCAGCGCATGCCGCGACCACGACCAGCTCAGCACCTGGGTCCGCCGATCCGCAGTCGTCGACCACATCGACGAACTCCTCACCGAGTGACCCGATACCCGTGACGGGCCCGGCGTCCCCCGGACTCCGGGCCCGCCCCTCGCGCTCAGCGGCGCGCGGAGGTCCGCACCGCGCCCGCCGGGAGCATGCCGTGCTGCCGGTACCACGCCCCCGTCGCGGACACGGTCTCGGCCACGGAGCGGAACCGCACCCCCAGGTCCCGCTCGGCCAGGCCGGAGGTGATGTTGCGGTCCTCGCCCTCGCGCAGGACGCGCACCCCGGCGCGGGTGGCGGTCGGCTCCCCTCCTCCCAGGCGGGCCTGGAGCTCCATCAGGGAGGCGGCGGCCACCGCCAGCCCGGCCGGGACCGCACGGGGCGTGCGCGCTCCGGTCTCGGTGGCGACCGCGCCGACCAGGGCGGGCACCGAGCGCTTGACGCCGGCCACCACGTAGCGGTCGTGCCCGCCCACCCGGGCGGCCGCCACGCAGGCGAAGGCCACGTCCCGCGCGTCCACCACGTAGTTGGACAGCCGGGGCACCGCCTTGACCGCCCCCTTGGCCACGCCCAGGAAGAGCCGCCCGGCGGAGGTGGGCCCGGCGTCCCCGGGCCCCCACATCCATCCGGGCAGCACGACCGCGACCCGGGTGGACCCGGCGCGGCCGGAGCGGATCAGGTCCTCCACCGCCCGTTCGGCGCGGACCTTGCTGGAGGGGTAGCACCGGGAGGCCGACAGGCCCACGAAGCGGTCCGGTGGCGGGGTGGACTCGTCGGCGGGGCTCTCGGGGCCGCGCAGGTCCAGGGTGTTGATGGAGCTGGTGTGGACGAACACCGGCACCTCGGCGTTGGCGGCCTCGGCCAGGGCCACCTCGGTGCCGCGCACGTTCACCCTGTCCAGGGGTTCGGTGAGGCTGGGGTCCTGGAAGTACTCGCGGAAGTAGGCGGCGGTGTGGAAGACCTCGTCGGCCCCTGACAGCGCGGACCGGTAGGAGTCGGGGTCGGTGATGTCCCCGGCGACCAGGCGCAGGCGGGGGTCGTCGGGCAGCAGGCGGCGGGCGCGGTCGGTGTCGCGGACCAGGGCGACGACCTCCTGGTCCAGGCTGAGCAGCAGGCGCACGATGTTGCTGCCGAGGAGGCCGGTCGCTCCGGTCACCACGGACCTGTTCCGCCCGGGGAGCGGTGTGGCGTGGGTGTCCACCATCGTTTCACATCCCAACTATAGAGTTCTATGATCATCGTGTGAGCAGAAGCATTTGAGGAGGGGGACCGAGCCATGGAGAACGCACCCGGATGGGACACCCCCATGTGGCACACGACCGGTTTTCGACTGATCAAGCTGGGCGAACTGGTCCAGGCGACCACCGCGGCGATCTTCGGGCCCCAACAGATCACCTCCCGGCAGTTCCACGTGCTCTCCGCGGCGGAGGCGATGTCCCATCCCTCACAGAAGGAGCTGAGCCGTGTGCTGGGCGTGGACCCGAACGTGATGGTGGGGTTGATCGACGACCTGGAGGAGCAGGGGCTGGCCAGGCGCGAGCGCAACCCCAAGGACCGCAGGCGCTACATCGTGACGCCCACGGACAAGGCGAAAGCGCTGCTGGAGGAGGCCCGCGGGGCCGTGAGACGGGCGGAGTCGGAGTTCTTCGCCACCCTGTCCGAGCAGGAGGTGGCCCTCCTGCACGAGCTGTCGGGCCGCCTGCTCACCGACCACCCCCGGGTGACCAAGTACGAGTGAGGGTCCGGTGCCGGGGGCCGCGGCCCCCGGCACCGGACCCTCCGGTCACTCCGAGATGCCGAAGCGGGCGTGCAGGCGCTTGAGCGGCGCCGGCGCCCACCAGTTGGCCCGTCCGGCCAGCCGCATGAACACCGGTACCAGCACGCCGCGGATCAGGGTGGCGTCCACCAGGATCACCACCGCCATGCCGACCGCCAGCATCATCAGGTACAGCACGTCGGAGACGGCGTAGGTGGCGAAGGAGGCGGCCAGGATGACGGCCGCCGCCGTGACCAGGGGACCGCTGCGCTGGAGCCCGGCCGCGACCGCCCGGGTGTTGTCCCCGGTCAGGTCGTACTCCTCCTTGATCCGGGACATCATGAACACCTCGTAGTCCATGGACAGCCCGAAGGCGATGCAGAACATCAGGATGGGGAACGTCGTCTCCAGGGTGCCGTTGGCGGTGAAGCCCAGCAGCCCGGACAGGTTCCCCTCCTGGAAGATCCACACCATCACGCCGAACATCACCGCGAGGCTGAGCACGTTGAGCACGATCGCCTTGGCGGGCAGCAGGATGCTCCCGGTCATGAGGAACAGGATGACGAAGGTGATGGCGAGGATGAGGCCGAACACCAGCGGCACCTGTCCCAGCAGGGCCTCGCGGAAGTCGGTGAGGTCGGCCGGGTAGCCGCCGATCTGGGTCTCACCGGGCGCGGACACGTCCCGGATCCGGTCGATGAGGTCCTCGACGTCCTCCAGGGCCTCGGCGTCGGGCACCACGGACAGCCACGTGGCCTCCGCCGACCCGAACCGGTCCTGCGCCGCGGGTTCGGCCCCGTCGGTCTGCTGCCCGCCGGTGAAGCGCCCGGTGAGCGCGTCCACCTGGTAGACGCCCTCCACCCGCGACAGGTCGGCGGCGTAGGCGCTGATGGCGTCGGCGTTGGCCTCCTGGCCCGGTACGTCGACCAGGACCTGGACGGCGTCCATCTCCTCCTGGACGAAGTTCGTGCCGATCTGGTCCTGCACGTCGCGGCTGGAGACCCCCTGCGGAAGCACGCGCGCGTCGGGCAGGCCGAAGTTGAGCCCCGCCGCGGGCGCGGCCAGCAGCAGGACCACCGCGAGCGCGGGCAGGCCCCACAGCAGCGGGCGGCGCATCATCCGCAGCGCGGTGGAGTGCCACCAGCCGCTGTCGGGGTCGGGCTCGCGCTTGGGCCGGACCCGGTGCCCGACCTTGGCCAGTGCCGCGGGCAGGATGACCAGCGCGGCGAACACAGAGGTCAGCACGGTTCCCACGCCCGAGTAGGCGAAGGACTGGAGGAAGGGGAAGGGGAAGAGCATCAGGCACGACAGCGCCACCGCGACCGTCAGGCCGCTGAAGAGGACGGTGCGCCCGGCCTTGGAGACGGCCAGGGAGACCGCCTCGGGGACCTGCCTGCCCCGGGCCAGCTCCTCGCGGAAGCGGTTGATGACGAACAGGCTGTAGTCCACGCCCAGGCCCACACCCATGACCAGGGTGAGGTTGGCGGCGAAGGTGGACACGTCGGTGAAATAGGTGACCCCGCGCAGCAGGGCGAGCGTGGTGACCACGGAGAACAGGCCCATGCCCAGGGTCAGCGCCGCCACCGAGATCCTGCGGTAGAGGACGAGCAGGAGCACGAACACCAGCGGGAAGATGATCGCCTCGGCGAGCAGGAAGTCGGCCTGCGCCTGCTCGGCGGCCTGGCGGAAGACCTCGTCGCCGCCGCCGACCTCCACCCGGATGACCTCGCCGTCGCGGGTGAAGTCCGGCGAGAGCTCGCCGAGCGCGGTGCGCGCCTCGGTGACCGTGCCCGCCATGCGCACGGTGATCAGCGCCTGGGTGCCGTCCTCGGAGCGCATCGCCGGGGACTCCCCGCGCCCCCAGTAGGAGGCGGTCTCGGCGACGCCCTCGCGCGAGGCCAGGTCCCGCTCCAGGGCGGTGGCGGCCTCGACGACCTCGGGGTCGTCGACGGTGCCCTGCTGGGCGGTGACCAGCAGCAGGAAGTGGTGCTTACCGGTACCGAAGCCCTCCTCCAGCTGCTGCTCGACGCCCAGCGACTCCGATCCCGGGCTCTCGAAGCGGCTGAGCAGCAGCCGGTCCATGGTGCCCGCCGCCAGGGCCAGGGCGACCAGCACCAGCGCGACGCTGGCCAGGATCACGCGGCCCGGGCGGCGGGCCAGCCCGTCGCCGAGCCGGACCAGGAACGGGGGCCTTCCCGGTGGCGCCCCCTGTCGGCCGGGGGGTGAGGTGGTCGTCGGGGACGTGGCCATGGTGGTCTCGCCTTCCAGGGTCAGGAGGTGGTGGAGGCGTGCCGCTCCATCCACGCGGCAGCCGTGTCGTACAGGAGCTCGGACCCGGCGTCGACGGTGACGAAGTGTCCGGCGTCGGGCAGGGTGGTCGAGGTGACCTCGGGACTGGAGGTGAACAGCCCGGGGTAGCCCTCGACGCCCTGACGCAGGACGTCGTGGGCGCCGAAGACCAGGTGGACCGGGACGTCGATCTCGTCGACCACTCCCAGGTCGTAGAGGATGGCCATGGGTTCGGAGATCATGACGCCGCAGGGGTTGCGGCCCCAGTGCTCCTCGACCCGGGCCGCCACGGCGGGGTCGGCCTGTGCGCCGAGTCCGCCGTCGAGGAAGTCCTCCAGGGTGGGGTCGAAGTGCACGTAGCCGGTGGGGTCGCCGGGCTCGGCGTGCTCCTCGCCGCCCTCCAGACAGGTCTGGTAGGCGGTCAGGAAGCGCCGGTTGGTGTCGTCGGTGATGCCGACGGCGGCCCATCCGGTGAGCAGCAGGCCGTCCACGCCGCCGAAGGAGACGGCGGCGGTCTCGGCGACCAGGGCGCCGCTGGAGTGGCCGCCCATGACCACCGTGTCGAAGGCGACGGGGTCGTCGCCCTCCACCCCGTACTCTCCCGCGCGCAGCTGCTCGACCACCTGGTGGGCGATGTCGGCGTGGGCGCCGCTGCAACTGGCGAAGCCGTCGGGGATGTCGCTGGAGCCGTAGCCGAGCCGGTCGATGGTGACCGAGGCGTGCCCGCGTTCGGCCAGTTCGTGCACGTAGTTGCGGCCCTGGACGTCCAGGCGCCAGATCCACTCGCCGGTGTTGGTGCCGTGGACCAGCAGGGCCACGGCCGGGTCGTCGGCGGCCAGGACCTCGGCCGGTGCGGTCAGGTGGCCGCGCACGGTGTACTCCTCGCCGTCGGCGGAGCACTGGCCGCGGGAGCGGTTGACGTTGTCGACGGTGAACTCCACCGGGAGGTCCACCACGCCCTCGGGAAGGGCGGCCGGTTCGGCAGGCACGGCGGTGGACACCGCGGGGGCCGACGCGGCCGGGGCGGCCGGGGCGGCCAGGGCCGGGGTCCCGGGCAGGGGGCCCGGGTTCCCGAGGAGGGCCGCGGTGGCGGCCAGGAGGGCGGCCGCCGCTGCCGCGACCCGTACGGGCGTGCGGTTCAAGGGTGCTCCTTGGCGTGCTCGTGTCACCGCTCCTCCAACCACGCGGCGAGTTCCTCGCGCAGGGCGGGGGCTCCGGGTTCGAGGACGAGGTAGTGGCCCGCGTCGGCGACGGTGACGGTCCGGGTCTCGGGCGCGCCGGTGAAGAGCGCGGTGTGCTCGGCCCCCTCGCCCACGCGGGTGTCGTGCTCGGCGAAGGCGAACAGGACGGGGACGTCGACGCGGTCGAGTGCGCGCATGTCGGTGGACAGGGCCTCGACCTGGGTGCCCAGGTCGCCGCAGGGGGTGCGGTCCTGCGACGCGGCGGCGAGCGCGGCCGCCGTGCTGGCGGGGTCGTGGAAGTGGGCCCGGGTGTAGGACGTGGCGCCGACGTCGACGTAGGTGTACCCGGCCGGGTCGTCGGCTCCGGGGTCGGGCGGCCCCGCCCCTGCGCCGGCGGGCACGCCGCCCTGCATGCAGGAGGCCAGCCCCCCGAAGAAGCGCGCGTTGGCGCGGTCGGTGACGCCGGTGCCGCTCCAGGCCATGAGGACCAGGGCGTCGGGGGCCCGGTCGCCCTCGAAGGAGTAGGCGGTGATCTGGGCGATCTGGGCGCCGCTGTGGTGTCCGGCCAGCGTGACGTGGTCGAAGGCGGGCGCGCCGCCGGGCAGGGCCGCGGTGTCCTGGGCGGTGTAGTCGCCCTCGCGCAGCAGGGCGATGACCTGGGCGGTCATGTCGGCCTGGCTGCCCAGGCACATGGCCATGCCGTCGGGGCGGTCGCTGTCCCCGTAGCCGAGCCGGTCCAGGGTGAGGGAGGCCTGGCCCAGCAGGGCCATCTCCTCGGCGTGGTGGAGTCCGGGCTCGTCCATGCGCCAGAACCACTCCCCCGCGGCCTGCCCGTGCTGGTAGAGGGTGACGGCGGGGTCCTCGGCCGTCAGCAGTTCCGCCGGCGCGGTCAGGTGGCCGCGCACGGTGTACTCCTCGCCGTCGCTGTTGCACGGCAGCCTGGAGCGGTTGCCGTTGGTGACGGTGAAGGAGACCGGCACGTCGACGACGCCCGCCTCGTCCATGCGCCGGGCGGTGGCCCCGGCGCGTTCCTCGGCGGTGGGCGCGGGCGCGGCGGCGGGCTCGGGCTCCCCCAGGGGGAGCAGCGTGAGCGCGAGGGCGGCGGCGGCCGCGGTGGCCGCTCCGGCGATGACGGCCCTCCTAGTCCCTGGCATGGGCCACCTCCTTGCGGTCGTCGGTGCCCTGTTCCCCGGCAGCGGCCGTGTCGTCGGGCTCCGGGGCGGTGGAGACGGGCACGCGCGGGCGGGCGGGTTCGGCCGCGCCCTCGCCGAGGACGGCGTCGAAGGCGCGGTGGAACCGCCTCAGGGGTGCGGGCGCCCACCAGGTGGCGCGCCCGGTCATGCGCAGCACCGAGGGCACCAGCAGGCAGCGCACGACGGTGGCGTCCACGATCACGGCCAGGGCCACGCCCCAGCCGAGCATCATCGTGTTGGTCACGCGTGAGGCGCCGATGGCGAACAGGACGACGGCCAGGGTGACGGCGGCGGCGGTGATGACGCCGCCGGTGCGCCGCAGGCCGAGCTCGACGGCGGTGCGGTGGTCGCCCACGCGGTCGTACTCCTCGCGCATCCTGGCCAGGAGGAAGACCCCGTAGTCCATGGACAGGCCGAAGGCGATGCAGAACATCAGTACCGGCAGCGCGGTGTCGATGAACCCGGTCGGGGTGAACCCGAGCAGGCCGCTGAGGTTGCCGTCCTGGAAGACCCAGACCACGGCGCCGAACATGGCGGTGAGGCTGAGCGCGTTGAAGAGCACCGACAGCAGGGGCAGGAGCACGCTTCCGGTGAGCAGGTAGACCAGGACGAGCATCCCGGCCACGACCGCGGCCAGGGCGAGGGGGATCTGCTCGGCGATGGCGCGCTGGGCGTCCACGACGGCGGCGGCCTGTCCGGAGACGGAGGTCTCCAGCCCGGTGTCCACCGCGCGGATGTCGCGGACCAGGTCCTGGCTCTGGGTGGAGATGGCCTCCACCCCCGGGTCGGGGACGACCTGGAGGTAGGCGAGGTCGTCGGACTCGCGCAGGGCGTCCACGGGGGTCCTGTCGCGGGTGTGGGCGCCGTCGGCGTGCACGCCGAGCGGCGAGCGGACCTCGTCGACGTTGGGCAGGGAGGACAGCGCCGAGGCGTAGTCGGCGAGCTGGTCGGTGTCGGTCTCCTCGGGCGGGCTGTGCACGAGCACGTCGACGGTGCCGGTGGCCGCGGAGTCGAAGTCCTCGCGGATGACCTCCATGACCTGCCGGGACTCGGTCCCGGCGGGCAGCTGGCGGTCGTCGGCCATGCCGAACTCCACCCGCAGGAAGGGCAGTCCGGCCACGACCAGGACCAGGAGCGCGACGGCGGCGAAGACGGGCGCGCGGCCCATGACCGTGCGGGTGAGCCGCCGCCAGCGGCGGTCGGCCGCCTCCTCCGGGGAGGGGGCCCCGGCGGCGCCCCGGCGCAGCAGGCGGCGCGGGTCCAGGGAGTTGACGCGGTGGCCGAGCAGGGTGAGCACGGCCGGGAGCACCAGCAGGGAGGTCAGGGCGGCCAGCGCCACCACGGTCACGCCCGCGTAGGCGAAGGAGCGCAGGAAGTACAGGGGGAAGAGCAGCATCGCGGCCAGGGCGGCGGAGATGGCCAGCGCGGAGAAGACCACGGTGCGCCCGGCCGTGCGCACGGTGACGGCGGTGGCGGTGGCGGGGTCGGCCCCGTCGGCCAGTTCCGCGCGGAAGCGGCGCACCATGAGCAGGGCGTAGTCGATGGCCAGGCCCAGCCCCAGTGCGATGGTCAGGCTCTGGGCGAAGACCGACACGTCGGTGAACCCGGCGACCGCCCACAGGACGGCGTTGGTGCCGATGATGGCGACCACCCCGACCAGCAGGGGCAGGACCGCCGAGGCGACGCTGCCGAAGACCCACACCAGGATGAGCAGGGTCAGTGGCAGCGCGATCAGCTCCGAGCGCACCAGGTCCTCGGCGATGGTGGTCTCGATGTCGTTGAGGACGGCGGTCTGTCCGCCGACGCTGACGGTGAGGGGGCCGTGTTCGCCGCCGTAGCGCTCGGCCAGGTCGGCCGCGGCCCGTCCGGCCTCGGCCTCGGTGCCGCCGATGTGGGCGGCGATGAGGGCGCGGGTCCCGTCGTCGGACTTGAGCGCGTTCGATCCGGTCTGCCAGTAGGAGGTGACGCCGGTGACGGCGTCCTCGTAGGCCAGTCCCTCGGCCAGCCCGAGTCCCTGGCTGGCGGCCTCGCGGTCGTCCACCCCGGCCTCGGACTCCACCAGCAGGATCAGGTTGGGCCTGCTGTCGGGGAAGTGCTCCTCCAGGATCCGACCGGCCTGGGCCGACTCCGATCCGGGGTCCTCGGTGCCCTGCCCCGCGCGGAGGCGGTCGGCCACTCCGGAGCCGAGCACCGCCGACCCGACCACCGCCAGCAGGGCCACGGCCAGGACCCACCAGGGCCTGCGCGTGGTCAGCCTGGTCAGCGCGTCGAGCATCGTGTCACCCCCTTCTCTCGCGAGCGCGCGGGGCCGCCGGTGGCGGCCGGAGTCCTCCGGCCGCCACCGCGCGTTCCCTCGCCGCCACAGTACAGTAGAAACATGCGACGATCGCTACCTCTAATAATAGGGTTCACATATCGTTTACGTGAGGGACCGCTGGGCCCCGGGCAGCGACGCCGCGCCCACGAAGTCCTCGGCCCGCCAGGCGGGATCGGACAGGTCGGCCACCGCCGCCACCACGGCGTCGGGGCGCACGTGGACGACCCACTCCCCCCGCACAGGCCCGGCGGGACGGGCCGTGTCGTGCCCGCTCCCCTCCCGGGCCGGGTCCTCGGCACCGGTCAGCAACAGCACGTCCACGTCGTCGGGGACGGCCTCCCGAAGCCGCGCCGCGGCCCGCGAGGCCCGCTCGGAGGAGCCGCCGACCAGCAGGACGTGGCGCCCCGAGGCCAGGTAGGCGTGCAGGCTCCGGGCCCGGATCCCGACCAGCGGGACGAGCTCGGCGTCGCCGATACGCCTTCCCGGCAGCGCCCCGCCCACCGCGTCGCGCGCCCGCCAGCCCGGCGGCGGCGCGGTGACGGCGGGGCTGGCGCTCAGGTCCGGTGAGATCTGCGCCAGCTGCGGCACCAGGCGCTTCTCCAGCAGCCCCGACGCCGAGAGCACGCGCATGAGGGTGTCGCGCACCAGCCGGGCCAGCGGCGCGCGGGTCATCCAGGTGCGGGTCTGCTGGTCGGCGCTGCGCACCACCGCCTGGGCGGTGGGTCGGCGTTCCAGCGGGTAGCTGTCCAGCAGCGGCTCGGGGGCTCCGCGCAGGACGGCGGCCAGTTTCCAGCCCAGGTCGAAGCCGTCCTGGATGCCGGTGTTGAGCCCCTGACCCCCCGCCGGGCTGTGCAGGTGGGCGGCGTCCCCGGCGATGAGCACGCGCCCCCGCCGGAACTCGCACGCCACTCGGGCGTGCACCCGGAAGCGGCTGCGCCACCACACGCTCTCGATGCGCAGCCCCGCCGGGCCGCGCTCGGCGAGCAGCCGGGCGAGCAGAGCGTCGTCGGGCGGGTCGGTCCGTCCGTCGGAGGCGATGTCGAAGAAGACCCGGTGCCCGCCGCCGGGCAGCGGCACGATCACCAGCACCCCGTCGGGCGTGAGGTGGTACTGGGCCTCCCTCTCGGGGACGGGACCGCTCACCACGCCGTCGCTGAGCAGGAAGGTCCGGTCGTAGGTGTCGCCCTCGAAGGCCACGCCCAGGGACTCGCGGACCGCACTGCGGCTGCCGTCGGCGGCCACCACCCAGGGGACGGCGACCTCCTCGCGCACGTCCGGGTCGTCGGCGGGGCCGAGGACCACCCGTGCACCCGCCCCGGCGGGTTCCACCGAGTGGACGCGGGTGGACCACTCGACGGACCCGCCGAGTTCGAGGAGGCGGTCGTAGAGCGCCTGCTCGGTACCGGGCTGGGGCAGGCAGACCGGCCCGGGGAAGGCCGTGCCCTCCAGGCCGCCGAAGCGCACCCCGCCGATCTTCCTGCCGCCGGAGAAGTAGGAGGCCGACGCCAGGGGCAGGGACTGCTCCACCACCCTGTCGGCCACGCCGAGCCTGCGCAGGACCTCCAGGGCCCCGCTCCACAGGATGAGCGCCTTGGGCTCCTCGGCGACCCCCGCGCGGCGTTCGACCACGCGGCAGGACACGCCGCCCTGGAGCAGGGCGCAGGCGGCGGCGAGCCCGGTGGGCCCGGCGCCGACCACCAGCACGGGCGGGTGCTGACCAGGGACGGTCACCGCACACCCCCGGCCGCTCGCTCGGGCTTGGCCGCCCCGTCGAGAAGCTCGGTGATCTCGGCGATCGCCTGCGCGTTGTCGCGGTACAGGACCGTGGCCATGCCCAGGCGGGCCGCGGGCTCCAGGTTGGACTCCAGGTCGTCCACGAACAGGCAGCGGTCGGGGGTCAGCCCGAGCCGCGCCAGGAGGCGGTCGTAGATCTCGGTGTCGGGCTTGCGCACGCCCTCGTGCGCGGAGTTGACCACCACCTCGAACAACTCGTCGGCGGGGACCGTGGCCCGCCACAGCTCCTCCCACTCGATGACGTTGTTGGTGAGCAGCGCCAGGCGGTAGCCCCGCGCGCCCAGTCCGCCCAGGAACTCGGCGAACTCGGCGTTGCCGTTGCGCCCGGCGAACCAGATCTCGCCGAAGGTGCGGTCCCCGGGCAACGTCCACCCTCCGGGGAGTTCGGCGCTGATCTGCGCGACGAGGTCGGCCTCGGTGATCGCCCCGACCTCCAGCAGCGCCATGGGCTCGGCGCCGTTGCGGGCCGCGGCGGCGCCCATCGCCGTGAGGATCGCGTCGGGCGTCAGCCCCGCGGTCCTGGCGAAGTGCTCCAGGGTCTCGATGAGCGGGTTGGTCAGCACGCCGCCGTAGTCGCACACGACGGCCTCGATGCGGTTCACGCCCACTGGGCCACCTCGATCCGGAAGGTACTGCCGGGGACGCCCTGCTGGAGGACGCGCACGTCCACGCCCGCGACCGGACCGAAGCGCTCGTCCGCGCGGAAGGGGGTCAGGTCGGCCTCCACCACGGAGGCGAGGTCGTTCTCGGAGAAGGAGGAGAAGGAGGCCTCCACCGAGACCGGGACGAGTGTGGCCGGGTCCAGGCCGCTGGAGCGCGAGACCGCGGCCACGGCCAGCTGCCGGGCGGCCTCGATGAGGAGGTTGCCGGGCAGGTGGTCCAGCGGGTGGTCGAACAGGTGCGGGTGGCTGTGGTCGGGGACCACGGTGGCCCGCCAGCCCTCGTCGCCGCGCTGCACCGGCTCGGTGATGACGACGTTGCGCGGGTCGCGCCTGCCCACGACGGCGGGCGCGGCCGGGACCGCTCGGGGCGCGGGGCCCGTGCTCCAGTCCAGTGCCTTGCGCCCCTTGGCCCGCAGGACCTGGTAGGTGGACCTGGTCAGGAAGATGAGCGCGCCCGTGGCCTCGGCGACCCTGGTCCCGCCCAGGAGGACGTCGGCCCGGAAGTCGTAGCCGCGCAGCTTTCCGGCCTGGTTGCGGTACAGGTCGGCGTCGGTGCGGATGAGGGCGCGTGCGGGCTCGGGGCCCTGGCGCAGGCCCTCCAGGTCCTCGATGCGCAGCGACATGCGCTGCATGATGAAAGCCCGGTCCATGGGGACGTTCAGGTGGCGGTGGGAGATGAGCACACCGGTCTGGCGGCAGGCCTCAAGGATCAGGGGCAGGTCGTAGGTGGGCGCCTCCAGCATGACGTGGCCGCGGGGCAGCTGGGCGGCGACGTCGAAGCTCCTCTCCCCGGTCTGCTGGGAGTCGGTGACGAAGACCTCCGAGACGGCCTTGCGGTGTACGAGTCCCCGGGGGACCGTCGCGTCGTAGTCGAGTTCGCGCAGGCCGAAGGACTCGGGGTCGAGCCCCGCGAGGGGGTCTCCGGCGGCGTCGGCCGCGAGGGCGGTCCCCTGCGCGCTGATCGTCGTGCGGTTCATCGCTTCCCTTTCGTTCGCTGTTCCCGGGGCGGAGGCCCCGCCGCCGGGAAACGTGGTCGGCAACGGCAAAAAAAGGGGGTCCGAGTACCAGAAGAGGGCGGGCCACGGCCTACTCCCGTACAGCCACCGAGTATCGGGACGGGCCCTGGAGAGGACCTGAAGAGAACCTGAAGACCAGTTATGAAAGAAGCTCATATTTTTCCGCGGAAATCGCGTTCACCTGCGGAAACGGGGGAGCGATTAGTCGTTGGCCATGATCATCGGCCTATTGTGACTATCACCACACGAGATGGCCTGGGGTTTTGTCATCCCACCCTCATGCTGGGCAACCACGCGACACGACGCCGGAGAGGAACTTATCCATTACTTACGGCCATAACCTGCGTGTTTATGATCGTCTCGCCGCGCACGGCCCAGTCGAGCACGGCACAGCCGCGCAGGGCGACCCGCTCCGCACCGCACGGGAGTGACGTCCGGGACGGCCCCACGAAAGCGGCCGACGACCGGAGAAAGCAGGAGAAGAGCAACGCCAGAGAAAAACCGGCCGGAAAGACTCGGAAATGCACAGAACGCATCATCGGATCACCAGCACCGTGGCGATCCTGGGAGAGCTCGCGGTCACTGACGGAAACCGCGTCCTCGAACTGGGCGCGCCCCGGCAACGCGCCGTACTCGCCGCCCTGGCCCTCAACGCCAACCAGTCCCTGACCACGCAGCGCATCATCGGCATGGTCTGGGGCGCGACGCACCCCGCCTACGCCGCCAACCTCGTCCACAAGTACGTCTCCGGCCTGCGCCGGGCCCTGGCCGACCTGTCCCCGCAGCAGCGGGTCAGCATCGAGAGCGGCGGCGGGGGCTACCGCCTGGCGGCCAGGCTCGACCAGGTGGACATGTCCCTGTTCCACGCCCACGTCGACGCCGCGCGCGGTCTGCGCGAACGCGGTGAGCACGAGCGCGCGGCGGAGATGTTCGGGGAGGCCCTGCGCCTGTGGCGAGGTCCCCTGCTGGGCGAGCTGCCCGGCATCGCCTTCGACGACGAGCGCGAGTTCATGGAGACCGTGCGCCTGGTGGTACTGGAGGAGTACGCCACACTGAGCATCTCGGTCGACCGCCACAACGAGGTGGTGGGACTCCTGCGCGAGACCCTGCGCGACCATCCCCTGGAGGAGAACCTGGCCAGGCTGCTGATCCTGGCCCTGTACAAGTCGGGCCGCACGGCCGAGGCGATCCGCGTGTACCAGCGCCTGTCCACGCGCATGCTGGGCGAGCTGAACATGCCGCCCCGCCCGGAGCTGAACGACATGTACAAGGCGATCCGGCGCCACGAGCCGATCCCGACCACGCTCGTCTGACCCCCGCCTCCCGCCCGGCCCCGCACCCGCCGAGCACCCCGCACCGCAGTCCCACCCGCACCAAGCGCACGCGGCGACCCCCACGCCGGGCCCAGGCCCGCCCGGCGCGGGGCACACCGACGCTCCTGCGGCACGCACCCGACGCACTCCGGCCGCGGTGGTCGCGGCGCCGCCGACAGCGGTCGACCCCGCCCGGGATGTTCCCGGACGGGGTCAGCGCCGCGAGGCGGTCACACCCCCGCGTGCACCCTGCCGCTCCCGTCCCGCTCCGCGGCGGGTCCGGGCTCGTCCTCGTCACCGCCCTCGGAGATGCCGATCCGGTCGTGCAGCCAGCGCAGCGGCCGGGGCAGCCACCAGTTGGCCCCGCCCAGCAGGCGCATCGTGGCGGGCACCATGACCGCGCGGACCAGGGTGGCGTCCACGAACACCGCGATGGCCAGGCCGATGCCGATGATCTTCAGGAAGAGCAGGTCCGAGGTGCCCATGGCCAGGAGCACCACCATCAACAGGATGGCCGCGCTGGTGATGATCTGGCCGGTGTGCTGGAGCCCCGCCGCCACCGAGCGCGTGTTGTCGCCGGTGCGCAGGTACTCCTCGCGCACCCGGCTGAGCAGGAACAGCTCGTAGTCCATCGCCAGGCCGAAGGCCACGACGATGATCAGCACCAGGTAGGTGGGGTCGATGGTGCCCACCGCGTCGAACCCGAGCAGTCCGGAGAAGGCGCCCTCCTGGAAGCCCCAGACCACCACGCCCAGGGAGGCGCCCAGGGACAGCGCCCCCATGAGCACCGCCTTGACCGGCAGGACGATCGAGCCGAAGGCGAGGAAGAGCAGGAGCAGGGTCGCCACGGCGACGAAGCCCACGGTCATGGGCGCCGCGTCGACGATCGCCGCCACGTTGTCCTGCTGCATGGCGGGCACGCCGCCGACCAGGGTCTCCTCCGCGCCCTCCGGGGCCGGTTCGGCGCGCACGTCGCGCACCAGCTGGGCGATCTCGGGGGAGTCGGAGGCGCCCTCGTAGGCGACCACGACGTGGGCGATCCCGTCACCGGTGCGCTCCACACGCGCGAGCGAGGACTCGGGCAGGTCCTCCAGACGCTGGGTGTACTCCTCCAGGGCCTCGTCGGCGGCGCCGCCGAGCACCGCGACGTCGAGTGTGCCCAGGCCGCCCGCGGGGAAGTCGTCGGACAGCGCCTCGGTGGCGATCCGGCTCCCGGAGTCTGCGGGCAGGTAGCGCTGGTCGGTGGAGCCGAGTTCGGTGGAGGCCAGGCCGGAGCTGAAGACCAGCAGGACACCGCCGACCGCGACCAGGGACACGGCGGGGCCGCGCATGACGGTGCGGGCCAGGCGCGACCAGGCCCCCTCGTGCACGGCGCCGGTGACGGTGCGGCGGGGCAGCGGCAGCCGGAGGCGGTTGATCCGGTGGCCGACCACGGACATCAGCGCGGGCAGGAAGACCAGCGCGGCCAGCAGGTCGAACACCACGACCGCGATACCGCCCCAGCCGATCGACTGGAGGATGGGCTGGGGGAAGAAGAGCAGGCCCGCGAAGGCGATGCCGACGGTGATGCCGGAGAAGGCCACGGTGCGCCCGGCGGTGTCCACGGTGCGGCTCACGGCGTCGGCGACGCCGCGGCCCCGCCGCAGTTCCTCGCGGAAGCGGCTGACCATGAACAGGCCGTAGTCGATGGCCAGCCCCAGGCCCAGGATGGTGGCGACGTTGATCGCGAACACCGACACGTCGGTGACGTGGGTCAGGGCCCGCAGGAGGGTCAGCGAGCCCAGGATGGCCAGGCCGCCGACGGCGAGCGGGACCAGGCCCGCGACGAGGCCGCCGAAGATCAGGACCAGGAGGAACAGCAGGATCGGCAGGGTGATGAGCTCGGCGCGCACGACGTCGCTCTCGGCTCTCTCGGCCAGTTCGCCCTCGACCGCCACCGAGCCGCCCAGGTGGACCTCCAGGTTGCTGGAGGAGAGGTGGTCGGCCACCTCCTCGTACTGGTGGAGGCGGTCGGCGTGGGTCTCCCCGCCGAGGGTCACGGGGATGTAGGTGGCGTGCATGTCCTCGGACACGAGCATGCCGCGCTCGGGCTCACCGAGGTCCTCGTCGAGGTAGGTGTCGAAGTCGGCGACCACGTCCTCGGGCATGCCGTCGGCGACACGCTCGATCGCCGCGGCGAAGGTGGGGTTGTCCACCTGGATCTCGTCGCTGCGGTAGACCGCGACGACGTCGACGCCGTCGTGGCCCAGCTCCTCCTCCAGGACGCGCGTGGCCCGCGCCGACTCCGAGTCGGGGTCCTCGAACCCGCTCTCGCTGACGTCGGAGAAGACCCCCGAGCCCCAGAGCCCGGAGAAGAGCGCGAAGACCACGGTGGCGGCGAGAACCGCCCAGCGGAAGCGGTGGACCCCCCGTCCGAGCCGACCGAAAAGCCCCGTGTGTGTCGGCATACGCCGCCCCTTCAGGAAACAGACTCCATGTCCGTTAACACCGTTTGCTAACGGCGTTCACTAAAGCGTGCGGGCGTTACGCTGTCAACGTCGCCGACAAGGACCACAGCGCCCAGACCGGGCGCCCGAGACGGGGTGTAGCTCAGCAGATGACGAAACCGCAGCTGGACCGGGGGGCCGGGAGGCCGAGCCGCCGCGAACGTGTGCGCGAGGCCACACTGGCGGAGATCAAGGGGATCGCTCGCCGCCATCTGGTCGAGCAGGGGGCCGCGGGGGTGTCCCTGCGCGCCATCGCGCGGGAGATGGGCATGACCGCGCCGGGGCTGTACCGCTACGTCTCGGGGATCGACTCGCTGCTGGCGCTGATCACCGCGGACATGTTCCAGGAGTTGGGCGACGCGGTCGCCGCCGCCGACGCGAGCGTGCCCGCCGAGGACACCGACCTGCGCATACTCACCTCGCTGCGCGCCTTCCGGGCCTGGGCGATCGGGCACCGGGCCGAGTTCGCCACCATGTTCGGCCCGCGCGTACGCCTGATCCCCAAGGAGGACATCGCACTCGCGATGGACACCAGTCGGCGCTTCGGCGCGACCTTCTACGCCCTCTTCGACCGCCTGCTGCTGGAGGAGCGGTTCGTCCTGCCCGACGGGGACCGCATCACCCCGGAGCTGGCCCGTGAGCTGCGCGCCTTCGCCGACACCTGCGGCTTCTCCGCGCCGCACATCCCGGTGGAGGCGGTCATGGTGCTCAGCACGTGCTGGGTGCGCCTGTACGGGGTCGTGTGCATGGAGGTGTTCGAGCACCTGGACTTCGTGATGCACGACATGGAACCGCTCTTCGAGTCCGAGCTTCAGAGCATGCTGACGGGCCTGGGCGTCCACTACCGGCCGCCGGAGAGCAGTGCCCCGACGACCACGGGCACGTCCGGTTAAGCCCCATACTGGAGGTCTGCGACTCTTGCCGGATTCGCCCCAGGCGGAGATGACCCACCCCGGCACGCGGCGGCACGATAGCGAGGACTGACCCCGTGGAGAACCCATCCGGCGGTGAGCGGCCCGGAGACGAGACCCCCCGACCCGAGCGGCCCGGTACCGGAGGCGCCGTCGGCGGCCCCGGTGCCGAGGAGCCCGTCGGACCCGGACACGGAACGGACGGGAGCGGACCCGGCGAGACGGGGCGGACGCGGAGCGACGCGCCCTCCGTGCCCGCTCCCCCGTACCCCGGGCCGGCCGCGGGCTCCCCGCCGTACCGCCCCGTTCCCCCCGCCTCGGGACGGACACAGGTCGGTGCGCCCCACCACCCCGCCCCTCCCCTCGCCCAGCACGGCCGCCCCCTCCCCCCGGACGCCGGGTACGGCCCGCCCCCCGCCCACGCGCCGAACCCGTGGCGGGGACCGGCCGCCCAGGCGCGGCCCCATCCCTTCGCCCTCCCGCCCGGCGGCTACCCCGCCGCCCACCCGGGGTCCGGCTGGCAGCAGCCCGCGCAGCCCTGGCCGCATCCGCCGGAGCGGCCCTCGCGCCGCGGCGCGAGCGTCCTGCTCGGTTCGGCGGGTGCGGCCGTGATCGCCCTCGTGGCGCTGGCCGCGAGCATCCTCATCGTCGCCACCACCCCCCAGGAGGAGCCCCAGCCCGTCGGCGTCGACCTGACCGCCCACTACGACGACCGCCTCAGGGCGCGGCCCAACCAGGTGGAGGTCGACGCCGTCGACCACCCCCTCTACGACGTCGCCATGCCCGATCCGGTCGACTGCGACGTCCCCGAACTGGACATGGCCTCCGACGAGTCCTGGGAGGAGTTCGCGGCCGTCTCCGGGGACTGCCTGAACACGCTGTGGGCACCGGTGTTCGAGGACCTGGGCCTGTCCGTGGAGCTCCCCGAGTTCGCCGTCACCCGGGTCTCGCCCGACTCCCCCGACGCCGATCCCGAGGAGGGGTACACGCTCGCCTACTACGAGAGCGACCTGAGCCGCATCACCATCGTGCTGCCCAACGTGCGCCACCTGGGCGCCCTGCTCCCCCCGGGCCAGCGCGAGGAGGTCTGGCTCGCCCTGATGGGCCACGAGTACGGCCACCACGTGCAGTACGCCACCGGCATCCTGGGCATCGCGCACGGCATGACCTGGAAGGCCGAGGACGAGCGGGCCGAGCTGGAGGCCATGCGCCGCACCGAACTCCAGGCCGAGTGCATGGCCGGGGTGGGCCTGCGCGGGATCACCGGCGCCGACGAGGAGGCGCTGCGGACGGCCAACGACCACTTCAACGGCGGCGGCGACCTCGACACGCACGGCAGCGCCAGCAACCGGGCGTTCTGGCTGGAGCAGGGCTGGTCGCAGGCGACCGTGGAGGGCTGCAACACCTACGGCGCCACCACCGACCAGGTCGCCTGACGCGTCACCGCCCACCCCTTCGCCGCAGGCCAGAGCCCTTGCGTCACACCGGCGACGGTTCCGGCCGGTCCACGTCCGGCACCTGCTGGCGGACGCTCCAAGCCAGGGCGGTCAGCCGCCGACGACCCTGCGGTAGGCCTCCCAGCCGTGGAGCTTGACCCGCTCGCCCCGGTCCAGCTCCACGGCCTGGTCGGCCTCGGCGGTGTCGATGCGCAGCCAGTCCTCGTAGTCGCTGTGGGCCACCCCGCGCTCGTCCAGCACGGCCTCCAGGGGCACCAGCTCCGGGGCCGCCGCGCGCAGCTCCCCGGCGTCCTCCAGCAGGGCGCGCACGGTCGCGGCGGCGTCGGACTTGTTGGTGCCGATCACCCCGGTGGCGCCCCGCTTGATCCATCCGGCCACGTAGTCCCCCCGGACCGCGCCGCCGTCGGCGTCCAGGACGCGCCCGCCCTCCTGGGGGACGGTGCGCCCCCGGGCGTCGAAGGGCACCCCGGGCAGCGGGACGCCCGCGTACCCCACCGAGCGCAGCACCATCCCGGCGGGCAGGTCGCTGGTCCGGCCGGTCCCGGTCAGGCGTCCGTCGGCGTCCAGGCGGGTCTCCTCCACCCGCACGCCGCTCACGCGCCCCTCCTCCCGGCCGAGGACCTCCACGGGCCGGGCCCAGAAGTGCAGCCGTACGGTGCGGTCCCTCCCGCGGGGCTCGCGGGAGGCGTGTTCGGCCAGGAGCCGCAGGTTGGTGCGGGCGGCCCGGGCGACGTCGCGCGTCTCGGGGGCGCCGCTGCCCACGGCGGTGGGGTCGATGTCGACCTGTTCGGGGCGCACGACGACGTCGGCGCCGGGCAGCGCGAGCAGGTCGCGCAGCTCGGGAGCGGTGAACTTGGCCTGGAGGGGGCCGCGCCGCGACAGCAGGTGGACGGTGCGCACACGGCTGGCGGCGAGCACGTCCAGGACCGGCTGGGGGATGTCGGTGTGGCGGAGCTCGTCGGCGGTCTTGGCCAGGATGCGCACCACGTCCAGGGCGACGTTGCCCGCCCCGACCACGACGGCCTCCTCCGCGTCGAGCACGAACCGCTCCAGGGCGGTGTCGGGGTGCCCGCAGTACCAGTTGACGAAGTCGGTGGCGGCGACGCTGCCGGGCAGGTCCTCCCCCGGCACGTCCATGCGACGGTCGACGCTGGCGCCGGTGGCGTAGACGACGGCGTGGTGGGTGCGGGCCAGGTCGGCGCGGGTGAGGTCGGCGCCGAACTCGACCCCGCCGACGAAGCGCACGTCGGGGTGCTCCAGAACCCTGCGCAGCGCCCGGGCCACACCCTTGATCTTGGTGTGGTCGGGGGCCACTCCGTAGCGCACCAGCCCGTAGGGCGTGGGCAGGCGGTCCATGACGTCGACCCGGACGGGCACGCGCCGCTGCCGGGTCAGGGCGTCGGCGGCGTAGACGCCCGCCGGGCCGGAGCCGATCACGGCCACCCGGAGCGGTGCGGCGGTGCTGTGCTGCTCAGGTTCGGAGGAGCTCATGCGCCCATTCTGGCAGCCCGGGGACGTCCCCGGGCTGCCTGGGACACGTGTGCTCAGGCGGTCTCGCCGGCCAGTTCGCCGGCGGGCTTGGCTCCGTCGGTGTGCCGGGAGACCGTCTCGGTGAGGCTGCGGGACAGCTCCTGGGGGGTCAGGCCCTGCTCGCGCAGGATGTCGTCGCGCTTGGCGTGGTCCAGGAACTCCTGCGCGATGCCGAACGTGCGCACCGGGACGTCGACGTCGTGGTCGCGCAGCAGGCGGGCCACGGCGTCACCGACCGCGCCGGTGCGGCCGTTGTCCTCGATGACCGCGACGACGCTGTGCTCGGCGGCCTCGGCGACCAGGGCCTCGTCCAGCGGCTTGACCCACAGGGGGTCGACGACGGTGACGCCCAGGCCCTGGGCGGCCATCCGGTCGGCGACCTCGCAGGCGACCTGGGCCATGGTGCCCACGCCCACGATGAGCAGGTCCTTGGAGTTGCCGCCGTCGGCGGCGCGGCGCAGCAGGTCCATGGAGCCGACCTTGCCCACGGCGTCCAGCTGCTCGGCGACCGCGCCCTTGGGGTAGCGCACGACGGTGGGGGCGTCCTCGACGGCGACGGCCTCGCGCACCAGGGTGCGCAGGCGCTCGGCGTCGCGGGGCGCGGCCAGGCGCAGGCCCGGGACCACCTGGAGGATGGACATGTCCCACATGCCGTTGTGGCTGGCGCCGTCGTTGCCGGTGATCCCGGCGCGGTCCAGGCAGAAGGTGACGCCCTGGCGGTGCAGGGCGGCGTCCATGAGCACCTGGTCGAAACAGCGGTTGAGGAAGGTGGCGTAGACGGCCACGACCGGGTGCAGGCCGTTCATGGCCATGCCGGTGGCCGAGGTGGCGGCGTGCTGCTCGGCGATGCCCACGTCGAAGGTGCGCTCGGGGTAGGCCTCGGCGAACTTGTTGAGGCCGGTGGGGTGGAGCATGGCGGCGGTGATGGCCACCACGTCGGGGCGCTCCGCGCCGATCTCCACCATGGTGTCGGCGAAGACCGAGGTCCACTTGACGGCTTTGGGGCCGGGCTTGGCCTGGCCGGTGGCCACGTCGAAGGGACCGGGGGCGTGGAACTGGTCCTCGTCGTGGTTCTCGGCCGGTGCGTAGCCCTTGCCCTTCTGGGTGATGCAGTGGACGATCGCCGGGCCGCCGAAGTCGCGGGCGCGGCGCAGCGCCTTCTCCAGGGCCTGTTCGTCGTGGCCGTCGATGGGACCGAGGTACTTCAGGCCCAGGTCCTCGAACATCATCTGCGGCTGGATGGCGTCCTTGAGGCCCTTCTTGATGCCGTGCAGCGCCTCGTAGAGGGGCTGGCCGACCACGGGCGTGCGGTTGAGGGTGGTCTTGGCCAGGTCCAGGGCCTGCTCGTAGCCGGGGGCCATGCGCAGGGAGGCGAGGTGGTCGGCCAGACCGCCCATGGTGGGCGAGTAGGAGCGACCGTTGTCGTTGACCACGACGACCAGGCGCCGGTCCCGGCGCTCGGCGATGTTGTTGAGCGCCTCCCAGGCCATGCCGCCGGTGAGGGCGCCGTCGCCGATGACGGCGACCACGGTGCGGTCCGTGCGGCCCTGCACCTCGTTGGCCTTGGCCATGCCGTCGGCGTAGGACAGCGCGGTGGAGGCGTGGGAGTTCTCGACGAAGTCGTGCTCGGACTCGGCGCGGGAGGGGTAACCGGACAGGCCGCCCTCGGACTTGAGGTTGGTGAAGTCGTGGCGGCCGGTGAGGATCTTGTGCGCGTAGGCCTGGTGCCCGGTGTCGAAGATGACGGGGTCCTTCGGGGAGTCGAAGACCCGGTGCAGCGCGATGGTCAGCTCGACGACGCCGAGGCTGGGGCCCAGGTGCCCGCCGGTCTGGGAGCAGGAGTCGACCAGGAAGTCCCGGATCTCCTGTGCCAGCGCAGGGAGCTGGTCGGCCGGAAGCCTCTTGAGCGCTTCCGGATTGTGTATCGACTCGAACAGTGCCACTGTCTCGTCAGTCCCCTCGTCCCGCGTGTCCGTTGAGTTTGCCGTTCCGGGCCCCTGACGTGGGCCGGACTTGGCTACCGGCAGGTATGCATACCCGAGTTTATGGGCGTACGTCCACGGGTCCTACCCAACCCCGCGTGGGAGCGGCCCCCGGCGCGCCCACGCCGTCCGGTTACCGGGTTTTCGCGTACATTACTCGGTCCCCGAAGCGGTATCGCCCCTGGCCGCGCGTCATCCCAGCGCGGCCTGGGCGAGCAGGCCCAGCGCGGAGGCCGACACCACCGCCAGCAGGGCCACGCGCAGCCACCCGGCGTCGACGCGGCGGCGCAGCACTGTTCCGGCCAGGAAGCCCGCGACGACGAAGGGGATCGCGCAGGCCCCGACGACGGCGGTCCGGGCGTCCATCTGGCCGCCCAGGGCGAGGGCGGTCAGGGAGACCGCGCCGCCCAGGAGGAAGAACGCGGCCAGGGTGGCGCGGACCCGGGCGGGCTCCTCGTACTGGTAGAGCAGCGCCATGGGCGGGCCGCCGATCGTGGTGGCGGTGCCGGTGAGCCCGGACAGGGCCCCCGCCGCCACGAGCGAGACCGGGGTGATGCGCACCCGCAGGGACCAGACCGAGAGGACGACGGCCACCAGCACCATCGCCCCGACCGCGCCGGCGAGGGCTCGGGGCTCCAGGGCGGCCACCACCCACACGCCCAGGGCGGTCCCGGGAAGGCGCGCGGGCAGCCCCCAGGCGATGCCGCGCCAGTCCACGTGCCGCCACTCCTGGAGGAGCGTGAGCCCGGGCAGGACGATCACGGTGACCAGGAGCGCCCCCGGCACGAGGGTGGGGTCCAGGAAGGACAGGACGGGCGCGGCGACCATCCCGAGTCCGAGGCCCACGGTGCTCTGCACCGCGGCCCCGACGACGACGGCGGCCACCGCGGCGACGACGAACGCCACCACGTCGGTGGGGGCGAGCAGGCCGTGGCCGCTGGGCGCGAGGAAGGAGGCGGCGGAGAGTTCTACGGGCACGGCGTGCGACGCTACATTCCCACCGTCCCGACCGGGTTCAGGAGGTAGGTGGATGGGATGACCGCACGGGCTCGGCGGCCGTTCAGCTCCCGGGGACGGTGAGTCGGCGTAGAACGCACGGCGGTGGCGCGCCGCGGTAGAGCCTCCCCGCGCCAGCAGGTTGATGGGGTTGCGGGTCCGGTCTCCAGCCGCGCTTCGTCCCGGGGGGGGTGAGAGGGGACTTTCAGCGGTCCTGCGTCCCCGAGAGGTGAGGGGTGAGAGGTGCGCCCCTGAGCCGCGCCCGCCGCAAGGGAGTGAGAGGCAGAACGCTCTGGAAGCGCCAACCCCACCGGGGCTGAGGTAAAGCCTCCGGCACGCCATCAGCCACACGGCCTGTGGTCGCCCGCCAGATCGGGCCCCACGGGTGCGTGGTCGGGGTCTGCTGGAGGTTCTGCGCCAACCCCGCTGCACCCGGCACCAGCCCGGGCTCTACGCGCGCATGGTCGCATGGTTGCGCCTTGTGAGAGCCCGGCCCCCTTCGGTGCACCACCGCCGCACGCCCTGCACCAACCCCGACGGCGCGCGGGCAGCGGGCGAGCGGCAACGGGCAGCGCGAAGGCCCGGTCCGGCGCCTGGGGCGCCGGACCGGGTGGGAGGGGCGGGGACGGCGGGGAGTGGGCGCCGTCCGCCGCCCGGGGATGGCTCGCGTCGCCGCGCCGGTCAGGCTCCTCCCCTGGCGTGGGTCTTACGGCCCCGACGGGAGACGGAGTCCAGGATGACCGCGACCAGCAGGACGGCGGCGGTGATCATGAACCGGACCGAGGTGTCCATCTGCAACAGCAGCAGGCCGGAGGTGATCGCACCCAGGACCAGGCCGCCCAGCAGAGCGGAGTAGGCGTTGCCGCGGCCGCCGAAGAGGCTGGTGCCGCCGATGACCGCGGCGGCGATGGCCATCATCAGCTCCTCGCCGCCACCGGTGGCCACGCTCGCCGCGAAGTTGCGCGAGGTCAGCATGATCCCGCCCAGGGCCGCCAGGACGGAGGCGATGCCGAACACCGAGATGCGGATCATGTCCACGTTGATGCCGGCGCGGCGCGCCGCCTCGGCGTTGCCGCCGACGGCGTAGACCATGCGGCCGTAGCGGGTCTTGCGCAGGACCAGGTCGAGCACGACCACGAAGCCCACGAAGATCAGGAAGGCCAGCGGCACGCCCTTGTACTGGTTGAGCACCCACACGGCGACGAGGATCGGCACGAACAGCAGGGCCGCCCGGAAGAGGATCTCGGTCCAGGGCTTGTAGGGCAGGTTCGCCTGGCGCCTGCGCCGTTCCACCGCGGCCACGGAGACCACGTACAGGACGACGGCCAGGACGGCGAGCGCCCACCCCACCACCGGGACGAAGAAGGTCTGCGTCAGCAGCGAGATCGGCCCGCTCGGGCTGGTGTTGATGGTGCCGTCGGCGCCCATCAGGTACAGGTGCAGGCCCTGCCAGCCCAGCAGGCCGGCGAGGGTGACCACGAAGGCCGGTACCCCGAGTTTGGCGAAGACGACGCCGTGGATCAGGCCCACCACGAGGCCGACGACGAGGGCCGCGCCGATCGCAATCCACTCCGAGACGCCCTGTTTGACGGCCAGCACGCCCAGGACCGCTGCGGCGAGTCCGGCGACCGAACCGATGGACAGGTCGATCTCGCCCAGCAGCAGGACCATGATCACGCCGGTGGTCATCAGGCCGATGGCGGCGATCTGCACGGTGAGGTTGGACAGGTTCTGCGGCGACAGGAACCGGTCGTTGGCCGACTGGAAGACGACGGCGATGAGGATCAGGCCGATGACCACGGGGATCGGGCCCAGTTCGCCGCCGCGCAGGTTGCGGCGCAGGGCGTCGAGCCAGCCCTTGGGCGAGGCCGCCGTGGTCAGCAGGCGCGGGTCGCGCCTGGACTCGGCGGAGCCGCCCGCACCCGTGGCGGGTGCCTTGGAGACGGGGGTCTGCTGGGTCATCACTTGTCCTCCGTGGCCAGGGCCGAGGCGCCGGTGCGCTCCGAGCGGCGGCTGACCGGGTTGTCGGCGGCACCGGTGATGGCGGCCACGATCTCCTCGTAGCTGGTCTCCGCGACGGGGAAGTTCCCGGCGTTGCGGCCCAGGCGCAGGACCACGGCGCGGTCGGCCACCGCGCGCACGTCGGCCATGTTGTGGCTGATCAGCAGCACACCCAGGCCCTGGTCGCGCAGGCGCTCGATGAGGTCGAGGACCTGGGCGGTCTGGGCGACGCCCAGTGCGGCGGTGGGCTCGTCGAGCATCACCACGCGCGGCTTGCCCAGCAGGGAGCGGGCGATGGCGATGATCTGGCGCTGGCCTCCGGAGAGGGAGGCCACCGGGACGCGCAGGCTGGGGATCCGCACGGACAGCGAGTCCAGCAGCTCCATGGCCCGGCCCTCCATCTCGACCTCGTCGAGGGTGCCGGGGAAGTGCAGTTTCTCGTTGCCCAGGAAGAGGTTGCCGACGATGTCCAGGTTGTCGCACAGGGCGAGGTCCTGGTAGATGGTGGCGATCCCCAGGCGCTGGGCGTCGGAGGGGGCGTTGATGCTGACCGGCTTGCCGTCCCAGGTGATGGCACCGCCGCTGTCGGCGGGGTGGGCTCCGGAGATGACCTTGACCAGCGTGGACTTGCCGGCGCCGTTGTCACCGAGCAGGGCGACGACCTCGCCCTCGCCGACGTGGAAGTCGACGTCGCTCAGGGCGCGGACCGCACCGAAGGTCTTGGAGATCCCGGACAGTTCCAGGACTGGTGTGCTCATGCGTTCGCTTCTCTTCTCTCGCCCTGGCCCGGGACGGCGGGGCGGCGGGGCGCCCGGCCGTCCCGGGTCTGGGACGTCCGCACCGGCTCTACAGGGCTTCCTGGCAGAAGTCCGTGTCGGCGTAGTCGTCGGTGCAGATCTCCTCGATGCTGTAGATCCCGTCCGAGACGACCGTGTCGCCGACGTTCTCCGCGGTGACCGCGATCGGCTCCAGCAGGACGGCGGGAACGGTCTCGCCGCCTCCGTCCTCGACCTCGGTGAGCGTGTGCTCGCCCAGCTCGGGGTCCTCACCGGTGGCCAGGCCGACGGCCATGGCGGCGGCGACCTGGGCCTCGGGCTGGATGGCCTTGTAGACGGTCATGTACTGCTCACCGGCGATGATGCGCTGGATACCCGCGAGCTCGGCGTCCTGTCCGGTCACCGGGGGCAGGTCCGCCACGTCCACGCCCGCGCTGCGCAGGGCGGAGATGACACCGGAGGCGATGCCGTCGTTGGCGGCGTAGACGCCGGTGATCTCGTCCAGGCCCAGGGAGGTGATGGCGCCCTCCATCTGGGCGTTGGCCTCGTCCGGCGACCACTCGGGGGTGTCGAACTCCTGGCCGATCTCGATCTGCTCCTCGAAGACGCCCATGGCCCCGGCCTTGAAGCTGGCGGCGTTGGGGTCGGTGGGCGAGCCGTGCATGACGACGATCGAGCCGTCACCGGTGCTGCCCTCCTCCTCCAGGGCCTCCAGCAGCGACTCGGCCTGGACCTGGCCGACGCGGTTGTTGTCGAAGGAGACGTACATGTCCGCGCCGCCCTCGGCGAGGCGGTCGTAGGCGATCACCGGCACACCCTGGGACTTGGCCTCGTTGACCGTTCCGGCCGCGGCGGCGGCGTCCACCGGGTCCAGGACGAGCACGTCCACACCGTCGGTCAGCATGGCCTGGGCCTGGGTCTGCTGCTCGCTCACGGACTGGTCCGCGTTGGCGTAGGAGATCTCGCAGTTGGGGCACAGTTCGCCCATCGCCTCCTCGAAGAAGGGGCGGTCGAAGGCCTCGTAGCGGGCCGTGTGGAGGTCGGGCAGGAGCAGCCCGACGTGGAAGCCCTCCTCCACGGTGTGGGTCTCCTGCTCGGCCTCGCCGCCGGTGGTCGTGAGCGAGCCACAACCGGAGACGAGGAGGGCGAGAGCGGCTCCCGCGGCGGCGAAGCCGACGGCCGTGTGCCGCGGTGTGAAGCGTCGTGCGTTCAACGCTAGGTACCTCTCATGACGGGGGATGCGGACGGTGGAACTCGCGAGTGGTGGAGTGAAGTCAAACCCCGCCGCCACCTTGCCGTCAACTCCTGAACACATAACCGAAACATCACGGACCTTGCGTTCAGATTGTGAAACCACGGAAAACCCAGGCCAGAGCGGCGTTCTGGACGTGTGAGCTCACGTGAAGGAGTTTCGGTTTTTACCGAACGACGGCCCGCTCCGGCACTGACCTCGGTGTTCGCCGCCCCGTCAGCCTACGTGCGGGCCCTGTTCAGCGAAGGACCCGGCCGCGGCCCGGTCCGCAGCCCGACCTGCCGCGTTCCCTCGCTGGAGGCCCGCACGCCCACCGCGGGAACGCGGTGCGACCGCACGGCGCTTCCCCGTCACCGGCGGCACAAGAAGTCAGTTCGCCTGCTGGGCGGCCATGCGCAGCGCCCCGTACAGCGAGGCGTCCCTGCCCAGCACGCTCGGCAGCAGTTCGAGCCGCTCCAGGGCGCTGCCCAGCGAACCCAGCTCCATCGACCGGCGCATCGGCTCCAGCAGCAGGTCACCGGCCTCGGCCAGGTCACCGCCCACGACGACCCGGTCCGGGTTGAACAGGTTGGCCACGATCGCGGTGCCCTGGCCCAGCGCGGTGCCCGCCTCGGCGATGATGCGGCGGCTGCCGGGGTCGCCCTCCAGCGCCGCGGCCACCATGTCCGGGATCCGGGCGGGGCCGGGGCCGCGGGCCACGTCGGCGTTCTGCGGCAGCATGTCCAGCAGGTAGCTCGCGCCGACGAAGGTCTCCAGGCAACCCCGGTTGCCGCACCGGCACACCTGCCCGCGCGGGTCCAGCGCGATGTGCCCGATCTCCCCGGCCGTGCCGCCCGCGCCGCGGAAGAGCTGGCCCGACATCATGATGCCCGCGCCCACGCCGTCGCTGATGACCAGGTGGACCACGTGCTCGGCGCCCACGCCCGCGCCCCGGTGCTGTTCGGCCAGGACCGCGAGGTTGGCGTCGTTCTCGGCCAGCACCTCCAGGCCCAGCCGCTCGGTGAGCGCCTTGGCGGGGCGGAAGCCCGCCCAGCGGGTCAGACAGGAGATGCCGCCGACCTCGCCGGTGCCGGGGTCGATCGGCCCCGGGATGGAGGCCACCACGGAGGAGACGGCGCCCCGGTCGACCCGGCTGCGCAGCAGGATGGTCTCGGCCAGCCAGGCGGCCCGGCGCACCCCGCGCTCGGCGTCGGAGGCCACGTCGTAGCCGATCTCCTCGCGGGCCAGCATGTTGCCGTCGCTGTCGCCCACCGCGACGCGGACGCCCCCGGCGGTGAAGTCCACGGCCACGACCGCCCCGGGCTGGCGCACGAGGGTGATCGCCTTGGCCCGGCGGCCGTTGGAGGAGGTGTTGCGCACCAGGACCGTCCCGGCGGCGCGCAGGCCGCGGACGATGTTGGAGACGCTGGCCGCGGACAGGCCGGTGGCCCGGGCCAGCTCGGCCTGGGTGCGGGTGCCCTCGCTGCGCAGCACGTCCACGACCCGCCGCTCGTTGGCCCGGCGCAGGGCTGACTGTGATCCCGGTGTCGCGGCGGCCTCGGTCACCAGGTGCCCTCCCCCTGCTTTCGCGGCCGAGTTTCGGCACTGTTGCGAGGAATGCTACAAGCAATGAACGCAAGCCGGAACTTCGCATCCGCCGCGTTAGGGTCCGAAGGTGAGCAGAGCACGCATCAGCACCGCCGAGCCCGGGTGGGCCGACCTCCTGGCGCGGGCTGTCCCACCGCCCGTCCGGGCCTCGGCCCGAACGCGCGTCGTGGCGGTCGAGGGCCGATCGGGCGCGGGCAAGAGCACGGTGGCCGACGCGCTGCGCGCGGCCCTGATCCGGCGGGGCGAGGCCGCCGCCGTGCTGACCATGGAGGACCTCTATCCGGGCTGGCGCGGCCTGGACGAGGGCTCCGAGCTGCTGCGTGAGCGGGTGCTGGCCCCGCTCGCGCGCGGGGAGCGGGCGGCCTGGCGGCGCTACGACTGGGGGCGGGGGGCGTTCGCGCGGGAGTGGACGGCGCTGCCCGGCGACGTGGCGGCGGGCGGGGTCCTCGTGGTGGAGGGCGGCGGCTCCGGCGCCGCCGCCGGGCGCGGCCTGCTGGACCTGCTGGTGTGGGTGGACGCGCCCGACGGTGAACGCACGCGGCGGTTGGACGGCCGGTGGGACGCGTCCGTCTACGCTCCGCACCGGCAGGCGTGGGCGGAGCAGGAGGAGGCGTTCCACCGGCGCGACCGCCCCCGGGAGCACGCTGACGTGGTGGTCGCCAACCCCGCCCGGTGACCGGCCGCCGGACCGCTCAGGCCCCGGCCCCTCCCGGCGGTCGCCCACCGTCGCGGACCGGTTCGCGGGCCTCGCGGACGAACCCGGTGATGGTGTCGAGCACGGCCGCGTCGGAGAGCAGCGCGCTGTGCCCCAGGCCTGAGGTGGTGACCAGACGCGCGCGCCCGTGGTGGGCGGCCAGCGTCAGGTGCGACTGCGCCGTTGGCACGACGGCGTCGTGCTCGTCGTGCAGCAACAGGAGCGGCTGGGTGAGGCCGGAGGCCCCCTCGGCCACGGAGAAGCGGGTCCACACGGTCGGATCGCCCCCGAAGTGGTACTCCTCGACCGCCCGGCGCAGGGCCGAGACGGCCCGTGGGCCCAGGTCGAGTGCCGCGGCGAAGCCGTCGATGGTGAAGGCGAAGTCCGAAGCGCGGTCGGCGCGGCGCGCGGGTCAGCGCCGCCCGCAGATCTCCCTGGCCCTGCGCAGGTCGTCCTGGATGCGGGCGACGCCCGACGTCAGCTGCGGCAGCTGCGCCGCCGCGCCGTTGAGCTCGTGGGAGCGCTGGTTGCGCCGGGCCACGCCGCCGGAGACGACCCGCACGGTCACCTCCAGGGCGATCGCCCCGACCAGGCCGAGCACGCCCACGGACATGAGCAGGCCCGCGGCCCCCTCCACGCCGTTGCCCGTCGCCATCCCGGCGAGCAGACCGGCGGGGATGCCGAAGATGGCGAACCGGCAGATCCGCAGGCTCAGGAGCAGCTGCTCCTGGAGCCTCACCCCGCGGCGCAGGGCGGCGTGGTCGGTGCTGACCTCGTTGTGCCGGGTCTCCCAGCTCCGCCGCTGCTCGGCCAGCGACCGCATGGTCGACAGGGCGCCGTAGACCACGGCCGCGTACCCGGCGCTGACGGGGACCGGCGCCCCCTCGACACGGCTCCAGAGGATCGACACCCACTCCCCCAGACCCGTGTCACCGCCGTCGCCGGGCGGCACCAGGCGCTCGGGGCGCAGCAGGAAGGCCAGGATGAGGCCCGCGCTCACGCTGATGCGCGCCGCGCGCCAGCCCTCCAGCTCGCCGGTGAGCTGCTCCTGGAAGGCGTTGGCGGCCCGCTCGGCCTCGTCGAGCTGCTCGGCGAGGCGCATCAGGTCGGCGGAGTCGGCACCGTGGTGGGCGCCCATGGTCCTGAGCACGCTCGGGCGGGCCATCAGGACCATCTCGTTGGCCTTGGGCGCACCGGTCAGCAGGGGGCGCGGGTCGTCGAACATCTCGCCCAGCTCGGCCACGGTGGCGCCCCGGCCGCGGAAGATCGGCGGCAGGTCGGGGCGCAGCTGGGAGACGAACGAGGCCAGCGCCAGGTTGGCGTCGTTGTTGACGTGCCCCCGGAACAGGGAGCGGTCCACCGTGGTGTCGCCGAGGTCGTCGACGAGCCAGGCGCCCAGGGCCGCCCGTTCGGCCGGGTCGCTGAAGACCTGGACGGCCGCGCTCCAGTTCTGCTGCATGGCCTCGGCCAGGTCTCCCGGATCGGTGAACCGGATGCCGTGGAAGTGGTACGGGGGTACGCCCGGCCGGTACGGCGGCGAGGTGTGGAGGCCGCTGGCCGGACCCGCCCCGGACAGCGGGAGACGGGACGGCGGCGTGTGGGCACCGTTCACCGCACCCGTCTCGGAGGGCGGGGAGTAGGGCGGCGGAGCCGTGGAGTACGACGGCGCGGACGGCGGCGCCAGACCGGCCGCGGCGGCGCCCGGGGCCATCTGCGTGTAGGCGCGGGTCGCGTCCACCGGAACCGAAGGAGCCACTCGGGTGGGGTGGGCCCGCGGGTGCTCGTCGGGGGCGACCCGGGTGGGGCCGGTCTCCACCCGGGTGCGCGCGTCGGGCGGAGGCAGGACCCGGGTGCCGCCGTCGCCCGGCCGCGCCGGGGCCGCCGAGCGCGCGGCCGTGCCCTCGGCGGGTGCGGAGATCAGCTGGTTGAGCAGGGTGGTGGCGTCGGGGCGCCGGTCGGGATCCTTGTCCAGGCAGGCTCGGACGATCCCGGCCAGCGGCTCGGTGAGGGGGCCGAGGTCGGGCTCGCCGCCCAGGATGCGGGCGATGCGGGAGGCCTGGGTCGGCCCGGGGAAGGCCTCGTGCCCGGTGGCGGCGTAGACCATCACCGAGCCCCAGGAGAAGATGTCCACCGCCGAGGTCAGCCGCATGCCCTCCAGCTGCTCGGGCGCCATGTACCCGATCGTGCCCACCACACCGCTGGCGGTGACCGAGGTGGTCTCGACCGCGCGGGCGATGCCGAAGTCGATCACCCGCGGCCCGTCCGCGGCCAGCATGATGTTGTCGGGTTTGAGGTCGCGGTGCACGACCCCGGCCGCGTGGATCGCGGCCAGCGCGGTGGCCGTGGAGACGGCCAGGCGGTGCAGTTCGACGCCGCCGCGCGGGCCCGCGGTGGCCACGGCGCGCTGGAGCGTGGGTCCGTCGATGAACTCGGTGGCGATCCACGGCTCGGCGGCCCCGGGGTCGGCGTCCAGGATCGCGGCGATGCAGAACCCGCTCACCCGCCGGGCCTGCTCGACCTCGGTGCTGAAGCGGCGGCGCATCTCCGGATCCCCCGCCCAGCTGGCGTGCAGGATCTTGACCGCGGCGCGACCGCCGTCGGGGTCCTCTCCGAGGAACACCTCCCCGAAACCGCCGCGCCCCAGCGACCGCACCAGCCGGTACTTCCCCGCCGTGCGGCCGGAGGGCTGGCCCGCCCCGCCGCTACCCTTCTGGACGTGCTGGTCCTCCACCAGGCCACCCCGTATCCGTCGTCATCGCTTCCCCCGGCGAACCCATGACGGGCCCGTGGGAACTATAGCCACGTTTCGGTCGGCCCGGACCCGGGGACATGGGCGGGCACCGAAGTCCCGTCCCCTCTGGTCCGATGCCCTGCGGGGGCGAAACGTTCTCTCCCCGTGCCCGTCCGAATACCTTCCCGCGTCACGGCCGGACCGTCAGCGGGCCCGCCCCCGGGGCCGGTGGTCGCCGCGCTGGACGCGCTGGACGAGGTCGTCGGTGAGCGTGCCGTAGCCGGTGGCGGCCCACACGCTCTCCTCCGCGGGCACCTCGTAGTAGGGCACCTGCGCGCCCTCGTGCTCGGCGGGCAGGACCACGGGACGCGCCCGGTTGCGGACGGCCTTGGCGCAGTCGGCGCACAGCGGGACGCGGATGGTGCGCGTGCCGCCGAACTCCCGCCAGGGCGTCACCTTGGTGTTCGTGCCGTGCAGCGGGTTGGCGTAGCAGTGGCGGCGCCGGACGGCGGAGCGCGAGCCCCTGGCCGCGCTCTCCAGCGCGTCCTCGGCGATGTCGAGCAGCACGAGCACGCCCACGGCGTCGGGCAGGGTGGCTCCCTCGGCGGCCATCCGGTCGTGGACGGCCGCGGCGGCGGACCGGGCGTCCAGGGCGCGCTGGAGGCTCTGGCCCGACTTGGCGTCGGCCCCCGGGTCCGCGTCCATGAGGCTCAGACGCTCCCCCACCTCGATGAGGTCGCGCTCGCCCTGTTCGACCAGGGAGTCCAGCTGGGCGCGGTCGGCGTTGTCGAAGGCCGCGTGCTGGGTGATGGAGGCCGCCCTGCGCCTGCCCACGCGTGCGGTGAGGCGGCCGCGCACGAACAGCGCCGACATGATCACGAGCAGGACCGCGATGACGGCCCCGACCGCGAACAGCGGGCCGGATCCCGTGCCGCTCCCCTGCCCGGCGCCCCCGCCCATGCCGGTGATGTGGGGATTGGCCTCCTCGTAGGCCTGGAGGGCCGCCTCGTAGGCCGCGCGCGGGTCGTCGGACAGCGCGGCCTCCACGGCCGCGTCGGCCTGCTGGAGCATGGAGCCGTCGAAGTCCGTCCCGTAGGAGGCGGCCAGGGCCCCGTGGTGCGCGGGGGCCGCCTCCTGGACACCGGGACCGTAGTCCTCCCCGTGGAACCCCGACGCCTCCTCGTAGGCCAGGTAGTGCCCCTCGCCGCCGCCCCTGCGGTCGTGCACGACCGACACGAGCGTGGCCGCGTCCCCGTTCCAGGCGTCACCGACCGTCAGGGGCACCGCGATCACGTACAGGTCCAGGTCGGAGGACTCGATGACCCCGGCGACGCGCTCCTGGTCCTCGGCCGGGAAGGCGGACTCGTAGGCGGGGTCGACGTAGACCGGCGACTCCTCCAGCGCGTCGGCGATGGCCTGGGTGCGGTCCTGCGCGTCCAGGTCCTGGGCCAGGGCGGCGGTCGCGGGGCACAGGAGCAGCACGGCGCAGGTCGCGGCCAGCGCCCGCGCCGTGTACCGGGCCTGCGGGGAATCAGCGGGCATCGATCTCCTCCAGGAGCCTCTCGGCCATACGCGCGGGGTTCTTGGCCCCGAAGCGGTACTCGACCCACGCGCGCTCGTTCATCGACAGGTGGTCCCGCCGCGTCCCCGCACCGTCGCGCACCCGCAACAGGGCGGCCGTGCGCTGCTGGTCGGTCAGGTCGGCGCACTCCCGGCACACGGGGAACAGGCCGCGCCGGTCCCGTGGACCGGTGCGCTTGAACGCCGTGGCGGGGCCGTGCAGGGGGTTGACCATGCACGGAGAGGCGTTCGCGGAGCCGGGGTCGTCCAGCGCGGCGTGCGCCCTGCGGGAGACGACCGCCACGCCGACCAGGTCCAGGTCGTCGGGGTCGGCGTCCATGACCATCAGAGCCGCCTCGACCGGGGGCATCATCGATCCGGGGAGGCTCGTGGACCGGTCGGAGGAGACCAGGGCGGCCAGTCGCGCGCGCTCGCGCTCGGCGGTGCGGCGCAGGGCCCGCGATGAGGGCTGGCGTTCGCGTACCCCGCGCGAACCCCGTACCAGGAGCGCCGTTCCCAGCACCGTGCCCAGCAGGATCGCGCCGAGCATGGGGCCCAGGAACAGCGCCCCGGCCCAGAAGTCCTCCCAGAAGCGCTCCGTCCGCGGTTCTGGAACGGTCGTGGGGGTCTCGGGGGGCAGCGGGTCCCCCGCCTCCGGTTCGCGCGGGAGCTGCTCGATCGCGTCCAGCAGCAGGCCGAGCTCCTGCGCCGGGGTCGTGGCGCCGCCCTCGTCCAGCTCCCGGTCCAGGTAGTAGGACTCCAGGCCGGTCCCGAAGGCGAGCACGGTGGTCTCGGGCGTCTCCTCGTAGGACTCCTGGGTGATGATCGCGTAGACGCCGTCCTCACCCAGGACGTGGTGCATCGCGTGCGCGAACCGGTCCGGTTCGCCCTCGCTCTCGTCGGTGGCGGCCATCGGCAGGACGACCGCGTACACCGGGACGGAGGACCGCTCCGCGCGCTCGGCGACCTCCGCGAGCCCCTCGCGGGGCAGCGGGCTCAGGGGGTCCACGTAGAGGGGGCCGTCGCCGAGCCCGTCCAGCACCCGTTCCACGCGCACGGTGGAGGGCACGTAGGGCGGCTCCGACCGGGCCTGTTCCAGGGGGTCGGGGAGCTCGTTCGCGTCCAGGGGCACGCTGTCCATGTAGTGCAGGGCCCCGGCCACACCGGCGGCGGGCAGGGCCAGCCCGAACACCGCGGCGACGGCGACCGCGGCGACCGTGCTGCCTCCCCTGCGGCGCGTCCACCACACGTGGAAGAGGGACAGGGTGAGCAGCGCGCCGGTCGCGGTGCTCACCAGGAAGCCCAGGTTGCTGGGCCCGACCGACCTCGTCGGGTCCAGGTCCTCCAGGAACTCCTCCCAGGCCGTGGGGGTCCGGTAGGCGTCCTGCTCGGCGGAGTACTCCTGCCGGAGGCGGTCGGCCGTGGCCTGCGCGTCCGGGTCGGCCAGGGCCAGCGCGAAGGCGTCGGCGACCTCGTCGAGGGGGGCGCCGTAGTAGTTCAGCTCGGGGGAGTAGCGAACCGCGTCGGAGGCGGCCTCCACCGGGAGGTCGACGCCCGCGGCCCGGGCCAGGGGAACGCTGTCGGGCTGGAGGAGGACGTAGAGGCCGTCCGCCCCGACGCGGTCGGCCAGGGCGGGCAGCATGTCCCCTCCCCACTGCGGCTCCGTGCCGGGGAAGGGGCTGGCCACGACGTGGTAGGGCACGTCCAGGGCGCCGAAGGAGTCGTGGAGGTCGGCCTCCAGCTCCTCCAGGTCGTACCGGCCGACCAGGGCGTCGTCCACGACCACGGCGGCGCCCTCGCGCTGCTCGGCCAGCAGGGCGGCGTAGTGCTCCGCGGGGGTGGCACGCTCCTCGTGGGCCCCGGCCCCGGGCTCGGGTTGCGCCGAGGCGGGGGTGGTGGCGCCGAGGACCGGGAGGAGGATCAGCAGCACCGGGAGAACGACGGCCGAAATGAGCCGTGAGCGGGGGCTGGTGGGGCCGGGCATGCGGTGAGCATAGCGGAGGTTTACGGACATCAGCCGGGGTGGGACCCGTCCGCGGCCCCGGACGCCGCCGGGGCGGGAGGCCCGGGAGAGCCCGCCCCGCCCGGGATCCGGCCGCCGCACCCGTCGGCTTCCGCACGCTCCGCACACGCTTTTTTGCTGAATGTCTCGATTTTGGATTTTAGTCAGCTTTCTGGTGTTCCCCCTTGGCCTGCCCGGCCGCAGGCTGGGAAGCGGGGAGAACGCCCGGTGGTTCCACGCGCTTTCGCACCTCGCGGACAGCGTCGACCTGCGACCGCCCGCACGGCGTCGGAGTCCCCGCACCAAGCCACGAAGGGAAACCCACTGTCATGCAGAAGAAGACCCTGCGCCGCATCGCGATCACGGCCGTCGCCGCACCCGCTCTGGCCTTCGGGGCCCCGGCCCTGGCCTCGGCTGACGCGTACTACGAGACGGAGACGAGTGGCGCCGGCTCCAACGGTGCTTTCCACCACGAGCTCGAGGCCTTCGCCGGTGACGGCAAGTCCTGGTTCGAGGAGTCCTTCAGCGTCGCCGGTGAGGGCGGCGCCTACTCCTCCGAGACGGAGAGCGGCGCCGGCTAGGGTCGCCGACTCCCGAGGACGGCTCCCGGTGCCGCACGGCGGCGCCGGGAGTTCGCGTGTCCGGGGCGCGGAGCGGGCGCGACGCCACCCGGGGCCGTCCGCCCCGCACACGCGGGGTTCCGTGGGTTCGCAGTGGGGGTGTCGGTAAGGAGCGTGTCACCAGGTGCCAAGTAACCCGCGAGTAACTTACGGGTTCTCCGGACAACCAGCCCCAGCGCCCCGGAAGATCGTGGATAGCCGGGCGTACCGCTCGGCCAGGGACACGAGCGGGCAGGGGACGGTCGGGTGGCGCGTGATCTGGACCTGGACGAACTCCTCGACGCCTTCACCCTCACCGCCGACGAGTTGAGGCTGCTGCGGAACAAGTCCGGGGCGACCCGGCTCGGGTTCGCGCTGACCCTGCGTTTCCTGCTCTGGCGCGGCCGGTTCCCGCGCGGCCGCGGTGAGGTGCCCGACAACGCCGTCGTCCACGTGGCCAGGCAGGTCAAGGTCGAGCCTTCCGAGATCGCCTTCTACGACTGGCAGGGGCGTTCGGCCAAGCGGAACCGCACCGAGATCCGCGAGTTCACCGGCTTCGGCGAGTGCTCGGTTCCCGACGCCGAGAAGGTCACGCTGTGGTTGGCCGAGAACGTGTGCGACCAGGAGCGCAACCCCGACCGGGTACGCCAGCGCCTGCTGGAGCACTGCAAAGAGGAGCTGATCGAGCCGCCGGAGAAGACCCGCATCGAGCGGATCGTGCGCTCGGCGCTGAGCCAGGCCGAGGATCAGATGATGGCCCGCGCGGTGGGCGAGGTGCCCGCCGAGGTCGTGGAGCGGATGCTCACGCTGATCGGTCAGGCCAGCGACGACCCCGACGAGGCGCCGGCGGCAGGGGAGGGCCCCGAGGTGTATGCGCGGATCAAGGACGCCCCGGGCAATGTCAGCCTCAAGACGCTGATCGCGGAGAAGACGAAGCTGGAAGCGGTGCGCGCTGTCGGGGTGCCGCACCGGGCCTTCGCGCGCCTCCCGGCCACGATGGTGGCCGCGTGGCGGGACCGGGCCGCGGCCGAGGCTCCCTCGCACCTGCGCGGCCACCCGCACCAGATCAAGGTGTGCCTGCTGGGAGCGCTGCTGTTCTCACGTGAGCGGGAGATCACCGACACCCTGGTCGATCTGGTGATCTCGACCGTGCACAAGATCAACGCCCGCGCGGAGAAGGTCGTGACCGCCGAGTTCGTTCGCGACCTCAAGCGGGTCTCGGGCAAGGAGGACATCCTCTTCCGGATCGCCGAGGCGTCCGTGGGCTCGCCGGAGTCGCTGGTGCGCGAGGTGGTCTACCCGGCCGCCGGCGGTGAGCAGACGCTGAAGGACCTGCTGGCCGAGTTCCGGTCCAAGGGCACCAGCTACCGCCAGCACAAGCAGCGGGTGTTCAAGTCCTCCTACTCCAACCACTACCGCGTGGGGCTGCTCCAACTGCTGGACGTGCTGGAGTTCCACTCCTCCAACGACGTGCACCGCCCGCTGGTCAAGGCCCTGGAGCTGATCTGCCGCTACCGGGAGGTGGCCAACAACCGCCCCTACTACGACGCCGGTGAGCACGTCCCCGTCGACGGGGTGATCCCCTTCGAGCTGCGCGAGCTGCTGCACCGCACCGACCAGCGCGGCCGGGTGCGGGTGCTGCGCACCGTCTATGAGTGCGGGGTGTTCCAGAGCCTGCGCGAGCAGTTGCGCTGCAAGGAGATCTGGGTGGTGGGCGCGGACCGGTGGCGCAATCCGGATGAGGACCTGCCCGCCGACTTCGCGGACAAGCGCGTGGAGAACTACCGGAAGTTGAACCAGCCCCTGGATCCGGATGAGTTCATCGCGCGCCTGCGCGGCGACATGGTGACCGAGCTGGCCCACCTCAACGACGCGCTGCCCCGCCTGGGGTGGGTGGAGGTCGCCGAGCGCAAGGCGGGGGCGATCAGCCTGACGCCGTTGGAGGCGCGTGCTGAGCCGCGCAACCTGCGCAGGTTGAAGAAGGCGGTGCGCGCCAAGTGGGGTGTGGTCCCTTTGCTGGACATGCTCAAGGAGACCGCGCTGCGCACCGGGATGCTGGAGGCCTTCACCGGGGTCGGCACCCGCGAGGCCATCACCACCGAGGAGCTGTGGGAGCGGCTGATCCTGGTGATCTACGCCTATGGCACCAACACCGGGCTGCGTCGGGCGGCTGCGGGCGAGCACGCCTACTCCGAGGACGACCTGCGCTACATCCGGCGCCGCTACTTCACCATCGAGGGGGCCCGGGGCGCCGCCCGCGCGATCGCCAACGCGACCTTCGCCATCCGCTCCGAAGCGCTCTGGGGGCAGGGGTCGACCGCGGTGGGGTCGGACTCCACGCATGTGAAGGCGTTCGACCAGAACCTGTTCACCGAGTGGCACTCGCGGTACGGGGGCCGGGGTGTGCTCATCTACTGGCACATCGAGGAGCGGTCGATGGCCGTGCACTCCCAGTTGCTGTCGTGTTCGGCCTCGGAGGTGCACGCCATGGTGGAGGGGGCGATGCGGCACGGCACCTCGATGAACGTGGAGGCCAACTACGTCGACTCCCACGGCCAGTCCGAGATCGGGTTCGGTATCACGCGGTTGCTGGGGTTCAAGCTGTTGCCGCGCATCAAGCAGATCAACCGGGTCAAGCTCTACCAGCCCGACCGCGGCGACCTGGAAACCTACCCGCTGTTGCGGCCTGCGATGACCCGGCCGATCCGCTGGGACCTGATCGCCCAGCAGTACGACCAGATGATCAAGTACGCCACCGCGATCCGGCTGGGCACCGCCTCCACCGAGGCGATCCTGCGCCGCTTCACCCGGGCCGCCTCCCACCCCACCTACGCGGCGATGCTGGAGGTGGGCCGGGCCGAGAAGACCGCGTTTGCGGCGCGCTACCTGCGCGATCGCGATTTGCAGTACGAGGTGGGGTCGGGGCTGAACGTGGTGGAGAACTCCCACGGCATCCACGGCGAGATCCTCTACGGCAAGACGGGGGAGCTGTCCTCCAACCGCCGCGAGGAGCAGGAGTTGACCATGCTCGCCCTGCACATCCTCCAGGCGTGCCTGGTGTATGTGAACACGCTGATGCTCCAGCAGGTGCTGGCCGAACCCGAGTGGGAGAACACGCTGACGGCCGAGGACCGGCGCGGGCTCACCCCGCTGTTCTCCTCGAACATGAACCCCTATGGCGACATCCGTCTGAACATGGGCAACCGCCTGGCCCTGGGTGGATGAGACCGAGACGGTGTCCGGACCGGGTGCGGGAACCGGTGGGTGTGCCTACAGTCCGAAGGCGCCGCCCTCGATGAGGATGACCACACCCAGGACAATGAGGACCAGAGGCAGCAGGATGTGACCCCAGCGGCTGAGCGCGCGGGCGATGGGAGCGCGGGTGGCCAGGAACTTGCCGGCCGCGCACAGCACACCGACCAGGATCAGAAAGACCGTCGCGTAGACGGCCAGACTGGCGTAGCCGACGGTGACGAAGACGGGGACGTAAACGCCGATGTTGTCGCCGCCGTTGGCGAAGGTGACGGTGGCGACGGTGAGCAGGGCCGGGCCGTTGTCGCTGTCGGGGGCCTCATCGTCGTCATCGCCGCGCCACAGGTTCCAGGCCGCGCGCAGGCCCAGCAGCAGCGGCAGCAGCCCGAAGTAGGCGCGCACCTCCTCGGGCAGGAAACTCGCGCCGAAGGTGGCGGCCAGCGCGGCGGCCAAGATCGCGATGAAGCCCAGGTACTGCCCGGCCACGATCTTGGCGGTGGCCCCGCGGTGCCCGGCGCCTTGGGCGAAGAACAGCGCGAGCACCACGATGTCGTCGATGTTGGTGAGGGCGAACAGGCCGGCCGCCTGGGCGATGATGATCAGGTCCACGGGTCGGAGTCCTTACCGGGCGGTGCCGGTGCGCCCTGGCGGGCGGACGTGAGCACGAGCAGTACCGCCCCTGCGACGATGAAGGCGTCGGCGAGGTTGAAGGTGGGCCACCAGCCGCTGTGCAGGTAGTCGGTGACCACACCGTCCAGGCCGCGATCGATGAGGTTGGCCAGCGCACCGCCCAACATCCCGGCCAGACCGACGCGGCCCGCGAGCGGGGTGGTAGGGGCGGTGCGCCAGGCGTAGGCGGCCACGGCGGCGGTGATGAGCCCGGTGAGGGCCACGATGACCCATGTGGGCATGCTCGCGCCCAGGCTGAAAGCGACGCCGGGGTTGTAGGTCAGGCGCAACTCCAGCAGCCCCAGGAGTTGTGGTCCGGGCCCGCCGGTCAGCCGGTCTTCGGCTAGGGCCTTCAGGGCCAGGTCGGCGGCTGTGAGTGTGAGGGCGGCGGCCAGCACGCCCCAACGGGGGAGCGTGCCGGCCGCAGTCGGTGTCGTCGGCCTCACGCCGTCGCCCCCGCACGCTCGCGTGGTGCGGCGGTGGCGGGACCACCGGGAGCCAGTCCCAGGCGGCGGGTGCGTCCGGCGCGGATGCCGTTGCCGATGACCACGACCTCGGCCACCTCGTGCACCAGCACGACCGCGGCCAGGCCCAGGATGCCGAACAGGGCCAGGGGCATCAGGCCGATGATGATGGCCAGCGACAGTCCCACGCTCTGCCACATGATGACCCGAGAGCGGCGGGCGTGGCCCAGGACCTGGGGCAGGTGGCGCAGGTCCTCGCCCATCAAAGCGACGTCGGCGGTCTCGATGGCCACGTCGGTGCCCATGGCGCCCATGGCGATCCCGAGGTCGGCGGTGGCCAGGGCGGGTGCGTCGTTGACGCCGTCGCCGACCATCGCCACCGGGCCGTGTTCGCGTAGCTGGCCGACGATGCGGGACTTGTCCTCGGGGCGCAGCTCGGCGTGCACGTCACCCGGATCGATGCCCGCCTGGGCGGCCAGGGTGGTGGCGGTGGCGTGGTTGTCGCCGGTGAGCATCACCACCCGGTAGCCCGCACCGCGCAGGGAGGCCACGACCTCGCCCGCCTCGGGGCGCAGCTCGTCGCGCACCGCGATGGCGCCCAGCAGCGCGCCGTCGTCCTCGACCAGGACGGCGGTGGCCCCGGCGTGCTGCATCCGCTTCACGTCCCCGGCCAGTGGGTCGGCCTCGATCCAGCCCGGTCGGCCCAACCGGACACTGCGGCCGTTCAGGGTTCCGGTGAGCCCGGCTCCGGTGACCGCCTCCACGTGCTCGGCCCGCTGGGGTGCGGGGGCGGCGGCCAGGATGGCGCGGGCGAGGGGGTGTTCGCTGCGCTCCTCCAGCGCGGCGGCCACCGCCAGTACCTGCTCTGCGGTGTGGCCGGGCGCCGGGGCGGTTTCGATGACGGCCGGGCGGTTGCGGGTCAGGGTGCCGGTCTTGTCCAACGCGACGGTCTTGACCCGGCCCATGGCTTCGAGGGCGGCGCCGCCCTTGACCAGGGTGCCGTGCTTGGAGGCGGCGCCGATCGCGGCGACCACGGTGACCGGGACGGAGATGGCCAGCGCGCAGGGGGAGGCGGCCACCAGCACGACCAGGGCGCGTTCGATCCACATCAGCGGGTCACCGAAGAGCGCCCCGAGGGCGGCGATGAGGGCGGCGGCGATCATCACCCCGGGCACCAGCGGTTTGGCGATCTTGTCGGCCAGGCGCTGTCCGGCGCCCTTGCGGGACTGCTCGGCCTCCACGATGGAGACGATGCGGGCCAGGGAGTTGTCGGCCGCGGTGGAGGTGACGGTCACCTCCAGGACGCCGGTGCCGTTGATGGAGCCGGCGAACACCTCGTTCCCGGGTCCGGCCTCGACGGGGACGGACTCGCCGGTGATGGCCGAGGTGTCCAGGCTGGTGTGCCCGGAGGCGATACGGCCGTCGGTGGCCAGGCGCTCCCCGGGGCGCACCACCAGCGTGTCGCCCACGACCAGCTCGGCCGGGTCGACGGTGCGCTCGGTTCCGTCGCGCAGCACTCTGGCCTGGTCGGGGACCAGGTCCAGCAGGGCGCGTAGGCCGCGGCGGGTGCGGGCCACGGAGTACTCCTCCAGCCCTTCGGCGATGGTGTAGAGCACCGCCAGCATCGCGGCCTCGCCCACCTCACCCAACAGCACGGCGCCAACGGCGGCGATGGTCATCAGCGTGCCCACGCCGATCCTGCCCTTAGCCAGGCGGCGCACGGTGGAGGGGACGAACGTCCACCCCGCGACCGCCAGCGCGGCGGCCTTGAGAACCAACCCCACCAGGTCGCCGGCGCCGACCCAGCCCGCGCCGTACCCGGCCAGCAGCAGCGCCGCGGCGACGGCGGCGAAGCGGATCTCGCTCACCTGCCACAACGCCTCCGGTTCGTGCTCTTCGGCTGCTTCCCCTGCGCGGGGCTCGTCGCCACCGCATCCGCACGCGTCACTCACCGCGCACCTCCGTCATCGTCGTGCTGTCGGTTCCGTAGTTGGGGCACAGTGCGACCGCGCTGCCGGTCGCGGCCAGCAGGATCTCGGCCGAGGCCAGCAGGTCCAGCAGCTCGGGGCGGGTCAGGGAGTAGAACACCTGCCGTCCCTCGGGACGCCCGTCGACCAGGTTGCAGTCGCGCAGGCATGCCACGTGCTTGGAGATCGTGGACTGGGCCAGTCCCAACTGTTCCACCAGGTCGGACACCCGCGCCTCACCTTGGGCCAGGCGGCGCACGATGGCCAGCCGGGTGCCGTCGGAGAGGCTGTGGAAGAGCGCCTCGGCAGCGCCCAAGCCCGTAGTTGTGGCTACGCACTCATCCGTGCTATTCATCGTCATATAGCGATCATATCCCATGTTGGCGATGTTGAAAGGTGTGGGCATGCTCATGAACCGCGTGGAGTCGGCGCTGATCGACTCACCGCCCCGGCGCTGGTTGCAGCACTACGAGGCCGCAGTGCTGGTCGAACTGGGCGGGCGCACGCCAGGCGCCCACACCGCCGAGCTGGGATGCGGACCCGGATACGGCACCAAACTCATCCTGGACACCTTCGGCGCCGCGTCCGTGGACGCCGTGGACCTGGACCCCAAAATGCTGGCCAAAGCACGGCGCCGCCTTCAGCGCCACGGCGAGCGCGTCTACCTCGCGCGCGGCTCGGCCACCGACCTGGCCGCCGCCTTCGGCCCCATCGACGGCGGAAAGGACGCCTCCTACGACGCGGTGTTCGACTTCGCGATCATCCACCACATCCCGAACTGGAGAGAGGCCCTGGCCGAGGTCGCCCGCGTTCTCACACCGGGTGGCCGGTTCTTCTTCGACGAGGTCACCGCCACCGCCCTGGCCCGCCCCACCTACAAGGCCCTGTTCGACCACCCCACCGCCGACCGGTTCAGCGCGGGCGAGTTCCTCGCCGAGCTGCCCCGCCACGGCCTGCACATCGGCGAGAACTGGCGCACCCGCATCGGTAGCGACTACCTCCTCGGCGTCGCCACCCGCACCCAAAAGGGCAGGTGAGCACGATGGCCATCACCGCACTGGTGCTCTACGGCGTCTTCATCGTCCTGACCGCGACCAAGACGCAACTCCAACGACGCCACGGCACCGACACCGGGATCCGACGCCCGGCCAGCCCGCTGGCCTGGGCCGCCCGACTCCCGCTCGCACTGGGCAGCCTGGCCACCGGCGTCGCCGCACCCATCGCCGAACTGGCCGGCCTCACGCCGCTGCCCGGCCTCGACCAGCCCGCCCTGCGCACCGCCGGCGCGGCCCTGGCCGCCCTGGGCGTGGCGGGGACCTTCGCCACCCAGCTCGCCATGGGCCAGGCCTGGCGAACCACACCCGATGAGACCGAACGCCCGCACCTGGTGACCGGCGGCCCGTTCCGCATCGCCCGCAACCCCATCTACACCGCCTACACCGCGATGTCGCTGGGCCTGGCCCTGACGGTCCCCAACCCCATCGCCGTACTCGGCGCAGCCGCCGTCCTCATCGGCGTTCAAATGCAGGTCAGGGCGATCGAGGAACCCTACCTGCGGCGCATCCACGGCGCCGCCTACTCCGGTTACGCCGCGCGCACCGGCCGTTTCCTGCCCGGGATCGGCCGCCTCACCGACCACACCACCACGAAGGGACCCCGATGAGCGGCTGCTGCACCCCGAGCGACCAGGACCCCACCCCCGAAGAAGAGCGCACCGGCACGATCGCGCTGGTCCTCGTCGTGGCCATCAGCGCCGCCACCCTGGTGGTCGTCGGCGCCTTCCTGCTGTCCTAGGGCACGCATGAGGCATCGTGCGGCGCTGCGGGCCTCACCGGTCGACGGTGAGCACCTCCAGGGCGGCGGCCTTGTCGGCCTCGGTGGGCAGAGCGTAGCGGCGGGTGGTGTTGATGTCGGCGTGCCCCATCAACTCGGCCACGGTCACCAGGTCCACCGGCTCCTTCGCCAGGTCGCCGCAGCCGCGCACCAGGTCGGTGCCGAAGGTGTGCCGTAGCACGTGTGGGCCGAACGCCTCCCCGTCGTCGCCCGGTCCGATTCCGGCCGCTGACCCCAACTCGCACACCACCGCGTTCGCCGCCCGCGTCGACAGCGCCTGGCCGTCGCGGTTGCGCACCAGCGGACCGGCAGCAGGGCGGCCGAGCTCGTCCAGGAGGAGTTCGAGGGAGGCGCGGGCCTCGGCGTGCAGCGGGACGGTGCGGTCCTTGCCGCCCAACCGTCCCTTGCCGCGCACCCGCACGCTGCCCCGGCGCGCGGACAGGCGGATGTCGGCCGCGTCCAGGGCGACGATCTCGGCGATGCGCAACCCCGTGTAGTAGGCCAGGTGGCAGATCACCCGGTCCCGGGCGGAGGCGTCGCGGGCCACGGTGCGCAGGAACCTCAGCTTGGCGCGGGCCTCGAGCGCGCGTGGAGCGCTGGGGCGGGCCAGGTGCTCGCGGACCACGTCGGGCCGTCCCGAGCCGCGCAGGGCGAAGAAGGCGTCGATGGCGGCGAGGCGGTTGTTGATGGTGGCCGCCGACAGGTGGGTTCCCCGGGCGGTGCGGGTGTTCTTCAACGTGCGGCGGTAGTCGCGCACCGCCCAGTCCCGCGCGGCCGCATCGCACAGCGGGTCGCCGTCCAGGGCGCCGGCCTCGCGCGCCTGGGCGAGCCAGGCCAGGAAGTGGGCGGCGTTGCGCCGGTACTTGTCGCGGGTGGCCGTCCCCAAATCGGTGGAGGCGGCCAGCTTCTCGCCGAAGGCACGGTGTTCATCCGCCAGGTCGTCGGGCAGGTCGAGGGTTCGGCGCGGCCGACCGGTGCGTGTGTTTCCAGAAGTGGAAACCGGGGGCTGTCCTCCGACAGGAGGTGTGTTTCCAGAAATCATGTCCTCAGGCTACTTCCGGGAACGCTGATTTCCAGAAGTACGGGCATCCGCCGCAAGCGTCGACTAAGTTACTCGCGGGTTACTTGGCACTTGGTGACGCGCTCCTTACCGACACCCCCAGTGGGGGCGAGATGTCCGGGATTTACCCTTCGGCACCGCCGCGGGCCCTCCTTCCGGCGCACTCGCGAGCGCTCCCGAACGTCCTGCCGTGCGGAACCCGGGCCACCACGCGGATGCCGCCGCCGCCCCGGCCCCCCGGCCGTGCCTCGCGCGCACCCGGGGGCGCGGCACCTCGATTTTGGTGTTTACACAGGTCCCTGGTGTTCCCTCTTGGGTTGCTCCGGCGTCAGGATGAACGAGGAAGACAAAAGTGACAAAGAGGACAAAGTCGGGCGGTGCCACGCGTCCAGCGATGCGCCGACAGCACGACTGGACGCGACCGCGTCCGCACGACCGCTCCCCAACCCGAGCTTCGAAGGGAACCCGCCACCATGCAGAGGAAGACCCTGCGCCGATTCGCGTTCACCGTCGTCGCCGCACCCGTCCTGGCGCTCGGGGCCCCGGCCCTGGCCTCGGCGGACAGCTACTACTCGTCCAGCTGGTCGGGGGCCGGTTCCGACGGGGCGTACAGCTACGTGGTCAAGTCCGGCTCCGGCCACGGCCACTCCTGGTACTACCACTCCTGGTCCCACGCCGGCCCCCACGGGGCCTACCACTCCAGCGTCAGCAGCGGCAGCCACTGACACACCGGGTGGAAGGGACGGCTCCCGGTGCCGCACGGCGGCGCCGGGAGTTCGCGTGTCCGGGGCGCGGAGCGGGCGCCCCGGTGTCGCGGGGCGTTCCCGTCCCGGGACACGGACCGGTCCCCCCACCGCCTCCGCGGCGGTGGGGGGACCGGGGCAAGCGCCGGGCGGGGCCGGGCCCGGCGCCGTGTCAGCCGGTCGGGTTCTCCCTGCCGGGCTCGACGAAGGCCTTGAAGCGCTTCATGTCGCCCTTGGCCCGGGTCTTGACCAGGCCGAGCTTGTCGCCGAGCTGCTCGACCACGCCCTCCGGGACCGTCTTGAGCTGGAGGGTGATCCTGCTGCTGGTGTCGGACAGGCGGTGGAAGGTCACCACCCCGGCGTGGGTCGTACCGTCCGTGGTCTTCCAGGCGATCCGCTCCCCGGGGACCTGTTCGGTGACCACGGCCTCGAAGTCCCTCTTCTGGCCGCCGATCTCGATGGTCCAGAGCATGTGCCCGTCACCGGTGCGGACGACCTTGTCGACCCCCTCCATGAAGGCGGGGAACTCCTCGAACCTCGTCCACTGGGCGTAGGCGGCGGTGACCGGGACGTCGACCTCCACCGTCTCGATGATCTCTGACATTGATCCGGTTCCTTCGCCGTAGCTTGCGTTCGTTCCCTACCGGTGCCGCTACCCGACCCGACGCGGGCAAACCACGGTGGCTATACCTTTTCGTTACCTTCTGTGGAGGGAGGGGCGAACGCGAACGGGGCCGCCACCGTCGTTCGGACGGTGGCGGCCCCGCGCAGCCGCGTGGGGTGCCCGCACGCGGGATCTCCCGCGCGCGGACCCGCCTACTTGGCGATCAGCTGGCGCAGCACGTACTGCAGGATGCCGCCGTTGCGGTAGTAGTCGGCCTCACCGGGGGTGTCGATGCGCACCACGGCGTCGAACTCCACGCCGGTGTCGGTGCTGACCTTCACCGTCTCCGGGATACCGCCCTCGTTCAGCTCGGTCACGCCGGTGATGGAGAAGGTCTCCTCGCCGGTCAGGCCGAGGGAGTCGGCGGACTGGCCCTCGGGGAACTGGAGCGGCAGGACGCCCATGCCGATCAGGTTCGAGCGGTGGATGCGCTCGTAGGACTCGGTGATGACCGCGCGCACGCCCAGCAGGCTGGTGCCCTTGGCCGCCCAGTCGCGCGAGGAGCCCGAACCGTACTCCTTGCCGCCCAGGACGACCAGCGGGATCTCCTGGTCGGCGTAGTTGCGGGCGGCGTCGTAGATGAACGACACCGGGCCCTCGGGCTGGGTGAAGTCGCGGGTGTAGCCGCCCTCGGTGCCCGGCGCGATCTGGTTGCGCAGGCGGATGTTGGCGAACGTGCCCCGGATCATCACCTCGTGGTTGCCGCGGCGCGAACCGTAGGAGTTGAAGTCGCGGCGCTCCACACCGTTGGCCTTGAGGTACTCGGCCGCGGGGGTGCCCGGCTTGATGGCGCCGGCCGGGGAGATGTGGTCGGTGGTGACCGAGTCGCCCAGCTTGGCCAGGACCCGGGCGCCGGTGATGTCGGTGACCGGGGCCGGGGTGGTCTCCATGCCCTCGAAGTAGGGGGGCTTGCGGACGTAGGTCGACTCGCCCTCCCACTCGAAGGTGTTGCCCGTCGGGGTGGGCAGCGAGCGCCAGCGCTCGTCACCGGCGAACACGTCCGAGTACGCGGACTCGTACATGTCCGAGGCGATCGCGGAGTCCATGACCTGCTGGATCTCCTCGGCGCTCGGCCAGATGTCGGCCAGGAAGACGGGCTCGCCGTCCTTGTCGACGCCCAGCGGCTCCGTGGTGATGTCCACGTCCATCGACCCGGCCAGCGCGTAGGCGACCACCAGCGGCGGCGAGGCCAGGTAGTTCATCTTCACGTCCGGGTTGATCCGGCCCTCGAAGTTGCGGTTGCCGGACAGGACCGCGGAGACGGCCAGGTCGTTGTCCTGGACGGCCTGGGAGATCTCCTCCGGCAGCGGGCCGGAGTTGCCGATGCAGGTGGTGCAGCCGTAGCCGACCAGGTTGAAGCCCAGCTTGTCCAGGTACGGGGTCAGGCCGGAGCGCTCGTAGTAGTCGGTGACGACCTTGGAGCCCGGGGCCATGGAGGTCTTGACCCACGGCTTGCGGGTCAGGCCCTTCTCCACCGCCTTCTTGGCCAGCAGGGCGGCGCCCAGCATGACCGAGGGGTTGGAGGTGTTGGTGCAGGAGGTGATCGCGGCGATCACCACGGCGCCGTGGTCGATCTCGGTCTCGGTCCCGTCGGCCATGGTGACCTTGACGGCCTTGTGCGGACGGGCGCCGTTGGCGGCCGGGGACGGGGCGTCGGAGGCCGGGAAGGACTCCTCGCCCGCCTCGTCGACCTCGTCCTCGACGTAGTTGCGCACGTCGTGGCGCCAGGTGCTCTTGGCCTCCGACAGCGCGATGCGGTCCTGCGGGCGCTTGGGACCGGCGATGGAGGGGACCACCTCGGCCAGGTCGAGCTCCAGGTACTCGGAGAACTCGGGCTCGTTGGCCGGGTCGTGCCAGAAGCCGTTGGCCTTGGCGTAGGCCTCGGTCAGGGCCACCTGCTGCTCGGAGCGGCCGGTCAGCTTCATGTACCGGATGGTCTCGTCGTCGATCGGGAAGATCGCGGCGGTGGAGCCGAACTCCGGGCTCATGTTGCCGATGGTGGCGCGGTTGGCCAGCGGCACGGAGGCCACGCCCTCGCCGTAGAACTCGACGAACTTGCCGACCACGCCGTGCTGGCGCAGCTTCTCGGTGATGGTGAGCACCAGGTCGGTGGCGGTGGTGCCGGGCTGGAGCTCACCGGTCAGCTTGAAGCCGACCACGCGCGGGATGAGCATGGAGATCGGCTGGCCGAGCATGGCGGCCTCGGCCTCGATGCCGCCCACGCCCCAGCCCAGGATGCCCAGGCCGTTCTGCATGGTGGTGTGCGAGTCGGTGCCGACGCAGGTGTCGGGGTAGGCCTGGCCGCCGCGGCTCATGGTGACGCGCGCCAGGTGCTCGATGTTGGCCTGGTGCACGATACCGGTGCCGGGCGGGACGACCTTGAACTCGTCGAAGGCGGTCTGGCCCCAGCGCAGGAACTTGTAGCGCTCGTAGTTGCGCTCGTACTCGATCTCGACGTTGCGCTCGAAGGCGTCGGGGCGGCCGAAGAGGTCGACGACGACGGAGTGGTCGATCACCAGCTCGGCGGGGGCGAGCGGGTTGATCTTGTCCGGGTCGCCGCCCATGTCGCGCACGGCCTCGCGCATGGTGGCGAGGTCGACGACGCAGGGGACGCCGGTGAAGTCCTGCATGATCACCCGCGCGGGGGTGAACTGGATCTCCTGGTTGGGCTGGGCCTTGGGGTCCCAGCCGCCCAGGGCCCGGATGTGGTCGGCGGTGACGTTCGCACCGTCCTCGGTGCGCAGGAGGTTCTCCAGCAGCACCTTCAGGCTGTAGGGAAGCCGCCTGGAACCCTCAACGGTCTCCAGACGGAAGATCTCGTACGACTCGTCGCCAACGCGCAACGTGTCACGGGCGCCGAAGCTGTTCGCGGACACGGTGTCTGCCTCCTGATCTCGCCACTTACGTTCCCAGCATCCTGCCTCATGGGGCGGATGCGGGACCTACTGAGGCCGCCCTGACCGGATACCGGGGGCGAAGGGCCGCGGGGGTGACCTCCGCCTGCCTCCCGGCCTCCGTCAGGCCCGCCGTGGCCTGCGACGACACCACTCGCCACCGGCCGGGCGACCCACTGGTAGCGGGCGCCCACGTTGTCCGGCCCGGGTGCGGTCAAGCGGTCAACTTCACACACCCGAACCGGGAGCGGGCCGAGGGGAACCCCGCTGTTATCTTGATGTCAAGGTATCTAACTTGTATCTCGATATCAAGTTATCGGGCGGCCGCCAACGGCGTGCGACCGCCCCCTCGCTGTGCCTTCCTGGGCCCCGCTCGGCTTCGCCCACCCCTCGACCGCCACCGCCCTCAACGGACGCCGCGCGCAGCCCTTCCTGCGTTCGGGCACCCGGGGAGCGGAAACCGGGTTGAAGCGGGCACGGTGGCGCCCGCAGTGAGGCGGCCCGTTCCTCGCGGCCCCGCCTCCGCCGCCTCTCCAGCGACCCCGCGGGCGTCCGGACGTCCGGACGCCCGGGGCCGCGGATCAGTCCAGCTGCGGCGCGACCTGCGACGCCACCAGCTCCAGGTGGTCCAGGTCGGACATGTCCAGCATCTGGAGGTACATGCGCTCGGCGCCCGCCTCGGCGAAGCGGCCGATCCTGTCCACCAGCTCGTTCGGGGTGCCCGCCAGGCCGTTCTCCCGCAGCTCGGGCACCTCTCGGCCGATCCGTTCGGCCCGCCGGGCCACCTCCGCCTCGTCCCTGCCCACGCACAGGACCTGCGCGGCGGAGTAGACCATCGGCGTGCCGCGCCCCGAGGCCCGCACGGCGGCCCGGGTCCGTTCGAAGGCGGCCGAGGTGTCCTCGACCCAGCTGAAGGGCACGTTGTACTCGTCGGCGTACTTGGCGGCCAGGCGCGGCGTGCGCTTGGGTCCGGTGCCGCCGATCAGCACCGGCGGACGCGGACCCTGCTGCGGCTTGGGCAGCGCGGGCCCCTCCGCCAGGCGGTAGTGCTTGCCCTCGTAGCGGAAGGTCTCCCCCGCCGGGGTCGACCACAGGCCGGTGATGATGTCCAGCTGCTCCTCGTAGCGGTCGAAGCGCTCACGGGCGGTGGCGGGGAAGGGGATCCCGTAGACCGCGTGCTCCTCCTCGAACCAGCCCGAGCCGAAGCCGAACTCCACCCGGCCGTCGCTCATGCGGTCGACCTGGGCGACGGAGATCGCCAGGGGAGCGGGGTAGCGGAACGTCGCCGCGGTCATCAGCGTGCCCAGGCGGATACGGGAGGTGTCCCGGGCGAGCCCGGCGAGAGTGATCCAGGCGTCGGTGGGCCCGGGGAGGCCGCTGACGTGATCCCCCATGTGCAGGTAGTGGTCAGACCGGAACAGAGCGTCAAAACCCAGGTCCTCGACGGCCCTGGCGACGGTGAGCTGGTCCTCGTAGGTGGCCCCCTGTTGGGGCTCAAGGAAGATCCTCAGACGCATAAGCCCCATTTTCTCCCACACCGGGGACCAGACCGAAACCGCCGCGCGGTTACCGTGGAAAAGACGCCTCCGCGCCCCGCCGTCCGCCGAACCGAAACACGCGCCTCCCGCGATAGACCTCCACGTGAAGCTGCTCCGCCGCGCGCGCCGCCGCGCGCCCTCCTACGACCCGGACAGCACCGACCCGGTGCTGCTGGCCGCCGTCGCCGCGGGCGAGACCCGTGCGCTGGAGTTCCTGCACCGCCGGCACGCCACCTGGCTGCGGGCCCGGCTGCGCTACCGGTGCTCGGACCCCGACCAGCTCGACGCCGCCCTCCAGGAGACCTTCCTGGCCGTGTGGAGGAGCGCGGGCTCCTTCACCCCCCGCCCGGGCGACACCGACGCCGGGGCCTGGCTGTGGACCATCGCGATCCGCCAGCTCATCTCCCAGCTGCGCAAACGCGCCAACCGCTGGATAGCCGACAGCGACACCGAACCCTACGAGACCATCGGCGACGCCTCCGCCGAGGACACCGTGCTGCTCAACATCGAGCACGGCCCGTTGGGCGCCGCCCTGCACTCCCTCTCGCCAGAACTGCGCTCGGCCATCCAGGCCACCGTGCTCGACGGACTCACCGTCCGGGAGGCCGCGCAGATCCTCCAGATCCCGGAGGGAACCGTCAAGACACGGGTCATGCGCGCCAAGGCGCGACTACGGGAGGCACTGACATGAGCTGGCACCTGACCCCTGCCCAGGCACACGAGTACGCCCACCACCGCTCCGACGACGTCACCGCCATGTCCGTGGAGGCCCACATCACCCACTGCGCGCCCTGCCGCGGCCTGCTGCCCGCCGACGAGCCCTGGCTGGCCCGGAGCTGGGAGGACCTGCGCGACGTCGTGGACCGCCCCCGGCGCGGGCCCGTCGAGTCCCTGCTGTCCTCGCTGGGGCTGGGCGAGGGCACCGCCAAGCTGCTGGCCGCCACCCCCTCCCTGTACCGGGCCTGGCTGCTGGCCACGGTCGTGGTGCTGACGGCCGCCCTGCTGGCCGCCCACCACCTGCCGCACGGTTCGCTGATGTTCACCTTCACCGCCCCGGTGGTGCCCCTGGCCGGGGTGGCCCTGGCCTACGGGCGCGGGGTGGACCCGGCCCACTCCCTGACCTCGGTCACGCCGCTGGCGGGCCAGCGGCTGCTGTTCCTGCGCACCTGCGCGGTGCTGGTGCCCGCGCTGACCCTGTGCATGTCGGCGGCGCTGCTGCTGCCCCACGCCCACACCCCGTGGAAGGCGGTGTTCTGGCTGCTGCCCGCCCTCACCCTGGTCGCCGGGTCCCTCGTGCTCAGCCGCTGGATGCACCTGGGCGCGGCCAGCGCCGCGGTGGGGCTGCTGTGGCTGACCGCCCTGGGCGTCCTGACCACCTCCGAGGACGCCACGCCCCTGCATCTGCTCGCGCCCCAGGCCCAGATGTGGTGGGCGGGCGCGCTCACCGCCCTGCTCGGCGCGCTCCTGCTGCGGGTGAGGACGGCGTGAGCGCGACGACCGCACAAGCCGCCGTCAGCGTCCGCGGGCTGGGGCACCGCTACGGCACCCGCACCGCCCTGGCCGGGATCGACCTGGACCTTGGCCCCGGCGTGGCCGGGCTGCTGGGGCGCAACGGCGCGGGCAAGACCACCCTGCTGCGCTGCCTGGCCACCGACCTGGAGGCCGACGACGGCGAACTGCGCGTGCTCGGACACGACCCCGCTCGGGCCGCCGAGCGCACCGAGATCCGCCGCCACCTGGGCTACCTGCCGCAGAACCCCGAGTTCTACCCGTACTTCACCGCGTTCGGCCTGCTGGACTACATGGCGGTGCTCAAGGAGCTGGGCGGACGCCGCGCCCGCCACGACGAGGTGCGCCGGGTCCTGGAACGGGTCGGTCTCCACGACCGCCGCCACAGCCGGGTCCGCCGCCTGTCCGGCGGTATGCGCCAGCGGCTGGGCCTGGCCTCGGCCCTGCTCGGCGACCCCCGGGTGCTGCTGCTGGACGAGCCGACCATCGGCCTGGACCCCGAGCAGCGCATCCGGTTCCGCGGCCTGGTCTCGGAGCTGGCCGTGCGCAGCACCGTGGTGCTGTCCACCCACCAGATCGAGGACGTGGCCGCCCTGTGCCAGCGCGTGGTGTGCCTGGACAGGGGCCGGGTGGTCTTCGACGGGACCCCCCGCACGCTGGTGGACCGGGCGCGCGGGCACGTGTGGGAGCGCGACGGCCACCCCGGTCGGGAGTACACCGCCTGGCGCCTGGCCGACGGGCGCTACCGGGTACTCACCCCCGCGGACGGCGCCGCGCCCGGCCCCGCGGACGGCCTGGAGCCGGTCGAGCCCAGCCTGGAGGACGCCTACCTGCTGCTCACCGGCGTGGAACAGGGGGAGCGGTGAGCCTCACCCGGCACACGGCCGGCGCCGCCCCGGAGGAGGGGACACCCGCCGGGGAGGAGGCCGCGGCCCCGGGCCGGCGCGCCGCACGAAGGCACGCCGCCCGGAGCACGGCCACGTTCGCCCGCCTGACCTGGTTCAACGCGCTCCGCCTGGCCCGCAACCCGGTCCTGGCCCCGGGCGTCCTCGTGGGCCTGTACGTGCTCGCGGCCCCGGACTGGGCTGGCCGGACGGCCACCCTGGAGGGCTGGTACGACAACGCCAACTCCGCCGCGTCGGCCGTGGGCGCGATGCTGTTCGCCGTGGTCGCCTTCCCCGCCATGCGCGAGGCCCGCTACTCCCCCCGCCTGGTCTCCCCGCTGGGCCGGACGGGACGGCTGCTGGCGCTGATGGCGGCGTCCTCACTGGTCAGCACGGCGCTGGTCGTGCTGTGGGCCGGGGTGGACCGCTGGCTGTCCCCTCCCCTGCTGGGCACACTGAGCCCGTACGCCTATCCAGCGCCCCTCCTGCTGGCGGCCGCGGGCCCGCTGCTGTCCATCGCCCTGGTGGCGTGGACGCGCTCCTACCTGCCGCTGGTCGTGACCCTGCTGGCCCTGCCCGCCTACTGGCTGTACGGCGTCTCGACGGCGGACAGCGGCCTGTCGAGCGCCGTGCTGCGGGTGGAGTGGGCGGCCCGCGTCGCCCTGCACCCCTTCAACGTGCGCGCCCCCTCCGTCACCGACGTGGCCGCCGTCTACCTGGTCTACTCGGTGCTGGTCGTGGCCCTCCTGGCCGTCCTGGCCGCGGCCGCGCGGGGCCGCCGTGCCCACAGGGCGGCATGCCTGGGCGCGGCCGCCGTGCTGCTGGCCGCCACCGTGGGCACCGTCGCCCACGGCCGCCTGACCCAGCCGCTGTACTCCCCCATCCCCGACAGCCGGGTCCACGGCGCGCAGGGGCCCTCCTGCCAGACCAGGGAGGGCGTCACCTACTGTCCCCTGCCCGGCTTCGAACCGTGGGTGGAGCGCTGGCACGGCGCACTGGGGCCGGCCATGGACCTGCTGCCCGAGGTCCCGCGCGAGCGCATGCCCGTGGTGTGGCAGGAGAGCTACTCCTACCAGCGGGAGCTGGACGTCCCCCGGGACCGGGACGTGGTGGTCCACGCGTACACGGGGGGCGGGGAGCACTACTGGCGGACCGAGCTGGTGGGCAGCGCGGCCCGGGTGGTCCTGGGCCTGCCCGACCACCACGAGACCGGCTGCCTGGGCACCGGCCAGGCGCGCGTGCTGCTGGCGGCGTGGCTGGCCGCCGGCGTGGAGGGCATGTCCCGCTACGACACGCTGGACACGCTGGCCGCGAACCTGTACGCCTACCGGCCCTCCCCGGTGGACCTGGAGCTCTCCCTGGCCCTGGCCGACCTGCCGGAGGAGCGGGTGAGCCGGGTCCTGGCGCGGAACTGGGAGAGGCTGACCGACCCGCGCACGACCAGCCTGGAGCTGGCGCGGCTGCTGGACGCGCCGCTGCGGGAGACCTCCACCGCACCCGCCGGGTCCGGGGACTGGGAGCGGCTGTACCCCGAGCACGAGTACCACACCTACGAGGAGGGCCCGGGGTGGAGGGCGCAGCCCGTGTGCGGCTGAGCCGAGGCCGGGTTATCGAAACGCCTATGGCCCGTCAGCGGACTTGTCGGGTGGGTCTTCCTCGTCGCATCATGCGCGGGGGTGGGCGCACACACCACACACCGCTTTCCGACAGCAGCAGAGGATCACTCCTGTGCCCTCGTGCGCGTTGGAATGGCCTTCCGATCCAACGGCTGACAACCCCGCGAACGCTTCGACCCGGTCGTCCTCAGCGACGGCTACACCGAGGAGGAGCGGTTGCGGTAGGCGTCGCACACCTGCGTGACCACGTGCTGTGCCGCTTGCGCGCCCGCCCCGGCCTCACGCAACTGCCGGTAGGCGTGCTTGCGCAGCCCGCAATCGCGCGCCACCCCGCGTTCATGGGACGCCTTCGCCACCCGGGCGGGGCCCCGATCCCGCACACGCCTCCGCCGTATCGGGGCCCGCGCGCGACCAGCACACACATCCGGTCGTAGGATGGAAGGCATGAAGAACCCGTACTGGCACGTCGTGCTCCCCCCTCTGCGCGCCTGACCGGGCGCACCACCACCTCTTCCTGAAGAGCCCGGCCGACACGTCCCGGTGGCCGCCACCGGGTCGGCCCTCGTCGTGCGCCCGCGTTCCGCGACCACTCGCAAGACGCGACGACGAAGGACTCCACGACCGTGTCAGAACGTTCCCGTTCCGTGTCCGGCTCCCGGACACCCGCCCCCGCCCCCTCCACCACCGCCCTGACCCGGGGTCCGCTGCCGATCCTGGCCGCGGCCGTGCTGTGGGGCACCACCGGCACCGCCAGCTCCTTCGCCCCGGAGAGCGCCCCGGCTGCGGCCATCGGCTCCGCCGGACTGGTCCTGGGCGGCCTGCTGCTGTTCCTCACCGGGCGCGGCTCCCTGGCCCTGGTGCGCCGGGGCGACCGGACCACCCGCTGGTCGCTCGCCCTGGGCGCCCTGGCCGTGGCCGGGTACCCGCTGGCCTTCTATCCCGCGGTGGCCCAGACGGGCGTCGCCGTCGCCACGGTGATCACCCTGGGCAGCGCCCCGGTCTTCGCCGGGCTCCTGGCCTGGCTGACCGGGCAGGCCAGGCCCACGGCGCGCTGGACCGCGGCGACCCTGGCCGCGGTACTGGGCTGCGCCGTGCTCGTGCTGGGCTCCGAACTGACCGGAGCACAGTCCGCGGCCGACCCCGCGGGGGTGCTGCTGGCCCTGCTCGCCGGACTGTCCTACTCCGCCTACGCGCTCATCGCCGAGCGGCTGATCCAGCGCGGCCACTCCTCGAACGCCGTGATGGGCACGATGTTCGCCGGCGGCGGGATCGCCGTGCTGCCCGTGGTCCTGGCCACCGGAACGGCCTGGCTGGCCACGGTCGAGGGCGCCCTGGTGACCCTGCACCTGGCGGTGTTCACCGTGTTCCTGGCCTACCGGCTGTTCGGACAGGGGCTGCGCAACACCCCCGCCTCGGTGGCCACCACCCTGACCCTGGCCGAACCCGCCGTGGCCGCGCTGCTGGGCGTGGTGGTGGTCGGCGAGCGCCTGCCCGCCGTGTCGTGGGCGGGGCTGGCCGTGCTCGCCCTGGGCCTGGCGGTCCTGCGGGCACCCGCCAGGCGCCCCGGGCGCGGATAGCGTCATCGGTGCGGGGCCGGGCCCGGCCCCGCACCAGGCAGTTCGGCGCCCCACGCGGAGCGGCCCGGCGGGGTCGTACGGCCCCGCCAGGCCGCGGAGGCCGCGGTCAGCGCTCCTGGTGACGGCGGGCCGGACGGACCGGCTCCAGCACCGCCAGGCACTCCACGTGGTGGGTCATCGGGAAGGCGTCGAACGCGCGAAGGTCCACCAGGCGGTACTCGGCCCGCTCGAACGAGGCCAGGTCGCGGGCGAGCGTGGCGGGGTCGCACGAGACGTAGGCCACCCTGCGAGGACGCGTCCCGGTCAGGGAGCGCACCACCTCGGCGCCCGCACCGGCCCGGGGCGGGTCCAGCACGACCACGTCGGCGCGCACGTCCGCCCACTCGCGCAGCTGGGCGGCGACGTCGCCCTGCTCGACGCGGACCTGCTCCATGTCCTTGAGGTTGTACCGGGCGTCGCGCACGGCCTCGGCCCCGCTCTCCACGCCCATGGCGCGGCCCTCGGGACCCACGGCGGCGGCCAGCGCGCCGGTGAACAGCCCCGCCCCGCAGTACAGGTCCAGGGCGGTCTCACCGGGCTTGGGCTCCAGGGCGTCCAGCACGGCGGCGGTGAGCACCTCGGCGGCCGCCGGGTGCACCTGCCAGAACCCGCCCGCGCTGACGCGGTACTCACGGCCGTTCGCGTTCTCGCGCACGCCCCTGCGTCCGCGCACCTGCTGGACGCGGCCGCCCTTGAACCGTCGCAGCACCGCGCTGGAGGTGCCCAGTTCGGGCAGATCGTCCAGCTTGGCCCCGGTCGGTGTGACGACGACGGCGCGGTCGGCGCAGGCGGCCGAGGCGACCGCCTCCACGTCACGGACGCCCTCCCACTTGACATCGGTCACACCGAGTTCGGTCACGCCGGGGTGGGCGATGAGGCAGCGCTCGACGGGCTCGATGTCGTGGGAGCGGTGGCGGCGCAGGCCGGCGCGGCCGCCGGAGTCCACGGCGAAGCGCACGCGGGTGCGCCAGCCCAGGCCGTCGGGGGTGCCGGGCAGCTCCTCCACCGCGACCTCGCGGTCGATCCCGGCGATGCGCCGCAGCTGGTCGGCGACGACCTTGCCCTTGAGGGCCCGCTGCGCCTCCGGTGCGGCGTGCTGCCAGTCGCAGCCTCCGCACTTGCCCGGCCCGGCGGCGGGGCAGGGGGCCTGGACGCGGTCGGGGGAGGCCTGGAGGACCTCGACGGCGTCGCCGCGCAGGAAGCGGGAGGTCTGCTCGGTGACGCGGACGCGGACCCGCTCGCCGGGCAGGGCGTGGCGCACGAAGACCACCTGGTCGTCGTGGCGTCCCACGCACCAGCCCCCGTGCGCGACGTCGTCCACGGTCAGCTCGAAATCCTGTCCCACACGGTTCATGGCGGTCGTCCTCAAAAGATGGTCGGGTCACGTGACGGGTGACCCTGCGCGCACAGCCACCAACCGTTCCCAATCTACCTGCCGGAACCCACCCCCTGGTCGGGCCTGTGGACGGCCGGGGCGACCGAGCGTGTCGGCCGCATCTGTGCCAAGGTGTCACTGTGCGCACGCGGAACCACGGCGTGCGCGGCGGCTATCTCGACGGGAGTGCGGGCGAGGTGCACATCGTGATCATGGGGTGCGGTCGGGTGGGGTCCACTCTCGCGCACACCCTGGTGGACCTGGGGCACACGGTGGCGGTGATCGACCAGGACCCCGAGGCGTTCCGGCGTCTGCGCGGCTCCGTGGCCAAGCACGCGGTCCGCGGCCCGGGCCACGACCGGGAGGTCCTGCTCGCCGCCGGGATCGACCGCGCGGGGGCCTTCGCCGCGGTCAGCAACGGGGACAACTCCAACATCATCTCGGCGCGGGTGGCCCGCGAGGCGTTCGGCGTCGACAACGTGGTCGCGCGGATCTACGACCCCCGCCGGGCCGAGGTCTACCAGCGGCTGGGCATCCCCACGGTGGCGACGGTGCGCTGGACGGCCGACGCGGTCCTGCGCCGGATGGTGCCGGGCGACGGGCGGCTCACCACCGGGCCGGAGTGGCAGGACGCGTCCGGGACCCTGGCCATGAACGAGCTGAACCTGCCGCGGGGGTGGGCCGGGCGCCGCGTCGCCGACCTGGAGGAGCGGGCGCCGGTACGGGTGGTCTACCTGACGCGTGAGGGCCGGATCCTCCTGGCCGGGTCCGGTGACCTCCTGGAGGAGGGCGACGTCCTGCACGTGGTCGCCCGCGGCCGCGACCTGGACGGGCTGCGGCTGGACGACGAGACGGGGCGTGGGTGAGATGCGGATCGCCATCGCGGGAGCCGGGAGCGTGGGGCGCTCCATCGCCACGGAGCTGGCGGGCAGCGGCCACGACGTGCTGCTGATCGACCGGGACACCCGCGCCATCGGCGTGGACGACCTGCCCCAGGTGGAGTGGCTGCTGGCCGACGCCTGCGAACTGGCCACTCTGGAGGACGCACGCCTGGAGGGCTTCGACGTGGTCGTCGCCGCCAGCAGCGACGACAAGGTCAACCTGGTGGTGTCCCTGCTGGCCAAGACCGAGTTCGGGGTGGGCCGGGTGATCGCCCGTATCAACGACCCCGACAACGAGTGGCTGTTCACCGAGTCCTGGGGCGTGGACCTGGCGGTCTCCCCGCCGCGGCTGATCGCCGACCTGGTCGAGGGGGTCCCCGAGGAGGACCCGGACGGGGAGGACTCCCTGCCGCCGCTGCCGGGCGCCGAGATCGCCGAGTCGGTGCTGCACGCCAGGAGCCCGTTCGCGGGCGGACCGGAAGGGGCTCTGGCGGAGTCGCTGCCCGAGGGCGTGGCGCTGGTGGCGGTCGTGGGCCCCGGCGGGGTGCGCCCGCCGGACCCCGACCGGACCCTGTCGGTGGGCGACACCGTGGTGTTCCTGGCCGAACCCGAGGTCCTGGGCGCCCTGGAGTCCCTGCTGGGCTCGGCGGACGACGCCGACTAACCCCCTTCGCCGTGATCTTGTGCCTGTAGCGAGGTTCGAGCGCCGACATCGGCCATAAGTACAAGATCATTGCAGGTCAGGGCCTCACGCATCACACCGGCAACGCTTCCGACCGGACCGCCGCTAGTCGCCCGCCTCGTCCCGGGCCGAGCGCTCCCGCTCCTCCAACGGGGTGCGGCCCCGGGCCAGTACCCAGACCATGGCCGCGAACGCCGCGACCTGGAGGGGCCAGCCCATGGCGACCTTGGAGAAGCCCAGGAGGGCGAAGGTGTCGGCCCAGCCGTAGGTGTCGGCCATCCACAGCGGGTACTGCACGAGCACGCGGATCACGCAGGGCAGGACCAGCAGCCAGGTCAGGCGTGAGGCCAGGGTGACCACGGCCGGGTTGGCGCGCCAGGAGGTGAAGTCCTCCTTGTCGCCGATGAACGGGCCGATCATCAGCCCGATCGCGGGCCAGCGCACCAGCACCGACAGGCTCAGCACCACGGCGTAGACGGCGTTGTAGACGATGCCCGGCAGGAAGGCGTCGGCGGCGTTGCCGCTGCGCATGGCGAAGACCGCGGCGATGCCGATGCCGAACAGGCTGGTGAGCACGTACTGCACCGAGGAGCGCTGCACGAGCCGGACCGCGCCCAGGAGCAGGGCCGCGACCACTCCCAGGACGATCGACAGCTGCAGCTCCGAGCTCACGATGTAGGAGACGGTGAAGGTCAGGGTGGGCACCGCAGCCTCGACCATGCCGCGCTTGCCGCCCAGCGCCTTGGACAGCTGTGAGCGCACGAGCGCCTCGACCGTGTCCTCGGTGACCGCCGGGCGGTCCACCGCCGTGGCGCCCTCGCCGTCGTCCCGCTCCGGGGCGGGGGCGTCCCCGGGGTCCGGGTTGTCCGCCGCGGGCGCCTCTGCCCTGTCGTCCGCCCCGGCGGCCGGGGCGGCCCCCTCGGTGGCCCGCTGGTGCTCAGTCATCCTGCTCCCGGTCGGATCGGTGTTCGGTCGTCGCCGCGCGGGGCGTCCAACGCGGTTCCGCACGCCATGATGGCCCAAGCCTATGTGACGTGCGACCGGTCGCGGGGTACGCGCGGTGGTCACGCGAACGCGCTCCGCCCGCCTTTGTCCCCTTGGGTCCGGGCTTGTCGCGTGCGGCTTCTCACCCGGCGGCGCACCCTGGCGGCCGGGGAACGCCTTCCGTACGCTGGCGAGCGGACACCGGAGCCGAGAGCGAGCAGGAGCCCATGCAGACGAGCACGTCCCCGCGCCGGGACCACCTGGAGTTCGCCGCCGCCCTGGACCGGGTGCTGACCCGGCCCGGAGAGTCGCACGTGTGGTCTCCCCACTCGGTGGGCACGGTGCTGGCGCTGCTGGCCACCGGCGCCCGGGAGCGCACCCTGACCGAACTGGAGGCGCTGCTGGGCGCGGACGTGCGGGGCCAGCTGGAGGAGCTGGACGCGGCCGTGGCCGCCGAACCCGGGCTCGACCTGGCCAGCCTCAACGGCCTGTACGTGCCCGCCGACCTGGAGGTCCTGCCGGGTTTCACGGCCCGGGTGCGCGAGCGCGCCGGCGCCGAGGTGGAGCACGCCGACTTCGAGCACGACTCCGAGGGGGTGCGCTCACGGGTCAACGCCAGGGTGGCGGAGGTGACCTGCGGCCTGATCGAGGAGCTGCTCCCGGCGGGCAGCATCCACCCGGGCGTGCGGCTGCTGCTGGTCAACGCACTGTGGGTGAAGCTGGCCTGGCCCGACCCCTTCGACCCGGCCCGGACCCTGGACAAGCCCTTCCACACCCCGTCGGGGAGGCGGAAGGTGCCCACCATGCACCGCTCGGCCCGCCTGCCCCACGCGCGGACCCAGGGGTGGAGCATGGTGAGCCTGGAGGGCGACCACGGCCTGACCCTGGACGTGCTGCTGCCCGACGAGCGCTCCGCCACCCCCGCACCGGTGACGGCCGACGCGCTCGCGGACCTGTACGGCGGCCGCTCCTCCCAGCAGGTGGACCTGGCCCTGCCGCGCTTCCGGGTGGAGAGCGACACCTCCCTCCTCGAACCGCTGGCGGCGCTGGGCGCGCGTGACCTGGCCACGGACTCGGCCCGCTTCGACGGGATCAGCCCGGAGCCGCTGCGGGCCGACGAGATCCTGCACCAGTCGGTGCTGCGGGTGGACGAGAAGGGCGCCGAGGGCGCCGCCGCGACCGCCGTGATGATGCTCCGGGCGGCCGCGGTGGCGCCGAAGCCGGTGAGGTTCACCGTGGACCGGCCGTTCGTGTTCGCGCTGCGCCGCGGCGGGGCGGTCCTGTTCCTGGGCCGCGTCACCGACCCCGTGGACCCGGGCCCCGCCTCCTGACCCCGCCGGGGCCGCACCGCCGCCCGCGCTCGCGGGCGGCGCCTCAGACCTCGAACACCTCGAAGGCGGTGGCGAGGGGGACCCCCGCCCACTCCCCCGCCCGGGCGGCGGCCTGGGGCAGGAAGGACTTCTGGTCGAACCCCTCCAGGTTGGACAGGTAGAGGGCGTGGGCGTCCAGCGACGCCACGCCCGCGGCCAGGTCGGCCTCGCCCAGCTCGACGTAGTGGGCGGCCAGGGGCGAGGCGCCGAAGGCCACGAAGCGCACGCCCGACCACGGGTGGAGGCCCTCCTCCAGCTGCTCGCGGAACACCCACCGGTTGGCGGCGTCGCGGACCGCGTCCAGCAGGGCCGGGCCGAGCACCCGGTGGTCGGCGTGGTTGAAGGCGCCCGAGCCCGGGAAGTGGTCGCGGAAGTTGATGGAGACGATCACGTCGGGGCGGTGGCGCCGGATCGCACCGGCCAGCGCGGCGCGCAGCGGGATCCCGTACTCCAGGGTGCCGTCGGGGAAGTCGAGGAACTCCACGGCGGCCACCCCGACGGCCGCCGCCGAGGCGCGCTGCTCGGCCATGCGCAGCGGGGCGCACTCCTCGGGGGCGATGGTGTCGATGCCCGCCTCGCCCCGGGTGACCAGCAGTTCCACCACGTCCTTGCCCTGACCGGTCCAGCGGGCGATCGCGGAGGAGCTGCCGAACTCCAGGTCGTCGGGGTGGGCCACCACCGCCAGGGCTCGGTTCCAGTCCTCGGGGAGCGGCCGGGGCGCGCTGTTCTCCGTCGTCTGCGTCATGTGCCACAGACTACGGAAGACGGCGCGCCCTGCCCTGCGCCTCCCCGGCGATGCGGGGCCCTGTTCCCGCCGGGGACCTACTCCCCCGGAGCGCCCGCGGCGCCGCCGGACTGACCCGGCTGGCCGCCGGCCCCTCCGGGCTGCGCACCGGGCGCGGCGCCGTTGGGAGAGCGGCCCGCGTTGCCGCGCTGGGCCGCTTGCTGGGCGGCGCGCGTCTTGGCGGCCTCGGCCATCTTCTCCTGGATCTGCTTGGGCACGGTGATGGGCAGCAGCTCGCTGGGCGGCACCGGGTGGTCTCCGCGCACCACCACGATGTTGGAGAAGAGGTGCTCGACCTCGGCCATCACCTCGGGCTTGGAGGCGCCCTCGCCGCGGATCACGCCGCGCAGCACCCAGCGCGGTCCGTCCACTCCGATGAAGCGCACCCGCTGGGCGAGCTGCTTGCCGTCCTCGGTCGTGCGGCCCTTGACCGGAACGAGGGCCTTGAGCTCGGGGCCGAAGGTGCCGTCGTGCTCCTCGGCCTTGCCGCCCTGCTTGACGACCTGCTCGCGCAGCTCCTCGCGCATCTCGTCCCACAGCCCCGAGGACTTGGGGGCGGCGAAGGGCTGCACCTGTAGGGCGCTCTTTCCGCGTACCAGGGTGACGCCGATGATCTTCTGCTTGCCCTGGGTGTCCTGGGCGACGTTCACCTGGATCTCGGTGCCCTGCTCCATGGGCAGCCGCATGCTGCCCAGGTCCATCCGATTGGCCTCGGGGGCGTCCTCGGTGGAGTCCCACGGCCCGGAGGAGCGGTGGCGGTCCGCGTCCTTGGGCTGCTGTTCCCGGGAGCGCTCCGGCTCGATCTCGTTGCCGAAGGAGACCGCTCCGGCGGCGCCCTCGCGCCTGGGGGCGGCCTCCGTCCCCGTTCTCTCGGTCTCTTCGTCCCGCTTCTTGCGTCGGCGTCCGAACACGCCTTCACCTCTTCGCTTCCGTCGGTCCCGGATGACTCCGGGGATTCGGGGCGCCGTCACCGCTGTGCGGCGTGCCCCCCGGTCGAACCGAAACCACCCGTTCCCCGCACCGACTCCGGAAGGGAGTCGGCCTCGACGAACACCGCCCGTTCCACGCGCTGGACCACCAGCTGCGCGATCCGGTCGCCCCGGGTCAGCTTCACCGGGGTGTCCCTGTCGGTGTTGATCAGGGTCACCCTGATCTCGCCGCGGTACCCGGCGTCGACCGTGCCCGGCGCGTTGACGAGCGTGACCCCGCAGCGCGCCGCGAGGCCCGAACGCGGGTGCACGAAGGCCGCGTACCCGTCGGGCAGGGCGATCGCCAGGCCGGTGGGGACCGTGGCCCGCTGCCCGGGGTCCAGGGTGACGTCGACGGCGGTGTACAGGTCCGCGCCCGCGTCACCGGGATGGGCGTACTCGGGCAGGGGGAGGCCGGGGTCCAGGCGGTGGACCGTGACAGGGATCCGTCCGCCTTCCAGGGATGTGGTACTCACATCGGCCGAGCCTATCGCTCCCCGGGCGATGAACCGGTGTCCAGCACCGCCGACAGCCGAACGGGGGCGGCCCTGCCGGATTCCCTCCGGTGGCCGCCCCCGCTCCGCCTGTGCCTCTTCTTTGGGGCTCCGCTCCGCTTCGCCCCGTGTTCGGACGCCCAAGGAGCGGAAACCTTCGGCGCCTGCACCGGGTCGGCTCGTGCCCACCCGTCGCCCGCCGCCATCCTCGAACGACGCCTACGGCGCAGTCCTTCCGCGAAAACCCGCCTCCGGCGCCTCCAGAAACCCGCGGGCTGAAGCAGACACCGGCCGACCCGCCCTACTCCGCGGGGGTCTCGGGCAGGGTCACCTCGACGGTGAGCTCGGCGTCGTCGGTGGTGCGGAAGTCGATCCCGGCGGCACGGCCCGCGGCGGCGATGTCTGCGCGGGCGGCGCGGGCGGCGTCGACCCGCTTGCCCGAGACGCTGACGTGCTCGACCTCGGCCCTCATGGACAGCTTGGCCTCGGACTTGGCCTTGCGCACGGCACGCAGCACCTCGGCGGTGGCGGCCAGGACGGCGGGGTCGCCGTCGTCCGCGGCCGCGCGGTACTCCGCGGTGTCGGGCCAGCGCTGGGCGTGGACCGAACCCTCCTGCCACCAGCTCCAGACCTCCTCGGCCACGAAGGGCACGAAGGGGGCGAAGAGCCTGTGCAGGGCACCCAGGGCGATCAGCAGCGCTGCGCGGGCGGAGGCGCCCTCGGCGGACTCGGTGTCGTAGGCGCGGGTCTTGACCAGCTCCAGGTAGTCGTCGCAGAAGTCCCAGAAGAAGCGCTCGGTGCGCTCCAGGGCCCGGGTGTGGTCGTAGGCGCGGAAGGCGGCGGTGGCGTCCTCCACGACGTCGGCCAGGGCGGCCAGCATCGCCCGGTCCAGCGGCTGGACCACGTGGGCGGGGTCGGCGGCGGCGCCCTCACCGGCCACGGACATGACGAACTTGCTGGCGTTGAGGATCTTGATGGACAGCCTGCGGCCGACCTTCATCTGGCCCTCGTCCATGGCGGTGTCGGTGCCCAGGCGACCGCTGGCGGCCCAGTACCGGACCGCGTCGGAGCTGTACTTCTCCAGCAGCGCCAGCGGGGTGACGACGTTGCCCTTGGACTTGGACATCTTCTTGCGGTCGGGGTCCAGGATCCAGCCGGAGATGCCGGTGGTGCTCCAGGGCAGGGTGCCGTTCTCGAAGTGGGCCCGGACCACGGTGGAGAACAGCCAGGTGCGGATGATGTCCTGGCCCTGGGGCCGGTAGTCCATGGGGAACACCCGCCGGTACAGGTCCGGGTCGCGCTCCCAGCCGGAGGCGATCTGCGGGGACAGCGAGGAGGTCGCCCAGGTGTCCATGACGTCGGGGTCGCCCATGAACCCGCCCGCACGCCCGCGCTGGTCCTCGGTGTAGCCCTCGGGCGCCTGCGAGCTGGGGTCGACGGGCAGCTGGTCCTCGGCGGGGACGATGGGCTCGTCGTAGCGCGGGTTGCCGTCGGCGTCCAGCGGATACCAGACGGGGAAGGGCACGCCGAAGAAGCGCTGGCGGCTGATCAGCCAGTCGCCGTTGAGGCCCTCGACCCAGTTCTCGTAGCGGGCGCGCATGTGCTCGGGGTGCCAGGTGAGCTCGCGTCCGCGCCGCAGGAGCTGCTGGCGCAGGTCCTCGTCCCGCCCGCCGTTGCGGATGTACCACTGGCGGGTGGTGACGATCTCCAGGGGCTTGTCGCCCTTCTCGTAGAACTTCACCGGGTGGGTGATGGGCGCGGGCTCGCCGACCAGGTCGCCGCTCTCGCGCAGCAGGGCGACGGTGCGCTCGCGCGCGGTGTGGACGGTGGCGCCCACGAGCGTGTCGTAGGCCTCGCGGGCCGCGCCGCTCTCCAGCCCCTTGGGCGGGTCGGCCATGACACGGCCGTCCCAGCCGATGATGGGCCGGGTCTCCAGCTGGAGCTCGCGCCACCAGGTGACGTCGGTGGTGTCGCCGAAGGTGCAGATCATGGCGATGCCGGACCCCTTCTCGGGGTCGGCGAGGCGGTGGGCCCGCACGGGGACCTCGACGCCGAAGACCGGGGTGCGCACGGTGGTGCCGAACAGGTCCTGGTAGCGCTCGTCGTCGGGGTGGGCGACCAGGGCGACGCAGGCGGCCAGCAGCTCGGGGCGGGTGGTCTCGATGTGGACCGGGGCGCCGTCGGGCTTGTGGAAGGCCACCTTGTGGTAGGCGCTGGGGCGCTCGCGGTCCTCCAGCTCGGCCTGGGCGACCGCGGTGCGGAACGTGACGTCCCACAGGGTGGGGGCCTCGGACATGTAGGCCTCGCCGCGGGCCAGGTTGCGCAGGAAGGCTCGCTGGGCGGCGGAGCGGGAGTTGTCGTCGATGGTGGCGTAGGTGTGGCGCCAGTCGACGCTCAGCCCGAGGCGGCGCCAGATGGACTCGAAGACCTTCTCGTCCTCGGCGGTGAGCCGGTCGCACAGCTCGATGAAGTTGCGCCGCGAGACGGGGACCTGCCGCTTGGGGTCGGGCTTGGCGGGCGGCTGGAAGTCCGGGTCGTAGGGGATCGACGGGTCGCAGCGCACGCCGTAGTAGTTCTGGACGCGCCGCTCGGTGGGCAGGCCGTTGTCGTCCCAGCCCATGGGGTAGAAGACGGCCTTGCCGTTCATGCGCTGGAAGCGCGCGACGGTGTCGGTGTGCGTGTAGGAGAACACGTGGCCGATGTGCAGCGAGCCCGACACCGTGGGCGGCGGGGTGTCGATGGAGTAGACGTCCGCGCGGTCGGCCGTGCGGTCGAAGTGGTAGACGCCGGACTCATCCCATACGTCGACCCACTTCGCCTCGATACCGTCCAGCGAGGGCTTGTCGGGCATGCGGAAGGAATGAGAGCCGTTGGTCATGGGGCAATGGTAGTGCTCTCCGGGCCGTGGTCGTTCCGGGTTTCGGGTCGTCACAGCGGGGGCCGGCGACCCTCTGGCACGCTGGCGCGGGGTTCGCTCCCGACTCCCGTGGAGGGACGTGAAAGGATCTCCCCGTACACACGGGAGGGTGTGCGCCGGCCGCGCATCCTCCGTACACCCCAACGGAAAACGGTGAAGGATTCGATGGCTAAGAAGGACGGCGGTGACTTCGGCCCCGCCCTCGTGGGCTTCGCGGCCGGGTTCGCCGCGCAGTACGTCATGCGCCAGGCCCTGAACTTTGCCTGGACCCGCGTGACCGGCGAGGAGCCGCCCACGGACGTGGACTCCCCCGACATCAGCCTCGGCACGGCGCTGAGCTGGGCCGTGGTGGCCGGTGTCGGCACCGAGGTGGCCCGGGTGCTGGCCGTGCGCGCCGCCCGCGCCAGGATGTTCGGCGCGGGCCCCGGCGAGCTGGACGTCTGACGCCGCAGAGGCGACGACGGCGGGCGGCCGACCGCACCGGGGTGTGGTCGGCCGTCCGCCGTCGTGTTCCACCGCGCTCCCCCTCGGGAGCCCGCAAGGCCTCACGCGCTCCCGTCGGACGGCGGTGGGGTCCGACCGTGCGGACGGGAGCCGCCCGGGACGGGACGGTTCAGGGGCCGTCCCGTCCGATCAGGCGCACTCCTTGCAGACCAGCTGACCGGCGCGCTGCTCGGCGAGCTGGCTGCGGTGGTGCACCAGGAAGCAGCGCGAGCAGGTGAACTCGTCGGCCTGGCGCGGGAGCACGCGCACCGCGAGTTCCTCGCCCGACAGGTCGGCACCGGGCAGTTCCATGCCCTCGGCGACCTCGTCGGGGTCGACGTCGATCGTGCCGGTGCCCTTGTCCACACGCCGCGCCTGCAATTCCTGGAGGCTGTCCTCGTTGATGTCCTCGTCAGTCTTGCGCGGGCTGTCGTAGTCGGTGGCCATCTCTGCTAACTCCATCCCCCTCGTTCAGTGCCTCGTCGCGCGGGTGTAACGCTTGAGAGACCTTGGTTGTGCCCGGTTCGGCCGATGAGTTTTCCCGATGTCGGCGGACCGTGTCCCCTCCCGGGCCACTGTCCACAGGTCAGCAGTACTTTCACTGCCTCGTGACCGAAGGCGGCCACGTGTGGCTGCGCCGGGGTCGCCCCCCTGTGTACTACCCAACGTCGGGTGCCTCGTAGACCTGGGAAATCCGTTTTCGCCCACTCCGGACAAAGCGCGGGACACTCCCCCAAGGGCGGACGAAAAGCAGGACATGCCCACGTCAGGAGGGATTCCCTCCGTGTCCACGCCCGGGGAAGCATACCCACCCGGGGTCGGCACCCGTGACACGGGTCAGCGTGTCATCGGACACGTATAGATACCACGAAGACCGGCCAAACGCAGCTTGGCCCGGTGGGCGGGTTCAGCGCCGCTCCGCGCCCTCTCCCGGAGCCGGGGGGAAGCGGACGGTGATGACCAGTCCTCCCCCTGCGCGCGGCCACGCGGTCACCGCGCCCTCGTGCGCGCGCACCACGGACCGGACGATGGACAGGCCCAGCCCCGCGCTGCGGCCCGAGCCCACCCGGTCGCCGGAGCCGCGGCGGAACGGCTCGAACAGGCCCTCGATCTCGTAGGCGGGGATGACCTTGCCGGAGTTCTCCACCTGGATGGCGGGCATGCCCTCGTACATCCCGCTGCGCACGGTGATCTCGCCCTCCTCGACGTTGTACTTGAGGGCGTTCTCCACCAGGTTGCCCACGAGCCGCTCCAGCAGGACGGGATCGCCGACCACCGTGGCGGGGCGCAGGTCCTGGCGCAGGCTCAGACCGGAGTCGGCCACCGGTCCGCTGATCTGGCTGAGCACCGTCCCGGCCACCTCGCCCAGGTCGACCTTGGCTCGGACCTCCAGCTCCCGGTCGCTCTTGGCGAGCAGGAGCAGGCCCTCGATGAGGCGTTCGTGGCGGGCGTTGGTCTCCAGCAGGGTCTGTCCGACGCTCTTGAGGTCGGCCGAGACGTCGGGGGCGCTGAGCGCCACCTCCAGCAGGGTGCGGTTGATCGCCAGCGGCGTGCGCAGCTCGTGCGAGGCGTTGGCGACGAAGCGGCGCTGGCCGTCGAAGGCACGGTCCAGGCGCTCCAGCATGCCGTCGAAGGTGTCGGCGAGCTCGCGGATCTCGTCGTCGGGCCCGGACAGGGCGATGCGCTCGTGCAGGGAGCGCTCCGACAGGCGCCGGGCGATGCGGGTGATCTTCTGGAGCGGGGACAGCGCCCTTCCGGCCACGGCGTAGCCCAGGGCGACCGCGAGCAGGCCCACCAGGAACAGCGCGAGCAGCGAGAACCGGGTGACGTGGGTGAGCACCTGTTCGATGAGGTCCCTGTGCGCCCGCAGCTCCGCGAAGCTCTGCTCGACCAGGAGCGCGTTGAGCAGGACCGCGACGATCAGGTAGTTGACCAGGACCAGCACGGAGCCCGCGGCGAAGAACAGCATCCCGTAGATGAGGGTGAGCCGCGCGCGCAGGCTGAGGTTGTCGGTGAAGTGGTGGACCCGGGCGGCGGCCGCGGAGCGCTCGGTTCCCGCGCCCTCGGGCGTCAGGGTGTTCAGGCGCCGCCACGTACCGGTGTCGCCGGGGCGGGTCGGCTCGACCTGTCCCGGCTCGGGCCGCTCCGCCGGTCTCACAGCCGGTACCCGGCGCCGGGGACGGTCTGGATGACGGGCGGGTCGCCGAGCTTCTTGCGCAGGGTCATGACGGTGACGCGGACCACGTTGGTGAAGGGGTCGGCGTTCTCGTCCCAGGCCTTCTCCAGCAGCCCCTCGGCGCTGACCACGGTCCCCTGGGCGCGCATGAGCACCTGGAGGACGGCGAACTCCTTGGGCGTGAGGGTGACCTCGCGGCCGTCGCGGTGGACGCGGTGGTTGGCCGGGTCGAGCGTGATGCCGTGGCGCTCCAGGACAGGGGGCAGCGGGGGCGCCGAGCGGCGGCCGAGGGCGTGGACCCGGGCGATGAGCTCGGCGAAGGCGAAGGGCTTGGCCAGGTAGTCGTCGGCGCCGATGGTGAGGCCCTCGACCTTGTCCTGGACGCCGTCGGAGGCGGTGAGCATCAGGATGCGGCCGTTGTAGCTCTCCTGGACCAGGGTGCGGGCCACGTCGTCGCCGTGGGTTCCCGGCAGGTCCCGGTCCAGCACGACGACGTCGTAGTCGTTGACCGCGGTGTACTCCAGGGCGGCGTCGCCGTCGTAGACCACATCCACGGCCATCGCCTCGCGCCGCAGTCCCACCGCCACTGTGTCGGCCAGGACCCGTTCGTCTTCGACCACGAGTACGCGCACGTTGTCCTTCTTGAGCGTTGGTCCGCAAAGAAAGGGGGCCGCTGCCGGCGCATCCCCCAACACACCGGCAGCGGCGTTCTTGGTCCCGGCCGCGTCATCCGTTCTTTCACAGTCGGGGTAAGGAGACGGTAAACCCGTCGGGGCGGTTTCGCGAACCGCCCTCTCTCCTCGCCCCGCGTGAACGCGGGCGCTGGGCCGGGAGCTTCACGCTCCCCTGAGCACGGGGAGCCGCTGCCGGCGAATCCCCCAACCGCCGGCAGCGACTTAACCCCGCACATCTCAAATCTGACACATCAAGAATAAGAAACAAGTAAGCACCAGCCCTCCCGGGAAAATGTGTCATGGGACACCCTTGTCCGACACGTGGTGTAATCCGCATCGGACGACCCGGCGCCCGCCCCGGCAGGGCGGTTCCCGGAACGCTCCCCCCCGGTCTCCGGGATGCTCCCCCCGCCCGGGGCGGCGGGGCCGGTCGCCTTGTGGCGGGGACGGCCGAGGGTCGGGTCACGGAAGGATCACGCCGGGGTTCGGTGGTTTGGGCCGAGGTGCCGCGGGGGTACAGAGGGAAGATGCGCGCGTGGACACCGGCCCCGGGCCGGACCGCGACGTGCACGCATGTCACAGGGACGTGACACTTCGACCGTGCGGACGCCATGGCGTGCGCGAACGGATTCCGCGCCGGAGCACCGCCGTGCCCCGGCGCTTACCCCTGGAAGAGGTGCAATGGGCGAGTTCCTCGCGGAGATCAAGGTCCGCATCAACGAGACCTACCGGTCGTTCCAGGCCGCTCAGGCCGCCGGAGACGACTTCCTCGCCGACACGCATGCGTCGGAGCTTGAGGACCTGTACCGCATCGCGGCTCGCAACGGCGTCGACACCTGCGCCTGAGAAGCACGAGAAGCACTGGGGGCGCGGCGGGCCCACGGCCCGCCGCGCCCCCGTGTGTTCCGGGGGTGTCGGTCCCGGCAGCTGTCACGGGACGCCGGTCCCCGTCAGCCGTCGGTGTCGGCGCCCAGCGGGGCCAGGAGGGCCTCCAGGGCGCCGTAGAGCTCCGGGCGGGCCGCGATGACCAGGTCGTTGCTGGGCGGTCCCGAGCGCGGGCCTCCCAGCCGCAGGCCCGCCTCGCTCGCCACCAGGCCGGGTGCGCACCAGTCCCAGGGGTGGAGGCCGCGCTCGTAGTAGGCGTTGCAGCGGCCGAGGGCGAGCCCGGTCAGGTCCACCGCGGCCGACCCGCCGCGGCGGATGTCGCGGATGTGCGGGACCACCTCCAGCAGGACCCTGGCCTGCTGGACGCGGCGCTCGGGGAAGTACCCGAAGCCGGTGGCCACCAGGGCCTGCTCCAGCGGCACGGCGGGCGGGGCCTCCAGGACGCGGCCGTTCAGGCGCGCGCCGCCGCCGAGCACCGCCTCGTAGGCCTCGCCGAGCCGGGGGACGTTCACCGCGGCGGCCACCACCACGCCGTCGACCTCCGCGGCGACGGACACGGCCCAGTCGGACCGGCCGTACAGGTAGTTGACGGTGCCGTCGATGGGGTCGACCACCCAGCGCACCCCGCTGGTGCCGCCCTCGCCGCCGCCCTCCTCACCCAGGAACGCGTCGTCGGGGCGCGCGGCGAGCAGGCGGGTCCGGATGAGCTCCTCGGTGGCCCGGTCCATCTCGGTGACGACGTCGGTGGGGCTGGACTTGGTGTCGAGCACGGTGATGCCCGCCTGCCCCTTGGCGGCGAGCTCCCCCGCCTCCGCGGCCACGCTCACGGCGAGGTCGCGCAGGCTCTCGCGGTCGGATGCGGCGTGGGTGGTACTCACTGGCTGTCCTCCGTGGCGTGGTGTCGCGCGCCGGGGTGCGTCCCGGACGCGGGTCCGGCCGGGGCCGCGGGCGCGGCCCCGGCCGGTCGTGTGCGGGCTCAGAGCAGTTCGGGCCTGCTCCACTCCTTGCCGTGCACGTGGTGGTCGAGGAAGGCGAAGACCGTCTCGTACCAGATCCGGGCGTTCCCGGGGGTGAGGATCCAGTGGTTCTCGTCCGGGAAGTACAGGAACTTGGCGTCCACCTCGTGCAGCAGCAGGTCGCGCCACAGGCGCAGGCCCTCGGAGATGGGCACCCGGTAGTCCTTGTCGCCGTGGATGACGAGCATCGGGGTGCGGATGCGGTCCGCGTGCAGGTGCGGGGAGTTGAGGGTGTAGCGCTCGGGGCGCTCCAGCGGGGTGCCGAACTCGCGCTCCCACACCGGCGGGTAGTCGGTGGTGCCGTTGAAGCCGTCCAGGCCCCAGAGGGAGGCGTGGGAGACGATGGCCCTGAACCGGTCGGTGTGCCCGGCGATCCAGTTGGCCATGTAGCCGCCGAAGGAGCCGCCCATCATGGCGGTGCGCTCGGCGTCGATGTCCTCGCGCGCCTCGGCGACGTCGGTGACGGCCATGACGTCGGCGAAGGTGCGCGGCCCCCACCTGCCCCAGGCGCGACGGAGCATGTCCTGGCCGTAGCCGGTGGACAGGGCGGGGTCGGGCAGCAGGACGGCGTAGCCGCGCGCGGCGAGCAGCCACGGGTTCCAGCGCCAGGACCAGCCGTTGAAGCTCATGTAGGGGCCGCCGTGGACCCAGAGCATGAGCGGGGCGGGCGAGTCGGCCGAGGCCTCCTCGGGCAGCACCAGCCAGGAGCGGATCGGGGTGCCGTCGTCGGCGGTGGCCTCGATCTCGGTGAGGGTGCCGGGCATGGTCAGCTCGGAGCCGGGGGTGCGCAGGCGTACGGGCCGGCCGTCGGCGGCGTCGGCGTCCAGGCGCACGGGCGCGGGCGGGGAGTCCCAGGCGTCGCGCAGGGCGTAGACGTGGCGGCCGTCGGGGGACGGGTTGAGGTTGCCGTAGGCGCCGTGGTCGCCGGTGAGGCGGGTGAGCGCGCCGCTGGCCAGGTCGATCCGGAAGACGGGGCGGCGGCCGCCCTGGTCGGCGACGAGGAACACCGCGCCGGAGTCGGCGGCCCAGGCGAGTTCGCGGGGCCACAGTTCGTGGTCGGCGAGCAGGTCGCGGCCCTGTCCGGTGGCCAGGTCGACCAGCCAGGCGGTCTCGTCCCGGGGTTCGCCGTCGTAGTCGCCCTGGGAGCTGCGCACGAGCAGGACGTGGCGGCCGTCGGGGGAGACGAGCGGGTTGTCGAAGTCGTGGTCGGGGTCGGTGGCCAGGGTGCGGCGGCGGCCGGTGGCGGTATCGATGGCGACGACGTCGCGGCGGCGGGCGCCCCGGCCGACGGGGACCTGCCACTCGGTGACCAGGGTGGTGCCGTCGGGGGTGAGGTCGCCGCTCGCGCCCAGGAGCGCCATGCCCGCGTCGGGAGTCAGGTCCCTCGGCTCGCCGAGCCGGGAGTCCTCGTCCGCGGGCGGTTCGGCGACCAGGTAGCGGGGGTGTCCGGGGCCGATGTCGCTGTCCCAGGAGCGCACGGGCAGCGCCTCGTGCAGGATGGCGGTGACTCCGGCCTCCTCGCGGGCCTTGCGCGCCTCCCTGTCGGCCTCCTCGTCCTCGCTGCGGGCGAGGGTGTCGGAGGTGAGGGCGACCAGGCCGGAGTCGCGGGCGACCGTGAAGGAGCCGATGCCGCCGGGTCGGGAGGCGACCTGGCGGGCCTCGCCGCCGTCGGCGGGCAGGAGCCACAGGGCGGTCCGGGCCTTGGTGTCGGCCTCGGCCTCGGGGTCGGGTCGGCCGGTGGTGAACAGGACCGAACCGTCGGGGAGGAAGCCGACGCCGCTCTCGCCCTTGGCCGAGCGGGTGAGGCGCCTGGGGGCGCGCCCGCCCTCGGACCCGGGGGCGGTGTCGATCTCCCACAGGGCGCTGCGGAAGGACCTGGCGTCGGGGGCGAGGCCGCTGACGGGCGCGACCAGACGGGTTCCGTCCGGCGACAGGCGCAGTCCGTTGACGCGGCGAAGTCGGACGTACTCCGGCAGTTCATACCAGGAACGGACCAAGACACATACTCCCTGAACGTCGACGTGTGGTCGGGGCGGACACTGTCGAGCGGGCCGTGGGGCAACTGTGGTTCCCCGCCCTCCCGCGGGCGGTGTCAGCAGTGTTTACTCACCTTCCCACACGTCCGGGGCGGCGGGCCCGGTCGGGGCGCGCGTCCGCGAGGGACCGCGGGAGGCCCCCGCTCCAGGATGGCCCGCCGCGGACCGCCGCACAAAGCCCCTTTCCAGGCCTGTGGACAACCCCGTGCCGACCGGCCGGGGTCGACCGCGGCCGACGGCGGGGGTCCGTCGACCGCGTGGTTCGGCGCCTCAGGCCGGGCACGAGCAGTCGGTGCAGCGCGGAAGCGAGCTCAGGCGCCGGGGCTCGGCCCGTTCTGCGTACTCGCGGACCAGGTCGGTCACCATGGACACGAACGCGGGGTGCGTGCCGGGGCTGAGCGCGCGCTCGTAGCCGATGCCGAGCTTCTTGGCGGTGTCGCGGGCCTCCACGTCGAGGTCGAACTTGACCTCCATGTGGTCGGAGGCGAAGCCGTGCGGGACCACGACCACGGCGGGCACGCCCTCGGCGGCCAGTTCCTCCATGCGGTCGTTGACGTCGGGCTCCAGCCAGGGCTGGCTGGGCGGGCCGCTGCGGCTCTGGTAGACGACCTCGTGGGGGTAGTCGCGGTCGAGCCGCCCGACCACCAGGCGCGCCACCTCGGCCAGCTGGGCGCCGTAGGCGCCCTCGGGGCCGAAGGCCTGGCCGGGGCCGCCGCTGGCCTCGGCCATCGTCGTGGGGATGGAGTGCGCGGAGAAGAGCAGGTGCGCGCCCTCGCGCTGCCCGTCTGGCAGGGCGTCCAGGGCGGCGCGGGTGTGATCGGCCAGCGGCTCGACGAACCCGGGGTGGTCGTAGAAGGGCCGGATGAGGTCCACCTCGGGGGCGTCCTCGCCCAGCGCGGCGCGGGCGCGGGCGATGTCCTCCTCGTAGGCGGTGCGGCTGGACCAGTTGCAGTACGCGGAGGTGGGCAGCGCCAGGATGCGGCGCACACCGTCCTCCTTCATCCGGGCGAGGGTGTCGGTGAGCATCGGGGCCCAGAACCGGTTGCCCCAGTAGACGGGCAGGTCGATCCCGTTGGCGGCGAAGTCGGCGGTGACCGCGGCGAGCAGGTCGCGGCACTGCTGGTTGATCGGGCTGACACCGCCGAAGAGGAAGTAGTGCTCGCCGACCTCGGCGAGCCGTTCACGGGGGATGTTGCGGCCCCGGGTGACGTTCTCCAGGAACGGGATGACCTCGTCCTCCCCCTCCGGGCCGCCGAAGGAGATCAGCAAAAACGCGTCGTAGTAGCTCACAGCTCTTATGAAACCAGCTCCTCCGGACCCGCTCGCGCGACCCCCCGGATGCGTGTCCTGTGGTCTTGGCCTCCTCGTGTCCGGGTGCCGCGTCCGGAGGGCACCCGGCTCTGGCCGCGCGGGTGACCGGTCGGTAATGTCGCCGCATGACAGATGTGACGTGGCACACATGGGCGGGCACCCACCGGGCCCACCCCAGGCGCACGGCGGCTCCGGGGAGCACCGCGGAGGTCGCCGCGGCGGTCTCCTCGGCCGCCGCCGAGGACCTGCGGGTCCGCATGGTCGGCACGGGTCACTCCTTCACCGACGTGGCCGTCACCGACGGCCTCCTCCTCTCCCCCACCTCCCTGACCCGGGTGCGCTCGGTCGACCCCGCCGCGGGCACGGCCACCGTCGAGGCGGGCCTGCCCCTGTGCGACTTCAACGACGTGCTGGCCCGGCACGGGACGGCCCTGGCCAACATGGGCGACATCGCCGTGCAGACCATGGCGGGCGCGGTGCAGACCGGCACCCACGGCACCGGCCGGGACGCGGGCGGGCTGGCCGCCCAGGTGGTCGGCATGGAGATGGTGCTCGCCGACGGTTCGGTGGTGGAGTGCTCGGCCGAGCGGGAGCCGGAGCTGTTCCACGCGGCGCGGGTGGGCCTGGGCGCGTTCGGCGTGGTCACCGCGCTGACCATGGCGGTGCGCCCGGCCTTCCTGCTGCACGCGCGCGAGGAGCCGATGCGGTTGGAGGAGGTGTTGGAGCGCCTGCCGGAGCTGCGCGCCGACAACGACCACTTCGAGTTCTTCTGGTTTCCGCATACCGGCAACACCAACACCAAGCGCAACAACATCAGTGCGGGCCCGGCCCAACCGCTGTCGCCCTTCCGGGCGTGGCTGGACGACGAGTTCCTGTCCAACACGCTCTTCGAGGGCGTCAACCGGGTCTGCCGCCGCTTCCCCCGCGCGGTGCCCGCGGTGAACCGGATCAGCTCTCGCGCCCTGTCGGCGCGCAGCTACACCGACGCCTCGTACCGGGTGTTCGCCTCGGTGCGCGACGTGCGGTTCGTGGAGATGGAGTACGCGGTCCCCGCCGAGCACCTGGCCGACGTGCTGCGTGAGGCCGGGTCGATCGTGGACCGGGGCGGCCACCGGGTGAGCTTCCCGGTGGAGGTGCGCTTCGCCCCGGCCGACGACGTGTGGCTGTCCACCGCCTACGGGCGCGACACCGCCTACGTGGCGGTGCACATGTACGGGGGGACCCCCTACGAGGCCTACTTCGCCGACCTGGAGGCGCTGTTCACCTCCGTGGGCGGGCGCCCGCACTGGGGCAAGATGCACACCCGCGACCGCTCGTACCTGGAGGGGGTCTACCCGATGCTGGACCGGGCCCTGGCGGTGCGGGACCGCGTGGACCCCGGGCGCCGGTTCGGAAACGCCTACCTGGAGCGGGTGCTGGAATGACCGGTTCGGACGACGGGCCGACGGTACCGGCGACCGGGCGGGACCGCGCGCCCCGTCCGGGAATCGGTAACATCGGCAGCGCCCGCGGGGTCGTCCACGTGACGCCGCGTCGAAGGGGAACGTGAGAGATGGACGAGGACGCACGGCTGGCCGGACTCTTCGAGGAGCACCGGCCCCGCCTGCGCGCGGTGGCCTACCGGATCCTGGGCTCGGCGGGCGAGGCCGACGACGCCGTGCAGGAGGCATGGCTGCGCCTGCACCGCGGCGGCGCCGAGGAGATCGACAACCTCGCCGGATGGCTGACCACCGTGGTGGCGCGGGTGTGCCTGAACACGCTGCGCTCGCGGGAGCGGCGGCGCGAGGAGCCCCTCGACGTGCGCGTGCCCGATCCCGTCGTCAGCCGTGAGGAGGGCGGCGATCCCGAGCGGGAGGCGGTGCTGGCCGACACCGTGGGGCTGGCGCTGCTGGTGGTGCTGGAGACGCTGAAGCCCGCCGAGCGGCTCGCCTTCGTGCTGCACGACATGTTCGCCGTGCCCTTCGAGGAGATCGCCCCGATGATCGACCGTTCCCCGGCCGCGGCGAGGCAGCTCGCGAGCCGGGCGCGCAGGCGGGTACGCGGGCGGGCGCCGGTCCCCGACCCCGACCCGGCCCTCCAGCGCCAGGTCGTCGACGCGTTCTTCGCCGCGGCCCGCGACGGCGACATCGACGGCCTGGTGAGCGTGCTGGACGCCGACGTCGTGCTGCGCTCGGACGGCGGCGCCGCGCGCGCCCGGCACACGCTGGTGGTCACCGGCGCGCGGGCCGTGGCCGGTCAGGCCGTCACCTTCGGGGGCCTGTCGCCGTTCGCCCGGCCCGTGCTGGTCAACGGGGCCGCCGGGGTGGTCGTGGTCGTGCGGGGGCGCGCGGTGTCCGTCATGGGTTTCACCGTCACGGGCGGCAGGATCGCCGCCATCGACGTGCTGGCCGACCCCGAGCGCCTGCGGCGGCTGGACCCGGCGGTCCTCGACCGCTGAGGGGCCCGGCCGCCGCGAGGCGTGCTCAGCCCGTCTGGGGCACGGCGGGCGGGGGCTCGGGGACGGCCTCCCCGCCGCCCTGTTCGCCGGTCCCGGGGCCGGGCGTCTGCCCGCCCGGGTCCGGGGTCCCGCCGTCGCCCTCCGGCGGTGCGGTGGGCTCGGTGGTCCCGCCGGTGCCGTCGGGGGCGTCCTCCTCCGTACCGCCGCCGGTCCCCTCGTCTCCGGGCGCGCCGGTCTCGGGGGCGGGCTCGGTCGGCTGGTCGGCACCGGGGGCCTCCTCCCGGTCCCCGACCGAGGGGTCGGGGGTGTCGTCGCCGGTCCCCTGGTTCTCGGGCTCGGCCTCCTCGGCCGGGGGCGCGGAGGTGCTGCCGCCGAACAGGGTGGGCGCGCTGGGCTCCTCCGAGCCCTGCGTCCAGGACGTCAGCGAGCGCCCGGTGAACAGCTCGAACAACAGGATGACCAGCATGACCAGGACGAAGACCGCGGCGGCCGGGACGGCCAGGGAGCGCCAGCCGCGCCGCCGACCGTCCTCACGGGCGCCGGTCGCGCCGTCGGAGCCGCCGTGCTCGTCGGGGACGACCGGGTCCGGGCGCCGCGGGCCGACCGCGGGCATCCGCGCGGTGGCGCCGGGATCGGCCTGTGTCCGGGTGCGGCCGTCCAGCACGGGCAGGGCCATGGTGCGGGTGGCGTCGGCGTCCTCCTCACCCCGGTAAGGGGGCGGGGTCCCGGTCTCGGATACCTGCCTGAGCAGGGCGGTCTCGGAGATGCCCTCGGGCGGCGGCGCCACCGGCGCCCCCGGGGCGTCCGGCACCGCCGCGGCGCCCTGGTGGCCGGAGGCCCGTCCGGCCAGCTGCCTGGCCTGCTCGCCCCCGCGCGAGAACCAGTGCTGCAACAGGGGGCTGACGAGTGTGCTGAGCGCGGCCATCCCGGCGGCGCCGATGACCGTGCCGTACACGTTCAGGTAGGAGGCCGCGGTGGCCGCGGCCAACGTCGCGGCGCCGGCACCGGCGACCTGGGAGACGCTCAGGTCGAACTTCTTCCTCTTGGCGCCCTCCTCCCCTTCTTCCTGGTCGTCGTGGTGTGCGGTCCGACCCATCCGGTCGTCCCCCCTTCGTCGGCCGCGCGCGGGCGCGACGGGAACTGTCAGCGCGGGATGGGCGTGTGGTGGGGCATACAGCCCCACAGACCCCGAACTTCACATTTCGCCCATAGCTTGATAACTCAGGCTAAGGGCGACAGGTTTCCGATAACGCCATGAAATAAGAAGCATCACTCTCTGGTACACATCGGCGTGTCGAGTTGCGCCCCAGAGGGTCCGCCTACCCGCGGAACGGTCCGGGATCGGAGTTTTTCCCAGACCTGGGGGGATTCGGGAGACGCGGGATACCATCACGGCTGAGCCCTCGTGCGGGATCGGCGACATTCCCCCGCGATCGCTCCCGGTCGCGGAAGGGTAAGCGTGCCAAGATTGGCAACGAAGCGACCGTGAGGGCCCCGGGTACCCCCGGGGCGGCTCCCACCGCGGCGACAGCCGCGGACCGGGAGGCGGGCACACAGTTCGGACATGCCGGGCGCGGTACTGGCCGAACAGTTGTCGGCCGACCAGACTTGGAGAACGCGGGGGTGGGTCGCGGGACCTGCCCTCGACGGGACGCGAAAGGGAGGGCGATGCACGAGCTTCGCCTCGTGGCCGTGAGCGAGGACGGCACCTACCTGGTGCTCGCCAGCGCCGGCCGTGGAACCCGTTTCACGCTGCCCGTCGACGACCGCCTCCGCGCCGCAGTACGCGGCCAGTTCTCCCGGCTCGGCCAGTACGAGATCGAAGTGGAGAATCCGTTGCGCCCCAAGGAAATCCAGGCCCGCATCCGGTCCGGCGAGACCGCGGAGGCCATCTCCGAGATCTCCGGCATCCCGATCGAACGGGTCCGCTGGTTCGAGGGCCCCGTCCTCCAGGAACGCGAGTACATCGCCCAGCAGGCCCAGCGCGCGAGCGTGCGCGCGCACGGCGACGCCGCCCCGGGCCCCTCCCTGGAGGAGCTGGTCACCAAGCGGATCGGCGCGCACCAGTTGGAGACCGGTGACGCGGCGTGGGACTCGTGGAAGCGCGAGGACCGGTCCTGGCAGCTCAAGCTCGTCTTCCTGCACGGCGGCGAGGAGCGCGTCGCCCACTGGCTGTACGAGCCCAGACACAACAGCGTGGCCCCCGCCGACGAGGAGGCCGCCCGGTTCTCCTCCCCCGACCCCGAACCCGTGTCCTCCCCCGGCGCGACCGTGACGCCCTTCGCCCCGCGCCGCACCGAGACCACCGCGGACCTGCCCCGGTCCGGGTCCCAGCCGTTCTCCGAACGCGAACGTCCCGCGCCCCTGCGTCCGTCGTCCGCCGCGCACCGGAACGAGCCGCTGCGCTCGGCGCCGCCCGCGCGTCCGGCCGCCGCGGAGCACCACCCCGCCGAGCGCCGTCCCGACGAGCGGGAGCGGGCCCCGGAGCGGCCCGCCGAGCGCGAGCGGACCGCCGGACACCGGTCACCGGAGTGGGACCGGTCCCCGGAACCGCAGGCGGAGCGGTACGAGCGACCGCGTCAGGAGAGGCCCGCCCCGCGGACCGAGCCCGAGCGGTGGCCCGGATCCGAGCGCGGGGCCGAGCCCGAACGGCGGACGGAGCCCGAACGGTGGCACGAGTCCGAGCGCCGGTCCGAGCCCGAACAGTGGGCCGAGTCCGAGCGCTGGCCGGAGACCGCCGCCCGCGACGAGCCCCCTGTGCGGGAGCGCCGCCGTCCCGAGCGGAGGGAGGAGCCGGCCGCCTACGACGAGCCCGCGGCCGAGGAGCGCCGCCGCGCAGAGCGGCGGACGGACTGGCTGGAGGCCCGTCCCGCCAGGCCGGTCGAGCCCGAGGCCGCCCCGCCCGCAGCGGAGAGCCCCGCCCAGCAGCGACCGGCCCCGCGCCGACGCCGCGCCACCATCGACCTCAACGACAACGGCGTCCCGCGCCGCGCCGCCGAGCAGCCGCCCGCGGCCGCGCTCCCGGCCGCCGCCAACAGCGGTCCCTCCGCGGCCAAGCGCAAGGGCCGCGGCCGACGCGCCTCGGTCCCGTCGTGGGACGAGATCATGTTCGGCTCCAAGAAGGACGATTGACATCCCCTCCCGTCTGAAGGCGGGAGGATCCAGCCATGAAGCCGGTCGCCCTCTCACGGGGGAGAGGTAGGAGAGGCCCGCGGGGAGGGGCCGGCCGCACGGTGCGGCCGGCCCCTCCCTCACTTGTGCTCCGGCCCGTGCGGGGCCCGCCGCGCGGCCCCGTCCCCGCCGTCCGGCTCCGCGTCCTCCGGGCCGACCAGGAACGGGCGCACCATCTCGGGGGTGGCCCGGGCGGCGAAGGCCACCGAGTCCTCGAACGACGCGTCCTGCGCGGTGTAGCCTCCCGCGCCCGCGCCGACGGTGACCTGGAGGTCGGCCAGCGAGGACGGGCGCTGGAGGAGGGTCTGGGTCCAGGTCCAGCCGATCACCGCCGAGTACTCCACCGTCGCCTGGGAGCGGCGCAGCGAACCCGAGCGCACGCTCACCCGCTCGCCGTCGTGGCCGTGGCCCAGGGAACGGTACCGGTCCACGCCCAGGGGCACGCCCAGCACCGCCAGGGCTCCGGCCGCCCAGGCCAGCCACGCCGCGTCCACGGCCAGGGCGACCGCCAGGACCAGCACGAACGGCCCTGAGGAACGGGTCAGGCGGCGGTACAGTGCGGCGCGCGGATGCCGGTTCAGGCCGCCCCGGTACCGTGCCAGCGCGCGGTCGACGACGTCCCCGACCACCGTGCGGGGACCGATGGGCAGCAGCACCGCGCGGTTGGCGGCGTCGCCCAGCCCGGTGACGATGGCGCGCAGGCGCACCGCCCCGCGCAGGCGTTCGAGGGGGTTGTCCAGGAACTCGTACCCGCGGATACGGCGCTTCTCCAGCGTCACGCTGCGCCGGGTGAGCAGCCCCCGCTCGGCGACCAGGGAGCCGTCCCGTTCCCGGAGGGTGAAGCCCCAGTGGGTGAGCGCGTAGGAGACCACGGCGAACACCGGCATCAACAGCACCAGCGCACCGGCGAAGAGGGCCACGGACAGCAGGATCAGGTTGTGGTCGGAGGTGGTCACCCAGTCCACGAGGTAGTCGGTGGCCAGTTCCCCGGCGGTCTGCTGGACCATCCCGAACAGCGTGGCCAGGACCGCGAACGGGGTGAGCAGGTACCCCAGGCTCAGCGCCCCGTACAGGTACCACGAGCGGGGCATGGCGAAGTGGGTGACGGTGTCGGCGTCCCCGGGGACGCCGGACGCCTCCCCGGGCCCCGGGGCGCCTTCCCCCGCGCCGGGGTCGCCTGGCGCGGCGGGCGACGCGGCGGCCCCGCGGCCCGTGAGCACCGCCCTGCGGTGCAGCAGCACCCGGCGCAGGCGGTCGGCCTCGCCCGCCGACACGGCGTCGAGCTTGCCGTCCTCGGTGCCGCCCGCGGAACCCGCGGCGGCCTCGACCCGGACCACGGCCACGCCCAGCAGCCGGTGCAGCAGGGTGCTGGTGACGTCCACGCCGCGCACCCGCTCCAGCGGGATGGTGCGCTGGGAGCGGCGGAGCAGGCCCCGGCGGATCTCCAGCCGGTCCCCGGCGACCTCGTAACGGGTGGTGCGCCAGGTGATGATCCCGCCCACGAGCAGGGCCACGACGGTCGCTCCCGTGGCGGCGAGCACCCAGGCGTTGAACCCGCCGAGCACCAGCCCGGCGGCGATCGGCACCAGGAGGCCCCTGATCTGGTTGATGGGGCCCACCACCACGCTGCGGGGACTGAGGCGGCGGGCGCGCTCGGCCCCGAAGAGCTCCGCGCCGTCACCGCCCTGCCCGTCCCACCAGTCGCGGGGGCCGTCCGGGCGGTCCTCCCCGGGGCCCCCGGACGCGTGGGCGCCGGGGTCCGGGGGCGTCTCGGAGCCGGGGTCCCGGGGCGCGTGGGCGCCGGGGCTCCAGGGCACCTGGGGACCGACGTTCGGGCTCTGGTCGGCGGTCCCCCCGGTGCGCCGGTCCCACGGCGCGGGGCTGCTTCCGGGAGCGACCCAGCCGCCGTGGTCGTCGGGGGCGGCCGGGTCCGGCGGGCCGTGGTGTTCGCCGTGTCCGTCCATCAGGTCGCGTCGTCCCGCAGCGCGCCGGCGCGCACGGCCAGTTCCTCGCTCAGGAGGCGCGCCTCCTCCGCGTCCAGCCCCTCGATCGTGGACGACCCGGCGTAGGAGGCGGTCTGCACCTCCAGCGTCGCCACGCCGAACACGCGCTCCAACCACCCCTGCGTGTGGTCGACCGTCTGTAGGCGGTTGACCGGGACCAGCTGCCAGGAGCGGCTGACCCAGCCCGCCCGGGTGTAGATGACGTCCCCCGCCACCTCCCAACGGTGGACCCGGTACCTCCAGGAGGGGACGACGGCGACCCTGACCAGGGCGTAGAGCGCGTAGACGGCCGGCAGCAGCCAGGCGTTGTCCCGCGCCCACGGCGGGATCCACGTCCAGCCCAGCGACGAGACCGCCCAGGCGGCCGCCGACAGCAGGAGCAGGAGGACCACGCTGGCGAACAGCAGGCGCAGGGTCCACACGCCGATCGCCCGACCGCTCACGCGGCGCAGCGGGGGGCGCAGCCGCACGACCGCTTCGGTCCCGGGCGGTCGCGGCGGCTCCTGGGGGCCGGGGGTTGCGGGGGTGTCCATCACGCGCACGAGTCTAGGGCCTCGTCCTCCGTCCGCCCCTCCGCCGCGGGGCCGCTGTACACGACGGCGGCGCCGCCCTCCCGGCGGTTCGCCGGCGGGGCGCGCGCCCTGACACCCGCTGACACCGGCGCCCGTTTCCTCAGGGTTTCTCCGTCGGGCGCTGTCAGCGTTCTGTCAGACCGGTTGGTCAGACTTGACAGCAGACGTTGACACATGGAGGAGCGATGACTGACGCCATCCGCGCGGAGGGCCTGGTCAAGCAGTTCAAGGGCAAACGGGCCCTGGACGGCGTGGACCTGAGGGCCAGGACGGGGGCCGTGCTGGGCGTCCTGGGACCCAACGGCTCCGGGAAGACCACGACGGTGCGCATCCTGGCGACCCTGCTGCGCCCCGACGAGGGGCACGCCGAGGTGGGCGGCTTCGACGTGGCGCGCCAACCCCACCAGGTGCGCCGCCTGATCGGGCTGACCGGCCAGTACGCGGCGGTCGACGCCGACCTGACCGGAACCCAGAACCTCGTGCTCATCGCCCGGTTGCTGGGCTTCGACCGGGCCGGGGCGAGGGCGCGCTCGGCCGAGCTGATGGAGCGCTTCGAGCTCGCCGACGCCGCCGACCGCCCCGCCAAGACCTACTCGGGCGGCATGCGCCGACGGCTGGACCTGGCCGCGAGCCTGGTCGGCCGCCCTTCGCTGCTGTACCTGGACGAGCCGACCACCGGCCTGGACCCGCACAGCCGCAACGGGCTGTGGGACGTGGTGCGCGGCCTGGTCGACGACGGTGTGACCGTCCTGCTCACCACCCAGTACCTGGAGGAGGCCGACCAGCTGGCCGACGACCTCATGGTGCTCGACCACGGCCGGGTGATCAGCGAGGGCACACCCGAGGAGCTCAAGAGCCGTGCGGGCAACCAGGTGCTGGAGGTGCGCACCGTCGAGACCGGGCAGCTGTCCCTGGCCACCAGGATCATCGAGGCGGTCACCAGCACGCCGGTGTCCTCCGACGGGCTGCTCGCCAGCGTCCCGGTCACCGACTCGGGGATCCTGCCCGAGGTGGTGCGCCGCCTGGACGAGCAGGGCGTGACCGTCGCCGAACTGTCACTGCGCAAGCCCAGCCTGGACGAGGTCTTCCTCGCCCTGACCGGGCACGCCGCCGAGGAGGAGACCCCGCGGGGGTCCGTTGACGAAGGGACACGAGCGTGAGTGCCGTGACGACCCGGACGCCGTCGGCGCGGCCGGAGGACGCACCGACCACCCCCGAGCGGATCAGTCCGCTGATCACCGTGCGCAACGGCCTGCAACTGGCCTCGCGCAGCGTGCTGAAGATCAGGGCCAACCCCGAAGAGGTCTTCGGGCTGATGTTGCAGCCGGTCATGTTCGTGACCCTGTTCGTCTTCGTCTTCGGACAGGCGATGATGGGCGACTGGCAGACCTACCGCGACTTCCTGATGCCCGGCATCATCGCCCAGTCGGTCATCTTCGCCACGCTGGGCACCGGCTTCTCCCTCAGCGAGGACGTGGAGAAGGGCATCTTCGACCGGTTCCGGTCCCTGCCCATCGCCCGCTCGGCCCCGCTGACGGGCGCCATCCTCGGCGACCTGGTCCGGTACTCGATCACCGTCGTGATGGTGCTGGTGGTGGGCCTGGCCATCGGGTTCCGCCCCGGGGGCGGTGTGGTGGGCGTGGTCGTCGCGGCCGCCCTGGTGCTGCTGTTCGCGTTCGCGCTGTGCTGGATGTCGGCCTTCATCGGCATGATCGTGCGCACCCCCATGGCGGTGCAGGCGTTCGGGATGATCCTGATGTTCCCGCTGACCTTCAGCAGCTCGGCGTTCGTCAGCCCCGACGACATGCCCAGCTGGCTGCGGGTGGTGGCCGCCAACAACCCGGTCACCCACGTCGTGGACGCCATGCGCGCCCTGATGCTGGGCTCGGGCGAGGCCACCGGCCCGGTGCTGTGGACCGTGGTGTGGGCCGCGATCATCACCGCGGTCTTCTTCCCGCTGGCCGTGTGGGCCTACCGGCGCCGCACCTGACCCGCCTCCCGACGAGGCCGAACGCACGCGCGGCCGCTCCGGACCATCCGGGGCGGCCGCGCGCCGTCCGGGGACGCCTCCCCGTCCGGGGCCGCCGGGGCGGCTCCGGACACGGCGGGCGGGGGGTCAGGGACGCTCCGCGCCGCCGGGCGCGTCCGCGGCCAGCCACGCGTCCACGAGCCCGTGGATCAGGTCGGCGCGGGTGTCCCGGACCCCGGCGACGACGAGGTCGTACTCCCGCACGCCCAGCTCCCGGCGCGCGCTCTCGCGGGCCCGCACCACGAGGGGCGTGGCGGTGTCGGCCATACCGCGCAGTGTCTCGGCGCAGGCCAGCAGCCAGGCGCCGCGCCGCGGGTCCCGCCCGACGACCATCACCGCGAGGGTGTCCAGGACCTCCGCGCGCACGGGGCCCAGACCGTGGTGGACCAGCCGCCACGCGCGCCGGACGTGCTCCCAGGCCTCCCCGGTGTCACCGGCCTTCCAGGCGACGGTGGTGTACAGGGTCCGCCAGCCCGCCTCCACGTAGACGGGGGAGAACCCGCCCAGGCCCTTGAGGTCCTCGCCCGCCCGGTCCAGGGCCTCGCGGGCCGCGTCCGGCTCCCCCGCGTCCCGCAGCCACTGGCCCTCGGCCAGGCGCAGCAGCACCATGCGCTCCTTCTCCACGGGCCGCTCGGAGCCGAGGAGCTCCCACAGGTCCTCGCGCGCGGCCTCCAGGTCGCCGAGATCGGTGAGGACCTGGGCCCGGCGGACGCGGAACACCCATGCCAGCGCCTCCAACCCCGACTCCTCGGCCCTGCGCACGCCGAGGGAGAGCAGGTCGCGGCAGCGGTCGAGGTCCTCGAACCGGTACACGTCCACGACCTGGACGAGCGCCTGGCACTCGCCCCAGGTGTCGCCGCACGCGCGGAACTGCTCCAGAGCGGCGTTCGCGCGCTCGGTGGAGCGTCCGATGCGCCCGTTGACCGCGTCGAACAGGGACAGCAGCAGTCCCACGAGGGCCCGCATCCACGGGTCGGGCTGGTCGGCCGCGGCGGCGAGGCGCTCGTGGGCGGCGCCGGTGGTCCCTTCCAGCAGCGCCTTGTACACCAGGCCGTAGACGAGCATGTGGTGTTCCTCGGCCCGATGCCCGGCCTGTTCCAGGACGGCCTCGGCCTCGCGTATGCGCTCCAGCACCGCCCCGTGGTCGGTGGTCGTGTCGGCCCGCTGGAACAGGCAGCTGGCGTAGGCGACGGCGCGCCCCTCGGGAGCCCGGTCGCCGACCATGTCCAGGACGTCCACGGCCCACTGGTGGAGCTGGCGCCAGGAGCCGCACAGGGTCCAGTACCACTGGGTGCACTCGACCAGGTCCAGGGCCAGTCCGGCGTCGCGCCGCTCGACGGCCCAGCGTACGGCGGCGCCGCAGTTGTCGGCCTCGGCGGCCAGGCGGGCGAGCAATTCCCCCTGGCGCGGACCGCGCAGCAGCGGGTCGGCCCAGCGCCACAGGTCGCGGACGTGGCGGGCGTGGGCGTCGCGGACGCGCTCCTCCTCCCCGCTGTGCGCCAGGCGTTCGGCGGCGTAGGCGCGCACGGTCTCCAGCTGCCGGTAGCGGGGCGGGGTGTCGTCCCGCTCGGGGTTGTCGGCGACCACCAGGGACTTGTCGACCAGGGTGAACAGGACGGTCCACGCGTCGTGGCCGCCGATCTCCCCCTCGGTGCCGGGGTCCGCGCAGACCCGTTCGACGGCCTCCAGGGTGGCTCCCCCGGCGAAGATCGACAGGCGGCGCAGCAGGCGGCGCTCGGGTTCGTCGAGGAGGTCCCAGCTCCAGTCGACGACGGCGCGCAGGGTGCGGTGGCGCGGCAGCGCGGACCGGGTGCCCCCGGTGAGGAGCCGGAAGCGGTCGCGGAGCCGGTCGGCGAGCTGGGCGGTGCTCATGGAGCGCAGGCGCGCGGCGGCCAGTTCCAGGGCCAGTGGCAGGCCGTCCAGCTCGCGGACGACACGGACGACGTGGGCGACGTTGTCGGGGGTGACGTGAAAGCCCGGGCGCGCGGCGGCGGCGCGTTCGGCGAACAGGATGACCGAGGAGCAGTCGGCGGCCCGGTCCGCGTCGGCGCCCTCGGGCGGCAGGTCCAGGGAGGGAACGGGCAGGAGCTGTTCGCCGGGCACGCCCAGGGGTTCGCGGGAGGTGGCCAGGATCCGCAGGCCGGGGCACCGGGCAAGCAGCGTCGCCACGGTGGGGGCGACCTCCTCGACGACGTGCTCGCAGTTGTCCAGGACGAGGAGGACGGGGCGGTCGCCGACGAAGGAGACCACCCGTTCCAGGAGCGGGACGAGCGCGGCGGGGGCGGCGGGGGTCGCGGAGCGTGCCTGGAGCACGGCGTGCTCGCGCAGCTCCAGCGCGGAGGCCAGGGCCTGGGGGATGTCCGCCGCCGTCCTGGAGGCGAGTTCGACGAACCAGCCGCCGCGGGAGAGCAGGGAGGGCGCCCGCTCGGCCAGCGCGGAGGCGCTCTCGATCGCCAGGCGGGTCTTGCCCGCGCCGCCGGGGCCCAGCAGGGTGACCAGGCGCTCGCGGGTGAGCAGGTCGACGGCGGTGTCCACCTCGGTGTCGCGCGGCACGAAGCTGGTCAGGGTGGCGGGCAGGCGCAGAGGCGGGGCCGGGGGCGGGGGCGGGGCGGGGGGCTCGGCGGAGCGGGGCGCGTCGAGTTCGCCGCGCAGCAGCCTCAGGTGCAGGTCGCGCAGTTGGGGTGAGGGGTCCAGGCCCAGTTCGTCGGCCAGGTGGGAGCGGAAGCGCTCGTAGGCGGCCAGGGCGTCGGCGGTGCGGCCGGTGGCGGCCAGCGCGCGCACCAGGAGTACGAGGGGGCCCTCGCGGTGCGGTTCGCGTCGGCACAGGGCCTCCGCCTCGGGCAGGACCTCGGTGTACAGACCCAGGTCGGCCAGGGCCGTCAGGCGGTCCTCCAGGGCCGCGCGGCGGGTCTCGGCCAGGCGCAGCGCCGTGTCCTCGGCCAGGCCGTGCGCGGTCAGGTCCGACAGGGCCGGTCCGCGCCACAGGGCGAGGGCCTCGCCCAGGTCGCGGGCGGCGTCGGCGGCCCTTCCCGCGGCGAGCCCGGCCCGCCCCCGCCTGAACAGGGTCTCGAACTCGGCCAGGTCCACCTGGCCGGGCTCGACCGCCAGCCGGTAGCCCGAGGCGTCCCCGTCGATGCGCACGCCCTCCCCCAGCGCGCGGCGCAGACGGGAGACCAGGGCCTGGAGGGCGTTGCCCGCCGACGCGGGCGGGCTCCCCGCCCAGACGGCGTCGGTGAGCTCGTCGTTGGCGATCCGCTGGCCGGGCCGTAGCAGGAGGAGGGTGAGCAGCGTGCGCAGGCGCGCGCCGCCGATGGCGACGGGCCGCCCGGACGCGTCGTGGACCGCCAGGGGCCCGAGGATGGAGAACCGCACCGACCCATGATCACCGATCGTACGGACGAACGCTCTCCGTTACGGCACTGCCCGCGTCCCGTTCCCACCGGGCTGGAACCGGCGGGGCGCGGACGGGAGCGCGGGGGCGCGGGCGCGGGTGTCCGCGGCCCGTGAGGGACCGCACGGGTGCGGACGGGAGACCGAACGCCCGCCTGACCGCAGTAAGGTTCGCTGGGGAACGTGTCGTCGGCGCCCGCCCGAGGAGCCGCCCGTTCCCCGCCGGTCCGGCGCCGGGTCTCCTCCGAGCGCCGCGCCCGTGTCACCGAGATGCTCGCCTCCACGGCCCGAAAAGCAGGAGTCCCATTGTTCCCGGCCCTCCCCTTCCCCCGGACCACCGGTGCACCGCGTACGGCCCGCCCGTCCCCCGGTACGCGCGCGGGCGCGGTGGCGGCCGGGGCCGTCGTGGCCCTGACCACGGGCTGCGGGATCCTCTCCCCCGCGCAGAACGGCGACATGCCCGACGACATCAACGTCACCAGCCCGCTGATGCAGGAGGGCGAACCGCTTCCCGCGGCCTACTCCTGCGAGGGCGCGGCCGAGACCGCCGCGGAGGGTCAGGGCGACACGGGCGGCTCCGAGGACCCCGAGGAGGCCCAGCAGGCGTACTCGCCGCCGCTGAGCTGGTCGGGGCTTCCCGACGAGGCCGGGTCGATCGCGCTGGTGATGGACGACCCGCAGGTGGCGCAGGTGTTCTGGGTGGTCTACGACCTGGACCCGGAACTGGTCGAGCTGCGCCAGAACACCGTGCCGGCCGACGCCAAGCAGGGCCAGAACAGCATCGGCGAGTCCGCCTACGACCCGCCCTGCCCCGAACCCGACGAGGCCTACGAGTACCGGTTCACCGTGTACGCCCTCCGGAGCCAGCTGGACCTGCCCGAGGGCGCGACGCTGAGCGCCTCCCTGGAGGCGATCGCGGAGCAGGCCGTCGCCCGCGGTTCGCTGGTCACACGCAGCGAGTGACATAGTTCACCGCGGGCGTTCCCTCCGGATCGGCCCCGGATGACCCGACGGATCCGGGGTCACGGTGATTCCTGGAGGAAGCTCCCGTCGCCCTCTGCACACGGAGCACGACAACGCATACAGTGGGTCTGTGCCCCCCGCCCCATTTCAGATGACCGATACTCGTCCACTCGCCGCGCGGCGCCCTGACCCGAAACCGCACCGGACCGCCTGCGTCCCCCCGCAAGCGCAGGCCGAACCCACCGGATCACCGCGGTCCCCGGAGGTCACCGCCTCCCCTCGACCGGCCTTCTCCTGGCCGGTCACCGGTGCGACCCGGGCGCGGCCGACCTCCCCAAGGTAGTGCGTACACCATGACCGTCACCGTCATCATCATCATCGCCGTCATCGTCGTGCTCGCCGTGCTCGTACTCCTGTTGCTGGGCATGCGCGCGCTGAGCTCCGGCTCCCGCGAGGACGACTACGACGACGAGTACGAGCACGAGGACGCCGAGGGCGACGAGGATCGGCCTCGCGGCCGCGCCCGCGGCCGGGAGCGGGCCCGCGACCGGAGTCGGGGCCGCGACCCCGACGAGGACGAGGACGAGGACGACGGGGAACCGGAGCCGCGCGGACGCAGCCGCCGGTCCCGCCAGGGCGGCGGCGCCAGGGCGGAGCGGCGTCCCCGGGGCAGGCGCAAGCTCGACGCGGACTGGGACGACGATGACGACTCCCTCTCCGACAACGACTTCTGGTCGAGCCTGGGCGAGGACGGCCCGGCCCAGCGTCCCTCCGGGGCGCGGGACGGGCGCGGGGACCGGGACTCCGCCGTCACCGTGACCGCGCACGAGTACGAGGACGACGACTACGACGACGGGTACGGGGACTACGAGGACGAGGAGCCGTCCGGGCCTCCCGGAGCCACCACGGTCCTGCCCGCCGCCGGAGGCCGCAGGAACAGCGACCCCTCCGCGGACCTGGCCATGCTGGCCAGCCTGGGCCAGGGCAGCGGGCCCCAGCCGGTGGAGAACGAGGAGGAGCCGTCGCGGAGCCGGGGCCGCAGGCGGCGCGGGGCCGAAGCGCCCGGTGATGACGAGCGCGCCCTGCCGCCGGGGGCTCCGCCGCGTTCCGCGCTTCCCCCTGCGCGGGAGGCCACACCCCCGCAGGGGGTTCCCCAGCCCTCCCAGCCCGCCGCACCGGCGGCCTCGGCCGCCGACGATCCCCTGGGCACCGGTTCGTGGTCGCCCCGCGCCTCCTCCTACTCGCCCTCCTCAACCGATCCGTTGGGGTCCTCCACAGGTGCGCACGACCCGCTGGGGTCCGCCTCGGGGAGTGACCCGCTGGGGTCCCCCTCGGGGCGCGACCCGCTCGGCGGGTCCGGCCCCGTCCCGTTCTCGGGAGATCCGTTCCAGGGCAGATCGTTCTACGACAGCGGGTCGATGAGCCGCTCGGACTACCCGGGGACCGCCGGTGCGCGGGGCGCGTCCCCCGGCGACCCGCTCGACCCGACGTTTCGGCCCTCGGCACCGGCACCGGCACCGGCACCGGACACCAGCACGAGCTCGCCGATATGGTCCAGCATGGACACCGGCGCGCACCAGCGCTCCGAGCTCGGCTTCGGCGGCGGGCAGGGCGGCGCGGGCGCGGCACCGGGCGCGGGCCAGGCGTCCCCGGGCGGCGCGGGCGACCCCGTCGACCCCCTGACAGGGGGCTACCGGTCGCGGTCGGAGGCGTCCCACGACACCGGGGCACACCAGCGCTCCCCCTACGACACCGGAGCGCACCAGCGGTCCTCCTACGACACCGGCAACCACAGCCACGCGGACTACGGCATGCCCGGCACCGGACGACCCGAGTTCGACACCGGCAACCACACCCGCCCCTCCTACGACACCGACTCCTTCAACCGCAACGACTACGACACCGGAACCCACCACCGCTCCCCCTACGACACCGGGGCACACCAGCGGTCCTCCTACGACACCGGCAACCACAGCCGTCCGGCCCAGCCGGACCCCAACCCCCCGCTGTGGGGCGGCCAGGAGGACGGCGGCGCCTTCGGGGCCCCGGGCGTCCACGGCGTTTCCGGTACGACGGGCTTCCCCGGCGGGACCGGCGGTTCGGGAACCCCGGGACCGCCGACGCCGTTCGGCCAGGGGCCGGTCGGCCAGCCCGGCCACCCGTCCGCGTTCCCCGGTGAGGCTCCCGGCTACCCGACGGGCGGCTACCCGGTGGACCAGGTGCGCGGGGACTCCGTCGCGGGCTACGGCGGACAGCCCCCGTTCGGCTACCCGGCCGCGGGCACCGGCGGCTACCCCGGGGACCCGGCCGGCTACCCGCCCGGCGGCCAGCCCCAGCAACCCCGGCATCCCGGCTACGGCGGCTTCCCGCCCGCGCGGGACTGGCAGTCCGGCGAGGAGGAGCGGCACCCCGGCGGACCGCAGGCTCCGGGACCGTACCCGGCCGACTCCCGTGACCCGCACGGCCACGACCGCAACCGTTACGAGGGCGGGTACGAGGACGGCCGCTTCATCTGACCTTCCGGACGTCCGTAACACACGGTAGTGGCCCTTTCCGGACCTCAGGCCACACGAGAAGTACATCACTTCACACCCCGAGGCAGCGGGAGATCCCGCCACCTCGGGGTTTTATCTGTCCGGGTTTGTCCCCGGGACATGTGAAGACAGGAAAATGGTTACCAAGCGAACAACAGACCGTAACACTCCGTGGCCGAGAATGGCTACAGTTGGTGATGCTGGGGACACCCTCAGGAACGTCCTCTCATCCCGCGTATCCACGCACACCCCCCGATCCGGACACCGCAGTCCCCGTGCGCCCACGCATCACTTGCCTGGTCCAACCCGAACGGAGTAACCATGCGCAACGACGCCCAGGGAGTCACACCCGAGAGGCCGCCCACGGCCTCACCCGGGCACCGTCCCGACCGCCACAAGGGGATCGCCGCCGACGTCGGCGCCTCACTGGTGGTCTTCCTGGTCGCCGTCCCCCTGTCCCTGGGGATCGCCGTCGCCTCCGGCGCCCCTCTCATCGCCGGGATCATCGCCGCCGTGGTCGGCGGGATCGTCGCCGGGCTCGTCGGCGGGTCCGTGGTCCAGGTCAGCGGCCCCGCCGCCGGTCTGACCATCATCGTCGCCGACCTGATCATGACCTACGGCTGGCGGGTGACCTGCCTGATCACCCTGCTGGCCGGGCTGGTCCAGCTCGCCCTCGGCGCCTTCCGCATCGCCCGGGCGGCCCTGGCCGTCTCCCCCGCCGTGGTGCACGGCATGCTCGCCGGGGTCGGCGTCACCATCGCCCTGGCCCAGCTGCACGTGGTCCTGGGCGGCGAACCGCAGAGCTCGGCGATGGCCAACATCGCCGACCTGCCCCACCAGATCGCCAACAACCACACCCCGGCCGTCGCGGTCGGCGTCATCACCATCGCGATCATGTTCACCTGGAACAGGCTGCCCTCACTCGGGCGGCTGCGGCCCGCCGCGGTGCCCGCCGCGCTGGTCGCCGTGGCCACCGCGACCCTCATCTCCACCACGAGCGGCTGGCAGGTGCAGACCGTCGCCCTGCCCGACTCCCTCGCCGACGCCTGGAACGGCCCGATGCTGCCCGAGGCGGGGCAGTGGGACGGCATCGCCCTGAGCGTGGCCGCCGTGGCCATGGTCGCCAGCGTCGAGTCCCTGCTCGCCGCGATCGCCGTGGACCGCATGCACAGCGGCCGCCGGGTGATGCTCAACCGCGAGCTGTGCGGCCAGGGCGCGGCCAACACCCTCAGCGGCGCCCTGGGCGGGCTGCCGGTGGCCGGTGTGATCGTGCGCAGCACCACCAACGTGCGCGCCGGGGCGCGCAGCCCGCTCTCGACCATCCTGCACGGCGTGTGGATCCTGCTCTTCGTCGCCCTGTTCGCGCACGTGGTCGAGTTGATCCCGATGCCCGCGCTCGCGGCGCTGCTGGTGTTCATCGGCGTGCAGATGGTCTCGGTCGCCCACCTGCGCGACCTGCGCCGCCACCACGAGGCCAGCGTCTACCTGGTGACCCTGTTCGGCGTGGTGTTCCTGGGGCTCCTGGAGGGCGTGTTCATCGGCTTCGGACTGGCCATGATCGTCTCCCTGCGCAGGCTCACCAAGCTGACCGTGACCACCGAGGAGCGCGACGACCGGGTGCACATCACCGTGCACGGCTCGCTCACCTTCCTGGGCGTGCCCCGGCTGGCGCACGTGCTGCGCACCGTCCCCTCGGGCTCCCGGGTCGACCTGGACCTGCACGTGGACTTCATGGACCACGCCGCCTTCGAGGCCATCCACGCCTGGCGGGTGGACCACGAGCGCACCGGCGGCAGCGTCGACATCGACGAGGTGCACGAGCAGTGGTACACGCGCAGCTCCACGCGGTCGGCGCCCGCCGCCAAGACCGCGCCGGGCGGACTGGCCCGCGGGTGGGCCCCCTGGAGGATGCGCGGTGACGGCGACCGCGGGGTGAACGCGCTGGGCCTGCTGGCGGCCGGCGCCCGCGAGTACCACGCCAGCACCACCGACCGGATGCGGTCGGTGATGAGCCGCCTGTCGCACGGCCAGAACCCGACCGCGCTGTTCGTCACCTGCGCCGACTCGCGCGTGGTGCCCAACCTCATCACCGCGAGCGGCCCCGGAGACCTGTTCACCGTGCGCAACCTCGGCAACCTGGTGCCGCCGCGCGACACCCCCGACAACGGGTCGGTGGGAGCGGCGATCGAGTACGCGGTGAACGTGCTGCGGGTGCCCTCGATCGTGGTGTGCGGCCACTCCCACTGCGGCGCGATGCAGGCCCTGCTGGAGAAGGCCCACCTGGAGGCGGACGAGGCGGCATCGCACATGTGCCGCTGGCTGTCCAACGGCTCGGAGAGCCTGGTTCGGGCGGGCGAGGAGTCGGGCGCCCTGGCGGGCCTGCCCACGGCGGAGGCGCTGCGCCGCCTGGCTCAGGCCAACGTGGAGGCGCAGATCGGCAACCTCATGAGCTACCCGGTGGTCCGCGAGCGGGTGGAGGCGGGCGAGCTGACGCTGACGGGGATGTACTACGACCTGGAGACGGCGAGGGTGCACCTTCTGGACGCCGAGACGGGGGAGTTCGCCCCCGTGCAGGGCGTCCAGGACGTGGACGACCCCGTGCCCCATCCGAGGCCGGATGCGGACCACGGGGATCAGCTGGTGGAGGAGTCCTCGTCGGGCGCGTCGTCGCGTCCGTCCTGCTGAACGCCTGAGGCCTGGTAGGAGGCGAGCAGGACGATCACCACGATGGCCAGGACCGGCAGACCGAAGAGAGCCACCCAGAAGGCGGTGGAGTCGAACAAGAGTCACCCATTCCCGTGAACGCGGATGCCCGCTGGGCCCGACCCCGGACGTCGGCCCACGGGCGTACGCGCTCCGGAGCTCGCCCGGGATAGGGAGCGCAGGGGCCAATCTATCGGTGCGCACGGGCCCGGGGCCATCACCGGCGGGCTGTAGGACTGTACCCGTGCGCCGGGAGCGGCCCCCGGGCGGTCCCGGCGCACCGCCCCGGTAAGGACGCGGCCCCGGTACGCCGCCCGGGGGTCCCCACCCGCCGGAACGCCGCGGACGGGACCGCACCGGCCCGGCTCATGCGGGGGCCGGGCACGGGGGACCAACCTGCTCCTGCGGTCCGGTTGGTCCCCCGGAGCGAGCGGAGAGCGAACACGGCCGTCTCCCCCGCGCTGCGCCGCTGGTCAGGGAGGTGTGTGAGGGGGAGTCGGCCGGTAAGCCGGATTCCACTACCCCCGGCCTGCTGGCCTCGACCGATACCACCAGAAGCCGCGTCACCTGCGATGACAGGTCTCGCGGCTTCTCGCTGTTCCTCAGTGCTCCCCGGCCTACTCCGGAACACAGCCGGAACAGACCCACTGGCCCTCCTGTCCTCTCTCCGACCGCTCCCCCGCCCTTCCCCTCTTCTCTGCCTTCTGCGCTCCTCTGAGGCCCTGCTTCCTGGTGTCCTGCGCACGTCACCCGCTGCCCTGGCCTGGTCCTCTGGAACCCGCACGCCCCGGCCTTGCCGTCTTGTCGGTCCAGTCCACCCCTTGGTCCCTGGACTTTTGCTGCCCTTGGTTCGACCCCCTGGGACGAACGCCGTGCCCGACCTCTTGGGCACGGCGGGGCGCGCGAGGACGCGCCGCGCGGGACGCAGGCGAGCGCGGACGCGGCGCGCCTACCGCCGGACACCCGTCAGGGTGTCCAGCAACCGCGCTTGCGCACTCTTGGTTGCTCGGTACATCAAAACGCTCGCACTGATCCGCCGGAGAGAATCCCCGGTGGTTCATGCCCCGCGACACCCGCGTGCCTCACGCCCTGGTCCTCGCGCCCGTCCCCTGAAACACCCCGCCGGCCCCGCGTCCTGTTCTCGCGTCCGCTCCCTCACATCCCGGCCCGGCCTGCCTCGTCCGCTTCGCGCTTCGACCCGTCCGGGTCGAACCAGCAAAGGAACCAGGCCCACCCCCCGCCTCCCCTTCCCCCACCACGCTCCCGCCCCGCCCCTCTTCCCGTCACCCTTCGTCCACGCGCAGCGCAACCGCGCCACCCAGGGGCCACAAGGTGGAGCGCCCCACTGTACGAACGACCTTGTGGCCCCTGGGTGGTGTGGTAGGTCCTTGACTGGACGACGGGTGAAAGGGGAGAGGGGCGCACCACCACAGCAGACCTGCACCGTGCGCAGCCACCCCCGCTTCCTGGAGCCCGGAGTCCCCGCCGGAGGCAGTGTTCTCGCCGTGGCGACCGCAGGGCCGCAGCCGCCAGCAACGCGCCCGGCCATCCGCCCTCCTGGCCGCGTCCCGCACCCGACCACCCAGCTCAGCCGCAGGCTGCCCCGCACCGCAGGTGCGGGCTTGAAGACGTAAGGAAACTTCTCATCACCCGGTTCCGGGCATGAAGAAACCCGGAAGACTCAAGGTCCTCCGGGTCGCTTCCCTGGTTCACACCAGGTTCGTGCCGTCGTGGCAGCGGATGAACGGGCCGTCGTCTCGTAGCGCGTCCAGAACACGAACCAACCTCGCCTCAGGCATCCGTTGACGGGCCTCATCGACGCTGATCCAGCGGGCCACCTTCGCCTCATCCGACGGTTGGGGTTCTCCGGATTCGACCGTGCAAGCGATGGCCATGCTCACCACGCCGAGTGGCATGTTCTTGTAGATCCCGACCAGGCGCCCCGGCCTGACCTTCACCCCGGTCTCCTCGAAAACCTCGCGGACAACCCCGTCTCTCGGGTCCTCGTGAAGCTCCAGAACGCCGCCGGGTGGAACCCATCGGCCATCATCGTCGCGCTCGATCGCGAGGACCTGGCCGTCATCGTTGAACACCACACCCGTGACGCTCACTGAGTGTCGTGGAGCCTCAGTCATCCTGGCTCTCTTCCCACTCGTAGACGAGTGACCAGGCGTAGGCATCCAAGACGTTCACCGTCGCCTCAACGTTCGTGCCCTGTGCGTCAATGCCCGTCCGGGTCACCACGATGACCGGAAGCCCTCCGTCGACTCCGAGGAACTCCGCCTCTTCCTGAAGAGGCCGGCGGATGGTGATCTCCTCGGTGAACCTGACCGGCCTGTGTCCTCGCTCCCCGAGGCGCCGGTACATCTCCGTGGGACCGACATCGGGGAAGGCGATGTCGATGCTTCCAGCGACGGTCATGGGAATGTGGGAGGTCGCCAGCTGGACCGGGCGGCCGGAAGCGCTCATGTGGCGCTGACGAACTAGGACCTCGGTGCCCGCAGGTACCCCGAGGTGATCCGCGATCTCGGGTGACGCTGGCTCCACCTCGCACTTCACCAGACGCGCGCTCGGTTCGAGCCCGAGCTTCTCCATCTCCTGGGCGAAGGTGCTGCCTGTGCTCTTGCCCCGGTCGAACGGGATGCGCCGGACACGCTGTGCCTTCTTCCGAGAGCTGACGAACGTGCCCTTGCCCTGCCGGCCGTAGATGTCACCGGAGGTCTTGAGCGCCTGGACCGCGTTCTTGATGACCGTGGACGAGACCTCGTACTCCTTGGCGATCTCAGCGAAGGAGGGCAGCTTGTCTCCCGGCTTCAGGTCCCCACGCTGGATCTTCGCGCGGATGTCGTCCACGATGCGCCGGTAGAAGACCTCGTCTTCTGCGAACTTCATGTATCCCTCCTTGACCTGCGAGCTTAGTGCACTTAGGTCTCTAAGCGACGTGCGGCTTGCCTTGATCTCCTTGCCCCCCACTCCAACTTGGTGTACAAAGTACTCACAACTTAGAACACCAAGTGCACTAAGGAGATTCCTGATGCGAAGCATCCCCGTGGACACGTCCCAGATGGTCTTCATCGCTGCCGGTTCCCCGCGCCCCAAGGTCAAGGACCGCACCACCGGCGAGATCAAGTACAACGCCGACGGCTCCCCGATGTGGCAGCTCAAGGTGCTGGCGCAGGTGGAGGACAACGACGCCGAGACGTTGCTGGTCAGCTTCCCGGCCACGCACGCCATCACCGCCCGCCTGGGCACCCCGCTGACCGTGCAGGGCCTGACCGCGATCCCGTGGGAGACCAACGGCCGCCACGGCGTGGCCTTCGCGGCCTCCTCGGTCGCGCCCATGGACCTGCGCAAGGCCGCTGAGTAATGCCCGCCTGCTCGGTGTGTGCGGGTACCGGGGAGGTCCGGCACATGCCCGGTTACCAAACCACCCTGTGCCCAACCTGCAAGGGCAAGGGCGAAACCCCCTGAGAGGAAGGACCACCGATGGACCCCAAGGACGTGTGGGAGCGCTTGAACTTTGACAAGCGCACCTACGAAGAACTCCGAGACCTGATGGCGTACCTGTCCGGGTACGCGCCGGACGCGGTGAACTCCGGGATGACGACGCTGTGGGAGGGCCGGTAGATGTTCCCCGAGATTTTGTGGGCGGTGCCTCCGGCCGCCGCTGCGGTGCCGCTCTCGGCCGCCGCCTGGCACCACTGGTCACCTACCACCTGGTCCTACGGCCCCGGACTGGTCGGCTCGGCGCTGCGGGTCTACCTGACCTGGGAGCACGTGTCCCAGGGATGCGGCCTGTCGCACACCCGCCGCAAGACCAAGGTCAAGGGCGGTATCCAGCGGGTGAGCGTGGAGAAGAAGCCGCGTCTGTCACGGTTCCGTCCGACCCCGTTCGGGTTCCGGGTCCGCGCCCGGCTGCACGACGGGCAGACCCCCGACGACTACGCCCAGGCCCTCACTCGGCTCGCGCACGCCTGGCGGGTGCACTCGGTCCGGCTGCGCACCTCCGGCCCCGGGTGGGTGGAACTGGCCGCCTCCCGACGTGACCCGCTGGGCACCGTGACCAACCCTGGTCCGCTCGCGGCGGACTGGGAGCTGCTCAAGGTCCGCATGGGCACCCTGGAAACCGGCGACCCGTGGATCATCGACTTCCGGGCGGTCCCGCACTGGCTGATCATGGGCGCCACTCAGTCGGGCAAGTCCACCGACATCAACGCTCTGGTGTACCAACTCGCACCACAGCCGGTGGCGCTGGCCGGACTGGACCTCAAGGGCGGGGTTGAACTGACCCCCTACGTCCGGCGCATGTCCAAGCTGGCCACGACCCGCACCGAGTGCGCGGGGCTGCTCGATGACCTGATGACCATGCTCACCGACCGCATGACGCTGTGCCGTGAGGCTGGGGTGCGCAACATCTGGCAGCTCCCCGAAAAGGCCCGGCCCACGCCGGTGGTGACCGTGGTCGATGAGGTCGCCGAGTTGTACCTGATGACGGACAAGTCCGAGAAGGACGAGATCGCGCGCACCTCGACTCTGCTGTTGCGCAACGCCCAGCTCGGCCGCGCGTTCGGCCTGTACCTGGTCGTGGCCGGACAGCGGGTCGGATCCGACCTCGGCCCGGGTGTGACGGCGCTGCGCGCTCAGATCACCGGCCGCATTTGCCACCGGGTCAACGACGGTGAGACCGCCAAGATGGCGCTCGGTGACCTGGCCCCGGACTCGCTGTCGGCCGCGTTGAAGATCCCCGCCGAGATGCCCGGGGTCGCCGTGACGGTGGGATCTGACGGGCGCTGGTACCGGGGACGGTCGGACCTGACCACGGAACAGATGGCCGAAGAGGCCTCTGCCGAGTTCGCCCACATGGCCCCGGCCTGGGACCTGCTGGTTGCAGGTGAGGTCCGCACGACCGAAGACCTCGTCCCGGTGGACGCCGTGGACTGGGACCGGCTGGAAGAGGAGCTGTCCTGATGGGCCTCTCCTACTGGTGCTCGCGGTGCTGCAACCCCGCGTACACCAAGACCACCAGCACGAACGAGTGGGTGTGTGAGAACCACTACCGCGAGATCGAGAGGGGGTGGTGAACGGTGAAGCGACTGGCGTCGCTGTCGGCGGACTGGGCTCCGATCCTGGTCCTGGCCGGAATCGCAGCCGCGGGCTCCTTCACCCACATCCGTGACCTGGCCGAGAAGTCCGGACAGCACGGGTGGATGGCCTGGGCCGTGGCGGTCTCCATCGACTTGACCTGCGTCATGGCCGCTCGGGAACGCCAGCGTGACGCTGCTCGGGGCGTCAAGGACGGGGTGACCTGGCCGACCGTGGTCCTGGTCGGCGCGGTGGTGCTGACCTTGGCCGCGAACCTGGCCACGGCCCAACCCACGGTGTGGGGCTGGATCATGGCCGCCGTTCCGGCCGCCGCGTTCCTGGTCGCGGTCTCGATGCTGGAACGCCGCGCCGCCCACTCGGCCCCGGAACCTCCGGAGCCTGCGCCTGCTGAACCGGTGACCTCCGAGCATGAGGAGTTCCGGGTCACCGAGGTGCACTGGCAGCACACCGAACCCGCTCCGGCCCCCGCGCCCCAACCCCCACCGGCCCCGGTGGCTCCCGTCCCACAACCGGCCCCGGCCGCCGTGGAACAGGGGCATCCGCTGGCCTCCTACGCCGCCCAACTGGCGCAGGACTACCGCGTCACCCACGGCCGCGAGATCACCGTGACCGCGCTGCGCTCCCGCCTGGGGGTCTCCGAAACGGTGGCCGCGACCCTGCGAGACCAGATCACCACCTGAGAGGAGGCGAAGCGATGCAGTGCCACACCTGCGCGGGAACCGGCGTCAGCCGCACCGGGGACTGCACCAACTGCCACGGAACCGGCACGACCTGAAAGGCCAACGCCATGAAGACCAAGACCGTGATGTGCCTGGAGTGCTCCGGCACCAAGCGCGTGCTCACTCAGAAGATCGGGCTCCTGATTCGCAAGTACAGCACCTGCCCCACCTGCAAGGGAACCGGAACGGTGCCGCTGTGAAGGACTGCCCGCAGTGCACGGGGACCGGACAGGTCGTGGAAGAGGTGCCTATGCGACGCAAGGACCTGCCCGGACAGCAGGCCTGGTGCCTGTCCTGCATAGGTACCGGCAAGACCCCCGCAAACGAGAACTGAGCTAAGGAAGGCCGAACACCATGGCAAACACCAAGTACGAGACCTGCATCATCTGCAACGGCACCGGCCGAGTCGTGGTCGAGAAGCTGGGAATCCTCGGCGGACGCCGGTACGGGACTTGCGGCAAGTGCGACGGTTCCGGCAAGACCGTCGTCTACAGGCCCTGACCCGCGATGACCGCATCTGACAGCCACCTGTGCTCGAACTGCTACGGCCACGGCATCACCAGCGAGGGCCACACCTGCGCCGGGTGCTCCGGCTACGGCCATACCCCGACCTGACCCGGTGGGCGGCCTGCTTCCACACACCCGCCGACCCGCCACCCGCTTCGCCTGACCAACCAACCCAACACGCGAGACCGAACGAAGGAGAGATCACCGTGAACTGCTGGGAGAAGCCGACCAAGGGCGACAACGACAAGCTGACCGTGGGGAGGCCGACCCGATGAGGCGCACCGAGACCTGCCGCCACTGCGGACACCCGGTCAGCTACAGCGGCCCCCTCGGCACCGTTCCGGAGCGCTGCTACAGCTGCCCCAAGTCGGCCTAGAACCCGCCCGGCCATCCGGTTGATGGCCATGCCGCCCTACGGGGCGGTGTGGGGACCAACCGGGTCCGCCTGAAACGAACAGGAGGCTCTTCATGGGACGGCTGGAAATCTGTAGCAACTGCGGTGACCTGGTCTATCGCGACGGCACGTCCGACTACCACCCGGACCAGTGCCCCAGTGCCTGAGACCAAGTCCGGGGTGCGGCGCTGCTTCCACACACCCGCCGCACCCCGGTTCACCTACCCAACGAACCCAACACGCGAATGCAAGGAACGAAAGGGGCTCGATCAGCCTATGACATCCCACGCCTTCCCCGCCGTGCTCGCCGCGATGACGGCCGCGCACCACGTGGGTGACTACCTGCTCCAAAACGACCACCAGGCCCAGCACAAGATGGAGTCCTGGACCGCGAACCAGGCGCACGTAGCGACCTACCACTTGGCCCAGCTCGCCGCTGTCGGCCTCACCTCCCGCGTCCTGGGGCTGCGGCTCTCCCCGGCCCGGCTGGCCGCCGGGGTCGCGGTGTCCTGGGTGACGCACTCGGTGATCGACCGCCGCTGGCCGGTGCGCTGGTGGATGACCCGCACCGGCTCCAAGGGCTTCTACGAGGCCGGGGGCGCTCCGCACGTGGACCAGGCCATGCACCACGCCGCCCTGTTCGCCTCTGCGCTCATCGCCACCAGCGGCTCCCAGGACGCCCGATGAGGTGCCCGAACTGCCACGGCAACGACATGACCGAATACAGCTACGACGGTGGCAAGACCGTCACCGGCTACGAGTGCCGCGACTGCGAGCAGACGTGGTGACCTCCGCACACCTGTAACCCCTTCTCCTGGCCCCGGCGACGGCCCTGCTTCCACAACACCAGCCGCGCCGGGGCCTCACCTATCCACGAAAGGCCTCTTCGCCATGCCCGAACCCGAACACATCGGTGGTCTTCTCGGCCCCGCCCTGGCCCGCATCACCGCCCTGGACGAGAACCACCTCGACCGGTGGATCACCCGCACCCGTGCCCTGCGCGGCTGCGCCTGCCCCGTGCGCCTGACCGGCGAGACCACCCGTGTGAACGCCTCCACCGGGGAACTGCTCTCGCGCTACTCCACCGCCACCGAACCCGGCAACGAACTGCTCATGCGGTGCAAGAACCGCCGGGCCTCGCGCTGCCCCTCCTGCTCGGAGGAGTACCGGGCCGACACCTACCACCTGGTCAAGGCCGGAATCGTCGGCGGGGACAAGGGCGTGCCCACATCGGTCGGCGTGCACCCCCGGGCCTTCGTTACCCTGACCGCTCCCTCCTTCGGGGCGGTCCACCGTGGCCCCGGCAAGGACGGCCGCACCCGGGTGTGCCACCCTCGCCGCACCGGTGCGGCCTGCTTCACCCACCACCGCGCCGAAGACCCCCTCATCGGCCAGCCGCTCGACCCGGCCGCCTACGACTACGTCGGTCACGTGCTCTGGCACGCCCACACCGGGGAGTTGTGGCGGCGCTTCACCCTGTACCTGCGCAACCACCTCGCCTCGGCCGCCGAGCTCTCGCGCACGGCCTTCGCCAAGCGGGTGCGCATCTCCTACGCCAAGGTCGCGGAGTTCCAGTCCCGAGGCGCGGTGCACTTCCACGCCGTGATCCGGCTGGACGGCTACACCAAGGACCCCACCGGCTGGCCGCCGCCTCCGGTGTGGGCCAGCATGGACATGCTCACCGCCGCCGTGGACTCGGCCGCCCGCACGGTCTCGCTCACCTCTCCTGAGATCAACGGCCGCACCTGGACTCTGGCGTGGGGTGAGCAGGTGGACGTGCGCCCCATCGAGGACTTCGGCCCCGACCGGGCGCTGACGGACACGGCCGTGGCCGGGTACATCGCCAAGTACGCCACCAAGGCCGCTGAGGACACCGGCACCCTGGACCGGCGTATCCACGACATCGACCACGTGGACATGACGCAGGTGCGCGCGCACGCGGGCAAGCTCATCTACACCTGCTGGCGTCTTGGTAACACGCGCCTGTACCCCCAGCTCGAAGACCTCAAGCTGCGCCAGTGGGCGCACATGCTCGGGTTCCGGGGCCACTTCTCCACCAAGTCCCGGCGCTACTCCACCACCCTGGGCAAGCTGCGTCAGGTGCGCTCTGACTACGCCGCCGGACGCCCATGGGACACCGAGACCTTCACCCCGCTCGTGGTCCAGGGCGAAGAGGATTCGACGCTGACCCTGGGCAACTGGCACTACCTCGGGCAGGGCCTCACCCCGGGAGAGTGGGCGCTGGCGTCCATGGTCGCCGGGATGGGCCGCTCCACCGAAGACGCGGGGGCGGCTCGATGAAGACCCTCGACCGGCTGTGGACCCTGGACGAAACCGCGGCCTACCTCGGCGTCCCCACCAAGACCCTCTACCAGTGGCGCTACCTGCGCACCGGACCACCGTCCCACCGCGTCGGCCGCCACGTCCGCTACGAACCGACCGAGGTCCGCGCCTGGGTCCTGGAACAGGACTGAGGTGCACTGATGGCTCGTGTGCGAGACCTATGGAAGACACGCGACGGCAAGAAGACCACGCGTTACGGCAAGGGCAAGCGCTACCTAGCTGTGTGGATGGGCCCGGACGGGAAGGAGGCCACGGAGGCCTTTCGCCGCAAGATCGACGCGGAGAACCACGGTTCGGTCATGGAGGCGGACCGGCTCCGAGGGGTCTACGTGGACCCTCGGGCAGGCCGGATCACACTTAGCGAGTACGCGGAGACGCGCTGGCTGCCCCAGTTGGTGCATGTCAGCGAGAACACCCGCGAGACGTACGATCGGCACCTTCGACACCGGGTCTACGCGGCGTTCGGCGGTCGTGAGGTCGGGAGCATCACACGGGCTGACGCCAAGTCCTTCGTGGCTCGGATGACGGCTGACCCAGGGCTGTCGGCGAGTACGGTGCACACGGCGTTCGCGACACTGCGCATCCTGATGCAGGCCGCCGTGGATGACGAGATCATCACCGCTAATCCGTGCTCGCGGGTGAAGCTTCCCAAGCTCAGTGACCGGGTGATCGACCCGCTTCCGGTGAATGCGGTCCTCGCCCTGGCGGAGGAGATCAGTCCGCGCTACCGCGTGGCGGTCTTCCTCGGTGCTGGTGCCGGGCTGCGACGTGGTGAAGCGCTCGGCCTCACGGTTCCGCGGATCAACTTCACCAAGCGCCATGTGGACGTGCGCCTCCAGGCGCAGAAGGGCAAGCTCGTGGAACTCAAGACGAAGTACTCCCGGCGCATGGTGCCCGTTGACGACCTGGTGCTCGAAGAGGTCCAGCGGCACATGGAGCTCTACGAACCGGCACCGGGACAAGTACTGATCAGCAACACCTGGAAGGCTGTGGCCAAGCCCTCCGCCTTCAACTCGGCCTGGTCCAAGGCGGTCGCCAAGGCTGGCCTTCCCCAGGGCACGCGCTTCCACGATCTGAGGCACTTCTACGCCTCGGCGCTCATCGCCGCCGGAGTGAACCCGAAGGCCATCCAACACCGGATGGGGCACGCCTCGATCACGGAAACCTTCGACACCTACGGGCACCTGTTCCCCGATCACGAGGAACTCGGGCGCGGAGCGATCGACCTGCTCTTGCGCTCCGGCTGATCCGCAGTCCGGAACAGAACCGGAACACGGCCGTCTCCCCCGCGCTGCGCGCCTGGTCAGGAGGGTGTGTGAGGGGGAGTCGGCCGGTAAGCCGGATTCTGTCGGTTCCGAGGAACCGGGCGGCCATCCATCTGGGACCGCCGTTGCCGACGGCCTCGGTGCGGTCTACCCGCGGACTCGGGCGGGCCGCCCTCGAACATCCGCGCGGGAACCCGGAGGTTCCCTTTTTGACCTTGCTCCGGGTGGGGTTTACCGAGCCGACCGGATCACTCCGGCCGCTGGTGGTCTCTTACACCACCGTTTCACCCTTACCACCGCGAGCGGTGGCGGTCTGCTTTCTGTGGCACTGTCCCGCGGGTCACCCCGGGTCGGTGTTACCGACCACCCTGCCCTGTGGAGTCCGGACTTTCCTCGAACACGCGCACCAGGCGCGGTCCGCGACCGCCTGGCCGACTCCCCTCGCCGCCCATTCTACGCCCGCCGCAGCGGCCTCGTCCCCCCTCGAACCCTCACACCAGGTGGGCGGTGTCGTTGAGGGAGCGCACCACCATGGGCCCGTCGGCGAACACGTCCACCTCGGTCAGGCACGCGGTGTCCAGGTGCATCCGGTACAGCGCCTCCACCGGGGCGAGGAGGGCCTGCTGCACCACCGCCTTGATGGGGGTCACGTGGGTGACCACCAGGACGGTGCGCCCCCGGTGCCGTTCGACCAGGGCCCGGCGGGCGGCGGCCACCCTGCGGGACGCCGCGGCGAAGCTCTCCCCGCCGGGCGGCGCCGTCTCCGGGTCGGCCAGCCACCGGTCCACCTCGGCCGGGGCCTGCGCCCGCGCCTCGGCGAACGTCATCCCCTCCCAGACGCCGAAGTCGGTCTCGACGAACCCCTCGTCGATCTCCACCGGCAGCCCGAGCGCCTCGGCGGCGTGGGCCGCGGTGTCCCTGGTGCGTCGCAGCGGCGAGGACACCACCGCGTCGAACGGCCGCGGGGCCAGGCGGCACGCTGCCGCCTTGGCCTGCGCGTGCCCGTCCTCGGTCAGCGGGATGTCGCCCCGGCCCGCGAAACGGCGCTCCACCGACAGCGGCGTCTGCCCGTGCCGCAGCAGGACGAGCCGGGTCGGTGCGGTGTCGGGCGGCGCCCCCCAGCCGGTGCTCACTGCTCGGTCCGGCCGCCCAGACCCGACTCCTCGGTACGGACCAGGATGCGGCGGCAGTCCTCGCAGCGCACGACCTCGTCGGCGGCCTGGGCGCGGATCTCGTTGAGCTCGACGGTGCTCAGCGCGAGCTTGCAGCCCCCGCAGCGGCCGTAGCGCAGCGGCGCCGCGCCCACGCCGTCGTACTGGGCGCGCATCTTGTCGTAGAGGGCGAGCAGGTCGGCGGGGATCTCCTCGGCCACGCGCTCGCGGTCCTGGGTGGCCCGGGTGCGGTCCCACTGGATCCCGGCGGCGGCGGTGTCGCGGCGGGCCACCACCTCGGTGTGCTCGGCCACGACCCGCTCGCGCTCGGCGGTCAGGCGGGCCACCTCGGCGTTGAGCTCCTCGGCGCGCTCCATCACCTCCAGGACGATCTCCTCCAGCTCGGCCTGGCGGCGGCCCAGCGAGGTGATCTCCGACTGGAGGTTCTGCAGTTCCTTGGCGTTGGTGATCTGCCCGGACTCCAGGCGCCTGGCGTCCCGGTCGGCGCGCGTGCGCACCTGGTCGACGTCGCTCTCGGCCTTGCGCTGCTGGCGTTCGACGTCGGATACCCCGGTCTGGGCGGTGATCAGCTCGCTGTCGATCTGGTCCACCCGCTCCTTGAGCCGGGCCGCCTCGGCGACCTCGGGCAGGGTACGCGCGCGGTGGTCCAGGCGCTGGAGGTCGGTGTCCAGGTCCTGGAGGGTGAGGAGTCTGGCCTGTGCGGCGGGTTCGGCTTTCACGTGTGACGTCTCCTGTGATGGCTGGGGAGGGCGAGTACGCCGCCCGCGCTCTGCTCTGTCCAGTTTGGTCGGCGACCCGGCGGGGCCTGTGGGCTCTCTCAGACGTGTGAGACGGCCTGTGACCAGGCGTCCGTGACCGTCGTCGAGACACGGACCTCCACGTTAGCCCCATCCGGGCCGCCCGCGCGCCCGAGCGCGTCGACCAGGTGGCGCGCACCGTCGGCCAGCCAGGGCCACTCGCTGGCGAAGTGGGCGGTGTCGACCAGGGCGGGGCCGCCCGGGTCCTCCACGAACTCCGAGGCGGGGTGGTGGCGCAGGTCGGAGGTGACGAACACGTCCACGTCGGCGGCCCGGGCCGCGCCGAGCAGGGAGTCCCCCGCTCCCCCGGACACCGCGACCGTGCTCACGAGGCGGTCCGCGTCCCCCGCCACACGGATCCCGGCGGCGGTGGCGGGCAGCCCTCGGGCCACCTGCTCGGCGAACTCGCGCAGGAGCACCGGCCGGTCCAGGGCGCCGATCCGGCCGATCCCGCGGCGCCCCTCGGGGTCGGTGGCGTCGGGGTCCAGGGGCCGCAGCGGCCCGGTGAGGCCGACCGCGCGGGCCAGCGCGTCGGACACGCCGGGCGAGGCGGTGTCGGCGTTGGTGTGCGCGGTGTACAGGGCGGTGCCCGACCGGATGAGCCGGTGCACGATCCGCCCCTTGGGGGTGTTGGCGGCCACGCTGGTGACACCGCGCAGCATCAGCGGGTGGTGGGTGATGATCAGGTCGGCGCCCCAGGTCAGGGCCTCGTCGACGACCGCGTCGACCGGGTCGACGGCGAACAGGACCCGCGCGACCGGCTGCGCGGGATCGCCCGCCACCAGCCCGACCGCGTCCCAGGAGGCGGCCCACGCGGGCGGATAGACCCGCTCGAAGGCGGCGGTCACGTCGGACAGGGTCAGGTGCGCGGAATCGGTGTTCACGGCCCCGACCCTAGCGCTCCTCCGGCCGACCGCGGTTCACGGCGGGTCCAGGCACGCGCCGATCCCCCGCAGGCGCTCGGTGACCTCGGGCGGGGCCTCCAGGACGAAGGGGGCGCCGAGGGCCAGGACCGCCGCCGTGTACTGGCACACCAGGTCGAGGGAGTCGGCGCTGATCCGGATCCGGCAGCGGTGGCCGTCCAGCGGCTCGACCCGGCCGGGCAGGGGGCCGTGGAAGCGGGTGTGGAAGGCCTCGGCGGACAGTTCCAGGACGATGTGCGCGGTGTGGCTGTAGACACCCGCGGCGAAGAGGCGGGTGAGGAAGGCCGCCGGGTCGGGCGCGGGCAGCGGCCTCGGTTCGAACCGCCGGTGGGTGGGCCGCGGGCCGCTGACGCGGTCCACCCGGAAGGTGCGCCAGTCGTCGCGGTCGGAGTCGTGCGCGACCAGGTACCAGTGCCCGCCGTGGGAGACCAGGTGGTGCGGCTCGACCCGGCGTTCGCGGGCGTTGCCCTCACGGTCGCGGTAGTCGAAGTCGGTGACGGCGAGGTCGCGGCAGGAGGAGGCCAGCACCCCCAGGACGGAGGGGTCCACACCGGGGACGTCGGGGTGGGGCACCGCGCTGGCGGCCCCGCCCACGGCCGCCAGCCTCGGGCGCAGGCGGGCGGGCAGGACGCGCTCGAGCTTGGCCAGGGCGCGCAGCGCGCTGTCCTGGACCCCGGTCGCGGTGACCAGGCCCAGGGCGATCGCGACGGCCTCCTCGTCGTCCAGCAGCAGCGGGGGCAGGTCCCTCCCGGAGGCCAGGCGGTAACCTCCCGCCGCCCCGGGCGTGCCCTCCACCTGGTAGTCGAGCCCGCGCAGCCGTTCGACGTCGCGGCGCAGTGTACGGGCGCTGACGCCGAGCCGCTCGGTGAGCTCCGCGCCGCTCCACTCGCGCCTGACCTGGAGCAGCGACAGCAGCCGCAGCAGCCGCTGCGGCATCTCCCCGCGTACGGATCCGCCCATGGACGCAGACTGCCAGAGATCGCGGCCGTGTTGTGACCGCATGGGTTCCTACGGTGGCCGACATGGACGAGACCACGAGCGCCAAGAACACGACGAGTGACACGGACATGCTGGAGGACCTGACCGGACGGGTGAGCGGGCCGGTGCACGCGCCCGGGACCGACGCCTACGACGGGGCCCGCACGGGAATGCAGCTACTGGACCGGCACCGGCCCGACGCCGTGGTGGAGGCGGTCGGCGCCCAGGACGTGCGCGCCGCCGTGGCCTGGGCGTCCGAACGGGGGCTGCGGGTGTCGGCCCAGCTCACCGGGCACGGACTCGGCGCGGGCATGGTGGGCGGCGTCCTCGTCGCCACCCACCGCCTGAACGGAGTGCGGGTGGACCCCGAACAGGGCACGGCGTGGGTGGAGGCCGGGGCCACCTGGCGGATGGTCGTCGAGGCGGCCGCCGGGCACGGGTTGGCACCCCTGTCGGGCAGCTCGCCGGAGGTGGGCGCGGTCTCCTACGCACTCGGCGGCGGGGTGGGACTGCTGGCCCGCCGGTACGGGTTCGCCGCCGACCACGTGCGGCGCGTGGACCTGGTCACCGCCGACGGACGCCTCCGGCAGATCACCGAGGTCAGCGACCCGGACCTGTTCTGGGCGGTGCGCGGCGGCGGCGCGGGCGCGTTCGGCGTGGTCACCGGCATGGAGATCGACCTGTTCCCGGTTCCGCGGATCTACGGCGGAAGCCTGCTCCTGGACGCCGGCGCCGAACCGGGCGCGCTGGAGACCTGGCGGCGGTGGGCCGAGACGGTGCCCGAGGAGATGACCTCGGGGGCCTCCCTCATGGTCTACCCGGACATGGCGGGCGTGCCCGAGCCGATGCGCGGGCGCCAGGTGGCCCAGGTGTCGGTGGCCTGGTCGGGCCCCGTCGAGGAGGGGGCGAAGGTGGTGGAGCCGCTGCGCTCGGCCGCCCCGGTGCTGGCGGACACCCTGCGCGAGCTGCCCTACGGCGAGTCGGGCGCGGTCTTCGACGAGCACCACGACCAGGCGGGTTTCCGCGGCCGCAGCGTGCTGGTGGACCGGCTGGACGGGGAGGCGCTGGCCGAGCTGGCCCGGATGACGGGCGAGGCGCCGTTCTTCTGCGTGGTCTGGCTGCGCCACCTGGGCGGGGCGCTGGCCCGGGAGCCGCGGGTCGCCAACGCGGTCGGGCACCGGGGCGCCGCCTACGCGCTGACGGTCCTGACCTTCGCCGAGGCCGAGGACACCGAGGGGATGCGCGACCTGCGCGAGCGGGCCGCGGCGCTGTTCGAGCCGCACACGGTGGGCCGCTCGTTCACGCTGGGCTTCGGGCCGATGGACGAGGCCGAGGTCCGCGAGGCCTTCGACGAGCGCGACCACGCGCGGCTCGCCCGGGTCAAGGCCGAGTACGACCCGCGCGCGGTGTTCCACTCCAACCGGCCGATCCCGCCCGGGGGCTGGTGACCCGGCCGAAACCGCACCGGAACCGTCGCCGGGGTCGGGCGGACCGGACGGCGGCCGCCCCCCTCCGCCCGTCCCCAGTGGGCGGACCGGTGTGAGCACCGGCACGGACGGGAGGCTCCGACCGGCCTCTAGGCTTGTTGGGCTATGGAGAAGAGCGAGCAGCAGCGGCCCCCGTCCCCGGTCGGCGCACACGTCCCGGTCGCGGGCGGCATGGCCGACAAGGGCCTGGCCTACGCCGAGGAGATCGGCGCCGAGACCGTCCAGGTCTTCGTGTCCAACCCGCGCGGGTGGGCGACCAACGGGGGCGACCCCGTGCAGGACGCGCGGATGCGCGAGCGCACCGACCTGCCCGTGTTCGTGCACGCCCCCTACCTGATCAACCTGGGCACCCCCAGCGAGGAGACCGCCGAGAAGTCGGTGCGCTCCCTGGAGCACGCGCTGCGCCGATCGGCCCAGATCGACGCGCTGGGCGTGGTCGTGCACACCGGCTCGGCCGTCTCCGGCGGACGCGAGGTCGGCCTGTCGCGCACCCGCGAACGGCTGATGCCGCTGCTGGAGAGGCTGGGCGAGGACGTGCCGCCGGTGCTGCTGGAGCCGATGGCCGGTCAGGGCCAGGTGCTGTGCGCGACCATCGACGACCTGGCAGCCTACCTGGAGGTGCTGGAGTGGCACCCGCGCGTGGGCGTGTGCCTGGACACCGCGCACATGTTCGCCGCCGGGCACGACATCTCCACGGTGGAGGGCATGCGCGCGGCCCTGGACCGCTTCGGCGAGGCGGTCGGCGCCGACCGGCTGAAGGTCGTGCACTGCAACGACTCCAAGGCCGCGTGCGGCAGCTGCAGGGACCGGCACGAGAACATCGGCGCCGGGCACATCGGCGCGGAGCCGTTCGGCGAGCTCTTCCGCCACCCGGTGAGCGCCGGGGTGCCGCTCGTCCTGGAGACCCCGGGCCCGGCCGGTCCGCACGCCGCCGACGTGGCCGCGCTCAAGAGGCTGCGCGGAGCCTGAGCAGCGCCGGAGAAGCCGCCACGCACCCTCACAGCCAGCCCCCCTCGGCGGCGGTCCCGTCCGACCTGTTCTCCGCCTCGGGCAGGACCGGGAAGAGGGCGGTGTCCACCTGGACGACGTCGGTGTCGGGGTGGCTCTCGGGGGTCCGCCCCTGGAAGCGTTTCCCCCAGGAGCTGAGGAAGTCGTTGAGCGCGTCGGCGAACTCGGCCGCCTCCTCCGGGGTCATCCGGGCGTGGCTCGTGGAGTCGTTGGCGGCGTCCTTCCAGCGCCGTACCGCGGGCAGGTCCGGGCTGTCACGGACCAGCGTGGCCCAGTCCCGGAACCGTTTCTGCTTCTGCTGGTAGAGACGGCCGAGGACGGCCTGGGCGGCGAGTCGGGTCTCGGGGTTGCTGAGGAACTCGTGCCCCGACATGCTCCAGCCGCCGGGCCGCATCCGCCACCAGCGCTCGCGTCCGCCCGCGCGACCGGGTTCGTTCTCGATGAACCCGTAGCGCGAGAGTTGGCGCAGGTGGTAGCTGGTGGCGCCGCTGCTCTCCCCCAGGCGCTGGCCCAGGATGGTGGCGGTGGCCGGGCCGTTGAGCCTGAGCTCGTCCAGCAGGCGGGCGCGCAGGGGATGGGCCAGCCCCCGCAGGGCCTGGGCGCTGACCCGCATCTGCTCATGGGAGTCGGAGGGGATGTCGGGGTCGTCGTCGGTCATGGCCCTCACCGTACTGCGGGAACCCTTCCGCAAACAGTTCGCTGCAAAGCTTTCTTGGCACTGCTGGCACACGTGTCGCCCTCCTGAGGTGCGGCGGGATCAGCGCTCGTCAGCGGTCGTCGGCGGCGGACGCGGCGGCCTCGTCGGACAGCCTCGCGCACTCGGCGACGGACCCGCGGAAGACCAGCGGTGTGACCACCATGACCAGCCCGCCGACCAGGAAGGGCAGGGCGAGGTCGATCCGGCCCAGCAGACCGCCCAGCAGCGCGCCGACCGGGGACAGTCCCCACCCGACCATGCGGAAGGCGGCGGCCGCCCGACCGCGCACGTGGGAGGGGACCACGGCCTGGAAGAACAGGGAACCGGACACGTTGGCCACCGTCAGGCACAGGCCCATCAGCCCCCAGGCGAGGGCGGCGGACCAGGCGTTGGGCGCCAGGCCCACCGCCAACAGGCACGCCCCCATCCCCAGGTAGCCGCCCATCATGGCCGTCCTGCGGCCGAGGCCCGCGACGAGCCGGGAGGCCAGCACCGCCCCCAGGACGCCTCCGACCGCGATCGACGCCAGGAAGAGCCCGTACAGGGCCGGGGGAACGCCCAGCACGTCCTGGGCGTAGAGGACCAGCACCGAGGTGGCCATCTGGCTGCCGATCATCATTCCGGCGTTGTTGAACGCCAGGCCCCGCGTCGGCGGCTGTCCGAAGACGTAGGCGAAGCCCTCCCGCAGGGAGCGCAGTACGCCCTGGCCGGACTCCGTGCCCTCACCGCCCTCCGTGGCGCCGGTGGGCCCGGCCGGGTCGGGAACGCGCCGCAGCATGAGGGCGACGGTCACCACGAGCACGGCGCACAGGGCGTAGGACAGGGCCGTCCCGGCCACGGGCAGGGCGGCGGCGACCGCGAAGAGCACCCCGGCGACGGGGGTGGCCACACAGTCCTGGGCGACCAGGCGGCCGCCCTCCAGCCTGCTGTTGGCGCGGTCCAGCAGGCGGCCGGGCACGATCCGCGACACGGTGATCCGGGTGACGGGGTCGGTGACCGTCTCACAGCAGATCACCACGAAGATCGTGGCGTACAGGGCCCAGAGGGTGGCGCCTCCGGTGGCGACCAGCACGGCCAGGGCGGTGACGGCGATCGCGGCGACCGTACTGGAGACCGTCATGGCGCGGAGGCGGTCGACCCGGTCCAGCAGCACGCCCGAGAACGGTGCGACGAGCAGCCAGGGCAGGAACCGCGCCACCACCAGCCCGGAGACGGCGAGCGGGTCGTGGGTGAGGGTGGCGGCGATCAGCGGCAGGGCGGTGGCGAGCATGCCGTCGCCGAGGTTGGTGAGGGTTCCGGCCGCCCAGAAGCGGTGGAAGACCCCGCCGAGGCGTTCGGTGCGCGGGGGTGCGGCGGAGGGTTCGGTTGCCATGGAGGTTCTCCTGGATTCGGGGTGCCACCACCGTAAGACAAAGCTTTCTTTGCAAAGATCCACGTGCAAACATTTCTCTGCATTACTTTCTGGAGCACCGCCGTCACATACCGCCAGGAACGCGGGAAAGGAACCTCCCCGCCACCGGAAGCCCGTCATGAGCGACAATGGAGGACGTACGCCCCGGGCTCCGGGGCGGGTTCCGGCTCAAGGAATGAGGTGTCGCCGGATGGATCCGGTCTCCATGGTCTTCGGAGCCACGATCGCTCTCGGCGGGTTCCTGTTCGGCCGCCTGCTGACCAAGCGCCAGACGAGGGAGGCGCTCGACCAGCAGCGCAGACAGGAACAGGCCAGGGCCCTGGGTTCGCCGCAGAACCCCCAGCCCCTCTGCGGATGCGGCCACCACCTGGTCTTCCACGACCAGCAGACCAAGAGGTGCCAGACCCAGGTGGTCATCCCCGGCCGCTGGACCGGACAGGCCAGCTCCACCTACCGCCAGTGCATGTGCCAGGGCTACCGGGGCCCGCTCCCCCTCGACGAGTACTACGCCCCCGACTACCTCAACGAGACCGACAGCTGACCCGGCACGGGCACCTCCCGTGCCCGCCGGCGGGGGTCGCGGCGCGGTTGTCCACAGGCGGTGACGGGGGCTGGCGCCGACCGGCCCCTTCGGCTTTCCTGGAAGCGGGGAACCCGGGCGCCGCCACCCCCGGGCTCCCTCGCCCCGACCGTCTCCGACCGCCTTCCCCGCCTCCGACCGCAGAGACCGGCCCCGTGCGCGGGGACCGTTCCGCCCCGTTCTTTGCGGAGCCGCCCCGCCGAAGGCCCCGCGCCGCGTCCGCCGCTCCCCGCGCGGGAGCCGACATGGGAGCGCGTACGAGAGCACCGCCACGGTGCGCGAACCTGGGACACGGGGCCAACGGGATGACAATGTCCTTCCCCGCCACCAGAATGTCCCCGCACCGAACAGCCAGAGAGTGGACGTTTAACCAGTGACGACGCCTGTGACACCCACGATCGACCAGCGCATCGCCGAGGAACTCGGAGTGGGCGCGCACCAGGTCACCGCCGCCGTCGGCCTGCTTGACAGCGGATCGACCGTGCCCTTCATCGCCCGTTACCGCAAGGAGGCCACCGGCGCGCTGGACGACGCCCAGCTGCGCGCCCTGGAGGAGCGCCTGCGCTACCTGCGTGAGCTGGCCGAACGCCGGACCGCGATCCTGGAGTCGATCCGTTCCCAGGGCAAGCTGGACGAGGCGCTGGAGGCCAGCATCCACGCGGCCGACTCCAAGGCCCGCCTGGAGGACATCTACCTCCCCTACAAGCCCAAGCGGCGCACCAAGGCCCAGATCGCCCGCGAGGCGGGGCTCGAACCACTGGCCGAGGGACTGCTGGCCGACCCCACCCAGGACCCCCAGGAGGCGGCCGCGGCCTACGTCGACCCCGAGAAGGAGGTGGCCGACGTCAAGGCCGCCCTGGACGGGGCCCGCGCCATCCTGGTGGAACGCTTCGCCGAGGACGCCGACCTCACCGGCGTCCTGCGCGAGCGGCTGTGGGAGAGGGGCCGTCTGGGCTCGGCCGTGCGCGAGGGCAAGGAGGAGTCGGGCGCCAAGTTCGCCGACTACTTCGCGTTCTCCGAGCCGCTCACCGAACTGCCCTCCCACCGCGTGCTGGCCATGTACCGGGGCGAGAAGGAGGAGGTCCTCACCCTCACCCTGGAGCCGGAGGACGCCCCGGCCGACAACCCCGACGGCACCACGCCCCGCAGCACCTACGAGAACGCCATCGCCCACCACTTCGGGATCGTGGACCGCGGCCGCCCCGCCGACCGCTGGCTCCAGGACACCGTGCGCTGGGGCTGGCGCACCCGCATCCTGGTGCGGCTGGACATCGACGTGCGCATGCGGCTGTGGCAGCGGGCCGAGGACGACGGCGTGAACGTGTTCGCCGCCAACCTTCGCGACCTGCTGCTGGCGGCCCCCGCCGGCAGCCGCGCCACCCTGGGTCTGGACCCGGGCCTGCGCACCGGTGTCAAGGTCGCGGTCACCGACGCCACCGGCAAGGTCGTGGCCACCGACACGGTGTTCCCGCACGCGCCCCGCCGCGACTGGGACGGCGCCATCCACAGCCTGGCCAGGCTGTGCGCCGCCCACGGCGTGGAACTGGTCGCGATCGGCAACGGCACCGCCTCCCGCGAGACCGACAAGCTCGCCGCCGACCTGATCAAGCTCCACCCCGAGCTCAAGCTCACCAAGGTGATGGTGTCGGAGGCGGGCGCGTCGGTGTACTCGGCCTCGGCCTACGCCTCCGAGGAACTGCCGGACCTGGACGTGTCGCTGCGCGGCGCCGCCTCCATCGCCCGCCGCCTCCAGGACCCGCTGGCCGAGCTGGTCAAGATCGACCCCAAGTCGATCGGGGTCGGCCAGTACCAGCACGACCTGGCCGAGACCAAGCTGTCGCGCTCCCTGGACGCGGTGGTCGAGGACTGCGTGAACGGCGTGGGCGTGGACGTCAACACCGCGTCGGTGCCGCTGCTGACCCGGGTGTCGGGCGTGACCTCCACCCTGGCGCGCAACATCGTCGCGCACCGCGACGCCAACGGCCCCTTCCGCACCCGCGAGGCGCTGCGCTCGGTGCCGCGCCTGGGCCCCAAGGCCTTCGAACAGTGCGCGGGCTTCCTGCGCGTGCCCGGCGGCGACGACCCGCTGGACGCCTCGGCGGTGCACCCGGAGGCCTACCCGGTGGTGCGGCGCATCCTGGACCGGGTGGGGACCGACCTGCCGTCGCTGATCGGCAACAAGGACCTGCTGTCGCGGGTGCGCCCCCAGGAGTTCGTGGACGACACCTTCGGCCTGCCCACGGTCACCGACATCCTCGCCGAGCTGGACAAGCCCGGCCGTGACCCGCGCCCGGCCTTCACCACCGCCACCTTCAAGGAGGGCGTGGAGAAGCTCCAGGACCTGACCCCGGGCATGCTCCTGGAGGGCGTGGTCACCAACGTGGCGGCTTTCGGCGCGTTCGTGGACGTGGGCGTGCACCAGGACGGCCTTGTGCACGTGTCGGCGCTGTCGTACAAGTTCGTGGAGGACCCCCGCGACGTGGTCAAGCCGGGCGACATCGTGAAGGTCAAGGTCCAGGACGTCGACATCCCGCGCAAGCGCATCTCCCTGACCATGCGCCTGGACGACGAGGCCCCCGCCCGCGGCGGCCGGGGCGGCCGCGAGGAGCGCGGCGGCAACGGCGACCGCGGCGGCAGCGACCGCCGCCGGGGCAGCGGCGGCGGTGGCGGCGGCCGTCGGAGCAACGGCAGCGGCGGTGGTGGCGGACGCGGCCGGGACAGCCGCGAGGGCGCCGCCCCGCAGGGCGCGATGGCCGAGGCGCTGCGCCGCGCCGGCCTGGGCAAGTAGCCCCCGGACCCGGGGCCCGGCGGTGACGCACCGCCGGGCCCCGGTCACCGCCGGGCGGTCCCAGGGGGTCGCACAGCACGGGCCCGTGGGAACAGCGTTCCCGCCGCCCGGTCACGACACGGGCACCGGCCCCTCCTCGGGCGTCCGGCGACGGAGACCGGTCATCCCCGGCCGGTCCCCGCCCGGCTCAGACGCAGTCCCGCGGGATCACCGAGGTGTAGATCTTCGTGGCCACGCGCCTCGTGCCCTCGTAGGCGTCGAGCGTCGCGTGCAGGTGGAAGTCGGTCGCCGTGGACGTGAGCACCGTGTGGGTCCTGGTCCGCACGGACCAGTCGCCGCGTGCGAAACCCATCGTCCACACCGCCTCGCCCCGGACCGAGTCGTGGTCGTCGCCGACCCGGCTGTAGCACTCCTGCGCGCGACGGGTCACCTCCAGGTCGATGTCGTCGAAGCGCACCGTCCCCAGGTCCTTGACCACGTTCAGCGAGGACTCGTAGTTCACGAGGTCCTGGTTCAGGTCCCACCGTTCCTCGCCCGCCTCGATCCGGCTCGTCGTGACGGGAGCGGTGCCCTCGGGTTCGCCGAAGGGCGCCACCTCGCGCCCGTCGCCCCCGCTTTCGGCGGGGCGTACCGGAAGGTGGACGCGGGTGTGCTCGCCCTGGAACACGGAGAGGGTCACCGGTTCGGGAGAGGGCCACACGAGCGGCCAGTAGGAGGTGGAGACCGAGATCCGCACCCGGTGCCCGGCCGGGAAGGCCTGCGCCACACCGTTGAGGGGGACCGAGACGCGGTACCTGCGCCCCGGCACCAGCCTCTGCGGCTTCTCGTGACCGCTGGCGTGGGTGAGGTTCAGCAGCCCGTAGGTCACCCGCGTGGCCTGCCCCTTGGGCGTGACGTCGCTCAGCCGTACCGCGACCATCGCGTCGGGCCGGTCCACGGCGAGTTCGAGTTCGACCACCGCGGAGCCGAGGATCTCCAACCGTTCGGGGAGCGGCACGCTGTCGAAGACGATGGAGCCGCCGTCGTCCTCGCGCTGGTCGTAGGGCAGGTCCGGAGGGGCGTTGTAGGAGCACCACTTGCCCGCGTGCTGTCCCGTGGACAGCGGAGAGGACAGGGTCAGGGCGTCCTCCCTCCTCTCCCGTTCCCCCTCTCCGAGCACCCGGCCGGCCCCCAGCGAGCGTGACTCGAACACGATGTTCGGTGACGGCCACTCCCGCTCACCGACCCAGCGCCCGGGCCGGTCCTCGTAGGCGGTGGAGGGGATCACGCTCTCCTGCATCCAGGCCCGCAGGGCGGGTGCGTCCATCACGTCGTTGTCGACGCCCTTGAGCCAGCGGTCCCACCAGCGCACCATCTCCTGGAGGAAGCCGATGGCGGGGCCGGGCTGGCCCAGGTGCGGGTACTTGTGCGACCAGGGGCCCAGCAGCCCGAGGCAGGGAACCCCCAGACCCGCCAGCAACCGGAAGACCGAGTTGGAGTAGCCGTCCGCCCAGCCGCTGACGGCCATGACGGGCACCTGGATCGCGCCCAGGTCCTCGATCACCGAACCGTGCCTCCAGTACGCGTCCCGGTGCTGGTGGCGCAGCCAGGTGTCGAGCCACAGGCCGCTGCGCTCCAGCCGCTCGTGCCACATGTCGCGCCAGCGTTCACCGACCAGGGCCGGATCGGGCGGGCAGGAGTTGTAGGCGAACATCGTGGAGGCCCAGGACAGGTTGTCCCCCAGCAGGCACCCGCCCATGTAGTGCACGTCGTCGGAGTAGCGGTCGTCGGTGGAGCAGGCCGTCACGATCGCCCGCAGGCTCTGCGGCCGCCGCGCGGCGACCTGGAGGGCGTTGAACCCGCCCCAGGAGATGCCCATCATGCCGGTGCGGCCGTCGCACCAGGGCTGGTCGGCGAGCCAGGCGAGCACCTCCTCGGCGTCCACGAGCTCGCGTTCCAGGTACTCGTCGGTGAGCACCCCCTCGGAGTCGCCGCTGCCGCGCAGGTCCACGCGGACGCACGCGTACCCGTGCCCGGCCATGTAGGGGTGGTGCACCGAGTCGCGCTGCGCGGTCAGGTCGCGCCTGCGGTACGGGATGAACTCCAGGACCGCCGGCACCGGGGCCCCCTCGCTCCCCACCGGACGCCAGATCCGCGCGGCGAGCCGGACCCCGTCACTGATCGGGATCAGGACGTACTCGTCCTCGAGGATCTCGTGGGGCAGGTCACTGACGGTCCTCATCGCCAAATCCCCTCGTGTCGGTCCTCGTCGTCGGTGTCACGGATCGTGAAGGGCAGCTCCGCCACGCAGGCCCGGTACCTGCGCTCGCACTCCGCTCTGTCCCCGGCGCCCACGAACACGTGGGCCAGCTCGAAGCTGTAGCTGTCCTGGAGGGGCAGGTCGGAGAGCCACTGGCCCTGGCGCGCGACGATCTCCACCTTCGTCCCCGGCGCCGTCTTCTCCGCGCGCGCGACGTCCTCGGCGGTGGGCACCGCCGCGACGAAGCCGTCGCGGAAACGGCGTATGAACCACTTGGCGGCCACCGCGTACCGCCCGTCGCGTTCCAGCTCGGGCTCCTCCCCCAGCGCGACCCTCAGGCAGATCTCGTGGTTGGACACCCCCCGCACGAGCTCGAACAGCCTGGCGTGCGACTGGGAGTGGCGCGGATTGATCTCCAGGAGCCGGAGGTCGCCGCTCCGCGGGTCGTGGAAGTACTCGATGTTGAAGGTGACGTCGTCCAGGCCGATCCGGGAGACCACGCGCTCGGACAGCTCGGTCAGGCGGGCGCCGACCTCTTCGGACACCGTGGACGGGTACTCGTAGCGCAGGAAGCTCGACGTGCCCGGATAGCGGTGGGAGTCGACGATCCCGTAGACGTGGGGAACGCCCCGGCGGACGTAGCCCTCGACGGTGAGCTGGTCGCCCGTGGCCTCCTCCTCGGCCAGCGCGGCCGTACCGCCGCACCCGGCGACCTCCGGGGGCAGTCTCAGCAGGTCCATCACCCACTGGAAGGGCGTGCCGAAGCGCCCGGCGCCCGCCCTGATCCGGTCCATCGCCGCACGGAACTCGGCGTCGTCGGCGGCCCGGAAGGCCAGTTCGGAGGAGCAGGACTTCACCGGCTTGACCCACAGCGGGTAGGACAGCCCCTCCGGTTTGACCGTGGCGTCGAGGCCGACCTCGGCGAACCGGGGAACGGCCTCGGGGATGACGGCGCGCTGCTCCAGACGGCTCCAGTACTTGTGCTCGCACCGGACGACGGCTTCCAGGGGCGCGCACGACAGCCCCCGGTCCCGGCACAGCAGCGGCACCAGCGAGCTGACCGGGAAGTCCCAGAACCCGATGACCGCGTCGACCCCCGCCTCGAAGGAGTCCAGCCTCCCGGCGGCCAGGGCCAGGACCGCGGGCAGGTCTACCGGCCGGTCCTGGCCGATCTCGTCGAGGTCGAGCAGTTGGAGGAAGCGGTAGCCGCGTTCGGCGGGCAGCGAGCGCAGGACCTCCCGGTTCTGGTCGTCGAGCCCCAGGACGAAGACGTTCGTGGTCATCGGGCACCTCCGGCGGGGTGGTGCCAGCCGGCGGCCACGCCCCCGCACCGCGGACCCGATGCGCCCCGGCCACCGGCGCCACCCACTCCTACCTGTGAGAATGCCCCTCTCCTCCCCAGGTCCCGGTCAGACGGCGGGGGGTTTTGCGAACCTTTACCGGCTACGGGTCAAATCGGGGCGGCGCCGCCCCGCCCTCCGCCTCACCAGACGGGACGCAGCGGAGGCAGCTCCTCCCCCGCCAGCCCCCGGACGAGTTCGGCGAGCTCGCCGCGCAGGTGGGCGAGCCCACCCGTACCGAGGCGCTCGCCGACCCTCTCCTCCAACGCGTGCAGGACCCGGCCCGCGACGGCGAGGTGCTCGTGGGCCCGGTCGGTGAGGACGACCAGGCGGCGCCGCCCGCCCTCGGCGTGCTCCACGCGCCGCACGTACCCGCGCTCCTCCAGGTAGGCGACGATCTGCCCGGCCGCCTGCTTGGTGACGCCCAGGCGTTCGGCCAGCTCGGTGCTGGTCGCGCCGCCGTGCCGGAGCACCTGGAACGCGAATCCGTGGACCGGCCGCAGTTCCTGGTAGCCCGCGGCGCCGACTCCGCGCACGAACTCGCCCAGCACCAGTTGGAAGGCCATGCCCAGGAGGAAGGTCAGCTCGGCGCGCTCCAGGGGATCGTCGTTCATGACCCCATCTTGACACACCTGAGTAAACCAGCTTTACTCGCTGAGTAAAGGAGCTTTACTCACAAGGCGCCGCCAGACGCGCGCCGGCTCTCCCCCGCGCCCCGGGCGCGCGGACCCGACGGTCGACCCGCTCCACCCGCACGAGAAGGACAGGAACGCATGAGGATCATCGACGAGACCGAAGCCCGCACCACCACGACACCCGCCGGGACCATGTCGGCCCTGGCCGGACCCAGCCAGGGCAGCCGGCAGCTGAGCACCTGGCGGGTGCGCATGGATCCCGGATCGGCCTCCCCCGAGCACGTGATCGACCGAGACCAGGTGTGGATGCCCGTCTCCGGGCGGTTCGAGGTCAGCGTCGACGGACGGAACGCGTCCGTGACCTCCGGCCAGGCCGCCCACATCCCCGCAGGGGCGCTCCGCAGGGTGCGCACCACCGACGAACCCGGCGAGGCGCTGGTGTGCATGGTGCCCGAGGGACGGGCGACCGTCGTGGGCCAGGAGCGGTCCGTTCCCCTGCCCTGGGCCGAGTGACGCCCTGCCGCCCCCGGAGGGCCCGCCTACCGGGGAGCCAGGGCCACCCCGGCCCACAGCCCGCGCACCGGCGAGGGGTCACTGGCGTGCAGCAGGTCGTCGGTGTCCCACACCTTGACCGCGGTGGCCTCGGCCGTCACCGCGGGCCAGCCCGGGTCCCCCGTGGCGGCGAAGTCGCGCCAGGCCGCGACCATCCGCCCCGACAGCGCCCGGTGGGCCTCGGTGGGCTCGCCGCCGAGCAGGAACCGCCCGAAGTCGGTGTCCAGGTTGCCGAACGCGAACGGCAGGTCGAAGGCGTGGCAGGCCCCCAGGCGCCCCTCCATGGCGGGGCTCTCCGCGGTCAGCCTGAAGAAGTGGGCGCGGCCCCCGGCCGCGGCGTGCGCCTCGGCGAAGCGCACCGTGTACTCGCAGAACAGCGCGTCGCCCTGGATCGCGGCGAACAGCTCGCGCAGCGTGGCCCCGGGGTGCACGGACCGGTAGGCGGCCACCGCGCCCTCCCCCAGCCCCAGACGGGAGGCGGTCACCGCCAGGGAGGACTCGTCGTCGATCTCCACGCTCTGCCCCAGCTCGGTGAACAGCCGGTACTCGTGGGCGTTGTGGCCGACCAGCAGGTCCACCCCCGAGGCGGCGCCGCGCGCGACCGCCTCCAGCGGGGCCTCGGGCAGTTCGGGCCCGCCGACCACGGGCGCGAAGCAGGTGAAGGGCCTGGTGCGCACGCCCCCCGAACCTCTGGCCGGGGCGGAGGCGAGCACCGCGTCGGTGGCCTCCAGCAGCTTCTCCGGCGCCAGCGCCGCCAGGGCGTCGGCCTCCGGCGGCACACCCGCGGCCGCGGCGATCCGCTCCGAGACCAGCCGCGCGGTGCCCACGGTGAGCATGTCCCCCGGAACGCTGTGCGCGATCGCGCGCCGGAAGAGCCCGCTGGCCCGCGGAGAGGCCATCAGGCACGCGACCGATCCGGCACCGGCGGACTCCCCCGCCACCGTCACGTTGTCGGGGTCTCCCCCGAAGGCGGAGACGTTCTCCCGCACCCACCGCAGGGCGGCGGCCTGGTCGAGCAGGCCGCGGTTGTCGGGGCGTCCGGGTACGTGGCCGAAACCCTCGAAGCCCAGCCGGTAGTTGACCCCCACCACGACCAGGCCGCTCTCGGCGAGCCGGGTGCCGTCGTAGGTGACCTCGGAGGCCGCTCCGACGATGTAGGCGCCCCCGTGGATCCACACGAGCACGGGGGCGCGGTCGCCCTCGCGGGCGGCGGTCCACACGTTGAGCGACAGGCAGTCCAGGGAGGTCCGCGGGGTCCAGGGCGCCGCGCCCAGGATCTGGTTTCCCTGCGGGGGCGGCGGGCCGAAGGAGGTGCAGTCGCGGACGCCGTCCCAGGGGGCCGGGGGCGCGGGGGCGGCGAAGCGCTCTTCCCGGAAGGGCGCGGCGGCGTAGGGCACGCCCCGGTAGACGGCGACCCCGCCGCTCTCGGAGCGCGGCGAGGCGGTGCCCCGGACCCGTCCGGCTGCTGTCGTCACTGTGTACTCGGCGTCCACGTGCGTCCTCCCCATCGGTGCGCGGCACCCCACACCTAACAACGTTAGGCAGACGGGCGCAAGACCCCGGTGGCGGCCGCACGACGGCACCCCCGCCCGCGACACCCGCCCGAACAGCCGGGACAACGCGGACACCGGAGCCCAACCGACCGGTAACATACCATCTGGTCGGTATGAACAGACGAAGGAGAGGTCGCCCATGCGCGCCATCCAGATCACCGAGTTCGGCGGACCCGAGGTCCTGAACCTCACCGAACTGCCCGATCCCGAGGCGGGGCCCGGCGAGGTCCTCGTCGGCGTCACCCGCGCCGGGGTCAACTTCGCCGACACCCACCAGGCCGAGAACAGCTACCTGGCCCCCGCCACGCTTCCGCTGGTCCCGGGCATGGAGATCGCCGGACGCACGCCCGACGGCCGCCGCGTGGTCGCCCTGACCACCAGCGGCGGCTACGCCGAGAAGGCCACCGCCGCCTCCGGCATGGCCTTCGACATCCCCGACGGGGTCTCGGACGAGGACGCGCTCGCCCTGATCGTGCAGGGCGCCACCGCCTGGGTGCTGCTGCGCAGGTCCGTGCGGATGGACCCGGGAGAGTCGGTCGTGGTGCACGCGGCGGCCGGCGGCGTGGGCACGCTCGCCGTCCAACTGGCCAAGCGGTTCGGCGCCGGACGGGTCGTCGCGGTGGCCAGCAGCGAGGACAAGCGCGCGCTGGCCACCGAACTGGGCGCGGACGCCGTCGTGGACTCCGCCGCTCCCGACATGACCGAGGCGCTGATCGAGGCCAACGGCGGTCGGCGCGTGGACGCCGTCCTGGACATGGTGGGCGGCCGGGTCACCGACCAGAGTGTGCGGGCGCTGGCCCCGTTCGGGCGCCTGGCCTTCTACGGAATGGCCTCGCGTGAGCTGCCCGGCCCGGTGCAGCCCGCCAACCTCATGCGCTTCTCCACCAGCGTGAGCGGCATGTGGCTGCCGCACGTGTGGACGCTGCCGGGCGACGTGATGAGCCGGGCGATGGCCGAGCTGTTCACCCTGGTGGCCGAGGGACACCTGAGGCCCGTCCTGGGCGGCGCCTATCCCCTGGGGGAGGCCGCGCGGGCGCACGAGGCGCTGCGCTCCCGGGGAACCATCGGCAAACTCACCCTCGACACCACTGTGTAGAGAAGCGCCATCTTTACCTTGTAGATCACTAAATGTCCGACGTGTCGGATTCAAGCGGTCCCCATGCGGACCGGCGCGGCGCCCACCGCGCCCCCGCCGGTCCGCCACGGCAGGCGCCGCGGCCTCTCCGCGAGACCCCCCCGGGGGGAGCTCCGCGCGGGCGGCCCTACTCGCCGGAGGCGCGGTAGACCAGGTCGGCGTAGTCGGGGTGGCGCTGGATCCACCCCTTGACGAAGGGGCACAGGGGCAGCACCGCCAGGCCCCGCGGACGCACGTCGTCCAGGGCCTCCCTGACCAGAGTTCCGCCCAGGCCGCGCCCCTCGTAGGCGGGGTCGATCTCGGTGTGGGTGAAGGTCACCAGCTCGTCGGTGAGGATGTACTCGGCGAATCCGGCCACCTCCCCCTCGTCCCTGATCTCGTAGCGTTTCCGTTCCCGTACGTCGACCACTTCGGTCGTCATGGAAGCCCTCACTTTCCGGTCCGCGGGGGGACGTCGTCGGCCCGCGACGCCATTGTCGCGCCTCGGCGCCCCCTTCGCCCCTTGCGGCACGCGCCTCCCCCGACATAGAGTCGCCATGGCATACCGACCAGTCGGTCTAAGGAGAACGGAATGACATCCCGGTTCGGCGGGCGGACCGCCATCGTCACCGGTGCGAGCCGGGGCATCGGCCTGGCCATCGCCCAGCGGCTCGTCGACGAGGGCGCGCGCGTGTGCGTCACGGCGCGCAAGCCCGAGCCCCTTGAGGAGGCCGTCAAGGCCCTGGGCGGACCCGAGCACGCCATCGGGGTTCCCGGCCGGGCCGACGACCCCGAGCACCAGGACGCGGCCGTGGCCGCCACCCTGGAGGCCTTCGGCAGCGTCGACATGTTCGTCAACAACACCGGCATCAACCCGGTCTACGGGCGGATGGTCGACCTCGACCTGGACGCGGCCCGCAAGATCTTCGAGGTCAACGTGCTGTCCGCGATCTCGTGGACGCAGAAGGCCTACCACGCCTGGATGGCCGAGCACGGCGGCGCCGTCGTCAACGTCTCCTCCGTGGCCGGGACCAAGCCCGCCCCCGGCATCGGCTTCTACGGCGCCACCAAGGCGACGCTCATCCACGTCACCGAGGAACTGGCCGTCGAGCTGGGCCCGGGGGTCCGCGTGAACGGCGTCGCCCCGGCCGTGGTCAAGACCAGGTTCGCCGCCGCCCTCTACGAGGGCCGCGAGGAGAAGGTCGCCGCCCAGTACCCCCTGGGACGCCTGGGCGAACCCGGCGACGTGGCGGGCGCGGTGGCCTTCCTGCTCTCCGACGACGCCTCCTGGATCACCGGCCGCACCCTCGTCCTCGACGGCGGCGTGACCCTCACCGGAGGTGTGTGACATGGAGCTGAACGACACCGGAGCCGTGGTCACCGGCGCGGGCAACGGCATCGGCGCCGCGATCGCGCGCAGGCTCGCCGGAGCCGGGGCGCGCGTGGTGGTCAACGACCTGGACGCGGGCGCGGCCGAGGCCGTGGCCGCCGAGATCGGCGGGGTGGCCGTCCCCGGCGACGCCGCCGGCGAGGCGGGCGTCACCGCGCTCGTGGCCGAGGCCGGCGCGCACCTGGGCGGCATCGACCTGTACGTGGCCAACGCGGGCGTGGGCGTGGGCGGCGGTCCCGAGGCCCCCGAGGCCGACTGGGACCTGGCCTGGCAGGTCAACGTGATGGCCCACGTGCGCGCCGCCCGCGAGCTGCTGCCCGGCTGGCTGGAGCGCGGGCAGGGCCGCTTCCTGACCACCGTGTCGGCGGCGGGCCTGCTCACGATGCTGGGCAGCGCGCCGTACTCGGTGACCAAGCACGCCGCGCTGGCCTTCGGCGAGTGGATGTCGGCCACCTACGGCGACCGCGGGATCACCGTGCAGTGCGTGTGCCCGATGGGCGTGCGCACCAACCTGCTGGAGAGCAGCGGCGACACCGGCAGGGCCATCCTGTCCCCGGAGGCGATCACCCCCGAGGAGGTCGCCGACGCGGTGATGGTCGGCCTCGCCGACGGGCGCTTCCTGATCCTGCCGCACCCCCAGGTCGCCGACCACTACGCGGCCCGGGCCGACGACACCGACCGCTGGCTCTCGGGGATGCGCCGTCTCCAGGCCAGGGTCTTCGAGGGGCAGGCGTGAACGGCGAGCACACGGACGAGCTCCCGGGCCTGGACCTCACCAGCCTGCGCGCCCACCTGGACGCGGCCGCGCCCGGCCTGGTCGCGGGCCCGCTGGAGGGCCGGGTGGTCGCGGGCGGCAAGTCCAACCTGACCTACGTGGTCACCGACGGCACCGGCAGCTGGGTGGTGCGCCGCCCGCCGCTGGGCCACGTGCTGGCCACCGCGCACGACATGCCCCGTGAGTACCGGGTGATGAGCGCGCTGCGCGACACCGCCGTGCCCGTACCCCGCACACACGTGCTGTGCGAGGACACCGGGGTGCTGGGCGCGCCGTTCTACGTCATGGAGCACGTGGCGGGCACCCCCTTCCGCACCCGCGACGAGATCGCCCCGCTGGGCGCCGGGGCCGTCCGCGGCGTCGCCGAGGCGCTGATCGCCACCCTGGGCGAGCTGCACGCGGTGGCGCCCGAGGAGGTGGGGCTGGGCGACTTCGGCCGCCCGCAGGGGTTCCTGGAGCGCCAGGTGCGCCGCTGGGGCAAGCAGCTGGAGGCCTCCCGCAACCGGGACATCCCCGGCATCGACGAGCTGCACGGGAGGCTCGCCGCGACACTGCCCGAGCAGTCGGCGCCCGCGATCGTGCACGGCGACTACCGCCTGGACAACGTGCTGGTCACCTCCGAGGGCCGCATCAACGCGGTCCTGGACTGGGAGATGGCCACGCTCGGCGACCCGCTCGTGGACCTGGGCCTGATGCTCGTCTACCAGGCGCAGCCCGTGGGCGTGGGCGCCGCGCCCGCCACCTCCGCCGAGGGCTACCCCTCCCCCGAGGAGCTGGTGGGCATGTACGCCGCCGCGACCGGCCGCGACGTGTCCCGGCTGGGCTGGTACGTGGCCCTGGGCTGCTTCAAGCTCGCGGTGATCGCCGAGGGCATCCACTTCCGCCACAGCCAGGGGCTGACCGTCGGGTCGGGCTTCGACCGGGTCGGCGAGATGGTCGCCCCCCTGGTCGCGCGCGCACACACCATGCTCAAGGAGGACTGATATGGACTTCGCCCACGACGAGGAGACCGAGGAGCTGCGCGAGCGGCTGCTCGCCTTCATGGACGAGCGCGTCTACCCGGCCGAGGCGGTGCTGGCGGAGCAGCTGGCCGCGCGCGGGGACCACTGGTCGACCGCGCCGGTGGTGCGCGAACTCCAGGCCGAGGCGCGCGAGCGCGGGCTGTGGAACCTGTTCCTGGCGGGCCACCCCGAGCACGGCGGCCTGCCCAACCTGCGGTACGCGCCGCTGGCGGAGATCACCGGGCGCAGTCCGCGTCTGGCCCCGATCGCGCTCAACTGCGCCGCACCCGACACCGGGAACATGGAGGTGCTGACGATGTTCGGCACCCCGGAGCAGCGCGAGCGTTGGTTGGAGCCCCTGCTCGACGCCCGGATCCGGTCGGCGTTCGCGATGACCGAGCCCGCGGTGGCCTCCTCCGACGCCACCAACATCACCACCAGCATCGTCCGCGACGGTGACGAGTACGTGGTCAACGGGCACAAGTGGTACATCACCGGGGCCCTCAACCCCGAGTGCGCCGTGTTCATCGTGATGGGCAAGACCGACCCCGACGCCGAGCGGCACAAGCAGCAGAGCATGGTGCTGGTGCCACGCGACACCCCCGGGCTGACGGTCAGGCGGGGCATGACGGTGTACGGCTACGACGACAGCGACCACGGCGGCCACGCCGAGGTGGTGTTCGAGGACGTGCGGGTGCCCGTCTCGAACCTCGTCGGCGACGAGGGCGAGGGGTTCGCCATCGCCCAGGCCCGGCTGGGGCCGGGCCGCATCCACCACTGCATGCGCGGCATCGGCATGGCCGAGCGGGCCCTGGAGCTCACCTGCCGCCGGGTGCTGGACCGCGTGGCCTTCGGGCGGCCGCTGGCCGACCAGGGCGTGGTCCGCGAGTGGATCGCCGAGGCGCGCGTGGCCATCGAGCAGCTGCGGCTGCTGGTGCTCAAGACCGCCTACCTGATGGACACGGTGGGCAACAGGGGCGCGCACACCGAGATCCAGGCGATCAAGATCGCCACCCCGCGCACGGTGGAGTGGATCCTGGACAAGGCGATCCAGGCGCACGGCGCGGCCGGAGTCAGCCAGGACCTGCCCCTGGCCGGATGGCTGGCCGGGGTGCGGTCGCTGCGGCTGGCCGACGGGCCCGACGAGGTGCACCTGCGCTCGCTGGGCCGCGCGGAGCTGCGCAAGTACCGCCGGTAACGCCTCTCTCCGGGGCTCCGCACCGGGAGCGTGCGAGGGGGCCGGACGCGGGCTACGCGTCCGGCCCCCTCGCGGTCGGGTCACCGCACTCAGGCCCCGGGGCGCAGCCCCGCCACGAGCAGGTCGGCGAAGTGGCGCCCCACGTCCTCGCCGCTGAGCGCTCCGCCCGGGTGGTACCAGGTGCTCAGGTGGTGCACCGAGCCGAAGAAGTAGTTCACCACCAGGTCGGCGGAGACGTCGGTGCGGAAGACCCCCTCGTCCTGCCCCTGGGCGACCATGTCCCGGAAGATCTCGTGGTAGCGGCGGCGCTCGGCGCGCACGGCGCGCTGCTTGTCCTCGCTCAGCTGGTGCATGGAGCGGAAGAAGATGACGGTGTCGTCGAGGTTGGCGACGCTGGTGACGATGACGTCGGCCGCGGCGGCGTGCACGCGGTCGGCCACCGGCTCGTCCCGGGAGGCGATCCGCACCAGGTGTTCGGTCTGCATGCGCAGCACGCGCGCGTAGACCTCGTAGAGCAGGTCGTCCTTGGAGCCGAAGTAGTGGTACATGGCGCCCTTGGTGACGCCCGCAGCGGCCACGACCTCCTGCACGGAGGTGCCCTCGTAGCCGTTGGAGGCGAACAGGCGCGTCGCCGCCCCCAGGAGGCGCTCGGGCACCGACCTGGTCGGTGTGTCGGCCTCGGCCGTCTGCTGTCCTCGCGCCATGTGCTGCCCCACCTCGTGCCCCGTCAGTCCCGGAAATACCGGCTGGGACAGCATACCGACCGGCTGGTACCCGACGCCACGCACACGCGTGCCACTGGTCACACCACTCGCAGGTCGACCTTGCGCCCCTCGGGGTCGGTGAGCACGCGGCGGCCCGGTTCCAGGGGCGGGACGGCGCGGTGCCCGTGCACGGTGAACCCGAGGCGCACCGCGCCCGTGGAGCGCTCGGCGGCGGCCGGGTAGATCTCGACGACCATGCCGTCGGCCAGCTCGGCCGCGTGGTGCTCGGGCCCCGAACCGTGCCGCTCGCGGACGAAGCGCAGACCGAGCCCGGCGTAGAAGGCGCGGCACTCCTCGACGCGGTCGGTGTAGAGGACCAGGAGCGTGGCGCGCGGGAGCGCCGTCCCGGAGAGCTGGTCCTCCTCCGTGCCCTCCTCCAGGATCCGCCGGGCGCGGGCGTACTTGGCGCGCAGCCTCCGCGCCTGCTCGGCGGGCAGCAGGCCCAGGCGGCGCTCGTCGGAGTTGTGGGCGTTGTCGGCGAGCTTGACCAGTCTGCCCAGCGGGTCGGCGGCGGCGCGGCGCACCATCTCCTCGTAGGGCTCGCCCGCGCGCCGGGTCACCGACTCCACCGCGCGCACGACCTCCTCCGGACAGCCCCTGGCGCGCAGGTCGTCGGCGGTGAGCGGGGTGTCCTCCAGCACGTCGTGCAGCACCCCGGCCGCCTGGGCGCGTTCCCCGTGCCCGGCGAGCAGGTCGCGCACCGCGAACACGTGCTCGGCGTAGGGCCGGCCGGCCCGGTCGACCTGCCCGGCGTGGGCCTCCTCCGCCAGGCACGAGGCCTGTTCCAGCGTCATCGCCACAGCCTTCGCCCCTCCTCTGTCACGCCGACCGTACCGGGCGCGCGGGGCGGGGCGGCCCTCAGCCCCGCACGAAGTTGTCCCCGTACTCCTCCGAGGGCGCGACGGGTGTGATGACGTCGACCAGGACCCCGCCGGGGTCGGCGACGATGAAGTGCCGCTGGCCGAAGTCCTCGGTGCGGATCCCCAGCTCGGGACGCAGGCCGCCGCGCACCACCAGGCGCTCCCACTCGGCGTCCACGTCCTCCACCTCGAAGTTGAGCAGCAGACCCTGGACGGGCCTGCGGTAGCCCTCGGGCACGGTGGGGTGCCCGGGGTCGAGCAGGGCCAGCTCGTACTCGGGCGGGCCGGGCCTGCGCAGACTCACGTACCAGTCGGCGGCGAAGGTCTCCTCGAAGCCGAACAGGCCGACGTAGAAGTCCCGGGACTCGGCCAGCCGGGGCGTCCCGACCACCGGGTAGAAGCTGTTGAGCCGCATGGCCCCACCTTTCACGTACCTTCGGTATGTGAAGGTACGCTATTGGCATACCTTCGGTATGTCAACAAGGAGGGGGTCCGGACATGGCCGCGGAACCGGGAAGCCGCGCCCGGCAGCGGGAGCGCACCAGGCGGGTCCTGCTGCGCGAGGCCCGCAGGCTGTTCACCGCGTACGGGTACGGCGGGGTGGGGCTGGCCCGGATCGTGGCGGACTCCGCGGTCACCAAGGGCGCCCTGTACCACCACTTCGAGGGCAAGCCGGACCTGTTCCGCGCGGTCCTGGAGGAGGTGCAGTCCGAGGTCGGCGACGCCGTGGCGCGGGCGGCGGACGCGCACCCCGACCCGTGGGACCGGCTGACCTCCGGGTGCCGGGCCTTCCTCACCGCCAGCACAGCGCCGGACGTGCGACGGATCATGCTGGTGGACGGGCCCGCCGTCCTGGGCTGGAGCGCCTGGCGCGCCCTGGACGAGGCCGCGTCGGCCCGTCACTTGGCCGAGGCGCTCTCCGCGCTGGTCGAGGCGGGCGTCCTGGAGCCGCGGCCGGTCGCGCCCGTGGCCCACCTGCTCTCGGGGGCGATGAACGAGGCCGCGCTGTGGCTGGCCGACAGCGACGACCCCGGGGACCTGGAGCAGGTGTGGGCGGCGCTGTCGCGCATGCTGGAGTCCCTGCGCCGCACCTGAACCGCGAACGCCCCGCCCGGCGCCGGGCGGGGCGGAGGGGTGCGGTCCAAGCCCTCGGGCGGGCCCGGAACGCCCCGTCTCAGGCGCTATCGTGGCCCCCATGGCGGAGAGCGCGCAGACGGACGAGGACACGCAGTTCCGCGACGACTTCGTCGGGCGCTTCTCCGAGTACTGGCAGTCGCAGGGCCGCCCCCGCGCCGAGGGCCGCATCGTGGGCTACCTGCTCGTCGCCGACCGCGAGGCCGTGAGCGCCGAGGAGATCGCCGACGGCGCCCGGGTCAGCCGGGGTTCGGTGTCGCAGTCGGTGCGCCGCCTGCGCGAGATGGGCTTCGTGGAACTGGTCGCCTCCCCCGGGCGCCGCTCGCGGCTGGTCGCCATGGACGAGGACGTCTGGGGCGGGTTCCTGCGCAACGAGCGCTCCTACCTGCGGCGGCAGAGGGAGCTCGCGGCATCGGCCCTGGAGCGCCTGCCCGGCCTGAGCCCGCCCGCGCGCACCCGGCTGCGCAACATGCACGACTACATGACCTGGCTGGACGACTACCACGACACCCTGCTCTCCTCCTGGGAGGAGTACAAGGCCCGGCGGGGTTGAGGGGGCGGGCCCGCCCGTCGCCCGCCACCGCCCGGGAGCCGCTTCGCGGAGGGCGGGACACCCTCAACCGACGCCTCCGGCGCGGCACCCCCTCTCGTGCGGGATGACCAGCGGTGTGCGGGTGCGCGGGTCGGGCACCACGTCGCAGGGCAGCCCGAACACCTCCTCCACCAGACGGGCGGTCACGACCTCCTCCGGAGGGCCGTCGGCGACCACCCTGCCCGACTCCATCAGCACCAGGCGGGTGGCGAACCGGGCGGCCTGGGCCAGGTCGTGCAGGACCGCGACCACCGTGCGCCCCCGGCGGTGCAGGTCGGCGAACAGCTCCATCAGGTCGTACTGGTGGGCGATGTCCAGGTAGGTGGTGGGCTCGTCCAGCAGGAGGACACCGGTGTCCTGCGCCAGGACCATCGCCACCCAGGCGCGCTGGCGCTGGCCGCCCGAGAGCGAGCCCACCTGGGTGTCGGCCAGGTCGGCCAGCCCGGTCATCTCCAGCGCGCGCCCGATCGCCGTCTCGTCCTGGGGGCTCCACTGGCGCACCAGCGTGTGATGCGGGAAGCGGCCCCGGGCGGCCAGGGCCCGCACGGTGATGCCCTCGGGGGCGGTCGGGCTCTGCGGCAGCAGCGCCATCTGGCGCGCGACCGCCTTGGCCCGCTGGCCCCGCACGTCCCTGCCGTGCAGCAGCACCCGCCCCGAGATCGGCCTGTTCACCCGCCCCAGGGCCTTGAGCAGCGTGGACTTGCCGCAGCCGTTGGGGCCGACGATGACGGTGAACTCGCCCTCGGCCACCCCCAGGTCGAGGTCGCGCACGACCGGTTCGGCCCCGTACCCCAGGGTCAGGCCCTCCGCGGACAGCACCAGACTCACAGCACACCCTTTCGCCATTCACGAACCAGCAGATAGCCCAGGTAGACGCCGCCGATCCCCATGGTGAAGACGCCGACCGGCAGCCCGTCGCCGACCGGGGACTGCTGGACGGCCAGGTCCGCCGTCACCAGCAGCAGGGCCCCGACCAGGGCCGACAGCACCATGTTGGGTCCCGGCGCGGCGGAGAGCCGACGCGCTATCTGCGGCGCGGTCAGGGACACGAAAGCGATCGGACCGGCCACGCTCACCGCGGCCGCGGACAGCACCACCGACAGGCAGACGGCGGCGGTGCGGGTGGGGGCGGCCCGCGCGCCTAGG
>NZ_JAAXPG010000020.1 GCF_012396365.1 Nocardiopsis alborubida | reverse complement strand
TCGACCAGCTCGCCGTTTTGATGCGCGCTCGACTCAGACCCATGCAGTACCGTCCCGAGCTGCTCAAGGGGTGTCTGGCCGGAACTGGACTGTCCTTGGAGATATAACCCCACAAATTAAAAGTCAGCACCAGGCCCCTCCACCGACGGACACCAGAGAACTTAAGGTCAGGCGAACCTCCGCACCCTACGACCGGCGAGCTCGAACTTCACCCCGAGAGACCACTCGAAAAATCAAAGGCGGTTATTTTCAATTTGCCCAACGTAACTCCCGAACTGGGCATCAACAATATCGTTCCCCCGAACCAGGGTACCCTCTTCCATTCGATACGTACGGTCCCGAGACCCCCGGAAGCTTAGCCAGTTGAAGCTCGTGTTGATCCAGACGTCATCAAAAATAAGAATCTTTGCGTGCGTACTCTTCACTCGCACCAGGGAAAGTTGTTCCGGATAACGCTTTTCCAGGTTGGCCAAGCGCTTCAAAGCGTGAGCATCGGAATCGGAATCGTCCCCGTCCTTCCTGATTCCGTACGCGATACGCACATCAACCTTACGCTTAAGGCACATCTCTAGCTTTCTGATAAACTCCGTATCCACAATGGCGTTCTTCACCCATGGTGAGATGATCAGGATTCTCTTCTTGGCCTTCAGAAGTGCTTCGCTGAGCAGTTCGGGGTGCTCATACACGGCCACGGCTCGGATTTCTCTCTCCGGGGTAACATCTCCAGCATCAGCTTCCTTGAGAGCTGGCCCAGGAGTCGCCTGCCGGGCGACCTCCTCCCTGAGTTTACGAGTGACCTCATGAAGTGGAATCCGGTCGCGCTCCAAAATCGGATCCAACTGAGGACGCTGCTCTGGGGCATCTACCTTGATACCCAGTGCGTCCGCTCCACCTGATTCGATCAGAGACAACTCGTGATCATTGCTGATTTCACCGTCGACGACTACCCCAATCTGAATATCGGAGCGCTCACTGTCCGAATACAGCAGCACCTGAACCGGAAGGAACCGCCGCCCTCTACGTTGACTTACGCCTTTCACCATCAGGATCTCGCGCTTGGAATCACCTCGATCGCGAAGTAGCGCGTTGATCTCCGACGGAGAGATGTCCGATGGCCCCAGACGTTGCTTCCGCAGGCGAGGAAGCATCAGCAAACCGTCATCCTTTGCCCTGGACTGGGATATGGTTTCGTTCCGACGAAAGGGACCGATTTTACAAAGAAGCTCATCGTAGACCAGATCCAATTCATCCTGAACCGGGGCGATGGAAGCCAGCTCCTTGGCAGCGATCCGACCCCTCGGTGTCAACGCCAAACGGCGACCGCCATCATCCGCCCCGCGGGGACCGCTAGCATAGGTAAGGTAATCCGAAGAGAAATGGTCCGCGATGGTCTGTGTAACCAGACTCATTGGCAGACCGAGAAAATCTCTAATAGATTGCCCGGTATTGACCCCAGAGTCGACCAGGCGAAGAACAAACTCTTCCATTAGTGGAAGATCCTTCCGGTCCTGCGCTAGGACGTCTACGGTGATCTGTCCTACTGGGAGGGCTGCGTCAACAATAGCCACCAGGTCCAACCCCGAACGGGAATCGCCGAACTGAGAAGCCAGGACACTATCAGGACTAAATGTTGACATCACGAACCTCGCATTCTTCAGGGTGATTTCTCATGTAGTCAAGGACATCACGGAGTGCGCCTTGTTTGCTACCACTGAAGGCAGCGTCACCAACAACGACAAGTCCGTATCGAGCCCTCGAGAGCGCAACGTTGATACGCCTCCAATATGGTTCTCCCAGAAATCCGAAATCACCACGATTGTTGCTTCGCGTGACGGAGAATACTGCCAAGTCACACTCCCTGCCCTGCACCGCATCAACAGACAAAACTTCCGCATCAATATTACTCATTCGAACCGCAGCCAGGGAACGTTTGAGTTCGTCCACCTGGCGAGAGTAAGGCGCGATCACCAAAACTTCGAGCTTTTTCTTCCCGGAAATCTTGATGAGACCACGGCCAATCGACTTTTCCAGCGTTTCCAGATGCCTGATCGCGATCTTGGCTTCTGTCCGATTGGAGATACTCGTCTGCGCAGCACTACGCTCGGACTCAAGACGCTGATTACCAAGACGGCTGGTGTCGAGCCACAGAACCGGTTTGCTCACCCTGTCGTAGCCAGCAAGCTGTTGGCGACCCGGAGAACGCAGCTCCCCATTGTAGAAACAGTTTGAAATCAAGTTCCCGATCGCGGGGGTCATTCGATACTGTTCACGCAGCATGTGCTTGACCGGAGACTGAGTCTTTTCTGCCAGATATTGAAAGAGTGTGGTCTTGACCAGCTCCGGATCGAGTTGGTACTCCACCATCAGCGGCCGGTCACGAAGAATTTCTTCGTCGATGGGAGGCAGCTGCCGAGTGTCACCGACCAGGACCCAACGCTGTGCACGGGCGAGTGGTACCAAAGCCTCGGTTGCCGTCGCCTTGGATGCCTCGTCAAAAATACACAAGTCGAACTGAAGATCTCGCGCGGCTGGATGTCCAAGGAAACCCAGCGCGGTCCCGCCAATGACTTTGCTATCCTTCAGGAAGGACGATACTAGATTCTGATCACTACCGATACGCTGAAGCCACTCCCCCTGGAGTTCGACAAGGCCCATCAGCCTCTGACCATAGCCATCATTTCCAAGTAGCGCCTCAACACCAGCCCTCGCCTCACTGGACGACATCTCCTCCCGAAGAGTCAGATCACCGTCCAGAACAGCCTGAGTCCTGTCGAAAAGCTCACGGCGCTGGTCCCTTAGTTTTTCCCGTCGTTGTCGGGCATCGACCATCTGCTCACCCAGTTCCCGGGTGGAAGTGGTTCGTTCTGAATAGGTACGATCGTCCAAAGATTCCAGATGCTTTTCGACTGTTGTGAGGGTGTCGGCGACTGATGCCAATTCTTGTAGCAGCAATGCAGCCTTGAGATGGCGTGTTTCCACCCCTTGACTTCCAGCCAGTCGGTCCATGTGGGCTTCAGCTTTGGAGCGAACCTCCTTGGACCATCGCTTCACTCGCTTGTCGAGCAGGAGGTGTTGAGCACTGTCCGCCACTCGCGAATCATCGGGACGCCCAAGGCGTACCAGTCCGCTAATGCCAGCATCCTCGAGTCGGAGCAGGGCGTTATCGATGGCAATGTGCGTCTGGCTAACAATCAGGATGCGAACGTTAGGTGAGCGCTTGAGCGTCTGCTCAACGATCTCAGCGATGACTGTCGTCTTACCCGTACCCGGAGGACCTTCGACCAGAAGAAGATCCTGCGTTCCCAGAGCGTGCTTCACCACCTCACGTTTGCTACCGTCAAGATCTTTTCGAAACCATTGACTGATTTCCGCAGGCGGCCCTACAGAGATTTGTGACGGATCCTCGATAACCTCACGCAACAACTTATTCTTACTCTGCCCGTGAGCGACACTGTTCAGGGCAGATTTTTGACGGTTGAGAGCAGTTTGAGTAGGACCCAAGTAAGGCTTTAGGAAACCCTTTTGAGGCATGCGAACGTCGGCCTTGCTAAACCTCAGAGTAACCGATTTATCTCCTTGGCGCACAACTTCACCTCGGTCCAAGGAGCGCCTGTTGGTGTAGTCGAATACAGTCCACTCCTCACCTTGCATCACAACGTCATTCGGCAAGGTCAAATGAAACTCGATACTGCGCCCCTGCCCGGAGACACGTTCGTATTCAAGTTGTTTTCGCCCTCCGGCGGCTGATTCCTCACGAGCATCGAGCAGCCTCCGCCAACCCTCGAAAAGATCTCCAAGGTTCTGCGATCGGAGTGACTCTTTGGATTTCTGGCGAAGATCGCTGTGCTCCTTCAAACGATCCATCAGGGATTTCAATCCCTCAACTGCAGCATGCTCACCTGGATCAGCAAAGGCCCAGGTCAGTGACAGCCCAACGGGGTATGCTTTTTCTCGCTGCCGTTCAATCCACTCGTCGCCCTTGTTCAGGACGGTGACAATAACAGCGCGGTCGTCAGAGTCATCAGCAAGCTTGAGAAGATAGAGGCAGGATCGACCAATGAGCCTGATCGTATCGAACTCGACCTCTTCAGACTGCCTATTGTAGCTGAACTCAGCATGCACCTGGTCGCTCAGGTCATTCAGAATGGCGCTCTCCGCCTGATCCCAGTTAACGTCATCCCCCCTCTTCAACCCGAGAACCTTTTCTGCGGCGCTTCGCGTGCACTTCATCCACAAGGCATTACGCTTGCGTGACTTTCGGTCCCCGCAGACCCTGAATGCCTCTCTAATTCTCTGCTCGAGGATCGTTGCGTTAGCAGGCCGCCGCGCCGGGTTGAAATCAACACAGTCCCGCAGGATATCGCGGAACTCTGAATCTACATCCATGCCTTCCAGAGTCGGCGTCAGATCTGTATGGCTTCCGATCTTGCTGCCTGTTATCGCTTGAATAGCAAGCACGCCATAGCTGAAAACATCACGCACGTAGGGAACTTCGTCTTCACCCCCCGGCGGGGCGTAGAGGCTGGACCGGAAGTCAGCCACAGTTTCGTCTGACTCAAGCACCTTGGAGCGGATTTTGGCGATTCCGAAGTCGGCAAGCTTCGGCCGCCCCTTCGAATCTATCAAAACATTGCCGGGTTTGACGTCTCGGTGCTCGATCTCCAGGGAATGAGCATGCGACAGGGCCTCCACCAGGGGGATGCCGATTTTCTCGAAGTAGGACTCCCAGGCCATGGGACTCCCTTCGGGAAGAACATCCTTCAGGCTGCGATCAACCCACTCCAAGGCAATGTAATACTGCCCAAGAGTCTCGTCCCAACCCGAGTCCAGCATCTGCACAATGTTGGGATGACGAAGTTCCTTCAAGGACTCCGTCTCGCGATCAAGGAAAATCTTGATAATCTCATCATCGCGCTTCCTGAGCACCTTTACAGCTACAAAGACACCGTCTTCACTGTTGGTATCCACCGCCTTCTTGACTTCCGACAGGCCGCCAATACGCGGGGATACTCCCAGCAGAAGAAACCTGTCGCCAATCATGTTTTTCACGCAGACACCTATCTCAAGAAGGGGTTTATTCACTTATTTAGGATTAAATATAGCACTCGACAGAAGCTCATTCAAGACCCTTGCATAGATATTCCTTGAGCAATTTCGCCTTCACGACAGGACCACAATTAAGCATTGGACACGGACTCAACCCGATTCAGTGCTTCCACCCTCCGAAGCCAATGACCAATCATTCGACATGGACTGTCGGATAGATTTTTCACATTAGGGCGTAAGCTGGCGGAGACAGCGCATCTCATACCCCGGCCAGGTACCACTGGGCCTTCAGGTCCGGGGCGGCCATGTGGACCTCGTGCCCGTCCCACCACTCCAGTCCCCGCATCCCTCCACAGCCTCGCCGCGGTCCGCCCGGCCGAGCACGCGCACGACCCCAGCGCGAGCTGGGCAGCTATGAACACACAGCGAAGTCGTTCGGGACCGTACGTCTCCGGTACGAGGGAGCACACGACGTAGATCTGCCGGTGGGGATGCAGCCATTCCCCGAGCCGGAGCAGCTGCCGGAGGTCGTTCGTGGCGAGCCCGCACCCTCGGGCCTGCACGCAGGTGAGGGCCCCGTACTGGCCGGCCACGATCGCGAGAGCTGCGGTCATGGGACCCGGGGCAGCGTGGCGCTGAAGGGCGCGGCCCTGGAGCACGGCGGGACCCTGAGCGGTATCGCGCTGGGTGGCACGGTGTTGCGCAGGGCTCATACCCTCAACTATCGGCGTGCGCCCACGCGCCACGGCCGGCCTCTCACCTGTAGACAACCAGCCACCCCCTCGGCGAACCCCCGTCCCGGAGTCACTTTCGATCGCCCCCATGACTCGGCGAAGGGGCTCACCGTGCAGCGCATATCCGGTTCACCCCACCGGTGCGGCCTCCGGTGCCGCGAAGCCCTTCGGCAGCAGCACCTGTTCGACGTCGCTGATGATTCCCGCCGGGTGACCGTCCAGGGTCGCGGGCCCCTGGGGGCCGCGCATCGGGCACAGCAGCCACAGTCCGTACGGACTGGTGCCCGCCTCACGTGCCTCCTGGACGAGGGCACCCAACAGGGCGCGGCCCGGCGCGTAGCGAGCCAGGGGGGTCGCCCGGTACAGCAGTACCACCGCGTCCTCGCCGGGTCCCGCGGGCCCCGCCGAACGCACCCGGTGGCCGAGCCGTTCGAAGACGTCGCTCAGCATACGCTCGAAGGCCGCGGGACGGCTGTTGTCGGCCTCGGCCAGGACATCCCAGTCCAGGCCGCCGCCGATCTCGCCCAGTACCTCGTCGACGACCGCGACGAACTCGGCGGAGACGTCGAAGGGCACCACTCCGGGGGTGCGGGCCAGGGCCTCGGCGCTGCGCTCGGTGTCGGGCATCCACGTCTTGAGCGCACGGAAACCCCCGCTTCCCACCGAGGCCTCCAACTGCTGCCAGGCTCGGGCGGAGGCGGCGTCGAGCTGCCCCGGAGCATGGTGCGGCCCCGTGTGCGTGGAGGGCTGGTACGTGGTCAGCTCCGGCTCCAGGTACCAGTAGGTGGTGCCCTGGTGTTCGCGCCTGCGGAGCTTGGGGTACTTGTCGGCCAGCAGGTTCCACAGCTGCCCGTCCCCGGGAGCCTCGAGCGCGGGGAAGCGCGCCCTCACCCGGTCGCGTACCTGCTGCGGGGTGATACCGGGCGCGCCCAGGTAACCGACGGCCTGGGTGAGCTGGAGCGCCCGTTCCAGGTCCAAGTCGACCGGGTAGAGCTCCAGCCGGGGCGTGACCTCGGCACGGCCGGAGGCCACCGCGGCCAACTGCACCAGGTCGGTGTCGCTCAGGGGCTCCATTCCCTCGGGCGGAGTGACGGCGCGCAGCGCCTGTCGGACCGTGGCAGGGGTGGGCAGGGGCTCCCCGGGCCGGACGCGGACCAGCTCGTCCGCGCGGTGAGCGAGCGCCTCGGCATAGTCGAACAACTCACCCTCCACCGGGACGGAGGGGTCGTCGTCGATGACCTGTGCGACCAGGACCCTGCGGTCGTAGCGGCGAACGACGAACCTCTGGTCGGTGCGGCGCTCCTCGCACTCCACCGCCACGCGCAGCGCCGCCATCGCGTAGGCGGCGCGGGCGTCCCCCTCCAGTGAGGTGCCGCGCAGGGTGAGCAGTTCCGCGGCGATCTGCCCGACCTCGCGGACACGGCCGTTGCGGGCGAGGATCTCCACCACGTCGTCGCGGACCGAGCTCAGGAGCGAGGCGCTCTTGGACCAGTAGGTGACGGCGTGTTGCAGGTCCCGGTCCACGAGTTCCTGGGGAAGCCCCACGCGCTCGGCGACCCTGCGATGGGTGGGCCACCAGCCGGTGCGGGCCGCGGCCTTCTCGGGGATGCCGAGCAGTTCGCGCACCGCCCGTACCCACTGCCCGTTGGCCTCGGTGGAGGTCGGGATGAACTGGCGGATCACCTGGTCGAGGGTGGCCTTCCTCTTTTCGTCACCGTCAGCGCCGCGGGGCAGCTTGGAGCGTGTGGCGACCGCGTACTCGGCCACGTCCAGGCGCTTGCGCCAGTCGGTGACCGCTTTGACCAGTTCGTTGCGCGTGGGCAGGGAGACACCGCGCAGGCGGTGGAGTTCCCGGACGGGTTTGGTGAGCAGGTCGCCAACCGTCTCGCACTTCAGCACCCGGGTGGCGGTGTCCAGGGCGAGCGGGGTGAGCCCGGCCAGGTGCAACGGCGTGTTCAGGTCCGCGCTCTCGGCGTTGCGTCGGCGGGTCTCCTCGCTCTCTACCACGGCCTCGGCCACCGGAGAGGCCGCGTAGAGGGCCGCCTCCCAGGCACTGCGCATGTCCTGGAGCGTGGCAAAGCGCCGCTCCACCCTGCGGTGCAGCGCGCGGTGGAAGAAGGAGAGCAGGAGGGACCGGTTCTGTTCGGGGAAGGCGTCCTCGGAGAGTCGCGGAAGCTCGACGTCGTCAGCCAGGAACTCGGGGCCGACCCCGTCGTCGTCCCACACGGGGAGTTCTCCGGTGGCCATCTCGTGCAGGGTCACGGCCAGGGCGTAGCGTTCGGCGGACTCGTCGTAGGGGCGGTCCGGACCCAGGAACGGATCGAGGTAACCGCGCGTCCCCGCCGCGGTGTTCTCACACGGTGTCCTGGACAGGGAGAAGTCGAAGAGCATCAGGGTACGACCCTGTTTGGGGGGCTCCTGGACACCGAGGTTGGCCGGCTTGATGTCGCGGTGGAAGACCTTCTTGCTCTCCAGGTGCTCGACCGCGTCGAACAGGTGCTGCCCGAACCGGAGCAACTCACCGGTGCCCAGGGCCCCCTGGCGGGACAGATAGTCCGCGAGCGTGCTCTCCCCCGCGTGTTGCAGGGGGAGGACGGTGCGCTCGCCGATCTCGCGCACACCCGTTTCCTGGTCCGCTCCGGCGGAGGCCAGGGCCACGATCCTGGGACCGGAACCGACGATCCGCAGTGTCTGGGCCTCCCCCCGCAGCGCGGCGGCCGCCGAACCGGAGTTGAGGGCGACCTTGTGGACGACCTCCACACCCTTCGGCCCGCTCATGAGCAGGGCGCGCGCCGTGGCGCCCCTGCCCAGGACCTCCCGGACCCTCCACCCCTGTTCGGTCTCGTCGCCGGGTCGCGCGGTGAGCGGGTCGGTCTTGACCTCGGGCTGGGTCAGGTACTCCTCGACCTGGTCGAGCATGCGTAGGAAGGCCTGGACCGTCGACAGGCGGTCACCGGGGGAACGGCGGGTGGCCTCGCGAACGAGCGTGTCCAACTGGGGGACGATGTCGTCGCTCACCGCGGCCGGGGTGAGGCAGCCGTGCTCCTGGATCTGTCGGCTCATCTCGCGGCGGTTGCGGCCCGGCGGTTGGCCGGTGAAGACGAGGTAGGTGAGCGCACCGAGGCCGAAGATGTCCTGGGGGGCGGCCCTGCCCCCGTAGTCGGGGAACTCCGGTGCCAGATAGGCCTGGGCGGCCGCCTCGACGTGCGCGGCCAGGGCGCGTTCGCCCAGCGCGGCCTCCAGGTGCTCCGTCGCGGCCCCGCCATCGGAGGTGTGACGCGTGTGGCCTCCGCTGCGCAGGCGCAGGCTCTCACGGGAGGCCACCTGCCAGTCGGCGATGTACAGCCGCGGGAAGGAGCCGTCCAGCTCCACCCACACGCTGCGCGCGGCCAGGGCACGGTGGAAGAGGCGGTTGCGGTGGGCGTGGTTGACCGCCTCGGCCAGTTGGCGGACCATCTCCATCCGGGTGTCGATCTCGAGGTCGTCCCCGTGTTCGGCCATGAAGTGGTCCAGCCGCTTCCAGGAGGAGTGGTGCCGGAAGGCGATGCCCGGACCGATCTGGTCGACGACCCCGAAGTACTCGGCCTTGACGATTCCCTCGTGGGAGATGCCCTCCAGGGACATGTACTCGCGCTTGGCCGCACGCTCGACCGAACGGCGGTCGTCCTCGCTCGGGGACTCGCCGTAGTGGTAGAGGCGCACCCGGCTGCTGCTGCCCAACTGCTGGTGCCGGGCCCGGTAGTCGGTCCAGGTGGGTCCGCTGTCGAAGGAGCGCTTCTCCAGCGTGTACTCGCCCAGTTTCAGCGCGCGGTCCAGCGACTGGACACCGATCGTCTCCATCAGGAGCGAGACGTTCTTGAGAAAACCCGGGCTGACCGTGGTGTGGGGGCGGCCGAGCAGACCGCTCCAGATGCCGTCCAGGCCGGTCTGCTTCTCCAGGCCCTCCCGGCCGTAGACCTCCGCCAGCTGTACCTCGTCGAAGTCACAGCGCAGGTCGTCGGCGGAGAGGAAGACCGCGGCCTTGATGAAGGGGATCCGCACGTTGTCGGGCAGGCCCAGTTTCCTGGCCGCCCACTGGAGACGATCCTTGAGTTCCTTGGCCTTCTGCTCAGTCAGGTGCAGCGGGTTCGTGATGGTCCGGCGGTGGCCGTTGGTGAAGGTCCACTCACTGCCCCGGTTGGTGGCGCGCCCCGGGTGGCTCTTGATTTCGACGAGGAAGGCGCCGGTGGGGGTGACGGCGAACAGGTCGCACTCGCGGACGCGGTTGTTGCGCGCGGTGAAGGACATGCCCTGCCAGGCGCGGTAGGGCTCCCGATCGGGGAAGTACTCGCGGATGTGGTCCAGGGCCGACTGTTCCCAACGGAACTCCGAGGGTTTACCCCACCATCGGTTCGCCATCCGGCCGCTCCCTCTCCAGTTCTGCCCCGCCTGACTGCCCGTCCAGCATAGGTGGCAGCGGTGACAGAGGCACGTCCGGACCGAAAAGGTACGCGTGGCAGCCCACGAAGGCCGTGCCTCTCATCGTCCACGCAACGATTCTGATCTCGTTCTCCTCGGTGGTCGCGACAGGCGATAACCTCTTGCCCCGCCCACCTCACGATCGTGCCGTTTTCGTGGGGAAGAAGCGAAGTCCATGAGCGAGGTTGCCCCAACCGCCTGGTTGATCCGGTCCGGACACCATGGCGGGCGCGAGAGCATGTGCCTCCGGGAAGGCATGGTCATCGTCGGCTGGCACATCGGCGATATCAACGAGTGCCGCACTCGGGGGGAACTGAAGCGCCGGGTCCGCGCTGCCTACCCGGATGCGACCAAGGGCAGTGTCGTCAACTGGACGGGGCAACTGTGGCGCTTCGCCCGCCTCATCCAGGAGGGCGATCACGTGGTCATGCCGCTCAAGAACTCTTCCAAGTCCTCCCAAAAGGTGGCGCTCGGTCAGGTCGTTGGCCGCTACGCGTACGGCGACCAGGTTCCCGAAGGGTTCCGCCACATGCGCAGGGTCGAGTGGCTGCGCAAGGACGTCCCCCGCACCGCGATCCAACAGGACCTGCTCGACAGTATGGGATCCCTGCTCACGGTGTGCGGGCTGACCCGGTTCGACGCCGCCCGGCGTGTGGCGGTCCTGGCTGGGAGAGATAAGGATCCCGGAGCTCCGACCGTGGCGGAGAAGGAGGAGTGGCACGAGGCCGAAGGCCACGCCGAGGTTCTGGCCCAAGCCGCGGCGAGGGATCCCCACGACCCATCACGATGACGATCCGCAAGTTCCCGTCCTACTGGAACGTGGCGCGACGTACCCCTTCCTCCGAGGCGGCGATTCAAAGCGACCTGGAGGAGAAGGGACTGACCACACAGCCCTCGTTCACCGAAGGATGGATCGACAACACCATCGACATCGTCCGGGCCGGGGAGGAACCCACCAACGAGGAAGCCACGTCCACTCCGCTACGAGAGAACGAGGTCGAGGAACCCTTCGAGTCCACGTCGTCCACGCTCCGGGGCGGGGGTCTGGAGGCCGCGAACCGGAAGGTTGTCTCAGTCAGGCCCCAGGACACGGTCCGCAAGGCGGTCACCACCATGATCTCCCGCAACTTCTCCCAGTTGGCGGTCATCGCCGATGACGGTCTCCGCCATGGAGTGGTGAGCTGGGAGTCCATCGGCAAGATGAGGCTGGGCGGTTTCGAACCCACGTCCGTGGACCAGGTGAAGGCAAGCGTCCCCGTCGTCGAGCAGGACGACCTGCTCTTGAACCAGATTCCGCACATCTACGGCCACGGCTTCGTTCTTGTGCGCAACTCCGACCTGAAGAGCGTGTCAGGCATCATTACCACGGCGGTTCCCCCGCGCCAGGGGCGAGGGTCAGGACACCGAATCCGCCTGGTCCGCGCGAGGAATCTCCGCGTCTCTGACTTCCGAGGAGATTCGAGGATTCCCAAGGATTTTTCCCCAGGACACCAAAGGCGACTGTTCCCCCAAGACCCCACAAGGTTACAGAATTACGCCAGAACCACACCTTGCCCCCTTACCACATGAATACTGATGTTTTTATAGTTACTCCGGCCAGATGGCCTGCCCCTCCCTCCATCTCGAATTCGCTCTCCAATGACCAGAGAAATTCACATATGCTGAGCACCACTCGCTCCCAAGACCTGGAGTCGACTTCCCCTCCGTCCCTGGCAACCCCCTGGAGCGACGCGTGGCCCGACCGAATCTCCCCGACAGCACCATGGGAAGCACGTCGCCCACACCGCCCGTGCCATCCACGTCGCCCCTGCCGCCCACCGCCTCCTACACCCACAGCAAGGCCACCCGCCTTCTGTGCGCAGGGGCCTACCTCGACCCCGAGTTCCGCGAAACCGCCATCACCGAACTCATCGAACACCCCGAACGCACGGTCCCCCCGTCCCTGGGCTACGACGTCGCGACCGTGCTCCGGCACTGCCTGCGGGCCAGGAGCATGGACATGAAGGCCGCGAGCCTGGTCCTGGCGATCGTGATAGTCCTGGTGGTTTGGGGCCTGGTGGCTGGAAGCCTGAGGATCGAGAGCCTGGTGGCCCTGTTCTCGTTGATCAACCCGCCCGACTTCCTGATCCTGTTCGATGCGACGGACCCGCCCGAGTTGACGGACCAGGAGAACTCGACCGCGAGGGCGATGGGAACGGCCGCACTCATCTCCTTGGCCCTGTTCGCCTTCGTCGGTCTGTTCTCCCGACGCCGCCAGAAGCTTCTGGGCCGGAGTGCACCATTCCTGACGGCGAGCGGCCGACGCACCACCGGTCCGGTCAGCCGGGGCCGTCGCTTCCGCGCCCTGGTCCTGGCCCTCCTCAACCTGGCACTGACGGTGCTGTGGATCCTGTTCGCGTATTCGTTCCTTGGAGCAGGCCACGTTCCCGTGGCTCTGGCCCTCCTCTCCCCGCCGGCGCTCCTCCTCGCGATCGGTGTGTGGCACCAACTCGACCTCTCCAGGGTCCTGTGGACGGAACTGACCCGCCATTCCTTCACCGGCACATCCCCGGAGGTCGCCCCTTCCCTGTTCACGAAACAGCGCGCGGGCACCATGGCCGCGATCGACAGGGAGCAGTTCTCCCGCCTCATCCTCTACAACGAGGACGATCCCTTCCTCGGCGCCGGCGACCCCTACCGCCCCTGGTCGTTGGCACTGGAACTCGAACGCCGCCCCGACACCCCGGACAGCGCCAAGCCCCTGGACGGCCGCCGCGTCCTCGACCTCATCACCCCGCGGTTGGCGAAACTCGCCGAAGTCTCCTCCCGGACCAGCAGGGACCGGCTCAAGGACATGGAGCTACAGGAGTGCGTCCTCCTCCCCGCCGCCCTCCCCACTGATGCGCGACGCGCCAAGCTTCCCTACGGGGACGGCAACATCCGTAGACACCTCGAAGAAGCCACCGGTGAAGGCGCGGAGCAGCGGCGGCACTTCCTTCGGATCCGGGTGGGCGGTTGGGGAGAGGAGGTCGTCACCACCGTCTTCGTGCGGGTGCACACCCAGGGCGATCTCCTCATCCTCGAAGTTCTGCCCTACGTCCTGCCACCGCTGCGGAGCGCCTTCCACGAGGTGGACACCCTCACCGAGCGGTCGACCCGCTTCCGGATGTCGGCCCTGGTGGCCGCGCCCGCGATGACGATGACCGTCCTGGCCCGCGGGACGGGCACCCTCAGGTCGTGGTGGTTCGAATGGCGCGGGCCCGCGGGTGGGAGGGCCCAGAGGGCGCCTCAGCTCAGCGTCCGCGAGTTGGGCTCACGCGGCACACGGTCGATGCTCCAGGAGATGGACGTCAAGCGGTACGTCAAGACCATCCAGGACCGCATCACCTCCGGGGCACACCAGGCCCTGGCCGAAGCCGGCTACAAGACCGAGGAGTTCCAACAGCAGGTCGTGAACATCAGCCGCGGAGGCGTGTTCATCGGCGGTTCCATGACCGGATCGATCGCCACCGGGGCCAGCGCGCAGGCCGTCACCGGCACCGATCCGACAGCCACGGCAAAAGAAGAGGACAAGAGGTAACACCATGGCCCACGACGACACCACACCGGCCGCGGGCTCGGTGTCCATCGACGGCTCGCTGCACGGCGGAGCGGTCTCCACCGGCACGGGCGGCTCCGCCGAGGCGTCCGCCCCGGCGGCTGCCGGCCCCAGGGAGGAAACCCGCCGGAGCGGCCCGGTCACACCCCCGAGGAGGACAACCAGGAACCGCGCCCCCGGTTCCGTCACCATCGGCGGCGACGCCCGGGAGGTGGCGATCGCCACCGGGGACCACGGCACCGCGCGCTTCGAGGCCTCCTCCGACGCCGTTCTGGACGAGCGCTACCGGGAGCTGCTGGAACAGGTCCTCCTGCTGCGCCAACAGCTTCCCCTGTTCGCCGGCGCGGAGGGGGTCGCCGAGGTGGAGGCGGAACTGGTCGAGGCGGAGGAGGAGATCACACAGACCGGTACCGCAGCCCCAGGCCGGCTGCGCAGGTTGTGGGAGCGGTTGGAGCAGGCGAACACCGCACTGGGCGCACTGTCCTCGGCGACCGCTCTGGCCGAGACGGTGCGGCAACTCACCGGTTGAGGAGGAGCCATGTCCGATTCCACGGATATGCGTTGGGACCCCGACCAGCAATGCTGGGTCGAAAGAACGCGCCCGGGGTCTGCTGGAGGCGGAAGAGCGAAGCAGGTGAACATATCGGCCCTGGTGCTGGTGTCACTGCTCGTCGTGCTCGTCGTGTTGGCGGCCGGTGTCTACGCGAACGCCCCCGATACGAACGCTCCCGACGGGAACGGCTCTCCCCTCGCGGGTGGGACCGGTGCCACGGAGCCGCCCGAAACCCCGCCCGAAACCCCGGATGAGGACGGGTGCGCAGACGGGTTGGGCGGTGAGCACTGCGACGACGAGGCGAGCCCGGCAGAAGAAGACCCGGCAGCAGAGGACCCGGTACCGGAGGGGTACGAGCTCCACGAGGACGCCAGGGGATTCGCTTTCTACCTCCCCGAGGGGTGGCAGCGCGATGACGAGGGACTGTCGGAGGACATCTTCTATTACCAAGGTAGCCGGAACCGCCTCATCCGGATCACCGATTTCGGGGGCGCACACGACTCTCCCGAGAAGGCCATGCAAGCCTTGGAAGCCGACCACCAGGACAGGCCCGGGTACTCCGTCCACGAGAGGTCACGGCGGTACCTGGGCAGGGAATCCCTGAACATGGAGATCGACTACGCCTACCACCTCAACTACCTCTACGAACACCCAGAACTCGGCCCCCGGGATGTGTACGCACGCACCTTCCTCGGCGGAGACGGCAAGGTCTACATGGTGTCGGCCGCCGGACCGCAGGACGACTGGGGTCCCACCGAGAAGCTCTACGCGAGGGCCGCGGACTCGTTCTGCGTGGCCGACTACGACTGTCCCTGACCGGGACGGCCTCTCCAGGGCTCCGCTTGCCGCCCCGCGCGAGGGCACGCCCGGCCGCCTCAGGAGCGGCACGATCAATCCGTCATACGGCCGATCCGCTCGTACATGGGCGCCAGCCGGGAGGCGACGCCCGGGGTGGAATCCTCCCAGTGCGCGAGCGGGTCGAAGGAACGGGGCGGGGCCAGCCGCACGGGCTCGCCCACGGCCCAGAAGTCGGCGACGTGATCGACCAACGGCGCCACCTCCACTCCCAGTTCTCCGCCCGGCCCGCTCCTGCTTCTCGAGGCGTCCAGGGCGGCGATCACCTCGTCCTCGGCCCTTCCCAGCCACGCGAAGAGCAGCAGCGGGGCGTCGTCGAGCGCCGAAGCCCACGTGTACAGGACCGCGGCGCCGTGTTTGCAGGGATGCCCCCGGTCCGGGCAGGTGCAGTGGACGTCGAGGTCGTCGGCGGAGTCGGGGAAGAGCCGCACCCCGTGGCGGGCGAACACCTCCTCGGCATCCCCGGGAAGTTCGTCGGCGAGCAGGTCAGTGGTGGCGTCGGGGTCCTGTGCCAGGTCCTCCAGGATCCGGTCCCACCGAAGCCGGTACATGCCATCCCTCCGGCCCGGGCTGGGACCACGACCTCACACGGGCATGACCAGCGGGTACGTGCGCGGGAACCCGCGGGACCGGCGCTGATCGATCCCGCGTCCACCACTTCGGAGAGGCGACAGCATGGCCGTCACCACCCAGGTACGCACCTACACCGTCCGAGAGGGTCTGCTCGACGAGTGGGTCCGGCGTTGGAGGGAGGAGATCGTTCCCCTGCGTCTGGAGTTCGGCTTCTCCCTCGGCGGCGCCTGGATCGACCGGGAGAGCCACCACTTCATCTGGGAGATCTCCTACGACGGCCCCGAGTCCTTCAATGAGAGCAACCGCCAGTACTGGAACTCCCCCAAGCGCGAGGCGATGGACCTGGACCCCGAGGACTACCTGGTCTCCACCGACGCCCGCGAGGTCACCCGGGTCCACTGACCCCGCGTCTCCTCCTCAGCGATGGCGAGCAGGTGCGCGCGGCGCTCCTCCGGAGTCAAAGCCCGGAAGGTGCGCCGCCGTGCCACGCGCGTCAGTTCTGATCACTCCGCGTCCTCACGCGTGGTCGAGAAGACCGCGAACCAAACGGTGGACGTTCGTCCAGGGGTTCTTCTTGCTCGGGTGGAGGGTCTCCTGGTGCCGCTTCTCCAACAGTTCGGCGCGTCTGATCGCCTCCTGCTGGGGCTGACCGAGGAAGTGCTCGGGATCGAAGTCCTTGCGCCTGCTGTAACAGCACCCCAGCCCCTCCATCTTCGCGATGGCCTGCTCCGTGGTCAGGTATCCCGCGGGCTCCCTCTGGTGCAGGTACAACCAGAGCTCGAAGCACGGATTGGCGTAGGCGATCTCGATCCCGCTGTCCCGCGCCAGGCCCATCGCCCGGTCCAGCGAATCATGGGGACGGGGTGCCTCGACGTCGATCACACACCACACCTCGTCGTACTCGGTGCCCTGGTCCCCGCGCCGCCTGTGCGCGAACTCCTGTCTCTTCTGCGCGGCCAGGACCAGGCCGTACGGCTCTCCGTGTCTGTCACCAATGTCGATCGACACGTTCGAGAAGCGCTGCTTCTCCTTCATCTTCGTGAAGTAGGTCGTCCCGCCATAGGTGTCCTCACAGAAGATGAGATATCTGCGCTTGAGGTTCTTCGTCCCGGTTTTCTTCGGGCTGAGAGAGGTGTTTCGCTTCTTCTTCGGCGCCACACCGGCACGTTAGCGCACGTTCGGCGACAAGACGGGTGAGTTCGTCACTTATGCCGCCATCGAAAACCGGCACAGCGGAAAAAGCGCCCAGAAGGTACTTCTTCACCACATCATCGCGGTCATCGCGCACCTTGTACTCGCGCAACGCGACCAGTTCGGTGGCTCCGTCCGCCCCCTTCTCGGTGAACCACGTCTGGTCCCGGGTCAGGTATCCGAAGGAACGACGGCTCAGCAGAGTGACGTCGTGGGTGTTGAACACGAGCTGGGCGCCACGGGGGTTGGTCTCCGGCTCGGAGAAGAGCCGCACCAGCTGTCCGGCCAGGTTCGGGTGCAGCCGTGCGTCCAGTTCGTCGACGACGAGCACACGCCCCTGTTCCAACGCCCGGACCACCACACCGACCAGTTCCAGCCAGGTGTGCGTACCGTGGGACTCCGCGCCGTAGGGCAGCTCCACGCTGCCGCCGGGGGTCCGGTGCTCGACGACGATCTCGGGTGACTGGCGCCAGCCCTCCGGGTCCGTGGGGGGCCCTTCGGGGTGGAGCACCCGGAAACCCGCCGCGAAGTGCGCCGTGGCCTCCTTGGGCATCTCCTTCTCCTCCGAACGAACACCGGTGATCCCCAGGTCCGCGTATCTGAGCAGGAGGGTGCACAGGTCCCGTTCGGGCCCCGTGAGCATGCGCAACGTCAGGTCCAGGCGTACGGGAGCGTTCGTGTCGAAGGCCATCGTGATCCGGTCGACCCAGTCGTAGACGCTGGTGAGCAACGGGTGGTTGCCCGCCGCTCCCGCTGACACGAAGAGGCTGTTGGGACGGACGGACTCCTGGACCATCCGGGTCCGGTTTCCGAAGCCCCGACGCAGGCCGGGGCCGAGCTCGATCTCCTGGCCCTCACGTTCGAAGAGTGTCCGCATACGGCCGCGCGGCCAGCTGTACAGCCACTCCGAGGTCACCGCGCCGTCGTCCACCGCGAAGCCGTACTCGTGGCGATCACCGTCAAGGACGAAGTCGAAGGCGAACTCCGATCGCCTGGCCACCGCGGCCTCGTCGAGGAGGAAGGGAACACGGCCGGTCCCACCGCGGGGGTGCCACCGGTTGTGCGAATACCGGACGGCGTCGCGCGCGTAGGCCATCGCCGTCATCAGGTTGGACTTTCCCGAGGCGTTCGCGCCCAGGACCCCGACCACGGGCAGCGCCTTCAGCCCGGTTCCGGGAATCTCCCGCATCGCAAGGTCCTCGTGATCGTCGGCAGCGACCAGGCTCAACTCCTGTTCGTCCCGGATGGACGCCCAGTTCGCCACACGGAACCGCAGGAGCACGGTCGCCACCTCCCTGACTCTCACAAAGGATTTCGCTAGTCACCGTAGCCCGTCCGACTCACTTCTATGCATCTTTCCAGCATCAAATTCGGAGAATTTTTCCCTGAACCAATCTGGAACGAACACCGGCAAGTGCGCTCAGTCCCATGAGGCGGCCTGGGACACCGATGCCGCGCTCGGACCCCGGAGTCCAGGACCTCGATGACCGCATCCGGCCATATCCCCAGCGCCGATGCGCACGTGCGTGACCTGGGCGTACTCCCGGGAGAAGCTCCTCCACCACGCACCCTGGGCAGTGACGTGCGCCACTCGGGCTCCACGCCCCTCCTCGTGCTTCCCTGGTCATTCCTCGTCTTCACCTGCACATACGCGCATATCTATGCCACACCGACCTGACCTTCGGAAACCACGCAAAGGATGGGAAAACGTCTCACCCCTGTGGAACTCTCGGTGAGTGCGCGGCCACCAGACATGCGGTCCGCCACCGCCCTCCACCGCCCCCGACGGAGAAGGAGCCCCCACATGTCCGCGTGGAACATCCAGGTGTCCGAGGTCAACGGAGTCCTGCGCAACGTCTCCGGTCTCATCGGTGACGAGGAGGGCACCACCGGGCTGTCCGGTGAGTACACCGACCTCGGCACGCGCTTGGAGGAGGTGAACTCCGCGGCTTCGAGCGTCCCCATCAGCATCGCGCTCGGGGAGTTCGGCACGCACTTCCTCGGCGTCGTCGGGGAGATGATCACCCTGAGCGCGAGCGCCACCGGAGGCGCGGGCGAGGCCACGATGCACTACGCGAACGGCAACCTGGAGATGGCCGAGAACGCCCAGGCCAACGCCGGAACGGTGCCCGACCCTCCCGCGATCCAGCCGCACTGACCCTCCGCCCGGATGCTCCCCAGGCCCACCGGCGCGCCGGGCAAGGCGCCGCGGCCAACGTGCCCCTTTCCATCCCCGTCTCCCCTGATGCCCCTCCGGCCCTCTGCCCTCCCCCGTCCCCAAAGGCCCCATGGAATTCACCTCCTTCTCCACAGAGTCGTGCGCACCCGCCAGCGACGGCGGGATCGTACCCGGCTTGGTCCCCATCCCCAACGTCGATCCCGACGAGCTCGAAGAGGCCGCCGGCCGGCTGCGCGCCGTCGGCGAGGCCATCGAGGAGTCGGGTGAGGGCATCACCTCCACCTGGGCCTCCCTCACCGGCATCTACGTGGCGCCGGAGGCCGACACCCTACTCAGCGCCTTGGACCCGGTCTCCTCCGACGGGTCCGCGGTCGCGTCCGGCGTCAGAGACGCCGCCGGTGCGCTGGAGACCTTCGCCGAGACCGCGCGCGAGCTCAAGTCCCGCCTGACCGGCCTCAAGGCGGAGGCCGAGGCTTTCCGCGCCGACGTGGGCTGGGACAGGGAGTGGCTGGAGGACGAGGACGAGCGCGAGCGCAACAACGACCTGAACAACCGGGTCGCCGCGGCCGTCCACGAGTACCAGGAGGCCGAACGCGCCTGCGCCAACGCGATCGGCCAGCACTACGGCGGTACCTTCTTCACCGGCCACAGCGACAAGGCCAACCACGACCAGACCTCCACCGGCGGCGACCGCACCTGGCAGGTGTACGGCACGGCTTCGGCCCCCGTCGACCAGGCCAACCCGTGGGGTTCAGCGGTGGACGAGCCACCCGGCGCCCTGGAGAACCTGTTCTGGAGTGTGGGCGACATCGCCATCGGTGCGGTGGTCGGCCTGGGGGTCACCACCGGGCTGTACCGGGACGGCCGGTTCGTCTATCCCTTCGGTACCGAGCACGGCCAGAACCTCCTTGCGAACTGGGAGGAGGCCAAGAGCAGCTTCTGGGCATTGGCAGGCTCGGACGGACAGGGCGAGTGGATCGCGCCGGACAGCCTGGACGCGCAGTACGCCAACGCGAAGGAGGCGTGGCAGGCGTACGGCGACTCCATCGTTCCGGTGAGTGAGTGGGACCACCGGCCCGAGTACACCATCGTGAACGGAGCCGGGAACATCGCGCTCATGGCTTCTCCCCTGGGCTGGAGCAGGGTCTTCCTTGACGGCCCCGACCTGGGGTCAGGGTCCGGGTCGGGATCGGGATCGGGGTCCGACGGTAACGGCTCCCCTGGCGGCGGCCACAGCACCCACGGTGTGAACGGCGCTGGCAACGGGCTCCGCGGCACCGACACGGTGGGCATGGCCACCACAGCCCCCGCCGCAGGTCAGCCCGACCCGGGCGGTGCCGTAGGCGGGATGCACGAGGCCCTGGCCGGTCTGGAGAGCCAGCTCGGCGGATCTCCCAGTACCGAGGGGACACCGCACGGCTCCCCGCCCCCGGCAGCTCCTCCGGCACCGGAGACCCCCACCGCTCCCGTGGGAGACGCTCCCTCCCCGAGCGGGGACGGAACGGTCCCGAGCAGCGAGGGCACCCCGGTGGGGGGCGAGGCCGATGCGCCGAGGGAGACCAACGCCCCGACCGCCCGGGAGCTGCATGAGGGCACCTCGGACAGCGGCGCCGGCACCTCCCGTGACCCCTGGGCGGCCTCCCCCGTCGATGACGGCTCCACCTCGGGGCAGGAGAGTCCCGCGGCCCCGGTCACCAGTCCCACCGACGCGGACAAACCCACAAGCGACACTGTTGCCAACAAAGATGCGGTTGGCGCCGACAGCAACCCGAACGGAGGGCACAGCGGCCATCCGGACGGCGACGCGGCCACCCCGGCGGAACCCGGTGGAGGACACAATGGTGGAGGGCATGGTGATGGCTCCGACGGACCTCCCGTCAGCCCGGATGACGGGCAAGGGGAAGAGCCCGACGATAATCCAAGCGATGCCCATTCGAGAGGCGGACCAGCACAGCGGGTCCTGCTGGATGCATTCAATGGCTCCATTTCCGACAGCACGCTCCCACCCCCGGAAAACCTGGCGCCCGGACGCTACAGGGAAGAACAACCAAAATTCAATGACATCGAGAGCAGGATCGGCGAAGGATGGGAGCACTTTTCCGAAAAAGAGAAATCCATTGCGAGCTTCCTGGAGGACCACGGAATCAGCACACTCTCGGTCGACGAGTCCACAATAGAAGGCAAAAAATCACCAGAATCCGTGATATCAGGAACCCAGCTCACCCTTGAGTTCAAGACAGCCGAATCCGACAGCAAAAACGCCGTCATTCAGAACATCCGCAGCGGGAAGAAGCAGTCCAGCCGCCTGGCCATCGACCTGCGAGCAGCGGGGACCACCCAGGATACAGCCTTTTCAGCACTACGGTCAGCACTCCCCAGAAATGGCGGAGACATTGATGAGCTCATTTTGATCGGTAATGACTACGTGATCACCTGGCCATAAGGAGAAAAGTGGCGCGCTCAGAATTTATCATGACTTCCGAAGGAGTGGACGAAGTCGTCGCCAAGATCCGCTCCATGCCGGACTATGAACACGAGAAAGCAATCGTCGACACGGTCGAGGTTCACCTGGGGGGGATGATCCTCGATATTGAAGAGCTCGACATCTATGATGGGTTCAGCACATCCATAGAAGTTTACGGATCAGACTGGAACGAAGTATCGAGGAATGCTGAGTATATTTTTCACCTACTGGAAAATGAGACCGGCTGGCGCCTGGGAATGCGATTCGACGGAGATGACAACCCTACATGGGAGCGACCCGGGCTGCCCTGAACTCAGAGCACGTTAAATGTTTCCGGCTGACTCCACGAGAAACTGCGTGAGGAAGCCGAGGGCAGAGCCACCGAGTAGGACCAGCCACGTCCCCGCATCCGTTCTTGAAGGAGCTTTTCCCGTGAGCCGCACCCTGGTCGCCCTCCTGGAGCACCCGCCGGGCGTCCCCGGGCTGACACGCGCCCTTGCCGCGGCCGGGCCGTCACTGCGCGTGCGCCTGGTCGCCGACGGCGCGCTCGTCCAGCTACGCGACGGGGCGGGGCACCTCGTCGCGGCGGTGCACGCCGCCCAACGGCTCGCGGTGTCGGCCGAGGCCGAACGGCTCCTGGACACCACGCTTCCCGACACCCTGCCCGCACAGCCCTGGTGGGTGGAGGCCCGCACCACCGAGGCGGGTCTGGCCGACCCCACCACCCGGCAGGCGATGCGCCGCTTCGCCGACACCCTGGTGGAGTGGTACGGCGGGCTGGTGTGGCAGCCGGAGCAAGGCCTGCCGCGGCTCGACGGGCTGCCCGTCCGGGACACAGGGCATCCGATGGTCTCCGCGCTCACCGAGGAGGCCGCCGTCGTGGTCGAGGACCGGCCCGTCGTCCCGGTCTCGGCCTGGCTGACCGACGCCCTGGCCGCTCACGCGCGCCAGGGCCGAGCCCTTCAGCTGGTGACGCCCCCGGGTTCACGCCTCACCGAACCGCTGGCGACCCTGCTGACCGCGCCCCTGGCCCGCTGGGCGGTGGCCGACGGAGACGGGTTCCGCGACGGGTTCTCCGGCCGCCCGCTGCACTGGGATGAACGCTACGGCCTCATCGCCGACCCGCCCGGCACCCCGGTGGCCGACTCCCCGCTGCGGACCGAACCGGCCCCGGAGGAGACCGACCACCAACTCCAGGTCACCCTCAAGGCCGACCACCCGGCCGATCCGAACCTGGTCCTGGGCCAGACCGTCGAGCTGCTCACCGAGACCCTGGCCGGAGCCGCGCCCTCCCTGTTCGGCCCCACCGAACCCGCCACCCTGGCATGGGAGACCGACGCCCTCACGGACCTGTGCCGGAACCGGTCTCCCCGTCCCTCGTGGCTGGTGTTCGCCGGACCGCCCGGGTCGGTGCGTCCCGAGGGCGTACGCGCCTTCTGCGGCACTCTGCGGGTGCGCCGGACCCGGGAGGGCGTCCGCGAGACCGTCACGCTCACGGTGAGCCATCCGCCGGGGGACGAACCGGATGTGTCCTCCCTGGTGCCGATCGTGCGGGAGCTGACCGAGTGGGGCGTACTGCACGTGATGGAGGTGCGCCGCCGCCGAGGCCGCGCGGACCTGAACCGGAGTCCCCACCGGACGGGCGGACCGACACCGGTGGGCGTGGCCCTGGGGGTGGAGACCGTCGCTTCCCTGGGAGTCGACCGCGCCCTGGACGCACCCGTGCGCGCCGTCCCGGTCGGACCTGCGATGACCCCGGCCGTCTGGTACGACCTCACCGGTGGCGGTGGCCACGGCGGCGGGGGCTGGGCTGGCTTCGGCGCGCTCCTGACCCACGTGGACCCCGACAGGGAATCCGGGCAACAGTCACCGGGACAGGGCGAGGAAGCGGACACGGACACCGTCCCGGTGATCAGGTTCCGGATGCCCGCGACCACCGACTGACCGGAGCCCCTCAGAGAGCTCTACGATGCCGGGGAACCGGAACCGACGAGAGGGGACCCGATGCGGGAGACGCGTCTGCTGGGCGAGGACTGGCACGGGGCACGCCTCCAACTGGTCAGAGACACCTTGCTGGTCGTCGTGGACGACGAGTCCGAACTCGGTCTCCTGAACGACGGCTTCCTCGCGGCCGCCTTCGACTTGAGGAGCCGCCGCCCCCTGGGCCCCGCGCTCTCCTTCGCCTCGCCGATCCACCTGGTCGACCTTCCCGCACTCGGACCCGAACCGGTCCTGGCGTTCACCACCTCCAAGGACCTGGTGATCGCCGACGTGCGTGACGGGTCCGTCCTGGAGACCTTCCCCCTCCCCGGCACACGGACGGGGGAACAGGTCTACGACATGTGCTACCTGGCCCTGGGCCACTACGGTGGCCGTGACCTGCTCTTCCTGCATGAGGGCGGCTACGGGACCTACGACCACTGGGTGTCGGCGATGGACCTGGCCACCGGCGAGCCCGTCCCCGCGATGACCTACGAGCACTACCGATACCGGGAGGTCAGCGAGCGGCTCACCCTACGGCACGGTTACCTGGCTTGGCCCAGCACCGAGGAGGTCGTCGAGTTCGGGGCCGAAGACTTCAGCGTCTTCGACAAGTGCTTCGTCTACGTGCAGCGGGCGGATGACGGCGCATGGGTGGGAAAGGTGGGTCTGTACAGCGGGGTTCCCGAGGACCGGGACGTCGAGATCGCTCACGCGGCCGGACGCACCTACCTCGCCGAGGCCGGGAACATCGTCACCCTGCCCGACCTGGAGCCGGTGTTCCCGGAGGATCCGTGGGTGCTGGTGTCGCGGGTGACCGAGTGGGGCGGCCGTCCGGTCGCCGTCCTCATCCAGAGGCGGCGCTACCTACAGGAGCCTTCGGGACAGTTGTGTCATCTGTTCCTGGACACGGACGCCCCGGAGAAGGCCGTCATCCCCTGGTCGGTGCCGCCACAGGTACACGACCTCCTGGCCACACCCGACGGCACGATCGTGGTCTCCTCCGCCGAGGGCGTCCACGTGCTCGACGTCGACCCCGTGCCGTGACGGAACCGTGCGCGCCTCGTATGCGAATCCGCCATAGGTTACCCGCGAACAGGGAATTCAGGGACCAAAGACCCTTGTTTCCCTCCCGCACCATGGCCGGATGCGGACAAACCACATTTCACTTCAGCAAAAGCCGAGAAACAGTCTCACCGCCACACCAGAAGGCAAAAAGCCACCCTTGGCACCACACACCCCCTGACCTGTCCTTCAGGCGACACGGCAAGCTGGGACCGATTCAAAGGAACACGGAACGCCTGGCGGGGAAAGACGATAGTGTCCGTGGGCGACACGATCATCACCCAGGCAATACGTGCTTTCGTGTTATTTTCGTCAGGCGCACGTACACCCCCGAACAGTGCGTGGAAGGGCTCACGATGACACGTCCCTGGGAGGCGGATCCCGCCGCGGACATGGCACGGAGGCTGGGCAGATCACCGGCGGAGCTGGGCAACACCGACCACGTCGACGGATGCCCCGACATCTGGGAACTCTCCAACGGTGACATCGCGGTGATCGGCCGTGACCTGACGCGGACCTATGCCCATCGGCTCCCGAACGGGGCCGCGATCGCGGAGGACGAGCGACTCGTCGTCATCCCCCGTTCCACACTGATCTCAGCGAAATCGGATATTCCCGATGCTTGACACCATCGACTCCCTTCCCGGCGATCACCTGGCGCTCACCGACTACTCCAGTGACTTCAGGAACCGTTTCGGGTCACTCAGGGACACCGACGTCTACAAGCTCGAACGGCAGCAGGAGTTCCATCAACCGGAAAGCAGGAGTTGGCTGGCCTTTCTCGACGGGCGCCGGGACGAGTCCCTGCGCCTGTTGGAGGACAACCGCCCCGCTCTTCGGAAGGAGTTCGCCCGCCTCGCCCGGGCGGGGTGCGGTGTTCGCCGGGTCCGGGTCGTGGAGAAGCCCTTCCCCGTCTACCTGCTCTGGGAACTGCACTCCCTGCGGGTCCGGGCCCAGTGCGGCGAGGACATCCGCGTCGTCTCCCCCGAACGGCTCGCGTCCTTCGAGCAGGACCGCCCCGTTCCGGAGGTCGTCACCCTCGGAGACGAGGTGACCTACAAGATCCTCTACGACGAGCAGGGCGTGCTCCAAGGGGCGGTCCGATTCGCCGATCCCGACGTCACCGCGCAGTGCAGGTCGGAGATAGCGGCCCTCCACGCGGCCGCCGAGGCCTTGGAGTCCTACTTCGTCCGCGAGGTGGGCGGGGCGGACATCGCCGGTGTCCGATAGAGGCACGCCCCGACACGGCGAGGAAGCGGAGGAGGACCCGTCCGACGGCGCACGGTCGCGGATGGCGGACGTCTCCGGCCGCGCGGTCCAGGCACGCGACGTCCGGGGCGGGGTCCACTTCCACGGGCACGGGTCGGACCGATCCCCCGCCCCGGTGCCCCGGCAGCTCCCCGGTGACGTACGCGGGTTCGTGAACCGTACCGGCGAACTCGAGATCCTCAGCACGCCGGTGCGGGGAGCCGCACGAAACGAGGACGGCCCCTCCGAGGCCACGGTCCATGTCATCGCCGGTACCGCCGGAGTGGGCAAGACGGCTCTCGCGCTGCGCTGGGCCCACCGGGTTCGGAGCCACTTCCCCGACGGACAGCTCTACGTCGACCTGCAGGGGTACGGTCCCGGGCTGCCCATGGCCCCCGAACAGGTGCTGGACCGGTTCCTGCGGGCGTTCGGGATCCCCGCGAGCTCGATTCCCCCCGACACCGACAGCCGCTCCGCCCTCTACCGCTCCCTCCTGGCCGAGAAACGCGTCCTGATCCTGCTGGACAACGCCTCGACCGCGGCACAGGTCCGCCCGCTGCTGCCGGGTTCCTCCGACTGCGCGGTCGTGGTCACGAGCAGGGACCGGCTGTCCGGCCTGGTCGTCAGGGACGGCGCGCAGCGCCTCACCGTGCGCACCCTGGACCCCGCCGAGGCGGTGGAACTCCTGGAGCACGTCACGGTCCGCCACCGGCCGCAGGACGACCCGCAGGAGGTGGCCGAGCTCGCCCGGCTGTGCGGACAGCTCCCCCTGGCCCTGCGCATCGCCGCCGAGCGCGCGGCGAGCCGCCCGCACATGCCGCTGGCCGACCTCATCCAGGACCTTCGCGACGAATCCTCGCTGTGGGACGCCCTGGCCACCGATGACGAGGAGGAGGCCGGCACGGTCCGCTCCGTCTTCGCCTGGTCCTACCGGGCCCTGCCCGAGGGCGCCGCACGCCTGTTCCGGCTGCTCGGCCTGCACCCCGGACGGGACTTCACCGCCGGAGCCGCGGCGGCCCTGGCGGACCTGCCCGCCCGTCGGGCCCGGCGCACCCTGGACACCCTGGCGGGCGCCCACCTCCTGGAGCAGACCGGCCCGGACCGCTACCGGTTCCACGACCTGATCCGCTCCTACGCGATGGATCAGGTGCGCGACGGGGAGGAGCCGGGTCCGCGGAGCGAAGCCCTGGATCGGCTCCTGACCTGGTACCTGCGCACCGCGTACGCCGCGCTCGGGGTGGTCGACTCCAATCTTCGGCGTCCCGAACCGGACGGGCTGCTGCGCGGCGAGGCGCACGGGAGCCCCGTCCTCACCGACAACGGCGACGCGGTCCGGTGGTTCGAACTGGAAGGAAAGAACCTGATGGCCGCGGCGGCGACGGCCGCCGCCAGCGGTCTGGACGGCCTCGTCTGGCGGTTTCCCCTGGTCCTGCGGCACTTCCCCGCCTTCCACAGCCTCGGCGCGGAGTGGACCGCCGCTGTCCGCCGCGGTCTGGAGGCGGTACGACGCGAACGCCGCCCCTCGGTCGAGGCCGACCTGGAGGAGGGCCTGGGCATCGCCTGTCTGCAGTCCCACCAGCCCGATGACGCGATCACCCACCACGGGCGTGCCCTGGAGCTCCGGCGCGAGCTGGGCGACGATCTCGGTGCGGCCATGTCGTTGAACGCCATCGGCCTGGTCCACCTGCGCGAGCACCGGCTCGGTGAGGCCCGTGACCATCTGGAGCGTTCCCTCGGGTTCGCCGGGGCCCTCGGGGACAGTCTCTGGGAGGGGATCATCCAGGGAAACCTGGTCCGCTGCCTCCTCGACCTGGGCAGGCCGGAGGAGGCGGCGGCCCTGGCCGAGCAGGCCATCGGCGTCCATCGACGGACCGGCAACCGTATGAGCGAGTTCGCCTGTCTGACCTCCCTGAGCGCTGCCTGGCGGGAACTCGGCCGGGCCGACCGATCACTGGGCTTCATCCAGAGGGCCCTGGAGCTGGCCCAGGAACTCGAACACACCGTCCGGGAGGGGTACGCGCTCCTCGAACTCGGCAGGACCCACGTCCTGCTCGGGCACATGGAGGAGGCTCTGTCCTGCTTCCACGAGGCGGCGGTCCTGCACCGCGCGATCGCCGACCACGTGCGTGAGGCGGAGGCCTTCGAGGGGGTGGGCGAGGTCTACGGTGCGCTGGAGCGCCCCGAGGAGGCGGCGAAGTTCTACCGGCAGGCGGCCAGCGGCTACCGCAGGTACCGGGACCGGTGGAGGCTGGCGGTGTGCCTGGACCGGCTGGCCTCAGTGGTGGCCGCCAGCGGTGACGCGGAGGCGGCTCGCGGACACTGGCGCGAGGCGCTGGAGGCCCTGGAGGGCTTCTCCGATCCCAGGGCCGTGCGCCTGCGCGAGGAGGTCGGCGCCCAGGTGCAGGGCACGGACTCCTGACACCGGGCGTCCGCTCCACATCGGAGAGCACCCGTACGGTGTCGGCCCCGGTTTCGCCGTGCATCGGATCCGACAGGACCCCTCCGGTGCGGATGTCGATCGCGACGCTGCCCCGTTGGCGGGCCAGGTTCTGCGGGACCGCCACCTGTCCGACCGCGGCGAAGGCCCCCGTGTACGAAGCCCCGTTCGCACTGAACTCGTCGGTGTGGTCCCCCCGGGCCGGATGCCACTGCCCCTCACCTGAGGAGGAGTTCAGGCTCACCATGGCCGCGTCACTGCCCGGGCACCCGAAGACCGCCGCCGCACCGGTCGGGGCGAGGAACCCGTCCTGGACGCCGGTTCCGACCAGCCCTCCGGCGGGTCGCGTGAACAGATCGGCCGTCCCGGTCCGTCACACCGCAGCCACCCCGTGGAACGCGACGAACCGCGACTGCCGTGTTAGGAAGGGACCGTCACGGGCAGTGGTCATCGACACCGCTATCCGTGATTTCAGGGGGAGACACATGGCCGCGGAAGCCCAGAAGCCCGACCTTGTCGAGGTCATCATCTCCGACCACCGCCAGGTCGAGCGGATATTCACAGAGCTGGAGGGCCCGCTTTCACCTGAGGCGCGCAAGCAGCTCACAGAACACGTGATCACTGAGCTGGTGAGGCATTCGGTCGCCGAGGAGCAGCACATGTACCCGGCGGCGCGCCGGGTGCTGGACGACGGTGACCAGATCGCCGACCACGAGCTCCAGGAGCACGCCGAGGCCGAGCAGGTGATGAAGGACCTGGAGGGCCTGGACGCCGACGACCCCGAGTTCCAGCGGCTGCTGAACACGCTGATCTCGGATATCCGCCACCACATCGAGGACGAGGAGAGGGACCTGCTGCCGCGCCTGCGCGCCGCGTGCACGCCGGAGGAGTTGCGGGACCTGGGCGCCAAGGTGGTCAAGGCCAAGGAGTGGGCGCCCACGCGCCCCCACCCCAGCGCGCCCGACACCCCGCCCGCCAACAGGATCCTGGCCCCGGGGGCGGGGCTCATCGACCGGATGCGCGACGCGCTCTCGAACCGCAACTCCTGAACATCCGCCGCACGGCCCCGTTTTCGGCACGAAAACGGGGCCGCTGTGTGCGTGCGGCGTGTGGACTCAGACCTGGTCGGCGCGCATGCGGTCCCCGGAGGCCGGGACGGCGTCCCCGCCGAGCCACGTGTCCGCCTCCCACCAGATCACCGGCACCCCCAGAGCGCCGAGCAGCGCCGGGGCCGACCACCCCTCCTCGGGAGGAGCGGGGAGGACGCACCTCCCTCAGGCGACGGCCACGGCGACGGCGAGCTGGGCGACCGCGGCGATCCCGGACACGATCGTGGCGGCGGAGACGACGGCGGGAAGGGCCCTCTTCCAGCTGGCGAAGACCTTGGCTCGAAGCTCTCCCCAACCGCCCGTGCGCACCATCAGTTTCGCCGTCTGCCACCGGTGCTGCTCGATATGACACCCCGGAAGCAGCCCCGGGGAGTTGTTGCGGCACCGTGTCTTCTCGCCGCGGTTCCAGGCGCCGCACGGCAGCGGCATCTGGAAGAAGACGTAGAGGACCGAGACCGCGGAGGCGACCGCGATCCATATCGGCCCCACTTCTGGAAGAAACCATTCAAAAAGGGCAAAAACAATGATCGTCACGCCCCAGTATCGCCAGGGGCCGCGCGTTTTCCTCTTGGCCATACCGACAATCCTCAACCGGACGCGCAATCCCAGCAAGAGGATCACGCGCTCCGAAAATAGCCGACACAGGACGCGAGCACGACACATGAAAGAAGCAAGTAAAGGGAAAGCCGCAGTGACATAACGGCATACCATTTCCTAACAGGACAATCCTGAATCTTCCTCTGTTCGATGGATGTGCCACCCTCTGCCCCCATCCTCCCGGCAACCCCGCCTGAGGAGCGAACCGGCAGCGGCAGCGCGGGGAGCGAGGCCACAGCGCGTCCTCGGCCACGCGAGCACCTCAGGGAAAACAACAGCCACAGCATGCACACATTCGGTGACCTCAACCGGCCACGTGGGATTCGGTGAACGAACTTCGGGCAGAAAGCAGGCGAACGCCGACGCGGAACCACGAGGTGAAGCGGTGCCCCGTTCCCCCAGGCCGTCCCCGTCCGCCAGCCACGCCCCATCCGACCCCCTCGCCGCCGTACGCGGCCGGATCCTTCTGCATGTCAAGGGCACGGCCAACGCACCGCTGGACAGGGTTTCCGCCGAATTCGGAGGTGTGGCGTTCTCCGGAAGGCGCGCACAGGAAAAGGCGAAGGAGTTCGCCAGAAGAACGGGTCCTAACTGCCCCGTGGTCCTGGATCCCTCCGCATACGAGGACTTCTACGCGACCCCCGAGGAACCCTTCACGCTCGAACGGCAGCTCCGCATCGACACACGCCGAACCGGCGTCGGAGCGACCCTGGAACAGTTGGCGTCGAACCCCGTCGACCTGGTCCTGACCCCCACCCGGTACCTACGGTGTGACGACGCGGGAGGGCGGGCCCTAGACGAGGCCGTCAGACAGGTGAACGAAACGGACATGCGGGGCGTGGTCTTCGCGGTGCCCATCGACGCGCGGTGGCTCACTGACCGCCGAAGGCATCTCATCGCCTCCCTGCGGCGTGTGCGTGCGCCCAAGGCACTGGTCCTCGGGGACAGCGGGAACCCGGTGGGCTCGGCGATCAGGGCGAGGATGCTGCGGGAGGTCCTCCGCACCTGTCCGGGGACAGCACTGCTCAGGACCGATCTGACCGCGCTGGACGCGATGGTGCACGGGGCGGCGTTCGCCTCCATCGGCGACACCGCCTCGGTCCGCCACGCGGTTCCTCCGGGGAAGCAGGGCGGCGGACCGGGCCCGAAGTCCAGTCCCGACGTCATCATGCCCGTCCTGATGGGCTACTTCCGCGGCTCCACCCTCGCCGAGCGTCTGCGGGAATCCCGACCATGTGACTGCCTGCCCTGTGTCGAATGGGGCGAGGCACGCAACAACGGTGAGGTGGGCAGGCCCCTCACCGACTTCCAGGACACCTCCGACACGGAAGGGGCCCACGCCCACAACATGGCGCTCTGGTCCCGGTGGTGGAGGGAACTGCGCTCCGAGCACTCCCCCGAGGGCATGAGGGCGCGGTGGCGGGGAATGTGTCAACGTGCCCATCTCGAATACGAGTGGCACAACAGGGCGATCTCCCCCAGGCAGGACACGTTCACGGTCTCGGACGCGCTGGGCTACTGGGCGGGAAAGAGGGACGAGGAATTTCGCTCCTCCACGGCCCGGTGAACACGCTCGGCGAGGCGCCAGCGGAGCGCCGCGGCGGACTCGGGAACCTCCGTGCGAGGCCTCACCAGAACCCTCACCCCATCGCCGTCGAGCTCCGCCAGCCCAACCCCGTAGAAGTCCGCCTCCAAGCACGCCCGCTCCCGGTCCTCACCGAGCGGTGGACACACGGCCGTGCGTGGCGCGACGGGGCCGAGCACGCAGGCCCGGTCGAGTGCGTCGAGCCATCCCTCCCCTCGGGTGACGAGCAGGTCCAGCCGCACGGGGGTGTCCGCGATACGAAGAACCCGCCCGCTCCTGCGTGAGCGCGTCCACGCGGGAAGTGCGGGGAGGATGCGCTGTTCGCGTTCGGTCAGGGCGTCGACCGGAACCCACTCCCCCAGGGGAAGCGCCTGAAGCACCTGGTAGAGCCCCAGACGCGAACCGAGCACCCTGCTGCCGCCCGCACGTAGCCTGCCCTGTTCCGCGACGGGACGGTACACGGCCGTGACCGCACCGCCGCGCACGCACAGGTCCACGGCCCGCGCCTCCGCGGAGCCGACGAGCGCACGAACGTGGTGAGACCGGAGTTCCATTCCACCGATGGTGGCAGAGAACCCGTGCCCTGTCCGTGGTTGTCCGCAGGCGTGGTCGTCAAGCGCGGCGGGAGCGCGTGCCGGTCGGCCACCGGAGCAGCCGACCCGTGGGCGGCCCGAGAGACGGCGCGTGTCGCTGTGGGGTCCACGCCGCCGTTGGCAACAGTCACTGCCTTCTGAACCGAGATCGGTATCTGCCTCGGAGGCGGCTCAGGTCACCGGTTGGACGGTGAGCCGCAGCACTTCTTGTACTTGCGCCCCGCTCCGCACCAGCAGGGCTCGTTGCGTCCGGGCGGCCACGACCGCAGCCTCGGGTCGTCCGCGCTGAGCTCCAGGTTCACCCAGGACCGGACGGTGTCGTCGTCCGCCGGGGCCAGGCCGGAGCGTTCGGCGAACTCCGCGACCTCCTCCACGCCGTGCAGCACCACGCTCCGCCGCGTTCCGGGGTGTTCGCGGTCGCGCTCGCGCAGGCCCCGTTCGGCAGCGCGGTAGTAGGCGTCGGCGCCGTGCTCGGCGGTCTCCCCCGCGAGCAGTCCCCGGGCACGGGCCCCGTCGAAGGCCTCACGGGAGTAGAGCGCCTCCACCTCCCGGTCCGGGCCGTCCTGCTCCGGCCAGCCCTCTTCGTAGGGCAGTCCCAGCGCGCTCTCCGCCTGCTGCTGGGCCACGACCATGGCCACCTCGTCGTGGCGGTCGCGCGGCAGGCCCAGCTTCATCCGCGCCAGCAGACGGTTGACGAGCGGGGACAGGGAGAGGTCGTCCTCCCCCGCGAGCTCCTCCGGCGGCTCGGCGAGCAGTTGCCGGGCGGCGATGTTGAAGCAGAGCAGCGCCTCGTCCCAGCGCTCCAGCTCCCGCATGTACTCACCGAGCAGGTCGGCGGGCCCCTGACCCAGGTGGCCGGGGCGCAGCAGCTCGGAGGTGATCCGCTCCGCCTCGGCCGTGTCCCGCGGGTCCTGGCCCTTCCGCAGGAGGTCGGCCAGCTCGACGGAGGCGTACTGGCCGTCCTCGGAGGTGGGAGGGTGCTCGCGCACGGTCTCCAGCAGGCGGCGGGCTTGGTCGTCGCGTCCCGCACGGCGCAGTTCCGCGGCCGAGTCCATGAGGACCTCGCCGGTGTCGTCGGGGTAGGCGGCCAGCTCCTTCAGGACGCGGCCGGGCAGTTCCAGTTCCCGGAGCGCGGCCGTCAGGGGCGTGTCGCCGCCGACCGGGGCGGTGGAGGAGGCGTGGTCGTTCATGGCCACCAGGTTAGAAGCCGTTGGAACGGCGGACGACCCGTTTCCGGAACCAGGGGTGGGCGGATGCGCTCCCGAGACGGCACACGACCAGGAGCGAGGCATTCCCGTGCGGTGTGCGGCCGGACGCCGTCACCGGGCGCGCGGGCGCGCGGGCGCGCGGAGGCGCCGCCTCAGTACGGCCGGTGGGGCGCGCGGCCTCCAGCGGTATCGGTGGTTTCGAACCAGTCCTTGGCGGCCCGAGTCTCGGCGAGGACCAACGCGGCCGCCACGAGGGCGAAACCCAGGAAACCGGAGCCTTGCACGACGTTCATGAGTGTTCCGACGGCGGCCGTGACCAGCGCGACGCGGAGCAGGGTCTGGCTCTTTCGGCCACCCGCGCCCATCCGCACGGCGGCGGTGGTCTCCAGCACCAGGACACCCACGGCGAACAGCATCCCCAGGGTGAAGAGCCCCATGGGGGTCCCCGTCGCTCCCACCACCCGGGCGAGGGACATCCCGGACGCGGACAGGAGTGCGAAGAGGGACACCAGTCCGAACGCGGCTATCGCGACGTGGACGAACAGGATCACCCGGACGGCGGTGAGCTGACCTGGCATTCGGGGGTGCACGGCGGCTCCTCGGGGATCGGCTTCCCGTGCTCGGGGTTCACGTCGCGAAACGATACAGAACTCCGCGGGGGAGCCCCCGTCCGGAGCCCTCGCCGGGAGCCGCCGGGGCCGCCCTCACTCCGCCTCGTCGTCCAGCTCCTGCCAGCGCACGGACGAGACCTCCGGTTCCAGGCTGAGCCTCCTGACCAGCTGCTCCACGGCCTCGTCCTGGTGTCCGGCCGCGTAGACGTCGGCGTACACGGACACCAGGTCCTCGTCCTCGTCCAGGTGGCGGCAGTCCAGGGAGCGCAGTGTGAACTCGGTTTCGGACAGTGCCTGGAGCAGCAGGGCCCGTACGTGGGGGTCGTGGGCGTCCGTGCACACGATCCGGACCCGGTAGACGGTCTCGCTGTCCTTGGAGTTGGCGGGAGAGCTCTTCTGCAACCGCCGGGCCACCGGGCGCAGCAGGACGTTGGCGGCCACCACCGCCACCGCGCCCATCGCCGCGACCAGGTAGACGCCGCTTCCGGCCAGGACGCCCACGGCGGCGGCGCACCAGATCGTCGCGGCCGTGTTGATGCCGCGGATGTTGATGCCGTCGCGCAGGATGACGCCCGCGCCGAGGAAGCCGATGCCCGACACCACCTGGGCCGCGACACGCGTGGGGCTGACCTCGTCGACGGCGTAGGCGGCCAGCAGGACGAACAGCGCCGATCCCACGGCGACGAGTGCGTTGGTGCGCAGGCCCGCCATGCGGGCCCGCCACTGGCGTTCGACGCCGACCAGCGCGCCCAGTCCGAACGCGCAGCCGAGTCGGAGTGCGGCCTCCCACCATTCCAACATCCGCCCACTCCCCCGCAGGTCGCCCGTTCGGTCCGCTTCGGAGGGGTCCGCGGCGCCAGAACGCCGACACGCTCAGGACATCGCGCCCGTCCCATCGGATACTGGACACGGCTACCCGCTCCTCCCCCGCGTACACCCGCTCTTGTGTGAAGGCGCCCAACCACCACGGACCACCAGAGCAGAAGCCCACGAACAGGGTTTTCACCAGGCGCGTGTGTATAGTCGTGACCGGTCTGCTGTCGTCCCGGATGGGTGGGGAAGCCATGAGCACCGGTGAGGTGGAGGTGAGCTCGGCCGACATCGCCAGGATCGCGGGTGTGAAGCCGACGGCGGTGAGCAACTGGCGGCGCCGCCACGACGACTTCCCCAGACCGGTGGGGGGCACAGACCGCAGCCCCCGGTTCGACCTGGGGCAGGTGGAGGAGTGGCTGTCCACCCACCGCCAGGTGCCGAGCATCGACCCCGACCAGCGCCTGTGGCAGGCGCTCGACTCCCTGCGCGCCTCCGTCCCCGTCGACGCGGTGCTCGTCCAGGCCGGGGTGCTGCTGTGGCACCTGAGCCGCACCCCCGAGGCCGGGGGGCGCGGCGCCGGGGAACAGGACGGATCCGCGCTGGCGGTGCACGCGTGGCGGAGTTTCGAGGACCTCCTCGAAGGCGCGGGGCTGGCCGTTCTGTCCGGGCGCCGCCCCGAATCCGTTCCGGACGCCCAGCTGGGTCCGTTGGCCGACGCGGCGGTGCGCGCCGCGCGGGAGAGCGACCCGCGGACCGCCTTCGAGCACCTGCTCAATCGCCTGGACCAGCGCTCCCCCTCCGGCTCGCACACGGTCCCGCCCGAGTTGGCCGACCTCATGGTGAGCCTGGCCGGAGTCGGAACCGGAGTCGGGAACACCGGGGACGGGGACGCCGGAACCGGCCCCGCCGGAACCGTGGCCGACCCCGCGTGCGGGCGGGGCGGACTGCTGCTCGCCGCCGCGCGCGGCGGCCGGCGCGCCCTGCTGGGGCAGGACCGGGACGCCGCCTCGGTGTGGCTGGCCGCCCTGCGCCTGGCCTTCGCCGGGGCCCTGACCAAGGGCACGGGCCTGCGTGTGGCCGACGCGCTGCGCCTTCCCGCGTTCGCCCCGACCACACCGGACGGCGCGGACGGCGCCGGCGCGGTCGTGTGCGCCCCGCCGTTCGGCGAGCGCAACTGGGGCGGCGAGGAACTCGCGGAGGACCCCCGGTGGACCCACGGGGTCCCCCCGCGCCTGGAGTCCGACCTGGCCTGGGTCCAGCACTGCCTGTCCCTGCTCCGTCCGGGCGGTTCGGCGGTCGTGCTGATGCCCCCGGGCGCCGCCCAGCGACCCTCGGGTCGGCGCATCCGCCGGTCGCTGCTGCGCGCGGGCGCCTTCCGCGCGGTGGTCTCGCTCCCGCCCGGGTTCGCGGCCCACTACGCCGTTCCCCTCCAGCTGTGGGTGCTGCGCCGTCCGGAGCGGGACACGGTTCCCGCTCCCGTGCTGCTCGTGGACACCGCCCCGCACGAGCCCGGGCAGACCTCCGCGCCGGGCGGGGTCCTCGGCCGGATCGACCGGCTCTGGCGGGAGTACCTGGCCGACCCGGAGGGCTTCGACGAGCATCCGGGGGTGGCGCGGACGCTGGAGGTGGTCGACCTGCTGGACGAGGACGTCGACCTGACCCCCCGCACGCGCCTTCCGGTTCCGCGCGCCGCGGCGGGTGACCTGGATCTGTTCGCCGAGCGGCGCACGCGCCTGGAGGGCGCGCTGCGCACACTGCGCACGCTCCTGCCCGAGGCTCCCGGGGCCGAGCCCGGCGGCGAGGCGGTCGGGGTGGTCACGCTGGGCGAGCTGGCCCGGGCCGGGTCGGTGACGATCCGGCGGCCCCTCCCCCGGCGTTCGGCGGAGGAGGCGGGCCCGCGCACCAGCGCCAGGGTGGTCACCGGTGAGGACGTGGTGCGGGGGGCGGGGGCCTCGCGCACGGAGGAGGTGGACGCCGACCCGATGCGCAACCCCCCGATCCAGGAGGGCGACGTCCTCATCCCGGCGGTGGCGCCGAGGCCCGCCGCGCGGGTGGCGACCGGGGACGACGCGGGCGCCCACCCGGGCGGCGGCCTGTACGTGGTGCGCACGAACCCGGGCGCGGTCGACCCGTGGTTCCTGGCGGGGTTCGTCACCAGCTCCGGGGAGAGCCAGAACATCACCCGGGTGAGCAGCAGCATGCGGGGGCACCTGAGGATCGACCCGTCCCGGATGCGGCTTCCGGTGCTGCCCGTGGAGGAGCAGAGGCGGTACGGGGAGCTCTTCCGGAAGGTCGCGCGGTTCCGGGAGGCCCTGCTGGAGTTCCAGGGGTGGGGCGAGGAGCTGGCCGACCAGGCCGTCGACCTGGTCGCCGGGCGCTGGGAGACCTCCTCCTAGCAGCCGCGGGGGGGCACCGGCCCGCTCCCTCGGGCAGAGGCACCGCAGCAGGTCCTGGAAGCCACCCGGCCGGGACTCACGTCGTGGACGCGCCACCCGCCGCGCGGCGCAGCCTCGTCGCGAGGCGGTCGAACGCCGCCGCGAGCTCGTCTCCGTCGACCACCTCGATGTCGGCGTCGAGCTGCGTCATCCACAGCGCGAGCCGGTCCGGGTCGTCGGAACCCAGCTCGACACGGCACGTGGTCTCGTCGACCGCCTCGATGTCGACCGGGACGGGGATCTTCGCGGCGACCCTGGCGGCGGGAGCGTGCACGAGCACCCGGGCGCGGTACTTCCAGGCCGCCTTGCTGACGCGTCCGACGACGTACTCCACTGCATCGTCCCCCGGGATCACGCGCGGCCGGAACCGCACGCCCGTCGGTGCGTGCGGAACCATGCGGTCGACACGGAAGATCCGCCAGTCGTCGCGGTCGAGATCCCACGCGAGCAGGTACCAGAGCGGCCCCCAGCTCACCAGCCGTCGTGGTTCGGTGTGGCGTGCCCCTTCGCCGCCCCCGGGCTTGGTGTATCCGAACCGGAGCCGTTCGTGGCCGCGGACCGCGGCAGCGACCGCGCCGAGGAGCGAGAGGTCGAGCGGCGGTTCGGCTCCCGGAACGACGCTCGTCGCCTCGCGTACCGCCTCGACGCGCCGACGCAGGCGCGAGGGCAGCACCTGCTCCAGCTTCGCGAGCGCGGTGAGCGACGTCTCCTCGACGCCGAGCCTCTGGGTCGCGACCGCGCCCAGTCCGACCGCGACGGCGACGGCCTCGTCGTCGTCGAGCAGCAGTGGGGGCATCGCCGTCCCGGCGGCCAGCCGGTACCCGCCCGCGACGCCGGGGCGCGCGTCCACGGGATAGCCGAGCGAGCGCAGTTTGCCGATGTCGGTGCGCACGGTCCTCGTGCTCACACCGAGCCGGCCGGCGAGCTCGGAGCTCGTCCAGTCGCGCTTGAGCTGGAGCAGTGACAGCAGTTCGAGCAGGCGGGCCGAGGTCTCCAACATGTCCCCCAGCATTTCGGCAATCGCGGAAGCTCACCTGCCGCATTGCCTGGAAACGTCGGTGCCATGAACGCGAACAACGCACTCACACCGTTTTGCATCGACATCCCGCAGGCCGACGTCGACGACCTGCGCGACCGGCTGGCGCGCACGCGCTGGCCGGCCCCCGTGCCGGGCCGAGAAGACCGCACCGACTTCAGCCGCGGCATCCCGCTGGCGTACCTGAGGGAGCTCGCCGAGTACTGGCGCGACGGGTTCGACTGGCGTGCGCAGGAGGAGGGGCTCAACGAGTACGGACAGTCCACGACGGTCGTCGACGGCCAGACGTTCCACGTCGTCCACGTGCGATCGGCGAACCCGGAGGCGACCCCGCTGATCCTGAACCACGGCTGGCCGGGCTCGTTCGTCGAGTACCGGCGGCTCGTCCCGCTGCTGACCGACGACTTCCACGTGGTCATCCCGTCGCTGCCCGGCTTCGGGTTCTCCACCCCTCTGTCAGGGACCGGCTGGGAGCTGGCGCGGACGACGGAGGCCTACGCCGAGATCATGACGCGTCTGGGCTACGAGAGGTTCGCGGCCCACGGCACCGACATCGGTGCGGGCACCGCCGGCCGCCTCGCGGCGCTCCACCCGGAGCGCGTCATCGGCACGCACATCGGCAGCGACCCCCGGTGGCTCGGGCTGCTCGGCGACAGGTTCCCCTACCCCGACGGTCTGTCCGACGACGAGACGGCCCAGATCGAGGCGGTGCGCGCCGAGGCCGCGGCCGAGCGCGGGTACCTGGCGATGCAGGACCACCGCCCCGACACGATCGGCGCGGCGCTCACCGACTCGCCGGTCGGCCAGCTCGCGTGGATCGCCGAGAAGTTCAGGACCAGATCCGGCGGCGCCTACCGGACGCCGGACGAGACGGTCGACCGCGACCAGCTCCTCACGAACATCAGCCTGTACTGGTTCACCCGCAGCGGCGCGTCGAGCGCGCAGTTCTACTACGAGTCCGCGCACTCCGGGGTCGACCTGGTCACGGCCTCCGACGTGCCGTCCGGATGGGCCGTGTTCGACACCCATCCGCTCATGCGCCGCGCGGTGGACCCGGGGAAGGCGATCGGCCACTGGAGCGAGTTCACCGAGGGCGGTCACTTCCCCGCGATGGAGGAGGCGGAGCTGCTCGCGGACGACATCCGCGCCTTCTTCCGCGGCCTTTCCTGACTCCGAGTCAGGGCCCCAGGGCCGCGAAGACCGTTCGGGGCCCGGCCGGTCCGGCACGTCCGGGGCCGCGCCGACCCCGGACCCGGCGGCGTTCGGTGGTGCCTCGACAACGGCGGCTCAGGAGCCGTCCGTGACGCGCCTGCCGTCCCCGTCCTTGACGATGGTGAAGGAGTCCACGGCCTGGCCGTCGGCGGTGCGGGAGCGGTACTCCAGGGTGGCGCCGTCCACCGAGACCGTCTGGAAGGTCTGGGTGTCGGTGCGCTGCACGCGCACCTCGGCGCCGTGGTCGGTCCAGTTGTCCTCGGCCGCGTCGTACGTCTTGGGGCCGGTCACCGCGACCACGTGGACCGGGCCGGTGTGCGTGTCGGGGTCGTCGGTCCGGTGCTCGGTCATGTTGCCGCGGGTGTAGGAGTGGTCGTGCCCCTGGAGGACCAGGTCCACGTCGTACTCCTCCAGCACCGGCAGCCACGCCTCGCGCAGCGGCTCGTTGTCGCGGTCGGGGTCGGCGGAGAAGACCGGGTGGTGGAAGGTGACCACGGTCCACTCGTGGGGGTTGTCGGCCAGCACCCGCTCCAGCCACCGGCGCTGCGTGTCCAGCCACCGCCCGGCCTCGTCCTGGGGCACCTCGCGGTAGTTGGAGTTGAGCACCACGAAGCGTACGCCCTGGTAGTCGGTGTGGTAGACCGTCTCTGCCAGGTCGGCGCCCCGGTCGGGTCCGTTGCCCGCGCCGGGGAACTGCGGGACCCAGTGTTCGCTCAACCCGTCGTCGTACTCGTGGTTGCCGGGCGTGGCCACGTGGTTCATGCTTCCGGTGGCCGGGCCGAAGGCGTCGAACCACTCGTCCCACTCGGAGCCGCTGTCGGCCGAGTCGACCAGGTCGCCGGAGTGCACGGCCAGCTCGGCGTCGGGTGCGGCCTCCAGTCCGGCTCTGACGACGGGGGCGGCCTCGTCGGTGATGTCGTTCTGGAGGTCGCCGAAGTACAGGAAGCTGAAGGGTTCGGCCCCCTCTGCGGCGGTGGTGAAGGTGCGCCAGTCGCTCACCGCTCCCCCCGTGTCGCCGCCCTCGCTGCCGCCTCCGCCGCTCTCCCCGATCCGGTAGCGGTAGGCGGTGTCCGGCTCCAGGCCGGTGGCCGTGGCCGCGAAGGTGGAACCGGGCCCCTCTCCTCCGGTGGCCTGCCCCGGGATCCGGGCGGGTTCCGCGGACCCGTCCTCGGGACCGATCTCCAGGAAGGCCTCCTCCGCGTCGAAGGCGCGCCAGGTCACGGTCTGGGAGGTGCCGGGGTCGGCGGTGGGTGAGAGGAGGACGCGGTCGACGGGCTGCTCGGGCGGGGCCTGGGGGGTGCAGGCGCACAGCCCGACTGCGAGGACCGCGCCGCTGAGGGCCGCGAGCGCGCGGGACGGAGCGTCGGGCATGAGGGGACCTGTCCTTTCTGGCGGCGGAGCGGTGCCGCGGGCGCGCAGGGGCGTCGGGGAGCCGCCGACGCGGCGGCTCCCCCGGTCTGCCCGGTCAGCTACCCGGCCAGGGAGTCGAGCATGGGCCCGAACTCCTCGTCGGAGGTCAGCAGCGAGACCGACCTGTTCTCGTGGTCGATCCTGGCCCCCACGGGACGCAGGTCGGGCGGCGTGCCCTGCTCGCGCGAGCGCGAACCGGGGTGCCACCAGTAGAGCTGGGCGCTGACGGGCTTGTCGCCGTCGGCGGTGAACCGCTCGGCGATCTGCTGCATGTGGTCCATGGCGGCGATCGGGTGGCCCTGCCCCAGGGGGTGGGCGAGGAGCACCTCGGGGACGGGGAAGGCCACGAGCGCGCCGTGCGGCAGGTCGCCGAGGTAGCGGTCGAGGGCGTGTACATGCGCCGCCACGTAGGGGTGCTGGCCGCCGATGTGCACGATGTGCGCCCCGTTGACCTCGTGTTCGCTGACCTCGACGGTCTCGGCCACGGAGGCGGCCACGGCCTCGGCGAAGACCTCGCCGTCGGGGCGGCCGGAGCGCTCGTGCACCTGCCGGGGCAGCGGCCGCAGCGAGTCGGAGGCGTCGACGACGACGGTCTGCCACAGCCCGGGGGCGATCTCGCGGGTCAGGAGGGACTCCAGCACCTCCTCGGGAAACGCGGAGGCCGGGTAGAGGCGTGCCCGCAGCCGTCCGTCGGTGTCGCCGCCGCCCTGCCCGGTGGCCTGGCTCAGATGCTCGACGGACGTGCGCGCGAACTGGGCGGTGTTGTGCGCGATCTGCTCGGGGGTGGCCCCGTTCAGGGCGGCGCGCAGCCCGCTGATGTCGGCGCTGGCGTGGTTGCCGTCGGGCAGTGTCACGACGAGCGTGTCGGCGCCCTGGAAGGCGGCACTCACCCCGGCCTCGGCGAAGGCCTCCGCCAGGGAGGCGGCCACCGTGTCGTCGGGGTCCGCCGGGGTGGGAGGGCCGGCCGGGTCGGCCGCCGGGGCGCTGTCGGCGGGGTCCGCGTCGCGCGTACCGGCGGAGGACCCGCCGGCGGCCTGCTCGCGCTCCCGCGCGGCGCGGGCCATGAAGCCCGCGAAGTGTGCGGCCAGTCCGGTCCGATGCTCGTCCGTGGTGATGGCGGCCTGGTCGAAGGTGTCCCTCATGTCGGCCTCCATGAGGACCGTGCCCCCGGAGTCGAACACGCGCAGGCGGGTCGGCGGCAGGAAGTCGGCGCGCAGCCCCTCCCGCTCGCAGGCCCGTACCAGGGCCGCGCCGAACTCCTCGCGTATCCGCTCGGGCTCCAGTTCGCGTGCCTGCTCCAGCCGGGCGCCGAGCCAGTCCGGGATCCGGTCGTGCGAGCGCGGGAAGCGCTCCAGTTCCTGGGCGTAGACGAGCGGGCTCGTCCCGGGCGGCAGGTCGGGCTCGGTGTCGTGGTTGTACTCGACGTTGAACTGGTGCGAGTGGTGGACCGAGAGGATCACGGAGAGCCAGGTGCCCCCGCCCTCCTGGAACCCGGACCGCTTGAGCGCGTCGACCAGGTCGTCGACGCCGGCGGGCACCTCCAGCTGCCGGACCTGGCCGTCCGCCTCCTGGACGGCGAGCATGTCGCTGCGGTGGGCGCCGATCACCCTGGCCAGGTAGGTGAGCTGCTGCCAGCCCTGCGGGACGACCGCGACCAGTCGCCCGGCGAGGTCCTGGAGGATTTCGCCCTGTTCCAGGGGGCCGGGAGGTTGGGGAGTCATGTGGGGCTCCGTGTCCGTGTGGGTACGTTCGGTCGGTTGCGCGCTCCCTTCCTATCGTGTCGGGGGGACAGAGTGTGACCTCGTCCGCACCTCGCGCTGTTCGCCGTGCACCGCACCGTCCGGAGCGCCCTCAGTCCGCGAGCGCGTCGAGGTAGACCCAGGCGCCCTCGTGGCGGACGAAGCGGCTGTTCTCGACGAGCGCCTCCTCACGGCCGCCCTCGCGGTACGACGCGCGGAAGGCGACCGTGCCCTCGTTGTGGAACGGGGTGCCCCCGGTGGTGGACAGGATCTCCAGGCGCATCCACTCGGTGCCGGGGTCCAGGTCCAGGCGCCGCGGCCTGGTGCTCGGGTGCCAGGTCCGCAGGAGGTGGTCACGGTCGCCGACGGCGAAGGCGCTGTAGCGCGAGCGCATGAGCTGTTCGGCGGTGGACGCCGTGGCCCGGCCGCCGTGCAGGCGGCCGCAGCAGTCCTGGTAGGCCGCGGGGCCGCCGCAGGGGCAGGGCGCCTCGGGGGCGGCCGAAGGCCGTGGCGGGGACGTGCGGTGGCGGGTTCTGCGCTGCGACATGCCTTCCATTGTGGCCTCCGGCGTCCCCGTGCCGTGACGGGTTCGGAGCCGGGCCGCTCCGGGGCCGGTCCGGGTTCCGCCCGGAGGCGGCCCCGGGTATCGCCGAGCGAGCCGCACGGGCCGGTCACGCGCACCGTGCCCCTCCCCTCGGGGGAACGGGCTCCGGGCTCATGCGCGGCCCGAACCGTCGGAGCCGTCGGAGCCGTGGGAGAGGGACCGCGTCAGCCCGGTCGGCGGAACCCCCGCCCGGACGTCCTGGCCGCTGAGGCCGGAGTGCACCTCGGCCGCCACGGACTCGACGGTGTCCACCCCGTAGCGCATCCCGTCGTTGCCGTCGGTCAGGACCACGACGTCGTAGTCGCCGACCGGGGTGTCACGGAAGCCGCCGATGCTGTGCACCCGCCAGAGGTTGGTGTCGGTGTGGGGCAGCCAGCCGTTCTTGAGGTACACCCCGGCGTCGGCGGGCGCGCCCGAGGACACGCCCCAGCGCTGTTCCTCGGTCACGTCGCCCATGAGGCCGCGCGCGAAGTCGCGCTCCTCCTGGCCGAGCACGTCGTTGTCCGTGCGCAGCAGGCGGAGCAGGGTGAGCTGGTCGGAGACGGTGATCCCCATCAGGCCGACGTAGCCCTCCGGATCCGGTTCCGTGGCGTCCATGCCCGCCAGGTCGAGGAAGCGCTGGACGCGCTCGGGGCCGATCCGGTTGCGCAGCTCCGTGGCCGCGTCGTTGTCCGAGACGGTGATCATGTCGGTCGCCAGGTCCTTCTCCTCGGCGGTGAGCTCCCGGTCCTCGTCCATGGCGGTGCGCAGCAGCGCGCCGAGGACGACGACCTTGCCGACGCTGGCCGCGTCGAACTCCGCGTCGGGGTCGAGCCCGCAGGTGAGGTCGCCGCCGTGCGCGGAGACTCCCACAGCGATCGTCCCCTCCCGCTCGTCCACTCGTTGGCGGATCCGCTCGTCGAGCCGTCGCGCGACGTCGGGGTGCGACTCGGAGGCGCAGACCGGCTCCTGCGCGAAGGCGGCCGTCGGCGGCGCGGCGGCGGTCAACCCGGCGGTGAGCGCCGCGGCGATGACCACGGCGGCGGACCGTGCCGGGCGTCGGCGCCCGGCGAGTGTGCGGTCGGCGGACATGGAAGGGGTTCTCCCTCGTTCGGCGGAGCGGGGCGGCGGAGCGGGCCTCGGGCAGGGCAGGCAGGCACCCTTCACACCCGTACGAACACACAGGGTGACCCACCGGCGCCCTTCGATTCTCGGTGCCCGCGCTCCGCCAGGCGCGAGCGACACGGGCTCCGCTCCCACCTCTCCGTTCCCGCCCCTCCGGCAGCAGCACGCCGGGGCCGGTCGCCGTGCCTGGCGCACGTGTCTCCGGTCTGGGACGCAACCTCCGGCACCTGCCACCAAGCCGGGGGTTTCGGAAAGCGCGGAATCCGTGGCCTCCCGTCCGAGAGAACGGATCAAGGGGCCGGGCACCGGGCTGGTCACCGCTTGGCGGCGGTTTCCGTCAACCGCCCACATCCGGTGTGGCGGTGTGCTTGCATGTGACCCCGTGCTCTGCTCCTCCCCCGTACAGCACAGCCGCCAGGAGGCCCCGTGACAGGACCGGCCCGACACCGAACCGGTCAGGCAGCCTCTGCCCCCGGCCCGTCCGACGGTCCTCGCGACGTGTCCGCCCCAGGCGGACGGAGCGGGCGGATGACGGAGGCCGTGTGATGTCCGGCCCGGCGTCCGGCTTCTCCTGGCGCGCCCGCCTGTCCGTCATGGTGGAGAGGGGTGGCGAGGAGGCCGAGGAGCCGTTGGGCGCGGCGTTCCTGGTCGGTTCCCGCCACGTGGTCACCTGTGCCCACAACCTGGAGGGGCTCGGTGAGGAGACCGACGTGCACGTGTGCTTCCCCCTCCCCGGCAGGAACGGTGTCCACCGGTTCGCCCGGATCGCGGTGCGCGCGGACTGGCGAGGCGGGGAGCCCGACGTCGCCGTCCTGGAGCTGGACGAGGACACCGACATCCGCCCCGCCCTCCTGGCCTCTCCCCACGCGCTCCTGCCCCCCGGCGTCGGTCCCGCCACCGGGCACGGCAGGATCGAGGTGTCCGCTCTGGGGTTTCCCACGTCGGCGGCCGGGGGGACGTCCCCGGACGGCCGGTCTCCGGAGCCGGTCTTCAACGACCACGACGGGACCGTGCTGGACCTGTTCACCAGGCAGGACAAACACCTCACACAGGACAGGTGGCAGGTCACCCTCGCCTCCGGCGATCCGGGGACGATCAGCCACGGGTACAGCGGCGCGGGCGCCTACCTCACCGGAGCGTGGTGGCGGGGCTGGGAGGAGGACGACCGACACGTCGTCGGCATGATCAGCACCGGTGACCGGCGTGTCAGGGGCCGCAGCGGCACGATGATCCCCCTGTCGGCGATCGGCCGCGTGTGGGAGGAGATCGACGACCACATCGACCTGGGCTGGTTCACTCCGGACGCCCGCAGGCGACTGCGCCGGATCGTCACCGGACTCGGCGACGAGGTCGACTTCCGCGGGGTCCACGGACTCTGCTTCCCCCACTTCCAGCACGACCCCGTCGACGTCACGCCCGCCACGCCCTGGCAGTGGGTCCGCCACACCGCCGAGAAGGGCCTGTCCGGCGACCGCGAAGGCGACCTGGGCGCGTTCCTGCGGCGGGTCCACGCCAGTCTCCCACCCGACCGCGGGGACGGGCTGCGCACGTGGCTGGAGGAGTACTGCGGCACGGGGTCCGCCGATCCCGAAGCCCCCTCCTACGTCACCGTGACCGCGCACAGGCTGCTCTACGACGACACCTACACCGTCACCCTGCGGCGCGAGGACGAGGGCGTACCCGGCGCGTCCCTGGAGCTGGCCGAGGTGCCCGAGGACGGGTTGCAGGACTCGGTCGAGCCTCACCTGAACGCGCTGCTCCTGGGCTATGACAGGCACGACGCGAACACGCTCTTCGAGTTCGTGGTCCCGGTCCCGCTGTTCCACTCCGGGTTCGAACTGTGGAAACTCACCACCTTCCAGCAGATCACCGACCGCTACCCGGTGGTGGTCTCGGCCTCGGAGCTGCACACGACCCTGTTCCAGGGGGCGGAGCCTTCCTCCGACGACGCCGGGAACGCCTTCCACAGAAACGCCGCCCTCAGGGAACGGTGGAACGCCCTCCAGGCCCGGGGCAAGGCCGGCGCGCAGGTCCTCACCTGTGTCGGGACCACCGACCGCATGACGACCAAGCGCAGGCTCAACGCCCGCGCCGACAAGCAGGCGCTGGTCCACTCCACCCGTGCCCGGTTCCCGCAGATCGAGGGCGCCCTGGACGCCGGTGTGCCGATCATGCTCCTGCCGCGCCGGGCCTGCGACCACGACGACCACGACGGCTGCTCCGGCGCACGCCGGGCAGGGCAGCTCAGGCACCTGGTCGAAGGGACTCCGTTCGACAAGCTCGCGGACAGGGTCCGGCACGTGCGCAGGCAGGCACTGGGCGAGGAGGGCGAGGACCACTGCGGCCACGAGCTCTCCCTGATCGTGAACGACCCCGGCCGTATCGGCCGCAACACCGAACCGCCCATGTACATGGGAAGCGAGGATCCGGCATGACGGACTGGAGAATCTTCCGGGGCACCCGGGAACCCCACGAGTTCCGGGGGCTGCCGGATCCTCCTCCGTGGCGCGCCTTCGACGGGGGCCCGCCCCTGCCCCACCCCGAGAACGAGGACGAGCCCCACGCGGCGATCTCCTACCTCGCCTCGGAGGAGGCCGTCGAACAGGTCAACACCGCCCTGTACCTGCGCCGCCCCCTGCTGGTCACCGGCCCGCCCGGGGCGGGCAAGTCGGCCCTGGCCGAGGCGGTCGCCCACGAGCTCCGGCTCGGACCGCTGCTGTACTGGCCCATCACGAGCCGGGTGACCCTGCGCGACGGCCTGTACCGCTACGATCCCCTCGGCCGCCTGTACTCGGCGAGCCGTGCGGGCGGGGTCCGAGAGGGGAGCGGCGGCCACGCGCCGGAGGAGCACATCGGGGACCACATCCGCCTGGGCCCGCTGGGAACGGCGCTGCTGCCCTTCGAGAAGCCGCGGGTGCTTCTCATCGACGAGATCGACAAGAGCGACATCGACCTGCCCAACGACCTGCTCACCGTCTTCGAGAGGGGCTCCTACGAGATTCCCGAGCTGATGCGTGTGCACGCCTCCGGCCCGGGGGCACCCGCGAAGGGGGCGGAGGGCGTACGGGGCTCCGGAGGGAGCGGCCGAAGGCCCGCGGAGGCGGACGGCCCCGCTCCACGGTCCGCCCACGCCTCCGGCGTCGAGGTGCTGACCGCCGACGGTGCCGCGTCCGCGACCATCCGCTCCGGCCGGGTCCAGTGCCGCGCCTTCCCCCTGGTCGTCATGACCAGCAACGGCGAGCGCGCGTTCCCCCCGGCCTTCCTGCGCCGCTGCGTCAAGCTGGAACTGCGCCTTCCCGAGGAAGCCGGGGAACTCGCCGCCATCGTGCACCAACACCTCCAGGACCTCCCCCCACACCTGCACGATCAGATCGACGCGCTGGCCAAGGACTTCCTCGCCGCTCACCGGGGTGGTGGTGTGCTGGCCACCGACCAGCTCCTCAACGCCGCCTACATGCGCTGGCACACGGTCGGGGACCCCTCCATGCCGAGGGAGGCGCTGGCCAGGAAGCTGATGCGGCCCCTCAACGGCCAGGACTGAGCCCGGTGCACCACGACCGGCGCCTGTACTCGCTGCTGCACGAGGCACCGCCCTCCGAACTCGGCGGGCCCACACCTCTGGAGATCGCCGAGGTGCTGTGGCTGGGTGCCCACACCGGTCGACCGGCCGTCTCCCCCACCGGCCCGGAGGAGCCCGTCCCGGCACCGTCCGTCCGACGGTCCCCGGAGGTCACGTCCCGTGCGAGGCACGAGGAACCGGAGCGACCGGACCGAACCGGCACCTCCACGCCCGCGTCGCGGCCGAACGCGCGCGACCTGCCTCCCGTGGAGGTGGGGAAACCCCCGGAAACAGCGGGAGACCACGACGCCTCCCGGGCCCGGGAGGCGCCCGGCGCCCTCCCGGGCGACGACGGGATCGCCGACACAGCCGAACGCCTCCTGGCCCTGCACTTCCCGCCCGCGCCCGGGTCGGGAAGGGGTTTCGCCGCCACCAGCACACGGGTGCCCGTCCCGCCCATGATCGACGAACCCCTGGCGTTGCAGCGCGCACTGCGCCCGCTCAACCTGCGGGTCCCCACGGCCACGGCCGAGGTCCTGGACGAGGAGGCCACCGCCCACCGCATCGCCGACCGGCGTCCGACGGACTCCCGCCCGTGGGCGCCCGTGCTGGTGCCCGGGCAGGAGCGCTGGCTGAACCTGCTCCTCATCGTGGACACCGGGCCGAGCATGGGACTGTGGCGCCCCCTGGCCGAGGAGCTCCACACCCTGCTGCACGGCATGGGGGTGTTCCGAGACGTGCGCGTGGGTTACCTCGTGCACGGCTCCGCGTCCTCGGGCGCGGAGCTGGGCGTGGCGCCGACACCCCACGGCCCGCCCCAGGACGCGGCCACCGCGGTCGACCCCTCCGCCCGCCGGGCCGTCCTGGTCCTGAGCGACTGCTCCGGACCGCACTGGTGGTCCGGGCTGGCGGGAGCCGTGCTGCACCTGCTGGCGCGACACGGTCCCACCGCCATCGTGCAGCCCCTGGCCGAGGCGCAGTGGCGGCGCACCGGCGCTCCGGTCCTGCCCTCCCTGGCCACGAGCGCGCGGCCGGGGGCACCCAACACCGAACTGCGGCTGACTCTCGCCCCCGGGGCCCCCGGGCCCGCGTCCGACAGCGTGCCCGTCCCCGTTCTGCGCTGCGCACCTCGCTGGTTCGGTGACTGGGCCGAGCTCGTGGGCTCGGGGAACCGCGCGGTCCCGGCGGCGGTGACGTATGTGAGCGGGCGGGCTCCGCGCACGGCCCCCGCCCCGGTCTCCTACGAGCAGCCGCTGACGGTGCGCCAGCGGGTCCACCGGTTCCAGGGCGCCGCCTCCCCCGCCGCCGTCGCGCTGGCGGCGCATACGGCGCTGTCCACCCCGGCCCTGCCCGTCATGCGGATGATCCAGCACGAGGTCCTGCACGACGCGGACTCCGGGGTGCTGGCCGAGGTGCTGCTCAGCGGTCTCCTGCGTCCGGTGGACCACGAGCAGGGCCTGTACGCCTTCGTGGAGGGCGCCGCGGAGGCGCTCAGGTCCGTGCTGCCCCGCTCCACCGCCCAACGGACCGCGCGGCTGCTCGACGCGTTGTCGGACGGTGTGCGCAGGCAGGCGGAGGGGAACGGCGGGCGCTTCCCCGCCTACCTCGTCGGCGGGGGCGGGGATCGCTTCACCGGCCCGGCGAGCGCACCGTTCGCGTGGGTCAACCCCGACACCCTGCGCCTGCTGGACCCAAGGGCGGCCAGGTCGGTGGCGGCGGTGGAGAAGCCCCCGCGGAAGGCAGCCGGACACGTCCTGGTCCCACGCCTCGCGCACGGGGACAGGCAGCGGGAGGCGCCGTCGCGGTCGCTGCTCACGTTCTTTCTGGAGCAGACCGTGTCCGAGGGCCGGGGACCGGTCGTTCTCGGAGAGGTACCGCCCAAACCCAGACGCTTCATCCCGCGACCGGACCTCAGAAGCCGCCTGGAGTCGCTGGAGGAGGGCCGCAGCCTGGTTCTGGCGGGCGAGGGGGGAACGGGTAAGACACTGCTCGCCTCCGACCACGCCACCCGGGCGGCACGAGGGGGGGACGTCGACCTGGTGCTGTGGGCGAACGGCGCGGACCTTGAGAAGGTCCTGACCTCCTATGCCAGGTCCGTGCCCGTCCTGGCCCCCGCTCTGTTCTCCCCCGAGGGCGACCTGCGCACGGAGTTCCGGAACGGCCCCCACGCCCTGACCCGCGAGTTCTGCGGCTGGCTCACGGAGACGTCCGTGCGGTGGCTGCTCGTCCTCGACGGCCTGGACCACCCGGGCGACGTCCTCGGCCTCCTCCCGATGAGAAGCCGCCGCGGACGGGTCCTGGCCACCAGCCGCCACCATGACGTCCTCGGCGGGGCTGTCCCGAAGCACGCCGTGGTCGAGGTGGGCGGGTTCGCCCGGGAGGAGGCCGTCGAGTACCTCTCACAGCGCTTCTTCGGCACTCCCGCCTTCAGCTCCTCCGCGGGGATCGGGATACTGGCCGACTACTTCGGCCACCACCCGCTCGCCCTGTCCCTGGCGGCGTCCACCGTCGTCACAGAGGAGCTGGCCCCCCTGGAATACCTGCGGGGAAAGGGGGAGCGCACCGCCGCCCCCGTCCAGGAAGCGGTCCACCTGTCCCTGGTCAGCAACAGCCGGGTACCCTACCTGAGCTCGATGCCCCTGCTCCTCATGATCCGGCTCTTCGGGCACACCGATGTCCCTCTGCGTCTGCTCGCCACGTCCACCGTCCGAAGGCACCTGGACAGGCAGCTGCCCCGGACAGCGAAGGAGACGAGGTCGGTGAAGGGCATCGGAGGCATCCTGCGCAACCTGGAGAGCCTGTCTCTGATCCGGATCGAGGACAGCCCCGACGGTCTCGACAGCACGGTCTGGGTCCACGACAGCGTCCGCCCGCCCGTCCACGACCTCCCGGTGTTCCTCACCGCGTCGAACACCGCGGTCGCGGCCGTGGAATCCCTGTTGGAGGCCTGGCAGACGGCCGGTGACCGCCCCGAGTGGAACGGACGTCTGCGCCGGAGCGCCATCGCCCTGCGCCGCAGCAGCGAGGAGGTCTTCCCTCCCGGGAGAACCCTCCCGGGCGCGATTTCCCGCAGGAGGGAGGCCGCGCATTTCTACGCGCGGCTGGTCCGCGCCCTGGAACGGATACTGGGGCCCGACCACGAGGAGACCCACCTGGCCCGCACCACCGAACGGTTCTGGTGGTGACCAACCGAAACCGACATTTCCCCCCTTAGATTACGAATCACACGTTTCTCTAGCACCACAACACTTCAAAAAGATCCAAAACCCCCAAAAATTACAAACAGAACAAGAAGCAGAAAACAGACGTTCCCCCTTCACGATCCCCGATTCCTCCCTAAGCTGGAAACGTGACCTCCGAAGAACACGCGCAGCACGCCTCCCCCACCCCCCTCACCGACAGCAGGGCGGCTGCCGAACACCTGTGCCGGAGGAGATCCGCGTACGAGGACGCCGCGGTGGATGACGGCCTCCGGGACGACCTGGACGCGCTCGTGGCCCAGGTCGCGGAACGGGGCCGCCTCTCCTACAGAGACCTCCGAGCCCTGGAGGACCGGCTGGGGCCGCTGCTGGACCCCGGGGACGCCTTCTTCCGCAACGGATTCGTCGGCCCGGGTCCGGGCCGCGACCCCCAGGAGCCGGTGGGCGGCCTGCCCGGGGTGGGTCCCGGCCCCGCGCCCGCCGTCCGCGAGGTGTGCCCTCTGTCCGCCCCCTGCTCCCGCGTCAGAGGCGCTGGGGAGTCAGGCGCGGCGGGCGGCCACTGCGCCGTCGCGGACAGGCCCCTGCGGCTGCGCACGAAGGGGTCCTGACCGGTGAATCCCCTGCTGGTCGAGATCGGCAAGAGGGCCGCCGAGCACTGGTGGACGCACCTGGCCCTGCCCGGTGTGCTCTTCCTGGCCGCGTTCACCGCCAGCGCGCTGCTGACCCCGGCGGACCTGACCGATGCCGCGCGCCTGACGGAGCTGGCCGCCGACGCCCGGTCGCTGCTGGGCTCCCCCACCGTGGCCGTCACCGTGGTCCTGCTCGCGGCGGTCCTGCTCCTGGGCCTTCTCCCCGGGCTGGTCGTCCAACTGCTCGGCGCCTGGTGCGGGCGCTGGTGGCTGGGCGAGAGCGTGCTGTCCCCGCTCGTCTTCTGGAACCCCCGGTGGCGCAGGCGCCGCTGGCAGGCGGCCAGGCGCAGAGCCGGGACGAAGAGGGCGCGCGAGGCGGCCGCGGCCAGCGGGCGGGACCCGGACCGCAGCCACCGCATCTCGCTCACCGAGCCCACGCGGCGCACCTGGATGGCCGACAGGATGGCCTCGCTGACAGCGAGGGTGCGTGACGCACACGGGCTGGACGTGTACTGGACCTGGCCCCGTCTGCTCCTGCTCCTGCCCGAGGGCGCCCGGGAGGACGTCGGACGGGCACAGGACTCCTTCGCCCGGGCCCGTGCCCTGGGCGGCTGGGGCGCGCTCTACCTCGCCGCGGCGGGCGTGTGCGCGCTGCACCTGGCCGCCGCGGCCTGGGGCGCGGGACCCCTGTCCCGGCTCCCCGAACCGCCCTGGGACCCCTGGCTGCTCCTGCTGCCCGCGGCTGCCGGGGCCGTGACCGGAGCGGTCGCCCACCAGCGGGCGAGGACCGCGATCGCCTCGCTGGCCGACCTCGTCGAGTCCTGCTACGACCTGCACGCACGCGGGTTGGCTGTGGCCGTGGGGGTCGTCGGTCCCGAGCAGGCCAACGGCCAGGGCAGGGCCCTCTCCCCCGACCTGGGCGAGCAGGTCACCTATCTGCTGAGGAAGTCCGGCCCCTCCTGACGCCCGGCCCGTCACCACCGCCGATAAGGACAAAAGTCCTCAAAGGCCCCAGGGGATATTTCCTCCCCCTCAAGAAACAAATCTCACACAGCACCGCACTCTTTCGCAAAACACCCACAAAGCACCCCGGGTTCCACCCGTGCGAAGCGAAAACACCACTGCGGGTAACCGAGGTCAACGGACATTCAAGAATCCGTTGAAGCACCTTCCGGAAAGCAGTACAGTAAGCCCTCCGTCCGCTTTTCGGACAATGGTCGAATGGTGTACGCAAACCCACCTGCGCACTCTTCTTCCGAAAACAACAAGACACAGGAAGGGCCAGGTGGCGTGGCACTGACCCCATGCGCGACGACGGCGTGGAGGCGAGCGGCGCTCGCCGCGGCCTGTCTCCTCTTCCTCCTCCCGCCCGTCCCGGCCTCGGCCGCGGCGCCCACGCCCCGGGCCGCGGACGAGACGGACCGGCCCGAGGCGGACGCGGCCCCCACCGCCTCCCCCCTCGACATCGTGATCCTGGTGGACGAGTCCGGCTCCCTGAGCGAGGACGACGTCGAACAGGAGACCAGGGCGGCCTCCACCATCGCGCAGAGCGTCCTGGACCCCGGATCCCGGGTGACGGTGGTCGGTTTCGGCAGCAACAACGGGCAGGCCGACCAGATCGCGGCCCGGGAGGTGTGCCGCCCCACCCTGGTGGACGAGGGGTCGGGACGCCAGTACCTGGCCGACTGCGTCTCGGACCTGCACCGGCGGGACTCCTCCGAAGGCGACGACACCGACCACGCCGAGGCTCTGGGCACGGCCCTGCACTACCTGGAGGGGCCCGAGGCCCCGCGGGACGCGACCGGGATCGTCTTCCTGCTCACCGACGGCGAACTGGACGTGCGCGACAGCCCCCACTGGGGCGCGCGCCCCGAGGACCGCGACGACAACGCCGCGGCCAGGATCGACGAGCACCTGGAGACCGCGCGTGAGGACGGCGTGCAGGTCTGGCCGCTGGGTTTCGGCAGCTCCATCGACCGCGACCAGCTCGACGCCTTCGCCGAGGGCGGCTCCCAGGAGACGTGCAACGACCTGGAGGTGGCCACGCCCAACGCGCGCGTGGTCGACGACTCCGCCGACGTGGTGCGCTCCCTGCGCGAGGCACTGGCCGCCGCCTCCTGCTCCGTGGCGGGCGGGCTCGACAGCGACACCCTCTCCGGCGGCGGCAGCACCACCCTGTCGGCCTCGATCCCGGTCATCGCCACCGACGGCGCGCTCGTGGTCACCAAGAACAACCCGGCGATCAGCGTCGAGTACACCGACCCCGAGGGGGACACGGTCGACCCCGACGGCGGCGACCACAAGGACTCCCGGATCAGCCTCAGCGGCGCGAACGGCCCGGTGGAGGTGCTCCACGTCGTCGACCCCCTGCCCGGCACCTGGCAGGTGCGGCTCACCTCCCCCGACGGCACCCCCGAGGAACTGGTGACGGCCACCGTCCAGTGGCAGGGCCGCGTCAACACCTTCCTCACCGTCGAACCCGCCGACCACTCCGGTCAGGAACTGGTGGTCAGGGTGGACATCCGCACCCGCCGCGGCCCCGTCACCGACCCCGAGGCGCTCGCCGAACTCGACTTCTCCGCCGAGGTCGCCGCCCCGGACGAGACCGCCGAGCCCATCGAACTGAACGACGGGGGCGAGGGCCCCGACGCCACCGCCCAGGACGGCCAGTACGCGGGCACGGTCGCCGTCCCCGAGGGAGCCGGCACCCTGCTCTTCACCAGCCGCGTCCAGGGACCCGGCGTCCCCGACGACGTGCGCGAACTGCGCTACACCATCGACCCCGGCGGGGCGGCCCTGCAACCCGGCGTGCGCTTCGACGACCCGCCCGGCGAGGTCTGGGCCGGCAGCCGCATCGACGGCACCCTCGACGTCGACAACCAGGACTCACAGGAGGGACAGGTGGAACTGCTCCTCCAGGCTCCCGAAGGGGTCCTGGCCACCATCGAGCAGGACACCACCGCCTTCAGCCCCGGCACCAGCAGGACCGGCTTCACCGTGCGCTTCGAACAGGGCTCCGCCCTGGGACGGGCGGTCCTGCACGTGCAGGCCGTGGACGCCGAGGGCGCGGTCCTGACCACCTCCGCGCCGCTCACGGTGACCGTGCGCACCCCGCCGGGAGTCCTCGAACGCTACTGGTGGGCCTGGCTCGCGCTGCTCCTGGCCCTGGTCGCCGCCGGACTCCAGGCGTGGCTGGTGTGGCACAGGAGGCGGGCCGCCAGCAACGTGCAGGGCCTGGTCGTCGAACTCCACCGGGACGCGCTCTCCCTCCAACAGGAACTGCGCGCCCCCAGCAGGTGGAGCACCTCCTTCGCCTTCACCGTCCGCGACCCCCAGGGACCGGCGCCGCGCCTCGAACACGGCGGGGCCTCCGGCGCGGGACCGGTCTACCGGGCCTCCCGCGACCCCAGGGGCGGTGTGCGCCTGCGCACTCCCCACGGCACCGAGACCCTGCGCCTCGGCGGCCACAGCCAACCCCTGACCGACGGCCTGACCGTCTCCTTCCGCGACGAGCAGCGCCCCCGCAGGAGCCCGCGCCAGAACCCGGACCCGGCACAGGCCGCGCCCGGACCGGGCACGCGCGAGGAGGGCCCCCCGCTCTCCGGGATCCGTCTCGACTGAACGGCTCCCCGCTCCCCGCCCCCCATACCGCAGAAGAACGACCAGCCTGAAGGGCCTTCGACACCCCATGACGATGAAGCTCTACCAGCCGCTGCTCTACGTCGGCCTCGGCGGTACCGGCTGCCGTATCGGCGCCGAGCTCGAACGCCGCATGCGCGAGGAGCTGTGCGGCCCCGACGGGACCGAGTTCCAGCAGCTGCGCCCCGGCGCGAACCTCCTGCCCTACCAGCTCCCCGCCTGCGTGCAGTTCGTCTACGCCGACGTCAACCGGGGAGAGCTGGACAGCCTGCCCGAGCGGGTGGTGCCCGGACGCCACCACCACGCCGCCGCCGAGCGCACCGCCCACTACGTCCGCGACCTGGTCCCGGAGGTGCACACCTACCCCGAGGCCGCGCGCAGCCTGCGCCTGAGCGCCAGCGAGTCGGTGGACCACTGGCTACCGCCCGCGGTCGGCGAGCCCCGGGTGGCCCCGCTGGACAAGGGCGCCGGACAGTTCCCCACCGTGGGGCGGGCGGCGCTGTTCGAGACCTTCCGCACCGGGACCGGCCCGGCGGTGGCTCCGCTGCACGAGGCCATCAACCGCATCGCCACCTCGGCGGGCGACCTGGCCGCGCTGGGCGGCACGCTGCCCAGGTCCTGCGACGTCTTCGTCTCCTTCTCCGTGGCCGGGGGCACCGGGACCGGGATCTTCTACGACTACCTGCACCTGATCGCGCACACCTTCCAGCGCTCGGGGCTGCGTGTGAAGATCTACCCGCTGGTCCTGATGCCCTCGGCCTTCGACGAGGGCTTCGGCGGCGGACGCAACGCCAAGCTCAACGCCGGGCGCGCCCTGCTGGACATGTTCCGCCTGGTCGACGACCAGAACGGCCGCGAGGCCTCCCTGGAACTGGTCAACGAGGTCCGGCCCGGGCTCCGCCGCAGGGACGACACGGCCGTCTACTACCCGGTGGAGGGCCGCGTCCAGATCATGCCCTCGACCGTGCAGACGGCCTTCCTGTTCAGCCGCCCCACCGGGACCGACCGCGACGACCTGCACCGGTCGGTGGTCTCCCTGATGCTCTCGCTCGCCAGCACCGACATGGACCGGCGCGCCGAGGCCGAGTCCGCCAAGCAGGAGAACCACCAGTCCTTCGCGGACAGCTTCATCAACACCCAGGCCGACCGCGAGTCCTCCGCCGAGACGGGGATCGGCAACCGCGGGGTGTCCACCGCGCTGGTCGCGTCCATGACCGTCCCCGTGGACGAACTCTCCGACATCATCGGCTCCCGCCTGCTGCGCTCGGCGGTCGAGGACATGCAGGCCCCGCTGCACACCAGCGCCGAACAGACCGGGAGCCTGGTCCACGACTTCTTCTCCGCGGCCAACATCCACCCGGTCCTGGCCCGTGCGGGCACCGACTTCGCCGAACCGCAGCCGGTCACGGGCGCCGACGCGATCGCCGCCGCTCTCTACGACCGCAGCGACTCGATGAAGCGCAGCCTCCACGCCCTGCGTGCCAGGCTCGGCCAGGAGATCCCCCAGATGGCCCAGAACTTCGACCACCGGGCTGGCGTGCGCGCGCTGCTGGGCAGGGTGGACCCCTTCCACGCCCTGCGCGTCATCGAGGGCGACCCCCACGACAACGACAGGGTGGGGCGGCTGGGCGTCCTGGGCATCCTCCAACAGCGCCGCAACGCCCCCGCTCCCCCCGAGGGGCTGGCCGCGCCGCCGCCCATACCGCAGATGCGGGACCGTCTGGGCGGCGTGATCAAGGTCAGGTACACCGACCCGGTGCCCGCCCAGGCACGCCAGGACCAGGAGCGGTGGTACGACTGGCAGACCGGCGTGGTCTGGAGCGAGTCCTGGGCTCCGACGGTCCCGCGCTGGAACCGGACCTCGACCCAGCTGCGCAACGACCTGGCCGTGTTCACCCAGCAGCTGGACGAGCACGCCCGCACCGACCGCGCCCGCTTCGAGCGGCTGTCCCGGCAGCTCTACCGCCCGCGCACGGGCATCTCCTACCTCCTGCCCCCTTCGGGCGGGGACCTCGAACCCTTCTTCGTCCGGGTCCGTGACCACCTGGCGCGCTCCCTGCACGAGGCCGGACGCCTGCACGTGTCCCCCACCGACGCCGAACTGGTCCAGGCGGTCGTGGGCGGCCAGGGCTGGCGCACGGCCTACGACGTCTGTCTGGACCGCGGCCCGGCCGAGGCGGTGGGCTTCCTCAGGGAGACCCTCAAGTCCGCGATCAAGCGCTTCCTGCGGGAGACGGGCCCGGCGCAGTCCCCGCTGCTGCCCCGCCTGGCGGACCTGCTCTCGCAGGCCGCCGAGCAGGGCGGCGGAGGCAGCGTCGCCGACGAGGACCTGTCCCAGTTCCGCGCCCAGGTGGCCGCACTGCTGCCGGTCGGCTACGTGCCCCAGGGCAACGGCCCGCTCAAGGTCCTGATCACCTACCACTCCCCCGCCGCCAACCCCCGGATCGAGCAGTACCTGCGGGAGTCGGTCAACCTGCCCAGCGGCGGCGGGCACACCTACGAGTTCCGCGCGGTCAGCGCGGAGAGCCTGAGCGTGGTGCTGTTCCGCAGCTCCATGGGCATCACCGAGGTCCCCGAGGTCAGGGAGGTGATGCGCCTGTGGTCCGACGCGCTGACCAACCAGCAGCCACAGGACTACCTGCTCTGGCGCCAGCGCCTGGGCTACGACTTCAGCTACCTGGCCACCACCGAACGGCACCGCGTCCAGATCCTGCACCGGCTGCTCAACGCCCTGTGGAACGGCCGGGCCACCGTGGTCGGGGACGCCACCTCCCCCGACGAGGTCCGCTTCACCCTCGGCGGCGGCGTCACCATGCCGCTGCGACTGACCCCGCTGGGACGGACCTCCTCCTGGGGCAGCCTGCTCCAGGCCTACGAGCACTGGGCCTTCAACGGCGAGGACGGCATCACCGGCCAGTTCTGCGCCCAGCTCATGGCGGAGCTGCCGCTGGGGGTGGAGAGCAGGCCCGTGGAACCCCACGCGAGCTACCGGGCGCTGTGCCAGTTGGCCGACAAGGAGGTCGAACGCCTGGACCGCATGCTGGAGGACCTGCGCGGCAACTCCCGCAACCGGGCCCTGCAGATCCAGGACTTCTGGGAGAACACCCTGCCCGCCGCCCTGGAGACGGAGTTCCGGGGGGTGGCGGCTCCGCTGAGCGCCAACCTCAACGCCCTGGAACGCGAGGTCGGGTACTACGGCAAGGACGGTGACAGCTTCCGATGAGCGTCCACCACCTCGACCTGCGGGGCGCCGACGCGGACGAGGCCGTGCGCCGGGTCGTGCGGGAGTTCGGGGAGGGCACCCCCCTCACCGGCTCCGACCGGGCCCTGGTCCTGGACGAGACCGGCCTGCTGGTAGACCACGGCCCCGCCTACCTGGAGGTCTTCACCAGCGGGCGCATCCGGTCGCTGGTGTGCGTGGTCTGCGGCCCGCCGTCCGGCGGCGGCGGGCACCGGATCCTGGAGCGGCCCGGCCAGCTGGGCCCCGAACGCGACGTGGCCACCCTGTGGGTCAGCAACGAGACCGGGGTGGACTGGGGTCTGCGCCCCCGCGGGACGGCCCGCCCCCACCCCGAGGCCGCCCCCGGCTCCCGGACCGGGGTGGAGCGCCTGGTCGAGGCCCTGCTCCAGGCCGAGGTCTTCGACCGCGTCGTCGAGCTCAGCCGCCAGCTGCCCGAGGCAGCCGCCTCGCCCGGCCTGTCCTGGACCGGGCCCGAGGGCGGCGACGGCGCCGTCGCCGCGGCCCTGGCCCGGACCGTGCACAGGTTCACCGACGCCGCGGGGGCACCGGCCCCGCCGCCCGCCACGGGCACCGGCGCGCGCGGGGGCATCCTGGTGGAACTGGTGGAGGACACCCACCGGGCGGCCCCCGGGAGCAGCCACCCGGGCTCGGGGGAACTGGCCGCGCACGAACACCGCCTGCGCGACCGCGTGGCCGCCGCCGAGGGCGCGCTGGACGCGGTCTCGGGTCTGGGCGGCGCGTTCTCCCCCGCTTCCCCGGCCCGGGTCCGCGAGGAGGAGCTGTCCCAGGTGGGCGGCGCGCTCCTGTCCTACCGCGACCACGTCGCGTCCCTGCTCTCCCGCCTGGGCTCCCTGAACGGAGGCCAGCTGGCCTCCGAGCTCGCGCGCGCGGGACTGGGCGGCCGCTCGCCGGGGCCGGAGGAGGTCGACGAGGCCGTCGGGGCCCTGGTCCGCCGGGTGGACGGCGAACTGGAACGGGGGGAGCCGGTCACCCGCGTCGCCGCGGGCCTGGACCGGATCGCCGAACGCCTCTCACCCCGGGGAAGCGCCTCCGCCCTGCCCCGGGTCCAGCAGGCCGCCCCCGACCACCTGGTCTCCTCGCTGAGCTCCCCGCCGCCCTTCCCCCTGCCCGGACCGCTCTCCTGGCTGCTGCCCGTGGCCTTCCTGCTCCCGCTGCTGCCGGCCCTGACCGGCGGCTGGCTCGGGCTCGCCGGGGCCACGGCCCTGGCGCTGGGCTGGGTCGCGGCGCTCGCCGCGGGCCTGCGTTCGGCCCGGGGCGCGGAGGCGGGCGCCGGGCTGCCGGTCCTGGCGGTGCACGCGGTGGCGGCCTTCGCGGGGGGCTTCACGGGCATGTGGGCGGGCGGCGTTCTGCGGCTCGACCTGCTCCTGTCCCTGCTGCCCCAACCGCTGCTGCTGGCGACGGCCCTGCTGACCGGCGCGGCGCTGGGCGCGTACGCGCTCCTGCGGACCTGGGCGGGGCTGGCCCGCCGCTGGCGGAGCCAGATCGGCCTGGAACGCGCGGGTTCGGCCGCCTCGGCCCTGACCAGCCTGGTCAACGAGGCGGCTCAGGAGGAGTGGTACCCCGGCACCCAGCGGCGCCACCTCGCCGACGCGGCGCGCGCCGCCGCCAGTGCCGCGCGCGCGGTCGCCGACGCCCTGTCCGGAACCGTCGGCACCGCCGGCACCGCCGCGGGCCCCTCCCTGCCCGAGCTGGAGGCGGTGCTGCGCTCGGACATGGCGGCGCTGACCCGCACCGCCATGGGGGACCTGTGGAACGAGCTGCGGGCGGGAGGCCCGGTCAAGGACCCCTACGAGCACACCCGCGGCACGGCTGACGACCTGATGCAGGAGTACCGGTCGCACCTGGAGCGGATGAGCCCCCACACTCCGCCGCGCTTCGCCGACTCCGGCCTGCCCCGGCGGGTCTACGGCGCCTCCGGCATGGAACAGGCGATGCGTTCCCTGCTCACCGAACCCGGAGGACGCATGCTGCAACTGTGCGACCCCAAGCACCTGCACCTGCTCAGCGACACGGTCTCGGCGGTCGGCACGGTCCGCTTCGCGCCGCGGTCGCTGCGCGAGCAGCTCGACCGCGCGGGCGCGGGCCCGGCCTCCGAGGCCGCGCAGAGCGCGGTGTGGACGCACGGAGGAAGGCTCGCGGGGCTGGTGCGCCTGGTGCCGCTGCGCCCGGGCGTGGTGCGCACCCAGTGGTTCGGCTCCGAGGAGCCCGACGGCGCGAACGGAACCGGGGCGTCCCCGGGCGCCCCGTCCGGCCCCGGGCGGTGCGCGGAGGACACGGAGGAACACGGGACGGGCACCGCGAACGTCGGCGCCCCGCCCTCCGCGTTCGAGGAGGACTACTTCCGTTGAACGAGAACAGCTCCCCGGACGGCGTCTACCTGACCCCGCTCCGGGAGGAGGTGTCGTGCCGTCTGTCGCGGATCCGGACCGAGACCCCGGACCCGCGCACGCACCCGCTGTTGGAACGCGACCTGGTCCGCGACGAGGTGAGCGGGCGCGAACTGCTGCGGATCCGTGTGCGCGCCACGCAGCGGGAACGGCCCCAGGAGCGGGTGCGGGCCTTCGCCGCCCTGGACAACGAGATCCTCGCCGGTGTCCGGCTGGCCCGGATCGCCAACGGCTCCCCTCCCGCGGAGCTGAGCAGGCTGGTGGGCTACCACGACGACCCCGGTACGCCCTTCGCCCTGCTGGAGCCCTACCGCGGTGAACCGCTGGGCTCGCTGCTGCGACGGCGGCAGCTCTTCGAGGCGGAGCAGTCCGCCTTCCGGGAGGGGCTGCTGCGGGCGCTGAGCTGGCTGCACTCCTGCGAGGTGGTCCACCGCGACATCAGGCCCGGCACCGTGCGCTGGGACACCGAGCTCAAGAGCGTGCAGCTGTGCGGCTTCTCCCACGCCACCGTGGCGGGCACACCCCGCGCGGCGGTGGGCAGCGAACCCTGGGCCTCCCACGAGCAGCGGCTGGGCACGGGGACCTGCGACCCCCGCGACGACGTCTGGTCCGCGGGCCTGGTGCTGTTCCAGGCCCTGAGCGGGCACGACGTGGAGAGCGGAGGGGTGCTGCCCCTGGCCGCCTTCCCGGGACTGGCCGCGGACCTCCAGGACGTCTTCGCCACGAACGCGCACGCGCGCCCCGGCGCCGACGACCTGCTGGAGCGGTTCTCCGGGGGCGCGGTCCCCTACCGGCTCAGGATCGACGCCCACCTCAAACCGGGCCGTGCGCGCTTCGAGGAGGGCCGTGCGCGCAAGCGGGCCGCCTCCGGCGAGCCCCCGCCCGAGCGCGGGACGGCGACCGCGACGGTCCCCCCGCCGGGGTCGGAGAGGATCCAACCCGCGCCACCCGCGCCGGTCCCGTCGAACGAACCCCCGTCCCCGAGCCGCTGGGGCGGACTGGTGCTGCTCCTGGTGGTGCTGGTGGGCGCCGCCGTGGCCCTGTTCGCCTACTTCGGGTGAGAACGGCATCCCTGATCGAGAGGCGGTCCCCGCGATGAGCGAAACCGACACCGCACCCACGGGGGTGCGCTGCCCGGTGTGCCTGAGCCGGGTGGTCCTGGACCACGGCGAACTGTGGCTGTGGAAGGACGGCGAGCACCGGAAACTGGACGTTCCGTCCGACGCCACGCCGGAGCAGAGGCGCAGGCTCCTGCTCCACGCCCAGGTGCGGTGCCCCAACCACGTGGGGGAGTTCCCCGAGCACCACCTCCCCTACCAGTACGTCAGCGCGGACAGCGATCCGGTGGTGATCGCCCTGGTCGGCGCGCCCCGGTCGGGCAAGACCCACCTGCTCGCGGCGATGATCGGCTCGATCCAGAACCAGGGCCTGGAGCAGTTCGACCTGTCCGTCTCGCCCCTGGACGTGCGCGGGTACGAGCAGTTCACCAACACCAAGGTCCGCCCCCTGCTGGACCGCGACGAGATGCTCGCCCGCACCAGCCAGGACGTGTGGGACTTCGAGGTCGGCCTGATGGTCAGCGACCTCGGGAGGCCCTCCTCCCCGCCCAGGGCCGTGGCCTTCTTCGACGTCTCCGGAGAGGTCCTGGCGACCACGGGCACCGCCTCCGAACAGGCCTTCCTGGACACGGTGGACGGCTTCCTCTTCGTCTTCTCCCCCGACGACATGGAGGACGACCGCCCCGACAACACGTTCGCCACCGTGCTGGACATGGTCGGCGGCAAACAGGACAAGGCGGCGGTGCTGGTGATGGGCAAGGCGGACCTGTACCGGTTCGAGCACCCCGTGGACCGGTGGCTGCGCGACGGCGTGCGCGCCCCCGACCCGGGCCGGGTCGAGGCCGAGACCGGCGACCTCTACGCCTTCATCAGCCAGTACGACAAGGGGGAGACCTATCTACGCCCCTGGCGCGAGTTCGGCCGGGCGGCCATCCACGTGGCCTCCGCGACCGGCGGGAACCGCTACCCCGACCGTAAGAGGTACGAGCGGCCGGTGCGCCCCCAGCGCGCCCTCCAGCCCTTCCTCACCCTGATGGCCGCCACCGGGGTGCTGGGGACCCCCGGGGCGCGGAAGGTGGGCCGCTGACATGGCGGAGAACTCCGACGAGGTCCTGCACCGGATCTCCTTCGGCTTCCAGGACAGCGGTCTGACGGGCCAGGGACTGGGCCCCGACGGGACCTCCTTTCCCGAACAGGACTACACCCGGGTGACCACCTGGCGGGGTCGGCTCGGCCGGGTGGTCGCTCCGGAGTTCCCGCACGGGCACGTCGCACCCAGCTACTGGTACCGCAGGTTCGCGGACGGCCAGGGGGCGCTGCTGCGCCGCACGCCCGAGGAGAACTCCCTGGACGGCCGCGGCAGCAGGGCTCAGGCTCTGGTCGGCGCCCAGCTGAACGCGCCCCGTGCGCTCCTGGCCGCCCTGGGCGTGTGGCCGGACCTGCACGCCTGGTTGGAGGAACCGGGGACCACCCCTCCTGGTTGGGCCACCGTCGGACCCTTCGTCCCGTCCAGGGTCGGAGAGGCCGCCGTACGGCGGCTGAACCTGGACGCGGCCTCGCAGCCAGGGCTGGTCAACCTGGTCGCGGAGGTGCTGCGGGTCCCGACCGGGCCCGTGGACCTCCTCGCACCCGACTTCGGTCCGTTGCCGGAGGAGCGGGAACGGCTGCTGCTGCTGTGGGGCCTGTACCAGGCCCTGCTCGACGTGGTCGGCACCGAGGAGAGTCCCCAGTACGAGGGGGTCGGCTGGTCCTTCGCCACCCACGAGCCCTGGCCGGTGAGGCGCGGCACCCCCTCCGAGCGACCGCGCATCGCCTTCCGGACCGCGCCCCCGCGCGCCCAGGCCGAGCCCCCGGTGCTCCTGGACGTCCTGGCGCCCGAGCAGGACACCGTGTACCACGAGGTCGCCCGGTGGCTCGTCACCCTGCTGGGCGCGGGCGACGGAAGTCTCGGCGAGCTCGGGAGGGAACTCCGCAGCCTCGACGCCGCCGACCACGGCGAGGTCATCGAGTACCTGGCCCGACGGGCCCGACCGGCGGCGCGAACCCGCGTACCCGCGCCGTCCGCGCCCTTGGGAGCCGGGCCCGGGGCCGCCCGCGCCTGGACGGTCGGGTCGGGGAGGGCCGCTGCCGAGGAGGACGTTCCGGGAACGGCCGGTGACGGGGGCTCCGGCATCCGGGCGGAGGATTCCGAGGCGGCGCCCGCCGCGGCGGACACCGCACGGACGGACGACCCCTTGGCGCATCCGCTCTCAGGCCTGGACGGCGAACCGGAACGCGGTGCGTTTGGGGCCGCCCCGCCGAACGCCGCCGACCGTCCGGGGCGCACCGGAACCGGGACCGGGGAACGTTCCCGGGAGGCCGCGCGGCACCGCTCCCCCGACCAGCGCCCCTGGTCGGCTCCCGGGCAGCACCCCCGACCGGGCTTGCGGGCAGCGCCTCCGGACGGGTATGCCGTGGACGCCGCCGTGGACGCCCGCGGAGTCTTCCCCCCGCCGGACGTCCCCTCCGAAGCCCAGGTCCAGGACCTCCTGGACGCACTGGGCCGCGAGCACGACCCGCACCGGATCGCCGCCATCGCCACCCGGCTCGTCCGGCAGTACCAGCCCTCCTTCAGCCAGCACCTCGTGGTCCGGGGCTACCCGAGGAGGATGGAGCTGCGCACGGAGGTGGTCCTGGTCTTCGCGGCGGGACTGGCGCTGCTGCTCGTGCTCCTGCTGGCGGCGAACCTGCTGCGCTGAGCCGCACCGCGCACGGAAAGGCGCGGACCGCCGGTCGGTTCCACTCGCTCTCCGACCGGCGGTCCGCTGGAGACGGCCCCCGTCCGGGCCGTCCGCTACCCCACCTCGGCGGTGTAGGTCTCACCCAGACCGAGGGGTCCGCCGAACTCCACGCTGGCGGGGGTGAAGGCCCCCTCGGCGGTGACCACGCCCTCCGCCCGCTGGCCGGGGCTCAGGGTCAGGGTGTCGATCTGGTTCTCGTCCTCGCCCAGCCCGCCCGAGGTGTCGTGCTTGGTGCCGTCGTCGGCGACGAGCGCGAAGTAGAGCGGGTTGACGTCGACGTTCTCATCGCTGTTGTTCTCGACGGTGACGTACACACTCGTGAAGTCGCCGCCGTCGTGGAGGATGCTCGGCGTGAACTCGGTGACCTCCGCCGTCAGGACGACGTCCTGCTCCTCCGCGGCCGGTTCCTCGGCAGCGGTCTCCTCGGCGGCCTCCCCGGCCTCCTCGCCACCCGCCTCCTCCTGGGTGGCGGCGGGCTCCGGGGCCCCGCTGTCGAGGTCGTCCCCGCTCAGCGCGGCCATGCACCCGCCGAGCAGAAGCAGGAAGAGGAGGACGCCGAGGCATCCGCCGCAGCCGAGTCCGATCTTCTTCCCGGTGGACATGCCCGGGTTGGCGGGCGGTGGCGGCGGGCCGTAGGGCGGCTGGGGCGAGGTCATGGTGTGCTCCGGTCTGTGTGCAGGGGGCAGCACGGGGCGCTGCCGGAATGTGCGCCGCCCACCGGGCGGATGCGCTCGGCGGGCAGGGGCGGAGACAGAAACGCGCATACACGCCCGTCTTCGCGAGACCCGTTGAGCTTCGCTGTGTTCTCACCATACACAGAACTTGTGAATAGAGCCAACCACTATCGCGTGCGCTTGCGATCACAGCCGGCCATTCGTGCAGTGGCCACTGAGATACGGAGCGTGTTCGACCGCCACAGGCAGTTCACGTCCGCACGAAACCGCAAGGATCCATGGACGGTCCCCGCCCCCGCCAACACCCCCGCGCGGCCCGCCGCGGCAGCACGCGACCCCGGCCAGCCCCACGCCCCACCCGCACCCGCACCCGCACCCGCACCCGCACCCGCACCCGAGCACACCCAGGAGACCGACCGGGTCTTCACCGAGGGGCGGATCCGGCGGAGGCCGGTAACGACGCACCGCCGACAAGGTTCACCTCTCAGCTGGTGCGGGTGTCGGAGAGTCAGGCAGCGGGGTGGTCGGTGACGGGCGCGGTCCGCGCGGTGGCGTCGAGGTTCGCGCGCAGGGCCTCGACCTTGTCGGTGACGAAGGCGTACGCGTCCGAGCCGAGCACCTGGCGCAGCGGGCCCTCGGCGTCGCTCACGACCCGGTCGATGATCGCCGTGGCGCCCTTGACCGGGTCGCCGAGCTGGCTGCCCTGTAGGTTCAGGTGGTTTTCGACCATTTCGCGGATGCCCGGGTAGGCGTCGGTGGTCTGGGCGGGCAGCGCGAGGGAGTCCCGGGTGAGGAAGTCGGTGCGGAAATAGCCGGGCTCGACGATCGTGACCTTGACGCCGAAGTCGGCGACCTCACCGGCGAGGGCCTCGCTGAGGCCTTCCAACGCGAACTTGCCGGCACAGTAGAGCGCCCACCCCGGAAGGGAGACCAGCCCGAGCACCGAGGAGACGTTGACGATGTGACCGCTCTTCTGCTGCCGCAGGACCGGCACGGTGGCACGCAGGACGTTCCACACGCCGACGACCTGGACGTCGAGCATGTCGCGGACGTCGGCGGGGTCGGTTTCCTCGACCGCGGCCAGGTAGCCGTAGCCAGCGTTGTTGACGACGGCGTCGAGGATGCCGAAGCGGGCGACGGTCTGGTCGACGGCCTGCTTGACAGCAGCATCGTCTCGCAGATCGACGGCCAGGGGGAGCAGCCGCGACGTGTCGACGCGATCGCCGATCGCCGACAGCAGCCGGTCGGTGGATCTGGTGGTCGCCGCGACGTTGTCGCCGCGCTCGAGCAACTGGGTGACCAGCTCGAGGCCCAGGCCGCGAGAGGTACCGGTCACGAACCAGGTCGACGGACGATTCGACGGAAAACTCATGGTCATCCTCAATCTCGGAGTTCGGGGAGACGCCGTCGGGTGGTGTCCCGTGCCGGCGTGACTCCAAGACTGGTTCACGACACAAGGCCGCGGGGGCTGATCTCGGGTCCTGTGCGACCTCGCACGCCGGAACCTAGGACTCGGAGGTCCAGGCACAAGCGGCCCAGGCGAATTCTGTCGACCTCGTGGACAATGGGGTTGTGGCACAGACGAATCGCGAACTCGCCGATTTCCTACGCCGTGCTCGGAGCCAGGGCGACCCGTCACGTGCGGGGCTGCCGCCCGACGGGCGCATACGCCGCGTCCCCGGGCTGCGGCGCGAGGAGGTCGCACTGCTGGCCGGGGTGTCCACCGACTACTACGCCCGTCTCGAGCAGGGTCGGCGTATCACGCCCTCCCCGGCCGTGATCGAGGCGATCGGTCACGCGCTCGGACTCGACGCCGCAGGACGGACACACCTGGAAGACCTCATCGGGGTGAGGGTGGCACCGACCCGGCGACGGGCTCCTGGCGTCCAACGCGTGCGTCCAGGGCTCCACCAGCTCCTCGACGCTCTCGACGGCGAACCCGCGCTCATCCTTGGACGTCGCACCGACGTATTGGCGGTCAACAGGATGGGCGCGGCGCTTTTCGCCGACTTCGAAGGCATGCCTCCCGCCCACCGCAACTACGCGCGCTGGATATTCCTCGACGAGGAAGCCCGCGCGCTGTTCGTGGACTGGGACGACCAGGCCCGCGCAGCGGTCGAGAGCCTGCGGTTCGAGGTCGGCCGCGATCCCGACGACCGCGCCACCATCGCGCTCGTCGCCGAGTTGCGCGAACACAGCCGCGAGTTCGACCGGTGGTGGGAGCAGCACCGGGTGCACCAGCGCACCCACGGCTCGAAGCGGCTTCGCCACTCACTCGTCGGTGACCTGACCGTCGAGTACGAGACCCTCAACCCGCCCGGCGACACCGACACCACACTGTTCGTCTACACCACTGAGGCCGACTCGCCGTCACGGCGGGCTATGGACATCCTCGCCAGCTGGACCGCGTCCAGCTCGGGAATCGGGATACGGCGCCAGAACCAGGGCACCGACAGCGTCACCGACCAGGACTGAGCACCGCCTCCCAGAACCCGGAACCGCGCTGCCCTCCTCACAGCGTCCCGACGCTCTCCCAGGTCTCGGGGTCGAGGAGCCGCACACCCGGTTCCTCCGTCTTCACCGCGACGACCTCGTCGGTCCCCCGGATCGGCGCGAACACCCCGTCCGCCACCGGACGGACCGTGTGCAGCCGTTCGCCCGTGCGCACGTCCCAGGCCGTGATGCTCCAGTCCGAGGAGCCCGCGGGGTTCCTCAGGGCCAACCGTCGCTCATCGAGGAAGACGGGGGTTTCCCCGTCGCTGTCGATGGTGTTCACGGCCGGAGGCCGCTCCGCAGGGGTCCCGCTGGTCGAGCCCCCGTTCCCGTACCCGGTGACCGTGCCCGAGACCAGGTCGAACCCCTGCCCCACCGGCGCCGGGTACTCGTTCCCGGGCCGCGGTCGCGGTTCCATGGCGACGGCCGCGATGCCGCATCCCTCGGGCAGGAAACCGAAGCCCGCCAGCCTGTCGAGGGTCGCACTGGGACGGGCGACCTCCCGGCCCTCCCTCCAGTCCCACACGCTCAGTTCGTCCTGGAGGGTGTGCGCCACCAGCAGGTCGCCGTCGGGGGAGAACACCCCCGCGGAAAACGCGGCTGTTTCTCCGGACCCGCACGGAACACCGACGGGAGCTCCGCGCTCCCGCAACCCGTCAAAGGAGACGAGCCCCTGACCGCCGGGCCCGCGGCCCAGAAGGCTCCACACCGTGATCACCTCCGATGTCGGCGACATCGCGCGACCGTCCGCTCATGGTGTCGGCACCGCTCGTTCCCGGCTCAGCGTCTGGGCAGGGCGAAGGCGAAGAGGGCGAAGGCGATCGCGAACACGGCCTGGACGATCATGCAGATCGCGAGTGCCGTCATGTAGGCCTGCCCGAGTGGGGCGGTGGAGCCAGCCATCGCGGTACCCAGAACCCCTCCAGCGACCGCGACCCCGAGCCCCATGGCGGCCTGCTGCGTGGTCTGGATGACCCCGGAGGCCGCTCCAGCCGAGGAGGGCGCGACGTCGGCGATCATCGCTCCGACCAGCGGCCCGAACATGAGCGCCTGACCGACCCCGACGCCGACCAGCAGAGTGCCCAGCATCCACCCGCTCATGCCCGGGCCCTGCACGAGCACCGATGCCGCGGTCGCCACCAGCATCGCCGCCTGGACGAACCCGCCGATCGTCAGCAGACGGCGGAACCCGAAACGGGGTGCCAGCCTTCCCGACCAGATCGACACGGCGAAGAAGCACAGCGCGAACGGCAGCAGCACGAAGGCCGCGCTCATCGGGGACCAGCCCAGACCCGTCTGTGTGGAGAGCGCGTAGAGGAACGTGAACGCACCGAAGGCCGACTGGAGCAGGAGGGCCATGACGAGGCCGAGTCGGTACGACCTCAGACGCAGGAGCGGAGGAGGCACGAGCGGGACCAGGTCACGGCGGTGCAGACGGAGCTGCCGCGTCCAGAACGCCGCGAACGCCACCGGACTGGCCGCCAGCAGTGCCCAGCACCACCCGGGCCAACCGAGCGCACCGCCCTGGGACAACGGGATCATCAGCGCGAGCAGCGATGCCCCCAGCAACACGGTACCGATCAGGTCCAGCGAACGATCGCCCGGCGCGTCGGTACTGGGCATCCAGCGCAGAGCGGCGAGGAACGCGACGGCGCCCATGAGGACACTCATCGCGAAGACCGTGCGCCAGGGGGAACCGAGCAGTGGGACCGACAGCAGGACGCCGCCGAGGACCTGGCCCACCGCCGTCGCGCCGCCCGCGGTCGCCCCGAACAACGCCACCGCCCGGGCACGCTCGCGTCCATGCGTGGAGGCCGTGATCGTCGCGAGCACCTGAGGCACCATCGCCGCCGCCGACACACCGGTGAGCGCGCGGGCGACGATCAGCACGGCAATGGTCGGCGCGAGCGTCGCCATCAGCGAGAACGCGGTGAATCCGGCCATGCCGAACAGGAAGAGCCGCCGCCTGCCGTACAGGTCGCCCAGACGTCCACCGACGACCATCGGCGCTGCGAAGCCCAGGGAGTAGACCGACACCACCAGCGACTGCTCGGAAGCTGAGGCCTGCAGCGAGGTTCCGATACTCGGTACGGCGATGCCCGCCGCAGCGAAGCTCATCACCGACAGCAACAGGGCGGACAGCGCGGTCAGGAGTCCGGCCATGCCCAGTGTCGCGGGCGGCGCCCCTTCCACAGCCGATGACCGGTCCAGCGTGGTGGCACCGCGGGACTCACGGTAACCCTCTGTCTGCGCAGAGGACGTCTCGCTCCGCGGTTTCGATTCTCTAGTCACGTCTCGACCCTGGCAGGGACCTCATCCTGGTACCAGGTGCCTGTTTATGGGGGTACTGAGCGAACCTGGCTACTGGTCCGCATGTGAGGCATGGTGGGAACATGACAGGTTCCCGTCCCCCCTCGATCAGACGCGATCTCGGCGCCTTCCTGCGCACCCGACGCGAACGGCTCACCCCGGACCAGGTGGGGCTTCCCACCACCGGACGCCGTCGCACGCCCGGTCTGCGGCGCGAGGAGGTCGCGGTGCTCGCCGGAGTGGGCGTCACCTGGTACACCTGGCTCGAACAGGGCCGACCGATCAACGTCAGCGCACAGGTCCTGACCGCGGTCGGCAGGGCCCTTCGCCTGGACGACACCGAGAAGCGACACCTGGAACACCTGGCCGGCGCGCGCACCCAGTCGACCGCTCCGCTGGCACTCGACGCGTCGCTGTCGGCGGCGTACCAGCCGGTACTGGACAAACTCGACCCCTACCCCGCCTGCCTGCAGACCAGCGTGTTCGACGTGGTGGCCTACAACCCCTCCTACCGCTTCCTGTTCACGGACATGGACCAGATACCGCCCGCCGAGCGGAACTGTGCGTTGCAGTTCTTCACCAACGCCGACTGGCGCAGCCGTTACGTCGACGACGACATCGTCGCCGCCCGGATGGTCGCGCAGCTGCGCGCGGTCGCCGGCACCGACACAGGCCACACCGCGAGCACCACGGTCAAGGAGCTGCGGCAGCGGTCGGAGGAATTCTCACGGCTGTGGAACCGGCACGACGTCATGCTCCAGCACCTCGAGACCAAACGACTGGACAGTCCACGCGTCGGCTTGCTGCGACTCAATTTCGTCTCGACCAACGTCGCGGAGACCGGTCACCGCCTGACCGTGATGACACCGGCCGACGAGACCACCGCACAGCGGCTCCTCCAGCTGTCGGAACCGAACACCGGTGCCCCCGCGCGTGGATGACGGCCGCGACCGCAGGTGACGTCAGCGGACTGCCCGCAACGTCCGCCAGCAGGCTCCCCGTCCGGGTACGCCCTCGCACAGGGGCCCGGCTCCCTTCGCCACCGCGGGTCAAGACCCCCGCGTCACACCAGCGGCGTCCTCGCCCAGCCCACGTCCAGCACCTACCGGCGGCCGCTCACAGCTCGATGACGGTCTTGACGTGGTCGCCGCCGGGCTCGAACGCCTCGTGTGCGCGCTCCAGCGGCAGCCGCCGGGTGATCACCCGCTCCAGCCAGGAGCGGTCGGCCCGCGCCAGCGCCTTCGCGGCCGTCTCGTAGTGCCGCAGGTTGGCGTTGACCGACCCGAGGAGCACGTCGTTCTCCAGGACCAACCGACGGTTGATCGCCCCGGCGTCGACGTCGATCGTGCGCCCGCCCGACGAGATGCCGGTGAGGCAGACGATCCCGTAGGCCGCGTTGTGGGTCATCGCGTCGAGGATGACGCCGGAGGCGCCGGTGGCCTCGATGACCACGTCCGGCTCGCCCGCGGCCGCCACCTCCGCGACGCCGCCGGTGTGGTAGGTCGCCCCGAGGGCGGCCACCAGCTCGGGCTTGACCCCGTGCTCCACCCGGTCCAGCACGTGCACGTCCAGGCCGCGCTGGACGCCGATCATGGCGGCGAGCAGTCCGATCGGCCCGGCACCGGTGACGAGCAGACGACGCGGCTCGAACCAGGCGCGTCCGCCGATCCGGTCGATCTGCTCCCACGCCTTGGCCACGACCGTGGTCGGCTCCATCAGCACGCCGACGCGCTCCAGCGACGGATCGAGCCGAACCGCGTAGTCGGCCTCCACCGTCCACTGCTGGGAACCGTAGCCGTGGATCTGCTTGATGCCGCGCTCGGTGAACCTGCCGTTGCGGCACATGTCGAACTCGCCGTGCGCACAGGCCCCGCACGGCACGGGGTCGGGCCTGCGCACCACCCCCACCACCAGGTCGCCCGCGGAGAATCCACTGTCCTCCGGGGCCTCGCGCACCCGGCCCAGCGACTCGTGCCCCAGGACCAGACGCTCGTGACCGGGCGGCGCCTCGCCGTACTCCCCGCCCGCGATCTCGCGGTCGGTGCCGCAGATCCCCAGCGCGATGCCGTCGACGAGCAGCTCCCCCGGCCCCGGCACGGGCGCCTCCACCTCGCCGACCCGCACCGAACCGGCCTGTGACGGCACCACTGTCAGAGCGCGCATGGCTCTCCCCCCTCACCTGACGCACGTGTTGGCCCCGGTTCCGCGTTCCGGGGCACCCCGGAACGCGGGACCGGTGGTCGGGAACGGCCCCCGGCGCCCGCCCCGTCCCCGGGGATTCTGCCAAGCGGCTACCCGGACGCCGCGTCCGACACACGAGACGGAGCGCGGACGGAGGCAGGGCGCAACCGGCGCGGGACCTGTACGGGTCGGGACGGGAACAGGCCGAGGCCGCCCCCGCACCGACCCTGTGGTGTACTGGCCGACTGGACAGGACACGACAGGAAGGGGCGCGAGGTGCTGCTGGGTTCGGGCGCGGGCGAGGGGGCCGCGGTGAGCGTCGGCGGAGCGGAGCTGGACCGCGAGGAACTGTGGTCGGCCGCGGCCGCCGTGGCCGAACGGGTGGCGGGCGCCGACGCCGTCGCCGTGCACGGCGAGGCCTCGCTGTCCACGGTCGTCGCGGTGGTCGGCGGCCTGCTGGCCGGGGTGCCCGTGGTCCCGGTCCCCGCGGACTCGGGGACCGCCGAACGCCGCCACATCGTGCGCGACTCCGGCGCCTCGCTGTGGCTGGGCGCCCCGCGGGAGGGCGTCGACCTCCCGGTCGTCCCCGTGGACCCGGCCGAGCGCTCCTCGTTCGCGCTGCCCGAACCGCCGCCCGACTCCACCGCGCTGGTCATGTACACCTCCGGGACCACCGGACCGCCCAAGGGCGCCGTCATCCCGCGCCGGGCCGTGGCCGCCGACCTGGACGCGCTCGCCGACGCCTGGGACTGGACGCCAGACGACGTGCTGGTGCACGGCCTGCCGCTGTTCCACGTGCACGGCCTGATCCTGGGCGTCCTGGGGGCCCTGCGCGTGGGCAGCCCGCTGCTGCACACCGTCCGCCCCACCCCCGCCGCCTACGCCGCCGCGGCGAGGGGGGCCCGACGCGGGACCCTGTTCTTCGGCGTGCCGACCGTGTGGTCGCGGACCGCCCGCGACCCCGACAGCGCACGCGCCCTGTCCGGGGCGCGGCTGCTGGTCTCGGGCAGCGCCCCGCTGCCCGACACGGTGGCCGACGGCCTGCGGGAGGCGTGCGGCCACAGCCCCGTGGAGCGGTACGGGATGACCGAGACGCTGATCACCGTGGCGGCGCGCGCCGACGCGCCGCGGCGCACCGGCTGGGTCGGGACGGCGCTGCCCGGCCTGGAGACGCGGCTGCGCGGAGAGCACGGAGAGCCCGTCGCCTCCGACGGCGAGAGCGTCGGCGAACTCCAGGTCCGCGGCGCCACCCTGTTCGGGGGCTACCTCGGGCTGCCAGAGGCCACGGCCGCGGCGTGGACCGGGGACGGCTGGTTCCGCACCGGCGACGCGGCGGTCCGCGACGGGGACGGCTGGCACCGGATCGTGGGCCGGATGTCGGTGGACATGATCAAGACCGGCGGCTACCGGGTCGGCGCGGGCGAGGTCGAGGCGGTGCTGCTCGGCCATCCCGGGGTGGCGGAGGCCGCCGTGGTGGGCGAGGCCGACGACGACCTCGGGCAGCGGATCGTCGCCTACCTGGTCGGTGAGGGCATCTCCCCCGAGGCCGTCATCGACTTCGTCGCCGAGCGCCTGTCGGTGCACAAGCGCCCGCGCGAGGTGCGCGTGGTGGACACGCTGCCGCGCAACGCGATGGGCAAGATCCAGAAGAAGCTGCTGGGGAACGCGCCCGCCTGAGTGCCGCGGCGAAGCGTGGACGGCCGTGGTTCGGTTTGGGGCGTCTCCCCTCCCGTCGGCGTATTTCACAACGCGCTACTTTTACGACGTAGATCTCAAAATGGGTATTCTGCGAGCGATCGGCGGACACCCCGGGGTGCGCCGGGGCCCGCCGCACGCGGACCGGAGCGGGGTTAGGCACCCCTTTGTTGGAATCATTCCAGAAAAGTGGTTCAATGGGCTCATGCACCAGACGGAGACCGAGGCCCTCCTCCGGGGGGCTTCGCTACGCGTGACCCGGCCCCGAGTGGCGGTCCTGGAGGCGGTCGGGGCTCATCCGCACGCCGATGCCAGCACCGTGCTCCAGGCGGTCCGCGGCCAGCTCGGTGCGGTGTCCACACAAGCGGTGTACGACGTGCTCAAGGCTCTGACGGACGTCGGACTCGTCAGGCGGATCGAACCGGAGGGGTCGCCCGCGCGCTACGAGCGCAGGGTGGGCGACAACCACCACCACGTGGTCTGCCGCAGCTGCGGCACGATCGCGGACGTGGACTGCGCCACCGGAGCCGCGCCCTGCATGACGGGTTCACAGGACCACGGTTTCGCCATAGACGAGGTCGAGGTCACCTACTGGGGCGTCTGCCCCGACTGCCAGAAGGCCTGACACACGCCCGGTGCCCTGACCGCGGCACCGAAAGATCCCACCTTAGGACCGAGGAATTCATGTCTCAGGACAACACGAAGCCGCTGACCACGGCCAACGGCGCCCCGGTAGCCGACAACCAGAACAGCCTGACCGCCGGACCGCGCGGCCCGATGCTGCTTCAGGACCTGTGGTTCCTGGAGAAGCTCGCGCACTTCGACCGCGAGGTCATCCCCGAGCGTCGGATGCACGCCAAGGGCTCCGGGGCCTTCGGTACCTTCACGGTCACCCAGGACATCACCCGGTACAGCAAGGCCGCGATCTTCTCCGAGGTCGGCAAGCAGACCGAGATGTTCGCCCGCTTCTCCACCGTCGCCGGTGAGCGCGGCGCCGCCGACGCCGAGCGCGACATCCGCGGCTTCGCCCTGCGCTTCTACACGGAGGAGGGCAACTGGGACATCGTCGGCAACAACACCCCGGTCTTCTTCTTCCGCGACCCGCTGAAGTTCCCCGACCTCAACCGCGCCGTCAAGCGCGACCCGCGCACCAACATGCGCTCGGCCGAGAACAACTGGGACTTCTGGACCAACCTGCCCGAGGCCCTGCACCAGGTCACCATCGTCATGTCGGACCGCGGCATCCCCGACGGCTACCGCCACATGCACGGCTTCGGCTCGCACACCTTCTCGTTCATCAACGAGGCGGGCGAGCGCTTCTGGGCCAAGTTCCACTTCCGGACCCAGCAGGGCATCAAGAACCTCACGGACCAGGAGGCCGCCCAGGTCGTGGCCGAGGACCGCGAGTCCGCGCAGCGCGACCTGTTCGAGGCCATCGAGCGCGGCGAGAACCCCAAGTGGACCTTCTACGTCCAGATCATGCCCGAGGCCGAGGCGGCGGACTACCGCTTCCACCCCTTCGACCTGACCAAGGTCTGGTCCAAGAAGGACTACCCGCTGATCGAGGTCGGCGAGTTCGAGCTCAACCGCAACCCGGAGAACTACTTCGCGGACGTGGAGCAGGCCGCCTTCACCCCGGCCAACCTCGTCCCGGGCGTCAGCTTCTCGCCCGACCGCATGCTCCAGGGCCGCCTGTTCTCCTACGGTGACGCCGCCCGCTACCGCCTGGGCGTCAACCACCACCAGATCCCGGTGAACTACCCGCGCGGCGCCAAGCTGGTCAACACCTACCACCGCGACGGCACGATGCGCGTGGACGGCAACCAGGGCGGCGTGCCCGGCATCGAGCCCAACTCCTACGGCCGCTGGCAGGAGCAGCCCTCCTACGCCGACCCGGCGCAGGCCATCGGCTCGACCGCCGACCGGTTCGACTACCGCGAGGACGACGCCAACTACTTCGAGCAGCCGGGCAACCTGTTCCGCCTGATGAACGCGGACGAGCAGCAGCGCCTGTTCGAGAACACCGCGCGTGCGATCGACGGCGCCTCCCAGGCCACCATCGAGCGCCACATCGGCAACTGCACCAAGGCCGACCCGGCCTACGGCGAGGGCGTGCGCAAGGCCGTCGAGGCCCTCCAGTCGGGCAAGGTCTCCGCGACCGACCCCAACTCGGACGCCGTCTGAGCAACGCCTGAAGCCCCGAACAGGGCGTGAGGACCCGATCCCGGGTTCGATCCACCGAGCCGACGCGGCCCCGACCGCGTCGGCTCGGCCTGTCGCGGGACCCTGGCACGCGGGTCCCCGGGCGCACTCGGGCCCGGGGGCCGCGACGGCGCGGCCCCCGGGGCGGGATCAGGGCAGCAGGTGGGCGCGGCCGAACATCTCGGCCGCGGCGCGGGCGCTCGGCGTGCCCGCGTCGAGGTCGGCGCCCGCGGCGACGAGCACCGCCACGATCCCTTCCTCCCCCTTGAACAGCGCTCCGGCCACGGGAGTCTGGTCCCGGTCGTTGCGCAGGTCCACGTCGGCGCCTCGGTCGACGAGGGCGCGGACCGCGGCCTCCTGGCCGTGGTAGGCGGCGAGCATCACCAGGGTGTTGCCCTGCTCGTCGCGGGTGTCCACGGGAAGGCCGTGGTCGAGGAACTCCAGCAGCTCCTCCGTGCGCCCCTCCCGGGCGAGGTCCATGGCCAGGGCGATGACCCGGCCCGTCTGCTCTGCGGAGAGTTCGTTCATGGGTTCCATGCTAGAAGCACGCTCCCACCTGGCCGGACGCGCACACGCGGACCCGGCGGGAACGGGACGCGACCGGCCCGGGGCCGTGTCGAGGCCGTGCCGGGGCCGTGTCGAGGCCGTGTCGGGGACGGGTCCGGGCCGTGCCGGGGACGCACGGGGACAACCGGCGACACGAATCGTCGCCCGGAAACCCCTGTGACGCAAGGGTTTCGTGGTTGCGGTGGTACCTACCGGGCCAGGACAATTGCAGCGCTACGCCCACTTCCCCGAAAGGACACCATGACCACCACTCCCCCCATCGACACGTCGGTCCCCCACTCCGCACGCGTGTGGAACTACTGGCTGGAGGGCAAGGACAACTACCCCGTCGACCGGGAGCTGGGCCAGCAGATCGCGCAGGCCTTCCCCGAGATCGTGGAGGTCGCCCGCGCCGACCGGCAGTTCCTCGTCCGGTCGGTCACGCACCTGGTGCAGGAGGAGGGCGTCCGCCAGTTCCTGGACATCGGCACCGGGCTGCCCACCGCCAACAACACCCACGAGGCCGCCCAGGCCGCCGCGCCCGAGTGCAAGGTCGTCTACGTCGACAACGACCCCCTGGTGCTGACCCACGCCCGCGCCCTGCTCACCAGCAGCCCCGAGGGGTCGACCGAGTACGTCGACGCCGACCTGACCGACCCCGGCCCCCTCCTGGAGCAGGCCCGCCAGTACCTGGACTTCTCCCAGCCGATCGGGCTGACGTTCATGGGCACCCTGGGCCACTTCCCCGCGGACGAGGGCACCTACGCCCTGGCCCGCGCCTACGTGGACGCGCTGCCGTCCGGCAGCTTCCTGGCCCTGTGCGACAGCACGAGCACGAGCCCGCAGATCATCGAGGCGTCCAAGGCGTGGAACGAGGGCGCGAGCCAGCCCATCCACCTGCGCACCGTCGAGGAGATCGAGCGCTTCTTCGACGGTCTGGAACTGCTGGAGCCCGGCGTGGTCTCGGCGTCCCTGTGGCGCCCGCTGCCCACCGACCTGGGTACGCCCAAGGAGGTCGCCCAGTACGGCGGCGTGGCCCGCAAGCCCTAGCCGAAGGCGCGTGCGCGGGGCCGCCCGGCCGCCGGAACCCGGAACGGGGGCCCGGGGGCCGGAGCCGGGCGCGCGGTCCCGTACCCGGCGGACGGCACCGGGGAGTGAGCGGTACGCGGCGCGAGCGACCGGTACGCGGCACGGACCGCCTCCCCCGGAGGCCGACCTGCGCACCGTGCGCCCCGCGGACGGCCGCCGAGCGGCTCCCCGCAGAGGAATCCGATCTCCCCGCAGAGGAAACCCGGTCTCCCGCGATCAGGCCTGTGGACAACCCGATCCGGCCGCGTCGGCGCGCGCATACTCAGAGCATGCTCTCCTCACACGCCCACGCCCTGCTGTCCGCCCTTCTCGACGACCTGCCCGGCACGAAGCACCTCCTGACCCTGCACACCCGACGTGTGCTGGTCACCTCCGTCGAACGCCGGGAGGAGGGCTTCGAGGTCGAACACCCCGCGGTGGTGGAGCGGCTGTGCACCGCCGTCACCAGCGGCGGCCTCGCGGCGGTGGTGCTGCGCAGCCCCACCGACCGGATCTCCCACACGCTCCCCGACGGGGTCGACGTCCCCGTCACACTGGTGCGCGGCTGGACGGTCACCGACCGGACCCTGGTGCCCCTCGACGAGGCGCGGATGTTCGACGCCCACTGCACCGACTCCGCTTCGGGCGAGCCCGTCCCGCCCGAGCGGGGCGTGGTGTACACGGACGCGCCCGCGGTCGACCTCACCCTCTTCCACGGCACGTGAGGGTTCCCGGCGCCGCGCGGTGCGGCGCCGGGAACCCTCACGTGCCGCCCCGGGTGGGGGGGGGGGGGGGGGGGGGGCCGCGGCCGCCGCGCCACGGGCGGGGTGCCGGTGGTGTCGGGGGTCAGTTCGCGTTGCAGGAGACCGTCGGCCAGGTCCAGTTGCCGTTGTGGTCGATGGTCACGCCCCAGTTGTTGCCGTTGCCGTTGGGCCTGGCGGTCAGCACCTGGGAGCTGGGGTAGTCGGCGCTGATGTTCCACGTGGAGCTGATCCTGGCCGGGGACGGCACGTTCATCGTCACGGTCCAGTCGCTCGAACCGCTGACCGAGACGTTGAGGTTGTACCGGTCGCTCCACTGCTGGCCCGCGGACAGGGTCGCGGTGCAGCCGCCGCCACCGGGGTTGCCGCCACCGCCGCCGCCACCACCGCTGGAGCCCACCGTGATGTTGGAGCTGCCGCTGCTCTGGTAGCCCTCCGTGGCCATGATCATGTAGTCGTGGTTGCCCAGGTTCATTCCGGCGCGGGCCCACGCGTCGAAGTGGTTCCCGGAGGTGATGGTTCCGCCCGTCCGCCTCGACTGGCGCACGCTCCAGTACTGGGGGAAGGTCTGGATGCCGTCGATGGAGGGGGCGTCGTAGCGCATCGTCCGGTAGATGTCGTACGTGCCGCCGTCGCTGGTGACCGTGCCCATGTGCGTTCCGGTGGGCCGGTAGGTGCCCCAGTTGTCGACGACGTAGTACTCCACGAGCGGGCTCCTCGTCCACCCGTAGAGCGTCAGGTAGGAGTTTCCGGACGGGTTGAAGCTGCCCGAGTAGGTCACGGTCCTGCGTCCGCCGGTGGGCCAGCCCTTACCGGCGACGAAGTTGCCGGTGTTCCTCCATGAGGTGCTGTAGTTGCCGCCGGAGCCCAGCTCCATGGAGACGGTCCCCTGGCTGTCGGTCCAGAAGGAGTAGAAGTAGCCGTTGTGGGTGCCGGTCTGGTTGGTGGTGATGGCCGCGCTGGCGGTGCCGGGCAGCAGTGCCAGGGTCGTGACCAGCGCGACAGCGATGGCGCAGACCCGGCCGACGAGCGTTCTGGCGCGGCCTGGTCCGCGGTCGCGCGGGGGTGCGGGGGAATCGTTCATGAGTGCTTCCTCCTCGTGGTTCGGGGGGTCAGGAGGCGTGCGGAGGACCGGACCGGGGGTGATCCGACCCGACGGGGACCGTGAGCCCCGTCACAGGCTCAGTGTCCGTCCGGCTCCGTTGCGTTGTCAATAATTTCCGGAAGATTCCGGACAAGTTGCAGGGCCCATGTCCTTCCGTGCGGCGTATCCCCTGTTCAGTGACCTGGAGATACGACGTGCTCGCGGTCGACAGCCCTTGGTTCCGGAAGGCTTCCGGATCATGGCGAGGGAGTACGCCTGCCACGAGCGCGTCAAAGGCCCGGCACGTGCGGGCAGGGCCGCCTCGCACCGGCCACGGCAATTCGCTCCGGCCTCCCTCCCGGGCCCGACTCCGTGCCATGCTGGGAGTCATGGAGGTCAAGGAACCGCGGCTGGAGATCGAGTACTGCACCCGGTGCCGGTGGCTCCCGCGGGCCACCTGGATGGCACAGGAACTGCTGACCACGTTCGAGGCCGAACTCGGCGAGGTCGCGCTCATCCCGGGCACCAACGGCGTGTTCGAGGTGCGCCTGGACGGGGAGAGCGTGTGGTCGCGCCGGACCGACGCGGCCTTCACCGACGCCGCCGAGCTCAAGCGCCTCGTCCGGGACCGGATCGCCCCCGAACACCACCTGGGGCACTCCGAACTCCCCTCGGACGGCTAGGGGCCGGGACCACGCCCGTTCGCGCCCGGCGCGAACGGGCCCCTTCGGGAGCGCCGGGAGACCGGAAGCGGGCGGCGGCCGCTGCCGGGCCCGGACCCTTCAGGAGCGCCGGAACGGCCGGCGGCGCCGGAAGCGGCCTCCGAGCCGGGCGCGCACCCGGGGCGCCAGCGGCAGCCACGGCTCACGCGGCGGGTGGGCGACCCGCGTCTGTTCGTCCTCTCCGGCCAGCGCCCGTTCGGCCCCCTCGGGTTCGAGGCCGGCGAACAGCATGATGTCGGTGGCGACCATCCGCACGTACAGGTGGGCGGCCCCGGTCACCGGGTCGTCCGCCGCGTCGTCGAAGGGCCCGACCAGGGCGAGCACCCGGTCCACCGCACGCTGGCGCGCCGCGCGGTCCCCGAGGTCCGCGGCCAGGACGTCGAGCACGGAGGCCATCTCACACACCACCGGCGCCAGGCGTCGGCGCTCGTCGGTCCCGGTGGCGGCGGTGGTCCGTGCGAGCGACAGGGAGCTCTCCCCGAGGATGATGAGCCGGTCGACCCTCTCGTCCTCGTACCGCAGCGGCTCGGGATCGGTCCACCTCGCACTGGACCAGCGCACCGCGCGGTGGCTGTTCTCGCGTGCGCGGCTGAGGTCGGCCATCGGCCTGCTCAGAGCGCCCAGGCGGTCCACCGTCCACAGGGAGGGGTCCTCGTCCTCCTCCAGCGCGCGGCCGGTCGCGCCGAGCAGGCGGACCATCTCCGCCAGCGCGGCCGCCTCGGCCCGGCGCAGCCGCGAGACCACGCGCGCGGGGAACAGGACCTGGCTCACCACGAGCGCCACGCCCGCCCCGATGAGGGCGTCGGTGAGCCTGCCGAACCCGATGTGGCCCTCGGCGAAGGCCACGGTGAGGATCGCTCCGGCCGCCGCCTGGGCGATCACGAGCCGGGCGGCGCCGACGGCGACCGCGATCGCCATCGCCACGCCGGTGGCGGCGGCCAGAGCCCCGTAACCTCCGCCGGTGACGGCCAGGGTCAGTTCACCGACGACGATGCCGATGACCACGCCGAGCAGCATCCGCACGGCGTTGGTCCCCCGCTCCCCGCCCGTGGAGTTGAGCGCGATGACCGCGGCGATCGGCGCGAAGAACGGGGAGTGGTCGCTGACGAGGCCGCCCGCGATGATCCACGCCGCGGTCGCGGCGACCGTGGCCTGCACCACCGACCCCCCGTCCGCGGACAGGCGGTCCAGCGCCGCCGACCCCGCGCGGGCCGCCCACCGCAGCCCGGCGCGGACGAGACCGCTCAGAGACCGCATGCCCCTCCCGACGCCTCCGGGTCCGGCAGGCTCCGCACGCCCGCGTGGACACAGCCACTGTCGCCACAGATACTCATGAGGATCACATGATCACCCTGCGAAAACAAAAGCCCCGCGCGTCACTTGAGTAGAAGCCGACCGCACCATTTCCCTCTCAGCGGCACGGGCTCCCCGCCGGAACCGGTTGGGTCCGCGTGGGAAACGGTCGGCCCCGGACGACGGACCGGCCGTCCAACCGCGCACACCCCTGGCCGAGCGGGCGCATGTTACGTACGCTTACTCTCGGTGAAGGAAAGCGCGCCTCCTCCGGGCCCCGCTCACCGGGCGCCTCTCCCCTCGCCCGCAACCACCCCTGCCACCGGGAGAGACGTGAGCAAGAGGATCGGTATCGTCGGCGCCGGGACGGCGGGCCTGCACCTGGGCCTGCACCTGCTGCGGCACGGTGTGGAGGTCACCCTCTTCACCGAGCGCTCACCGGACGAACAGCGGCGGTCGAAGGTGCTCAACACCGTCGCCCACCATGCCGTGACAGTGGAGCGCGAGCGCGCTCTGGGCGTGGACCACTGGCCGGTGCGGGAGTTCGGCTACCCCGGACACGAGTACCGGGTGGGCCCCGGCCCGGAGCCCACCGCCTTCCGGGGCCGCTTCCGCGCGCCCAGCCGGGCCGTGGACTACCGGATCTACCAGCCCCGGCTGACCGAGGACTTCGCCGAGCGCGGCGGGGAGCTCGTGCTCGGCCGCCTCTCCCCCGACGACCTGCCCTCCCTGGCCTCACGGTTCGACCTGGTCGTGGTGTGCACCGGGCGCGGCCCGTTCGCGGAGGTGTTCGAGCGCGACCCCGCGCACCCGGTCTTCGCCCGCCCCGGGAGGGCGCTGTGCGCCGGTCTGTTCACCGGCGTCGCCCAGCAGCCCGTCCCCCAGGTGACCTTCCACGTCTCCCCGGGCGCGGGCGAGATGATCGAGTTCCCCACCTGGACCGACGGCGGGCTGGTCATGGCCCTGGTCATCGAGAACCACCGCGGCTCCGCCCTGGAGGCCCTGGCGGCCACCCCCTACGAGGAGGACCCCGGGGCTTTCCGCGACCTCGCCCTGGGGCTGCTGCGCGAGCACTACCCGGACTGCTTCGAACGGATCGACCCGGCGGAGTTCGGCCCACTGGACGGGCCGCGCGGCATCGTCCAGGGCGCGGTGACCCCCGTGGTGCGCCGCACGCACACGGTGCTGGACGACGGCACCGTCGTGCTCGCCCTCGGCGACGCGCACGTCACCGTGGACCCCCTGCTCGGCCAGGGAGCCAACATCGCCTCCCACGCCGCGTGGGTGCTCGCCGAGGAGATCGTCCGCCAGGACGTCCTGGACCGCCGCTTCGTCGAGCACGTGAACATGCGCAGGCAGGACCGCGTCCTGTCGGCGTTTCGCACCACCAACCTGCTGATGGAGAACCTGGAGGCGCTGCCCGCGGACTTCGTGGAGTTCCTGGGGGAGCTGAGCCGCAACCGCTCCCTGGCCGACGAGTTCACCGAGTGGTTCAACTACCCCGAGCGCTTCTGGGACGACCTGGCCGACCCCCGGCGCACGGCGGCCTGGATCGCCCGGCACACCGCCGCCTCCGCGTGAGACGCGGCGGCCCTCACACCGGGCCGAGGTCGGCCAGCAGGCCGTCCAGGACCGTCTCCTCCTTGACCCGTACGCCGTGCGCGGCCATCTCCTCGGCGAGGAGCGGATCCCAGCCGGTCGGGGCGGCGGCACCCGATAGCGGCCCCGTGCCCGCTCACCCAGGGAAGGAGCGGTAGTCGGCGGCGGGGAGCCGCCACGAGGAAGCCCATGAAGGCGCGGGCGTTGTCGGCCAGGTCGGTGAAGCGCTCCACGAGGCCGAGCAGGGTCAGGTGGACGACCGCCTCGTCGGAGCCCTCATGCGCGGTCAGTTCCAGCAGGGCGCGCAGCTGGGTGGCGGTCGGCCAGGGCGACGGCCTGGGGCGGGCCCTTCTGCCCCAACGCCTCGTCGTAGACCGCGAGGGCCCGTTGCCGCCTCCCCCTCCCGTGTGAGCTGGTAGATGTGGCGGTGGCGGTAGAGGTCCTCCACGGCCGTGACACGCTCGGTGTCGGGGTCCTGGCGCAGGTTGCCCCACGTGTAGAGGCTCTCCAGGGCCTTGGCGACCGGTTCGACGGCGGCGGGCGCCTCCTCCGGCAGTCCGGTGTGGACCTCCTCGGGACGAAGGTGCACGCGGAACTGCTCCTTGGCCCGGACGAACATCCCCATCACCGCGCGGTAGAGGTCGTTGTTGAACGCGGTGAGGTGGGCGAAGACCACGTAGGGCGTGTGGTCTTCGGGAGGACGGGAGGGAGCGGTCCCCTCCGAGAGCGGCCCGGGTTCAGAGGGAGGAGTCATCTCTTCCAGTACCGGCCTTGTGGGCTGCGCCCGGTGCGCCTTCGTGCGGGTTGTCCGCCCGGCTCCGCGGTGACGGTCCCGCGCACAGACGACGCTGCCGGGAACGACAGCCCTGCGTACAGAAGGCGCGGACGGGGGCGACGGCCCCGCGTACGGGCAGCGCGACCGGGAGCGCCGGGTCACGTGGCCGGAAGCGGACAACCGCCCCGTGGCCAAGGGCCACCCGAGCGGGTCGGCCCCTTCATCGTGATCTTGTACCTATAGCGAGGTTCGACGGCCCAAACTCGCCATAAGTACAAGATCATCGCAGGTCAGAACCCACGAATCGCACCTGCAACATTTCCGGCCAGGCTACCTGGCGGCCCCGAATCCAGCGCGCCCCGACGTCCTACCCGTGACCGGTCAGGTCCCGGGCCAGGGCGAGCAACCGCTCGCGCCGCCCGGGCACGGGCTCACCCCCTCCTCCGCCCGACGCCCTCTCCACGACGGTGTCGCCGGTCGCGTCCTCCGTGACCGGCGCGTACCCCTGGGCGCGCAGCACGGCCAGGGCGGTCTCGGACGGCTCGGCACTGACCAGGACCGTCTCGGCGACGGCGCGCAGCCCCAGTCCGCGTAGGCCCCGGTGTCCGGCGAGCTCCTCGGCCAGGGCGGCGTCCTCGCAGCGCACGACGCACCCCGCGGGCAGAATCCTCATCCTGCCGTGGCCCCGGGCGGTGTCGCGGACCAGGTACTCCATCGTCTGGGGCAGGGAGCCGCCCGAGGCGATGCGCGACAGCCGCTCCACCAGTTCGTCCGCGGTGTGTCCGGCGTCCAGGGCCCGGCGCACCGAGGAGGCGGTCAGACGCCAGGTACTGGCGTACCCTCCGCCCTCCCGGTCGGCGACGGCGGACAGCAGGTGCTCCAGGTCCGCGCCGGGTGTGCCGGTGACCGTGGCGGTCATGTCTCCCTGGAAGCGCGCCTCGCACTCGGTCGGCGGGAGCAGTCCCGCCAGTGCCGGGAGCGTCGCGCCGCCGCCCTCGGCCAGGGCCCTGCCCAGCGGTGTGGCCGCGCCGCGCACGGTCGCCCCCAGCACCTCGGCCTCCTCCAGGGTGTGCGCCATCACAGGGCCGATCTCCTCGACTTGGCGGGCGGCGGGGCGGTGCCAGAGCAGCGCCTGGAGCAGCTCCTCCAGCCGGGGGTCGTGGCCCTCGTCCCGTCCGGTGAGGCTCCGCGGGGTCACGCCGCTTCCCGCGCCGGTCGGCAGGCTGGCCAGGGCCAGAAGGAGGCCCTGGCGCAGTGGAACCGCTCCGGGGACGACGGCCTCTCCCGGCGTTGACGGTTCCTGGCCTACGGGCTGCCATGTGGGGACGTCGGGCAGGGCCACCCAGGCGTCGAGGAGCGGCTCCAGGCGTTCGGCGGGCGCCAGGCCGGTCCACGCAGCTCCCCGCCGCGACACCGCTACCCGTTGGTCCCGCACCTCCAGCAGCTCGGCGGACAGGGCCAGCTCGGTCCACAGCGCGGCGAGCTCCGGCGTGGTGTCGAGAGCACCGGCCAGGCGCCTGCGGTCGCGCACGGTCAGACCTCCGGCCTTGCGCACGGCGGCGGGGCGCTCGGTGAGTTCGGCGACCAGGCGGTCCGCCGCGGCCAGGACGGCGACCAGGGCGGTCTGCGCCTGGCCCGCCACCGTGCCCGCGTCGACGGGCTCACCGGTGAGCGCGGGCGGACGGGCGTCGAAGGGCATCGGTGATCCGGCGCGGACCGCTCGGGCCACCTCGCGCGGCAGGATGGCGCGTTCCGGAGCACAGGGCACCAGCAGTCCGCGTTCGGCCAGCCAGTCGGTGTCGGGGTCCCCCGAGCCCTCCGGCCTGAACCGGTACGTCCCCTCCCCGTGGAAGCCGCCGCCCTCGAAGCAGTACGTGGCCAGCACCCCGCTCTGCCAGGCGAGCCGGTGGGCGTACTCGGCGGCTCCCGGCGGGGCCTGTTCCAGCAGGGCCCGCACATGCGCGGGATCGGTCAGGCGGGCCACCGCATCGGCCTGGACGGAGGCGCGCCTCCTCGTGGGGTCCAGGCCCAGGGCCAGGGCGATCCTGCGCAGCTCGGGCAGGTTGTAGGACTGAGTGAGGGCGTCGTCGACCCCCGGGGCCTCCTCCTCGCCGGCGAAGACCTCGACCAGTCCCGTGGCCAGGTGGTAGCCGCCGCGCCCGTCCGGCCACAGCAGGGCCGCTGCCAGCAGCTGGGACAGGACCTCCCAGGCCGCGCGCCTGCCCTCCCCCTCGGAGACACCGATCCGTGCCAGCAGGGCCTCTCCGTCCACACGCGCGTTCCTCACCGGCCCCATGAACAGAAGCGCCTGGTCCCGGGCGCCGAAGGGGGCCTCGTCGGCGGCCGCGTCGGCGGCGGCCGTGAGCAGGTCCGTCTGTGCGGCGGTGAGGGAGTCCAGGGCCTGCGAGCGCAGCAGGGACAGCAGTTCGACAAGCGCGTCCCGGGGAAGGCCGCCGGGCGGCTCCCCGACGTCCTGGGGCAGACCGGACAGAACCTCGGCGACCTGTTCGGGGGTCAGGGAGCACAGGTGGTGTTCGAGAGCGGTGAGGCGATCCATGGAACCGACGCTATTGGAGTCCGTCGCTCGTGCTGGTCTGTTCCCGTGGAGAAGACCGCACGGTCACGGGCCCGGTCCGGAAACGGTGCTCTGTCCCTTCCCCCGGTACGGAACCGTGCTCCCGTGCACGCCGACGGGTGTGGTCGATGAGGACGGCCGCCAGATCCGCCAGCGCGAGCGCGCCCTCGGGGTGGTCTGCGTGGCGCGGCAGGCGCCGCAGGGGGCCGACCTGGTCGAGGGCCACGCCCGCGCGGGCCAGGACGAAGACCAGCGCGAGGAACGCCGACCGGGCGTTGCCGTCGGCGAAGGGGTGGAAGAAGCAGACGTCGAGGTAGGCGCGTGCCGCGCGTGCGGACAGGGCGGGGTGGGGGCCACCGCTTCGGGCCAGACAGACATCGAGGAGGCCCCGCAGGTCCGGGCCGGTGCCGTAGCGCTCGCGGCCCTGTTTGGCCAAGGCCGGTGCGGTGCGGAACGGGGCGTCGGACACGCCCAGGACCAGCCGCTGCCAGGAGCTGAGCAGGTCGAAGGTCAGCGGTGCGCCGGAGACGGCGTCGGCCCTGGCCCGTGCGAGTGCGGCGAGCATCCCGGCGGCGCGCTCCGGTGAGCGGGCACCGTCGAAGGCGCGGATGTCGTGGGCCGCCCCGTCCCGGACGGGGGTGACCGGGCCGTTGGCGACGGCGCGGGCCCGTTCCCAGGGCACGGTGTCGCGGATGGCGAGCCAGACGCGCAAGTGGTCCGTCACGCCTTGTCCTCGTCCCACAGCACGTCGGCCAGAAGCCCGGCCACCTCCCGCACCACAGGCTCCTCCGGTACGATCCAGCTCTCGAACCGCCCCTCGAGGACTTCCTCCACCTGTTCCTGGACCGTCTTCCACTCCACGCCCCACCTCGTCAGGTACCAGGTGAGGACCAGTTCGCAGTGCGCGTACCAGGCCTCCGTAGCGTGCGTGCGGTCCAGGACACGGGTGGTCAGAAGGACGGCGGCGCGTTCCCAGGCGTGCTCACGACCGGTCTCGTCAAGCGGGTGGCGATCGAAGAGATCGGCCAGTTCCTCCAACCACGTCCGCCACTCGCGCAGCGAGTCCGCCACCCGCTGGAGGGTCTCCTCGGGGGCGGCGATCGAGTGCCCGGGGCAGCACCAGCTGACCACGGGACCGCCTCCCCCATCGCGTGACCAGTGCCAGCCGGTGCTCCACCGTCCGAAGCGCCCGGCCAGCGCCCGCGTCATCTCCAGCGTCCAGGGACCCGCCACCTCACGGCTCCAGGTGATGCGCGCGTTCACCTCCGTGGGCCCGACCGGGACGTCGGCGGCGGGCGGCAGAGCGATGATCTCCGCCAGCGCGGACGCGTGGTCGAAGGCGTGCACGCGCGGGTCGACCTCGCTCCAGAGGAGGGTGCGGGAAGAGAGTTCGTGGCTCACTCATGGAGCGTGCCGCACCGCGGCCCCGTCCTCAAACGGTTTCCGTGCCGGTTACCGTCGGGGCATGGTGATCCCGAGCGACGAAGAGATCCGTGCGCTGCACGAGAGGTACGCGCCCACACGTGAGGCGTTCGACCTCGTCCACACCCACTGCGAGATCGTGTGCGCGGTCGCCGAGCAGCTGCTCGACCGCTCCGGCCTGGAGTTGGACCGCGCCCTGGTCCGGGCGGGGTGCCTGCTGCACGACATCGGGGTCTACCGCCTCTACGACTCCTCCGGTCGGCTCGACCACGCGCGCTACGTGAGCCACGGCGTGCTCGGCCACGAGGTCCTGGCCGGTGAGGGGCTGCCCGAGGCGCTGTGCCGGTTCTGCTCGCACCACACCGGAGTGGGGCTGACCCGCGAGGACATCCGCGACCAGGGGCTTCCCCTTCCGGAGGGGGACTACGTGGCCGAGTCCGCCGAGGAGGAGCTGGTGATGTACGCGGACAAGTTCCACAGCAAGCGCAACCCGCCGGTGTTCTTCTCCGCCGACTCCTACGCCGCGTCCGTCGCCCGCTTCGGCGAGGACAAGGTGACCCGCTTCAAGGAGCTGCGCACGCGCTTCGGGGTCCCCGACCTGGCCCCGCTCGTGGCCGCCCGCGGCCACGCCCTGGTCTGAACCGGGCCTCTCGGCCGCCGGAACGGACGAGGCGCCCGTTCGCGAGGTGGTGACCGTGAACGGGCTTTCCCCTTCCGATGCGCTGTTCCCCGAGGACCGGTATGGGACCGGCGCGGAGACCCGCACGATATTTAATTGACAAGGAAGAAACTTCCCTAGGATGGTGTTGTTCGGGCAAAGGCGCCTCATCCTCCGAGGCCCGGGATCCTTCGAGACGCGAGGGAACCCCTCGGACCTACTGACCTGGGAGACCACCATGTCCGACGCGACCGAGTCGACAACGCAGGCACCGCCCCCGGACGAGCGCAACCTGAGCGACGGCACGGGCATGGACGCCGTGACCCTGCGCGTGGGCGACCTGGAGTCGATGACCTCCTACTACGCGAACGCGCTCGCCCTGGAGCCCGTCGAGGAGCGGGCCCACGGCCGCGAGGTGCACCGCGTGCTCGGTCGCGGCAGGACCCCCATGGTCCGGCTGGTCTCCACTCCGGGGCTGCCCGCCGTCGACGCGCGCCAGGCCGGGCTGTTCCACACCGCGTTCCTGTTCGAGGACCCTGCGTCACTCGCCGCGACCGTCTACCGCGCGGCGCAGGAGCCGCGCAGCCGGTTCGTGGGCTCCTCCGACCACCTGGTCAGCGAGGCCTTCTACTTCACCGACCCCGAGGGCAACGGCATCGAGCTCTACACCGACCGGGACCGGTCGGCCTGGAGATACGACCAGGGGCGGCTGCGGATGGGCACGCTGTACCTGGACCCCAACGACTACCTGCGCACACACCTCGACGAGGCGGTCGTCGCCGAGGGGCCGCGCCGGGCGGGCAGTGTCGGACACGTCCATCTGCAGGTCGGCGACATCGAGACCGCCAGGGCCTTCTACGTCGACGCGATCGGGTTCGAGACCACGGTCGACACCTACCCGGGCGCGCTGTTCGCGTCGGCGGGCGGCTACCACCACCACGTCGCGATGAACACCTGGCAGAGCGCGGGCGCGGGTCCGCGCGCCGCGAGCCTGGGACTGGGCGACGTGGCGATCACCGTTCCCGCGCGGCAGGACCTCGACGCGCTCGTCGCGCGCCTGGGGGAGCACAAGCTGGCCCACGCCGACACCGGCAGGTCGGTGGTGCTCCGCGACCCGTGGGACACGCAGGTGACGGTCGCCCTTCCCGGCACCAGCGCCGAGGAGCTCCTGGAGCGCTGACCGCGCCTGGCCGCCGTCCGGGCCGAACGACCGGCTCCCTGTGACCGGCGGCCGCTTCCGGGATCGTCGCCGTCACTTCCGCCCTCGGGGTGGCACCCGCCGTCACGCGGGCTCCCACAAGCCCGGCAGGCAGGGCGGTGTCACTCCGAAAGCGGAGTGCGCGGAGCACTTTCGTCGGGCGCAGGTCAGTCCGTGTCCGTGGCGGCCAGCACCGCGAGCCGTCGACGCCCGGGGGCGACGGCGACCAGACCGATGTCCCACATCACCTGGTCGAACCAGTCCGTGCTGCCTCCGAAGCTGTACCAGAAGCACTCCGACGCCCTCTGCTCCACTTCGGCGGGCATCGAGTCATGGTCGGCATAGGAGAGTGCGGCCAGCGACCGCCAGGCCGCCAGCCGCCCGTAGGCCCCGTGCTCGCCCGTGTTGTAGGCCCCGCCGGTCGACGCCGCGATGAAGAGCAAGCGCCAGACCAGGTCCGGCCGGAAAGGAGAAAGCGAGAGCCGCGCGCGGGTGCCCGGTCCCTTCAGACAGTCCAGTCCCAGCGCCATCAGCGCGTCCTTGAGGGTGTCGGCGGTGAGCGGTGCGTCGAGGTCGTAGGTTCTGGCCTCGACGCGCCCGTTGGACTCCTCGGCCCAGTTGGCGACGGCTGCGGAGATGGGCACCGCCGTCTCCGCCGTGGTCTCGGTCGCTGGGAAGACACGTGGTGCGGTGCCGGACGAGGTCGGGACTCCCCCCTGGTGTCGGCGCAGTACCGAACGACTGCCTCCGCCGGGAAGGTCTTCGGCCAGCGCGGCCCTCTCCAGGTCGGTCAGCGACAGCGGCAGCCAGCGGAGCGGGTGATACTGCCAGTGCGGTGACCTCGCCCACCGCGCGACCGCCGGCACCTCCCCGACCGCCACCCCGGCGAGCACCATTTCGTGGACGAGGCAGGCCCGAAGCCCCTCCGGGGCGCCCGCGTGCGGGCTGCCGCCGGTGAAGAGGGCGGCCAGGTCCTCGGGGGCCCGGCTGGCGGCGAGCAGGGACGCCGTGTAGCGTGCCCACCTCCGGTCAAGGGACGTGACAGAGGCGGCGAGTCGGAGCGCGTGCCCGGTGTCCCCTTCACCGGGTGACGTGATCAGCAGGCGCAGGAGGTGGGGCAGGACGCTGCGGTACTGCCACGTCTGAGCGGTGAGGGAGCCGTACCGCTTCGCCAGGGCGATCCCGAGGTCGGCCGCGAAGGCGGCATCACCTTCGGCGAGGCTGCGCTCCGCCTCGGCCCATACCTTGGTCACACTCTTCATACGGGGCAGATCGGCCACGATCTCCTGGATACGGTCGCTCACACCGGGAGCCTACAGAGGAGGAAGGGCCCCTCCCCCGCGGGTCGGACAGCCGTGGGGCCCGTCGGCACCTATCCCGCGGCCCACAGAACACAGGATCCGGCACGGGCCGACGGGCGGGGCCGATCCCTTGAGCACCGGGCCGGGCGAAGGACCTGCCCGTGGTCCGGGTCAGGCCCGGACCAGGGACGCCGGGGTCGGCGGGGCGGCCACCAACTCCTCGGGCGCGGTCAGGTACCAGGCCTCCAGGGTGAGCTCGCTGAGCTCGTCCAGGTCGATCCCGTCGAGGTGGACGACCACCCAGCCGAACCCGCCCGCGGTGAACTGCACCTCGAACACCTCGGGCCGCTCGGCCACCAGCGCGGTCTGCTCCAGCAGGGTCTGCTTCAGCCCCACGGTGGCGGTGCGCGGCCACAGGTAGCCGAAGGGCCTGCCGCGCACGCGGAACGTCGTGTACTGGTCCGAGTCCTTGGACTCGCACTCCGGCAGAGCACTCACCAACCGCACGAACCGCTCGATCTCCACACTCATGGGAGGAGCCAACCACACGCCGCCGACAGGTCCGCGCGCGGTGGGTGGTCACCCGTCGGCGCCGGGACCGGGCCCGGCGCCGGTGATCCCCGCTCGGGCGGAAGAATCCGCAGGTCAGGCCAGCGCCGCGACCACCGCCTGCTCGTCGCCCCACCGGGCGAGAAGCCGTGGCCCTCCCTCGGGTTCATCGTCCAGGACCCGCTGGATCAGTACCCGACCGTCCTGGGAGGAGCCGGTGCCGGGCTCCCTGGAGACCACGACCTGCTGAGGCCTGTTCTCCAGACGGCGGCCCTCCTCCCAGACCTCCAGCTCCGCCTGCTCCTGCTCGCCCGTCAGCGCCCGCCGGAAACACGCGACCGCCACCTCGTCCTTGGTGCCGTCGTAGACCCAGCGCGTTCCCAGGACGGAGTGCTCCAGGGTGCCGACGAGGTGGTCCTCGCGGCCGGGAAGGGGCGCGCCCCGGTAGGTCAGCGGCAGGTGGAGCAAGCGGTCCCCGCGCCGGATCAGGAACACCTCCACCCCGACCTCGCCTTCCGGGTCGTCGAACCGGTACGCGCCGAGGATCTCGCCGGGCCCCTGGCCCGCCCACGGCTGGCCGTCCAGCCAGGCGCCGATCAGCTCGGGTTTGCTCGGTGTGAGAGTGGCCTTGTGGATGATCGCCATGGGCACCAGTATCCGGCACCGGCGTTCGGGCGGGAAGCCGGCCTACCGCGAGCCCCTCCCCCGGCCGTCCGGGCGCGGGGACGCACCTGAACGCGGCGGCGTCCCCAGGTCACACCGGCGGGACTCCGAACCGTCACCCCGTTTCCCTAGGGTCATGGCGACCAGCAGGCGAGGAAGGGGAACCGCACGTGACGCACCTACAACCCATCTGTCTCCCGGAAGCGTTCGTCCGTAACCGGGGAGTCGACCCGGCCAACGTGTTCGGGTGGAAACACCACGCGGTGTGCACGGGCCCGGAGGGGGAGCGCTACGTCCTCTCCGAGATCGGTTACAACCCCTACCGGTACGACGACGCCGACCGTGACAAGGAGGAGACCTTCGGACACGTGCTGGCACGGTACGCCCCGGACGGGACCCCGGTCGCCCAGGTCTTCCTGGACTGGGGGAGCTCCGACTCGATCGTCGGTGACGGGGGCTACCACCCGGGTTCGCTGAGCCTCCTCCCGGACGGTCGGGTCCTGTACTCCATGCGGAACGACCGGACGTTCGCCTTCACCCCGGCGCTCGACGCGATGGAGGAGGTCACGGCGCCCGGGGCGAAGCGGTGGGCGTTCAGGACGCGCCTGACACCGTCCGGACGCGCGCTGTGCCTGCTCGGCGACAACACGGTGGCGCTCTCCCCCGAACCGGTCGGAACGAAGCTGCCCGCGCTCACCGCGGTGACCGCGCTGATGCGTGAGCGGCCTCCCCTGGGCCACGCGCCCCGCTACTGCCCGCCGTCCGGTGCGTCAGGGGAGGGAACGCCCCGGACAGAGCTGGTCGAGCAGCTCGGGGCGGCGTACGGGACCGGTCTGGGAGGTCCGGATCCGGAGAACGTGCGGGACGTCGTGCCGATCGACGACTCCACCTTCGTGGTCGTGACGGTCGGCTGGTCGAAGTGGTCCGGTCGACGCGGCGGCGACTTCCTGTTCGCACTGGTGGACGCCGACGGCACACTGCTGGGGCACCTCGACCTCCACACCTACTGGGACTCCGCGGCCCGCGGCACACGCTACGACGTGGTCGCGGACCAGGGACGGCGCCGCGTCTTCCACCTCAACACCTTCGGCCTGTACGCGTTCGACGGCTCCGGAAACAGGACGCTGCACCTGTCCACCGAGGACAAGGAGTACAAGCCCCTCGCCCACTTCCAGCTGCGCGAGTTCGACCCGACCGGGTCACTGGTGCTCGTCCACGAGAAGCAGCACCTCCTGCTGACCGTCCCGGTGCCCGACGACCTGGCCGAGCTGCCCGGCGCCGTCGTCGACGCGCTCGCGCACTTCCGGAAGGCACGGACGCGGCTGAAGAAGGTGCACCAGCCGCAGAACTGGTACTGGAGGACTTCCGGGATCCCGCTTCCCTCCTTCTGAGTCCCGGGACCAGCACCCGGCGCGTGTGGGCCGCCGGACACGGGGGCTCGGTGTCCGCAGCACAGGAGGGGCGGCCGGTTCGGCGGGACCCGCCGGGCCGGGTGCGCCCAGGTCGTGTTCCTTGGACCGTTTCGGGCTCGCGACCGCCGGGCTGCCTCTCGCTGTGCCGGTTCCGCTGGAGAAGCCAACCTGGCTGACCTGCGCGAACCGCCTTGCGAGAGATTGCCCGGACGGCCGCTCGCTGATCCGAAAACCTCCGCGGAACACTCCCTAGCGGGAGAAGTCGTCCGGCCCCCGGGCTGGACCGTGGTAGAACTCGCGCTCCGGCTCGTCGTCGGGCACGGGCGGGTAGGTGGGACCGTCCTCACCCGGTTCCTGGCGGGCGGCGATGGCGATGCCCCGGGCCCGCATCGTCTGGGCGGCCCTGTCGCGCAGCTCGGGAAGCCTCGAATACAGCACGTTGCCGGGGCAGGCGGTGGCGTTGAAGTCCCGGTGGCCCAGGATGGCGCTGTGGGGGTTGAGTCCGTACGCGCCGCACAGCCACGCCAGGGTCTGCACCAGCGCGTCGGTCAGGGCCGTGGTCGGACCCACGCTCGTGTACAGGCCCTCGTTCTCGATGCCGATGCAGGTGCTGTTGTTGTTGGCCACGTGGGCGCCCACGACGTGGTTGCCCGCCGCGATGGCTTCCGGCGTGCGGTCGCGGCCCTCCATGACGTAGCCGCCGCGGCTGATGGTCAGCTGCTGGCCGGTGTCGCTCCACCCGTTGGTGTCCATGTGGTGGTTCTGGATCGACCTGGACAGGTTCAGGGCGTGGTCGAGTGTGTAGTTGGTGCTGTTGGGCGTCGCGGTGTGGTGGACCACGATGTAGCGGGGCGGGGCGGCCAGAACCTGGATGGGACTGCTCGGCGGGCGCGCGCCCCAGGCGCCCCGCCAGTACAGGTACGGCTGGGCCGCCTGGACGGAGGCGCTCGTGTCGGCTGGCCGGGCGAAGGCGCTCGTGGCGCCGACCGCACCGAGGGCGGCGGTGACTGAGGCGATGGTGGCTCCGCGCAGGATGCTGCGCCTGTCCGGACCTGACCTGTGGGTGTTGGTCATGTGGATCCTCGGGGGATAGCGGGGGTTACTTGCCAGTTCATGAAAAAACATGAACCCCACAGTGCGCAAAGGGTCACATCGCGTATTTCTGTGGCCGCTTCCGGCCAGAGAGCCAGCACACAGCCCCTATGGCCAGCTCTCCTTCGATGTTGTACGGGCGACAGAGATGGCGGAAGGGAGAATCCCCGCGATTCCCGCTCCTTTCGGCCCTTCTGTGGCCGAGGGTCGCCTGGTTGGGCGGTCGATGGCTGGCCGCCGCGGGGCGGTGGGACCCCGCCTCAGGTCGCGGAGCGCACACGAACCCGGGCAGGGTCCTCGCTCTCCACGGAAGCGCCCGTGTCCAGCCCGTATGGATCTGAGTCCTGAGGACTCCGGGGTTCTGGCTGATGTGCGGCCGTGGCGTCGATGAGTCCGTCAAGCGCTGCCACGGCCGCCGACAGTTCCTCGATGGTCACACGCAACCGGCCGCGCTCGCGTTCCATCACCGTCTGCGCGCGCTGAGCCACCATCCGCGAGGGGGAGCGCTCCATACACGGAACCAACTCGGCGATCGTCGCACTGGTGAGCTTGGCCGCGTAGAAGGTCTGGATCAGACGGACCCGGCGGACGTGGTCCTCCTCGTAGAGACGCTGACCGCTCGGCGACCGGCGAACCTCGATGAGCCCTTGCTGCTCGTAGTACCGCAACGACCGCCGACTGACGCCCGCCCGTTCCGCGACCTCACCGATCCGCATCGACTCTCCTCTTGCCCATGACACTGATGTCACCGTTTAGCCTACCGATGCGCCCACCGCACATCCGTTCCAGGCGCCTATCACTTTCAAGGACCCCTGTGATCAAGTTCGCTTTCCTCATCAACCGTCTGCCCGGAATGACAGTAGAGGAATTCCAGCGCTATCACCGCGACAGGCATGCGCCCCTGTTCACCTCCATTCCCGAAACGGAGAGGTACGTGCGCAAGTACGCCGTCTCGCATCCGATCGCGGCCGACGGCTACCCGGATCCGGCCTACGATGGACTGACCGAGATCTGGTTCGACTCGTGGGACGACCACGACTCCTTCTTCGCATCCGTGAACTACAAGACCAGGGTCAATCCCGATGAGTCGAAGTTCATCGACTTCTCGAACGTCGGCGTGATGGTCACCAACGAAACCATCGTCAAGTAGCACCCATCCCTCACGCGCGCGGGGTGTCAGTCGGAAGGACTCGACATCCCGCGCGGCGCCGCGGACCGATCGAGCTGCCCCGAGGTTTCCGGACAGGGGCCCAGTAAAATGGGCTCGTGAGGAAACGAGGGGGACGTGGACAGGGAAATCAATGACTCACCAGCGTTTCGCGCGGAACCGATACGCCTGGTGGTCGGAACCCGGGGACCGGTCGTCCGGGTCGTGAAAGACCTCGGCCCCAGCTCCGAAACGCTTCGCAACGGGGTCCGGCGGCTCTGCGACGCGTGCTCGCGCCCGTGCTCCGCCTTGTCGACGGCAGCCTTCAGCAGGTCCCAGGCCTCGGCGGGGGTCGCCACCCGGATGTCCGCCTCCCGGGCCCTGCGGACCTTCGCGTCGTCCGTCCCCGGTTCGGCGATGACCAGACGCACCGTCTTGGTGACGTTCACCCCGACCGTCGCGCCGTGGGACACCGCGAAGTCCACGACCGCGTTGACCGACCCGTCCTCCCCCACGGGAACGACGCGCCAGCCCTTGAGCAGCCCGTTCCTGCGCGCCTTCTCCTGGTCCGCGACGTAGAGCAGGTCCTGGATGACGTGTCCCGCGCCCGGGTTCTTGGCGGCCCTCTCCAGCTCCCTGAGTTCGGTGGAGGTCACCCGCCCGTCGGCCTCGGCGCGGGCGCGGGCCTCCAGGAGCACCTGCTCGTGCACCCGGCGCACCGTGGACCGGGTGAACCCCGCCCGGGTCGCGAGCGGGGAGAGCCGTGCGCCTCGTCGGCGGCGATCTCGTGCAGCAGGTCGGTGGTCGCGGGTTTCTCCCGGTGTACGAACTCGCGGAATTCGAGGAAGAGCCGGTCCGGAGCGACCTCGCGACGCAGCTTCATGGTCAGCCACGCTTAGAGGAATACGTCGACGCGGGGCCGCAGACGCCGCCCCTGGCCCGCCTTGAGGCGCCAGCAGTCGTAGTCGAGCGGTGCCCAGCACTCGCGGTAGAGGCGGTGGATGTCGGCGTCCTGCGCCTCGGCCATCTGGAACGGCAGGTTCTTGACCAGGTCCGCCGCCAGGAGGGGACTGCCCCGGTGGTTGAGGGTCTCGAAGATGACCTGGGCGTTGCCACCGGGCTCCGGGTCGGTGACCACCAGGCGCAGGTGGGGGCGGTATGGCCCTCCCCACCGACCCTCCCGGACTCCCCCGGCCCCAGGGCGAAGCGTGAGGACAGGGCACGGAGTGCGACGACGGACTCCTCATCCGCGAGCACACCGCTCAACTGCCGCAGGGCTTCGGGGCCGCTCAGCCCGCCGTCTTGCACCACGGTGTCACCGAGGTGCCATAGGAAACCTCTATGGCACCGACTCATATTCCGTCTTTGCCTTTCGATCTTTTCCGAACGTACCGTTGAACAGGACGACGAGGCGCCCACCGCGATTCATCCGAGAATTCGCGCCCTGCGCGCCCCGCTCCTTTCCCGCCGAGCGGGCGGACAAGAAATCGAGAGGCACTCTGGCATGACCAAGATCGAGAACGGACCGGGAACGCAGGAATTCTCGGGAAAGAGGGCCCTGGTCACAGGCGGTTCTCGCGGAATCGGAGCGGCCATCGTGCGCCGACTCCTGGATGCGGGTGCCGAGGTGCTCACGACCGCACGGTCGGCGACGGGCACGGTGCCGGAGGGAGCCGCCTTCGTGGAGGCCGACGTGCGGACACGGGCCGGAGCGGAGGCGCTCGCCGCGACCGCGCGGGAGGTGCTGGGCGGGGTGGACGTCCTGGTCCACAACGCGGGCGGGGCGCGACCCCACGAAGGCTCCTCGGTCATCCCCGACGAGGAGTGGCAGGACGCGCTGGACCTGAACTACCTGGCGTCAGTGCGACTGGACTCGCTGCTGGTACCGGGCATGCGGGAACGGCGTTCGGGAGCGATCGTGCACGTCTCCTCGGCCGCGGCCCTCACCCCGTCGGGGCCGTTCCTGCACTACACCGCGGCGAAGGCGGCGCTGGAGAACTACAGCCGGGGACTGGCCCTGGAGTTGGCCCCGTTCGGGGTCCAGGTCAACACGGTGGCCCCCGGCAGGGTCGCCACCCCCGGTGGCGAGGCGACGCGGGAGCAGTGGGCGAAGGTGTCCGCGCGCTTGGGAGGGGCGTCGGCGGAGAGCAACGCCGACGGCGTCCCTCCGCTGGGGCGCAACGGCCGGCCCGACGACATCGCCGGCGCGGTGCTGTTCCTCGTGTCCGAGCGGGCGAACTGGCTGACCGGGAGAAAAATCACCGTGGACGGCAGCGAATTCCCCATGGGCTGACGCCGAAGGAATTCCAGAACTCCGGTTTAGGCGAAAAAAATTCACTGACCTGCCCCGGGGCGCACCACGCCCTTGGGACAAGAAAAGAAGGAATCCTGCAATGGGCGAGTACAGCGGCAAGAACGTGGTGATCACGGGTGGCGGCAGCGGCATGGGGTTCGCGATAGCGAAGCTGCTGGTGGACGGCGGAGCCCGCGTGGTGATCACCGGCCGTTCCCAGGCGACGCTCGACGCCGCGCGGGAGCGGATCGGTGGGAACGCGGTGGCGGTCCGGGGCGATGTGTCCTCACTGCCTGACCTGGATGCTCTGGCTGACCGGGTGAAGGGTGAACTCGGCACGGTCGAGGCCCTGTTCGTCAACGCCGGCATCGCGCCCCCCACGCCCTTCGAGTCGACGACCGAGGAGATGTACGACGAGTTGTTCGCGATCAACGTCAAGGGCGCCTACTTCACCGTGCAAAAGCTCGCCCCGCTGCTGAGCACGGGCGCCGGTGTCGTCCTCACCACCTCGATCGCGAACGTCATCGGCATGTTGGACGCCAGTGTCTACGCGGCCGGCAAGGCGGCGCTGCGCTCGATGGCCCGCAGCCTCTCCCGCGAACTGCTTCCGCGCGGAATCCGGGTCAACGCGATCAGCCCCGGCCCCGTCGACACGGGGGTTCTGGAGAACACGATGTCCGAAGAGGCCGCCGAGCGGTTCAAGGCGGAGCGGGTCGCGGACAATCCCATGCGGCGTTTCGGCACCACCGAGGAGATCGCCGTGGCGGCCGCCTTCCTCGCCTTCGACGCCACCTACACCACCGGTACCGAACTCGCCGTGGACGGTGGCGCCAGCCAGCTCTGAGCCCGCCCCACCTGTTCGGTCATGGACTCAGACCCGGATGCGACCGGCCGGGAGGCACTCGCCACGACCGCCCAGGGGCGTCCGCCGTCGTCCCGCGCACACCGTCAGGACCCGGCCCGGTCACCCGGCCCCGGTGTCCGTCCTCCGGGACGGCGGACCGGTTCACGGCGGCACGGTCGGCGGGGCCGTCGGGGCACGCACCGACGACCCCGCCGGTGGGACCCGCCGTGCCGCACACGCCGGGTCAGCGCGGCGGTCGGCCCCCTCGCGGTGCTTGCGGCGCTCCGGCCGCTCCCCTCCCGGCGGTCAGGGCACCGGTGAGAGGGATGCGGTGCTGTGCCAGGTCTCCTGACGCAGGAGTTCGAGCAGGGCCGTCTCCCCCGGGCCCGCGCCCTGCCACACCACGGCGATGACCGGCTGGAACACGGCGGGGGACACCGGACGCGCGAGGTGCTCGTAACCGTGGGGCACCGCGGAGGCCGGGACGAGCGTCACCCCCAGACCGTGGGCGGCCCAGCGCACGGCCGTCGCCGTCTGGGATACGCGGGCGGCCGTACTCGGGGTCAGCTCGTTGTCCCGCAGCACGTCCAGCAGCACGCCGTCGAGTGCGCTGTCACGGTCGAACCTCACCCACGACTCCCCCTCCAGTTCGCGCAGACCGATCCGGTCCTCGGCGAGCAGCCGGTGCCCCTCACCCAGCACCACGACGAACTCCTCGTCTCCGAGGTGATGGGCGGTGACGGGGCTTCGCCTGCACGCCGCCATCAGGACGAGGTCCACCACGCCCCGGCGGCACAGTCGGTCAAGTTCGGCAGAGCTCGGCTCCTCGAAGACGGTGACCTCCAGACGCGGGAAGCGGCGGCGTAGCGCCTCCAGCGCGCCCGGCAGCTGACGCGTGCCAAAGCCCATCTGCACCACGATCACCAGCTCGCCCACCAGCTCATCGGCGCCGGCCCGCGCCGTCGCCGTCGCCCGCCGTGCCGCGCTCACCGCGACCTCCGCCTCCCGCAGGAACGCGCGGCCCACCACGGTGGGCACCAGTCCGGTCGGTGTGCGGGAGAACAGTTTCACGCCGAGCTCCCGCTCCAGGGCGCGGATCTGCTGGGACAACGAGGGTTGGGCGACGTGCAGCGACTCCGCCGCCGCCGTCACCGAGCCCTCCTCGGCAACGGCCAGGGCGTACTCGTACTGGCGAAGGCTCATCGGCTCCCGTCCTCTCCCCCGCGGTGGACCGTGGTCCACCCTCTCTCATCGCTGCGATGGCGGGTGTCACAACGCGGGAGGCGACGCGTTTACTCCATGCCCGTCACCGGCCGTACGGGGCGGAGGCGGTGGGGGCCGCGCCGGGCCCGAAGGGTTCGGCGGGGCCTCCGTGGCTGGCCTCCTCGTACTCGTCGTGTATGCAGCGGCCGGTGGTCCCCAATCGGACATCCGACCACCGATCCCGATCAGGCTGTGCGCCCACACGGAAGGCACCGCTCGCCTGCCGCCCACTTCTGGTCGTAACCCGCTGACATGATGTCGTCCATGTCTTCCCCTTCCTCCCCCTCTCCCTCCATGTCCCCCGGCTCCCCGCAGGCTCCGCGTAGGCGTCGTCTGCGTGGCGGCTACGTCGCGAGCCTGGTCTGCGCTGTGGTCACGCTGGTGGTCCTGGGGGTCCTGCTGGCGCTGGGTCCCTGGGTTCGCCAACCCGCACCGGACTTCATCAGCGAGGTGGACACGAACCTGTACGTCCGACTGGAGGTCGACCGGGAGGACCTCGACACCATCGGGGTCTACGGCCTGTCGTACAGCGGCTCCTGTTCGTTCACCACTCCCTCCGGCACCTCGGGGGAGCCCCAGAACCACAGCGTGAGCAGCTTCGACTACGGGGCCGAGGAGTGGCACCTGGTCCAGAGCCTGGAGGTCACCGAGAGCGGCACCTACAGCATCAGTTGCAGCAACACGACCTCCGAGTTCGGCGTCGCCTCCACGGACGTGGTCGAGAGCGCCAGAACGCGGCAGTTCATGTGGGCGATGACCTGGATCGCCCTGCCGACCCTGGGACTGGTGGCCACCGTGGCCTTCGCCGTGGTCACCCGGGTGCGCGACCGACGGGAGAGGGCCGCCGCTGCCGCACGTCCCTGATCCACGCGTGGGAGACCCCGGGGCCCGCGGGTGTGCTCCCAGGATGAGGCGCTGCTCCCCGGTTCAGTTCGATACACCAGCCCGTACACGACCGCGTGCTGTGGGGACCGCTGCTGTGTCTGGCCGACCGCTTCCGTGGCCCCGTACTCGCGAACAGAGTGGAGGCGAGGTCGGCGGGGTCCAGGTTCGATCGGCGGGCCGTCGGCGGGCCGGGGGCCGGGGTTGCACCGGTCACGGCAGGTGGCGCGGAACCGGGGAAACCGACCGGGGCAGGCCCTGAACCGCCACACCCGCAGTGACCACACATCGTGATCGGGACGGGACGGGCTGCGGACGTCACAGACCGCTCGATCGACGACTCCCGCCAGCCTCGCCCCTTGAGATGTACAGCCCGGTTCGCTGGCTCCTATCCTTGAGACCATGAACGCCCAGCCCCCGAAACCCTCTCCGCGCCCCGCTCCCTCCGGAGAGCTCCGCGCCTCCCACGACGACCGGGAAGCAGTGGTGACCCAGCTGCGCGACGCGGCAGCCGAGGGGCGCATCGACCTCGACGAGCTGGATTCGCGCCTGGAGCAGGCGCTGAAGTCCAGGACCCACGCCGAGTTGGCCGTCCTGACCGCCGACCTGCCGAAGCCGCAGTCCCCTGAGCCCCAGCCGCCGCTGGTGCTCAAGGGCGGTATGCACGGCGTGTCCCGGGGCCCCGGGCGCTGGGAGGTGCCCGGACACGTGATCGCCCACGGAGGCCTGGCGGGGGCGAAGATCGACTTCTCCCGGGCCGAGTGCCGCCTCACGGAGGTCACGGTGGAGGCGTACGGGGAGGCGGCTGGTGTCACGATCATCATCCCCGACGGCTGGACCGCGGACACCAGCGGCATGGATCCCGGCATCGGCGGCCTGAAGGACAAGACCACTCCCGACCGGCTCGCGGGGACCACGCTGATCCGGCTCACCGGGACCGGCGGCATGGCGGGAGTGGTCATCCGCCACCCCAACCGGTGGGAACGGCGCAAGCTGCACGGCAACCCGGCGCAGGACTAGCCGCCCTCACCCGAGGTCACCGACCTCCTGTCCCCCACGAGGACTTCCCCGAGTCGGCGCCGAAGACCCCGGCGAGGTCACACACGCCCCCGCGCATCCTCCTGCCGCGCGGGGGCGTGCTGGACAGCGGTCTACCTCAAGGCGCAGAAGCACCGTCGCGGGGGTCGGCTGAGCCGTGAACCCCTCCGTTCGCCCCCGCTCATGCTGTCCCGGTCCGCGACCATCACGACCGCCCCGCTCTGCACCGCCATGACCTGTGCGGGGGTGGTGGCACCCTCGGAAATCGGAGCGAACCGGTGCCGTGTGGGCTGGCCAGTGTGCTCATCGACCACCAGGTGCGCACGGGTCAAGACGCTTGTCGGGACTGCCTGACTGTGGACATACCGTCTCCCAGGGCATGTGCGGTCAGGTCTTATGTGGCCACCTGGAACGGAACGCCGCGCTGTTCAAGAAACACCTCGACTCGGGGAAGACGGTCCGCGCAGAGTGCGAAAGCCAGCAGGCGACGAGCACGTGTGGCCGCGATGTAGAGGACGTTGCGGTCCTCCGCGAGCTCCTGAGTGGCAGGGCGCTCCTAGTTCAGCCAGGAGGAGAGCAGTTCTTCACAGAAATTCCTTTCGGTCGGCTTCGGAACGATGACCAGGACGGCGTCGGCCTTCTCACTCTTGACCTGGTGGATACTGGTGACCCGGCTCGCCTCCACCGGCGCGTCAGCCTGAGGACGACTGTGGCTGCCCACCCCGTAGGCGGGGGCGGCCGACTGCGCGTCGACGGGATCGACGCCCCGCCCTTCAAGACGCCCTCCAGTGCGACCCGTGCTCTGTGCGGACACGAGATCAACGGGTGGTGCCAGTGGCAGCGCGACCGCGACGAGGCCCTCCTCAAGGGCCTGAGGTAGGTGCGCCGGGCGACACCCGTGGGCGCCGCCGGTGCGCCATCACCTCTGCGGCGTCCACGGGTCCTTGTCTGAAGACGTCGGGGGAACCCACACCGAACGTCCCGAGACGGCGGTACCCCCATGGGGTGCACCGTGAAGCGACTGGTCGTGTTCACCGGCTTGCCCCATCCGGCGTGGGGAAGACCTCGGGGCTTACCTCCGACGTTTCCCAACGGCCGCATCAACCAGGTCGTGAGCCCGGTTCCAATCCCAACTCTCGAAGCCTGGCCTCGAACCTTCGATCCGCCTCCTCACTCTGTTCCAGAAGTCGACTCAAGGGACAGCCATAACTTTCATCCCACTGGCGAACGGTCTCCACGAGCGATCTCTGACGGTTCCTGACCAGCTCTCTGATCTGTTCTTTCAAGGATCCGCTGAGCCACCGGACAAGGTCTTCCACCAGGTCCTGGCGGTCGCCGTGGAACCGGTCCCGAATCTCCTGGACGTGGTCAGCCCACCCCTGGGCGAACGCGCCGGCGAGCTCGTACTCGTCCAGTACCCCCGCTTCGGTGAGCTTCGCGCAGAAACCGTCGACCAAGCTCTGCCTGAAGGCGTCGAAGGTGGGACGTGACGTGGGCGGATGTGCCCGCCGAACGATCTCCGGCCAAGAGCGGTCGAACTCTTCGGCGAGGTGGTCGGCAACCGGTTCGCACAGTTCGGAGAGCCGTTCCGCCACATCGGCGAAACCTCCCGAACCTGGAGGTACCAGGTAGCCGTCAGTTCGCTGTTCGAGGAACTGCTCAGGGTTCAGCCCGAACGCGGCGAACGACTGCCGAGCGAGCTTCACCTCTCGTGGGGGGACACCTCCGTTCACCATGGCACCGAGGTCGAGGACGGGTACCTGCTCCGCCGAAGGTCCGATGTACCGACCGATGTTCAGGTTGTACGCGTTGTCGGCGATCTCCGCGATCGGGACCACTCGGGAGAAGCCCGGGAGCTCGGCCCGCTGGTGGAAGACACGGGCGATTTTCTCGATGTGGCGAGGTTCCAGCCGGTTCTGGTTTCGGCCCGTCACCACTTCCCGCTCAGCATTGATGAACAGGACATCAGATGTCTCCGCTCGGTTCGGGACAGGGCTCCGGAGCACGAGAAGACACGCCGGGATCGACGTCCCCTGGAAGAGGTTGGGGCCGAACCCGACAACGGCCTCGATCTCGCTCCGCTCCAGGAGCGCACGGCGGATGTGCTCCTCCTGGCCTCCGCGGAAGAGGGGGCCGTGCGCCATCGCCATGATGACCCGACCGCCTGGTCGGACCGAGGCCCGCATCTGCTGGAGCATCATCAGTTCGGACTTGGTACCCGATGTGCGACCGAGGAGGTCCTGTGGCGCCCGGTAATCGCTCTGGTCGTAGCGAAGGGAGAAGGGCGGATTGGACAGGACCCTGTCGAAGCTTCTGCCCTGGTCATCCGTGGGTCGCCATGAGGCGAGCGTGTTCTCGTGCCGAATGAGGCCGGGGTCCGTGTCGTGCAGAAGGAGGTTGACCCGGGCCAGGAACACGGCTGCCTGGTTCAGTTCGGCTCCGCTGATGGGTGTCTCTCCTCTGGCCGGGACGCCCACGTGATCCAACGCGGTGATCAGTGTCCCACCGACTCCGGCGTAGAAGTCGCCCACGACCATCCCGAGCCGGAGATCGGCAAGGCGGATGATGAGTTCGTTCACCGACCGCGGCGTGGAGAACGTGCCTCCCGTCTTTCCCTGGCGCTCGTTCGCCAGACTCAGGAAGCGCTCGAAGACCTCGCCGGTCCGGCTCTTCCTCTTCTCCGCGGGCAGGCGCAGCAACAAGTGGTGGACCGCTTCCGCCGCCTCCGCCAACCTCCCCACCGGAAACTCACGGAAAGGCGTCTCGTCGGGGAACAGGATGCTGCGATTCGCCACACGCAGCCAGTCCTGCCACTCAGCCTGCAAGGTGCTCCTCTCCCGCGAGAAGGAGGATTCGACCACCCTGGCCAGCCTGGTCTCGGGGGTGCCCGCGTTCCACGGCTCTTCGGCGCTCCCCCGGACGGTATCCGAACCCAGGACGAGCATCACGGCCACCACCCGGACGGCATCTCCCCAGCCTTTGCCCGCCAGCCTCTCGGAGATGCGCAGCAGCTCGTCGGCTTCCTTGTCCACCACGCTCGGTTCTCTCACTCGAAACCCCCTTCGAACAACGCCTCGAAAACGGATGGACGCAGCGCTTTCATACGTTCCACCACGGCGAGTCTGGCGGCGATGGCCTCGTCCATGTCCGTGAGCGTCTGCACGATTCTTTCCTGTTGCCGAAGGTTGGGAACGGCGACCTCCAGGTCGCGAAGCGCGTCGGCGTTGAACGAGGGGATGGTGCCGGACAGCGCGGGACCCTTCAAACGTTCCAGAGTGTGTGGCTGCGACAGATAGGCAGCCAGATACACGGGCATCACCTTCGCCGAGGGTTTCATGCGTACTCGCAGACAGGAGGAACCGTAGACCCATCCCTGTTGCCCCGACTCGATGACGGCCAGTCGTCCCAGGGAACCCTGTCTGACGACGAGCAGGTCATCCGTCCTCAGAAAGTACGCCTCCAAAGATCGCCTTTCCTGTTCCGGAACGCTGCGCACGTTCCGGGGATCGACCCGGTGGTTCGCGGTGAAATCGGAGGGGGTGATGACGGGAAGCCCGCGGGGGTGGTCACCGAGTTCCTTGAGGCGGGCCCCGGAGGGACCGGACTTGACCTCCGCGATCTCACCGAGCAAGCCACGCATGGGAACCGTGGGTCCTGTCGGTCGCATGGATTCTCCTCGAACTGGTCTGTGGCGCGGACGGTCGTCGCCCCGGAAGGGCGGGGGTGCCCTGCAAGGCACCCCCGAAGATGATCAAGCCTGGCAGGTGCGGCATCCGAGGAGCGGCTTAAGGGTGTTGGTCAGGAACTTCGCGGCCTTCGCCTTGTCCCCCGCGGAGACGTTGTTCACCAAGTAGAGGGCCAGCGCGCCGACGAAGGTCGCCAGGCCCTCCGGGCCGACGCCAACGAGGAGGCAGAGGGCAGTGACGGCGATGGTGAGGAAAGTGCCCGCTCGCCGAAACGACGGCATTGCCACGCTCACGCGGGACGGGGCATCATGTTCGTCGGGGGTGCTCATCAGGTGATTCCTCCAAATTCCTCCGTGATGATCACGGGGGGTAGGTCCGCACCGCCCTGCGAGGCGCCAACCGTGTGGGGCGGTGCGGTGTTTTCGACTGGACAAGCCCTCGGGCCGAACACCGCGACTCGGAACCGATGACTTCGACTTCGACAACATCCACAGACTAGCACCGAGGAACGTCAAAGCTAGCTTCGCTTGAACAAAGCTTGCGCCCGCACGCCCACAGGCGCGGCCATCTCCCCGCCACCGAGGAACTCAAAAAAGGGACAGAAGATGCTTTAGTTCGCTCTTCTTCCATCACAAAGCCCTCTACGCGAGGACACAAGCAACCTACTCACCTTATTCAGCCATCCCAAGGTGGGGAAAGAGTGACACAGATCACCAAAGGTGTGGAGCAAGCCCTCACCAGGCACTCCCTCCAGCGAAGGTTGACTTCGCCAGGGCAGCGATCACCTTGGGAAGAGCGAAAGCCACCCGGGACTTCACATGCTTCAGACGCCGTGCCGCTCGCCGGGCCAAGGCGACCAAACCGCGACCATGCAAGCTCTCACCGAAGCCGATGCACCCGCACCCCGGGTTTCTGGCGTTGGCGCAGGAAGGGTTGTACGCCACGGGTCCTACGGGGCTCGACGGCTTGCCTTACAGACAGGCCGCTTCAGCTGTCGTCGGTGACCGTGGAACGCGGTATCACACGTGCGGATGGCTTCCTGTCGGCTCCGGGACCCATTGGATGTGGCCCACCGTTCAGACCAGAGGCCTTGAACAGATGGGTACGACGCTCAGCCGGTCAAAAGTGGACGGTGAGGCTGTCCTCGACCGTCCGCCGACCGGGACACCCGTCCTGGTGGGAACCGTCGGCTCCCGCCAGGACGGTCCGCAAAGGTCATGTCCGTGGCGATCGACCCACCACATGCGTCAGGTAGTCCCCCAGATAGGAGGCGAATCGTTTCGCGGCTCCCGGATCCTCGGCCAGTGCCAGGGCCTCCTCGATCCGGGCCCGCAGCAGCGCGCCCTCGTCCGTTTCCACGGCGGCACAGTCGCGACGCAGCGCGGCTGCCAGTTCCTCGTAGGACTCGATGAGCTCCCGCGTCCACTGCTTCGGGTTCGTCGTTCCCCACGCGGGGTCGTGCCGGTCCAGCCACCACACCAATCCCAGCCCTGGAGCCGACAGCCGTTCCCGGAGCACCTCTAGCCTGGCCGTGTGCTCGGTCTCCTCGAGGTGCACCCGTTCTCTGGCGAGGAACCGAGCTCGGGCCTGTGCCTCCGTGGCCACCGGGACGCTCAGGCGTACACGTCCCCTGACGATGAGGCGATCGTCGGTGACGATCGCCTTCGACAGGCGCTCGTTCGCCGACCATTCGGCCTCCCGGACATGCAGTACCGGGTACCGCTCCGTCGCGGCACGGACGGCCCCGACGAGGAGGCTGCGCGCGACCTCGTCGGGGTGCAGGATCCGTTCCTCGGCGCCGACGGCGACCGTCCACTCGTAGAAGAGGAGTGCGTCGAAGTACAGGCCGCTGTCGGCGCTGTCCACGCGCGCCGAACACGTGTGCTCGAAGCGCCGGGCTTCCCCTGCTCGGACGCGCTCTCTCCACCTACGGAACACCAGTGCCTCCCTCCCTTCCTAAGGCCGGTGCAGGAAGTCCTTGCGCAGCATGGCCCCGACCTGGTCCTCTCCACTGAGAATGCGGTCAAGGTCCTCGTCGATCCCGGAGGAGCCGAACACCACGCGAATCACCCGACGGGTGCGGTCCACGGGAAGGCTTCCCGCATGGGCAGCACGCCTCCAGACGACCAAAGCGTGACTGGTGGCGTTGCGGAGTTCGGGGTGGTTCCAGGTGCTCTTCCACGCCCTCCGGAACAGCTCCACGGCCGTCTCACCCTCCGAGCCCGCGGGGGTAAGCAATCCGCGCGCGGGGTCGGCCGGGGCGGTCTCGCCGTCGGCTCCGTCTCCGCCGAACAGGTCGAGGAACAGACGGCCGCCGTCGAGGACGATGCGTTCGTTCTCGACCCAGTCGACCAGGACCTTCAACACGGACAGTCGGTCGCGCCCCGGGGCGAGGTGTTCGGCCAGCGCGGCGATCGCCTCCCCACGCAGGTCGGTGTCCTCGGTGTTCTGCACGACGTAGCGCAGGCGCATCAGTGCCTGTTCGGGGTACTCCTCGGCGAACCCGCCCCGGCACACCCGGATGACGGCCCGCTGCCGTTCCGGGGATCCCGAGCCCCTGGCCCAGTTGCGCAGGTCCACCACACGCACCCGGGGTCCGAGGACCGGGTGCTCGGTGAGCCGTTGGAGGACCTTCACCACGAAGTCCATCCGTCGGCGGGCGTCCTGTTTCAGCCATTCTTCGAGCAGACCGAGGACCGTGGCGCTGCCCTGTGCCACGGCGACCTCCATCAGCACCGTCGAGAGCCGGTCCAGGCACTCTGACGCAGGACCTCCGGGAGAACTGATGTCGCTCAGCCACGTGGTCAGCAGCGCGGAGAGCGACCCCCGCCGGTCCCACAGGTAGCGGATGACTGCGGAGTCGAGGCCGGGACGGTTGTCGGTGATGGAGACGCGTCCGTCCCGGAAGTCCACGCCGGCCGTGCGGCACCGCACCTGGTCGTCGGGGGCGGCCAGGGCCCCTCCCCACAGCTCGAAGCGGTCCCGCACCGGCTTCGAAAGGAGCTCGTCGGCGGCGTTGAGGACCGCGGGGGCCGGGGACCCGTCGAGAAAGGCCGCCGCGATGCGCAACGCCCGCTGCTCTGCGCCCGTGGCGTCCTCCCGACGCACGTCGGTCGCGAACCAGTCCTGGATCTGCTTCTGCCAGTTCGCGAACGCTCCCAGGACGGTGTCATCGTTCTCGTTCTTCGCCTCCAGCACGGCCTGGGCCAGATCGACTCCGCGCGAGGGAGGTGCGTCGGAGGACACCAGGCCGTGGAACGTGCCGCCCTCGATGTCGAGCCACGCCGTCCGTTCGCGGAGAGCAGTCTCGTGGATCCTGCGCCTGGCGACGACGAGGGCGTCCGGACGCTGGTGTTCCCGGACGGCGATCCCGGATCCTTCGTCCGCGGAGGGCAGCCTGTCCCCGACAGCCTCGTCACCGAGGATGACGAGCAGGCTCCCGTGCTCCCGAGCGTTCCTGGCGTAGCGGGCCAGGTCTTCGCCGAAGTCGTCGGGGAGCGCCTCGCCCATGCCGGTGAGATCGAGCAGGTAACCGTGACGGGGATCGTTGGGTACACGACCCATGTCCGGTTCGTCCCAGTCAGGTGTCCGGAACTCGCGGAGTCGGTCCATGTCCGGAAGCGAACTCAGAAGCTGACGACCCTCCGTGCGGCGTCCGGTGTTCGGGGGTCCGATCAGCGCGTACACGCCGCTCCGGACGTCTTCGGCCGGTCCCGTGGAAACGAAGAGGTCCTCGGACAGGATCTCGTCGGGACCGATCTCGTGGGAGCGGAGGAGTGCGGGCCCCTGCTGGTAGCGAAAGTGCACGGGTGCGTTGACGACCTTGGTGACGTTCCCGCCTGCCGCCATCACGTCACCCCCGCTCTCGACCCCGGAGAGCGTCACCAAAGCACGGGGCACCGCCTCGGGGGTGTGGTCCGGCACCGATTCCTCGGGGGTTTCGGTCGGCCCCGACACCACGCCACCCTGGGGACCAGCGATGGGAGCGAAGGCGGAAGCAGCCGAGGGTTCGGGGTCCGGATCGGAGTGCTGTCGAGCGGTGTCGGGGCCGGCCGGGTGTGGTGGCGTGTACCTCACTCCGCCGAGGTGCTCCGCGCCCTGTTCCCGCTCATGGCTAGAGGCGCCGGCGGCCGCCCTCGGGGCGTTCTCCGGCTCAGGGCTGGAACCGGTGTTCTCGTAGGGACGGTTCATCGGGTCTTCTCCACCTTCGAGTCGCGACCGCTCAAGACGATGTCTCCCTTGGCCCTGACGTTTTCGAGTCGGATGCCGCTGACCGTGGACTCCCCCGTGGCCGTGGCGGAGCGCGCCTCCTCCAGGAGTGAGCGCAGGGAATCTGCGGCTTCAGGTGAGCGCTCCAGCACCGCACCCAGGACGCGAGCGGTGTCCTGGGCTACGAAGCCGGTCAACGCCTCGCGCGAGTCAGCGGAGGTGGCGACCAGCGCCTGCTGCTGTTCGTCCAGACGAGTAACGGCGGCCGTCCCGGCCTCGGTGTCGAGATGGCGGCGCAGCAGGGTGACGCATCGTTCCCGGATGTGGGCCCAGGCTCCGGTGGCCATGGCGCCGACGATGCTGCTCGCGGCCGTGGTAGCCAGTTCCAAAGGGATGCTCATTCCGGTCTCCTTCTCTCGGTCAAACCGATCGGGTTTGCGGTAAGCGCACAGGCCGCAACCGATGACAATGTCAACACAGTAAGTAAATTTATATCTGAAAGCTATGTCAACACCCCAACACCTCTGATCATGTGAACGGCCTTTCGGATGCTGGCTCAGTGCGGGCAAGGGCCAGTCCGGTCCACCGCGACCGGGCAGCAGGCATCACAGACCGTCGGCAAGAACCAGAAAGCCCTCGATGGCGCCCTCACGAACCAGGGGCGACCGATACCCTCTGGTCCAGCGGTCGGCCCAGCGTCCGCGCCCCCACCACTCGGAAGGCGTCGCCATGGCTCGGCCTTGGTGCCGCGCTGCGACACCAATTCGTGTGCGACCCGGGAGACGGACCCTTCGCATGGTCCCCGTGTCCTCTTCCGGCCAATCCCGCCAACCGAGAAGGGACAGAATCCCCAAACACGCACGAACGCGCCTTTGGGCTCGACCTGCGAAGTTGTCGATCAGCTTCCACGATCTCGGCCACCCAGACAAAGGTGTCGGGGGCACCGGGGGGTGGGCGCACCTCTCGGCACGGGCTTTCGGCCTACGGCTGGACTTACCCCTGGAGCACGGATGGCTATAGTGACGCTTACTTCCCGTAACGTCCGCATCGCTGATGCACTCATGCAAAGCCCCTTCGGGGGCTGCGCTCTGCCTGGTGAAAGGGTTCTGGTATGTCAGGTGAGTCCGGCGGCAATCCGATCGAGGGCTATAAGGGCGCCGAGCTGGCCGCGGCACTGGCCGAGTCCATGGCGGGACTGGCCGACATGTTCGACCTGATCATGGAGGACGCGGAGACCGTCGCCCACAGGGACGAGGTCTCGTCGGCTCTGCGGGCGTACAAGGAGGAGTACGGTCCGGCCATCGTCGAGGTACAGGAACACGGTCTCCAGCTCGCTGAGAACATCCAGGCGGGCACCTCTGAGATCGCACGGAACGACCAGGAGGCCGCAGAGCACTACGAGACCCCCTGGGACCTCGGCACGGACCTGCAGGTCAACTTCTGACCCTCCAGCTCCGCACCAACCCCTACCCTTCCCGACCACCCTCCTGGCAGCAGAGCACCCGATGACATACTTCGACATCTCCTTCCTGGCCCGTTCCACGTCCGCGAACCCCGAAGCGATCAGAACCCGGGCGGAGGAGCTGGACACCCTCCAGTCCCGACTCCTGGGCAGGGCGGACGACCTCGACGCCGACTTCAACCACACGGCCAGCCAGTTCACCGATCTCATGGCCTGGAACATCCGTGACCTGTCCGCCGAGGAGCTCCAATTGTGGCGGGACGCCGGAACGGCGATCGCCTACGCCTCCTCCATGGTCGAGATGTGGGCGCAGTCAGTGGAGGAGTTCGAGGAGGAGCGCTCGGCACAGATGTCCGAGTGGTGGGAGTTCCTGAGGACGAAGCGTGCCGAGATCCCGGACAAGTACCAAGGCCAGACCATCACCGCGACCTACCCGGAGCGGGAGGGGTTCGGCTGGCTCGGTGACGAGAACAAGTGCCGTTCCGTCTACGACGAGGTCGCGGCGAAGGCGGAGGACCTCAAGGAACGCGAGCGCACCAACTACCAGGCGTTCGAGAACCATGCCGAGGATGTCGGCGACAAGCTGCGGCAGGGCCCCACGAAGGAGAACGTCCAGGCACTCATTGACGCCGGGATCAACTCCTGGGCCTTCTACAACCTCGACCCCAACCACTACACGATGTTGGTCGACAACCAGGAGCTGACAGAGGAGAACGCCGAGGAGTGGTCCGAGGAGTTGGAGGGCTACTGGTCCGGGCACCAGCCCATCGACGCGCGCTACCACGAACTCATGCTCATGATGAGCATGATCACCACCAACGCGATGCAGGCCCAGCAAGGAGGGACCGGTTACCGCAACGAGGAACTGGACTTCCTCCGGGCGTTCTACGACGAGCTGGAGGAAGACCCGAACCCCGAGAGCATGGGTGTGATCGGTATCCCCGCCAAGATGGAAGGCGACCATCTGAGCGAGGAGGAACGCGAACACGCCCTCGGCGTCCTCGGGGACGGTCTGCTCGCCCTGTCCGACGAGAGGGTCGGCGGTGGATACGACGAGCTTCCCGCATCCGTCAGGTCCGTGGTCGACGGACCTGACTTCAGCGGTGTCAGAGCCGGTGGCCAGTACAACCAGACCCACACGGACTGGATGGAGCGGGCGGGTTACCTCGACGACCTCCTCTCGAACTCCCACGAGGACTTCGAAGGCGGCGCCGAGTTCTCGACCCGCATGATGGACACCGTCTCGGCATCGCTCGTACGGATCGACGCTCTGGGAGGCGACGACAGCTCCATGTCCGGCCTCCTCGATGTCGCGACGCGCAACGAGGACGCCAACTACGCGGTTCTCACCGGCGATTACCCCGAAGGAGTCGAGGGAGACCTTCCCTGGACCGAGGAGACCGCGGACAACGTCACGGATCGCATCATCGGTCAGCTCTACACCCACGAGTGGGGAGACGACGGGGAGGCCGCACGCGGTCTCACCGAGTGGATCGAGGACATGTCGTGGAGCGATGACGAGGACGAGCGCCGCATGGCCGCCGGGGCGATGGACGGTCTCATGGAGACGATCACCTCCAAGGAGATGCACGACACCCTCTCCGGCACAGGCATCGAGGTGGAGCTCTCCGACGGGACGAAAGTGCCCAACGCGCCCTTCACCGCGGTCAACGGAGAGGTCGCCGACGGCTTCGCCCACCTCTTCGAGGTGTACATCGAAAGCTTCGCCGACGAGGAGGGCCTCGACGGCGGCCACGTCGACTTCGGGTGGGAGAGGGGGGAGGAGAAACAGTGGGAGGAGGAGCGGTGGGACGACGATTCCAGGATGCTCGCCATGTCGCCCTCCGAGCGTCTGATCTTCCTCGAGTACGTCATGGGCAACGAGGACTCGGCCGTTCGGGCCCATACCGCAGCAGCGGTCTACTCAGCTGCCCAGACCGAGCTCTACCTGGAAAGCGGCAACAAATCGGAGACGGGAGCCAACGCTGGCGTCCTCCAGTCTCTCGTGGACGCGGCCCTGCACAACGAAGCGGTCAACCGCAACCTCGACCTCGAGCAGGAGCAGGCGATGCGGAAGAAGCTCGTCGAGGGTGTGGCCAACTCCGGCAACAACGCTCTGGGCCTGGTCCCGGGGGTCGGTGTGGTCCTCCAGAGCGGCGGCCAGTTCATCGCTCCCGAGCTGATCAACGAAGCGTTCAACGACTACGTGAGCGTCATGTCCCACGAGGACAGCATGACCACGGCAATCGACATCGATTACCACACAAGCGCAAGGGTCCTCGCCGAAGTCATCGAGCGCGGCGGCGGCGAACTCCCCGTCATCGACGGGGACATCCGAATCGAAGACGCGGGAGGCATCACGCCGCAGGAGGTTCTGGAACGCGCGGGGCTGCTCGACGAGCGCGATGGGGGGTACTACATCGACTTCGAAGGCGAACCGGGAGAGGACGCCCCGAGCTCTTCGGAGGTCCAGGAGGCGCTCAACCGGTTCCTGGACTCCAGCGAGGTCGACTGGACTCCCGGGGAGACTCACTCCGGAACCGTTTTCTCGTCAGGCTTCACCGGATACTTCAGTGACTACTACGACCCCATCCAGGACCAGATGCGCTACACCAAGGACAACATCGCAGGCCTTTACGAAGGAGTCCCTGCGAACGCGCCGAGCTCATGACAGGCGTTTCCTGTTTCTGGTTTCGAAGGGAGGGCCGATCTTCCGTGAAAAAGGCTAGGCTGGCGCTGGCCACCGTTTCCGCTGGTGTTCTCATGCTCGTCTCCGCATGCACTTCTCCCGAAGGTTCATCGAGCGGAGGCGGCTCCCCCGCCTCCGAGATGACAGGTGAGCGGGTGACAGAACTCTGGGTGAAGAACGCCGTTGACGCCCACGTCATCCAGGAGATGTTCGCCAGGGACGAGGACGGGTCCGTCATGGAGAACATCGAGGATTACTACGAGGAGCGGAGAGAGGTCGAGGAAGCCAACAGCCTCGAACCTTTCGATGGCATGGCGGTGCTTCTGGACGCCGGCGTCCTTGTGGAAACCGGTGAGGGCTACCGCGTAGTGGCTGACCAGGAGAAGTGGGACACCGGAAGTCCCGGGCCGGGGGAAAGCGAGGTCCGCGAGGCGATGCTGCATGTCCTTGAAGTGAACACGGTGAACTGGTGCGGCGGAGTGAAGGGGTACGAGTTCTCGGACACCTACGTTGACACCTACTGGGGGGACTTCGACACCGAGGAGGAGTACGTCGCGAGCATCGAGGGCTACGTCTCCTGCGGTTCGGGGGAATGAGCCCCAAGACCAGCGCCCCGGCGCACGGCAGGCGCAACGCGCCGCCGCGCCGGATCCGAAGAGGCCGGCTCGGCCTGGTGGTGGGTGTGCATACGGATCGCCACAACAGGTCCGCGGTGAGGTGGTGGGCGGACATGCTCGCAGTGGCAGCGAGTGTGTAACCGGTCAGCTGCCAGCCGATGTGATGCCAGGTTCGAGCCGCTCAAATGAGAGTTCCACCCTTCAAGGTCCCGGACCTGGGACCTCCACAAGTCCATGCTCAGCGGTCGGCTCCTCACCGACCGATGGCCTCGGAACATGCGCGAGGAGGTCTCAGTTGACCACCCGGAACGGAACGCCGCGCTGTTCAAGAAACGCCTCGACCCGGGGGAGATGGTCCACGCAGAGTGCGAAAGCCAGCAGGCGACGAGCACGCGTGGCCGCGACGTAGAGGACGTTACGGTCCTCTAGGAGCTCCTGGGTAGCAGGACGCTCCCGGTCCAGCCAGGAGGAGATCAGCTCTTCACAGCGGTTGTCCGGGGTCGGCTTCGGAATGACGACCAGAACGGCGTCGGCCTCCTCACCCTTGACCTGGTGGATGCTGGTGACCCGTCCCACCTGCACCGGTGTGTCGGCCTGAGGTCGGCTGTGGCCTCCCACCCGGAAGGCAGGCTTGTCGTCCGTGTTCGCCTGCCTGCGCGCCCATCGGGGGTTGCTCTTGGGAACGACGAGGTCCTGGCTGGGACTGTGTCGCCTGAACACCTCCTTGGCCTGCTCCCTCCACTCCCCCATCATCTGGTCCAGGGGCGGAAGGTCGCGCAGCACCAGGGCCTGACTCCGGGCCAGGCCCTGCGCTGTGACCTTGTGCCTCTCCAGTCGGGCCGCCTCCGGAAGGTCGTCCTTTCCGCACCACACGTCCAGGATGCTCGCCCGGATGACCGCTCCGGCCTCCTCACGCTGCTTGGTCGGAGGGGCCCCGGCGTTCAGGACCCCGACCGCCCAGGCCAGCCTGCCGATGTGCGACGTGGGTGGCTTGGCCGCACCGGTGAGGTCCTTGGGCAGGGAGGATCTGCGGTGAGCGATGACGAGGCGCTCCTCCTGCGGGATCCCGATCTGGTCGGCCTCATCGCAGAAGGCCCGGACGTGGCCGGTCCCGCTACTCGGCAAGGCGGTGAGGAGGATCGGAACCCGCTCGTCCCGGTGCGGACCGGTGGCAATGTCAGGCTGCCGCTCACTCGTGCGCAGGGTCGCGGCGAGGTCACAGATGGTCTGGTTGGAGCGCCAGTTGTGCCGCAACCGCAATGGCTGCGCCACGTCGAGGAGCACGGGGGCGTCGCTCGCGGACTCCGTGTTCCGGAAACCGTAGATAGCCTGGTCGGGATCACCGACAAGCATCAGCGGCAGGCCTCGGGCAGCCAGTTCCTGGAGGATTCTGCGGTCCTCGGCCGAGCAGTCCTGAGCCTCGTCGACGACGAGTTCGCTGAATCTGGCGGTGAGCACGGACATCATCACCTCGGACCGCTCCGGGTCGGCGAGCAGAAGCAGCGCGAGGTCCCGAACGAGGTCACCGGTGACGTATCCCTCCTCGAACAGCTCGCCGATCTTCTGCGCAGCCCAAAGCTGGGGGTTATAGGGGCTACGCCCTCCCAGCTTGTAGCGGGACGACTCCATCAGCATGGCCGCCCCCACGCGCATGCCGTTGTTGGTCGCGGCGAAGGTGAAGTCCTCCAGGTTCAGACCGCGGTCGCTGGCCCCCGGGTGGTCCCTCCACGACTCCAACCGGCGCCAGGACCGCCCGCCCTGCGCGGGGACGCGCAGGTAGGGCCGGACCAGATGGAGCCAGATGAAGGTGTCGATCGTGCCGATGAAGTGCGGGAAGGCAGCCAGCTCGGGTTTTCCCGCCTCACGGCAGCGTCTGCGCAGCTCACGTCCCGCCACCTTGGTGAATGACGCGATCGCCCGTCCCTTACGCGCGGGAAGAGCCCGCTCAAGGTGTCGGTCCACGATGACTCGGGTCTTACCGGCCCCGGGGCACGCCACAGCGCTTACGGGTCGCCCCGGCAGAGTCTCAGCCTCGACGACCGCGCGCTGGGCGACCCGAGCATGCTCTCGCAGTTCGCTCCCCTCGTCCGGGAGCTGGAGGTCAGTGCGCATCGGCGAACTCCCCTTGGGTGATCCATGAGAGAGCGTTACGGAAGTACGCGGGAGGGATCAGGTGTCCGTCCGGCCCGAGCTCCGCCGCGACCTCCAGGAGGTCCTGGGCGAAGTCGCCCTTGCGGACGTTGTGCTTGCCGAACAGATCGGCGAACGCTCTGGCCCGTGTCTCCTCCGGTTCGGCGAGCAGGGCATCCCAGTCACCCGCCCATGCCTCGGGACGCTGGTTCCTCCATGCCTCCTGGAGGAGGGGTACGTTGCGCTCGTCGGCCGCCAGCAGTTCGGGTTCGAGCGTCGTCCGATTGGAGAAGACCTGGGCCACGTCATCCGGAGCCTCCAGCTCGGTGAAGAGGTCCCGGAGATTGCCTGGGCGGTCTACCTTCCTCTTCTCGTCCAGGCCGAAGAAGTCCCCGTCGGTGATGACCGCGACCCGCTGGGCGATGCGGTGGCCGCTCTGCCGGTCCTTGGTCAACAGGACTCGGAGGTAGGGCTCGAAGTCCACTCCGTCGATCGGCACCACCGCCGTTCCCCGGAAACGCTGTAGACCGGCACGGTCGAGGAATTGTTCCGCGAAGGCCGGTGCCAGGATGGCCTCGGCGATCCCCTCCAGAAGGAGCACACGGGGGCCGAAGAGCAGGGTGCTGCGTGTGGCGTTGAGATACTGGCGGACCCTGCGCAGACTCGCGTCCTTCAGTCCAAGACCTTGGACGGCGACCGCCTTGGAGCGGTACTCCGGAAGGCGTGCCGTCGTGGCTTCCAGTTCAGCATCCCCTTCCTTTTGAGCGCCTTCCTTCTTCTCCGGTCGCACGTGACGGTGCCGCTGAAGCACCACGAAATTCTCCGGACCGACAGCCGTGGCGATGTGGGGTGAGTGCGTGGTGACCACGACCTGGATGCGTCCCAGCCATGCGTCGCCCACGACTTCGCGCTGTTGGCTCCTGGCCGCCTCATCCGCGAGGTAGTCCATGAGGATCGTCTGGAGCTGGGGGTGCAGGTGGGCTTCGGGCTCCTCGACCAGCAGCAGTGTCAGGTCGGCTTCGGCGGCGTCCTGGAGCTGGGTGAGGACGGTGGCCATGAACAACAGGTTGGCATAGCCCAGGCCGCTCTGAGCGAGGTCGCGTGGATCCAGACCGACCTGTTCCAGGCGCAAACGCAGCGCGCGGGTCACCGACGCGAGAGAGGTCTCGGCGAAGCCGACTCCCACTTGCTGGTGGTGAGCTCCCTCCGTGAGCCTGGTCAGTCCCTTCTGGACGTGCTCGGCAGCGGCGGTCAGAACCGGAAGTTCCTCGATGATCTGGAACTGCTTCTCCACGTCAGCGATGAAACTCTGACGCTTGTCGACATCCTTGAGCAGCCGCTCAACCACGTGCTGGACGCGACTGCCCGCGCTGGAAGCCAGCTCGCGCCGGGCATCGCGCAGAGGTGGCAGGTACAGGTGGCGGATGCGCTTACGAGCGGCGGGCTCGGGGTCGTGGTCGGCCGTGTCCGTCTCACCCGCCTGCCAGGAGAGCTCCCCCCGCTGGCTCCCGGTCGGGGGCGGTGTATAGGTGAGCCGATAGCTGATCGAGGCACGGTCGGGGTTGAGCGCCTGATTGTAGGGGGCGAGGTCGCTGACCTTATCGAAGACGTACCGCCCCGCGAACTCGATATCGAGCGGGCAACCAGCCCGGTGCCCTCCCTCGGGGCATCCGTCGCGGTAGAGGTCGTCGCGCTGTAGGTGGATGTCGCGTTTGCCGTCCAACGGCTCTGTCAGGTGCCGGATGGCGTCCATGACATTGGACTTGCCCGCGTTGTTCTCTCCCACCAACACGGTCACGCCGGGCCGGAGGGTGATGGTTGCGTCAGCGAACGAACGGAAGCTCTTGAGCTGGAGTCTTTCGAGATACACGGGTGCCTTCCGATGCCGTGGACTACTGGGAGAAGCCTCTGCCATCAGAAGCAACGCTCACAGTAGACAATAATACGAAAGCCTTGTCAACATACTTTCATACGGCAAGCGTGAACACAGAAAGATGTGAACCTTCACTGGGCTCTCCGCCGCCGTAGAACCCGGCTCCGTACGGCCGTCGTCGAAGAGCCAGTGGCCCTCTTCGGGTACTTCCCGCCCCTTCGCGACCGTTCGGGGGAAGGCACCAGCGCCCTCCTCCTCGTCGGTATCCGAAAGGCAGGCACAGGACACCTCCAAAGCGGGCTGCTCCGCTCCTGCAGAGGGCGGCCACTACATGCGCGACGACACGACACCGACCAGCAGGCCTCAAGGGGAAGGGTGGCCGGGCCACCGGCTGAGGAACGAGGTGTACTCCCGCCCGTCCCGCAACGGCCGGTCAAGCGCGACGCCCGTCGGCGCCATGCGGTCGAAGGCCGCCAACACCATGTCCTTGGTCCGGTAGGCACCGTAACGAGCAATCTCGTTGTTCTTGAGCCCGCCGCGGTCAGTCTGAAAGGTCTCCAGGATGTAGTCGGCGTCCTCACGACCGATCCCGTAGAGGTGCAAGCAGTAGCCGTCCAGCTCGGCGCGGATAGCGGTCCGGCGCTCCTCGTCCCAGCCGAAGGGTGGCCCGTCGTAGCCGAGGTCCCGGGCCAGCGGTTCCATGTCACGGGCGGTGTAGACGAGTTCGAGCACCCGGGGAACGAGGAAGGCGGTGTGCGGATCCAGATCAACGGGAGCGGGGACCGGCAGCTGTTTCCACGTCGACAGGGCCATGTGGATGCCGCTGATCTTCTGCCTGCTCACGTAGTCGAAGACGAGGGAGCTCTGCACGGCACACAGTGCCGCGACGAGTTCCGGTTCCTTCAGGGACAGCATCAGCGGGAAGGTGTGCCCGACACCTCCCCGGGGCAGGAACGCCGGAATCGCGGTCCGCTCGTCCGTGGCCCGGCAGACGTCCCTCCAGCCGTAGAGCCACGCCCTGTCCCAGCCCGAGTCGGCAAGTCTCGCGGACAGCCCTTCCTGGACGGAGGGCCTCCCCCTGCGGTCCGTTCCGTCGCCCGGTACGTCATGTTCCGGCACCCAGTAGCGGGGCTGGCCGACCGCCTTCGGGTCGTGCTTCTCCGCAGACAGCAGGGGGCGCACGCTGTCGCTTCCCGTCCCGGTGAAGCTGTTCCACCGGTGGTCGAAGTGATGCGCCGTCTTGCCCTCGTACAGAGGCAGCATCCGTTGACCGTCCTGGATGAAGACGTTGCCCTCCAGCTTCCAGCCGTCGGTTTCCAGTTCCTTACGTGTGCGGAACAGGCCCGAGTCGTCGGTCATGTGGAAAAGCGTCGCCTTGAAGCGCAGCGCCCAGTGGTTTCCGGAGCGCTTCGACTCATCCCACAGGGCAGGCAACCGCCGGTAGACGGACGTGGTGAGATCGGCGTCGCGCCGGGAGCGGAAGACCGGAAGAGTCCGGGTGTTGGGATTGAGAAGGGAGATCTCCTCCGGGCTGAGCTCGAACACTCTGCGGGCGTCGTCGATCCCGGCCGCATCGCACAGCAAGAAGGAGAACCTGGCCACGGGCACCGCCGCTTGCCTGCCCACCAGTGTCAGAAGGCAGAACTTGTAACTGGCGTGGACTCCGGGGAAGATCCTGTTGGTGTTGTCGAAGTCGTACAGCGAGGCCAGTGCCTTTCGGTCGATCAGGTCGCGGAGGAGGTGCTGCCCTCCCGCTCCCGTGGCGACCGCCGTGGGAACGACGGCTCCAACCCTCCCCTTCCGATGTGCGATGGCGGTGAAGCGCTCGACGAACAACTGGTCCGTCTGAAGCATCGTCACCCCCTTCACGCTCAGGCCCTTCGCGCACTGCTCGTACGAACCGGACTTGGCCGCGAAGTGGAAGGTGGACTTCACCTCACGCCGCGCCTGCCGGTAGCGCTCCCCCGCCTCCGGGAACTCCTTCCGCCACTCGGCGATGTAGCGCCTGCGTGCCATCCCCGCCATCCGCGCGATGGACGGCTCCGCCACCGCGAAGTACTTCTTGTCCTCGAAGTCGACCTTGTCCCAGGGCGGGTTGGACAGTACGACGTCGAAACCGCCGTCCCACCCCGTCTCCGGGTCCACACCGACGCCGTCCACGGGTACCCGGAACACGTCGGGGAACTCCAGGTGCCAGTGGAAGAAGCGATAGCGCTCGCGCAGGCGGACGACCTCCTCGTGCGCCTGCGCGGATGCCGCGGCACCATGGGGATCGTCCATGGCACGGAACACCTCGTCCGTCACCGGGTGCGGGGCGTCCGCGGTCTCCTCCCACATGAAGTTCGCGCACCAGGTGTCGGCGATGTGCACGTCACGGAGGTAGTCGGGTGATTCACGCCAGACCTGGTACACCTTCTCCTGACGGCGCACGTCGCGCAGGCTTCCCGTGCGGATCGAGTAGAGCTCGTGCAGGCCCTCGGCGAAGGCGGTGTTGGCGACCCGGACCGCGCCGTCACCGGTGTCGAAGAGTGTCGCCTGCCCCTCGCGCTCGCGGGCGTTGGCGCGCATGAGCGCGGTGGCGACCTTGGGGTCGTCTCCCTCCACGGCGGCGAACGCCACATCCGGGACACCCCCGCGCAGCTGCCTGGGGGTCACGCCGAGGAGGGCGTTGCCGTGCTTGAGGTGGGGATCGAGCAGGTCCAGGGGACGGCCGGGCTCCATTCCCTCCAGCCACAGCGCCACCTTCGCCAGGTCGATCGCCATGGGGTTGATGTCGACTCCGTACAGGCAGCGGGCGACGACCTGGTGGATGGCGTGGCGGAAGGACTCCTCGGAGGGTTCGGGGGTGTGCTCACGAACCGAGGCCACCCGTTTGGCGATCCGGTGGGCTGCGGCCACCAGGAAGTGCCCGGATCCGCACGCCGGATCGCACACGGTGATCGACAGCAGTTCCTCTGCGATGGCCTCGCCGGCGTCCATCTCACCCCACTCCGTCGCGTTGGCCTCGCCCCGCTTGACCGCGTCGTCCAGGACGGGGTCGAGGGCGGAGTCAAGAAGGCGTTCGATCAGGGAGGTGGGGGTGTAGTAGGCACCGGTCCTCTTGCGTTCGTTCCCCGCTCGGGAGACGAGGGTGAAGGACTGCTCGGCGGCGTCGTACTCGGGCACGGTCTCCAGGAGAGCCTCGTAGACGCTGCCCAGTTCCCTCGCTGAGAGCGAGGCGTAGTCGACCACCCGCCACCGGCGACTCCGCGGGTCCCAGACCTGGACCAGATGACGTACCGCCTCCAGAAGAGCGCGGTTGGCCAGATGCAGCCCTTCCAGAGGAGCGTCGTCCCGAGTGGGGGTGAACAGTCCTCCGAGGCCGGGAAGGCCGAGTTGGGGACGCCCCTCCTCGTCGCCGAGCGCGTCGAGCACGGTCCGCAGGGTCTCGTACTGGTCGTGGTGGGAGGTGCCCGCCCTGCTCCGGGCACGGCGGCGCAACCGGTTGGAGGAGAAGTAGGCGGTATAGCGCTCGCGGGTCCGTTCGTCGGTGCCGGGCGGATGCAGCAGGTCCCGGTCCTCGACGACGAACCAGAACATCAGGCGGTACGTCAGGCGGAGCAGGGCACGGTGCAGTGCCGCGGCGTCGGTGCGCTGGCGCAGGGCGGCGTTGGCCGGGTGGCGCAGGAAACCGGTGCCCAGGGCGGCCAGGGCCCTTTCGACGTTGTCCCTGAGGGCGTCCAGGGCGCGGACGCCGGACTGGGCCGCCTCAAGGCGCCACTTCTCCATCCAGCAGGAGGAAGGGGGTTCTCCCTCCCGGATTTCGAAACGCGATGCGTGGAGCATGCGGTAGAGGAGGACGAAGTCACTGAATAGTTCACCGTCGAACATGGCTTCGAAATCGAATTCCACGTACGCCGATGTGGAGAAGGAATTGGAGTCCCGCAGCAACCGGATAGTCCGGCCGTTGGTCAGCACTCCCCACTGGTGCGCACGTGTACGGTTGAGCGCCTCCTGGAGCACGGACTGGGGCGAGGGGACCCCTCGCCGCTCAGGCCTGTCCAACCGGCTTCCCCAGTCGACGACGTGGATCAGGACGTGCTGCCACCGGTATCCCACCGGAAAGAGCCGTCCCTCGTCGTCATCAGCACGCACACCCTCGGTCCGCAGTGCGCCGAGGCGTCCGAAGCCCAGCTCGCTCAGAAGGGGAACCACCCACTGGGTGAGGGCCGCTCCCGACGGATCGGAGAGGATCTCCCCCTCCCCGGCGCGGGGCAGGTGGCGGCGGAGTTCTCTCCAGGCACCGAGAAGGTAGTCCCAGTGCCGTTCGGCCTCGTCGGCGACCGAACGGGCGCCGACGACCCCATAGTCGGCCGGGGCACCGCCCGGAACATCCCTCCCCTCTCCCACGCGCACGAGCATGTCCTCGGGAAAGAGGGCACCGACACTTCGGACAGCTGAAAAGGGACGTCGGCGGGGGATAACCGGCATCGAGGGGGCCTCCGGCCAGGTGGCTATCGGGGAGATGAAAATACAACGGAGATTATCGAAGGGACCTCAAAGGAAAGCAATGCTGATCCGAGAATGTGCTTTTCCTCCTTACTCGGAACCCCAAAAAACACAGAAACACTCGCCCCACCAGTCACACCCGAAACACACAAAAGGACGAAGAACCCAACAAGCACCACAAGGGATGACAGATACACCACCCCGGCGAACGTGAGTACGCCATTTATAAACAGCGGCGCCATCCGGTTGGGGTACATCCGTTATCGCCCTGGGCGCTCCACGGGCATCTCCGCTTTCCCTTGCCTGCGCTCACCCCTCCCGACCGTGGCGTGTGTCCGCTGTTCGGCGGGCACACGACACCCCGGCATCAGGTCGCGTCGAAGCACAGATCGGTGATGGCGGACAGGTTGATGCCGTAGCGGGCGTAGATCGGTTCTCTCCCGTCAGAACGGTCTCGGTGTAACACAGCAGGGCCGCGACGCGCACCACTCGCCATGACCGTGACCGCGCACGCCGTCGCTCGCACTCCGCCTGCCTAGACTCTGCACCATGCCGAGAACTCTGTACCTGGTGGTGTCCGGCGCCCCTGCGCCCGAAGGAAGCCCCGAACTCGTCAAGGCTCTCCAAGACCAGGACTGGCATGTGGCGGTGTTGTCCACCCCCACCGGCCTGAGCTTCCACGACCAGACGCGACTGGAGGAGCTGACGGAGGAACCGGTACGGTCCGTGTTCCGCAGGCCCGGCACGGGCAAGGCCCTACCACCCGCCGACGTGGTGCTGGCGTGCCCGCTCACCTTCAACTCGGTGAACAAGTTCGCCCAGGGCCTCGCCGACAACTTCGCCATCGCCCTGCTGTGCGAGATGGCCGGGTACCGGGTGCCCACCGTGGTGGTGCCCCACTGCAAACCCCAGCTCGCCTCCCATCCGGCGTTCACCCGCTCCCTGGACACCCTGCGCGGGATGGAGACGGTCACCCTCCTGTACGACCCCGACGCCCCCTACGAGCACCGCATGCCCACGTGGCGACAGGTCATCGACACCGTGAACTCCCTCTGACCGGAAGGGCCAACGTGGACCCCGCCACCCGAGGCCAAACGATCAAACGCGCTCGCCGACGCCGCGGCTACTCCCCGAGTGTGCTCGCCGGACTGGTCGTGTTTCGTACCGGACTCCCAATCCAGCACGGCCTGGCGGCGGAAGATACGCAAGCGGGCCGTTCCCTTGCTACGGCAGGACCGTGCCCAGGTGGTGGGCCAGCGCCCCGCAGGGCAGCCAAGGTGTAGGCCGTCCGGTTCCACCCCTGGCCACTTACCCGGGATACGGCTCACCGCTCCCCAATGCGTGTTCCACGCGCAGTCGCTGGGTGTGGTGCATGTCCAAGCCCGACACCTCCTCGGGGGTGAACCAGCGGACCTCGTGCGACTCGTCGCTCACCGCCAGGCGGCCGCCCACCACACGGGCGCGGAAGCACACGTTGAACTGCCGGCGTACCTCTCCATCGCTGTAGGCGATCACGTGCCGGGCATCGGTGTAGGTGCCCACCAACCCGGTCACCTCCACCTCATAGCCGGTCTCCTCACGCACCTCCCGCACGGCCGCCTCGGGCAGACTCTCGGTCATCTCCATCGCCCCGCCCGGCATCGCCCACAGGCCGTTGTCCACCCGGCGTTGCAACAACAACCGTCCCTCGCCGTCAACAACCGCCGCGCTGGCCGCGACCACCAGGTTGTTGGGAACGGGTGCGTCCGGATCGTCGTAGTACTCCATACGGGCCACGAGCAGCACCCTTTTCCGTTTGTCGTCCTCGCGCCACTGGTTCGCGCCGTGTGCCTGTTGCTCGGCGGGCACACGGCGCTCTGGTGTCAGTTCTCCTCGAATCGCAGGTCAGTGATGGTGGCCAGGTCGATGCCGTAGCGGGCGTAGACCTTGGTGGTGTTCTCGCCCGTCAGGTCCGCTTCGGCGTAGCCGAGCAGGGCCGCAACGCGCACCACCTCGGCGCGGCTGTCGGCCTCGATCTCCAGGTAGGCGGGGACTCGCGGCCAGGAGTCGATCTCCAGCTGGGCGCCGTCCAGGGTGAAGCTGTGGCGGCGGTTCTCCTGGTAGGCCTTGGGGGTGTAGCCGAGCTTGCCCAGCAGGGCGTTGGCGGTGGCGAAGTCACCGACCTCGGTCTCGGTCTCGCGGGTGCCGCCGATGGCGTCGGAGTCGATCTCCTTGACCGTCAGCGTCACCTGGTTGCCGGTGTCGCGCAGGCGCACCCAGCGGAAGGCATCGCCGGGTTCGATGTCGTAGACGTAGCGGCGCTGGAGCACTTCTCCCAGATCCGTACCGCCCTTGTCGAGAATGCGCTGAGCCACCTGGTCGACGTCGATGTCCAGGACCTTGGCCTCGTACTCGATCGCGCTCATGAGCGGGGCTCCTTTTCTTGGTACGGACCGCGAGCTCAGGACCTCTCCTGACGGGAAGCGACAGCGCCGGTCAGGTCGCCGATGACGCCCTCCACCAAGCGGACGGCAACGGGGCCACGCACCGCCGACCTGGACAGCTGGTCGAACACGCGCCGGTAGGGCTCCACCGCGTCGTCATCGGTCAGACACAGTTCCGCGCCGATGGTCTCCACGATCACCCGGTCATCGTCGAAGATCCAGAAGCCGTGTGAGGGGACCACGTCCATGCTGCACCGCATCGGAATGACGCCGATCTCGGCCCTTCCCGACGTGAGTTCGGCGATGACGCGTTCAAGCTGGTCGGCCATGACCGCGTCCGGAGCCAGGCGGAACCTCAGGGCTGGTTCCCATATGAGGAGGTGGAACGTCTTGTCCGGTGCTTCGAGTACGCGTTGACGCTCGATCCTGGCGTCCACCGCCCGCTTCCCGTCATCAGGCACACCGTGCAGACGCACACCCCGGCGGAACATGAACCGTGCGTAGTCGGCGGTTTGCAGGAAACCCGGGACACAGGCCGACTCGAAGATTCGGAACCGCCGTGTCCGCTCGTCCAGGGGGAAGTAGGAGTGCTGACGCGCCTCGTGTCCGGCCGCGAGCTGGCGCCGCCAGCTCGCGTAGTGGGTCTCCAGGGAGCGAAGCTGCGCGACCAGACCTCCAGCAGCGTCCTGGCGACCGCACAACAGCGCCCATGGGCGCAGATCGTCCGTGCTCGCGGTTTGCTTGCCGTGCTCCAGACGGGACACCTTGGAGGGGTGCCAACCGGCCCGAAAGGCCAGTTCACGGCCGGACAGCCCGGCCTCCTCGCGGAGTTCGCGTAGGCGAACACCGAGGGAGACCCGGGCTGTCTGGTAGTCGGTCATGCGGCGCGTGACGCCATGTACTCGGTGAAGGTGAGCGCATGGTGCCAGGCCGCGTCCCGTGCCTGGAGAGCGGTCAGTACCTGGTCTGGTTCATCGGTCAGGCTCGCTCCGAGGAAACGGTCGTCATCGAACTCCAGGCGGGCCACCATGCGGCTGTCGAACACCCAGAAGTCGTGGTCGGGTAGTTCCGCCACGATCGGATGGGTGCGCCTCAGGTAGCGGATGTCCTCGCCGACGCCGAGATTGTAGGGGGTGCCCCACAGCTCCCAGCGAAGGTAGTCCGAGGGCGGGTCGTCGATGAGCCGGACCCGCTCCATGCGCTTTCCGGTGGCCAGCTCCTCACGCATCATGCTCAACCACGGCCTGAACCATTCCAGACTGGGCTCCTTGCCGGAGAGCCATTCCTGGAACGGCAGGTCCTCGTTCGCCTTGCCGTAGTGCGTGCGTGTCTCCAGACGCCAGGCGGTGTGTCGGTAACGGCGGAAGAGGTCGGTGAAGTCCTCTCCGCTGACGATCTCCGGCATCTCAGTCCTTGGGAGCGAAGCGGGTGAGCAGGGCACGCGGGACCACGACGAACTCCTCTCCCGCGAGCACGTCGCTCAACTGCCGCAGGGCTTCGGGGTCGGTCAGCTTGTCACCTTGCACCACGATGTCACCGGTGTCCGTCTCGTACAACGTGGGGCAGCCACCGTCCTGCGACGTGGTGCCGAGCTTGCGGAGTTTCATGGTCCTCCTCGGTTCAGGGGGTGCCCCACGAGTATCCCGGGAGGAGAACAACCGGGGCAGGGATTGGCGTATCTCGCGAACGCAATCTCGCGCAATCCCCGCGACCCGCGTACCCCTACCTGCCTACGTTCGTGCCGTCCCCGTTCTCCTCCGATACCAAGGCGGTACCGGCCATGTCCCCCGACGCTGTCCACCACGATCCTCTGCGCGTACTCGCCCCCTATGTGCGGGTCGGGATCCAGGACGCGACACTGTTCCTCGGCTTCGGTTCGATACGCCAACCCGTACACGACCGCGCGCTGTGGGAGCCGCTGCTGCTCCTGGCCGACCACTTCCGTCAACCACGCACCCGTGAGGAGGCCTCGGCCTATCTGCGCTCCCGCGGTGTTGGCGCCGCCTCGACCGAGGCGGTGATGCTGCTGTTCGAACACGGCAACTGCCTGATCCCCGCACACGCCTACGACCGCGCCGACCGCTACAGCAGGCACGCACTGTTCTACGAACTCTCCGGAGCCGACGCCGAGCGGGTACAGCGCCGTCTGGGTGAGGCCAGCGTCGTGCTGCTCGGATGCGGCGGGATCGGCGGCCTGGTCGCGGTCACCCTGGCCACGGCCGGGGTCGGGGAACTGGTCCTGGTGGACGGCGACCACGTGGAACTGAGTAACCTGACCCGCCAGTTCCTGTTCGCCGAAGCCGACATCGGCCTGCCCAAGGCGGAGGTGCTCGCCCGGGAACTGAGGCGGCGCAACTCCTCGTGCCGGGTACGGCCGGTGGTTCGCGGCATGGCGGACGCGGCGGACCTGGAGCACCTGCCCGCGTGCGATCTCCTCGTGGTCTCGGCGGACTCCCCCGGCCTGACCGGCCTGGTGAACGCCCACTGCGTCGCGTCGGGAACAGCGTGGCTGAACGCCTGCTACGTCAACGACATCGCGGTGTGGGGTCCGCTGGTGGTGCCGGGAACGACCGGATGCTGGGACTGCCGACCGCTGACCGCGCGCCCTCCCGAGGACGACGCCGAACTGGCCGCCCTCGTCGCGCGGATCAACGGGCGCTACCAGGCGCCCTCCAACGGCCCTGTCAACATGCTGGCCTCCTCCCTGGCCGCGCTGGACGTGCTGCGCCACCTAGGCGGGTTCGGCACACCGGCCTCACTGAACCGCCGCGTGGGAGTGTGGTCGCACGACCTCACCCTCGACCAGCAGGCGGCGGAGCGCGACCCCGCCTGCCCCACCTGTGCCAAGGCCGTCCTGTCCCATGAAGGAGTCCGATGAACACCGACCGAGACCCAGGGTGCGTCTTCTGCCGGATCGTGTCCGGGGACGCACCCGCCCACCGGATCTGGGAGGACACCGGCCACCTGGCGTTCCTGTCGATCTTCCCCAACACCGAGGGGTTCTCCGTCGTCACCCCCAAGGCTCACCGCACCAGCTACGTGGTCGAGATGGAACCGTCGGAGTACGCCGCGCTGCACCTGGCCGCCCGCGAGGTCGCCCGCCGCCTGGACGCCGCCTTCGACGACGTGGCCCGCACCGGCATCATGTACGAGGGCTACGGGGTCGACCACGCCCACGCCAAGCTCTTCCCCATGCACCACACCGCGGGCAACACGGGCGAGAACTGGCGCGAGGTCGCCTCACCGATCGAGGGCTACTTCGACCGCTACCAGGGCTACCTGTCCTCCCACGACCACACCCGCGCCGACGACGCCTGGCTCGCGGACGTGGCCCAGCGCGTCCGGCAGATCGCGCCCTGAATCCAGCGGCTCCCCGGGACGTACAGGGGCGGGGCGGCTCTCCTGAGCCGCCCCGCCATCGTCGTGCCCGTGGTTCTAGTTGTTGCCGTCGTCGTTCATCGCGGCCTCCTCCCCAGTACGGGGGTCTGGTCACAGGCCGTGGACGTCCCGGGTGGTCCAACGGCCCGTGATGACCATGAAAGCCGGTGCTTCGGTGCGGGCCAACGCCCTTGCGTGAGATTGCGCCCAACCATCCGGATGACAGGGGCGTGCCCGAGTGCATCGCTGAGAGGTGACGTCATGGTGACGGCCGCGCCGAGGCCTGAAGGGTCCGGCGCGGCCGTCGTGGTGCGGGCGGGTCGGGGTGGGTCGCTACAGCAGTGCGGTAGCCAGGTGGTGGGCCAGGGCTCCGGTGCTGATGGCGAGGGTGTAGGCGGCCAGCAGCCGGGCCGGGCCGGTGCTGCCGAGGTGGCCGAAGCGGCTGGGCTTGCGGCGGCGGCCCTGCGGACGCTTCGAGCGGCGGCGCGGCAGGGGCGGGCGTTCTCGGCGGGGCGGGAACGGTCCGTCGTCGGGAGCCGGGCGTGGGCGCGGAACCGCGGGTTCCGGCGGGCGCTTCGGCTGTGTGGCGGGCTTGCGCGGGCGTTCTTCCGGGCGTTCGGTGGTTCGGGAGTCGCGCTTGTCCAGCCGGGAGGCGTGGACGTGCATCCAGGGCGGAAGTTCGCCGTGGGCTTGGCGGTAGGCCACGCGGGGATTGCCCTCCATCTGGGCGAGGAGACGCTGTTCCCGGGTGAGCGGAGTCGGATAGCTGGGCTTGGAGAAGCGGCGTCCCCGGGGCGCATCCAGCACCGCACGCACCCCCGAGGACACCATCTCGGCGGTCATCGGTCAGCCTCGACAGTCGCAATGTCGCTGGCGGGAGCGAGGGTGAACTCGGCCCACACGATCGTGCCCAGGCCTCCGCAGAACGGGAAGTCCACCACGGCACGGGTTCCCCAACGGGTGGCCAGGGAGTCAATGAGCAGCAGGCCCCGGCTGCGTTCGGCCTCCTCCCACTCCTGAGCCGTGCGCTGGCGCGGAATCTCCGGGAGGGTCGGGGCCGACTCACGTACGCCGTCGTCGGTGACGCCCAAGTGCAGGACATCGGTGGTGGGCATGGACAGGGTCCGGATGACGCGGCCGTTCGCCTCACCGGAACGGGAGTGGTCGACGCCGTTCGCGAACATCTCGCTGGCACACAGCACGATCGTGTCAGCCAGGTCAGGGCACAGACCCTCCAGACGGAACAGGTCGGCGCGCAGGTCCTCGCGCACCCACGCGGCCTGGGAGAAGTTGCCGGGGTAGACGCGCGAGGCCCAGCGGCGCCCCGCGAACGGCGGGGTGGGCGTGTGGATCGAGGCGCGGGGACGCGGCACAATGGTCATGACGCACTTCTCCTTTGAGCAGGGGTCTGTGTTGTCTGGGGCTCTGGGGGCGCTGCAATCGCCCCCAGAGCCCGTTTTCGTGTCAGCCGCCAACAAGGTCGGCGGCTGTACCGGCGATGAGCTGCTGTCCTCGCCGATGACCAGGACAAATTCCGACACCTGCTGGCTTGTCCCTCGTCCGTGTCAGCCTTCGGAGAACCCGCCTTGCGCAGACCCTGGCTGGGCGCTCACAGCCGTGAGGCGAGAGCGAAGCCTCGGGACTGTGCCGTCTTCTGCCCTGCTGACACTAGGATGGACTCATCAATTGATGTAATCAAGCAGGATTCCTAAATTGATGAGTATGTCTGTTTCGTCTCCCGCTAGCATCTCCCCCATGGTTAAGAGGTCCTCACCGACTGTGCGCCGTCGTCGCCTGGCTCGCGAGCTCCGCAGGCTTCGGGAAGCCGCAGAGATGTCAACCACGCAGGTCACGCGAGAACTCGGGTGGGCCGCCGGGCGGATCAACCACCTCGAAAACGGAAGACACAGAACCGACCCCAGCGCGCTCAGAGACCTCATGCGCCTCTACGGGGTGAAGGACACTGACAAGGTTGACGCCATCCTTACCCTGGGAAGGCAGGCCAGAGAGAAGGGCTGGTGGCACAGCTACAACAACGTTCTGGACGCGGACTACCTTGGGTTCGAAGCTGAGGCTTCCACTGTCAGCGTCTACCAGCCAGCCGTCATTCCCGGCCTGCTGCAAACCGCCGACTACGCGGCGGTTTCAGCGCGGGTAAGCGGAGCAGTCACTGAAGCGGACATCGACCACGTCGTCACAGCGCGATTGGAGCGACAGAAGCTTCTCCACGACGATCTGAACCTCATGGCCATCATTGACGAGTGTGCGCTTCTGCGCCTTGTGCGCTCCCCCGAGGTCGCCGAAGAGCAGATTACGCACCTCATCAAACTTGGTGAAGGCGTCAACCGAGTCACGCTACAAGTGCTACCGCTCAGCGCTGGGCTGCATGCGTCCATGGGATCCGGCTTTGTCATCCTGGACTATGCCGACAAATCAGACCCCTCGCTCGTCTACCTGGAAGGACGCACCAGAGGCACCTTCCTGGAGCAAACCGAGGAAGTCGACGACTACCGTCAGGTTCTCGCTTCCTTGATGCGTTCGGCCCTGAGCGAGAGCGAGTCGATCAAAACACTCAAGCAACTCTTGAAAGAGACCTGACATGGAGTTTCGCAAGTCCTCCTACAGCGCTACGGAGAGCCACTGCGTCGAGGTAGCTGATCTGGGGAAGGAGAGAGCCATCCGAGACACCAAACACCGTGAACTGGGCGCACTCTTCTTCGGCGCTGATGAGTGGCGCGCCTTCATCGGCATCACCCGGGGCGACTTCCGCTAGCGCCACGAAGACACACGTTCGGCCCCGCCTGCTGCGAGCCAGCAAGCGGGGCCGAATGCTTCGTGGTTCAGGCAGGGGCGTGACGGGGACCATGGCCAGGCGGCGGGGTGAGCATGGAGATGAAGTTCTCGCCGTCAATCAGCGGAGTATCGAGCGAGACACCAGCCTTTGCCATCCGGTCGTAGATCTCCAGGATGAGTTCCTTGGTCCGGTAGGTGCCGTACTTCGCCTCGTCCTTGCGCTTCACGATCGGGAAGGTCTCCATGATGTAGTCCACGTCATCACGGTTGATCCCGTAGAGATGGAAGAAAAGCGCGTCCAACTCCGCCCGCATGATGGCTCGGCGCTCCTCATCCCACCGAAACGGCGCCCCCTCGTCACCCAGGTCTAGCGCGAAATCTTTCATGTCACTTGCGGTGTAGGCAAGCTCGACCACTCGCGGACCTATGAAGTTGATGTAAGGCCTCGTCTGCTTGAAACCAAGAACAGGAAGTTGGTGGGAAATGAAGAAGTTAAGATGCGTCCCTCCAACCTTCAAGCGTGCACAGAAATCAAAGACCATGGACGAGAGAGAAGCGATCAAGCCCGCAGCAGATTCAGTAAGATCAGACCACAGGATCGACGCAGGCAAGTTGTTTCCAACAGCAGACCTGGGAAAAGCTCCAATGATCGCTGTCCGCTCATCAGTGGAGCGACAGATATCGCGCCAACCGAGCAACCACCCGCGATCCCACCGGGAGGATTCTAGCTTAGTCTGAACGCCCGGATCCATGATCGGATTACCGTTCTTGTCCACCTCACCGGTGTCAGTCGCGACCTCGGAGACCCAGTAGCGAGGAAGGACTACAGCACTTGAGTTTCGCTTCTCCTCCAAGGTGAAGTCCCGAGTGCTTCCATTCTCGACGTAGGTAGCCCACCGGTGGTCGTAGTGGTGGATCATCTTCGACTCGTACAGGGGGAGCATACGCTTACTACCCTTGGTGAAGATGTTTCCCTCAAGGCGCCAGCCGTCGTCTTCAAGGTCTTCGCGGGTGTGGAATAGGTGCGAGTCGTTCGACATATGGAACATGGTCATGAACGACACACCCCATGGGTTCCCGTCGGGATCACCTTCCTTGACCAGGACTGGAACACGCTTGTAGATGTCCAGGGTGATCTCAGCATCACGACGGGAGCGGAAGACCGGGCATGTTCCCGTGTTGGGATTGAGGAGGGTAATCTCCTCCGGAGTCATGGTAAACGCCTTGTTAGCGTCTTCGAGTTCTGCCGGGTCGTGCACGAAGAACGCGAAGGACGCCTTGGACTCGTGCATGTCACGACCAGTAAGGGACAGGATACAGAACTTGAATGAGCGATGCACGCCAGGGAACAAGGGCGCCGCGTTTTCGAAGTCGTAGAGGGCAGCGATCGAACCGGCCTGCACCAAGTCCTTGAAGAAGTACTGCGTGGTAGCGTCCGTAGCGATACCCGTGGGAACGATCACACCCATACGGCCACGCGGACCCACCAACGTCCGGTCGGTCTCAGAGAACACCGCGTAGGTATTGATGTCCCCGCGCCCAGTCAGCGGGTAGCGACCGCTAATGCGCAGGAAGTGACTTTCGCCTTCTGCCTTGCGTTTGGCCTCCTCGAACTCCTGGTACAGGCCAGAGCGGTCTGGGTTCTTCTTCAGATCGGCGATGAGTGCCTTACGTGCAGCGGCATTAGGCGCAGTAGCGATCTCCACGTCGCGCTGCGCGAAAAATTCCTGTTCCTGGAGCTTGATTCGCTCCCACGGCGGGTTGCCAAGCATGCAGTCGAAGCCGCCTGCCCAACCTGTGGCCTTGTCCACTCCCCCGCCGTCCTCAGGAGCGCTGAACACGTCCGGGAACTCCAGGTGCCAGTGGAAGAATCGGTACTGGCCCCGCAGCCGGTCGATCTCCTCGATCGTGGTGAACGGCGCTCCGTTGCCCTGCGCGTTAGCAATCTTGTGTAGGACCTCCTGGGTCACCGCACGCGGAGCATCCTGTGCCTTCTTCCACACGAACGCCGAGCACCAGGCATCCGCGACACGCCGGTTGCGCACGTACTCGTCGGAGTCGATCCACCCCCGGTAGGCCGCCTCCTGGTTACGCACCTGGTCCAGCGAGTCACCCACCACCGCCGTGATCTGGCGCAGGTTCTCAGCCAAAGCGGTGTTGGTGACACCGGCCGCATCGCTCTGGATGTCGAACAGCCCGAGTTGCCCGCCGCGCTCTGCCTTGTTGGTCTTGGCAAGGAAGCGCGCGTACTTCTTGTCGTCGCCCTCGATCGGCTTGAACGCCTCATCGGGAATACCGCCCTTGAGCAGCGACGGGGTCACGCCAATGAGCGCGTTGCCGTGCTTGACGTGAGCATCAAGGAAGTTCAGCGGCTTACCCGGTTCCAGGGCCTCCAGCCACAGCGACACCTTGACCAACTCCACGGCCATCGGGTTGAGGTCCACCCCGTAGATGCACCGGGCAACGACCTCGTGCATCGCACTGCGCACCGCATCCACGGTCGGTTCGGGGTTTCCCTCGCGCACGGCTGCGACCTTCTTGGCGATACGCCGAGCTGCCGCAACGAGGAAGTGCCCGGACCCACAGGCTGGGTCGCACACGGTCAGCTTCAGCAGCTCAGCCGTGACCGCCTCTGTCGAATCAGGCTCTCCGGCCTTCGACGCCTTCTCGTGGCCTCGCTTGAAAGCATCGTCAATCACCGGGTCCAGGGCCGAATCCAGCAGCGTCTCAATCAGCGAGGACGGCGTGTAGTACGAACCCGTGGTCTTACGGTCGTTTCCGCCGACTTCAAACAGCTGGAACGAGCGGTCAGCGTCGCTGTGCTTGGGCACCAGCTCCAACAAGGACTCGTAGATCGACCCCAGCTCTTCGGCGTCCAGGTTGCGGTAGTCCACCGAACGCCAACGCTTGGAGTCGGGGTCGCGCACCTGGGCCAGGTTGCGCACGGCCCCGCACAGCGCCTCGTTGGACAGCTTCAGCCCACGCAGCGGAGCGTCGGCCTCGGTGTCGGTGAACAGGCCGCCGAGTGCGGGGATGCCCAGCTCAGGACGCCCGTTCACGTCGCCCAGGGCGTCAAGCACGAGCCGCAGCGCCTCGTACTGGTCGCCGTGAGAAGTCCCCCGGCGCCTGCGGGCGTGACGACGCAGCCGCGCCGATGAGAAGTACTTCGCGTACCGCTCCCTGGCCTGCTCATCAGCCGTGGGCGGGTGCAGGGCATCCCGGTCCTCGGCCACGAACAGGAACAGCATCCGGTAGACCAGCCGCAGCAGCGCCCCGTGGAACTCCTTCACGTCCAGGTTCGCGCGCAGCTCGGTGTTCTCGGGGTGGCGCAGGAAGCCGGTACCGAGAACGGTGATGGCCTCGCGGACGTTCCCGCTCAGCTGCTCCAGCGCACGGGTTCCGGAGGTGATCGCGTCGGCACGCCACTTCTCCAGCCAGCACGCCGAGGGCGCCTCGTCCGGCTTGACCTCGAACCTGGACGCATGCAGCAACCGGTACAGCAGCACGAACTCGCTGAACAGCTCGCCGTCGAAGATCGCCTCAAGGTCGAACTCGACGTACGCCGCCGTGGCCAGCGCGCTGGAGTCGCGCAGCAACCGCACCTGGCGCCCGTTGGTCACCACCGCCCACAGGTGCGTCGAGGTGCTGTTGAGCATCTCCTGCACGTGGGACTGCGGCGGCACGGTCCCCGCCCCGCCAGGCCGCTTGTCCAGGTCGGCGTGCCAGTTGACCACGTGAACGGGCACATGCTGCCACAGGTGGGAGACCTTGAACGTCTTGTTCTTGTCGTCGCTGGCGATGCCCTCCCCCGGCCCTGCCGGAAGACGGCCGAAGCCGAGAAGGTTGAACAGCGGCTCCACCCACTGCGACAGGGCGGCGTTCACCGAGTCGACGGCGGGCCGACCCTCGGTGTCTGTGGGCAGCTGCTTGCGCAGCTCACGCCAACCGCCCTTGAGGTAGTCCCAGTGGCGCTCGGCCTCGTCACTGACCGAACGGGCACCGATCACCCCGTAGTCGGCGGGCTTGGAACCGGCAACATCCTTGCCTTCGGCGATCCGCGCCAGCATGTCGGTGGGCAGCAGCCCGCCCACGGTGTGCACGGCGGTCAGCACCTGGTTTCGAGCAATGGCGGACATCAGGCGGAACCTCCGGCGGGAGCGGCGGCGACGGCAGCGGAGCCGTCGGGCAGGTAGACGTAGACACCGAGGATGTCGGCGGGCTTTTGGGCTTCGACCTTCAGACCGCGGCGGATCTCGTCGGAGGCGATCCGCACCCGGCGGTGGGAGTCGGCCAGCTCGACGGCGAGCTCGTCACCGTATGAGGCCAGGTGGTCGGTGGTGGCGGGCAGGGCGTCCAGCACACGCCGCATGGTGTTCTCGCCCATGGTCGGCGCGGTGTTCTCGGTGGCCTGGGCGTCGAGCAGGGCCACCGCCTCGCTCTGTCCGAGCCACTCGGCCTTGTCCGGAGCCCCGGTGAAGGCCAGCAGGCGGGCGTCCTCGGCGACGAGCTGCCGGGTTCCGTGCCGCGAGGGCAGGGTCAGATGGAACCGGTAGCGCACCAGCAGCAGCGTGGTCCGCTTGTCCACAGCATCGGTGCGGACCACCCCGCAGCGGCGGGCCGGGCGGGGCCCTCCGGTTCCGCGGTCCAGGGCCGCATCGAGCACGTGGGAGGCCAGCGCCCCCACCACCGGGTCGGTGCGCACCAGCGCGGCCTCGCCCCGGGGAACGGCGGCGGTGTCGCGGAAGGGCAGCGGCCTGCCCTTCTCGATCACGTCGGCGCCGACCAGGGGCGCGAAGGCGTCGCGCAGCCCGACCGGGGTGGAGGACACGTCGGCGGTGAAACCACCGGCCGCTCCCCCGGCCCCTCCCCTGCCGCCCGAGTCACCCGCTCCCCCGCCGGGCAGGGGGCGCAGCAGCGCGTCGAGTTCGCGCAGGGAGTTCTCGGCGAACGCGCGGACCTCACCACTGCCGCCCAGGGTCTCGCGGATCGCGGCGACCTCGCGGGCCACTTCCTCGGGGTGGATGGCGCGCTGGGCGAACCGGGCGCGGGAGGTCTTCTCCCGGTCGATCGCCGACTTCCACAGCAGTTCGGTCTCGCCGGTGTCGACCCTGATGTCCTCGGCTTCGAACAGGGCCTCCTGCTGGCCTTGGCCGCGCATGAGCAGCCATTCGACGATGGCGTCGGTGACGCCGGTGGAGGTCTCGTCGGGCACGGAGACGGAGATGCCCAGGTCCTTGCGGATCTGCTGGTATTTGCGGATCAGCACCTCCAGGACCTTGCCGTCGATGCCGTTGTCGCTGCCGTACAGGGTGATCACACGGACCTTGTCGCGCTGCTGCCCGTACCGGTCCACGCGCCCCTCGCGCTGGTCGTGGCGGGTGGGGTTCCAGGCCAGGTCGTAGTGGACCACCGCGTCGAAGTAGTGCTGGAGGTTGACGCCCTCGGACAGGCAGTCGGTGGCGACCAGGACCCGTCGGGTACCCGACTGCCCCTCGGCTCCGGCCTCCCCGGCCTCCGCCGCAGCCTGGGCGGCCTCCTCGGCCAGCTCCTCGATACGCTCGATGCGCTGCTGCGGGGACAGCTTGCCGGTGACGGCCTTGACGGTGGTCTTCCAACCGTTCCTGCCGCCCTTGTTGATGGGGCTCTTGCCCTTGGGGGCCTTGGCGCCACTGAGGTGGTCGGCGACGTACTCGGCGGTGTCGATGTAGCGGCAGAAGACGATGGGGTTGTACCCCTCGGCGAGCAGGCCGTTGAGGTAGGCGATCAGCGCCTTGAGCTTGAGGTCGCCCTCGGGGCCCTCCAGCTGCTCGGCGCGCTCGGCCAGCTCCAGCAGGCGGTCCTTCGGAGCGCCGGAGCCGCGGCCCCCGCCCCCGGTTCCGTCCCCGGTTCCGCCCGGGGTCCCGTCCCCGGTTCCGCTCTCGGTCTCGGCGCCGGGGGCGGTGTCCATTCCCTCCAGGGCATCGACGTCGGCGGCGTCGCGGATGAGCGGAGCGCCGAGCGCGTCGGCCTCCTCGGGGGTCTGGGCGGCGGCCGCGGCCGAGCGGGTGGTGAGGGTCTTGGCCGCGGCCCGGGGCGAGGAGACCAGGGAGCGCAGCAGGGCGATCGCCGACCACCAGGCGATGCGGGCGTCGCGGCGGTTCTGCCCCTTGGTCTGCTGGACGCGCTCGCTGGCGTAGGCGATGGCGTCCTCCAACAGCGCCCGGTAGGCCGGGGAGAGCTTGTAGGCCTGCTCGGTGAACTCGCGGTCGGAGGGGAAGGCGGTGGTCTCGGCCAGGGAGTCGTCGACCAGGCCGTCGCTCTCCCGGGTCAGGTACTGGCGCACGTCGGCGCGCTTGCGCTGCACGAAGTGCCGGGCCAGGAGCTTGCGCCCGGCGTCGGAGTCCAGGTCGGTGGTGGCCAGCTCGGGTTTGACCAGTCCGAGCAGGTTGCGGAAGGCCGATTCCTTGCCGCTGTGCGGGGTGGCGGTCACCAGCAGCAGGTGCCGGTTCTCGTCCTTGGCGACCTTCTGGAGGAGCTCGTAGCGCAGCTGGTTCTGCTTGGAGGTGACGTCGTCAGCGGACACGCAGGTGTGCGCCTCGTCCACGATCACCAGGTCGGGGCAGTAACGGACGAAGTCGTCGCGGTGCCGGGTGGACTTGATGAAGTCGGTGGAGATGATGACGTGCCTGTGCTTGTGGAACAGGGACTCTCCGAGGTCCAGGCCGCGCTCCAGGCGGGAGACGGTGGAGGCGAGTACGAGCTCGGCGTCGATGCCGAACTTGGAGCGCAGTTCCTCCTGCCACTGCTCGGCCAGGGCCGGGGAGCACAGCACGGCCAGGCCGCTGGCCTCGCCCTGGGCGAGGAGTTCGGAGGCGATGAGCCCGGCCTCGACGGTCTTGCCGATGCCGACGTCGTCGGAGATGAGCATGCGCACGGTCTGCTGGCGCAGCGCCATGAGCAGGGGGACGAGCTGGTAGGCGCGCGGCTGGACGGCGATCCCGGCCAGGGAGCGGAAGGGGCCCGCGCCGGAGCGGAAGCCGATGCGCAGGGCCGAGCGCAGCAGTCCGGCCGCCTGGGCGTTGCCCAGGTCGTCGGGGGTGGGTGGGGCGAAGCTGGCCGCCGCCACCTTCTCGAATGCGGGGAAGAGCGCGGCCACGTCGTCGTCACCGCCGCCCAGGGGCCGCAGTACCAGCATGTCGTCGGCGCTCTCGGGGAGCACCACCCATTCCCTGCCCCTGGCCGAGACCAGGGAGCCGGGGGCGTACGCGGTGGTCATGTGGAGGGGGTCCTCAATCCTGTGGGGCGTGTGGAAGGCGGTGGGTTCGCGGTGATCTCGTACTTGTAGCGGGGTTCGACGGTCGAGACTCGCTACAAGTACAAGATCATCGAAGTCTGGTGGTCACCTGCCCGGGGCCGCGGGGTCGGGGCGGCTCCGGGCAGGCGGTCCCGTCGGGACCCGGCACGCGGGCGGGTGTGGCCAGCGTGCGGCGACGGGGGCTCGGGAGGTCGTTCAGCGGCGTGATCCTGGGCCGAAGTAGGCCTCGTAGCGGGTGATGACCGCGGACCAGTCGGCGTCGTGGGGAACGCGCACCACGTCCCACCCGGCGTCGTAGAGGCGCTCCTCGGCCTCGGCGTCGCGTTCGGCGATCCGCGCGTCCTCGTGTACGGGCCCGTCCACGAACACCGCGACCCGGGCCCCGGCGATCCGGTAGACGAAGTCGGGCTTGGCCGAGGCCTCGGGGACCAGGACCTGGGCCTCGTCGGGCAGGCGGTGGCCGCGCTCCTTGAGCCAGGTGAGGAAGTCCTGCTCCAGGCTGGTGTCGGACTGGAAGCTGAGCGTCCTCATCTGGTCGGTGCGCGAGACGCCCTGGCCGGTGGGCAGCGTCTCGGAATCGGCCAGGCGCAGCAGGAGGTGGCGCACCAGGCGGCGGTCGATGAGCTGGTGGTGGGTCTGGTTGCCGTAGGTGAGCAGGCAGTCGTAGCAGCCGCGGGCGCACGCCGTGTCGGTGTCGGTGCCGTCGTCGGGGTCGATGTGGCAGATCTCCAGGGCCCTGCGCGCCGCCTTGGCCAGGTTGCCCGGGACCGACTGGAGCTGGCGCAGCACGCCCGCGCCGCCCTCGGCGGCCTCGGTGAACAGCATCCGGTCGCGGGGGCCGTCGTCGGGGGGCAGCAGCTCGCTGGTGAGTTCGGCGTCCTCCAGCTCGAAGGCGGCCTCCACGCCCCGCTCCAGGGCGTACATCAGCGTCAGCGCCTGCTCCTCGGGCAGGGCCTCGCGCAGGTGCAGCACCACGATGTTGCGGCGGTCCTCGACGTAGGGGATGACGCGCTTCTTGTGGCCGCGCTCCTCGCCGCCGTCCTCGATCAGGGGCAGCTCGTCCGCGTCGCCGACCGCCTTCTTGGCGTCCTGCTCGTTGAGCCACTTGCCGGTGGCGGGGTCGAGCCAGAAGCCGTCGAGATCACCGTCCTTGGCGCGCAGGCGGCCCAGGTTGGTGATGCGCACGGTCGCCGAGTCGCCGTAGTGCAGGGTGGCGAGCTTCCCGGCGGGGTCGGTGACCTGGGCGTCCTGGCGGCCCAGGCGCTCACCGTGGTCCTGGAAGCGGTAGGAGGTCACCAGGCGGAAGCCCGCACGGCGGCGCTCCTCCTCGTCGGAGGAGATCTTCTCCCGCTTGGTGGTGTACACGGTGTGCAGCTGGAGCAGGTTGGGGGTGGAGGCGCCCAGCGGGTGGTCGCACAGCTCGCAGCGGTCGGCGAGCCCGTCCGGGCTGTGGTGGTAGCCGCACTGCCCGCAGCGGATGGCCTTGGTGGTGGCCAGGTCGCCGCTGGACTCCGGCGGCAGTTGGACGCGGGTCACCTGGTAGCGGGAGCCCTCGTGGTAGATGAGGGCACCGGGGCCGAACTCGCGGATGGCCACGAACCGGGGCCGCTGGAGGAAGTCGCCCTCGTCGAAGCGGCTGCGGCGGGTGGGGATGTAGGCGGCCAGGGGCAGGCGCGGGAAGGAGTAGCCGGGCAGGAACCCCTCACTGGCCAGGTACCGGTAGGGGTTGAAGTCGCTCAGCAGCGACTTGCTGTCCTGGCTCTCGTTCTTGAGCAGGGCCAGCTGGGTCTCGGCCTCGGTGCGGCGCCGCCCCGCGTTGCGCCGGTCGCGTTCGCTCAGGCCGTTGTGGTCCAGCACACGGCGGTTCTGCTCGGCCTGGTCCACCAGGGCGGCGCGGAACAGGCCGCGCCAGCGGTCGAAGGCCCGGTCGAAGCGCTCGGGCGCGTTGCGCACGATGCGCTCCAGCCAGGAGTCGTCCCACCAGACCATCTTCTCCAGGTCCTCGAAGACGTCGTCGAAGACCTTCCCGGCGGCGGCGACGGCGCGCCTCTGGGCGGCCGGGTCCTCGATGGCGGTCCGCGCGGTGTCGTGCAGGGGCAGCGCGGGGTCGGGGACGCGCTGGTCCCCGTCATAGGCGACGTCGACGACCTCGGGGACGGCCCGGCCCAGTTTCAGGCCGGTCTCGGCCAGCCAGATCGCCTGGAGGTGGGCCACCGCCAGGTCCTCGTTGGCCAGGTCCAGGCGCGGCGGCTGCACCACCCCGGCCACCATCCGGTCCGACCTGCGGAAGTAGTACTGGTCGTGGCTGTTGCCGGTGGCGCAGTAGGTGGTGATGAGGGCGGGCTGGCCGCTGCGTCCGCCGCGTCCGCTGCGCTGGGCGTAGTTGGCGGGGGTGGGCGGGACGTTGCGCATCATCACCGCGTTGAGCTCCTTGATGTCCACCCCCAGCTCCATGGTGGGCGAGCAGTACAGCAGCTTCAGCTCGGCTTCGCTGAACGCCCCCTCGCGCTCCTCGCGGACCTGGGGCGGCACCTGGGCGGTGTGCTCGCGGGCCACCAGGCCGGTCAGGGAGGCCGCGGCTCCCAGGTACAGGTCGCGGAAGAAGATGTTGACGCGGGGACCGTCACCGCTGGCGTAGGTGCGGGTGAGCGGGTCCTGGGCGCCGAACCTGCCCTCCCCGGCCTTCCAGACCAGGCAGGCGGCGTCGACCTGGTAGCCGGTGACGGCCTCGTCGTCGGTGCGGTGGAAGCGGTTGTGGCGGCCCCGCGGGGCCTCCTTGGTGCGGTGGAGCAGTCCGGCCTCGGCCAGCACTTCGAGGAGGTCGGCGATGACCTTCTGGAGTTCGTCGGCGTTCAGGCGCGTGAAGTGGGCGCGCTTGAGGTACTTGGCGTACTTGCCGCGCCCGGACAGGAACAGTCCGGTGCGGTCCATGCCCCGCCCCGAGGAGCGCGGATAGGCGATCCCCACCCGGGGGCGGTCGCCCTTGGACAGTACCCAGGGGTCGACCAGGCGGGTCTCGCTGGCCCCCTGGAGGGATTCGAAGGCCTCGTCCCGGAAGTAGGGCGTGTCGATGGCCAGGCCCCGGCGCATCTCGTCCATGAGGGCCCGCAGGATGACCCTGCGCACGTGGGGTTCGGCGTCGCGCAGCTCGGATGCGGTCTTGGCCCAGCGGTCCTCCTGCTCGGCCACCCAGTCCAGGTCGGCGTAGTCGACCCGAAGCAGGCCGGTCTGCTCCAGGTTGGGCATGGTGACCCGCCAGCCGCGCTCCAGGTCCAGGTAGAGCCGGAAGGCGATGACGTCGCGCAGGGTGCTGGCCGCCTGGCTGGCCAGCCGGGGCGGCAGGCTGGCGTTGCCGGTGTAGTCGGCGGGGGAAAGGGCCAGGGTCTCGGCGACCCGTGAGGCCAGGGTCTCGGAGGTCAACCCCTCTTCCCCCGCCGCCTCCAGAGCCCGGTACAGGCCGCCGCGCAGCTCGGTGACCTGTACGAAGTCGTTGAAGTGTCCAGCCTGGAGGGAGGCGTCCTGGCGGTTGTCCACGAAGGTCAGGAGCTTGCGGGCCTCCTTGGGCAGGGCCTCGGCGGGCACCGCCTTGAGGGCGCGCACGATGGTGCCCGAGATCAGGGAGGTGGCCGAGGAACGGCCCTCCTGGTCGAGCCTGGCGAGCTTGGCGAAGTCCTTGCCGCGCTTGTTCTCGTAGCTGATCCCGCAGTGCAGGCAGAACAGGAACGGGGCGGGGATGAAGGCCGCCTGGAGCTCGCCCTGTCCTTCGTTGCCCCGGGCGTCGACGGTGACCGCCCTGGGGATGTTGCCCCGGTAGTTCTTGTGGACGTTCTCCTGGTGGTTCTCGTCCAGCTCCAGCCAGGACTCCGGCAGTAGGCGCCGGTTCAGGGCCTCCTCGACACTGGAGGGCCAGGGGGTCTCGGAGGAGACGTACAGGTAGCCCTCGGCGGCCGCGTCGGAGGGTGCGTTGGCATCTCGGCGGTGCTGGTAGACCGTGCCCTTGGCCGTCTCGGTGCGCCAGACGGTCATGTACTCCTGGCCGCACTCGCGGCAGAAGGCCAGGGGCAGCAGGATGTGGCCGTCGGACCCGGGCTTCTCCAGCTGGTACTCGCGGGTGAGGTGGCGCTCCTCGGGATCTTCGAGGGTGACGTGGATCGTGTCGCCCTTGGACAGGAACTGGTGCAGGCGGAAGGCGAACAGGGGACGGCGGTTGCCCGGGTGGAAGGCCTCCGCGCCCGCCTCCAGAGTGCGGCGGATGGCTCGGACGCACCGCTCCTCGGACACACCGGTGTCGCGGGCCAGGTCGGCGGCCACGGCCTCCACCTTGGTGGGCTTCTGGCGGACCAGGCGCCCGGTGGGGTCGGTGGTCAGGCCGAAGGTGGACTCGATCCACCGGGCCAGGGGGTCGTGGTACAGGTCGTTGTAGGAGCGAGGGGCGTCGTCCTCGGTCAGGCGCTCGGCCGGGATCCGGACGGGACCGTCCTCGGTGGCGCGGACCAGGGTCTCGGTGATGACGTTGTCGGGGCGCACCGGGGTGCCGAAGACCCTGGTGGCCACGTCGGCAACGACCGCCTTCTGGTCGTCGGCGGTGCCCTCAGAGGACATGGTGGCGGAGGTGCCCACGCACTGCACGTCCGGGGCCTCGCAGGCCTGGCGGACCCGGCGGATGAGCAGGGCCACGTCGGCGCCCTGGCGGCCGCGGTAGGTGTGCAGCTCGTCGAAGACGAGGAAGTCCAGCCCGCGCGCCATCTTGATGAGGGAGGAGCGGTCGCCGGGGCGGGTGAGCATCAGCTCCAGCATCACGTAGTTGGTGAGCAGGATGTCCGGCGGGTTGTCGCGCAGGGCCTTGCGCTTCTCCTCGCTCTCCTGGCCGGTGTAGCGGGCGAAGGTGACCGGTTCACGACCCGCGCCGTAGCCGTTGACGAGGAACTTCTCCAGCTCCTTGAGCTGGCTGTTGGCCAGGGCGTTCATCGGATAGACGATGATGGCGCGGACCCGGTTGGTGCGGCGGCCCTCGGCCCTCTCCCGGTCGCGCTCGCGCAGGACCCGGTCGACGATGGGCACGATGTAGCCCAGGGACTTGCCGGAGCCGGTGCCGGTGGTCAGGACGTAGGACTCGCCCGTCCGGGCGGCTTCGATCGCCTCGCGCTGGTGCCGGTGCAGGGTGAGGGGGCGGCCGTCGCTGACCGTGCTTCCCTCGGTCTTGCCTGACTGGAAGACGCGCGCGGTCTCCTCGTGGAGCAGGCCTTCGCGGACGAGTTCGGGGACGGTGCCGCCGGAGGCGAAGAACGGGTTGAGGGACAGCCAGGGGTCGGGCCACTGGGACTTGGCGTCCAGGTCGTCCTTGAGGAAGTCGGCGATGCGGTCGTCACGGATGATCGTGCCGCCCTCGGTGAAGGCCCGGTACTCGTCAATGAGCTGGCTGTGCAGGGAGAACACGTCCATGACGCCCAGGGGCGCGTCGTGGACGCTGCGGCCGGTGGTGGTGTCGGGCAGGACCGCGGCCGGGGTGAGGACGGGCAGGTGGTCGCGCGGGTCGAAGTCGCCCCAGCCGCTGACCCGGCCGTCGTCGGTGGCCAGCGGCAGGAGGGTCTGGCGGACCTCGGCGGCGTTGACGGGACGCTCGGCGGGCTTTTTCCTGAGCAGTTGCTCGATGAGGTGGGTGAGCGGCGCGGGAAGGTCCGCGCGCAGCAGCCCCAGCGGCGGCACCTCGTCGTTGTTGTGCTTGTAGCCCAACTCGAAGTTGGTGGCGCCGTTGAAGGGCGGGGCGCCGGTGAGGAGTTCGTAGAGGACGCAGCCCAGGGCGTACAGGTCGGCGGCGGCGGTGACCTTGGCTCCCTCGAACTGCTCGGGTGCCATGTAGCGCGCGGTGCCGACGGTGGTGTCGGCGCTGGTGAGCTGGCTGAGGTCGGGGTCGTCGACGATCAGGCCCATGCCGAAGTCCAGGACCTTGACCCGGCCGCCGCGCGTGATCATCACGTTGGCGGGCTTGAGGTCGCGGTGGATGACGCCCTCGGCGTGGGCGGCGTAGAGGGCGTCGGCGGCCTGGGCGCCGATCGCGGCCACCCAGGAGACGGGCAGCTGGGGTTCCTCGTCGCTGAGGTCTCGCAGGGTGCGTCCGTCCAGGAGCTCCATGGCCAGGTAGGGCAGGTGGTCGCCGTCGGTGGTGTCCACTCCGCCGTCGACGATGTGGGGGACGCCGGGGTGGTCGAGGCGGCGCATGATGTCGACCTCGCGGGCGAAGCGACGGACCGACTTGTGTTTGGGGTCGACCGGGGCGCCGGAGCGGCGGCGCAGGATCAGCTTGACCGCGACCTCGCGGTTGGGGGCGTCGGGGGCTGCCTCGGTGTCCTCGGCCCGGTGGACCTCGCCCATGTTGCCGCGGTCGATGATTCCTCTGAGCTGGAAACGCTCCGCCACGCACTGCCGTTCCATCGCTCTTCTCCCGCGCTCTATGGTCAGCTGCCGCACTTCTCGCGCGTATGCCCATGTTCACAGAACAGGCCACGCCACCCGAAGGTACACAGAGGTTCGTCACTCGAACATGGTCATGCTGTTTACATAGCAAACATACAAGCATGCTGAGACAGACAGCAACCCTTGGACGCGGACCAGCGCCGCGCACATGCGAGATGACGTGACGTGCACGGAAAAGGGCCCTGGTAACCGGGGCTGGCCATCGGCCGGAGGTGCTGGTCGGCGCGGCGTTCGTAGCCTCTCGAAGGTAAGGACGTCGCGTCCAGGGAAACGGATGACATGGAAGGCGTTACCGGCACCAAGAGGGTGCGTGTTCCCTAGAAAATCCTTCCCTACGCGGGACCTTGGTCCTGCCCCGTGGGCACTTCGCGCTCTTTCTCGCTCCCCTGCCGCCGAAGAGGAGAGACGAGAGGCAGGGATGAGTCCAAGTCGAACGTCCTCATCTCATGCGGGATGGCGTTAACAGGGCCAACAGCCCATGCCTAGGCCCAGGGGAACACTCCGTGTACTGTGACCGCATGGATGCCCGTGAGCAGAACGCCGCAGAGGGACAGCAGGTCACCGCCGCCGACATCGCGCGCCTGGCCGGTGTCACCCGTGCCGCCGTCTCCAACTGGAGGCGACGCCACGACGACTTCCCCGCTCCCAGCGGCGGCACCTCCTCCAGCCCGCTGTTCGAACTGGCACGGGTCCGGAACTGGTTGAAGAGCCAGAACAAGGTGGCTGAGGAGTCGCGGGAGGTCCGGCTGTGGCGCACCCTGCGCGGTGACTACCCGGGACACATACTCAAGGGTTTGGCCGACGTCGTCGAGTACCTGGGCGGGCGGTCCCCGGAGGCTCTCAGCGGGGAGGCCGCCGAACTTTCCCGCGTCCTGGCCGAGGAGACCTCGCCCGGTCAAGTCAGCGCCGCGCTCGCGGCGAGGTTCCTGGACTCCGGCGCGAGGTCCGGTACCCCCTTCGGTTCCACTCCTCGGCTGGTCCATGCGGTGGCCGCCCTGACCGATCCGGAGGCGCACAGCGTCTTCGACCCCGCCTGCGGGATCGGTTCCCTGCTACTGGCCGCCGGGGGTCCGGACGCACAGCGCACCGGGCAGGAACTGGACGAGGACGCGGCCCGCCTCGCCCGTGTGCGTGCGAACCTGGAACGCGGGGCCGAGGCCGACGTCCGCGTCGGCGACTCACTGCGTTCGGACCAGTGGTCGGGGCACCAGGCCGATCTGGTGGTGTGCGACCCGCCGCCGCCCTCCACGGACTGGGGGCGCGAGGAACTGCTCATGGACCCCCGCTGGGAGCTGGCCCTGCCGCCCAGGGCCGAGGCCGAGCTGGCCTGGCTGCAGCACGCCTACGCGCACACCGCTCCCGGCGGACAGGCCGCCGTGGTGCTGTCCACCTCCTGCGCCTACCGGCGCACCGGCAGGCGCATCCGCGCCGACCTGGTGCGCAGGGGACTGCTCACCGATGTCTTCGCTCTGCCCGCGGGACTGGCCGCCGCGCATTCCCAACCGGTTCACCTGTGGCTGTTGCGCCGGCCCCTGAGCGATTCCGACACCGCGTCCACAGTACGAATGTGGGACCTGACCTCGCTCGGTCCCGACGGGCCGTGGCGGCTGCCGGATGAACTGCGTGCGGAGGTCGCCCTGATCGACCTGCTCGACGAGGAGGTCGACCTCAACCCGGTCCGGCACGTGGGCCCCGACCTGAGCCAGCTGCCCTCGGCCTTCGCGGCCGCACGCGCGGAGCTCGACCGCCTGACGGAGGAGCTGCGGACGACCCTGCCCGAGCTCACGGCCGGGGTCGCCGAGCCCTTCGACGCCCAGGTACGGGTGGCCGACCTGGTCGACGCGGGGATGGCCGAGGTGAACGGGGAAGCCCTGCGGTCGGTCAGCGACCAGGTGGACACCGACTTCCTCCAGGGGTTCCTGCATAGTCCCGCCAACAACCGCCGCTCCACCAGCGCCAGCGGAACCTTCCGCACCGACGCGCGTGCCGCGCGCATCCCCAAGATGGGTGTGGAGGGGCAGCGCCGCTACGGGGAGGCGTTCCGCGCCGTGGCCGAGTTCGAGCGCCGCGCCCGGGAGTTCTCCGCGCTGGCCGCCAAGGCCGCCGAACTGGCCCGCGAGGGCCTGACCAGCGGTGCGCTGGCACCAGGAGGGCCCGTACCGACCGGCCGAAGCGGCTTGGCCCCGACCGACCCCCCGCCCGACGTACACGTGCGGGAACGGGAAGACTGAGGAACGTTCGCTCCCCTCCCTCTGGAGGTTTCCTGCCTGGGAGGGCAGAGGACACAGGCACACTCCACGACTGCTCTCACCTGTCCACCCCGTGTTGTCCGAGACCTCACACCGCCTGTAGCGTGACCATCGCAACAGCATGAACACCCTGCGGGCGGGGAGGCCCACCCTGTCGTTGGAGCGCAACGTCCACCAGGGACACTACGGAGAGCACTTCACCAGTGTCCTGGCTGCGGCGGCTGGTCTACAGGTCTCCAAGCCTTTTCCCGACTTCGGCGGCACCGACCTCACCATCGGTTATCCGGGCAGCTTCGGAGGGCTTCGTCACCCTTCGATCGAGGTCCAGGTCAAGTCCTGGAGCCGCGCCCAGGGGGCCGGCAACCACTGGTCCTACGACGGCCTCAACCAGGTCCAGTTCAACGAGCTGGCAGGACCCGGGTTTCGCTGCCCGCGCTTTCTCGTCCTCGTGATCGTGCCGTCCTCGGCAGAGGATTACGTGTACGCCGACCACGAGTCACTCCGTCTGAGCCACGCGGCATACTGGGCCTCGTTCCGACACCTCGACCCGGTCGAACCGGCGAGCAGGGACAAGAAACAACGGGTCCAGGTTCCCAAGGCCAACCTCCTGACCACCAAGACGCTCCGCGACCTGCTCGTCTCCACCGACGAAGTGGAGGGGCCATGAACCACGGCACCGGTGACCAGTTCCCTGGCGGGATCGACCCCTTGTCAGTCTCCGACTACCTGCGTGCGCGCGGGTGGAGGCGGGATCCCCGGGACTGGCGGGGCGCGCAGGTCTGGACCCCGCCCGACGGTGCCTCGGACCAGGTACTGCTTCCTCCGGAACTCCGTTACCGCGATGACCGTGAACTGCTTCTACGCGCGCTGCACGCGGTGGCCAGAGCCGAGAACGAGGACTACCAGGACCTGCTGAGGCTCGTCAGCAACCCGATGGTGGACACTCAGTACTTCCACACCCACCCGCCGTCTCCCTCGGGTACTGTTCCGCTCCTGTCGGGAATGGATGCGCTCGAAGGGATCCGCGGTGCCTTCACACTGGCTGCCCGTTCGGTTCTCGACGAGAAACCCAGCATGGGAGGAGGCCGCAACTCCAAAGCGGTGGACGACTTCCTGCGCCAAGTGCGGCTGGGGCCGAGCAAAGCGGGCAGCTACATCCTTTCGGCCGAGGTTCCTCTGACTCCGCCCCGCGGTCACCTGTTGTTCGACGACCCTCCAGCGGAACGCACGGTCGTCCGAGCGATGAAAAGGGCCATGAGCGCCGCTGAGAGGGCAACGAAGGCCGCCGAGTCGAACGAGGGCAGTCTGGACCCTTTCGACGAGGCGATGGAAGCTGGCGTGTCGGCGCGGCTGTGCGACTCCCTCGCCCGGTTCGGCGGGCACGACCACGACCAGGAGTTCTCCATCCGGTTCGCGTGGGCTCCGGCTCAACCCGAAGGGAACGGCGAGGAAAGTGATCAGCTCTCCTTCGGACGGCGTGCGGCGTCGATCCTGCAGCAGGCAGGAGAGCGCCTCAGGGAGTTGGAGTACCGAGGAACGGTGCGACTGCACGGAACCGTCATAGCCACCGAACGCCAGTCGCCTCGGCACGACGGTTTCGTCAAGGTGAAGGGGACACTCTCCACCTCTGAGTCACGGCGTGAACGGACCATCCTGGTCCGGCTTGGGCCGGAGGACTATGGCGCCGCCCTGGCCGCACATGTCAGGGGTTCCACCATCGAGGTTGAAGGAAGGTTGAGCTCTGCGGGCCACCGGCGTGAACTTCTGCCTTCCCTCGTACTCATCGACGGTCAGCCGCTCAAGCGGTGACCGTGGCATACCACGCGGGAACATCCGGCCTCTGGCTGTGGACCAGGGCGACCGAATCGTCGGCCCGAGCCCGGGTGCGGTAGCGTCGGGCGAAAACCCCGGCGGGCGGGAGAGCTTGGAGTATGACCGGCGCGGAACGCCTCCTGGACGGGCGCTACAGGCTGGGTCCGGCACCGCTCGCGCGCGGCGGCATGGGCCAGGTCTGGGTGGGGCACGACACCCGTCTGGACCGGGAGGTCGCGGTCAAGTTCCTCCACTTCCCCGACGGTGTGGAGGACCCCGACATGGTGCGCCGCTTCCGTCGGGAGGCGCGGATCACCGCCGGACTCCAGCACCCGGGGGTGCCCGCGGTATTCGACACCGGCACCGAGGACGGACTGCCCTACCTGGTGATGCAGCGCGTCCACGGCATCGGCGTGCACGACCTGATCGCCGAGCAGGAACGGCTCTCCGTGGGCTGGGCCGCGTGCGTGACCGCGCAGGTGTGCTCGGTGCTCAGCGTCGCCCACCGGGCCCGCCTGGTGCACCGCGACCTCAAGCCCTCCAACCTGATCCTGGAGCCCGACGGCGGCGTCAAGGTGCTCGACTTCGGATTGGCCGTAGCGCTGGGGCGCCCCGACATGTCGCAGATCACCCGGACCGGGCACACCCCCGGCACTCCCGCGTACATGGCTCCCGAGCAGTTGCTGAACGGGGAGAGCACAGCACACAGCGACCTGTACGCGCTGGGGTGCGTGCTGTACGAGATGCTCACCGGCCAGCGGCTCTTCTCCGCCTCCACCTCCTTCGGGCTGGCCTCCAAACAGGTCAGCGAAACACCCCGCGACGTGCGATCGCTGCGTCCGGACGTACCGCGGGAGGTCTGCGACGTCGTCACGGCGCTGCTGGAGAAGAAGCCGGAGGCCCGCCCGCGCGACGCCAACGAGGTGTACGGGCGCCTGATCGGCTTCGTCACCGGCCTCGAACCGCTGCCCGGAGTCCTGCACCCGCCCTCGCTGCCCAGCCCGCACCGGATGTACGGCACCGCGCTGGGACGCGTCTTCGGTCAGTCGTGACAGCCGCGTCCCGGTTCCGCGGGGACGGCCGGTCCGTGTAACGACTGGACAACCGGAACTCGAGCCCACGCGTCTTCCAGCGCGGGGGAAACTAGCGTGGAAGGCGCACAACCCCAGTCCCCCGTCCGCCCCCGAGGATGTGTCACCCCCAGCGCACCGCTCCACCGCGACGCCACCGCCCGCTGCGGGCGAGGTGTGTCGGGTGTGTGCCCGTGAGGTCTCCAGCACCCTCGAAGGCGGGCTCGTGACCCTCCCCGACCACACCCCCTGACGACGCTAGGAAAGCAGCAGTGGCACGACTCGCCCTCCACCGGGACTTCCTGCAGGAGTTCGCCGGACTCGAGAAGCCGGTCCGGGAACGCGTGGGAGAGGTGTTCGGCAAGTTCGAGAACGCCACCCACGCAGGTCTGCACCTGGAGAAGATCGCCGGAGCCCGCGACGACCGTTTCCGCACCATCCGCATCGACCAGTTCTGGCGCGGGGTGGTGCTGGCACCGGAGAAGGGCGACACCTACACCCTTCTGCGCGTCCTGGGCCACGACGAGGCCTACGACTGGGCCAAGCGCCGCAAGGCGTCGGTGAACATGGCCACGGGCGGCATCGAGATCCGCGACGTGGCGGCACTCGACGCCAGCATCCCGCACATGAAGCGCATGGCGGCGTCCGCGCCCGAGCGTCTCTTCGACCACGTCGGGGACGCCGATCTGCGCCGCCTGGGCATCGACGAGCACACCCTGCCGCTGGCGCGCGTGCTCACGGCCCCCTTCCAGCTCGACGCCGCCCGGGGCCTGCTGCCGCCGGTGCAGTGGGACGTGCTGTACGGACTGGCGGCGGGGATGTCCCCCGAGGAGGTGTGGGCGGAGCTGGGATCGGCGATCTCAGAGGAGATCGATCCCGACGACCTGGACGCGGCGGTCCGGCGCAGCTCCGACCGGGTGCTCCTGGTCGAGGGCCCCGACGAGCTGATGGCCGCCCTGGAGCACCCCTTCGACCTGTGGCGGATCTACCTGCACCCGGCGCAGCGGGCCGTGGTGGAGGCCTCGCACCGCGGCCCGGCCAGGGTCAGCGGCGGCCCGGGAACGGGCAAGACCGTGGTGGCCCTGCACCGGGCGCACCGGCTGGCCCGCGACGGGGGCCGGGTGCTGCTGACCACCTTCACCTCCACGCTGGCCGACTCGCTGGAGGGCTCCCTGCGCCTGCTCGCGGAGACCGACGGTGCGGGGGACGCACCGACCGTGCTGGAACGGGTGCGTGTGGAGCACGTCGACCGTCTGGCCAACCGTGTCTTCCGGGAGGAGCACGGCCTGCCCGACCTGCTGAGTCCGCAGCGGGAGCGGCGGCTGTGGGAGCAGGTGCTCGGCGGTCTGGGGCTGGACCTGCCGCCCGCCTTCCTGGCCGAGGAGTGGCGGCAGGTGGTTCTGGCCCGCCGGGTGAAGACGGCTGAGGATTACCTGGCGGCCAAGCGCACCGGACGGGGCCGCGGACTCTCGGCGGCGAGGAAGGCCCAGGTGTGGCAGGCGGTACAGGCCTTCCAGGACCAGCTGGCCGCACAGGGCCTGTGGACCTACGAGACGGTCGTCGAGGAGGCGGCGCGGCTGCTGGAACAGCGCGTGGACAGGCCCTTCGACCACGTGGTGGTGGACGAGGCCCAGGACCTCTACCCGGGACAGTGGCGCCTGCTGCGCGCCGCCGCGACGGAGGGGCCCGACGACGTGTTCATCGCCGGCGACACCCACCAGCGCATCTACGGCCCGCAGGTCAGCCTCGCCGAGGTCGGTCTCAACGTACGCGGGCGGTCATCGAGACTGCGTGTCAACTACCGCACCACGGCCCAGATCCTCGGCTGGAGCCTGGGGCTGATGCGCGGGCAGGCCGTGGACGACATGGACGGCGGTTTGGACTCGGTGGCCGGCTGCCGTTCGGAGATGCGCGGTGCCGACCCCGTCCTCTCCGGCTTCGCGACGTGGGAACGGGAGCTCCGGCACGTGGTGGAGTCCGTCCGCTCCTGGACCGAGGCCGGGGTCCTGCCCTCGGAGATCGGGGTCGCCGCCCGCTCCAACCGGAGCGTGGAGCAGGCCGTGGCGGCCCTGACCGATGCCGGTGTCACGGCACGTGCGCTGTCCAAGAACAGTGAGGCGGGTGACGCGGTCGCCGTGGGCACCATGCACCGGATGAAGGGGCTGGAGTTCCGCTGCCTGTCGGTGGTGGGCGTGGGCGGTGACCAGCTTCCGCTCGCCAGGCACGTCACCCCCGCGGACGAGGATCCCGGGGCGCACGCCCGCGACCTGCTGCGCGAGCGCAGTCTGCTGTTCGTGGCGTGCACGCGTGCCAGGGAGCAGTTGCACGTGAGCTGGCACGGGACGCCCAGCCCCTTCGTCGAGGCGCTCCTCGCCCCCTGACTCCCGCTTCCCCCAGACCGCCAAGACGAGAAAGACGACCTTCCATGGCGAAACTGTCCACGCTCCTCGACCAGATCGACAACGGGACGATCCTGCTCCCAGAGTTCCAGCGCGGTTACGTGTGGAACCGCGACCAGGTACGCGGGCTGATGCGCTCGGTCTACCTCGGCCATCCGGTGGGCAGCCTGCTGATGTGGGAGACCACCAACGCCGAGGAGGCGGTGCAGGGCGTGGTGAACGGCGCCGGGGCCCATCTGCTGCTGCTGGACGGTCAGCAGCGGATGACCACCCTGTACGGCGTGATCAGGGGCAAGGCGCCTGCGTTCTTCCAGGGCAACACGCAGGCGTTCACGGACCTGTACTTCAACCTGGAGAGCCAGGCGTTCGAGTTCTACATGCCGAACAAGATGAAGAACGATCCGCTGTGGGTGGACGTCACCGGGTTGTTCCAGCAGGGCCTGGTGCCTTACCTGACGCGCTTCACCAGTGAGCCGGAGAAGGCCAACCGGTATCTTCCCCGGCTCAACGCGTTGAGCCAGATCGTGGACCGGGACTTCCACTACGAGAGCATCACCGACGCCAACCAGACGATCGATGACGTGGTGGAGATCTTCAACCGCGTGAACTCGGGCGGCACCAAGCTGTCCAAGGGCGACCTGGCGCTGGCCCGGCGGTGCGCTGTACAGCCTGGTATCCGCGCGACCATGCGCCAGAGCATCACGGACTGGGAGGAGGCGGGGTTCTCCTTCAGCATGGACTGGCTGCTGCGCAACGCCACGGCAGTGGCCACCGGACGCGCACTGTTCACCTCGCTGGAGAACGTGGAGCCCGACCGGTTCGCCACGGCTTTGAAGAGTTCGGTCGACCACGTGGGAACCTTCCTGGACGCGGTGTCGGGGCGGCTCGGGCTGGACCACGACCGGGTGCTGATGGGCAGGTACGCGGCGCCGGTGGTCTCACGGCTGCTGGAGCTCAACGGCGGCAGGTTCAGTGACGCGGCGCACCGGGACAAGGTGCTCTACTGGTACGTGCACAGCGCGCTGTGGGGCCGCTACGCCGGTTCGACGGAGACCTTCCTCCAGCTCGACTACGACGCGGTGAACGAGTCGGGCGTGGAGGGTCTGCTCCAGCGGATGTCCCGGTGGCGCGGCGGGAACCTGGACGTGCGCCCGCACGACTTCGAGGGCGCGACCCGGGGATCGCGGTTCTATCCCCTGCTGTACATGCTCACCCGCGTACACGGCGCCCGCGACTTCGGCAGCGGCCTGGAGCTGAAGGCGGAGATGCTGGGCAAGCTGTCCTCGCTCCAGGTGCACCACGTCTTCCCCAAGAAGGTGCTGCGGGAGGCCCGCTACGACAATCGCCAGGTCAACGCCATCGCCAACTTCTGCTTCCTGACCCAGGACACGAACCTGGAGATCTCCGCGCGCACTCCGGAGGAGTACTTCCCCGAGGTGGAGGAGCGCCATCCGGGGGCTCTGGCCTCGCAGTGGATCCCGATGGATCCGGCCCTGTGGAAGGTGGAGAACTACCCCGACTTCCTGGCTGCGCGGCGGGAGCTGTTGGCCGGGGCGGCTCAGGACTTCCTGTCGGGTCTGGCTTCGGGCAAGGCGACGACCGGACCGGACGCGGGGCCGCTGCGGCCCATGACGGTGCTCAGCGCCGAACCCGACGACGCACGGTCGGTGCAGGTCCAGGAGATGGTGGACGAGCTGAGGCGTCTGGGGTTCGCGGAGCCGGAGCTGGACGCGGTGATCAGCGACCCCGAACGGGGCAGGGTGATCGCCGAGGCCGAGGCGTTCTGGCCGGACGGGTTCCAGCACGGGGTCGGCAAGCCGGCGGTACTGGAGCTGGACCCCGACCAGGCCGACCTTCCGAGGTTGCAGGAGCTCGGCTACGAGGTGTTCACGTCGGTGGAGGCCCTGTTGGGCTTCGTGGACCGGCTCGGACAGGACGCGGCCGGGGAAGCCGCCGATGAGCCGGTGGAGGAGGTTCCCGCCTCCGGGCCGGAGACCGCCGACTTCGGTCGGGCGATGCTGTCGGTCTACGAGCGCGCCAAGTCCGAGGCCGACTACACGGCGACCTTCTTCCTGGGCATGCTCTCGGAACTGGGGCCGCTGGGCACCGCCCGCAAACTGCTCCACGCCCCGGCGGTCTCGGACGGGTTCGCGAACCTGTGGGAGCGGGGCCGCCTGGACCTGACGGTGGAGGCGCTGGTGCTGCGTCCGGAGTTCTCACCGCTGTTCACCGACGAGGAGCTGACCCGGGCCCGGGCCCGGCTGGAGCAGTTCGGACACCGCTTCCTCGACGCGGTCTGAGCCGGTCGGAACCGCGTGGAGACGACGGGTGCGCCGGACGGGAGGCTCCGTCCGGCGCACCCGGCCGGTGCCCGTGCGCGGACCGTCGGCCCCGGTGAGGTCGCGGGATACCGTACCGGGCGGGGCGCGCCCGTGTCGGGACACCTCCTCCTCGGTACTGACGGAGCTCACGGCGTGGTGGGTTCCCCGTCCGTGACCGGCTCGGCGCTCTCCAGGACGAGCATGTCGACCACCAGGGAGCGGACTCGGCCGTCCTCGGTGCGGCCGATCCAGACCGGGTAGCTGCCGTCTCCCCAGCCGCTCGGGACGACGGTCAGGTCGCCTCCGGTCTTCGGGTCGGGGAGCCGCCGGGACCACGGGCTGGTGTCCCGCGCCTGCTGGACGGGGTCGTCGAGCGCCGCGAGGTCGGGGTCGGTGCTGTTGACCACCGCGTGGGCCAGCCGGAGCAGGTTGTGGTTGCTCCGGTACTGGTCATAGCGCTCATCGTCGGGAGACAGGCCGATCGCCTCCATGAAGGCGTCGCGCACGGCGGGGTGGAACTCAGGCCGGGCGATCAGCGCACGCGCGGTCTCCTGCCACAGCCGTTCCCTGTCCCTGATCGCCTGGAGTTCCTCCTCGTGCAGCCCGTAGAAGATGCGCTCGTAGGCTCGGAAGTCGTCGAAGAGGCCGGTGAAGTAGGGCAGGCAGGCCGCGTCGGTGATACCGATCTGCCCACCGTCCACGCCGACGCCGTAGAAGTGGTCCTCGTCCAGGTCGTGCGGGTCCTGACCCGGACGCAGGGCCATCTCCCAGGAGGCGACCGGGAATGCTTCGAGGCTCCGTACGTCCACGCGCAGGGCCATGACGCACGTGGTCTCCTCGTCGCCGTCCTGCCCGAGGTGGAGCAGGGACAGGCGCGTCGGGTGCTCCCCCGGCGGGAGGGGCACGGTGAAGGCCTCGGTGTCCTTGGCGAACGACAGGGAGCCGGGGTCGTAGACCATGACCCGTCCGGTGGGCAGGTTCACGGTGCCGATGTCGCGGACGGCCACCGTTCCCGTCCCGGGATACCAGGAGCTCGTGAACCGGTTTCCGGGGCGGAAGAGGTCGTCGACGCGCCGGGGTGCGAGGGGACGCGGCGGTGTCCAGGGGGCCGCCACGGGAGCGCCGCCCGGTTCCACCGCGGCCTCGCTGAGCCGGAGTTCCCCCTCGGTGAGGACGGGGTGCGCCCGTAGGAGGGAGACCCAGTCCCCGAACGGCGGGGCGGGCAGCGTGACCACGCGGGCCAGTTCCGGGTCCGGGGCGCGGTTGACCGACATCAGGCCGCCGCCGTGCTGCGTCTGGTACCGGTAGAGGCCGCGCTCGCGGTTGAGCGTCTCGACCTTGACGGTCCAGCCGTCGCGCCGGTCCGGCATCGCTCCCCGTGGGGGCTGGTTCCACTGGAAGCCGTGCGAGAGGAGGAGTTCTCCGTCTCCCTCCGCGCGGGTGTAGCGGTGGTGGGTGTGGCAGCGGCCCTCGGCGTCGAACAGCCAGATCCCGCAGTGCCGGTCGGCCCAGGAGATCTCCAGGAGGACGAGCGGTGCCGCGTCGGGGGTGCGGACCAGGACGGCGTACTGTTCACCGGCCCCGTCCCGGGCGCGTGCCGTCGCCGTGTCCAGGAGGCCGACCGGCGCGGTGGTGGCGGGGTCCCAGCCTTCGCAGTAGACGACTTCGAGCGGGGTGGGGGTGGTCGGCATGGGGGAGTTCCTCGTGTTCGGGGGATGTGCACGAAGAACGTAACGGACACGGATGACGTTTTCTGCACATCTCATCCGCACCTGAACGCGGGCCGACGGGTTCTGTCACTCCGGACGGTCACTATGGGCAGGAGACGACAGCGTTCTCGGAGAGGACACCTGATGACAGAGACGAAGACGCACACCCTGGACGTGCCGGGCGCCGTTCTGCGCTACGACGTTCGGAGCGGCTCGTCAGCCGGATCGCCCGTCCTGCTGCTGATCGGCTCTCCGATGGACGCCAGCGGGTTCACCACCCTGGCCCGGCACTTCACCGACCGCACGGTCGTGACCTACGATCCCCGCGGGGTCGGGCGCAGCGAGCGCGCCGACGGCGGAGCCGGGGGCACACCCGAGGAGCACGCGGACGACCTGCACCGGCTGGTCTCAGCCCTCGGCGCCGGGCCGGTGGACCTCTTCGCCAGCAGCGGCGGCGCCGTCAACGCCCTGGTCCTGGTGGCCCGCTATCCGGAGCAGGTACGCACTCTCGTGGCGCACGAACCGCCCGCTGTCCAAATGCTGCCGGACAGGGAACAGGCGCTGGCCGCGAGCGTGGACATCCGCCGAACGTACGAACGCGACGGTCTGGGCCCCGCGATGGCGAAGTTCCTCGCGCTCATCAACCACAAGGGGCCGCTTCCGGGCGACTTCACCGACCGGCCCGCTCCGAACCCCGCCGATTTCGGGCTGCCCGCCGAGGACGACGGTTCCCGCGACGACCCGATGCTCGGGCAGCTCATCCCGTGCACCCACTTCCAGCACGACGTCGACCGGCTGCGCGCGGCGTCGACGCGCATCGTCGTCGGCGCCGGGGCCGAGAGCGGGGGTGAGCTGTGCAACCGGGCGGCCGAGGCCGTGGCCGAGCGGCTCGGAACGGCGGTCGTCACCTTCCCCAGCCACCACGCCGGTTTCCTCGGCGGCGAGTTCGGCATGAAGGGCGACCCCGACGCCTTCGCCGCCGTCCTGCGCCGTGTCCTGACGGAGGGTGTCTGAGGCCCGGCGCCGGGTCCGGTCCGGCGCGGGGCGGCGTCGGGCCGGGCGGCGCGGGCGTAGAAGCCCTGCGGCGCGGGCGAACCCGCTGCCCGCCCGGAGCGTCCGAAGGGGTGGCCGTGTCCCGGCGGAGCGGAGGCGGCGGGGAGGGGCGCATGGGCTGGCGGAGGGCTTGGTCGGGAGACATCGGACTTCTGTCACCGGGGAAGGCGTTCGTCGTGTTCCTGGCCAGCGCGGCGCTGGCCTGCGCGTTGATCCCGCTGTCGGTGCAGTTCTCAGGCCATGAGCTGCGGGCTCTGGGAGCCGCCTACGGCTGGACCGGGCAGGAGGGCGTCCTTGAGGTCACCGAGTCGGTGCCCCTCTCGGATGGGGGCTCGCTGTGCCTGGGTGTCTTCCGTTCCGCGGACGACGGACCCGTGCGGACCGGTGTCCACCTGTACCTGTCGGGGCCCTGTGAGCCCGGCCGTCTGGAGGCGGCCCGCCTCGTCCCCGGCGAGCCGTCCTGGATACTGACCACGGAGCAGGACCGCGCCTACGCGGACGCGGGACTCGGGAGCGGTGTCACCACGTCGATCCTCGGGTTCGTCCTCGTCAACCTCTTCTGCCTCGGATTCGGTCTGGTGTTCGCCCAGGCCGCGTTGGGCCTGGGCACCGCGCTCCTGAGGAGGGCGTGGTTGCGCCGGAGCGCGCCCCCGGAACCATGAGACCCCTGTGAAAGGGGCGCGTGCGTCAGTCGTAGGAGCAGCGGGGGTGCGGGATGATCCCGCGTTCGGGCCTGCGGGGGTGCGGGCAGCGGCCGCGCACACGATCCCGGAGGGTCTTGCGGCGCGAGTCGGTCTCCGCAGCGGGGGCGGTGACGGGCGTGGTGTGCGCGGGAGGAGTGCACGGCGCGAGGAGGACGTGGGGGTTTCCCAACGCGGCGGTGAGGGCGAGTGCGAGGAGTCCGGAGCAGGGGTGCAGGAACCGACGGTGTCGCTCGGGCATGGGCACCAGCCTGGCATCCGTCGCCTTGTGTGGCGTGATGATCACGTAAAGAGATGTGTCCGGTTCAGGCCAGGGACTGCGCGTGTGAACCGTGTTGCGCCCGGGTAACCAGTTCGATCGGTGAGGCGGGGACACGTTCTCGGGACTAACCGGGGGCGGCGCCCGCCGCCTCCCCCAGCGTGGCCGCGCCCGGAGCGGGCGCGGGCGGCGAGGGGTCCGGTATGGGCGGGAATAGGCCTTGGCGGACGGGTTGGCGCCAACCCGTCCGCCAAGATGGCGGCCCCGGCGCGAGGCGGAATGTCCTCGGCCGGGGCGGGAGCGGACTGGGCGGGAGCGGGCGGAGCCCGGGTTCAGGTCCGGGGCTGGCCCTCCGGGCCGCTCCCGGTCGGCGCGGAGTCAGCCGGGGCGTCCTCGGGCGGGCGGCGGGCCCAGTAGGTGGCCACGAGCGCGCCGGAGATGTTGTGCCAGACCGAGAACAGGGCGCCGGGCAGGGCGGCGAGCGGCGCGAAGTGGGCGGTCGCCAGGGCCGCGGCGAGCCCGGAGTTCTGCATCCCCACCTCGACGCTGACCGCGCGGCGGGCGGCCTCGGGCAGCTTGGTGACCACGCCGACCAGGTAACCGAGCCCCAGTCCCAGGGAGTTGTGCAGCACCACGGCCAGGGCGACCAGGAGGCCGGTGGAGAGCACGGCGTCGGCGTTGGCGCCCACCACCGCGGCGACCACGACGACGATGCCGATGACGGACACCAGCGGCAGGACGGGCAGGACCCTCTCCACGAACCGGCCCGCGGCCATGCGCAGCAGCAGTCCCGCCAGGACCGGGACCAGGACGACCTGGAGGATGGAGACGAACAGGTCGCCGGCGGCGACGGGCAGGGTGGAGCCGGCCAGGCCCAGGACCAGGAGCGGGGTCAGCACGGGGGCGAGCAGGGTGGAGATCGAGGTCATCGCCACCGAGAGGGCCACGTCGCCGCGGGCGAGGTAGACGATGACGTTGGAGGCGGTGCCGCCGGGGGCGGAGCCGACCAGGACCATGCCCACCACCAGCAGCGGCGGCAGACCGAGGGCCTGGGCGATCCCCCAGCCCAGGAGCGGCATGACCGTGTACTGGACCAGGACGCCGAGGATGACGGCCTTGGGGTGCCTGGCGACGATCGCGAAGTCCACGGGGCGCATGGTGAGCCCCATGCCGAACATGATCACCCCGAGCAGCAGGGAGATGTAGGGGGCGAGGAGGGCGGCCTGCCCGGGGGCGGCCAGGCCCACGATCCCTCCGGCGAGGACCAGCAGGGCGAACCACCTGCCGACGAAGTCGGCGACGCGCGTGAGAACTGACATCGAAGGACTACTTCCCGTGGGTGCCCCGGGGCGGCGGGACACCGCTCCCCGGGCGGTCGCCGCCGCGAGGGGTCGGTCGCCGCGCGGCCATGGTAGCCCCCGTGTCCCGGTCGGCTTCCGGCCGGGGAGCGGGGCGTCGCACCGCGGCCCCACCAGGACCGTCGGGAGGAGCGGTCAGAAGCATGCGCACGGAAGCGGAACCCTTCTCCGGGGCTGTCTGAGGCGGGGCCGGACCATGTCCGGTTGTGCGGCCAACCGAGCGGATACATCGGTCATATGACCATAAAAGCCACATACAATCTTTTGACACCTTCCTGAGAAGTTTTTTTCACGCACCACTGACTTTTAATTTGTGGGGTTATATCTCCAAGGACAGTCCAGTTCCGGCCAGACACCCCTTGAGCAGCTCGGGACGGTACTGCATGGGTCTGAGTCGAGCGCGCATCAAAACGGCGAGCTGGTCGA
>NZ_JAAXPG010000002.1 GCF_012396365.1 Nocardiopsis alborubida | reverse complement strand
GTCCCGTCGCCGGGACGGCCGCGCGGTTCAGGACAGCTTGTCGAGCTTGGCCGAGAGCGCGTTCAGCAGGCTCTCCCAGGACTTGACGAACTTGTCCACGCCCTCGTCCTCCAGCACGGCGAACACGTCGGTCAGGTTGATCCCGGCGTTCTCCAGCGCGGCGAAGTCGGCGCGGGCCTGCTCGTAGGTGCCCAGCACGGTGTTGCCGGTGATCTCGCCGTGGTCGGCGGTGGCCTCCAGCGTGGCCTCCGGCATCGTGTTCACGGTGTCGCGCGCCACCAGCTGGGCGACGTAGAGGGTGTCCTCGTAGGAGGGGTCCTTCACGCCGGTGGACGCCCACAGCGGCCGCTGCGGCGTGGCACCGTGCTCCTCCAGGGCCTTCCACTCGGGGGAGGCGAAGACCTCCTCGTGGGCCTCGTAGGCCAGGCGGGCGTTGGCCAGCGCGGCGCGGCCCAGCAGGGACAGCGCCTCGTCGGTGCCGATCTCCTTCAGGCGCTTGTCCACCTCGGTGTCCACGCGGCTGACGAAGAACGAGGCCACCGACTGGATGCGGGACAGGTCGTGGCCGTTGGCGCGGGCCAGCTCCATCCCCTCCAGGAAGGCGTCCATCACCTGGCGGTAGCGCTCCAGGGAGAAGATCAGCGTGACGTTGACGCTGATGCCCTGACCCAGCGTCTGCGTGATCGCGGGCAGGCCCGCGGCCGTCGCCGGGATCTTGACCATCAGGTTGGGCCGGTCCACCATCCACCACAGCGCCTTGGCCTCGGCGACCGTGCGCTCGGTCTCGTTGGCCAGGCGCGGGTCCACCTCCAGGGAGACGCGACCGTCCACGCGGTCGGTGGAGTCGTAGACCGGGCGCAGGGTGTCCGCGGCCCAGCGGATGTCGTAGGTGGTGATCATGCGGACCGCCTCCTCCACCGACACGCCCCGCACGGCCAGCTCGTGGACCTGCTGGTCGTAGGCGTCGCCCTCGGCGAGCGCCTTGTCGAAGATGGTGGGGTTGGAGGTGACGCCGACCACGTGGCGGGTCGACATCAGCTCGGCCAGGTTGCCGGAGCGCAGCCGCTCACGGCTGATGTCGTCGATCCAGACGGACACGCCCGCCTGGGACAGGTCGCGGAGTGCGTTGCTCATGGGTTCTTCCGCCTTCCTGGGGGGCGGAGTGCCGCCCCCGGTCACACACGTCAAAGGAGGACGGGCCCCGCCGGGGTCCTCCGGCGGGGCCCGCCGGGGTCAGCTGCCGGCCCTGGCGATGGTCTTGCGGGCCGCCTCGACGACCGCCTCGGTCGTGAAGCCGAACTTCTCGTACAGGACCTGGTACGGGGCGGAGGCTCCGTAGTGCTCCAGGCTCACCGACTCGCCGGCGTCGCCGACGTACTGGCGCCAGCCCAGGGCGATCCCGGCCTCCACCGACACGCGGGCGCGCACGGAGGAGGGCAGCACCTGCTCGCGGTACTCCTCGCTCTGGCGCTCGAACCACTCCACACACGTCATGGACACCACGCGGGTGGGCGTGCCCGCCTCCTGGAGCGCCTTGCGGGCGTCCAGGGCGATCTGCACCTCGCTGCCGGTGGCCATGATGATCACCTCGGGGGCGTCCCCGTCGGCCTCGGCCAGCACGTAGCCGCCCTTGACCGCGCCCTCGGCCGAGGCGTACTCCTCGCGGTCCAGGACGGGCAGGTTCTGGCGGGTCAGCGCCAGCGCGGACGGGCGGTCGCCCCGCTCGATGACCGAGCGCCACACCACGGCGGTCTCGTTGGCGTCGGCGGGACGGATCACGTCCAGGCCGTGGATGGCGCGCAGCGCCCACAGGTGCTCGACCGGCTGGTGGGTGGGGCCGTCCTCACCCAGGCCGATGGAGTCGTGCGTCCACACGTAGGTGACCGGCAGCTGCATGATCGCGGCCAGCCGGACCGCGGGGCGCATGTAGTCGCTGAAGACGAGGAACGTGCCGCCGTAGGGCCGGGTGGGGCCGTGCAGGGCCATGCCGTTGAGGATGGAGCCCATGCCGTGCTCGCGCACGCCGAAGTGCAGCACACGCCCGTAGGGGCTGCCCGGGAACATCTCGCTGGCGCGGTCGAAGGGCAGGAAGGACGGCTCGCCCTTGGGCGTGGTGTTGTTGGACCCGGCCAGGTCGGCCGAACCGCCCCACAGCTCGGGCAGCAGCGGTGCGAGGGCCGAGAGCACCTCGCCGCTGGCCTTGCGGGTGGCCACGCCCTTCTCGCTGGGCTCGAAGGAGGGAACCGCCTTCTCCCAGCCCTCGGGCAGCCTCTTCTCGACCAGGCGGTCGAACAGCTCGGCGTGCTCCCCGGCGCTCTCGTGCCAGGCCCTGAACTCGACCTCCCAGGCGGCGCGGGCCTCGCGGCCCCGGTCCACGGCGCGGCGGGTGTGCTCGATCACCGCGTCCTCGACGCCGAAGGGCTCGTCGGGCAGTCCGAGGATCGCCTTGGTGGCGGAGATCTCGTCCTGGCCGATGGCCGCGCCGTGGATGGCGCCGGTGTTCTGCTTGTTGGGCGCGGGCCAGCCGATGACGGTGCGCAGGCGGATGAAGGTCGGGCGCTCGGTCTCGGCCTTGCCGCGCACGATCGCCTGGAACAGGGCCTCGACGTCCTCGACGTACTCGCCGGTGGCGCTCCAGTCGACCTCCTCCACGTGCCAGCCGTAGGCGCGGTAGCGCTCGGCCACGTCCTCGGAGTGCGCGATGCGGGTGTCGTCCTCGATGGAGATCCGGTTGTCGTCCCAGATCATGATGAGGTTGCCCAGCTGCTGGGTCCCGGCCAGGGCGCTGGCCTCGTGGCTCACGCCCTCCTGGACGTCGCCGTCGGAGCAGAACGCGTAGATGTGGTGGTCGAAGGGGCTGGCGCCCGGACCGGCCTCGGGGTTGAACAGGCCGCGCTCGCGGCGGGCGGCCATGGCCATGCCGACCGCGTTGCCCACACCCTGGCCCAGCGGACCGGTGGTGGTCTCCACCCCCGGCGTGTGGCTGAACTCGGGGTGGCCGGGCGTGCGGCTGCCCCACTGGCGCAGGCTCTTGAGGTCCTCCAGCTCCAGGCCGTATCCGGCGAGGTAGAGCTGGATGTACAGGGTGAGGCTGGAGTGGCCGATCGACAGCACGAAGCGGTCCCGGCCCGTCCACTCGGGGTCCGAGGGGTCGTGCCGCATGATCTTCTGGAAGAGCAGGTAGGCGGCGGGCGCCAGGCTCATCGCGGTGCCGGGGTGTCCGTTACCCGACTTCTCGACCGCGTCCATCGCCAGCGCCCGGACCGTGTTGACGGCGCGGAGGTCGAGGTCCGACCACTCCAGGGTTTGCGGGGTGTGGGCGTTCACGGACTTTCGTTCTCCTTCTCGGGCACCCCCCGCGCCCGGCGGCCGGAGCGCGGGGTGTGTCGGTTGCGTTCGTTCTCGAACCGCCGCCGGGACCCGGGCGGCCCGCCGCGGGGGCGGGACCGAGTACTGCGGGAACGCGTACCCGCGGCCGTTCAGGGCGCGGACGCGGCGTCCCCGGGCGACGGCCGCCGCGGGCTGGAGACCACGACGGGTTCGGCCACGATCGAGCCTATCGTCCGCTACCCAGGATGTCGTTGCCCGACACCTCTCATTACCGGCTGGTAGGGGCCTCCGCGCCGCCTCCCGCGCGGTCGCGGGCGGCGCGGCCGCGGGCGGTGCGCCGCGGGGCGGGTGGTCGCGGGCGGCGCGTGGCGGGCTGGAAGCGCGTCGGAGCGTGTGCGACCCTTCAGTACACCCGGCGGACCCCCGCCCGCATCCCGGCCCGAGGACCAGCGGTTTCCCTTGTGAGGGGGCTGGTCTCAGGCGCGCGCGAGGAAGTACTACAGTATGTCGTTGACGGGGTTTCCGCCGATCCAGACGCTTTGTCGGTCCGCCGGCCCCCGCGTGGCGAGCAGTGTCGAAACCCCTAGAGTTGTCGAGGTATCCGCGTGTCTGAAACCGAGCCGGTGGCCCCCGGGGGGACGCGAGAGAACCGTCCGGCCGTGAGGACCGGGTACTGATGGCCCTCACCAACCGCGCTCCGCGGACGAACCCGGACGGCGACCGGCCCCAGGCCCCCCGCAGGGCCTCGCTGGGCGCCCACGTCCGCGCCTACGTCGCCCTTTCCAAGCCCCGCGTCATCGAGCTGCTGCTCATCACCACCATCCCGGTGATGTTCGTCGCGGCCGGGGGGGTGCCACCGCTGTGGACCGCGGTCGCCACCCTGGTCTTCGGCACCATGTCGGCGGCCAGCGCGAACGCGATGAACTGCTACATCGACCGCGACATCGACCGTGAGATGCGTCGCACCCGCCAGCGCCCCGGTGCGATGGACCTGGTCACGCCGCGCGGAGCCCTCGTCTACGGCCTGGTGCTGGCCATCGGCTCCACCGTCGGGTTCGCCCTCCTGGTGAACGTGCTCTCGGCCGTGCTGTCGGTCTTCGCGATCCTGTTCTACATCTTCGTGTACACGCTGCTGCTCAAGCGGCGCACCGCGCAGAACGTGGTGTGGGGCGGCATCGCCGGGTGCATGCCGGTGCTCATCGGCTGGGCCGCGGTGACCAACAGCCTGGACTGGGCGCCGTTCGTCCTGTTCCTGGTCGTGTTCTTCTGGACGCCGCCGCACACCTGGACGCTGGCCATGCGCTACAAGGAGGACTACGCGCAGGCCAAGGTGCCGATGCTGCCCGTGGTCGCCACCGACCGCCGGGTGCTGCTGGAGTGCGTGCTCTACAGCTGGGCCACCGCGATCGTGTCGGTGCTGTTCTGGCCGGTGGCGGGCACCACCTGGTTCTACGGCGCGGTCGCCGTCGCCCTGGGCGCGCTGCTGGTGGTCCAGGCGCACCGCCTGCTCAACCGCTCCCGCGCGGGTGTGACCGGCGCGCAGCTCAAGACGATGGGCTTCTTCCACCTGTCCAACGGCTACCTGGCGCTGCTCTTCGTGGCGGTCACCGTCGACCCCCTGATCGCCGGCGTCCTGGGCTGAGTCCGCCCCGTACGTCCGCCTGTGGGCGGCGCCCCTCCCGGGGGCGCCGCCCACAGGCGTTCGGGCCGTCACCGGTCAGGGCCTGCGCCAGGCCAGCACCGCCGACCACACCGCGACCCCGGTCAGGGTCAGGGCCAGGGGGACGTGCACCTGGATCAGCCCGTAGCTGCCCAGCGCCGCCTGCGCGAAGCCGAGCACCAGGGCCAGCAGGCTGACCAGCAGGACCAGCCGCGGCGTACCCGCGGCGCCGCCCGAGCGCCGCCAGTACCAGAACGCGGCCACCGCCTGGAGTCCCGCCGCCGCGTGCGTTCCGAAGGCGCCGTAGTAGTGCGGCGCCAGCGCGTCCGTGTTGAACGTCACCAGCTGCCCGGCCGTGGAGCCCTCCCACAGCAGGGCCGCCAGGTGCAGGAGTACGGCCACACGCAGGGCCCGCAACGGGCCAGCGGTGTCGGGGGTCGTGGTCGCCCGGTCCATGCGCGGCTCACCTTCGGTTCGGGGTCGGGGACGGCTTCGGTCCTTCGATCCTCGCGCATGCCGGACACGGAGCACCACCGGAGGCCCGACGCGGGGCCCCTTCCCGGCCCGCCGGCCCTCCCCGCGGTCCTCCCCCCCCCCAGCCCCCGCCGACCCCCACGGCCCTCCCCGCGGTCGGCCGGGGGCCAAAGCCGTGGTCGGACCGGTTCCCGCTACGATCGGTGCCCATGCCCCGTCTCGACAGCAAGGCCATCCTCCAGGGCCGACGCTCGCGCTACTCGATGACCCTCATCCTGGGCACCACCGTCAGCGTGGTCTGCATGATCGGGATGCTGGTCTACCTGTGGCTGCTCGCCCTGGCCGGGGGAGCGGCCGCCGGGATCGACGGAGGGCTCGGCTTCGCCGTCAGCCTCGTCGCCGCGGTCATCCCCGTGTGCATCCTCGTGCCGCTCATCCTCATGCTCGACCGGATCGAGCCCGAGCCCGGCTGGGTCCTGTTCTTCGCCTTCGCCTGGGGCGCGGGCGTGGCCGTGGTGGCCTCCCTGCTGCTCAACAGCTGGGGCCTGGCCCACGTCACGGTGCCGCTGTTCGGCCGGGACCTGGGCGACTTCCTGGGCACGTCCGCGGTGGCGCCACTGGTGGAGGAGAGCGCCAAGGGCGTGGTGCTGCTGATCCTGCTCTGGCGGCGCCGCCACGAGCTGGACACCTTCACCGACGGGGTGATCTACGCGGGGATGGTCGCCACCGGCTTCGCCTTCACCGAGAACATCCTGTACTTCCTCAGCGCGTTCTTCGACGGCACCCTGGTGGCCACCTTCGCCATCCGGGGGCTGATCGCCCCGTTCGGGCACCCGGTCTACACCGCGATGATCGGTATCGGGGTGGCCTACGCCGCCATGCGCTCCGGAGCCCCGCGCCTGCTGGCCCCCGTCGCCGGATGGGCCGCGGCGGTACTGCTGCACGGCATGTGGAACGGCTCCACCTACTTCGGCTGGTCCGGCCTGGCCGTCGCCTACATGGTGCTCTTCGGCGTGCTCATGGCGATCCTGGCGCTGGCCGCCCGCGACCGCCACCGCCAGGTCGGCGCGATCGCCCGCCACCTGCCGCCCTACGTCTCCACCGGGCTGGTCACCCAGGCCGACATCGCCATGCTCAGCTCCCTGCAGGGGCGCCGCCGGGCCCGCGAGTGGGCGGCGCGCAACGCGGGGCGCAGGGGCCGCGAGGCGATGCGCGAGTACCAGCTCGCCGCCACCGAGCTCGCGCTGCTGCACCGCAGGCTGGACGCCGGACTGCCCGTGCCCGACTGGAAGGTGCACCGGGACTCGTTCCTGGCGCTGATGCACGTGGCCCGGGACACCTTCCTGGGGCGGATGCCCCAGCCGGTCGCCCCGGGCTGGGCGGAGAACCCCACCGACTCCGGCTTCCTGCGCCGGGCCGACTTCGCCCATGTCATCGCCCAGACACGGGCCCAACAGGACTATGTTCCCCGTCACGGTCAGCAGGGTCCTCGCTGAGCTCCTGCCCCGGCGGCACCAGACGCGTGGTGGAGAAGTACAGGCGGCAGATCGCGACCCAGGTCAGGGCCGAGCCGAGGACGTGCAGGACCACCAGGGGCTCGGGCAGTTCCAGGGCGTACTGGGTGTAGCCCAGGGCGCCCTGGAGGATGACGGTGACCAGCAGGAACAGGCTGCTCCTGCGGACCGGCCGCCGGGTGCCGCTCCGGATGGCGATGACCGCGGCCAGCAGGGCCCCGGCCGTGGTGAGCCAGGCCAGCGCGGAGTGCAGGCGCGTGACCGCCGCCAGGTCGAACCCCCAGCGGGGGGCCGCGGCGTCGCCGCCGTGCGGGCCGGTGCCGGTGACGACGGTCCCGGCGACCAGCAGCACGAAGCCGACCACGACCAGCCCGATGCTCAGGGCGTGCAGCATCGGGCCCACGGACACCTGCGGCTTGCCCTCGGGCTCCTGGCAGCGCACGTACAGGGCGACCGTGATGAAGACCACCACCATGGACAGCAGGAAGTGCGCGGCCACCGAGGCGGGGTGCAGGTCGGTCCACACGGTGATGCCGCCGACCACGCCCTGTCCCAGGACGCCGAACGGCACGATGGCGGCCAGCCGGACCAGGTCGCGGCGGCGCGGGCTCATCCGCATGACCGCGACGAAGGTGATGACGGCGACCGCCAGCACGACGAAGGTGAGCGTCCGGTTGCCGAACTCGATCGCGGCGTTGAGCGCGGCGTGACCGGTGTCGATGGGCACGAAGCTCTCCGGCGTGCACCGGGGCCACTCCGAGCAGCCCAGGCCCGAGGAGGTGACGCGCACGGTGGCGCCGGTGACGGCGATCCCGGCGTTGACGACGATGTTGCCGAGCGCCCAGGCCCGCAGCGACCGCTGGGTGGGCGTCCAGATCGTGCGCGCGAGCAGCACCAGCGCGAGCACTCCCGCGGTCGCGACCGCGATCTGCCAGCCCCACAGGGGGAATCCGAGAAGGGAGATGTCCTCCGCCGCGAGCGGGGGGAACGAGTTCGCGGCCAGCACCGCGGAGGCTGGGGAAACAGACATACGACAGACTGTAGTACATCGCTCCGGGGGCCGGTGCCCACCCCCTGCGCAGTCTCCCACCTGCGGCGACGCCGCCGCTCCGACACAGGGGGAGGGGGCGCCCACGTGTGGACGCCCCCTCCGCGGGAGCGGGACCCGTTCTCCCGATCGGCCCGATCCCCGGGCTCGTCGGCTCGGGAGGGCCCGCCTCCGATGACCGGTCGGCGCGGTCCTAGCCGACGTGGTTGGAGATGCACTGGTTGAGCAGGTCCACGTCCAGGACGATGGGGATCAGGCCCAGCGTGCTCTGCTCCTGCACGCACGCCTGGTAGACGTCCGTGTCGTGCTCACCCGCGGAGGCGGTCCCGAACCCCATGCCGAGCAGGCCGGCGGTGAACAGGGCGGTCATCATCATCTTGGCGGTGGTGCGCATGGCTCCCCCTTCGAATGCGAGTGGCCAGCCGGTTGGCCGACCCACCAGGACAGATAACCATTCGTGTCCATTCGGAAACACTGAGTGGCAAAACTCCTGTCCTCAGCCCTCCGGGCGGGCCTTCCCGACGGCCCCGCTTCCGGACGCGGCGGTTCCGGTCCCGACCGCCTACCGCTCCCCGGGACTCTCCCGAGGCGCTCCGGCGGACGCGCCGTCGGTCTTGCGGCCGCCCTCGCCGTCGCGGGCCGAGGTGCGCGTGGAACCCGCGCTGGCCGCGATCACGCAGGCCACCGCGAACCACTGCCACACCGTCAGCAGTTCACCCAGCACCACCAGGCCCACGAGCGCCGCTGCGGCGGGCTGAAGGCTCATCAGCACCCCGAAGACGCGCGGCGGCATCCGGCGCAGCGCGTTCAACTCCAGCGTGTAGGGCACCACCGAGGACAGCACGCCGACCACCAGGCCGAACAGCAGCAGGCGCCAGTCCAGCAGGGCCGCGCCCCCCTCGTACACGCCGACGGGAGCCATGACGACCACGCCGACCACACTGGCGATCGCCAGTCCGGACGCGCCGCTGAACCGCTGGCCCGTCGACGCGCTGAGCAGGATGTAGCCCGCCCACGCGACCGCCGCCAGCACGGCGAACAGGATGCCCAGCGGGTCCATCGAGCCCGACTCCAGCCCCAGCGCGACCACGCCCAGCCCGGCCATGCCCGCCCACAGCAGGTCGATCCGGCGCCGCGATCCCAGGATCGCGATGGTCAGCGGCCCCAGGTACTCGATGGTGACCGCGATCCCCAGCGGGATGCGCGCGAAGGCCTGGTAGATGAGGAAGTTCATCATCGCCAGTGCGACGCCGTAGCCGACCACCACCAGCCAGTCGCCGCGCGAGCGCGCCCTGAGCGCCGGCCGCGCCACCAGGACCAGGAGCACCGCCGAGGTCAGCAGCCGCAGCCACACGACCGCGGCCGGGGGCAGCGCGTCGAAGAGGTTCTTGGCCACCCCGGCGCCGGTCTGCACCGAGACGATGCCGACCATCACCAGCCAGACCGGGGGCACCGCCTCCACCGCGCGGAGCGGGGAGAACGCTGCCTTGGGTCGGGACGGAGTGCTCATGGGCATTCATCCTACGTTTTCGGGGGTCCTCTCCGTTTCCCCGGGCCGCGTCCGGCCCCGGTCCTCCCGGCTCCGTCTCCGGCTCTCCCGGTCCCGCGCCGCCCCCGGAGTCCGGGCCACGACCGCGGCCAGCAGCAGGCCCCAGGCCGCCATCGCCACCGCGGGCTGCGCCAGGGTCATGACCAGCCCGTGCACCGTCTGGCCTGCCAGGCCGGTCAGGAGCTGTACCCCGATCCACAGGAACGGCAGCGCCGCCGCGAGCAGGTTCACCAGCAGTGCGGCCCACACCAGTCCGGGCCGCGCGGGCCGCCGCCACACCACCAGCGCGCCTCCCGCGACGAGCAGGAACAACGGCGGACCGAGGTAGCGGACCGCGATGAACCAGGGGACTCCGATCGCTTCCATGACCGGACCCTATCGAGCGCGCGCCCGTGGCGGGCGAACGTGCACCAAACCGGCAAAGTGGTGTGAAATGGTCCGGGTCGCGGATCAACGCGGCCCCCGCCCGCAGCCCGCTGGAGTGTCCTCGATGTCCCGACGCCGTGCCCGTTCCCCCCGCGCCCACGAGCGGTACGTCCCCCGCTGGCCGCTCCTTGCCGGAGCCCTGGCACTGCTCTTGGTGGCACTCGTCGGCGGTTACACCGGGGGCCTGCTCGTGTCCGGCGGCGACCAGCCCGACGAGTCGGAGATGACCACGGCATCGGGCATCCTGGTCCAGCCGCCCGGCGCCCCCGAGGCCGAGGAGCCCGCCGAGGAGCCGTCGGAGGAGGAGGTCGTCCACCCCGCGGGCCTGGACCCCGCGCTCGTCTACGCGCTCCAGAACGTCCACGGCGGCCGCGTCATGGACGTCGCGGGCACCTCCACCGCCAACGGCGCGCCCGTCCACCTGTGGGACCGCCACGACCAGACCAACCAGCAGTGGCGCTTCATCCCCGTGGACGGGGGCTTCTACGAGATCGAGGGCGTGGGCAGCGGCAAGCTGCTGGAGATCCCCGCCGACCCGGCCGCCCAGCCCGGCGCCGCGATGCTCACCCGCACCGGCTCGCCCAACCAGCACTGGTCGCTCATCGAGGTGGGGCCGGGCGTGGTCCGCCTGGTCAACCGGGCCACCGGCCAGGCCCTGGAGGCGCAGGGAGGTGCCCCCGACAACGGCACCACGATCGCCCAGGCGCCCGACGGCGGCCACGCCCACCAGCAGTGGCGCCTGCTGCCCGTGGGCTGACCCCGGACGGGGCCCAGCGCCCGCGCCCCGCGGAACCCGCTCGGACCCTCCCTCTTCCAGGCGGGAGGGGATGTCACTCCCAGCGGAAGAGGCGGCTGGCCAGGACGCCGCAGACCAGCGCCCACACGGCCAGCACGGAGAAGGCGCCCGGGCCCGGCAGGGAGCCGTCGGCCAGGACCGTCCGCAGCCCCGAGCTGAGCGCGGTGATCGGCAGCGCCGACGCCGCCTGCTCCAGCGGACCGGGGAAGCTGCTGGTCGGGAAGAGCACCCCGCCCAGGCCCAGCAGCAGCACGTAGACCAGGTTGGCCCCGGCCAGGGTCGCCTCGGCCCGCAGCGTGCCCGCCATCAGCAGGGCCAGTGAACTGAACGCGGCGGTGGCCATCAGCACCAGTGCCACGGCCGCCAGCACGCCCGCCGGGCTCACCGCGGGGGACCAGCCCAGCACCAGCGCCATCGAGCACAGCACCACCGCCTGGATCGCCTGCACGCCCAGTACGGCCAGGGTCTTGGCGGCGAGCAGGCCGAAGCGCGACAGCGGGGTCGCCCCCAGCCGCTTGAGCACCCCGTAGCGGCGCTCGAATCCGGTGCCGATGGCCAGGCCCGTGAACGACGTGGACATCACCGCCAGCGCCAGCACGCCGGGCGTGAGCGCGTCCACCCGCGCCCCCTCGCCCACGTCCAGTACCGAGGTGAGGCTGAAGCCCACCAGCAGCAGCACGGGGATCACCATGGTGAGCAGGAACTGCTCGCCGTGGCGCAGCATGACCCGCAGCTCCATCCCGGCCTGCGCGGCGACCATCCGCCACATCGGCGCGGCCCCGGGCGCGGGGGTGAACAGCGAGGCGTCGTCGCCTCCGGACGCGGGCGCGCCGGCGCCCACCCGTGCGGAGGCGGTGGATGTGTGCTCGTGCATCAGTCGCGCAGTTCCCTGCCGGTGAGTTCGAGGAAGACGTCTTCGAGGGTACGCCGCCGCACGCGCAGGTCCTCGGCCAGGACTCCGGCCGAGGCGCACCAGGCGGTGACCGTGGCCAGGAACTCCGGCCCGGGCGCGCCCGCGCCGCCGGGGACGACCGCGTACTCGCGGCGGCCTTCGGCGGGGCCCTGGGCCTCCACCCGGCTGCCCTCGGGCAGGGCGGCCTCCAGCAGGGCGGTGTCCACCGGGACCTCGGTGGAGAAGCAGACCTCGCGGCGCTCCCCGGTCAGCTCGGCGGGGGTGCCCTCGGCGACCACGGCGCCGCGGTCGATGATGACCACGTCGTCGGCCAGCCGCTCGGCCTCCTCCATGTAGTGCGTGGTCAGGATCACCGCCACGCCCGCCTCGCGCAGGGCCGTCACCAGGTCCCAGGTGGCCATGCGCGCCTGCGGGTCCAGGCCCGCGGTCGGCTCGTCCAGGAAGACCAGCTCGGGGCGGCCGACCACGGCGCAGGCCAGGGACAGGCGCTGCTGCTGGCCGCCGGACAGGCGGCGAAAGGGCGTGGTGGCCACAGAGGTCAGGCCCAGCCGCTCCAGCAGCAGGCGGGGCTCGATCGGCCGGGCGTGGAAGGAGGCCATCAGCCGCAGCCACTCGGCGGCGCGGGCGCCGGTGGGCACGCCCCCGGACTGGGGCATCACCCCGACGCGGGGCTTGAGCGCGCCGGAGTCGGCCACGGGGTCCAGCCCCAGTACCCGCACCCGCCCGCCGTCGGCGCGGCGGAAGCCCTCGCAGATCTCGATGGTGCTGGTCTTGCCCGCTCCGTTGGGACCGAGCAGCGCCGTCACCGCGCCCCGGCGCGCGCTGAAGGTGAGGCCGGTGACTGCGGTGGTGGCGCCGTAGCGCTTGACCAGGTCGACGACCTCGACCGCGGCTGTGTCCATGGGCCCTGAGTCTACGTGCGGCCCGGCGGAGGGCTTCACCGCCCCGGCCGGGGCGCCGGCGGCCCGCCGGGGACCCGAACACCCCTGTCCGCATCGCGGTACGGCGGTCTCACCATGTGGTCGTCGGGAAGGATCGCGGGCCCGTCCTTGTTCGTGTCCGGAGGGTTGCCGGTGCGTGAACCCCCTGTTAGGCAAGCCTGCCCTTCGTGACCAAGTCCATGGGGTCGGGTTTGCCTCGACGGACTTATTTACGCCACACTGATGTTGTCAAAACCAGGAGCAGCGTCAGAGAGAGGGAGGGGAAGACTGTGTCCGAGGCGTCCAGTGTGTCCCGCCCCCTGGCCGGACCGGAGCGCGGGGCCGAGACCGGTACCCGTGCACGGGTCGCGCGGCTGATCCTGGAGAAGGGCCCGATCACCGCCTCCGCACTGGGAGAGCGGCTCGGGCTCACCCCGGCGGCCATCCGCCGCCATCTCGACAACCTGACCAGCGAGGGCATGGTCGAGGCCCGCGACGCCCGGCCCCACGGCGGGCGACGCCGCCGGGGCCGTCCGGCGCGCGTCTTCGCCATCACCGAGGCCGGACGCGACGCCTTCGTCCACGCCTACGACGACCTCGCCACCAGTGCGCTCCGCTTCCTGGCCGACACGGCCGGTCCCGGAGCCGTCGGCGAGTTCGCCCGCAGTCAGGTCGCCGACCTGGAGCGGCGCTACAAGCCCCTGCTGGACGCTGTTCCCGCGAAACAACGCGTCCGGTTGCTGGCCGAGGCCCTCTCCAACGACGGCTACGCCGCCACCGCGGGCCAGGCGCCCGCACCCGGCGGCGGCGATCAGCTGTGCCAGCACCACTGTCCCGTCGCGCACGTGGCCGCCGAGTTCCCGCAACTCTGCGAGGCCGAGATCGAGGCCTTCGCGCGGCTGCTGGGCACCCCGGTGCGCAGGCTGGCCACCATCGCCCACGGCGACGGTGTGTGCACCACCCACGTCACCCCCCGGGGCGACGCGGCGAGCGGGGAGGACGGCACCCCCGCGTCCAAGGCCATCCGCCAGGCGGCGGGCGGCTCAGTTCACCACAAGGACGTCTGAGTCCAGGAGGAGTCCGCGCATGACGTCTATCGCGCATCCCGAGCTTGAGGGGATCGGAACATACGAGTACGGCTGGGCCGACTCCGACGCGGCCGGGTCTTCGGCCCGCCGCGGTCTGAACGAAGAGGTCGTCCGCGACATCTCCGCCAAGAAGGACGAGCCGGAGTGGATGACCAAGCTCCGCCTCAAGTCCCTTCGGCTCTTCGACAAGAAGCCCATGCCCAACTGGGGCGCGGACCTGTCCAAGATCGACTTCGACAACATCAAGTACTTCGTGCGGTCCACGGAGAAGCAGGCCACCTCCTGGGAGGAACTGCCCGAGGACATCAAGAACACCTACGACAGGCTGGGCATCCCCGAGGCGGAGAAGCAGCGCCTGGTCGCCGGTGTCGCCGCGCAGTACGAGTCCGAGGTCGTCTACCACCAGATCCGCGAGGACCTGGAGGAGCAGGGTGTCATCTTCCTGGACACCGACACCGCCCTCAAGGAGCACCCGGAGATCTTCGAGGAGTACTTCGGCTCCGTGATCCCGGCCGGCGACAACAAGTTCGCCGCGCTCAACACCGCCGTGTGGAGCGGCGGGTCGTTCATCTATGTGCCCAAGAACGTGCACGTGGAGATCCCGCTCCAGGCCTACTTCCGGATCAACACCGAGAACATGGGCCAGTTCGAGCGGACCCTGATCATCGTCGACGAGGGCGCCTACGTCCACTACGTCGAGGGCTGCACCGCGCCGATCTACAAGTCGGACTCGCTGCACTCCGCGGTCGTGGAGATCATCGTCAAGAAGAACGCCCGCTGCCGTTACACGACCATCCAGAACTGGTCGAACAACGTCTTCAACCTGGTCACCAAGCGCGCCGTGGCCGAAGAGGGCGCGACCATGGAGTGGATCGACGGCAACATCGGCTCCCAGGTCACCATGAAGTACCCGGCCGTCTACCTGATGGGCGAGCACGCCAAGGGCGAGACCCTGTCCATCGCCTTCGCGGGCGAGGGCCAGCACCAGGACACCGGGTCCAAGATGGTGCACTGCGCGCCCAACACCTCCTCCACCATCGTCTCCAAGTCGGTGGCACGCGGCGGGGGCCGCGCCTCCTACCGGGGACTGGTGCAGGTGCAGGAGGGTGCCGACCACGCCAAGTCCTCGGTCAAGTGCGACGCGCTGCTGATCGACACCATCAGCCGTTCCGACACCTACCCCTACAACGACCTGCGCGAGGACGACGCCGAACTCGCGCACGAGGCGACCGTCTCCAAGGTCAGCGAGGACCAGCTCTTCTACCTGATGAGCCGGGGTATGGACGAGGACGAGGCCATGGCCATGATCGTGCGCGGGTTCGTCGAGCCCATCGCGCGCGAGCTGCCCATGGAGTACGCGCTGGAACTGAACCGGCTGATCGAGCTTCAGATGGAAGGAGCGGTTGGTTAAGTTGACCAGCCCCAGCACCGAACCCAAGGCCCACAGCCACGGCCTCGGGGAGATCCCGTTCTCCAAGTTGGCCACCCACGGGTCCTTCGACGTGAACGACTTCCCCGTCCCGGGCGGCCGCGAGGAGGAGTGGCGCTTCACTCCGATCCGCCGCCTCAAGGGCCTGCACGACGGCAGCGCCGTCGCCGACGGCACCGACAAGCTCGACGTGGACGCCCCCGAGGGCGCCACCGTCGAGACGGTCGGCCGCGGCGACGCGCGGCTCGGCACCGCCGGGTTCCCCGCCGACCGCGTCACCGCCCAGGCCTACACCTCCTTCGAGGAGGCCACGGTCATCACGGTCGCGCAGGGCGCGGCCCTGGAGCGGCCGGTCGTCGTCAACCGCCAGGCCCAGGGCGGCACGCGCTACGACCAGTTCGTCCTGGACGTCAAGCCGCTGGCCGAGGCGGTCGTGGTCCTCAACCAGACCGGCACGGGCGTGCGCGCGGGCAGCGTGGACATCCACGTCGGCGAGGGCGCGCGCCTGACGCTGGTCAGCGTCCAGGACTGGGACGGCGACGCCGTCGACGTCTCGCAGCACAACGCGCAGGTGGCCAAGGACGCCACGTTCAAGTCGATCGTGATCACCCTGGGCGGCGACCTGGTCCGGCTCTCCCCGAAGGTGGCCTACAAGGGGCGCGGCGCCAACGCCGAGCTCCACGGGCTGTACTTCACCGGCGACGGCCAGCACCACGAGCACCGCTCGCTCATCGACCACAACATGTCCAACACCCGCTCGCGGGTGGAGTACAAGGGCGCGCTGAGCGGCAAGGACGCCCACGGTGTGTGGATCGGCGACGTGATCATCGGCGAGGGCACCACCGGCACCGACTCCTACGAGCACAACCGCAACCTCCAGCTCACCGACGACACCCGCGTGGACTCGGTGCCCAACCTGGAGATCTTCACCGGTGAGGTGGAGGGCGCCGGGCACGCCGCCGCCAGCGGTCGCCTCGACGACATCCACCTGTTCTACCTGCGCTCCCGGGGCATCCCGGAGGACGAGGCCCGGCGCCTGGTCATCCGCGGCTACTTCCTGGAGCTCATCAACCGGATCCCGGTCGAGGAGCTGCGTGAGGAGATCATGGCCAAGGTCGAGCGCAAGCTGGCCGCCCATGAGTGAGGCCGGACGCTGGGTGAAGGTCGCCGAGCTCGCGGAGATCCCCGAGGAGGGGGTCCTCGGGATCGAGACCGACGACGAGACGCCCATCGCCCTGGTCCGCAGCGAGGGCGAGGTGTACGCAGTGCGGGACGTGTGCTCGCACGCCGAGGTCCGTCTGTCCGAGGGCGAGGTCGAGGACGGCACCATCGAGTGCTGGCTGCACGGCTCCTGCTTCGACCTGCGTTCGGGGGCGCCGATCAATCCGCCCGCGACCCAGGCGGTCCCCACCTACGACGTGAAGATCGACGGCGACGACGTGCTCGTCTCGCTGGATGAGAAGAATTCCTGAGGCTGAAATGACCAAGTTCGAAATCCGCGGCCTGCGCGCCGACGTCCTCATCGGTGAGGACGAGCGGCAGGAGATCCTCAAGGGCGTTGACCTGACCGTCAACTCCGGTGAGACCCACGCCATCATGGGCCCCAACGGCTCGGGCAAGTCCACCCTCGCCTACGCGATCGCGGGCCACCCGCGCTACGAGATCACCGAGGGCGAGGTCCTCGTCGACGGCGAGAACATCCTGGAGATGAGCGTCGACGAGCGCGCCCGCGCCGGCGTGTTCCTGGCCATGCAGTACCCGGTCGAGGTCCCCGGCGTGTCCATGTCCAACTTCCTGCGCAGCTCCGTCACCGCGGTGCGCGGCGAGGCCCCCAAGCTCCGCCAGTTCTCCAAGGAGCTCCAGGGGGCGATGAAGGACCTGTCCATCGACTCGGCCTTCGCCGCCCGCGGCGTCAACGAGGGTTTCTCCGGCGGTGAGAAGAAGCGCCACGAGATCCTCCAGCTGGAGCTGCTCAAGCCCAAGGTCGCCATCCTGGACGAGACCGACTCCGGCCTGGACGTCGACGCGCTCAAGGTCGTCTCCGAGGGCGTCAACCGCGCCAAGGCCGGCGGCGAGATGGGCGTCATGCTCATCACGCACTACACCCGGATCCTCAACTACGTGAAGCCCGACTTCGTGCACGTGTTCGCCAACGGCCGCGTCGCCGAGTCCGGCGGCCCGGAGCTGGCCGACGTGCTGGAGGCCGAGGGCTACGAGCGTTTCGTGAAGGCGGGCGCGTAACCCATGACCACAGTCCGCGAGTTCGGTCGGGCCGGGGCGGCCCCGCTCGACGTCGCGGCGATCCGGGAGGACTTCCCGATCCTCTCCCGGACCGTCCGCGACGGGCGGCCGCTGGTGTACCTCGACTCCGGGGCCACCTCGCAAAAGCCCCGTCAGGTGCTCGACGCCGAACGTGAGTTCTACGAACGCCACAACGCGGCGGTGCACCGTGGCGCGCACCAGCTCGCGGAGGAGGCGACCGACGCCTACGAGGCGGCCCGGGAGACCATCGCCCGGTTCATCGGGGCCGACGCCGGTGAGGTGGTGTTCACCAAGAACGCCACCGAGGGCGTCAACCTGGTGGCCTACGCGCTGAGCAACTCCGCGACCGCCGACGAGGAGTTGCGCCGCTTCCAGGTGGGGCCCGGCGACGAGGTCGTGGTGACCGAGATGGAGCACCACGCCAACCTGGTGCCCTGGCAGCAGCTGTGCCAGCGCACCGGGGCGACGCTGCGCTGGTTCCCGGTGACCGACGAGGGGCGCCTGGACCTGTCGGGGATCGCCGACCTGGTCAACGAGCGCACCAAGGTGGTGGCGTTCAGCCACCAGTCCAACGTGCTGGGCACCGTGAACCCGGTCGGTGAGATCGTCGACCGGGCCCGCGAGGTCGGTGCGCTGACCGTGCTGGACGCCTGCCAGTCGGTCCCGCACATGCCGGTCGACGTGGCCGCGCTGGGCGTGGACTTCCTGGTCTTCTCCGGGCACAAGATGCTCGGTCCCAACGGGATCGGCGTGCTCTGGGGCCGCCGGGAGCTGCTGGAGGCCATCCCGCCGTTCATCACCGGCGGCTCCATGATCGGCGTGGTCCACATGGAGTACTCCACCTGGGCCGACCCGCCCCAGCGCTTCGAGGCCGGTGTGCCGATGGCCCCGCAGGCCGTCGGCCTGGCCGCGGCCTGCGACTACCTGTCCCGCGTGGGCATGGAGCGGGTCGCCGAGCACGAGCACGCGCTCACCGGGTACGCGCTGGAGCGGATCGGCGCCCTGGAGGGCGTGCGGATCGTCGGCCCCACCGAGGCGGTGGACCGCGGCGGCGCCGTGTCCTTCGCCGTGGACGACATCCACCCGCACGACGTGGGCCAGGTCCTCGACGACCTGGGCGTGGAGGTCCGGGTGGGCCACCACTGCGCCTGGCCGCTGCACCGCAGGCTGGGCGTCGTCGCGACCACGCGCGCGTCCTTCTACCTCTACAACACGTCGGAGGACGTGGACGCGCTCGTGGAGGCCATCAGGGCCGCGCAGAAGTTCTTCGGAACCCGGCCCTAGAACGAGGAACAGCCTGACCATGCAGTTGGACGCGATGTACCAGGAGATCATCCTGGACCACTACCGCAACCCGCACCACAAGGGCCTGCGCGATCCGCACAACGCGGAGGCGCACCACATCAACCCCACCTGCGGGGACGAGGTGACGCTCCGGGTGGCGCTCACCCCCGCCGCGGGGTCCGACGCGCTCGACGGCGAGGCCGTCGTCAGCGACGTCTCCTACGACGGGATGGGCTGCTCGATCAGCCAGGCCAGTACCTCGGTGCTGACCGACCTGCTCATCGGCCGCACCGTCGCCGAGGGCATGACCACCCTGGACGCCTTCACCGAGCTGATGCAGTCCAAGGGCAAGGGCGAGCCCGACGAGGACGTGCTGGAGGACGCCGTGGCGTTCGTCGGCGTGTCCAAGTACCCCGCACGGATCAAGTGCGCCCTGCTGGGGTGGATGGCCTGGAAGGACGCCGTGTCGCAGTCCCTGGAGAAGGAAGCCGCCTGATGAGCGAGAACGAGACGACAACGACCGAGGCCGCCGAGGGCGCTCCCCTCTCCCCGGAGGCGGAGGCGCTGGTCGAGGAGATCAGCGAGGCGCTCAAGGACGTGATCGACCCCGAGCTGGGCGTGAACGTCGTCGACCTGGGCCTGCTGTACGGGGTGAACGCCGAGGAGCAGGTGATCACGCTGGACATGACCCTGACCAGCGCGGCGTGCCCCCTGACCGACGTGATCGAGGACCAGGCCGTCTCTGCCCTGGACGAGTTCGGCCGCGAGGTCAAGATCAACTGGGTCTGGATGCCGCCGTGGGGTCCGGACAAGATCACCGACGACGGGCGCGACCAGCTGCGCATGCTGGGCTTCAACGTCTGACACGCGCCGCACGCTCTCTGGCCTGCATATTCGCAGGTCAGAGAGCTTTTTTCTGCATCAAAACGCCTCGTCTGGACGCAGTTTGGATTGCTATCGAGCATGCCTCGGCTCGGTCCTGGTGATGTGATCCCCGCATGGTGATTCGGTCATCATGTGATTTTAGGGTGACCGGGGGTGCTCCGGGTGGGTGCACGTTACCCACACTGTGCGGGATATTGTGCGGTACTGTGCGGGACTCTCCAGCGGCCGCCGCTACTCATCGTCGACCAGCTTGGCTGCCTGGGCGAGGCCGTTGAGGTCGGAGGCATCGGTGTAGTAGAGGTTAGCGACTTCGGTCGAGTGGCCGAACTGGGAGTTGAGTACCGCCTCAGATACCTGGCCCACGAAGAACGAGCGCAACGTCGTGCGCCACAAGTGCGAGCGCTGCTCTTCAAACAGTGCGATCCCGGTCGCCTTGGCCATGCGCATGTAGAGCTCCCGGCACTCCTGACCGCACCTCTGTCGATGCCAGGGTTTCAGAGGATCCATCGGCGCACCGACGATGAACCCTTCGCCACCCTGCTCATCACGGCGCTTGAGAAGTCGCTCGGCCACCCGTTGATCAAGGACCAGGACGACACGCGGGTGGCCGCCCTTGGCCACGTGCTCCGGTACGTCGATGCTCAGGACCCCGTTGCCGGAAACGTGCGCCATGGACCAGTCGACCAGACGACCTTCGCTCTGCCGTAGCCCGGTGGTCGCCTGAAGCAGGGTCATGTCGATGCTGGTGAGGAAGGTGGAGACCTGGAGTTCAGGACGCCATATCCACCCGTTCGTCTTGTGCGAGACCGGCCAGTCGGTCGGATCGGCATCGAGGAGCCACTGCAGCGTGAGCTCGTACTCCTGGCGCATGAGAGCCCGACCCCCGCGCTTTCTCTGCGGCCTCTCGACGCCGGTCAGGTCGGTCAGGCGCGCATCCTTCACGGGGTTGAAGTCCATCATCCCGTCGAGGACGAGGCGCTTAGCGATGTACTTGTTCCACACCGTGCGGCACGACTTCGCCGTGGACAGGCTGTGCAGCTGGGCGATCTCTGTGAAGGTCTCCTCGAGGGCTCGAGGGGCCGTGCCCGACCCGATGGTGTGCCGGTTGAATCCATGCTGGTGGCGCTTGCCCTTGCTCTTGCACTTCGCGCAGTCTCCGAGGAGGAACCGCAACCCCTCCTCGTATTTCTCCCGGCTCAGGTCCGCGAGCTTGGCCTTCTGGAGTGCCGGCCGGGTCACCTTGTCGATGTAGTCCGACAGCTGGTCTGACAGACGCCAGGCACCGCCCCCCGTGCGCAACAGCTCCTCGGCCTTACGCTTCGCCTTGCGCCGGGTCTCGCCCTTGGTCGCGCCGTAGGAATCCTTCCGCACCTTGCGTCCATCGCGATGGACCAGCGTCCAGGTCATCCGATACGTACCGTCGGCCAGCTGTCTCGGGGTCGAGCGTTCGGCAGTGTGCTCCCCCGGAGCCAGCTTGCTTGTCGTCGCGCGTGTCATTGGGCCAGTGTAAACATCGACTACTGCCGCCTCTGCATGGGCCACGCATGACTCATAATCACCAATGGGCGCTTATTCGAATCGTGTATGACTCACTGCATGGGTGGTCTATCAATCATGATTTGGATAGACTGTCCGCCACGTGCACCGGAGTGGATCGGTGTCAAAGACGAAAGAGAGAACCTACGATGCCCACTGCAGCGGGTCGGTCCACCACGGGTCGGTCCACCACGAGCCGACGTACGACCTCCGTGAGAACCGACCGTGCTGCCCTGCCTACCGAAGAAGCCGCACACTACACCGGGCTCTCGTATGGAACGCTGAAGAAGTGGCGCGTGACCGGTGACGGCCCGGCCTATGTCCGCATCGGATCGCGCGTCGTCTATCTCATCGACGATCTCGACACGTGGTTGCGCGAGCACCGCGTCGCCTAACAACACCTCGCCCACGACACTGACGAAGCCCCCGGAGCCAGAGCGGCCGGGGGCTTTCCGCATGCCGGGTCGACGCTCGTCGCTGTGTCCGCCAAGGGGAGGGCCAGCACGATGACCTGCATCCAGTACTCCATCAACTCTCGTCTGAGGCTGTGAGTGCTTGACCTACCGCAGATCAGACACAGTGCGAAGCTCGATGAACCCCCAGTTCAGTCGAGGATTCTCGTCAATCAATGCTCAAGTGGTACAAGTGGTACACGATCTCTGAGTCGATTCGAGCAGCAGGTACTGCCTGTGTCGATGGAAGCGGGGGCGGATCAGATGGTCATGTGTATAGCCTTTGGTCCAGCTTTAGCTTCCGGGCGTGGGTGCGAGTCCTGGTGCGATTGCATCAGAGCTGACTCCCGCCACCCCGACAGGCAAGGACGAAGTTCATGATGATCACCGGGACCGCCGCACGGGTATGTGCGCGCTGTCGTCGTGGACTCCGACCGCAGGTGGTCGGGTCCCGGCACGGTGCAGCTGCATGCGTTCGTCGCCGAGGCGTGCTGCGGTGAATGATCCCGACGAGAGGTGACCTGCGATGGGCAGATCAATTGGGCCCGCTTGAACCCCCAGCCAGGCGCACGGCCGTCAGTCCCGTCCTCAGGCCCATCGCACCTCCCCACAGCAGGCAGGGGAGGTGGTCGTATCGACCGCCTCCCCTGCGGGGCCAGATCTCATCTATCGGTTCCTACGAGCCGTCCGGCCGGTTGACCGGACTCGGACGCTCCGCGTTCTCACGGGCCCTGGGCTGCTTGGCCCCTTGGCGGGGACCCGCCTTGAACTTCGAATCCTTGATTGCCGACGAGCCCTGCGGGGCGGGCTGCCCCGCCCCGCCGGAAGGCGTGGTCGCAGACGGGGCCTGCTGACCCTGGACGTGGGGCGCCTGGCTCCCCGACCTCTGGTATCGATGCGAGAACCCGTTACCGCTAGGAGCGTCGCCGACGGTGCTCGGTCCGCCGACCGCCGTGGGACCGGTGCTCGCCGGTGCCTTCGGTGCCGCGGTTGCGGGCCCACTCGACGCAGCGGGGGTCGGACCGGCCGGCAGCGGGATCGCCCCGCTGGGGCGTGCGGCCTGCGAGCTCTGCAGCACGGGCTTCATGCTCGGGGTCCCCGCCTGGCCGCCGGGGTCGGCCTGCGGGCCGAACCGCGTCGGGACCGAGGTACCGCCGGTCCTGCTGCCCGGACGGGGCGTCGATCGGGCCTGCTGGTCGCCGGGGTTCGAGCCGGAGTAGTTCGTCTGGTCTGCTCCGAACTCGACGCCCTTCGACCTGCGGCCCCCAGGCGGGCTGGGAAGGACCTTGCCTTCGAGGACCCGGTTGCTGTCGCCATGCCCCTGGCCAGCTCCCGGAGCAGAGCTCGCGACGTCGCCGGTCGTCACACCGCCGCCGGGGATCTCGGCCTTCTTCTGGTCCTTCGCGTCGAAGCCCAGCCTTGACAGGCCTCCCTGCCGAGCAACATCTTCGGCCGCGGCCTTGTCCTCCTGTGTCGATCCCGGACGCGAGCCGGCCAACTGCAGCGGTCCCCCCTTCCTGTCCTGCTCCGACTGCTCCAGCTGACCGGTCGAGCCGCGCTCGCTCGACGACGGCCTCGACCCGTTGAAGGTGCCCGGACCGCCCTGAGGCAATCCATTGCCCCCGGGGCCCTGCTGCCTGGAGCCGGACTGGCCTGACTCGAGGACATTGGCCTTACCGCCCTCGAGTTGGGCGTTGCTCGGGATCCCGCTGGCGTTGGGCTTGTTCGTGTCCCCTCCGCCGGGGCCAGGCTGACCGTTGCCGTTGGGCTTCTTCAGTCCGCTGAGCTTGCCGCCGGTGGCCTGGGCGAGCTTGTTGCCCGCCGCCATGCCCGCGCCAGCACCAAGACCCCCGGCCGCAGCCTGCATGAGCCCGCCCTGTTTCGCCTTCGGCGCGGTGTCGGTCTCGAGGAACTTGTCGACGAGCTTCGTCACGACCTCGTCCAGGGCCTGGAGCACAGTCTTGCGCACGCGCAGAAGGATGAACGTCACGGCGATGATGAGCAGTGTGGACAGGAAGGTGAGGACGACCACCGCCACCGGGCCTAGGCCGAGCGTGGACAGGAGCCCGTTCTCGCTCACGAGGTTGGTCAGCGGCCCAGAGGCGATCGAGGGCACGCCGATGATCAATCGTGAGACGAACTGATACAGGAAGATCGTGAGGATGACCTCGAGGATCATCGCCACCGAGTAGATGATCACCTTGCTGATCGCCGCGATCGCACCCAGGGTGGCGAACGGGATCGCCGCGATCAGCGAGAAGGTCCGCTTGAGTGCGCCGATGACCATGCCGAAGGCGTACCAGATGCCCAGTAGGCAAACGCTGCCCAGCAGCGTGACGGTGTTGGCCCAGTACATGAACGACGCCGGTCCCGAGCCGACCTGGCTCACCGAGGCGTGGTTCTCGCGTACGAGGCCCGACATCGCGTTTTCTGAGCTGAACGAAGTGAGACTATCGGAGGAGAACGAGCTGTTGAGGTAGTTGTACATCGACAGGGGCGACATGCTGCACTTGGCCGGGGCGCCGTTGTCGGTCGTGACCATGAAGCCGCAGGTCTTGGCCGAGTCCTCCTGGTTCTTCGTCGTGAACGTCCGCACGCCGTCGGAGACCTCCGACTGCAGGCCCTCGTCCTGGGTCGAGATCATCGGGGCCTCGGAGGCCTTCGGGTCGTCCTCGTCGCCGAACTGCTCGACGTCGCCGTAGCTGCCCGTGTTGTTGAACCAGTCCTCCTTGACGTCTTCGTCGGCGTTCTCTGACAGCCAGCCCTTCACGCCCGACTCGAAGTCCGAGGCCGGCGTCTCCTGCCCGCTGATGTAGCGGTTGAGGATGTCCAGTGTCGTGCCGACCTGCTGCCACGAGCCCGGCTCCTCCTGGGTGAGGTCGACGTTCGAAGCGTTCCTCCATGCGTCCTCCGCATCAGCGGACACACCGCCGGCGTCCCAGCCGGCGTCGCGGTAGGCCGAGTGGGAGACGATGTTGATCGCCAGCGCCGAGGTCCGGGCCGACATCGTCGACTTCGGATCGGCCTGACCTCTGCCCTCGTTCCAGCCGATGGTCGCGTCCTCGGGGACGAGCAGGCGGGAGTTCATCGCCCAGGCGTTGAAGTCGACGTAGTTGGACAGGACGACCTGGGTGGCGCCGGCCGAGGCGTCGACCCCGGATTCGGAGAAGCTGTCGAGGACGGCGGTGTACATCGATCCGAAGATCGGCAGGCCGAAGCCGAGAAAGAGCAGGCGTACGGCGAACTTCTTGATCGCCGAGCCGCGGTCCATCTTCTTGAACAGCACGAGGCCGATGAGGAGGAAACCGAGGAAGAGCGGGACGAGGACGGTCCACGACAGGTTGACGAGCATGCCGTACCACTCGCCAATGAAGTTCGCCACGCCCAACAGGGGCCCCGGGGGCCCGCAGTCCTCGCCCTCACAGTTGTTGAGCATCCCGTCGGCCAAGCCCTGCTGGTAGCCACCGCTCGTCCCTGCTGCGGTGGTCACGTCGGCGACGGCTGTGTAGAACCACGCGAAGGGGTTGAGGAACTTGAGCAGCTCGATGAAGGCGAAGAAGAGCCCTGATATGAGCAGGGCCACGCCGTAGCAGGCCCAGACCACCGAGCCCGCGAAGCCACCGATGATGTCGCCGATGACCCCGCTCGACATTGAGTCGAAGCCCAGGTCCTTGTTGGCCGCCCCGAACTGGCCGTAGGCGAGGAAGGCGTCGCCCCCCTGGCTCAGGGTCTCGTGCGTGATCGTCTGCGTCGAGCCCGACAACCCGGCCGAGAGCCAGCGCTTGAACTGCGAGACCGTTGGGTCGCCGTAGCCGAGCAAGGAGCCCGCAGCCCCCGGTTCGGACTCGGCGATGTTCTCCCACGCCCCGCCGAGGCTCTCGCCGGGCTCGTTGGAGTCAGAGAAGTAGCCCGCGCCGTTGGACGCGAGCTTGTACAGGCTGTAGTTGTCCTCATCCTCCGAGGCGTTGTCGTCGGCGAAGGCCGTGGAGCCTCCCAGGAGCCCGATCAGGAGCGGGGCCACGAGCACGACGAGGAACACGCCGACGACGCTCTTGCTCCACCCCAGCCTGGCCAGGGCGCCGCCGAAGCCGTCTCGCACGCGCGTGATCGCGCCCTCGCGCTCCATCGCGTCCCCTCTGCTCACGACTTGGCCAGTTTCGTCCGCTTGCCCCTCGTCGCCGTGCCGCGGCGCGAGGCCTTTTTGGTGGGCCCCGCGGTCGGCTTCGTCTTCCGTGCCCCGGGCGGGTCATCAGTCAATTCATCGTCTGAATCATCATTCATGCTGCTCCCCAATGACGTGAGGTTCGCACCCGGCGTCGGGTCGTCGTCGAGGATCTGGGCCATCCGCTCGGCCTCCTCGGCCCTGGCCGCTTCGAGGCGGACCTTGCGTCGCTGGGCCTCGCGGTAGGGGTTGATCCCCAGTGCCAGGTCGAGGTGGAAGACAACATTCGTCACACCGCGGCGTAGGTACGACAGGCTCTCGCCGCGGGTCGTGATGAGGTTGGCGAGGTCGCGGGGGATCTGCTGGGCCAGCTGCCTTTGGTACTCGAGCACCGTCGAGTCGCGCATCGGCCCGAGCACGGTGTAGTCGGCGGCGTCGAACTTGTTGAACTTCGAGTCTGAGAGCATCTTGTCGACGTCGTTGTAGCTGTAGACGACGCGCCCTCCCCGGTCGAAGAGGTGCTCGAACTGCTCGGTGATGTACGTCTTCACCCGGTCGTCGATGAGGTCGGCCCCGTGGATGATCACAGTGTCGCCCACACCGAGCTCTGCTACGGCGAAGCCGACGATGTTGACCAATTGGGCCATGGCCACGCCGCGCCCGCGCGTCATCAGCCGTGAGAAGTCGTAGAGCACCCGGCGGGCGTCGCGGACCCCGTCGATCGCGGCGGCCGTGGTGTTGTTGAACAGGTCGCCGTTGGTTGAGAGCATCGTCTGGCCGATGGTCTGGAGCAGGTTGAGCGCCCGGAGCTGGTCGGGGTCGTTCTTGTCCGAGGCCAGCAGACGCTTGTGCGCCATGTCGAGGTAGGACACGAACAGCTGTAGCTTCGGCACATGCGCGTGGTCGATGCCGACCACACGCAGCTTTTTGCGCATGTGCTGAGCGTTCTCGCGCCACATTCCCTGGTCGATGTAGAAGTCCGTGGCGATCCGCTCGAGGTTGCCCCTGATAATCGAGGCCACTGCCCCGTCCGAGGACTCATAGAGCTGCTCGAACATGAGCTTGAGCTTCTCCATGTGCGTGGAGAAGATCGCCAGCTCGTCCTTCTCCTCGCCGAACATCTCGAACATGTTCACGTCGCCGGAGTTGAGGTCGACGCGGGCGGTCAGGCGGTCGAACGTCGGCCCGAGCTTGTCCATCTTGGCCCCGTCGAGGACGAGGTGGACAACGCGGCCGTTGTCGAGCATCGTCGCCTGAGACAGCTTCGAGCACCACATGTTCGACACCCGCTCGCGGCCGAGGTACTCCGACAGCGTCGGGTCGGCGATGACGACGTGGTGGGCGTAGTCATTGACACCCATGAGCACAGCCGAGGAATTGACGTCTCCGACCATGAACCCGACGTACTCTCCGTTCTTGTCGTTGAGCCCGTTGGTCACCAGCGAGTAGGAGCCGGCGAACTCGGTCGAGGTGTAGTGGAAGCCCTTGCCGCGCTTCTTGTCGTTGTTCTTGAACAGGCCTGACAGCTCCTGGCGCTGCTCGCCGACGTAGGCTGCGGCCTTGAGTGTGCCGAAGCGGTCGATGTAGAGACGCGTGACCCGCTCAATGGTGTCCTCGAGGATCTCCAGGTCCGGTGCCTTGAGGAAGAGGCGGTTGTGCACGTGCAGGTAGGTCGCTCCGTCTTGGAGCTCACCGATGATCGCCTCGCGGTCGGCTGAGGCCTTGGCGGCCTTGCGCTTCGACGAGGTCGTGCCTGAGGCTTCCTGCTCGCTGCTTTCGAGGGAGTCGAGCTTCTCCGACTGCTTGGTGTACTGGTCGACCCACTTGTCGTCCTTGCGCACAACCTGCTCGAGCACGACCGCCGTGACACGTTCGTCGAGCCCCGAGGGGATCCTGTCGATGCCCCAGAACGGGGCGAAGGCGTCGTGTGAGGCGTCGTCGTGGAAGTAGCCAAGGACGCAGGCGACCGAAGAGTCGACCTCGAAGTAGTCCGATCGAAAGAGGTAGCGCTCCTTGGGCTTGAGCGCCATGAGGTGCGGGTAGAAAAAGTAGGATCCGGCCAGTTGCCGCTCCTCCTGACGTCGGGCCCACCAGCCGAGCAGGCCGCGCCTAGCGGCGGTCGTCATCTGGGGCTCGGGCCCGTCGATCGGTTGGCTCGACCCGGTCTCCGGCTCAGCCTCGGCCGGGATACCCAGCTGCTTCCGGCTCTTCCTCATCAGCGCCATGGTTCGTCCGCGTCCTTACTTCGTCGTCTCGTTGGGGGATGTCGCTCAAGTTGCGGCGGGGGCGAGCTGGTCATCGATGCCGGAGTAGAAGACCCGCAGCATCGACTGGGCCTCTTCGCGGTCGAGCATCGTGGCTTCCTTGATCATCAGATCGCTGTTCTCGACCTCGGCCTGAAGGATCGTGTGTCCACGGCGCAGCGCGTCTTCGCTCTTGCCCTTGAGCAGCAGGTACTGGTGAATCGATGCGAACTTGCCACCGACGTGCTGGGTGAGGATGTCGTACTGCTCGTTTTGCAGCTCGATGAGATCGGGGTCCCGGACCTCCAATGCCTGGTTGCGCCGCTCGAGATTCGCCATCTGGTGGTAGATCCGCTGCGGTTCCTTCGTCGTGATGAAGACGTGCTCGCAGGTCGTCTCAACCTTCTTCCAGAAGTCGTCGTTGCGCTTGAGGATCCCGACCCGGTCCTCGTCGAAGAGCAGGTAGCTCGCCGACCCGACGACGAGGTAGACCTGCCCCTGTCCACCGTCGGAGTAGTGGATCCGCCCGTCCACGTCGATCCACTCGATGCCGACAATCGAGTAGAAGCCTGATGGGTTCGAGTTCCGCCTGGTGAAGACCTGGCGCGCCGACTTCGGCAGGTAGGCCAGCAGCGGCGGCACCGTCATGATCCGCAGCTCCTTGGTCTTGGTTAGTTGGCCCATGTAGAGGACGAAGACCAGCGACCACAGGACGAAGAGCGCGATGAACTTAGCGCCGGAGTCGGCGATGAAGGTTGAAGTCGCGCACCAGGCGACGACGATGATCCCGCCGAGGAAGAAGCCGATCTGCTTGATCGGCATCGGCCGCATCTGCCAGCTCTTGCCGCCGAGACCGATCTCGTGGTCTGGCAGGCCCCTGGCCAGGCTGACCGGGACCTTGTACGCGCTCTTGACTTCAGGCATGCCGCGCACCCACTCCCGCCGTCGGCTCAGCGATCGTTCGCATCCGCCCGCTCACCTCTCCCTCACCCATCACTATATGATTGCAATGGATTCATGGATGAAGACTGTATGGGGACACTCTATCGGATGGGTCGCTTATGAATGGTCATTCATTGACCATTTAAAGGAGTCCGGCCACCCGGACGACTCGTCCGGGTGGCCAGCGGCCTCGAGCGGTCGGTGGATCAGGCACGCGCCCTCGCCCGCGGCGTGGACTTCTTGTCGTCGAAGTGGGGGACGATCCGCTTCGCCTTCGCATCCCAGCTCACCTTCGCGGAGAAGATCTTGTCGTTCTTGGAGACGAAGCCGTCGAGCTCGAGGGTCTCGCCGGCCTCCAAGGCCTGCTTCTCGTCCTCGGAGAACGAGCGTTTGCACCACGCCTCGGGGCGGTCAGAGACCTCGAGCTGGAAGCCGACGTAGCGTCGGCCCCTGAACTCGCCGAGCCCGAGCCTGCCCCTGGCCGAGAAGGACTTACCGGCCTTGGACGTCGCCTCGAAGGAGATCTCCTCACCGGCCAACAGGCGGTCGATCTCGTCATCGGTGAACTCGTGGCCAGCCCAGACCTTCTTGAACGAGACCTTCTTCGGGCCGTCGGGCGCGGCCGCCCAAACGCCCTCGGCACGGGCGGCCACTTCGGTCTTGGCCAGGCCGAGCGTCGCGCGCATGGCGTCAGCGTTCCTCGTCATCACCTTGATGTCCTCGCGGACCCAATCGGCGACCCGGGCCAGCAGTTGATCGGGATCAGCGCTGCCCTCGGCGACGGCGCGCATGCCGGCGTAGACCTCCTCGGTCAGCGACAGGTCGCCGATGCGGGTGTCCGGCAGCAGCAGCCAGCTCATCTCGCCGACCGAGGCCAGGGTGAGCTTCTTGCCCTTCTCGACGAGCAGTGGGTTCTTCGCCTTGGCGCTGGTGATCTCGGAGTACGTGCTCGTCCGCGTCGCGCCGGTGCCGACGTCCCTCTTCTCGAGCTGCTTCATCAGCCACTTCATGCTCGGGTGCTCCGGACGCTTGTTCGCGCCCTCGTGCACGTACGGCTCGGCGCTGGTGCCCAGGCCATGAGCGGACTCGTCCTTGTCGCCAGCCGTATCCTCGTCCCCGGCGTCGGGATCGAAGACCGACTTCCAACCCATCTTCTTCGGCACGTTGGCGATGCCCTTGAAGTCGGGGTACTTCTCGAGGTGGCCCTTCTGCTGTTCGTACTCGTAGTCGGCGGCGAGTATGGCCAGGTAGTTCTTCGCCAGCGTCTGATAGATGAGGCGGCCGGCGGTACCGAAACGCTGCTCGACGTCCTCGAGGGAGGACGGCACGTTCGGGCCGGGGCGGTTCGCGCCGTGCGCGCCGACCGGCTTCACGTGGGTCTTCCTCGGCTCGCGATGGGTCAGGTGCTTGGTGTCCACGCCCGCCACCGCGGCGATCCGGTCGGCCAGCGGCGCGAGCTCGGCGTGCTGCTGCGGGGTGATCGTCTTGTCCTCGGTGCGCGGGTAGGACACGACCTGCTGCTCGTACATCGCCTGGTAGGTCTTGAGCGTGAGCTGGGCCTTCACACCCTTGCTCACGAGCATCGACGACAGCGCCGCGAGGTCGAGCAGCTTCGGGGGAGTGGTCCGTCTCATCTCCGCGCTGTCCCTGACCACCGACGAGGCGGTGTACTTCTGCGGCACTTGGTCGGCCCTGTCGAAGCGCGGCTCGTTCGGGTTGGTGTAGACAACGGCGTTCTCGTCGAGGAAGCGGTTCTGGAAGAACGGCCGCTTCACGTAGTCGTTGTAGGCCTTGAGCTGGTCGCCGACGAGCTTGACCATCGCCGACTTCAGCCGTCCCTGGCGCAGGACCGCGTCCTGGCCGGACTGTCGGGCTATGTTCGTCGCTGCCCGCGACCACTGCATCGAGGCGAAGTCGAACATTGAGCGGAAGCGGGCCTTCTTGAACGCCGGGTGGTCGTGCACCGACTGCACCGGCTGGCGGTCCTTGAACGCCTGCTGCAGGGACTTCTCCGACTCGTCGGTGAAGTGCAGCCGCGAGATCTTCTTACCGGTCAGCCCCAGCTCAACGAGCGCGTTGATGGCGATGGCGTCGCCCTCGCCCGACTCGTCCCAGTCCGTGGCGATGGCGATCTCGTCGCAGCCCGACAGGGCCTGCTTGACGTTATTGCGGACCTGGGCGGTGTCCTGGATCGGTTCGTTGGCCCAAGAAAAGTCGCGGAGATCCCAAGGGAGGTTAGCCATGTCCCAGTTCTTGTACTTGTCGGCCAGCGACGGATGGACCATCTTGTCCGGGGCGACGAACTCGTAGAGGTGCCCCCTGGCGTGGGTGATGACGTACCGCTCGCCGTCGAAAGTGCCCTTCGGCCCGCCCCACGCCCTGCTCCCGTTGCGTGCCGCGGACGGCTTCTCCATCAGAATCCCGACAGTCATGCTGCCTCCTGTCGAATAGATGACTCGTTCGCCAGTGAAGCCTATCTGATGGATGACTGTAAATGATGATTAGGAAGACGATTCAATGAATGAGTGAAGGTGGAGAAGAGCCCCAGAGCGGGTCTGCCCCGGGGCTCTTCTTCTCCACCCGCCACGTCCGGCGTGGCTTATCGGCTGCGCGCCATCCAGTGCTCATGCTCATCGACACCCCCGAAGGCACAACACCTGAACCTCGTGCAGCACACCGTCGCCGCCTTCGCGACACCGGGGTTTGCTCCGGCATGTGGCACACCGGTGACACCTCCGGGAAATGGCGAAAACCTCCGCGTAGGCATGTCGGGGGTGTAGCTTCGCCCCCATGGCCACAGAGCACACCCCCGCCCACGACGTGGGCGGGATTTCCTCCGCTGCGCCTCTGGCGGAGCAATTCCCCGTCCTGGACCTGCTCGGCGCCGCCGCGGACATCGACGCCTACGGCGGCCGCGCCCCCGACGCGATGAGCAACACGACCCTGCTGGAGCACCTGCACTGCGTGGCCCCGGCCGAACGCGCCCTGGACCGCGCGGTGCTGGGCCTGCTCGGCGCCGCCCGCGGGCGGGGCCTGCCCTGGCCGCGCATCGGCACCGCGCTCGGCCTGAGCGCCGACGGCGCCCGCGACCGCTTCGACCGCGCCGCCGAGCGCCACCCCGACTACACCGCGCCGCCGAGCGCCACCCCGACTACACCGCGCCGCTGGCGCCCACCCTGGCCGCGCACCGCGCCCACGCCGCACGGCTCATCGAGGCCCTGGACGAACAGATGTCGGCGCACACCGCCAGCACCGCCGCCACCCGCCTGGGCGCGGTGTTGCTCACCGCGACCCTGCGCGAGACGCCGAGCATGGTCGGCGTGTGGCTGGAGCAGGACACCCTGACCGCAGCGGCGTCGGCCGCCGCCCACCACCCCGGCGCCGAACCGGCCTACCGGGTGCTGACCGAGCACGCCCGGGACCGGCGCGGCACCCGCGCCGACCTGGTCGACATCATGCGCGCGGCGGTGCGCACCACGGCGTGGGCCGGGGGCGGCCCCGCCGCGCCGCCGCACGGCCTGCCCGCCCCCGGCGACGGCGACGTGGCCGCCGCCGTGGCGGCCGCGGACTGGCCCTTCGAAGCGGCCGCGCACGTGTCCACGATCGTGTCCGCGGTGCGCCTGCTCCTGCACCTGCCCCAGTACCGCAGCGGCCCGGCCCGCGCCCTGGTGGAGGCCGTGGCCGCCGCCGACGGCACGGCGCTGATCCGCGCGGTGGCGCGACTGCGCGAGCATCCCGAGGCGCTGCGCGCGCCGCTGCTGGGCCAGGCGGGGAAACGGGCACTGGAAGCGCTGCCTCCTACTCCGGCCGACTCGGCGGCCGACGACGACCCGGACCTGCCCCGGTGGGCGCAGGACGCGGGCACCGAGGACGTGGACGCGGCCGTAGCGGCCGCCGGACTGCCTGCCGCGGACGAGTGGCCGTCCACGCTGAGGGAGCCGGTGACCGAGATCCTCAGGCGTGCCGCCACCAAGGAAGCCCTGGACACGCCCGGCGACGACCTCGATCTCAACGCGCTGGGCGGGGACCTGGACGGGGCCGCCGACCTGGCGGCACTGGACACCCTCATCAGCGACCACCTGGCCCCGGACACCGACCTTGCGGTGCGCCAGGTCCTGCGCGCCTTCGCTGACGCCATCGGCCAGGAAACCCCCGCACGGCTCAACGCCGCGATGGCGGCCGTGGCCGACCTGGACCCTGACGCGCGCGCCCGTGCCTGGAGCACGGCGGGAGAGCGGTTGTGGCAGCAGGTCCACCCAGCCAGCGACCGGGGACGCGAAGCCGATCACCAGCCGGGGAAACCCGAGCGGCCCCGGCCCACCGGCTACACCGCCGCCCTGGAGAAGGCCGGGCTGTCCCAGGCTGCGGTCGACCAAGTCCAGCGCGACGAGGACGACTGGGAAGGGCGGGCGGGCGCCGTCATCCTGGACCACCCCGCCCTGACCACAGCGGTGGCGCGGCTGCTGGCCGTGGCCGCCCCGCTCCTGGGCTCGAGGAAGCTGGGCGCGGGCAAGACGCATGAGGCGCTCGACCACCTGCGCGCGGTGGTGGTGGCGGGCAACCGGTCCACCATCGGCACGGCGCTGGAGGGCGTGCTCGCCCTCAACCCCTCCCGAGCACCGCTCACCAAGCACCCGCGCCTGGCCGACGTGCTGCGCGGTCTGCGTTCCGCCTACCACGACCAGTGAGGACACACGAAGCTGCGCCATGCGCTATGGGAGACCTGGAAACTCGTGCTCACCGTGACGGCGATCGCGGCCGGCCTGGCGGCGTTCGTCGCCCTGATCTGGTTGGTGATCACCGATCCCGATCGTGCCGATGCGTGGGTCTGGGGCCTGGCCGTCGTGGCGATGGTGGGCGACCTGGTGGCGGCCGTGCGCACGAACCCCCACCGAGCGCCCAACCCCCGCCTAGCCGGGCTGGTGTGGCTCGCATCCGCGATCACCGGGGTGCTGTTGAACCTGCTCGCCTCTGGGGCAGGCGGCGTGGCGGTCATCGGCTACGTCGTGGCGACGAACGTCCTCTTGACCCTGCCCGACGCCGCCGGGCTCTGGCCGGGACAGGATGACCGTGAACTCTCCGCGCCGCAATGACCACCGACGCGCACCCCAACACCCGGCCGACCTCTACGGGCCGCAGACCGAACGACCTCACCGATCGGACCCACGCAGTGGCCTGCAAAGGCATCCTGCTGGACACCACGCTGCCCCACGCGAACTGGTGGTGGGCGCGGTCACCGCCGCCCACGGCCGTGCAGCGGCTGCTTGCTGTCCCTGTCGACCAGGCCCCGACCACCGCTGCATCCGCCTGACCCCGCACGTCCCCAGGGCCGGAGAGTTCCCGGCCCTGAGCCAGACCACGAAGGACAACCCCTCATGATGCTCGACCCCGACAGGGGCCCCTACCTGTTCGAACTCGACCCGGTGGACCACGGCCCGGCGCGCTGGGTGATCGCGGCCACCGACGATCCGCAGTGCACCGCCCGCACCACCAAGGGAAGGCGCTGCGCCAACACGGTGCTGCGCTCGCACAGCACCAGCCTGTACGCCCACCCGGTCCGGTACTGGTCCCACGCGGGGCTGCTGCGCGTCTACCGCGTGGAGGCCTCCGACGAGATCCAGCGGGTGTGGCTGGAACAGCGGTGCCGCCTGCACGACACCGTGGAGGCCGTGGACGAGTGCGCGGTGGAGTGGCGCCCCTACGAGCCCGAGCACGACTCCGCCCGCTTCACCGAGGACCTCCCGGCACTGCCGCGCCTACCCGAGCCCGGCCAGAACTGGAGCGAGGTGCCCGAGTGGATCGCGGAGCTGTGGCGAATCGGCCGCTACCAGCGCGAACACCTGGGCGTGCCCGCGGGCGCCTCCTACGTCCCCGGGCGGGGGTGGACCGCGTGACAGCGACCCCAGCACAGGACCATGCGCCCGCGGACGCGGCTGCGGCCGCGCTCGCCGCTGTGACCCGGCGGGTGGAACCAGTGTGCCGCTCGTGCTCGCGCAAACCCCGAGTGCGCGCGAACGGCACCGCGACCAAACACCCCGCGCGTGGGGAACCGTGCCCGGGAAGCGGAATGGGCCTGTACCTGGCCTCCTCCTGCGGCTGCGGTGAGGACGACCTCATCGGCGCCTGGACCTACCCGGCAGGGCGCCCCTACCGGCGCGCGCCGGTAGGGGCGGCGGTGTGCTCACGCGCCGACCACCAGGTGGCGGTCCACCAGTGGGTCCACGGCCGGGCCGGGGTCGCTCCCGACGAGATCGGGTTCACCCCCACACCGGAGACGGAGAAGAGGGCACCCTGGCTGGATGAGGGTGCCGTCCACGCCCGTCGGGCGCTGGTTGCCACACTCGCCGGACTCGCCTCGATCCCGCCCGAGGAGGGGGAGCGGTACGGTTCGGCGCAGGCTCTGGTCCTGGAGCAGGGGCGGGCGTGGACGCCGACCCCGCTCGACGCCGACCTGGAGGACTACCGGGGTGAACCGGGGCACTGCTTCGAGTTCGCCGCGCGGATGGCCGACGCCGTGCCGGGGCTGGTGTACGTGGAGGGCTACGCCATTCTGTTCCCGGGCTGCACCTGGGCGGTGCCGCACGCCTGGGTTGGGCGGCTGTCGGACGGGGCGGCGCTGGATCCGACCTGGGCCCAGCCGGGCCCGGCCTATTTCGGGGTTCCGCTCACGGCCGCGTACCGGCGAGCGGTGCCGCGGGCGCTGTCGGGCACGCTGTCCGTGCTGGTGGACATACTCCCGCGTTCGGTGTGCGCGGACGGGCTCCCGCCGGGGGCCGCGGCCACCGGCACCGACCAGGCCGTGTGAACGCGCCTTCGTGCCCGTCTGCCGGTTTCCTGTACCAGATCCCCGTTTCCAGCGCAGAATGGATGCCATGACCGACACACCCCAGCCCCCGCCATTGCTCGGCCTCCCGCCGACCGAGAACCGGTGCCTCGGCGGTGGTGGGTGCAGACCGGCGCCGACGTCGGGATGGGCGCGGCGCTGGTGGCGGGCCTGGCCCTCATGGGCGCCCCGTGGGGATCCGTGGCGCTCCTCGCGGCGGGCGTGAGCGCGTTCGTGGCCCGCCGGGCCTGGCGCTCGCGGCCTCGACCGGGCTGCCCGCCAGTGGCCCGGTAGCGGCCTCAGGGAACGTGACACGGCCCGGAACCCGCCAGGGGTTCCGGGCCGTTGTACGACGTGGTCAGCCGGGCGGGGCCTGGAAACCTTCCGCCTCGACCATGTCCACGCTGGCCTCGACCATGCTCACTACCTTGGCGTGGCGCTCCTCGGTGTCCAGCCCGACCAACTCGACCGCGCCGTCCAGCGGCAGGTTCGCGGCCGTACGCCGGGGCCCGTCCGGGGTAGCGAACTCGTATTCGATGTAGGCGCTGCCGCCCATGTCGATGATCTTGGTGACCCGTGGGTCCTTCGACTCCAACGTTGTGCCGATGTCCTCGGGGTTGGGCTCACCATCGGGGTATCCGGCCATGATGGCGATGCCGTTGCGGGCTGTGGCCAGATGGTTCTGGGCCTCGACCAGGTGTTTGTTCAGCCGCTCGCGGTCCTCCAGGCTGAGCTGCTGGTTCTTGTCGAAATCAGGCCGGGCGTAGTACTCGACAGCTGCCGCACCCGCCTGGGCGCCCTCATAGGCGGCCAGCAAGCAGCCGCTCATCATGGTGGCCGGGCCTCGGCCGGTAGTGGACATCAGCGCCACTCCGGTGAACCGCAGCCGTGCGGCGAAACGCTCGTAGACCAGCGCGTTCGGCCCCTCCTCGCGTCGGTTGCCCAACACCTGGTTGTAGACGGCCGCAGCCAGAGGTGTCCTGTCCGGCGACAGGCCGTGCAGCATGTTGTCGGTGTGCGCAAGAAGAAGGCCCATCAAGGTGGTGGCTTCCTCCGGGCTGGGGTCCTCCGACAGCGGCGGTGCCGTGTCCGGGTCCAGGGCGGTGATGGCGGCGTGCAGGCGCTGGGCGAACTCGGCGACGTCGCGGGATGGGGCCATGGTGATGCTCCGTGTCAGATGAGGGCCGGGTATGTGAGTATGCCTGGCGTTTGCCCTGGTAGGCCAGTGTTTTCCGGCAACGGAATCAGCTCATCCGGGTGACTGTTGGGTCCACCGGTCCATGGCGGGTCACGGGGAGTCCGCCAGCGTGCACCCGCACGCGGCAGCCACGCCACCCGCTCAACCTTGCCCCTGCGTGGGGTCGTGGAAGACGATGTCGACGCCGCGGACGCGCACGATGCTGAACTCGCCGTAGGGGCTCAGCATGTCCTCGATGTCGGCAGGCCACAGATGCGGGCAGGCGGGTGAGTGCGCGACCTGACGCAGATGCTCCAGCAGCCCAAAGTGCAGTTGGGGCGCGAACAGGTCCCAGCCTCCCTCGCGGCGCCGTGCCACGCGCAGGTCACTGCGGTCCACGAGGGGGTGCGCTCCGGTCAACGCCTCCATCACCAGGTCCAGTGCGCTCAGCTCGTCGGCGCGCGCGGTCATCCGCCACGGCGGCCGCTGGGGGCCGTGCTCAGAAGACCAGGGGCGTGGCGACTGCGAGGGCAAGGGATTGTGCCGAAGGAGAAGTTGGCTGTCGTGTTCGGCGTGCAACCGCACCCAGGGGGTGTCACCGGCGTGGACGTGGGTGCGGGTGCGCAGCGGTGCGGGCAGTGCGATCGGTGAGCGTGCATCGGTCAGCAGCTCGGCGAGTTCCAGGGCGGTGGGGCGGCTGCCCCATTCCAGGTTGAGCAGGCGGGCCCCGGAGGAGTTGCGGGGGACGGGGTTGGGCCACACGTTGTAGAAGGGCCAGCACCGGGGGATGGGGGCGCCGTGCAGCAGCCGCAGGCGGCGCAGCAGCGCGGAGGACATCCGAGCGCTCTCGGCGGCTCCGGGTCCGGGCTCGGACTCCGCTTGGAAGAGGAGCTCTTCCTCTTCCAAGGGCAGCATCTCGTGCGGACGGGTCGCCCAGGGCGCCACCGTTCCGGCGGGCAGGCCGGTGAGCATCCAGGACCGCGTCCGGTGCCACTGTGTGCTGGTGAGGGGGATGCGGATGCGCCCGGCCAGGCGCAGGTGCTCCAGAACCAGGTGGCCGCGGTGGTGGTGCGCCCGGATCCCGGGGATGCCGTCCAGGTCCTGATCGGGGACGGCGCGGGGCAGGGTCTCGTTGAGTACCGCGCTCAGGTGCGGTCGGGCGATCTCGATGACGATGTCGGTGACACCAGGCGTGCACCGGCGGATCGCGAACGGCGGGTCGGTGGGGTGGGACACCACGGGCAGGCGGTTGAGGTTGGCCAGGAACAGGCTCTCCAGCCGGGCCTGGCCGTCGCTGGCCTCAGGGATGGGCGGCAGGTGCGGGGGCAGCGCCCTGAGGGCCTTGGCGGCGGTCTGGCGGCCTTCGCCGGTGGCGGTGGTGCGCAGCTTGGTCAGTGCCGTGGTCCGGGACATGGTCGCTCCAGCGCCCCGGCTGCGCGTGAAGGTCAGGTCCGGTCGGACTCGTCGCTGAACAAGGAGTGAGGGGCGGCGGTTCCGCCGGTTCGGGCTCGCGCCCCGCGCGCCGGGTGCTGTGGGGGAGCCGCGGCGCCCTCGGACACCGTAGCCAGATCTTCACACACCGCGAAGCGCCTGGGCAACTCCGACCGGCGCGTCAGCCAACAGGACCAGGTTCCTGGTCGACGCCGTTCCGGGGCGGTGCCAGGGGGTGAGTTGAGCGCGGCCTGGGCCTTTCAGCACCCCTCGCGGCACAGGCGCACGCCCGAGCCCGCGGTGTCGACCACGCGGCGCTCGCCCAGCGCCTGCTCCAAGTCCACGGTGTGTTCCAGGAAACCATCCGGCTCCTGCCCGCACCACCGATCGTGCTGGGAGATGCGGACCCACAGGCTGACCGTGTCGCCCTCCTCCGAGACGCGCACCGTGGGGTCGGCGGTGCAGCGCCGCCTCCATCTCAGCGCGCACCCCGCCCGGCCCCGCCACGGACACGGGAGGGCGGCGCGAGCACCCACAACAGCGACGTGCGGGCGCGCTCGGCCAGGCGGACGAAGCGGGGCTGCGGCGGCACCGCCGGACTCACCATCTCCTCCCACACCTGGAGTGAGAGCCGCTGCACGCCCACCAGCTCGCGCGCCTGCCAGGCCCGGCCGCCCCGGTCCCAGTACGCGGCCACCACTTCGGGCCCCCGGGACGCTTTGCCGATGCCCATGCCCTGAGCCAACTCCTGCACCGCCCTCTCCAGCCACTTCCCCTGCGCCAACGCCGCCAGAACCCAGCGCACGCGCTGGACGAGTTCGGCGGCCTCTCCGAGCGTGCCGGTACGGTCGTGGACGAGCTGGCGGTCCTGAGCCTTGCCGCGCTCCTGGTCGATCCCGCACATGGTCGCCCCCACCGGCGGGCTGCCCAGCATCTCCAGGTCGGCGAACAGGCGCTCCCACACCGGCGGCTGGCTCTGGGGATCGCACAGGTCGGGCACCGACCGCCACGCGGCCCGCTCGGCGCGCGCCAGCGGCACGTGCTCGGTCCCCTGGGCGTGGTAGTGCATCAGCCACGGGTCACTCACCGGCTCGCGGGCGTCCTGGGCGCCCCAGGTGATCCAGCAGCGCACCACCTCCTCCTCGCCGGGGGAGGGCTCCAGCAAAAGAGCGTGGCGAAAGCCGCCCAGGACCAGGGTGGCGATCCCGGTAGGGGCGGGCACCGGATCCAGCGGGTCGGGCAGCGGCGCTTCCCACGGGGCCTCATCCTGCCCGGTCAGGGCCACGTACGGCATGCCCAGGACCAGCGTCTCGAACAGGGTGCGCCCCTGGGGGTGGAAAGAAGCGCTGCCGCGCAGCGGCCCCATGCCCGCGATCGCCGACTTCACCCCCCGGCACTGCCGGACGCTGCCGGTGCACGCCGCGCGTGGGGAGCGCTCGCAGGCGCTGGCGGCGTATGAGGCGATGGGGTACGAGCTGCGGATCGACCAGGTACGGGAGAGTATCCGCGCTCTGGAGGCTCGCTAGCAGGAGTGAACGCCTCGTCCCTCGCGGCCCGCTCGGCTCCACGCCGGGCGGACCGCGGTGTTGGTGCGCGCGACGCAAGCCCTGGGGGCAGCGTGTGGGAGAGGTGGCGGGCCGGTCCCTGCTCATGGAGGGGAGCAGGGACCGGCCCCTGAGGCCCGTCACCGGTCAGCGCGAGATCTTCCGGCTCGCGCTCCCCGTCATCCAGCCGAGCCTCTCACCGGGGTTCCATTATTCCCTAAACCGGGAATACGGATGGCCGAAACTGGGAAATTCCTTCCGGCCTGTCCCACGCTTTTGCTTACCCGTCCGTGCGCGTTTCAAAGCTCCAGAACGCCACGAGAACAGCACGGCCCTTTTTCTGAACGTTCTCGAACACCGCCGAACAGTACTGGTCAGTAAGGTGCCACCGAGGCGACAAACAGCACGAAGGTGATTTGCGGCAGCAGCACCGCCAGAGGCGGACATACCTCTAGCAAGACCGTAGTCCTCTGGTCCCTCGTGAGGTAATTTTCCCCCATCGGCCTTTCAGCCGTATCCCTGCCCGTACCTGCTCGCGCGTGGCATCTTCCATTTCTCGTCACCCTCGCGTGCTTCGGGGCTCGGTGCGGCCATCCAGCCGAATCTGAAAGCCACTCACGAAAGAACTTCATGACCGCTCACTTTGTCATCGACACGGCGACGGGGCGCATCGTGCTCATGTGCACCGTGATCGCCCTGGCCCTCTTCCTGCACCGGCAGGGCTACGACGTGGCCACCGCCCTGCTCCTGGCCGCGGCTGCGCTCGGTATCGCCGGCCAGGTCGCCCGCCGCGCCCTGCCCCGGGACACGCGATGATCGCCCAACCCCACCACCACCGCGCACGCGGCGACATCCGCTTCATGATCCAGCCCGGCACCCACCCCCAGAACATCCGGGTGGACGATGACGGCCGACTCTGGGGGGAAGTCCCGGTGGTGCCTTTCCGGGAGGTCACCCTGGATCCCGTGCTCTTGAACACAGGTGTGCGCTCCACCCGCGCGGCGGCCCGCACCGCCCCGGCTCCTCGGGAGCCCGAGCCGCACGCGCCCGACGACGTCCCCGGCTACCAGCTCAGGCCCGACCCCCTGGAGGCCCGCACCGTCGAAGAGTTCGTGGAGATGATGCGCCGCTACCGGCGCTGGGCCGGTTCCCCCTCCTACCGGGTGATGGCACGTCGGGTGGGCACCTGCTCGGCCGCGGGGTTTTGTGAGGCGCTCTCCCGCGACCGCGACAGACTCCCGTCGTTCACCCTGCTCAACGCATTCGTGGTCTCCCTTGGGGGAGACCAGGAGTACTTCCGGCGTTGGGTGACGGCCTGGCGGTCCCTGGACGGGCGCGTGGCCGGTGAGCCCCTCATGCTCGCTCTTCCCCCAGTGGAGGGGACGACCTGACGCGGTGGCCCGCCGGTGGCCCGCCCGGCGTGGAGCCGGGCGGGCCCCGGGGCCGTCTTCCATCCCCTGACGAAGACGGCGCTGGATTCCGTACCCGGACGGGATGGGCCAAGTCCGGGCACGGAGGTTTACAGCTGCATGGGGGAGGCGGGGCGCTCCCTTTCGCAGGTAGGACTGGACGAGGTCGGCGAGCCCGAGTGGGTAGACCGGTTCGGCGCTGACCGCGATATCGGCCGGATGCCACCAGCACCGGGCCTGGATGTTGTCGGTCTGCGTTCCGGTGGCACTATCTGTGCAGCTGGGTGGTCAGCGTCGAGTCGATCAGAGCCGGGATAAGCTCCCAGACCAGGGCTTTGTGGTCGCTAGGAACCGATATCTGGTGCAGTCCGCGAGAAGCGGGCACCACGGACTCGGTGACGTAGACCCGGTCGACCGCGAATCCTCCGCGTCCAGTCGGCGCGAGGAGATCGGCCTGTTCTCGGGGGTCCTCAGTCAGGTCCGCGAGGTGCAGCGCCAGGTCGGTCCACCGGCAGCGGGCGAACAGCTCCGCAACGTCCCGGTTGACGACCTCGTGGCCAGGCGCTCCGATGTACCGGTAGGCGAGGTTGGCCGCGGGCAACTCCTGCGGACGAGGTTCTGGAGGAGCGGCGGGGTGGTGCAATCGGGGCTGGTTGACGTCGCCGAACACTACGGCGGCCTCGGCCCTGATGGCGCCGGGGGGTTGGGCGCGGTCCGCGACCCGGCGGGCTCGATCGTTGACCAAGGACGCCTGGTGCAGAGCGAGCGGGGCGCTTTGGTGGGACAGGTGCACCACCACGACCGACAGCGAGAAGGGCAGGCCGATGTCGAAACGCGCGGTTCCGCCGAAGCCCTGCCACGTGTGTTCGCTGCCCGTGACCGGTTCCCACTCCACCAGCTCCATGGCGTTGGGGTCATAGAGCAGGCCGGTCGAGCGGCCGGGCACGAACGAGTCGTGAACCGCGGTGAGGCCGAGTCGTTCTTCGACCTCGCGCAGCAGCGTGCGGTCGTTCTTGGCCCATTCGTTGACCTCTTGGAACCCGATTAGGGCAGGGGAGTGGGCGGCGATCGCCTCGCACAGGGCAGGGATCCGGTTGTTGTAGGTGCCGTCCGGGTTGTGGATTCCGGAGCGCCAGGCGTTGACGGACATGCAGCGCAGGTTCGTGTTGGGCACGCGGTTGTTCCTGTTCGAAGAGCCGAGAGGAGTTGTGAGGCATGGTTCGTGTGTCAGGGCGTGGGGGTGGGGTCGGGATCGTCGTGGTAGGCACTGGCCTGGAGCGTGAACAGCTCGTAATAGCGCCCCTGAGCTGCCATGAGTTCGGTGTGGGTGCCGCGTTCGATGACCTGTCCCTGATCCAGAACGTAGATGCGGTCGGCCATACGGACCGAGGCCATGCGGTGGGTGATGAGCACGACGGCTGAGCCGGTGCGGCGGGCGTGGTCGTGGATGGTGGAGAAGAAGGTGTGCTCGGCGCGGGCGTCCAGGGCGGAGGTGGGCTCATCAGCGATGAGCAGGTCCGCTTTCCGGTAGAAGCCGCGGGCGCCGGCGATGCGCTGCCACTGGCCCCCCGACAGGTTGACTCCGGAGGCGAACGTGGAGTCGAGCAGGGTGTCCCAGCCACGGTCCAAGGAAGTGATGACCTCGTCGGTGCCGCTCAACTGGGCCGCTTCCTCCAACTTGGCTGGGTCATAGCCTTGGGTCATGGTGACGTTGCGGCGTGCGGTCATCGGCCAGCGGGTGTGGTCCTGGATGATGACGCTGATGCGCTCACACACCCTGGACCCGAGGTCGGTGTAGTCGACCCCGTTCCACGTCACCTCGCCGTGCTGAGGTTGGTAGAGCCCGCCCAGCAGGCGGGCCAGGGTGGATTTTCCTGAGCCGTTCTCACCCACCAAAGCGATCGTCTCGCCTGCGTCCACGTGCACCGACACTGCTGCCAGTGAGGGCTTTTTTGCGGTGGGGTAGGTGAAGGTCGCCTGGTGCACCTGCGCCCGTTCCAGCTGTTCCGGGGGCGGTGCGACGGCGGCTGGAGGCAGCTGGGCGCGGGCCTGGTCGCAAAAGTCCAGGAAGTCGCCGTAGTACAACCCGGATTCGTAGACCCGGTTGAGGGAGTGCAACGAATTGTGCATCTGCCCTTGGGCGCGTTGCAGGGCCAGCACGGCGGTGCCCACGGCCGCCAGCGGCATCCACCCCACCATCAGTAGCGCGCCCAGGGTCACGTAGGTCAGGGCGGTGGCCGCTCCACCGATGGCCCCGCCCAGGGCGCGGATCCGGGTCTGGTACCAGGCCACCCTCAGCATGGCGTTGCGCTCGCGGTCGGCCAGAGCGGTGTAGTCGGCCAGGAGAGACTGGCGCATGGTGTAGGCCCGTAGTTCGGCGGCCGAGTCTCGGGAGGCCATGCGGTCGCCCAGGATCCACCGTCGGCGCCTGCTGGTGCTCAGGCGGCGTTGGGCGTCGTATTCGGAGCGTGCGGCGCGCGTGGCCGCCCACCCGGCGGGGACGACGCTGACCAGCAGCAGGGGGAGCAGTAGGGGGTGGAGCACGGCCAAGATTCCGGCCAGGGACAGCAACCCCACCACACCGGAGAGGACTTCCAAACAGGCGGTGACCAGGCGAGGCACCTCGACCACACCCCGGTCGCGGCTGCGATACATCGCATCGGCCCAGGGCTCGTCGTCGAAAGCCGCCAGGCGTACTTGCGTGGTCAGGTCGAACAATTCCAGCTCGACGATCCGCTCGGTCTGAGTGCCCAGGCGGGCCAGAGCCCAGTCCGAGACCAGGCGGATGGACCCGGACACGGCGGCCACAGCGGCGACAACCGCCACCGCGGGCAGGGCAGCGCGCACCCGCTCAGGCAGGGGCCCCTCGGTGAGCAGGGCGTCGAGCACCCAGGTGACTGAGGCCAGGCTCAGAGCGCCCAGGATGGCGGCCAGCGTGCTCGCTGTCAGGGCCAGGATCAGGTCGCGGGGATTGGCCCGCCAGGCCCAGCTCAGGGCGGAAGCGGTGAGCGCGGGCATACGGACGAGCTTGGTCCACAAGCCGGTACGGGCCAGGTCGCCGTCGAAATGCCTCCATCGGTGGGCGGTGAGTTCCTCCTCCAGCCCGGTGTCGGAGACGTCGGATCCGCCCTCAGGAGTGGGGGGTGGTGCCATGGGTGTGCTCCAAGCGGTGTCGGTGCGGTGAAGTCAGGCCACGGTTGCGTTGTGGTTCTCCCCAGGAAGACGGCGGCGCGGCATGGGGAGAACCAGGTTGGGTGGGGCAGTGGTGGTCACAGCCAGGCGCCGGTGGAGCGTCCGGTGCCGACCACGAGCGCCGAGCGCGAACCGACGTTGCCCACGGACAGCTCAGGGATCTGGAACCTGCGTGCGATCGAAAGGTAGGACTCCCCGTTGTGGATGCGGGTGAGGATGGCCTGTTGGCGCAGGACACTGAATGTGGGCTGGCCACTTTCGCGCAGCAGCACGCTGATGAACTCCACGGTGCGATCGGCGGCGCGCGCGATCTCCTCCTGGGAGGCCCCCTCGTTGATGGCCCGGATCACCTCTTGTGCCGTACGGGCGTGCAGGGTGAACGTGCGCGGGCCCAACGGGGGCGGGGGCAGGGCATGCACGTCGTCCCTGGACAGCGGAATGCGCAGGTCATGACAGAGACGCTGGTGTTCGGGGTGGAGTTGGCCTCGGTGGTGGAGCATGCGCAGCGACCGGTGGTAGAAGAACAGGCGTTTTTCTTCCGGGTGGGTCCGGTCGGGGAAGCGGTTGTTGCCGATGATGAAGCGGCCCAGTTCGTGGATGGAGCGGGTGCGCCGGTAGTGGAACATGTCCCAGATCATGTGGTGCTCGTCCAGCCACGCGATCTGGTCTGGGGTGAGCTTGCCCTTTTTGTAGAGGTTGCGCAGGTGTCTGAGCTGGGCGTACAGGGCATCGGTCGGGGAGGGCACGAGGTCGTCGTGGGTGGTGAGCCACTGGGTGATCGCTGTCTGCGCCCGGGGCCAAAAGGGGCCACCGGTCTGGGGCGTGAAGTCCATACCGATGCGGGACAGGGCGTCGACGTAACGGGAGGGCAGGAGGTTGCGGGCGTGCAGGGAGCGCTGTCTGACCAGCCACTGGCGCAGGGTGAACCTGCCGCTGGTGGTGGTGATCGAGGCGTCCACGTTCAGGTGCCCGTGCGCCTTGTACCACTCTTCGGCGATGCGGTAGTTGTGCCACCAGTGCGAGGTGCCTTCGCCCAGTACGACGGTGGTGACCTGCTCGATGAAGTCGGCGGCCAGGCCCGTGCCGGTGTCGGTGATGTGCACCCACCGCTCCAGGTCGGATGGCAGAGCGCGCCCAGGGCCGCGGCTGGTGGTCTGCTGGGTGGTCAGGGCGTGGGCGAAGCGTTCGTCGACCGAGCTCAACCCGTGCACGATTCGAACGAACGCGGCGTGGCGAGAGTGCTCCAGCACCTCCTCGGGGGTGCTGTCGGCCGGTACGTACAGCGGAGCGATGAGCTTGGCGACCTTGTTCTTCCTGCCGCCGGTGCGCAGGGCCCGCCCGATGCTTTGGATCAGGCGTCCGCGCACCTGGTTGGAGCTGAACAGGCCTACCGCATCCACCGCGGGCACGTCCACGCCTTCGACGAAGCAGCCCACCACGGTCACCACGCTCACGCCACGACCCGGGCGGGCGAGCGCGTCCTTGGCGTGTTGGCGCTGTTGGCCGGTGGAGTAGCCGTGGATGTGCAGGGCGCTCACGGGACGCTCGGGGCCGTCTGGGCCCAACAGGTCGGCGGTGGCCTGCAGGGTGTCGGTGAAGACGCGGGCCCAGGCCAGATTGGGGGCAAAGCAGATGAGGCTGCGTAAATCGTGGGTGCGCACCGACCTGAGCAGAGCGATCTGGGCGGCGACCAGGTCCGCGGGGAGCTGATGTCCGTCCACCGCGATGCGGGAGCGATGGGTGATGGCGCGGGCGACCTGGTCGGCGTGGACCAGGGCGCCGATGAGTTGGTAGTCGGCCAGGGTGCCGACGCTGATGGCCGCGCCGAAGGTCATGGTGTGGGCGATGGGCCCGAAGACCTGCTCGTCGTCCATGGAGGCCACCCCGTTGCCGGTGCGGTCGACCACGATGCGGGGGGTGGCCGTGCCATAGCAGCGCAGGCGGGCGGGCAGACGGGTGTTGTCGTGGACCACGCTCCAGGTGTTGTCCCAGCCTCCAGCGGTGTGGTGGGCCTCGTCGGCGAAGACCACGTCCCACGGGTCCAGGCCGTGGTCGGCGTGCGCGTGGACCAGCACGCCCAGGCTCTGATAGGTGCCCACGACCAGGACGGGGCTGATCAGGGCCGCCAGGGCGGCCAGGGCGGAGGCGTCTTGGACAACGGTGGCGTGCAGGTGCTGCATCCGGGCCAGCGGCTCGTCCGCGGCGGCCGAGAGCGTCTCACGCTCAGAGCACACCCCGACCACCAGGCGCAGATGGGCTCCGGCACGGGCGATCCACTCCTGGGCGATCTGGGGCACCAGGTCCAGGGAGGGCACCAGCACGAGGGTGCGGCGGGCACCGATACGGCGGGCGCTCTCGGCGTAGGCGACGGTCTTACCGGTCCCACACGCCCAGTGAAGCTGGCCCCGGTCGTGGGTGTCCCACAGCGTGACCAGCGCGGAGATCCCACGCTCCTGGTAGGGGTACAGGGCGCCCGGAGCACGGCGTTCATCCTCATCGGGCAGGTCGGAGCACACTGTGACCGCGGCCCGGTGGTGCGGGGTCGAGCCGGTCTCGACGTGGGTGATGTCGACCTGGTCGGGCACGACGCCGGTGGTGGAGCTGGGCTGGACCTGGCGCAGGGCCTCGGCCAGGCTCTGGGCGCGTTTGACCGCGACGGGTTCGTCGCACTCCACGCGCACCCGCCCACCGAGGGGAGAGGCGGTGGCCGCGGCGTCGATGGCCTCGAACGCCACCTGCGTCAGGTCGGGGGAGGTGGACTGGCCGGTGGCGTACCAGCCGCCGCCGGTGACCCAAACCCAGTCCGAACCGTCATCGTCCACCACGGCGTGCACGCTCACCGTCCACTCCTGGCCGGGCAGGAGGTGGTGCTCTGCGGGCAGGCGGCGTATCGCCAGGGTGCGCAGGTGCCCGGTGGTCAGATCCCGGGCGGCACGGCGGGCGTGCTCGGCGGCTCGGCGCAAGGTCTCCTCCCGCCCGGTCGGCAGCGCCAGACCCAGCTCGGGCGGGCAGACGACGCACACTTGTTCGCCGAAGCGGTCGTGGATCTGGTCCAGGATGTGGGGCGCGAGGTCGCTGACCTGTCGTGCGTCGGGGTGGGTGCCGCGCCAGCGGGCGGTGTTGGTGTGCACGCTCCACGTCCAGGTGCCGGACACATGCGCAGCGACGGCGACCCCGACCGCGATCGGGTGCGTGGGGGTGGTCATGACGCGGCGGCCCCGGTGTCCAGAGCGGTGATGACCACCCTGTGGTCGGAGACCGGGCGGCGGCGGGGCACGAGGATCTCGGTTTCTGCGGGTACCACCGCGTCGGCCAGCAGCTTGGACAGGAGGATCTTGTCGATGGTCAGCTCCGCACCGTTGTCGACGCCGTCGTTGACGGTCGGGGGGAACACCGTCCCCGCGGGGCGGCCTTGGAGCCGCCATGCGGCCTCGATGGCGCTTTCCCACCCGATGCCGCCGGTGCGCTCCCCGGTGACCGGGTCGGCGACGCCGAGCAGGTGGTCCAGCGGGGCGGTGTCTGCGACCCAGGGGCCGTTCGGTCCCTGGGGTTGCCATGCCTTGTGGTGGCGGCGGTGGACGGGCAGGCGTGTGAAGTCCGGGGTGGGGTACCAGGGACCGGAAGCTTGGCAGTTCGCGTCCCCTGCGGCGATGACCCGCTTTTGCCCGCCCAGGAGTCCGGACAAGACGCGAGCTGCCCGCATCCGGTCGGCGCGGTCCCAGGGGTGCCAGTGGATCGGCATGACCACGAGCGGTTCTTCCCACCACGGGGTCTGGAAGGTCGCTCTGTTCCATGCGTCCGCGTTGTCGGGTGCGGTTTCCGGGCTGTCCCACTGGGTGAGGGCCAGCAGAGCCGGATCCCAGATGACCGCGGGCGGCGCCGGGGCCCGGCTCATGTGGCCGACACGGATTTGGTAGCGCGGCCCGAACATGTCCGTCAGGAGCCCGGTTACCTTGAACCCCACTCGGTGGCTGTCCCGTTGCCAGTATTTGGCCTCGTTGACGATGATCAGCCCCGGCGGATTCTTCACGGGTGCGAACAGTTCGGTCAGGACGTGCTCGATCCCTTCCGGACAGCGGGTGCCGCCGTCCTGGATGTTGATGGTGGCGATTCGCAGGGGCGCGGAGGTCATAGGGCTCCTTGATGGAAGACGAACCGGGGGGTCACCACTGGGCGAGGGCGTGGTCGATGCCTACGGTGGTGAGGGCGAGGATGGCCTCGGCGGCGATGAGCGCGGTCAGGCGCCGGGTGCGCCGGTAGAGCCAGACCAGGACCAGCACGGGCAGGGCGGCGGCGAGGCTGCCGACCCCGAAAGGCACGACGAACACGACGACGGTCGCCATGGCGGAGACGGCGTACACCTCCCACGTCGGTCGGTGTGCGGCGCCGAGCAGGACCACGGGCGCGCCGACGGTGACCACGTGCAGGAACGGCTCGCGGGCCGCGAACGGGTGGATGCCGGGGCCGGTCCACCCCGCGGGCAGGGCCAGGTGCAGGGCGGTGTAGGCCCCGATTCCCAGCAGCAGGGCCAGCACGGCGTAGGCGCAGGTGGCCCACCACTGGGCCACCCAGCGTCGGCGCGGCCGGTGAGCGGTAGGCCAGGCGGGCAGGATCCCGACCATGTCGGCGCTGGTACCGTCCCCGCGGGCCGCCAGGAACAGGAGCATGAGTGCGAGGACGGTGCCCGCGAAGGAGACGAAGACGGGCATCCCCGTGATGCTCGCTACCTGCTGGGCCAGGGCGAAGCCGCCGCTCATCGCCCACATGATCGCGAGGAGGGCGTAGGCCTTCCACGGGGCCAGGTGCAGGGCGGGCGTGCGGATGTGCTCGGGTGCGGGGCGGGGCAACCAGGACCGGCTGGGCATCGGCGGGGTCTTTCGTTGTTGGATGGGCTGGTCACAGGCGCAGGCGGGCGAAGCCGTCCGCGCTCTGGCCGTGGGCGGACAGGTGGGTGAGCAGGTCGCCCACGGCGGTCGCCAGGTGCGCATCGTCCAGGCGAATGGCCCCGGCGGGGCGGCCCTGCTCGGTGTGGCGCAGCAGGTAGAGCACACGCCCGGGGTAGGCGATCAGGGACGGCACCGGGTGGGCGTGCTCCAGGACGGGGCGGCCGTCGCTGGTCAGGTCCACCACCCGCACCGAGAATCCGGCCCGTTCCCGCACACGAAAGGCGTGCGCGAGGTAGGCACGGTGGTGGTCCAGGGGGATGTGGGTGGCCCACACGGTGCGCACGTCCACGCCCTGGGAGAGGTGGGCCTGGCGTTGGGCCGTGAGGCGGTCGCCTTCTTCGACCAAGCAGTTGACCGCGCGCATCCGGTCGCCTCGGTGCCAGGTGGACAGCGCCAGGTCGTCGGGGTCCGACAGGCGCTTACGCGCTTCCAGGTGCCAGCACACCCCCGGGGAGCGCTGGCGTGTGTAGGCCTCGTCCACCAGGAACTCCTGCTCGTCCAACCGCTGGCCCCGGCCGGAGGCGGCGGCGTAGTGGACGGCGTCCAGCGCGGTCGCGGGGATGCCCCGGTCGGCCATGTAGGCCAAGATCTCCTTGGTGGGGTAGCGCCGGTGCGCCCCGGGGCGCCTCTGCTCGGCGAGGAGATCGCCCCGCTTGGCCGCGTTGATCAGGCTTCCGGAGGCCCGGCCGGTCAGCAGTTCGGCTGCTCCCGGGGTCAGATACTCCCCGGCCGGGGTGAGCAGGAGCCGGGCGCGGGCCAGCAGGATCGAGTACGGGGAGGGGACGTCGTACATGGTCGGTCCTCGGGTTGTTGGTGCAAGCACAGGAGCAGGGACGAGGGGCGCGGTCCCGCCTCGGTGCGAGGCGGGACCGTGACGCGGGTCTTCCTCTGAGGAGAGGAGGACAAAGAAGACCCGCAGCTAGGGGTCAGCCGAAGGTCGCGGGCCAGGCGATGACCAGCGCGGAGAAGCACAGGTTGTAGGCGGCGTGGGCGAGGATCACCGGCCACAGCCGACCGGTGCGGCGGTAGAGCCACACGATGACCAGCGCCGCCGGGACCAGGGCAAGCACGGGCAGCCCGTAGGTGAGGTGGTAGGCGATCTTGGCCAGGATCGCGAGGGTGTAGATCTCCCACGCCGGACGTCGGGCGGCGGTGAGCAGCACGACCAGGAGCCCGACCACGATGGGCTCCTCCACGAGCGCGGTGGTGAGCTGGGCGGGGCCGAGCATCAACACGGTCCAGACGGCGTCGGCGCGGTCCTCGATCACCGGCCCGCCCACCGCGGCCTCGGGCATGAGGGCGCTCAGCAGGTCCATGCCGACCATCCAGGTCACGATGGCGGCGAAGGCGCAGACGAACACCCGCCACCCCTGGCCCCAGCTCCGGTGCGGCGTCGCTTCCTGCTGGCTGGTGCGGTTGAACACCGCCGCGATGGGCATGCGCAGCAGCCAGCGGCACACCAGCCACAGGCAGACGAACGTCAACCCCAGCAGCACGGCGTGCATGATCCACTGCGACAAGGCCAGGGCCCAGAAGGTGTCGGCGTTGGGCGCCGGGAAGCGGGGAGCGGCTTGGTCGGTGAGCGTGGCCGTGACGATTCCGGCCAGGGGGTAGCCGAACACGAGCAGGTAGACCACGGCCAGCACCGGGTAGGCGGCCCACGCTGAGACCTGCCGGGGCTGGAGCAGCAGTTCGGCCGGGGTTGGAGCCGGGATCGGCCACCGCCGGCGCCGCGAGCTGGCTGGCGGGGCGTCGGTGGTGCTGGGAGCGTTCATCGGTGGGTTGTCCTTGGAGAGTCGTATCGGGTGGGCAAGGAAGAAGCGGGTGGGTCCTCGGCCCCGCGCCCCATCTGCGCGGGGCCGAGGACACCGGGGCAGGGAGCCGTTCCAGGAGCAGGGGAGGACGGTCGGCTCCCGCGGAGGGAGGGGTCTGTGCGCAGGCCGGTCGAGAGCCTGGCTCGATGTTCAGTCAGCGGGTGTTATCGGTTGCCGCGCTGGTAGGTGGCCAGGGGGACCGCGCAGGACCACAGGCGCTCCCACTCCGCGATCCAGGTCTGGACGTCGCCGGGGGCGGCGAAGTAGAGGTCGCCGCACTCGACCCAGGCGCTCTGGCCTCGGATGGTGAACCCGGTCGGGTCGGTAAGGACCGGGGCAGCCGGGCGCACTCGGATCTCGATGTGGTCGAGGCGGTCCAGGTCGGCCAGATGGGCGCGCTGGTCTTCCATCAGCTCGGTGTGCGGGGCGTGGTCGTGCACGGCGCCGCTGAGCAGGAAGCAGTGGCGCAGATGGGTCAGTTCGCGCATCTGCTGGCCGCGTTCCATCCGCAGCCGGAAGTGGTCTTCTCGGCCCTCGTCGAGGTGGGGTAGGGCGTCGGCCAGAGCGGTCGCGTAGTCGGGGGTCTGGAGCAGACCCGGCATGGCCCCGGGCGCGTACTGCCAGGTCGCATGGGCGGACTCCTCGGTCTTCAGGGCTGCCTGGCCGCCGTCGAAGACCGTCGTGACGAACCTCGTGGTCATGATGTGTCTTTCTCGTTGTCGTGGTGCAGGACAGAGTGGTGCGGTGGAGTGGGTCAGGGTCGTGGGACGAGAGGGTCATGTGCTCGGGTTGGTGAAGTCGAGACTGGACACGAGCATCTGCACCGCCAGGGGGGAATCCAGTGGCGCGTAACAGGACCAGGCGCGCTCGAAGTGGTCGCGGGCCAGGTCGTGGTCGCCTTGTTTGCGGGCCACCCAGGCCAGCGACTCATGGACCTGTCCGCACAGCAGCGGCGCCTGTTCCTGCGGGGCTAGGGCGAGGGCGGCCTGGCCGTGCTCGTGGGCGCTGTCGTAGCGGCCCAGGTCCATGAGCACTTCGCACAGGTCCCGGTGCACCCACGCCGCCATGAGCTCTTCGTTGTTTTCGACCAGGGGCGGTAGGGCCGACTGCAGCAGCGCTGCGGTCTGGGTCCAGTGCTCGTCGATGTACAAGGGGAGCGCTTGGCGGTAGCGGGCCACAGCGATGTCGCGGCGCCAGCCGAGTTCTTCACCGGAGTGCAGGGCCAACTGCGCGTAGTGGGCTGCCATGAGGTGGTGGCTGGCCTGGCCGTAGGCATAGCTCACCGCGAGGTAGAAGTGGGTCAATCCGCGCTTGTGGTAGTGGTGGGAGCGTCGGGGTTGCTCACTGCTCATCCACAAGGCGAGCGCGTAGTTGATCGAGGCCAAGGCCAGATCGTGTTCCCTGCGGCGCAGGTGCCACAAGGCGATGGCGTGGTGCATCAGCGCGTGGGCTCCGTCGTCGCCCAGGGACTCTGCTGAGGCCAGCCCCAGATCGATGATGCCTCGCGTGCCGCTGGGCCTTTGCAGCTCGTCCCAGACCCCGATCGCCTCGGCGATCAGCACAGCTTGTTGGTGGTGGGAGGTGCGGTGCGCCATGCCAGCCACCTCACGGAGGTTGTCCAGTTCATCGTGGAACCAGGCGTGGGCTTGGGCGCGGGAGCTGAGCTGGTCGCGTGTGGTGAGGCGGACCTGTTCGACCATGGGCGGGTGCCACCGCCACCGGCCCGGGTCCAGGGCTAGGTCGGCGGCGATGGCGTGCTCGGCGTAGTGGCTCACCACACGGGCGCGAGCGCGGCGGCACCCGGGCAACAGCACCGTTGATGCGGTGCGCTCCAGGGCGGCGCGCACTTCGATAGCCATGGTGTGGTGGCCGTCGTCATGGCGGGTGAGCACGCCGGAGTGGACCAGCCGGTCGAGCCGGGCCCGGGTCTCGGGAACGGGCAGGGACCACACGGCGGCGGCCAGGTCGAGGGTCCAGTGCGGGCCCGGGTGTGCGGTGAGCAGCACGGCCGCGTCACGGTCGGTGGTGACCAGGTGGCGGATGAGGCGGGCCGCGCTGTCGGCGTCCGGCGCGGGTGGCGGTTGGGTCATGGTGGAGTCCTTGGTACGGGGCGCTCGGGCGCCTGGCGGGATCTGCGTCTCGGGCGTCGTCGCGGTGGTTCACGCGCTCCTGAGGTCTTGGGCGAGTGGGGGAGCGGGCTCGGTGTCCTCGCTGGTTCGCGCCTGGGAGTCCACCTGGGTGGCGTAGCGTGTGTGCGCCTGACCAGGGCGTCCCTGCCAGGCGGGCAGCCGGTGGCAGAGCACCATGGCGGGGGTGGCGATCTCGACGCGAACGCGGTCGTCGGCCCAGAGCAGGTGCAGGCGCACCTCGGTGGCCGAGCACGCGATCAGGAGGGTGGCCAGGGTGCGCACCCGCGCGGTGAGGAGTTCGACCTGCGGTGCGGGCAGGCCCCACCGGGTCAGGGTGGTGTGCGTGTACGCGGCGATGTCGGCGGGGGACTCGGTCGCGGGGGCAAAGGTGCGGTGCTGGGAGAAGTGGGGCATGGTTCTTTTCAGGTCGTAGCGGTCGCGGGCACGGGGCCTGCAGCGAGCAGGCGGGCGTGGGCGTCGTCGATGAGGGCCACGCTGCCGGAGGTGTCTTCGGCCCACCCCCACAGCCGTTCCAGAGCGTTGCGCAGGAACCGCAGTGAGTAGGTGGGAGGTGGTGGATCACCGATGTGGATTTCCCTGATCCCGGGGAAGTAGAGGGCCTCATCGGCGAGTCCGGGGATTGAGCACAGCTCGAACGGTGAGTCGAAGAAGTGGCCGCTGGCGTGGGAGAGCACCCGCAGCCGTCCACGAGCGGCTAGCGCGCGCAGGGCGGTAAGTTGTTCGGCCATCGCCTGGGTGCCGCCGCACCACTTACGCAGGATCGTCTCGTCGACGACGTAGCGCTGGTCGATTCCGCGTCGGCGCACGCGCCGCTGCAGGGCCAGGCGCACCGACACCGCCATCTCCAGGTGCGCTGGGTCGTCGTGGAAGAAGCGCTCGATGGCGCGCGCATACCCTTCGGTCTGCATCAGCTCGGGAATGAGCAGGTCGGCCCAGCCGTAGACCTGGCGGGCATCGCCCCGCAACCCCACCGCGGCGCGCTCACCCTCGGGCACGTGCAGGCGCTGCACCTCCCACCATTGGGGGGCACGACTACCCCACCAGAGCCGGATGAGCTCCTCGCGCACCTGCTGCGACGCCTCGTAGCAGGCGCACAGCGAGCGCAGCACGTCCAAGGTCACGGACGCCTGCGGGTTCTCGGCCCGCATGAGGGTGGCGTGCGAGACGCCCACAGCGCGAGCGGTGTGGACCTGGGTCAGATCGGCCTGAGTGCGCAGCTCACGCAGCCGGTGGGTGAGCACATGGTGCTGCACCGTGGCCGAGGGCCCGGCGAGGGAATCGGTGTGCTCCTGCTCCGCAGGCGTGGGGGCGAAGTTGGGGAGCGGGCGCTTCTGTCCCTGCGGCCCGCTCGGACGCATCCGTGTTTTCGCCGCGTGCAGCCGCCTGTGCACCCACCCCAGGGAGCGGCCCGTGGCAGCGGCCACCTGGATTGTGGTGGCGCCCTGTTCGTAGACGAGTCGCAACTCCTGGGCGGTGCTGTTGCGGTGTAACCCGGCCAAGGCCTGGCCGAGCTTTCGTTCGTCGATCACCGCTGGCCTCCGATCCGGGCCAAGGCGCACAGCACGTCGGTACCCGGGGTGGGGCAGGCGGGCGTCGGCCAGGCCGTCACCGGGGTGGGCCCCTGGTGGGGCACCATCCCGCTCTGCGTCATCAGGTCGAGCAGGTGCGGGGCGGAGCGGAACTGCACGAGCGCGCCGGTGGTGCGGGTCATCAGCGCCGACCACGGCCCTCGCCCGGTGGGGTGGGACACGGCCACGTAGCTGTCAGGGGCCACCAGATTCGGCAGAGACGCCAGCACACTGAGCGCCTGGTCGTCGTCGAGCAGGGCTAGCACCCATCCGAGGATGAGCACGGTCGGCTGATGCGGGTCGATATCGCAGGCGGCCAGCCCGGCCCGCACCTGGGCGAGGTCGGTGAGGTCGGCCAGTGCGGCGCCGCCCTGGTAGGGGGCGAGCCCTGCGCGGCGGTGTTCGACCACGGCCGGGTCGATGTCCAGGTAGGCGCACCGGCGCATCCGGACTGCGAGCGCGTACTCGTGGGTGTCGACCGGGTGCGACGCGGTCGCCGGAGTGCGGCGGGGCATCCCGCATCCCAGATCAGCGACTTGGGTCAGGCCCCAGGGGCGGAGCTGGGTCAGGAGGGCGCCGACCCAGTCGCGTCCGGCATGGGCCAACCCCCACGCCCGCGGCACCACCTGGTGCATCATGCGGGCGTAGGCCTCGGCGCGTGGTGTGGTGGAGACGCCCAGCAGTGCCGCTTGTACCTCGGCGACGCTGCAGGGCTCGGGTGCGGTTGTGTGCGCGTTCACCGGGGCGCCGCCTCGGTGTAGCCAGGGCGGCCCCACACCGTGCGCGCATCCTCCAGGAAGGCTCGGCAGGTGACTGCCGGGGCAGGTTGGAGGCCGCGCGGCAACCCGGCAAGGGGTTGGTGGGCCGCCGCGCGGCGGTCGTTGGCGCTCTCGGTACCGGATGTGGGAGGAGAAGACGTGGTCATGGGGTCACCGGCCTTGTACCAGCGTCTGGCGTGAGCGGGCACTGACCGTGTCAAGCACCTCGGCCGCGGCCACCATGAGCGCGTCCTCGTCCTCGATCGGGCCAACAGCCTCACCGTTCGGAGCATCGACCCACCACTGGCCCGCGTCCTGGCGGACATGCACGCGATGCCCGAACCGCGACAGGAACAGCTGACCACCCTGCTGGCGCGGTGACAGCCCAGCTTGGAAGGCAGCGTCGACCAGTGCAGACAGCATGTGCCGCTGGGGTTGGTTGAAGCCCGCCATCACCACTCACCTGCCGCCGACGATCGGAGCTTGCGGGCCCGACCGCCACACAGCCGCGGGTGGTAGGGCTGCTTGGTGCTCAGCGTGCGCCAACTGCTCGCGCAGCTCCTCGACCGTGCCAGCGTCCACCGGGCCCACGGGGTGGGGGCCGAGGAAGAAGGCGAGATAGGCGCGCTGGTAGGGAGCCCACAGGATCCACCAGTGCGGGTACTCGGCATCCAGGGCTTTGGCGTGGTGGTACTGGTCGGCATCGAGCGTGCGCTCCCCCGGGAGGGAACGGTCCTGGTGGTAGGGCGCGGCGTCACGGCTTCGGCTCCTCTCAGACAGCGGTGGCGGAGAGTGGACTGCGGGTCTGGGTGGGGTGGGTCTGCTCGTAGGCCGTCCGTGCCCTCTCCAGCAGCTCCTTCCAGCTGGTCACCTCGGGGCGGCGGCGCAGCAGGGCGCGGCGCTCGCGCTCGGTCATGCCGCCCCACACGCCGAACTCGACCCGCCCGTCCAGCGCCTCGGCCAGGCAATCGGTCTGCACGGGGCATCTGCGGCACATGGGCTTGAGGTCGTGTTGGCGTGCTCCCCGCACGAACAGGGCGTCGGGATCGAGATCACGGCACTTGGCCTCTGCGGTGAAGGGTGCGTCCATGGCTGTCCAGCTCCTGGGGGAGAAGGGACTCGGGGGTTAGGGGCGTGCCGGGAGCGGCAAGAGCAGGTCGGGCAACTCAGCCAGGTCGGACAGGACCGTGTGGGCGCCGCAGCGCAGCGCCTGCTGGCGCTCGGCGGTGGCGTCCGCCGCCAGGAGGGCTACGGCGTGCATGCCGTGGGCGCGGGGCCCGGCCACGTCGTGCATGGGGTCGGCGCCCACCCACGCCACCCGCGACGGCGCCGAGGAGCAGCGGCGCAGGACGTGCTCGTAGAACGCCGGGTCGGGGGAGGCCACGCCGAGCTGGCTGGAGGTGATCAGGGGCAGGTCACCCAGCCCGGCGTCAGCCACCGACTTGGCGCGCTGGGTGTGGGGGCGGCAGGTGTTGGTCGCCACCAGCACCTGGTAGCCCTGCTCGGCCAGCCGGGCGAGCAGGTAGGCGGCCTGCGGGGTGACCGGGGCGTCCCCGGCCCGCTCCCACACCTGCACCGCCAGCTCCGCGATCGGCAGGGGGCAGGCGATGCCGTGGCGGGTGAACACCATGCTGATCAGGTCGGTGAGCGCGGTGGCGTGGGCCAGGCGCTGCCAGATGACCAGGTGCTGGTCGTAGTCGGAGAGCACCTGGGCGGGCAGGTCCACGTCGTGCGCGGCCAGCACCGCGCGCAGGTGGCCGCCGTGTGGTCGGTAGTCGTGGTCGGTCTCTGCGCTCAGGATGCGGTCGTAGCCGACCACGAGCGTGGTCACGGCCAGGGGCCGGGTCATGGTCTACCTCCAGCGGGAGTGGGTGGTGGGTGTCCTCGCCCCGGGATCCCACGTCGGGGCGAGGACACCCGGGGCGCCGTCCGGGGTCACGGGAGAACGGTCAGCGCCTTGAGGGGTGTGGTCATCAGGTCTCGGCAGCGGGGCGGGTAGGCGTTCTCACGCTGCCTCCAGGCGGGTGGCCAGGCCCTTGGCCCACACCGCCAGCGGCTGGTGTGGGTCCAGGTCGGCGGTGGTCAGATCTCGCCAGGCCCAGACCTGGCGCAGGTCGCAGACCAGCCGCACCAGGTCGTACTCGCCCAGCTCCAGCCCGGCCCAGGTACGGGCCGGGGTGACCGTGCCGTCGGCGTCGGCGATGCGGCTGACCAGGTCCAGCAGGTGGTCCTGCGTGTGCTCGGGGGCGGGCGCGCCAAGGAGCGGGGCGTCTTTTTCGGCTGCGACATCGACGGGCGGTAGGACGAGGTGGGCGTTGGCGCGGCTGTGCGCGGGCCGGGGTGTGTGCCCGCGGGTGTAGAGCTCGCCGAGGGCGTGGGCGAACTGGCCCGGGTCACATGCCAGCGACACGACGTCGTGACGGGCCTCGACGGTGTCCAGCACGGCGCGGGACAGGGTGGGCCGGGCGGCGACCTCCACCAGCAGGCTGGGGCGCTCGGCCTCGGTGGCCAGGCCCAGCGCCGCGCCCAGGTGCGCGGGAGCGGCGACCTGGCTGGCCCAGTAGGCAGCGTCCAACAGGGGGCGTCCGACCGGGCGCGGGGTCGCGGTGACCAGGTGAGCGCGGTCGGCCGGGCGGGGGCGCAGCCCGCGCAGTGCCTGCCGCAGCCGAGGGGTGAGCTTGACCGCCGCCGGGGTGTGGGCCGCGTCCCCGCGCAGCAGCCGGGCGTGATCGCCCCGGCTCTGGAGCGTGTGCGCCAGCGCGGTCAGGTCGGTAGCGGGACCGGCCAGGCACCAGGCCCGTGCGTGCAGATGCAGCGCCACATGGACCCGCGCGCGCACCGGAGCGAGCAGGGACGCGACCGTTTCCCGCGAGGCGTACACCAGCAGCACCGAGGCTGCGGACAGGCTGACCAAGGCAGTGCTGCGCGCCACCACGACCCGGGCGGCATCGCGCACCGACAGCGCCCCGGCCACCACGGCGGCGGCCGGTTCCCCGGCGCCGCACCCCACCACCGCGTCCGGAACCAGACCGCGCGCCTGCCAGGCCGCGGTGAGCGCCAGTTGGGTGAGGAAGGTGGCCTGGTGGCGGTGCTGCACGCTCAGCAGCCGTTCCCCTGGACCCCACACCGGCGCGTTGGTGTGCTCGGCCAGCGCCGCGCGCCCCTCCTCCACCGCCTCGGCGTACTCGCTCAGCCGCATGAGCTCGGTGCCAGCGTTGGGATGCACATCCGCCAGTCCGGTCAGGACGTAGACCAGCCGCGGCGGCACCGCAGGTACCGCACGCGGGCCGATCACGTGGTGGTTGGGAGCGCCATCCTCGATCGAGCGGAAGCCCTGCATCGCCTCACCGAGATTGTCGCTGATCACGGCCGCGCGCAGGGGGTGGTGGTCGGTGTGCTCCAGAGCGGTGTCGGCCAGCGCGGCCATGTTGCCGGCGGCTGGGGTGGTTTCGGCGCACGCACGGGCGGCCTGGGTCAGGGCGGTCAGGGAGGACGCGGAGACGGGACACATTTGAGGCAGAGACACCGGATCGTGGTGGGTGGGCAGAGGCAGGCGGGGTGCGCTGGTGAGCACGGTCGCGGACAGCCGCGGGGCAGAGTTGTCGTAGGACCCGGCCACATGCACCTCACAGGGATCGAAAGGGGGCACGGCACCGTCGACCGCGCCGTCGGGAACGGGCAGACCGCGGTGGTGCAGAGCCAGCGCTGTGGCCGTCACCGAGACCAGGCCGGACACGCTGCCGGGGGCGGACAGCGCTTCGGGCAGGGCGCACAGCTGGGGGCTGCGCCCGCGCTGGTCGGATGCCAAGACGACCGAACCGGGAAGCGCGGGGTCGGCGGTGGGGGAGTGCCAGAACCACACCCGGTCGAAGCCGCACCTGGCCTGGTACAGGGCGTGGCTGATCACCTGCACGTGCCCACCGTCCTGGAGCGGGGTGGCCGTGGTCCAGGTACCGGTGATGTGGGCGTAGGCCCGGTGCCGAGCGACCAGGGGCGTGGCGGTGAACACCAGCGCGATCGCGCGGGTGAGGTCGTCGCGTTCGTCAAAGGCGACGACGATGGCCCGGTCCACGGCGTGGACGCGCAGGTCGTAGTGGGCCTGGTGGAGCAACGGCACCGCGGTGGCCTCGGAGACGGTGCGCGCCTGCCCGGCCAGGCCCAGGTAGTCGCTCAGGGATGCGGCCAGGTCGGGGTCGGCGTAGGCGTCGGGGTGGGTGCACACGTACACCCCGGTGGGGGAGCCCTTCAGTGTGCGGGTGGGCAGGGAGGCATCAGCGAGCGCTTCGGCGACCAGCTGGCGCAGCAGCTCGGCGGTGATGGGCCCGTGCGCCACCCCCGGTTGGTGGGCCTGGGTGGGGTCCAGCAGCAGCCGCCACAGCTGGGCCGGGGTGCTCGCGCCGGGCAGACGCGTACTCATACCGATGAGCGCCGCGTTGGTGGCGGTCTGCTGCTGGACCCGGGATGTCATGTCAGGCGTTCTTCCGGTTCAGGAGGTGGACAGGTGGGTGTGGGAGGGCGACCAGTGTTCGATCACCGCGTCGATGAGCTCGCCCGTGGTGGTGGCCCGGTGCACGGCCGCGGCCGGTAGCCCCGCCAGGTCGGGCAGGTGGGCGATGAGCTGGGTGTGCAGGTGTGCTCGCGCCAGGGACTCCAGCCCCACCTCGGCCAGCACGGTGCCTGTGGACAGATCCGGGCCGCCCTGGGGCGCCAAGCCGTGGACCAGGGAGATGACCTGTTCAGCGATGACCGCGCGCGCCTGGTCAGGATCCAGCGGACCCAGCCGGACCGCCTCAGCGGCTGCGGGGGGCGCACTGGGGTCCTGGTGGGTCCAGGCCCGCAACGGCAAGGACACCGCCGTTGCGGTGCGGGGTGTGGGCCAGATCGGGTCGAGACCGAAGGTGTACAGGTTCCCCAGCGCGGTCAGGAAGTTCTCGCGCGGAGCAGCGGGGCCGGACGTGGTGACCAGGGGCGGGTCGACCTCGTAGCGCCGCTGGGTCTGAGACAGGGTGGCGGCCAGCGCACCGGCCAGCACCGCCCGGGCACCGACCTCCACCACGACGATGGGGCGCTCCTGTCCGGCCAGGTGGCGCATGACCTGGTGCAGCAGCACCGGGGAGCGCAGTTGGCGTCCCCAGTAGGCGGCGTCCATCTCCTGTCCCTGTACGCGGGCGGCGGTGGCGGTGGACCACAGCGCCGTCCTGGCCGGGCGCGCCCGGATGGACTTCACCAGGTCGGGCAGCTGCTGGGCTTGCTCGGCCACCAGAGGGCTGTGCGCGGGCGGGGCGTCGGCGATGCGGCGCGTCCACACCCCCTGCTGGGACAGCTGCTGATCTACCGCGGCCAGATCGGAGACCGGACCGGACAACACGGTGGCGTGGGACGCGTTGATCGAGGCCACCGCCACCCGGGGCCAGGACCGCACCAGCTCGTGCGCTCGCACCGGGTCCAACGAGGTGGCCAACAGCTCCCCGTGCTCAGCGGTCTGTTCCAGGAGGCGGCTGCGCTGGGCCACCACCAGGGCGGCGTCCTGCAGGCTCAGCACCCCGGCGGTGTGGGCGGCGGCGATCTCACCCAGGGAGTGGCCCACCACCACGTCCGGGGTGATGCCCCACGACCCCAGCAGGGCGGTGGCGGCCACCTGCCATGCCCACTGGGAGGGCTGTATCCGCGCCAGTCCGGGTGCGGGATCGATCTCCAGCCGCTCGACGAGCAAGGCCGTGCGCGCCTGCAGCAGAGCGTCGGTGAACACCGGCTCCGCCCTCATGCCGTGGGGGCCGGCCGGGGTGCTGGGGTGGGCGCCGTGGCCGGGGTAGACGAACACCACCAACGGCTTGTGCACCGGCTGGCGGGGTCCGGCCAGGGACAGGTGGGTGTGGCCCTGGGCCAGGGCGTCCAGTCCGGAGCGCACCAGGGGCGGGATGGAGGCGACCACGGCCGCGCGCGCCCCGGTGTGGTGGTCGCGCCGGTGCGCGGCGGTCGAGGCCACCTCCCGCACCGCCACCTCGTCCTGCACGGCCGCCGACCAGGTGGCCGCGGTCCGGCGCAGCGCCGCAGGGCTGCTGGCCGAGACCGGCACGACGTGCGAGCGGTCGGCCCCGTCGGTGCGACCAGCCGGCGGGTCGACCGCGGCCAGGGCTCGCTGGAGGATCAGGTGGGCGTTGGTGCCGCCGAACCCGAACGCCGACACCCCCGCGGTCGGGGTGTGACCGCGGCGGGGCCAGGGGCGGGCGGTGGTGGGCACGGCCACTCCCATCCGGCGCAGCACCGGCAACGGGGTGGTGTGGTGGATGGCGGGTGGGATGACCTGGTGTTCCAGACACAGGACGACCTTGATCAGTGCGATGAGGCCCGCGCCACCTTCCAGGTGGCCCACGTTCGGCTTGACCGCGCCCACCAGCAGCGGATCGTCCTCATCACGGGCCCGGCCCAGCACCTTGCCCAGAGCGCGGGACTCGGCCGCGTCGCCGACCGCGGTGCCGGTGGCGTGGGCCTCGACGTAGTCCACGTCTCGTGGGTCCAGCCCGGCCTGGGCGTAAGCGCGGGTGAGCAGGTCCACCTGCCCAGCGACGTTAGGGGTGCCGATCGGAGACCCGGCACCATCGCAGTTGGTCAGGCTGCCCACCACCAGCGCGCGCGGGCGCGTCCCGGTGGCGAAGGTGTCGGCGGCTCGCTGCAGCACCACCGCCCCGGCACCCTCACCGCGCACGAACCCCGTGCCGCGCCGGTCGAAGGGGTGCACGCGCCCGTCGTCGGAGAGCACCCCGGAGCGGGCGAACATCCGCGTGTGGGTGTCCAACCTCAGGGTGTTGGCAGTGCCCACCACGGCCAGGTCCACCTCGCCGCACACCAGCGCCTGACGGGCGCGGTGCGCGGCGACCAGCGACGCCGAGCAGGCGGTGTCGATGACCTCGGACGGGCCCGTCCAGTCGAAGTGGGGGTGGCGGCAGATGCGGTTGGCGAGCATGGAGGGCAGGGCACCGGCGGTGTCGACCATGGTGCCGCCCTGGCCTGGGCCCAGCCGCAGCAGGGCCTGGTCCAGGCAGGAGGAACCCACCCACAACCCCACCCGCTTCCCGCGCCAGTCGGCCAAGGCCATGCCCGCGTCCTGGAAGGCCTCATCCACCAGCTCCAGCAGCATCTTCTGCTGGGGATCCATCGCCGCCACCTCAGTAGGCGAGAGGCCGAAATGGGTGGCGTCGAAGCCCTGCTCGTCGTCGGTGAGGACGGCCGCGGGCAGGATGTCGGCGCGCGGGTGGTCCTCGGTGCGGTCGGTGACCAGGTCCCGGCCATCGAGCAGCGCGTCCCAAAGGGCGTGCGGGGAGCGGATGTGGCCGGGCAGGCGGCAGGACATGCCGACCACGGCCACCGCCGACTCAGGCACCTCGGGGTGTGTGGGAGTGCTCATCGCTTCACCGCCACGAAGGTCGCGGTGCAGCCCTGCACCTGGAAGTCCACGTCGGGGAAGTGGATCCGCAGCTGGGCCAAGAGCTCGTCGGAGGTGTCCCCGGCGTTGCAGAAGACGTTCTTGGCACCGTTGTAGACGCCCATGAGCAGGCGGGCGAAGCGGTTGACCCGCACCCCGGTGCCGGAGGCGACGATGGTGGCGCCGAACAGCACCCCGCCGTCCTCAAGCACACGATGGGCCTCGGCGATGAACGCGGCCTTGTCGGCGAAGGACGCCCCGCGCAGGCAGTGCAGCACCATCATGATGTCGATGCTGTTCACGCTGTTGTCGGGCAGGTCCTTCCACCGCGCGAGCAGGTCCTGCAAGTGGGCGTGCAGAACCCGGCTGCGACGGCGGGCCACGCGCGCCCCCATGGTCAGGCACTGCGGGTTGAGGTCCATCAGGTGCAGCACCCGCACTCGCGCGGGCAGGTGGCGCAGGAAGCGGCCGTTGCCGGGGCCGATGGTCAGGTGCACCGGGCCGGACCAGACGCGGTAGGCGTTGCGGATCCACCGGTTGGAGATCCCCCAGGCCAGGGGGTGGCAGATCCCGTGGACCCAGACGGTGTAGACGAGCCGCATGACCAGGCGGTTGTAGACGCTGGGGTTGGCCTCGTTGGTGGTGGCGGGGGGTGTTTTGGGCATGGGGGTACCTCGAATCGGCGGCTCGGCCGCTCTAGGGATGGAAAAGGGTGATGGCGGGGGTTAGGGGTTGAGCAGCCACCCCAGGGTGGAGGGGTCGTCCCAGCCCACGACCATGCGGTCGGCCTGCGCCTGGTCGGAGAAGTTGCGGCCGAACCTCTCGCCCATGTGGGGCGGGAGCGTACCGCTCCAGAAGTCGGTGACCAGGCTGTTGAACACGCTGGTGTAGCGGCCGTGGGCGGCGTAGTAGGCGCCGTAGGCCGAGGTGAGGAAGTGCGTGTCGGCGAGCGCACCGCCCTGAGCCAGGCGTTCGGTGATCTTGTCGACCACGGTGGTGGCCGCGAGCGTGGAGGCGTTGGCACCCTGACCCGAGGTCGGGTCCACCGTCAGCACCGCGTCACCGACCCCGAGCACGGGGGTGGTGCCTACGGTGACGACGGGCTGACGCACCACCGGGTGCACGTACCGCAGCAGCTGGGAGCGCGGGACCAGGTCGGCCCCGGCACACCATTCGGCCAGTTCGGGGGTGTAGGTGGCCAGGACCTGGTGGGCGAAGTCCCCGATCCGCTGCAGGTTCTCCGGGCGTTGTCCCGGTTCGATGTTCTCGGTGGCCGGGTCCAGCGGGCCGCCAGCGCGCGCGTAGATCTGCACCGCGGTGCCCGGGTAGACCTCCGGGTAGGTGGCCGATCCGTTGGCGGTCAGCACCTGGTAGCAGAAGATTTCCCCGCCCGGGGTGGTGGTCACCTGCACGTCCGGGCCCGGCGGAGAACCCTCGAAGTGGGCCTGGATAACGGCGCGCACGGTGGCCGGGCGCTCTTGAGGCTGGGCGGGAAACAGCGGTGCCAGGTGCGGGTCGCTGTCGCCGGTGGCGACGATGGCCAGGTCATACATGCCGCTGTTGGCGAACCAGAACAGGTCCTCGCGGGTGACGGTCTTGACGTGGATGCGGCCCTTGCGGCGCTCGACCTCCTGCAGCCAGTATGCGGTCTTGGCCCGGTGGTCCACGGCCGTGCCCAACTGGCGCTGGTGGCCCACGAATGACTGCGTCTCGCCCTGCCCAGGAGCCACGGTGAAGCCGATGGTGGAAAAGACCGGGGAGATCTGCTCCCACAGGTCCAGGCCCGCCTTCTTCTCCGCCGCGTGCACGGTGGGGAAGGTCAGCTGGGTCAGCCGCGGGTGGCCGCCCAGGAGTTCCTCGGTGGTGTGGGTGGTGAACACGTCCACGTCCACCCCGGCGGCGAGTAGGCCGGTGGCCACGCCCAACCCGGCGTGGCCGGAGCCGGCGACCATGATGCGGGTCATCAGCGCTCTCCTTCGTCCAGGGCCCAGGTGCACAGGTCGGCCAGCGCGGTGGTCGCTGAGGCGGGGGAGTGGATGTCGACCATGACCACGGGCACCATCTCCTCCAACTGCAGTTCCTCGTGCACCCGGGGAGAGTCGAGGTCGTCCTCGTCGGCCAGGTGCACGACGGTGATGTAGGGGACCGACGCCTGGTTGGCCAGCAGCCGGGCCGCTGAGCGTGACCGGGTCAGCTCATCAGAGCGGGTGAGTAGCAGGGCGCCATCGGCTTCGCGCATCAGGTCGGGCCATTGCTCGCGCAACACCTGCACCTGGTGCACACCCAGCACGGCCAGGTACAGGTCGGCGTCGACGCGGCTCACCACGCCCTCGACCTCGGTGCGTCCTTCCTGGGAACTCACAGGAAAGGGGTGCTCACCGCTGATGTGGGTGAGAAAGGTGGTGACGTCGCGGTCGTCCTCACCAACCACGACGAACTTGACGGTGTCGGCGCTGTAGGGGGCGCGCTCACGCAGCCGGTCGCGCAACCGCTCCAGCACGTACCGGCCAGGGCCCGTGCGACGCTGGTGGGATCCGGTGTACAGGCACAGGCGGTGCTGGTGGATCAGGTCGCTGACCGCGACCCCGACCACCGCGGGCGGGCAGGCGAGTTGCTCGGCGAGTTCTCCGACTGAGAGCGGGCGACCGATCTGGGCGCAGGCGTCGTAGACACGGCGGACCAACTCGGCGCTGCCCGGACCAGGCGGCGTCGAGCGGGGCATGCGAGCAACGATCGAGTGCACCATCACCTGCACCTGGGGGCAGCGGATCTGCACGCTCTGGCGCGGAACTTCAGGCGCTTGGAGAAGAGAGTTCATGCGGCCACTCCGGTGAGCAACGGTGCCCCCACCTTCGACGACAGTTCCTGGGGCAGAGCATCCTGCAGGTTCTCCACGAGCCGGGTCGCGTCGAAGGCGGCCTGCTTCAACTGGGTGTCGCGGCTGGCGAGTAGGACCAGGCCGCTGGCAGGTGTTGCTTCCATTACCAGCAGGAACGCGTCGCTCATACGCAGCAGCAGCTGTTCCACCGTGCCGCGCTGTGCGTAGCGGGCGAAACTGCCCGCCATGGAGAACAGCTGGCTGGCGATCGCCGACCACCGCTCCGCGTCCTCCAACGGCATGGTGGACGAAAAGGCACGAATAAGGCCATCGCGCGTGAAAACCAGAGCACCTTCCACACCGGGATGGTGGTGGACAAACGAGGACAACAGCTCGGGCAGGGGGTCGCTGCCGGTGTCATCCCCTTGGGTAGAGGGGCTGTTCCGAGGCGTCATGAGGCCACTGTTGCGCGCGCATGTGCATAAATCTATGCCCAGGTCTATGCATCTGTGCATATTCTGAGATGCCCTGTGCATAAACGAGTATGCACGCGGGAGCTTCCGTCATACCACCCCCTTTATGAGCACGAAAGCCCAGGTGAACCGGGTGATGATCTGCGGCAACTGCGGACGGTCCCGTGGTGAGGGCACACGAGGATGCGCATGCGTTCCCGTGTGGTTTTGGGACGAGCCCGCAGTGGCCCGTGCGGTGGAGAGTGCCGACGCTGGGGAGGTGATCCGCCAGCTGCGGCGCCGCATACCGAGCCTGACACAGTGGGCGATCGCTCGGATGTGCGGTGTTCACCAGAGCACCATCAGCCGCGCTGGCCAGGGCCGCCCTCTCACCGATCCCGACGTGGTCCACGGTGTACTGCATGGATTGGGAGCCCCCACCCCCGGCCAGGCAGCCCTGTCCGCGGTACAGGAGCCAACCCCGTCCGCGCAGAGCCCCGACACAGCAACCCTGGTGGATGTTGAGCTCTTCACCGAGTCCAGCCGCAGCGCTGTGACCAGTGCACACCGGCTCTGGCGCGCCGACCTGCACCACGAAGACCCCCTCACCTGGGCTCTGACCCCCGCCGACCACCTCAGCGCCCCTGTGCTGCGCTGGATCGTGGCCCCTCCCGCCCTACTCGAGGCCAACGACCAGGCGCCGTTGAGTGTGGGAGCCGACGACGTCCTAGCGATCACCCGTGCTTGTGACCTGTTCGAAGCCCTGGACCACGAGTTCGGAGGGGGGCACGCGCGCACGGCCGCGGTCCAGTACCTCAACAGCGAGGTCACACCTCTCCTGCACGGTAACTTCACCCCCGAAATCGGCCGCTCCCTGTTCAGCGCGGCGGCCAGATTCGCTGCCAAGGTCGGTGCCATGGCCTACGACGCCGGACTGCACGCCCTGGGACGGCGCTACTTTCTGCAATCACTGAACCTGGCACATCTGGCCTCGAACCGGCTCCTGGGAGCCAAGGCTCTGGCCCTGTTGAGCCATCAGGCCAACTTCCTCGGCGAATACCGAACCGCGGTCGACTTCGCCCGCACTGCCAAAACCGGCACCCAAGGGCACAGCACCCCCGCCATCCAGGCCATGCTCGCCGCCATGGAAGCCCGAGCCCTCGCTTCTCTCGGCGAAGAGCGCGCCTGCTCGCGCGCTCTACAGGAGATGGAGACCGCCTTCTCCCGCATCCACCAAGACGAAGAGCCGCCGTGGATGTCCTACTTCGACGCCTCCGAACTTTCCGACGAACTCGCCCACTGCTTCCACGACCTGGGCCACGGAGCTCTAGCGGCCGAGCACGCCTGCCAATCCGTGGACCTCGCGCCCGCCGCCTTCCGCCGCAGCCGTACCTTCGCCGGCCTCATCCACGCTGGTGCCCACCTGATGCGCCCGGGCGGCCCCGACCTAGAAACGGCCTGTGCCACCGCCACCCGCGTCCTCAACGAGGCCGGACGGTTGCGGTCCGCACGGGTCAAGGCCTACCTCGACCGGTTCCAGAAGCAACTGGAGCCCTACGCCCGAACGCCGGCGGTTCGCGAGTTCCGCGACCATGTCACCGAGCGCGCTCTCAGCTCCTGATTCACACCCCAGGACGCCAATCGCGTGAGCCCTCAGGGGCGCGGAGCGAAGCCACCCGACGCCGGGCCTCGGGCAACAGGCGCGGTTCGCGCCGGGTGCGGGCGCACAACCACGCTGTCATCCGCAGCTCCCGCACCGCAACCAAGGTCTCGAACCCTTCCCAGGTGCGTACGTCCCACCCGTAGGCGTCGATGAACCGGGCATACTCGCCTGGGCTGAACCAGCCCAGGCGCTCGTACACCGCAGCGATCACCAGATCCCACTCGCGCATGCCCATGCTGAACCGTTCCAGGTCCAGCACTACCGGATGCCCGGCACTGTCTTGGACGATGTTCTTGCGGTGGGCGTCACCGTGCACCGGCCCCACCGGCAGTGCGGACTCCAGCCTTCCCCATGCCTGGCGCAGCTCCACCAGTGTCTGTCGAAGAAAGCACAGGTCGCTCTGGGGTAGGTCGCTGACATGTAGGTAACCCTCCACTCCTTCCAGCGGATCGAGCTCGGGCAATCCGAACTGCGGCTCCTGCAGTTGGTGCAATCGGCCCAAGACCGCACCAATCACCTCGGTGCTCGCCGGACGCAGCCCGGTGATCTCCCGCCAAGCGGTCACCACCCACCCCTCACACCGCAGTGGGCCAGCACCGCTGATGGGCTGGGTGACGGGGATGCCGGATTCGGTCAGCCATCGCGCCAGACGCAGCTCCTGACGCGCACGGTCGTACTGGGAGGCGGCGCTGATGCGCAACACCGTCCGTTCCTGGGGCAGGAGCACGGTGGCGTTGTCTCCCACCGGGCCGAGCACTGTTGCACCTTGGGAGGAACATCCCAGCATCTCGGCTGCCCGCGCGGCGAGGCTGAGAGCGAAGCCGGCTGTGAGGTCGGGCGAAGAAGGAGCGTCCACCCTGTCACTGTAGGGCCGCTGCCGTATCCGGGAAGGGTGATCCGCGCCGTTGATCCGTTTATGGGATTCCGCATCAGAAGGGAACACCAGACGTGATATCAACGTCTTTCGCTCATCCCTTCACCAGAGGGAGTTTGCGCTTGTCTTGTTTGTCCCACTTTCATTCTGATTGGCGACGTTGCGTCGCCGAATCACCCTGCGGAGTCTGATCGAATGACGTGCGCTAACTGTGGCCGCAGCCGCGGCACCACGGTCACCGGTTGTATCTGCATCCCTGACTGGTTCTGGAATGAGCCTCAGGTGTCGCGTGCTGTGGCCGCGACAGACGCCGCCGAGGTCATCCGTCAACTACGACGGCGAGTGCCCGGACTGAAACAGTGGGCGATCGCACGGATGTGCGGCGTCCACCAGAGCACCATCAGCCGTGTGGAGCGCGGTCGCCCGCTCGATCGCAACCTCGCCCAGGCAGCTCTCGAAGGCCTCGGTGCGCCAACCCCAGAGACACCCTTGCCTTCGCGGTCCTCAGCCGCGGTACTTCCAGGCGACGCTGCATTGGCCGGGTCGTTCGTCAGCTACGCCGGGACGACGGTTTTCGGCGGCACACCCATACCGGTCTCGGCTTTGATGGACGGCATTCGCCCCACGACCACGATCCCCACACGTGTGTCCGCCCAGGACGTGGCGTACCTCGAACAGACCACGAACCTCATGGAGCGCTGGGACTTCCTGCACGGGGGCGGACTATCACGCAGCGCTGTGCTCGGCCAACTCCACCATGTGAGCGAGGTGTACCGCCACGCCTCGTGTGGCCCCCAGGTGCGTAACCTCCTGCGTGTGGCCCTGGCTCGCATCAGCAAAGTCGCCGGGTGGATGGCCTTCGATGATCATGACCTCACCACGGCCCGCCGTTGCTGGCTGCTGGGCTTGTCCATGGCGACCGAAGCGCAAGATCCCCTCGTCCTGACAAGCCTGCTCACCGATATGGCACGGGCCGCCATCCACAACGGAGCTCCCAAGGACGCCTTGGACATGCTGGGCATGGCGTCCGGCTCAGCCCGAGAATCCAGCCACCTTCTGCGCACGGCCGCCGCAGTCGTCACCGCACGCGCTCACGGCGCGCTCGGCCACCGGCGCGAATGCCTGAGCCACATCGAGGCAGCACACGACTACTTCGAACACCACGACCAAGGCGATGATCCGGAGTGGATGAGTTTCTACGACACGGCCCAACTGGCCGGCGACGCCGGTCAGGCTCTACACCCGATCGCGATGGGCGGCCATGACCGGGCACAGACCGTGGACCTTCTGGGCAAGGCCGTACACGGACACACCGCCGATGCCGCACGCGCCTCGACCCTGTCCCGAGCCAAGCTCGCCCGCCTGCATCTGGCCATGGAAGACCTCCAGAGCGCAGACGAGGCCTCAGCACCGCTGCTGAGCGCCGTCACCACGGTGCGCTCCGCACGTGTACGCCAAGACCTGCTGGAGTTGAGTTCGGCCACGATCGCGTTCGGCAACGACCCGGTCGCGAGCCGAATGCGCCACAACGTGGAACGGACGTTGCAGGAGTTCCCCCGTTAGAACGCCTGCCACCCTTGGATGGGAGTGCCTTCGCGTAGGTCCCGGATGCGACGCGTCACTTCGTCACGGGCCTGTGCGCTGGGAAGTTGGGCCAACCAGGACGTCATCCTCAGCAGCCGGACCTCCCGGAGCACCGGGTAAGCGGGGCTGGTGGTGACGTCGTACCCGTAAGCATCGACGAACTCCTGGTAGGCGTCCGAGGTGACCCAGCCGCATTCGTGTTCGATGGGGGTGAGCACCAGGTCCCACTCTGGTTGTCCCATCGCCACACCGTCCAGGTCCACCCATCCCAGTTGACTGTCCGACGTCACCAGCAGGTTCGCCGCGTGGGCGTCACCATGGACGAGCCCGTAAGGCAGGTCGTAGGTGAGATCGGTGTACTCCCTGTGCAGGCGGGCGGCCATGCTCTGCAAGAAGTCCCGGTCGGGTTCGGTCAAGCTCACCGCGGCGAGGCGCTGGTCGACCTTGTCGACGGTCGATGCCTCCGGAAGGCTGACGAGGTCGGGGGTGGGGAGTGGCATGTCGTGCAGGGCACGGAGCGCGGCTCCCAGTTGCGCGGGGGTGGCGGGCCTGTGGTGGCGGACCTCGGTCCACCAGGTGACCACACGATCATCGTCGGTACGCACGGGGTTGGCCACCTCGTCGGAGGGTAGCACAGCGGGAACGTGGTGGCTGTGCATCCACCGGGCGAGCTGAACGCCGCGTTCCGCGAGGGGGAAACGATCAATGGAGCGTGCCACACGAGCGACCAGACGGTGCTCCGGCAGGCGCCAGACCGCGTTCTCACCCAACCGGATGAGTTCAGGCTCCTGTGCCATCGAAAGGCCGACCGCAGTGCATGCGAGGCGAAGGGTTTTGAGGCTGCTGGCTACGTCGAAGGTCTCGGTGTCCATCGCGCTCATTGTTTCGCACCTCGAGTGAGGTCACGGACACCGGCCTTCTGTAAAACCCTGAACTCAGGTCGAAGTAGCCGCAACGCAAGGATCGCGGTGACCTCGGGACCAAGGTCCCGATCTTGGCCTGTGGGCACTGGCTACGCTGGCACCACATCCACACCGTTGGATCTGACGTATGGAGGAGTCATCCGCATGGGGACGGCCATCTGTGGCAACTGTGGTCGCCCACGCCAGGCCTCGGTGTCGGGGTGCGAATGCGTCCCCGCCTGGTTCTGGACGGAACCTCAGGTAGCGCGTGCTGTGGCTGAGACAGACGCCGCCGAGGTGATCCGTCAGCTACGGCGACGCGTACCCGGATTGAAGCAGTGGGCCCTCGCGCGGATGTGCGGCGTCCATCAGAGCACCATCAGCCGTGTGGAGCGCGGTCGCCCGCTCGACCGTAACCTCGCCCATACCGCGCTCGAAGGCCTCGGCGCCTGGGACCACGCTCCGCTTTCCCCGCAGTCGCCTCCATCTCAGCAGCGCGACCCTGTGTGGAAGCCTCTGGCCTCTGCCGATACCGACACTGTGGGCTGGCTCAGTAGCGAACTCCAACGCCTGGAACGCGACTACGACGTGCTGCCTTCAGCCTCCGTGCTCGCCGAGGCCGGACAGCTCCACGGCGCCCTCATCAGGACCAGCACCAGGTCTGCATCCCAACTTCACATGCTGCTGGGCCTCAGAGGCAGGTCAGCCCTGCTCATGGGACAACTCGTCTGGGATGCTTCCCACCGCAAGGACGGCTCCACCGCAGCCATGTACCTGAACGAAGCGGTCCTGGCCGCCCAAGAGAGCAGGGACCGCACGGTTGCCGCGAAAGCGCTCCTGCGACGCGCGTTCATCCCTCTCTACAGCAGCGGCGGAGACCTTCACGAAGCCCTGGCCAGCGCGCAACGCGCCTCCCACGCCGCCGAGGGCCACCCCGCGACCCAAGCCTCGGTGGCCCTGCACATCAGCGAAGCCCACGCCCGCATGGGCAACCGCGCCGAGGCCGAACACCACTTGGACGCCGCCGACACCTACGCGCAACAAGCCGACCTCGACACCGACGAATGGTCGGGGCGCCGTCTGCGCATGGCCGGCTCCATCTACCTCGCCCTGAACTGTCCTGACCGGGCTCAAACCCTTCTGGAGCAGGCCGTTCCTCTACTGCATGGGCGTGTCAAATCCCAAGCCATCGTGGTCGCCAACCTCGCCTTGGCCCACATACGCCAACGCCGCCCCGATCACGCAGTACAGTCCCTCCAACAGGCCTTGGGCATGGTCGAAACCACCTGGGCTGGCGGTGCCCTCCCCCTGGTCGCCACAGCCTCACGCGAACTGCGACCGTGGCGCCGCGAGCCCTGGGTCGCTGACATCCACGACCGGCTGTTCACCTTCCTCGCTTCCTGACACCGAAAGCAGCACATGAACACCAAGGAGCAGGTGCGCCAGCGCGTCTGGGAACGCATGGACACCGCAGGTGCCGGCCGGACCGGTAGCGTCCAAGGCAAGATCCCCGACTTCCACGGCGCACCGGATGCCGCTCAACGCCTGAGCGAGCATGAACGGTGGCGCGCCGCGCACGTGGTCAAGTCCAACCCCGACAAAGCCCAGGCCGAAGTACGAGAGGCCGCGATCGACGCGGGCAAGCAGGTGTACATGGCCGTGCCCCGCCTGGCCAGCCTCCAGCCCTTCTACTCCCTGGACCTTGCCCTGGGAGTGCCAGGGCGTGTTTCTGCGACGAAGGCGTGGGCCGCTGAACACGCCCCGCGGGTGACGGTGCCCCAGATGCGCCCCGTGGATGTGGTCGTGTGCGGAAGCGTCGCCGTCAACTCCGCCGGAATCCGCCTCGGCAAGGGCGCCGGCTACAGCGACATCGAGATGGGCCTGCTCGCCGACGCTGGGCTCATGGGACCTGAGACGTTGATCGTCACCACCGTGCACGACCTTCAAGTCCTCGACGAAGACCTGCCCGAAGGGCCCCATGACGCCAGCGTCGACCTCATCGTGACACCGACACGCACCATCACCTGCCCACCCCGACGCCGACCCCAGGGCATCTTCGCCGAGGCGTTGAGCACCGAACAGAAGACGACCATCCCGGCACTGCACCCGTACCTCCAAGCTCAGTGAAACGCGACGCAGCACCACGTGCTGGCGTGCCACACACCATGGCCTCGACACTGCGGCTGAAGATCCTCAGGACCAAAGTCCCGAGCCTGGCCGGAGGCAACTGGTTACGCTGGCACAACCCGAACAGGGTTCACCCTGCATATGGAGGAGTCACCCACATGGGGACGGCCAGCTGCGCCAACTGTGGTCGCCCACACCAGGCCTCGGTTTCAGCGTGCGCATGCATCCCCGTGTGGTTTTGGGCTGAACCGGACGTAACCCATGCTGTAGAGCGAGGCGAAGCTGCTGAGGTCATCCGTCTATTGCGTCGCCGCGTGCGCGGGCTGACTCAAGAACACATCGGCACGATGTGTGATCTGTCCCAGAGCACGATCAGCCGTGTCGAGTCCGGCCGTGATCTGGAAGGAACCCGGGCACAGCGCGTACTCGAAGGCCTGGGCGCCCCAACCGTCGACGTCACTGGAGAGGACGCAGCACACCCTGTTCCAGTGCCACCGGCCACGGGGACCGACGTCGTAGCGGACACACGACTCGCGGCACTGCGACGGACTGTTCATACCTACGATCTGCCTGAGGACGGGCCGATTCGCCCTCTAGGACAGTTGCGACGTTACGTCGCTGCTGTGGTCCAAGACCGCCTGAACTCGCGCTACGAGCGTCTCCTGGACCTGCTGCCCACACTGCTGCCCGAGCTGACGCGTGCTCTGCACACCCACCACGGCACCCAACGTGCTCACGCGGCCCGGCTTCTGGTCCAGACCTACCGTGCAGCGGACGCCATCGCCGACAAACGCGGCCTGCATGACCTGTCGGCGCACCTGATTCACATCATGCGCTGGGCCGCCGCCCAGACCGACGACGAGACCGTCCAAGCCATGGTCGCCTACGTGCGCGCGGAGACCTTCTTCACCACCCACAGCTTCGAACTCGGCCGCCGCCACCTTGACACCACCGCTGACCGACTCACCCTCGCGTCCCCACACGCACAAGCCACCTACGGCGCCCTGCACATGCGCGCCGCCGTGCTGGCCGCCCGAGGGGGAGACCTGGACCAGGGGCGTGACCACCTGGCCGAAGCACGCCAGGCTGCGGCCTCCACAGCCGAAGGCGTCTACGCCGGGACCGCGTTCGGCCCCGCCTCGGTGCGCATCCACGAGGTCACCTTGGCGGTCGACTCGGGAGAGCCTGTTGACGCCCTCGCCGCCGCGGCCGGCTGGACGCCTCCCCTGACGCTGCCCGCCGAACGCCGCTCCCACTTCTACGTCGACCTCGCCCGCGCCCAAGCAGGCACCGGCCGCCCCGAACTGGCCCTGTCCGCGCTGGAGAGCGCCTGGCAGACCGCTCCCGAACACACCCGGGTGCACCCCCAGGTGTACGGCCTACTCACCGACCTGGTGCGGGGACCGAGCCGTCAGCGCTCCGCAGCGACGGCGTTCGCCATCACCGCGGGGATCCCTCTGCCGACCTAGGAGTTGGCCAGCAGGTCGGGGAGTGGGTCGAGGGAGTCGATCACCCAGTCCGCCTGCTCGCGCACCACCGGATCCTCGGCCCACAGGTGCCCCCACGGGCCCCGGCGGATCAGCGCGGTGCGCAACCCGGCCGCGCGGGCGGGCACCACGTCGTTGTCACGGTGATCACCCACGTACACGATCTCCTCCGGCCGCCCCGGCGCCATCTCGACGACGCGTGCAAAAAAGTCCGGGTCGGGTTTGGCCACACCCCACTCACCCGACGTCGCAACCGCATCCACCGGCAGCTCCAGGGCGCGCAGCAGCTCGGCAGCCCGGGACGTCTGGTTCCCGGCGATCCCCACCCACAGGCCCGCCTCCCGCAACCCTTTCAGACCCGGTCGCACGTCCGGGTACAGGTCCTCGTCCTCGATCAGTTCACCGCACCCGGCGTCCTCCCGCAGCTGCCGCTCAGCCGCCAAATCGAAACCTGGTTGGAAGTACTGGAAGGTCTCGGCGTTGTTGCGTCCCTCGGCGGTGACCGCGCCCAGTACAGCGGAGAAAGTGTGGCGGGGCACGCCGATCCAGTCGGCCCAACGCCCCCATTCGCGGGTGTCGTCCAGCAGCGTCTCACCCACATCGAACACTACCGACCGGACCACCACGACCTCCTCCAGCACCAAGGGGCTTTACACCGGACACACCCTAGCGAGCGCGACGACCCTGACCAGACAACCGATCCGGTTCCGCCGTCCGGGCAGGTGGACCTGGTGACCGTCGTTGAGCTGATGGGACACGCCGACCTCAACACCATTCGCCGCTACGCCCTGCCGTCCAAGGCGGATAAGGTCGCCGCCTTGGACGTGCTCACCGTCGATCGATGACCGGAGCCCTGGTCGGGCCCCGTATCGCACGAGCCGTGAACGCGCCGGGATGGACTGGTTGATGCCCTTGGCCCCTCATCCAGCGCTGTAGGGGTCGGTGCGGCATCCTGAGGACGTCTTTCTTCCATGCCGTCCACCATCGAAGGAGCCAGCCATGACCAGGGCCGAGCCCACCGTAGACGTGTGCGTTCTGCTCACCCGCCAGGACGGCCGGGTCCTGCTCGGTCGTCGCCAAGCCACAGGGTTCGCCGACGGCCAGTACGGCATCCCCGGCGGGCACCTGGAGGTCGACGAGTCCGCACCCCAGGGAGCGGCCCGTGAGCTCAAAGAAGAGCTCGGCGTGGTCATCGACCCCGCCGACCTGGTGTGCGCGCACGTGGCCCATCACCGCAACAGTAAGGGCAAGACCCGCATCGGGTTCTTCTTCACCACCACACGTTGGCAGGGCACCCCGACCAACATGGAACCCGACCTGTGCTCGGGCTTGTCCTGGGAGGATCCGGCCGACCTGCCCAAGACCACGATCCCCTACATCGCCACGATCATCGACCGGATCCGGTCAGGTGAAACCTTCTCCACCCACGGCTGGGACCGGGCACACTGACCCCAGAGCGGCCAGAACCGTGGTCGCCCCGACGTCACCTACAAGGTGGTGCCCGTGCCGACCTCCCCCCACATCGGCCCGCAACTGGTCCAACACCGGCGCAGGCGTGCTCTGACCCAGGAAGAACTGGCCGCCGCAGCCGGAGTCAGCGTGGACGTGGTGCGCCGGCTGGAACAGGGCAGACGTACCAGCGCACGCCTGTCCACCCTCGACGCGCTCGCCGATGCCTTGGGGTGCCCCACAGCCGCGCTGTTCACCCCCGAACAACGCACGGCGGTCGAGCCCCTCCTGACGGTCGATGGCATCCGACACGCCCTCACCGCGCCCGAGGCGCTCGGCCTGACCGAGCCAGCTGAACCCGAGCCCGCAGACCTGGCGGAATTGCGCGAGCAGATGCGACGGGTGTGGGCGCTCTACCAGGACGGCGCCTACACCCAGGTCACTGTCCGTCTGCCCGAACTCATCAGCCAGGCTCGCGCCGCCGCCCGCGAGAGTGGCGAAGACGCACAGGTACAAGCCGAGGGCATCTTGGCCACCGCCTACCAGGCCGCGGCCGGGGTCACGATCACGCTGGGCCACAAGGACCTGGCGTTCCTGGCGGTGGAGCGGGCCATGGCCGCCGCCCGCGCCAGCGGATCGCACCTGCACCATGCGGCCGCCGCGAACTTCTTGTCCTGGATCTACCGTCGCCAGGGCCGCCTGGATGATGCCGAAAAGATCGCTACCCGTGCAGCTGAGACCGCCGAACCTTCCTGGAGCGGTGCCAGCGAGGAGGAACTGGCGGTGTTCGGTGCGCTGCTGGTCAATGCCGCTGGTGCGGCTGCCCGGGCTGGAGGGGCACGACGCTGCCGTGACCTGACGGCTGTGGCACGGTCGGCCGCGGAACGCCTCGGGCGCGATCGGATCGACCAGTGGGCGGTGTTCGGCCCCGGGGTGGTGGCGATGACTGCCGTCAACGACGCCGTTGAGCTTGACGACCTGGATTTGGCCCACCACCTCATCGGACAGGTGCCCACCACGCGCGGAGTGCCGGCGTCCTGGCAGGCCCGCTATCTGCTCAACTGCGCCCACACCCGTGTTGAACTCCGGCATGACCAGCAGGCGACAGCGGCACTGCTGGAGGCACACCGTATCGCTCCCGAGTGGGTGCGCTACCACCCTCAAGCCCGCACCACGGCGCAGACACTGTTGGAACGCGGCAACGGACGACGCACCCCAGGTCTCATCGGACTCGCCCGCCGGTTGGAGGAGTGAAGAGGACCAGGCAGCGCTATATCGCGTCGGCTACCGACACGGTCCACTGACGATGGGGGAGCCCTCGCCCGCGTGAACCTTTGGAAGGTGGGCACGGCCCTCACCTGCGCGGGTAGGCCACTACGGCCCACCGCACCGGACGCCGTCAGAGCACAGGGGCAGCATGGCCCTTCACTCCATGGGGGAGCACGCTTACTTTCGGTGAGTGCAGGGGCTCGTTTACCGCGACGAGCCCAGAAGAACCGAAGGGAAGGTGACGCCCATGGACGCCGTGTTCGCCTACACGCCGCCCCAGGCCACCACACTCGGCACCGTCCACACCCACACCCTGGGCGATGTCCCCGAGGACAGCGAGGACAACGACCGCTACTTCACCGACGTCGGTGTCGGCGTCGACGACGCATAGCTCTTCGCTAGGTCGCCGCCCACCCGCACGGTGGGCGGCGACGCCCTCTGCTGGAAAGGACATCCCTGTCGATGCGCTGGGTCGCCGGACACCACCACACCCACCCTCCGCACGCCGCCCCCGCCACGGCCATCCCCCTCACCGTCCACCACATGCCGGTCTGGATGATGGACGCGCCCCCGCACCGCACGGTGACCACCGATCAGGCCGCCGTCACTGTCATCGGCCGCTGCGCAGCCAGCGACATTGAACTGCGCGCCGCAGCGGAGAAGGCGTTGCGGACTCGGGATTGGTCGGTGTTCACCCACTGGGCAGGCTCCTACCTCACCGTCCTCACCACCAGGCAGGAGACCGTGGCGGTTCCCGATCTGGCTGGTGTCTGGCCCCTCTACTACACCCACCACGACCACGGGTGGTTCTGGGCCACCCGCGCCCGTCCCCTGGCACAGGCCACCGGTGCAGCGCTGGATGTAGAAGCGCTGGCTGCGCACCTGGCCGCTCCCTTGGTCGAAGAGTTGCGCTCAACCCGCAGCCTGTGGCACGGCATCCACCAGGTCCCACCCGGCCACACCCTGCACCTGACCCACGACCGCGCCACCACCATCGCCCCCGCTCCCCTGTCCGGCCTGGACCCCGGCCAGGTCCCGGAACGGTTGCGCACCACCCTGACCGAAGCCGTCGCCCTGCGCACCCGAGAAGGCGAACAGGTGAGCGCAGACCTGTCCGGCGGCATGGACTCCACCACCATCGCCCTGCTCGCCGCCCGCACCACCGAGGTGTACGCCGTCACCTACACCGCACCCGACCTGGGCAACCACACCGACCTACACCACGCCCGCACCGCGGCGGCCACCACGCCCGCCATCACCCATCGCCTCGTCCACGGCGGCCCCAACACCCTGCCCTACACCGACCTGCACCAGACCACGGCGACCGACGCCCCCGCCCTGGACCTACGCGCCTGGAGCCGCCACCGGGCCTACCTCACACCCGCAGCCGAAGCGGGCAGCACCGTGCACCTGACCGGCAACGGCGGCGACAACGTCCTGTCCACCGGCCCCGCCCACCTGGCCGACCTCCTCGCCAGCGGCCACCACCGCCGTGCCTGGACCCAGACCCTCGCCCACGCCCGCCTGTGGCGCGTACCCGCCCACCGCCTCGCCTGCGCCGTTCATCACTTGGCCCGCACCCGCTACCCCGACGCGCTGCGGGCCTTGGCCGACAACCTGGAGCACCGTGCTCGGCCCCCGCGTTTGGAACGCACCCTGTCCTGGACGGCTCCGACCGCCACCGCGGCCTGGCTCACCCCGCCCCTGTGCCGCCTCCTGGCCCTCCAGACCCGCCACGCTGCCGAAACCCACGACCACGCAAGGCTCCTGCCCGGACAGTGGGCCGACCACCGGGGCCTGCGCTACTACGCCGCCGGCCACGCCACCTTCCGCGACCTCGCCCACTACGACCTCGGCGTGGACATCAGCGCCCCGTTCCTGGACAACGCCCTCGTACGCGCCACCCTGACCGCCCCTTCCTGGACCCGCGCTGACGCCCACCGGTTCAAGCCCACCCTGCGCCAGTCCATGACCGGAGTACTGCCGCCAGGGGTGTGGGAGCGCGCGTCGAAGGACGCCTTCACCACCCACGCCTACCAAGGCCTACGCCGCAACGCCTCGGCCATTCGAGATCTGCTCACCACCGCCCACCTGGGTGAACTCGGCGTCATCGAAACCGCACCCGTGCTGGCGGCCTTGAGCCGTGCCGTGGACGGGCGTACCGCACCCCTGGGAGCCCTCGCCCAGATCATCACCACCGAAATGTGGGTGCGCTCCCTGGCAGACGAATCCGCCTGGTGGACCCACCCGCACCGCACCGCCACCGTGGGGGAGAGGCCGTGATCGGCCGTGTCCGCCCGACCCGATGGGCCGCCGTGGCGATGGACCCACACGGTCGCGGCGCACTGATCCTGAACCTGCGCGACGGCTCCTGGACCCACCTCAACCCCACGGCCGCTGCCTACTGGAACGAAGCCCTCACCGGGGGCCGCACCCACCTCGACGCACTGACGGCCCTGGCTGAGCGCTTCAACGTTTCCCCCGAACGCTTGGACGCCGACCTGGCCCCACTCCTGGACAACCTGTGCCAACGACGCCTCATCACCACACAGGAGCCCCGGTGACCAGTCCCATGGCCCTACCCAACCACCACAAGTCGGTGACGTGGCAGTCCAAGGCGCTCGCCACGCTGGCGTTCATCTGCGCGATCTGCCTGCTCCGCCTGCCCTTTCGGACTACCATCGCCACCATCGAAATCCTGCACCGGCTCCCGCTGACCACCCCCACCACCGCGGACACGACCATCGCGCGCCTCGCGAACGCCTGCGCCCGCGTCGGTGCTTGGTGGCCAGGCCGAGCCGCCTGCCTGGAGACCTCACTGACCCTGGTTCTCGCCGCCGTCTTCACCGGCCGCCGACTCCACTGGTGCCTGGGCGGCCGGTTCGACCCACCCGCCACCCACGCCTGGGCCCAAACCCCCGACGGCACCCCCGTCGGAGAAGACGACACCACCGTCTGGCCGTGGACCACAGCCCTGTGCATTTGACCCGCCCACAACGAACCGGATCCTCCAATGACCGACACCACGACCACCCCGCCTGTCGTCACCGCGGCCCTGGCCCGGGTGGACGAGACCCACTACCGCGGCACCGACAAGCGCGCCGTCCGACAGACCACCCCCGCCTCGGTCATCGAACGCCACCTACCCCTCCTCGACATCCAAGAAGGGATGCGGGTGTTGGAGATCGGCACCGGATCCGGCTACTCCACCGCGCTCCTGGCCGAACTCACTGGCCCCCACGGAACGGTGGTGTCTGTGGACGTCGAAGCCGACCTCATCATCCGCGCCACCGAACTCCACCGCCAGGCCGGGTACACCACCATCACCTCCCTGGCCGGAGACGGCTACCAGGGCGCCCCTGGCCAGGCGCCTTTCGACCGGCTCATCGCCTGGACCACCCCGCCCCACCTGCCCACCGCCTGGGTCGAACAGGTCCGCCCCGGCGGGATCATCTTGGCCCCGCTGGTGTGCGCACCGATCGCCTACTCCACCGCCATGGCTCGCATCACCGTGGCCAACGACCACACCCCTGGATCCATCACCTTGTCCCGGGGCCAGTACGTGCCCATGACCACCCCCGCCCTGGACCGGTCGCGATACGCCACCGTCTCCCGCATCATCGACGGTGAACGCAGCCCCTCCTACATCTCCGCTCCTTGGATCACCGCTACCGATGACCAGGACCTGGCCGAGACGGTGTTCACCCGCATGCTCCACGCCCCCCACACCGAGCCCGTCGATGTCGGCTGGCCAGAGATCGAACACTTCAAGCTCTGGGCCATCGCCCACAAACCGGCCGGGCTGACCATGGCCCACCGCGGCAAGGAGACCATGGTCGGCATCACCACCCCCGACCACGCCGGATTCGCCGCTCTGTTCCCCGAACCCCGGCTCATCGCCGATTCGGCTACGTCACCGCCCCTAGAGCACGTTCGCGACCTGATCCAGGAGTGGAAGGAGCACGGCCGACCAACGATTGACACCTTGGGCGTGCACGCCACACCCATCGACCAAGGGTGGGCGCTCACGCTAGCCCCCGCCCCAAGAAGCGTCGCCTGAACACGCGCCCTGCGTCCGACGGCCTCCCCCAAGCCCGATAGAGCCCACCTCTGCAGATGACTGAGGCCAAGGCGCTTCTGCTACCTTCACCCGACGTGACCACTCAACGAAACAGGCACCATGACCAGCACCACCACCCCATCGGCGCACACCTTGCGCGAGGCCATGGTCCGTAAGGTGGTCGCCAACCGCGCCCACGTCGGCGTGCCTTTGGCCCCGGCCGTGGAGGAGGCCCTGTCCCAGGTGCCGAGAGAGGCGTTCTTGCCCGGCTTGGAGCTGGGTGAGGTGTACGCCGACCAGGCGGTGGTGACCAAACGCGACACCGGGCGCGGTGTGGCGCTGAGTTCGGTGTCCGCGCCCACCGTCATCGCGCTCATGCTCGACCGGGCCGACATCCGCCCCGGCCACCGGGTCCTGGAAATCGGGTCGGGCGGCTACAACGCCGCCCTGATCAGCGAACTCGTCGGGCAGCACGGGCAGGTCACCTCGATCGACATCGACACCGACGTCATCGACCGCGCCCACCGCTGCCTGACCGGCGCCGGGTACACCGACGTGCACCTGGCGGTGGCCGACGGCGAGTACGCCTTCTCCTCCCGGGCCCCCTTCGACCGCATCATCGTCACCGCCGGCGCGTGGGACGTGCCCGCCGCCTGGGCCGAGCAGCTCGTGCCCGGGGGGCGTCTGGTGGTGCCCATGCGCATCCGCGGGCTGACCCGGTGCCTGACCCTGGAGCACACCGGCCAGGGACACTGGTCGGCTCTGTCCCAGGACCTGTGCGGGTTCGTGCGCATCACCGGCGCGGGCGAGCACTGGGAGGACATGCCCTACCTCAACGACACCGACGGCCAACGCGTCGGGTTGCGGCTGGAGGACGGCCCCGACGTTGACGTCCAGGCCCTGCGCACCGCGCTCACCCAGGAGCCCGTTACCGCCTGGTCGCAGGCCCTGGTGGCTTATGACGAGGCCACCGACGCCCAGGACCTGTGGCTGGCCACGGTGATCGACGACTGGGCGCTGCTCACCGCCGACCCCGGCGCGGTCAAGGCCAAGCTGGTCAAGCCCACCTGGAACCACGGCACCCCCGCCCTCATCGCCCCCGATGGGGCGAGTTTTGCCTACCGCACCCTGCGCCGCCACCCCGACCGTGAGGACCGGTGGCAGTTCGGCGCCATCGGTCACGGCCCCACCGGCGCCGCTACCGCCGAGCGACTGTGCGCGCTGATACAGGAGTGGGACCACGACTATCGTCACGGCCCCGACCCCAGCATCACCCTGGTCCCGGCCGACACTCCCAACGACCAGCTCCCGCCTGGACGCGTCGTGGACAAGCGGCACACTCGGTTGGTCCTGAACTGGACGAATAGGCCCTGAAGGAGAGGCCGCTCACCCGTAAAGTCCTCAACGTCGTGGAAGTTTCCACCGGGAAGTTCACCATCTTGTCCTGGACGGGACAGGAAGACCCCGTCGTCCTCCGTCTGCGGACGCGGACCCTGGCCGCGACTTAAGGTTCCTAATACGCTGCAGCACTTGCCGCCCGCATCAGTTCACGCACCGATATCGGTGCCGCAGCGCGCTCGCTGAGCCCTACGGTGCGGGCGAGCAGAGCGTTGGTGCGTGCTGACCGCACCTGCCCCACCGCAGGGATCACCGCTGTGGTCAGTACTTCCTGGGCGGCGCCCCATGCCCTCAGATGCACCAGCGCGTGCAGTTGGTGGACCGCATCGACCAGCGGCCCGCGCGGGTAGCGGGCAGGACGCTGCTCCCGAGCCAGCGCGAACAGCTCCTGGGCCCGGTCCCAGTTGCCGTTGTCGGCGTGGATCATGGCCTCGTGCCAGGTCAGCTCACTTTCGGTGATCCACCACGCCCAAGGCGGGTCATCGTCATTAGCGCCGTCTTGAAGACGAGAGCGAGCTCGGCGCAAGGTACCCAAAGCACGGATCGGCGTGTTGCTCTGCCCTTGAGACCGCGCCAGACGAAGCTCGAACAGGCAGGTCAGACGGGAGGAGAGTTGCTGGTCGAGCACATGTTCGCATACCTGGCGAGCCTGAAGGGGCAGGCGTTCGTGAGCATCGTGCATCGCAAGCTGTGACAAGGCGAACAGCTCACCGCCGCGGTCCTCACCCACACGCGCCGCCAGAACCGAGGCGCTGGTCAGCCGACGAGCCAGCACGTGCTCGTCGGCATCGAAGGCCAGCCACCCGGCTACCTGCAACGCCTCCGCGGCCGCCGAGACCACGTCCGCTGACGCTCCCGCTCGTGCGCTGGCGTGGGCCGTGCGCGCCGCGCGCACCGCTGCGGGCACCAGATCTGTTCCGCCCAAGGCCACGTCCAAAGACACCAGATGGGCGCTGGTTGACCGAATACGACTCGCCTGGGCCGGTGCTCCCGGTTCGACCGGCTGGTCAGCGAACACCTCGGGGTCGACCTGGAGCACCTGGGCCAGCAACAACCGGTAGCGCTCACGGATACCGCTACTGCCTGCTTCCCAGGCCCGGATCCGTCGGGCCAGGCTCTCGGCAGTGGCGGTGTTGTGCCGACCGGCGGCCTGCACCAGTTCCACCGCGAGCCGGTGCACGTCCCATCCCAGCTCGGTGCGCTGCTGCCGTAGAGCCTGTGCCCACCTGGGCAGGTGCGGGGTCTGTGGGGTCATGGCCCGTTCCTTCCCCCGGGACGGACAGCGGACGCAACCAACGTCCGTGTTCGTCCGCGAACGTCACTGGTACTGCCTTCGTCTGCGAGGCGAATCTTGTTCTCACGTTCTGTGATCACCCTCTGGCGAGTGTGAGGACCCCCGTGAACTCCGATACCCCCGGCCTGTCCCAGGCCTTCCCCGCTGCGCTGCATCTGTTGACCTACGACGTGCGCGGCACGATGACGGCGACCGGGCAACCCAAGCCCACCCGGCAAACCGGCCTGGTCAACCACACCCACCAGCTCCTGCGTGGCTTGGCCGAACAGCACCCCACCACACAGCTGACCATCACCCGCACCGGCGCGGACCTCCCCGGCTACCTGGGCACGTTGCGCACCCCCGAAGGCCACCTGGTGCGCCTTCGTGGTGTGGCCACCGGTTTCCCGCAGTACCTGGGCGATGCGGCGACCGGCGGTAAGGACCCAGCCCGGGTCCAGCACTTTTATGAGGACCTCATCGACCAGGCCACCAACCCGGTCTGGTCACAGCTGGCACGTCAATACGCCGACCAGGTCCTGTCCGCGGGTGTGGACGACCTGCTGGTACAAAACATCAACCCCCTGGTCGCGCTGCTCAAGGCCGAGGAGCACTCCCACCTGCCCGCGAAGCGAGTCGAGCGGCTGCAGATCACCGGCGTCATCCACGACGCGGCCCAGATGCACGCCCGGTTCACCTACCTGGCCCAGCGACTGGAGCACACCCGTGCCCAGGTGCGGCTGATCGCGGTCTCCGAGACGATCCGCCGCGCCCTGATCGCAGCCGGAGTGGCGGCGGACGCGGTGCGCACGGTGTTCAACGGCATGGACACCACCAGCTTCCTCCACCAGCTCGACGCCGTACGCCACCACGACGTCTTCTCGCAGGTGCGACAGCGCAACACCCTTGACGCCCAAGCGCGGGTGGTGCTGCTCTCGGCCCGGCGGGTGCCGTGGAAGGGCCACGAGGACCTCATCGAGGCCGCCCACCTGTTGCACACCCGCGGCCAGCTGGACAACACCGTGGTGGCCATCAACGGAGCGGGGCTGGTAGACACCCGCACCCCTCACTTCGAGCGCGACCTGGAGCAGATGATCGCCCAGCGCGGCTTGGGTGGGCGTGTGGTGTTGCTGGATGCCCTCACCCCGCAGGAGGTCGTCAGCTGCTACGCAGGTGCGCATGTGGCTGCTCACCCCAGCCGCGAACCCGAACCCTTCGGCTACACCAACATCGAAGCGATGCTCGCCGGGATGCCCGTGATCACCACCGCCCACGGCGGCCCGGCCGAGTACATCGACCACGGCCACAGCGGTCTTTTGGTGCCTCCGCACAACCCCACGGCTCTGGCCCAGGCCCTGCACCGCGTCCTGTCCGACCCGGCCCTGCACCAGCGCCTGTCCCACGGGGGCCGCGCCAAGGCCCTGACATTCGGGCTGGAGCGGATGTTCACCGCCTACGCCCACGTCCTGTCTCGCACCCCCGCCGCTGTGAAAGCGAGCCTGTGATGACCTACATCCTCGGCGTCAACGCCGGTACGGCCACCTACCACGACGCCGCGGCCTGTCTGGTCGACGACTCCGGCACGGTACTGGCCTACATCGAGGAGGAACGCCTGAGCCGGATGCGTCACGCCGTGGGCACCCACATGCCCACCCTGGCGGTGGCCGCCTGCCTGCGCATCGCGGGCATCGACGCCCACCAAGTCGACGCGGTGGCCGTGGGCTGGGACGAACCGCGCCTGGCAGCCGCAGCTGGCCGGGGGTGGGAATTCACCTCCCCAGCCCACTTCCTGGCCGCGCTGGGATTGCCCCACCGGCCCAGCCTGCACTGTGTGCCCCACCACCAGGCCCACGCCGCCTCGGCCTTCCACGCCAGCGGCGATGAGGCCGCCGCGGTGCTGGTGGTCGACGGCAACGGCGAAAGCGAGTCGACGTCGCTGTGGCGAGCCCAGCGCGGTCACCCCCTAGTCCAGATCGCAGTGTGGCCGCAGGTGGCCAGCCTGGGCCACCTGTACGAGGCCGCCTCCAGCTGGCTGGGGTTGGGCAAACGCGGTGCCGGAAAGACCATGGGCCTGGCCGCCTACACCGACCAGCGCCCCGACCCGGGGTGGATCCGTGTGGGCGAGCACGGCCTGCTCTCGGCCCTGGGCGATGACCCCACCTTGGACTATGAGGCCACCCGCGGCCGGTGGGCCAACCACATCACCCGTTTCGCCGGCGCCGCCCGCCCCGAGCATCCCGCGGCCAGCCTGGCCCAGGACGAGCGTGCGGTGCGGGTGGCCGCCGCCGCCCAGACCACCGTGGAAAACACCCTGGCCTGGCTGGTCGAGCAGGCGCGCACCCTGAGCGGTCTGCAGCGCGTGTGCATCGCCGGGGGAGTGGGCCTGAACTGCGCCGCCAACGGCCGCTTGGACGGGCCGGTGTACGTGCCCCCGGTACCGCACGACGCCGGGGTGGCCCTGGGAGCGGCCTGGACCCTGGCTGCCCCCACCCGTCCCCAGGTCATGGACCCCTACACCGGCGGCACCCCCGGAACTTTGCCCGATGTCGACGGCGGCCGGGTCCGCGACGTGGACGCCGACCACATCGCCGACCTGCTCCAGCAAGGCAAGATCGTGGGGGTGTGCCGGGGCCGCAGCGAAGTGGGCCCGCGCGCCCTGGGACACCGCTCCTTCCTCGCCCTGCCCACCCAGGCGCGGATGCGCCAGCGCATGAACACGCTCAAACGCCGCGAACAGTGGCGACCCTTTGGCCCCCTCACCCACCACGGCCAGCACGGGTGGTGGGAGCCCTCACCGCACCTGCACCGCTACATGCTCGGTGCCGCCCACCTCAGCGACACCGGCGCCGCGCTGATGCCCGCGGTGCGCCACCAGGACGGCACCACACGCCCCCAACAGCTCCAACCGGGCGCCGAAGACCTGGTGTGGGAGGTCCTGGATGTTCTCGCTGGACGTGGGCACGCGCCGGTGCTGCTCAACACCAGCTTCAACGGTCCCGGCGAACCCCTGGTCGAGACCGCCGCCCAGGCTCTGGCCTGCGCCAACCGCCTGGGCGCCCACGCCCTGGTCACCGATCAGGTGCTGGTGGAACTGGAGGACAGGGCGTGAACACTCTGCCCGCCCGGCCGCCCGCCGGGTACGAACTGATCGGCGACGGCGAGCACAGCCGCGTCTACCGCCCACCGCACGGCGGGCGGTTCTGTGTGCAGTACTTCCTGCCCCAAGCCCCCGAGCTCACCCCGGACAAGGTGGAGTCCGAATACGCCTACCTGATGCGCACCTACACACCCACCTGCCCCAACTTGATCCCCGACCAAGTCCTCATCCGCCCCGCCGCCGACGCGCCGCTGTGCCAGATGGTGCTGGTCAAGGAATGGGTGCCGGTGCGCGCCGAATGGAACCTGGGCCGAACGAGCGCCGAGCGACTGCCCGCCTCGGCCCGTCACGACCTGGCCGAGTTCATCGCCACCACCCGCCGCCTGCTGGAGCGCGTCGCCCACCAGGACGTGCTGTTGCCCGACATCATCGACGACCGCTTCTTGAACCTGGCGGTCGACACCGCCGGGCGGGTGCGGCTGGTGGACACCAACCGGCTGATCAACACCCGCGCCTTGCGTGCGCTGGGTCCGGGCCAGAGCCTGGACATCCAACGCAGGTGGGTCCATGGGCGCTTCTTTCGGCGGCTGATGTACCTGGAGGCCGCCTTCGTCGGGCGCACACGCACCGAGCTGCGCGCCGACGCCCTCTACCGCCGCTACTTGAGTCAGGAGTCCATCATCACGCTGCTCGATGCCAGCACGGCGGCAGGGGAGCAGGTGTGAACGAGCGCGACCTGCAACGCCGCACCCCTACCGCGGGCGACCACGACCCTCTCGAAGAGGACTACTCCCGCGTGCTGCGCTCTGCGGCGCTGCGCCGCCTGGGCGGTGTATCCCAGTCCCTGCACCTGGAGGAGGACGCCACCACCCCCCGCACCCGCCTGACGCACTCGCTGGAGGTGGCCTGTATCGCAGGGCGGATCGCCCAGCGTGTGGGCGCCCATGTTCGCCTGGTCGAAACCGCCGGGCTCGCCCACGACCTGGGACATCCACCCTTTGGCCACTACGGCGAAAGCGTTCTGGACGCGTTGGGCCAGACCGCGGGCGGGTTCGAGGCCAACGCCCAGACCTTGCGCGTCCTCACCCGCCTGGAACCGGTCGGCCACAGCTCGGGGCTGAACCTGACCCGCGCCACCATCGACGCCGCCTGCAAGTACCCCTGGCCCCGCCAGGAGGGCCGCCACAAGTTCGGGGTCTTCCCCCAGGACGCCGACGCCTTCGCCTGGGCCCGCCACGGCGCTCCCCAGGGCGCGGTCAGCGCCGAAGCGCAGATCATGGACTGGGCCGACGATATCGCCAACGCCACCGGCGACCTCGAAGATGGCGTGCGCGCCCGCCTGCTGCGCCCGCGCACCCTCACCGAGAACGCTCACCGCCGCTTTCTCAGCTACCTGGCCGCCGAATGTCTGAGCACACAGCCTGCGGAACACATCGACCAAGCTGCCCGCGAACTCCTGCAACTGCAGGAGTTCGCGGCCCTGGCCGAGGAAGAAGTCGACGCCACCCCCCGGGCGCGGGAGGCGCTGTGCGCACTGACGCGCACCCTCACCACACGCTGGCTCCAGGCCACCACCGCCCAAGGCACACCGGTGCGCCGCCACCACGCCCGCATCCGGGTCGATCCTCGCGCTCACGCCGAAGTGGCCTGGGTCAAGGCCGCCACCTTGCACCACGTGCTGCGCCCACCCCAGCGCCGCACCCACCGCCCCCGCATCCGGCAAGCCCTCACCCACCTGTTCGAGCACCTGCACCACCACCCCGGCCAGCTCAACCCCAGCGCACACCACCTCTGGCACAAGGCCACCACCAGCCAGGACCGCACCCGCGCGGTCCTGGACCACATCGCCACCATGACCGAACCACAGGTCAACTCCCATGCCCGCACCCACGGGCTGTAGCAAACACCCCACAGACCACGTCTGGACCTGAGACCATGGCAGCGTTCACCCACACACGAGAGGCACCCATGTCGTCCATGCTCCGCGTCGCCGTCCCCAACAAGGGCTCCCTGCACGCCAAGGCGGTCGCGATGCTCCATGAGGCCGGGTACCTGCAGCGCACCGACTCCAAAGAACTCGTCGTCACCGATGAGGCGAACAACATCGAGTTCTTCTACCTGCGTCCCCGTGACATCGCGACCTACGTCGGTTCGGGGAAGCTGGACATGGGCATCACCGGCCGTGACCTGCTTATCGACTCCGCAGGCCCGGCCGAGGAAGTCCTGGCATTGGGCTTTGCCCGCTCCACCTTCCACTTCGCCGGCGACCCCGACTCCGCCCGCGGCGTGCACGACCTCCACGGCAAGGTCATCGCGACGTCCTACCCCTCGGTCGTGGCCAAGCACCTGGCCGACCACGGGGTGGACCCCGCAGGCATCGTGCGCCTGGACGGCGCGGTGGAAACCGCGCTGCGCCTGGGCGTGGCCGACGTGATCGCGGACGTGGTCGAAACCGGCGCCACCCTGGCCCACCTGGGGCTGCGCATCATCGGCGAGCCCATCATGCGCTCCGAAGCCGTCGTCATCCAGGACCGCAGCGACACCAAGACCGAAGCCTCGACGCGATTCCTGCGCCGCTTGGGCGGCGTCCTGGTCGCCCGCGACTACGTGCTGCTCGACTACGACATCGAGGCCAACAACTTGGAAGCGGCTGTGGCGATCGCCTCCGGTAAGGAGGGGCCGACCATCTCTCCGCTGCACCGCGAAGGCTGGGCGGCCGTCCGTGTCATGGTGCCCACCGCTGAGGCGCACAGCATCATGGACCAGCTCGAACAGGTCGGCGCCCGCGCGATCCTGGTGACCCAGATCCGGGCGTGCCGCGCCTGAAGCCTCCCTGGACTCGCCCCAGGCCATGGGGTGAGTCCACAGGTGTTAGACCCTGGGCCCGCGTAGGTAGCGGCGGGGATCGTTGTCGTAGTAGTCGACGTCGCCCAGGGCCACTGGACCCGTGACCAGAGTCCAACCCACAGGTGGGCCCCACCCGGATGGAGTAGGGCCCACCTGGAAACCAGATGCGCTTCCATGGGACCGCACCACCGTGAAACCTTGCGTCCCGACGTCCTGCCCCTGGCCAGGGCCGGTCAGCGCTGCCGGGCGGTCTCCAGCTCAGCACGGCTGAGCACTGTGGGATCGTGCTTGGCCTGAGTGATCTTCTCCAACCCCGACGAGGGCTCCAGGGTGCTGCGCGAGCCGACGGCTGGGGCACGGCGGTGACATCCGACAGGTTGAGCTTGGTGATGACCGTGTAGAGGCCGACCCGGGACCGGGGAGCCGCGGGCAGCCAGCAGGGTCGTAATTCCGCGGACGACTCCTTCCCAACCATCGCCTTCCCGGCGGGGCGGGCGCCAGGTGTCGTTGTAGTCGGGGTCGGTAGAGTCCAGCGACACGGAGACGCCCTTCACTCCCAGCTCCACCAGGCGCTCGGACATGCCCGGCTGGTTCAGTGCCACGCCGCTGGTGCACACCACGACCTCGATCCCGCCGTCCTTGAGGATCTCGATGAGACCCAGGACGAGCCGCCACATCAACGGCTCGCCGCCAGCGACGAAGACCCGACCTACGGTCGATCCCTTCAGGGTGCGTGCAAACGCCATCACCTCCCTGGTGGGCAGATCGTGGGGCGAAAAGTGCGACAGCAGACCGGGGGTCTTGGCCACGCGCTGCTCGTCGAGCTACGTGAAGTAGCAGGGTTTGCACTGGTGTGAGCCACAGTAGGAACGCAGCGCCCACAGCAGGCTGATGGTCTGCGGCATCAGGGTCATGGTCATCCTCAAACGATCGGGCGGCCGCGGGCGCGGCCGCTGCTGCTCGTCGGCCGGTGGCGGCCAGGGGGTGTGGTGACGCCTGGCCGCAAAGGGGGGTCAGCCACGCCAGGGGTTGTCGGGCAGCTGCAGGAGCCGTACGCGGGCGTGCTGGGTGGCGAACTCGGCGGCGCGGGCATGGCGCTGCTTCCACAGAATCGCGAGCCAACGCAGGGCGCAGGTGCGCTGGGCGGCGAGGAACTGGTGCCGGTTGGCGGAAGTGATTCCGAGATCGGGCAAGAGCGCGATCCAGGTGCTGTCGGGGATCTCGCGGGCGCTGATGTGTTCGATCAGGTCAGCGGCGTCGAAGAAGCCACTGCTGTGCCCGGCGTATTCGAAGTCCACGCACGGGGTGCTGTCGCCCTCGCGGAGCCAGTTGAGGAGGTTGGAGTCGCCCCGGGAGAACACAGCGGGGGCCGCGTTCTCCCTTACGAGTTCGGCGTCACCGCTGGCGTGCCAGGCCTCAAGCAGGGCGCGCATGTCACAGGTCAAAGGGTCGTTCTCGTGGTCTGCGAGGAGTTCGGGCCAGCTGCTGGTGAGGCGCAGCAGGTAGTGGGCGCCGGAGTCGATGCGCTCGATGTCGGCGAGCAGACCGGACAAGGGCACATTCTGCAGGCGACGCGTGGTGCGGGCCAGGCCTTTGAGGGCGGCTTCGCGGTCGGCGCTCTCCAGGAGCGGCGTGCCCGCCAGCAAGCTCATACCGATGGCAGGAACGCTGTCGTCGTCGAGCCACAGCGGGCGAGGGACGCCGTCAACCCCGTGTTCGGCGAGCAGGGTTAGGGCTGCCCACTCGCGCTCGACGCGGCGGCGGTGGTGGCCCTTGGCGTAGAGCTTGATGCAGATGGGCCCGCGATCGGGATCCTCCCAGGCGTAGACGCTGTTCTGGAAGCCTCCGGTAAGCAGACGCAGGCCATGGCTCTCCAACACGTCCTCAAGACGGGTCTGGCTTGTGGTGCGGGCGTCGCGCAGCTCGGCGAGAAGAGCAGCGGGCGGGGCGAGGCGCGTGGGACGCATGCGCAGTACTTCCTGAACTCTGGTGATCGGCGTGATGGACAGACTGACCGCTCTACTGCATCAGGGAACTGTGTTCGGCCGAGGTGGGTTTCGAGACGTGGTCAGCGAGCGCGCGAAGGACGACCTGGTGCACCTGCTGTGGACCCAGCCCGAGAATGTCGACGGCCACCAGGTGTGGATCATCGGCGGCGCGACGGCCGTATGCGCCGTGGACGTGCTGCTCGGCGGGATCGGTGGCGCGGAAACCGCGAAAGCCAGGGTTCTCCAACCGGGTCAGGTTTGGAGTCGGGGTAGTGGGCTGGTGGGTGAACACAGCAACCTCCTGCCTGTCGATCTGCGCTCTCATCCGCTCACAGCGCCAGCTCATCGCAACCGGTCCTGCCCTCAGATCAAGACTGTGCCGCGTAGTACACACGCTGACCAGGTACCGCTTGTAAGCTGCGAGCCCGCGTCGAGCAGCTGTACACCTTCTGGAGCCAACCCGTGCCCCTTGCTCTCCCTCGTCCGCGAGCCGTCGACCATGAAGAACATGGCCTTCGGGCTGGTGCGGAGGTGACCGGTGGCGATCACTGACGCCCACATCTCGACCACGCTGGCCACCTACCTCAAGCGCTATCCCAAAGAGGTCACCTGGTGCACGCGCTCTTGCAGGGGCGGGCAGGACAGGCGAGGCCGCCTCACCAGCGGGAACCGGACCAAGCACTCCAGGCAGGGCCACCTGATCGTGTGCGAGCGTGCTCATGGCCGCACCCGCCCGTCCTGGTCGGGAACGTTGAGGATGGCTGCGCGCGCCGCCCAGGCCATCGCCGCCTGGGCGCGAGTCGAGAGACCCAGCCGGTTCCAGTGGAAGATGACCTGGTAGGCCAAGACTCGGCGCAGTCCCCGCTCCAGAACGCCGTCGCGCACCGCAGCACCCAGCCGGCGACCGGTCCGGTCGAAGGCGTTCGCCCACGCAGAAGAGCCCTCCAGGGGGTGGCCGAGGCCGAACATCGCCCCGTCGGGGGCGGTGTCGGCCAGCAGAAGGGGGCGCACGTCCTCGACCAGGCCGTGGAGCTGTTCTGCGGTGACGTCGGTGGGCAGGGGGCGTTCGCGGCACACGTGGTCCCACGCATCGCCCTGCTCGTACCACTCCAGGCCTGAGGCCCGCAGAAGTTGGGAGCACAACAGCAGGGACAACTCCCGACGCCCCAAAGGGCTGGCCCCGACCGCGACCAGGTCCAAAACGGCGTCGCTGTCGGCGTGGAAGAGCTGGTGTGCTGCCTCCATTCCCTCTGGGCCGCCGAACGCGGCGGTCTCGGGCTCATACACTCCCTCCCACCACCGAGCCACGTGGCCGGCGCTCACCAGATGGTCCAGCTCGGTGCTGAGACGAGCCCGGACCGGGGGGCGCGCTGTGTGCAGGCGCAACCGCCAGCAGGGGTGCTTGCGGATGAACCACCAGCTGGTGATGCCACCCTCGGCGTGAGCGTCGCGCAGCAGAGGGGCCAGATGTCGGACTGCTGTGGGTTCGGCCCTGACCCAGTCGGGGAACTCCACGTGCACCTGCCACCAGTCCGCGGCGGCATGGTCGGCCAAGGCGCGGCGCCCAGCTTGTCTGAACACCTCCACCAGGTGCTGAAGCGCGGCGGGGTCCATGTGCGCGTCTGCGGCTGTGACGTGCAGCGGCTCGCCTGCCAGTACGCGTGTGATGGCGTGCTCGCTCCGCACACCTACTTCAGCGGAGGAAGGCGGGTTCAGTCGATGAGCAGGCATGCGTCCCATCCTGAGAGCGGTGCCGCATCCATCGCGGCCGTGGACAGTGCCAGGGCTGAGCCCGCGCGGCCTTCGAGTAACCCCGATTCCGTCGTGTCCTCGGCGTGGCGGATCAGGGCCGTGGCCAAAGTGGGCAGATGCGTGGCCAGATCGGGTGTGGTGGCATCGAGGGCGGCCCGCCAGGTGGTCTGATACACCCCGGCCCAGCCGTGGCAGAGGCTCCCATCACGCAGCCGCCCCATCTGGACGGGGTCGGCCAGACACTTTTCCAGGGCGTGCTCGTAGACGCGCTGTCGTGCCTGGTCTCCGGTGGCCAGCGCGGCGAGCTGACCGGCGCGCGCGATACCGGGGGTTCCGTAGCACCACGAGGGGCGTGCCGGGCCCGGCTGGTGGGGACGGCCGGCGGCCAGGTCCCGCACGGTGAGGTGTTCGGGCCACCACGGTCCCTGCTCACTGGCCTGGCACCACTGGTCCAGGTGGGCAAGGATGGCTGCGATCGCCTCGACCTGGCCGGGGACGGTGACGCCGCGCCGTTGCGCCTGGCTGAGCAGCATGAGCGGACCGGTGATGCCGTGTGCGGCACCGAGATTGCCGTGCCCACCCGCGAAGTGGGCCGAGTGCTCCCTGCGGGGGTCGTGATCCACCCACCACCCCGGCCGGGGCTCACCGTCCACCATCACCGGGCGGGTGAGAGCGGCCAGGTAGCCCAGGACGCGGCCCATCGCGCTCCCGCCCGGGTTCTGGCGCAGGAGATAGGCGCCGATACCGGTGAGCCCGTAGAAGGTGTCGTACTCCCCGAAAGAGGTGCACTCACCCCGGCGGATGCGTTCCATGGCCGCGTCGACGCGCCGGTGCGCGAGGTCGACCACGTGAGCGTCCAGGCCTGCGCGGACTGTGGTGTAGCGGCCGGCGGCGGGGCCGGTGTCGGCGGAGGCCAGGACGAAGGCGATGGCGGTGGCGCCCAGGAACAGACCAGTGGTGTCGGCGGCGCTGACCTGTTCGGCGACCGCGGCCTTGATCCACCGGTGTGCGTGCTGCCAGGTGCCGCGCCCGGTGTGGGCGCGCTCGATGTGTACCAGGGCGATCCCGGCCGCCCCCTCACCCAGGGACTGCCCCAGCCACGGTTGACCACCTGGGGTGGGGCCGTCCAGATGCGCGGCGATGCGCTCGGCCACCGCCGCCACGGCATCCATGGTCGGCGCGGGGACACTCACTTCGGCCTCCTGGCGGTGTGGGCCAAGGCCACGGCGCGCGCTGTGCGCAGCACGACGGCCTCCTGGTTCGGGCTCACGCCGAGCGCGCGCACCTGGTGCAGGTGCAGCAGAGACCGCAGAACCGTGGTCGGCTCGCGCTCGGCGACCAGCTGTTTGCGGTAGTCAGCCAGGGCCTGGGCACGCTCCTGCCAGGCCTGAGCCACCTCACCCCCGACCAACTGCCGCAGTGCCACGTCATCCTCGACCTCGGACGCAGTGAGCTGGAGGGCGTGGCGCCGCACGTCCCGGTCCACCGGACCGGGAGCGTAGGCCAGGTCGGTCACCAACCATTCCAGGCCCTGGCCGGGAGAGTCGGTGAAGGCGGTGACCAGGTTGACCATGCTGGCCGCGGCCAGAGCCTGAGCGTCGAACCCCGCGGTGCGGGACAGGCGGATCTGGGCCACGGCGGCGCCGGAATCGGTGCCGAAGACCGCCTCGGCCGCCTCCAACACCTCCCCGTGCCCGTACCGGCCGTGCTGGGGGTGGTAGGTGGCCAGCTCCAGATCCGCGAGCAGGCGGCAGCGCCGCAGCTGTCGCGCCCAGTCGTGCAGGTGCACCACCGCATCGCCGTAGCTGCATCCCTGCGTCAGACGCAGGGACAGCTCCAGGGAGGTAGCGGCATCGGGACGGATCAGGTCGCGCTGGCGCCGAAACCACCACCGCGCCGCGCTGGGAACGGCGGCGATCAGCGCGGGTAGATGGTCGGTGAGGATCTCCTCGACGCGCTCAGGGTGGGCGAACAGGCGGGTGTGCAGGACATCGCTGCCAGGCAGGTGGGACTCCTCGACCCGGGCCGGACGTACAGGCCCAGGCGAGGACACGGTGGCTGTGGGGTGCGGCGCGGGCGCGTGCAGGGGCACCACCAGTTCATGGGCGCGGCCGATCCAGCCCATCCGCTCAGACCCCCAGGTCTCGCTCAGCTCCACGCGTTCGTGCTGGGCCAGGCGTTGGCGCAGCAGGTGGCGGTGCAGCGGCCGGGACAGGTCCAGGGGCAGGCGCCGGTCGTGCTCGACCAACGCCACCCGCTCGGGCACCTGCCAGCGTGCACGCCACTGCTCTAGGCCCTTCTCCCATTCCTGATGCGGGGCTTGCGAGCCTGGGAAGTCGCCCGTGTTCAGCAGCCACCGGGCAGGCGAGACGATGGTGTTGGCGTAGCGCACCCGGGGCAGGTAGGGCAGGCGTGCGGCGGCGCCGAAGTCGAAGGCACCGTAGGCCGCGCAACGCGCCGTGGCCACCTCCGACAGGAACCGTGCCAGGGGCGGGGTGTGGGTGCCCGCTTCCAAGGCGTGGGCCACCCGCAGTTCGACGCGTTGGCCCGTGGAGAGCCGACGCAGCTGCAGACCGGTCGCATCAGCGCCCACCCCCAAGTCCTCCACGGCGATCACCGCAGCACCCTCGGGGTGGTGCTCGGCCAGTGCCACCACGTGCGGCAGGAGCTGTGGGGTGCGGGTGATGTTGTCGTTGCGGCGCTTGCGCGCCGGGAAGGACAGCTGCGCCACCACCACCCCGGGGTCGCACGAGCGGTAGGAGGCGGCGAGGGATTGCTGAGTTTCGTCAGGGAGTAGGTGTGCGAACCGGCCGAGCATGCTGCTGCCCGGCCGGGGGGCGCCGGTCACCACCGCGGTGAACTCCCCTCGGGCTAGATCCTGCACAGTGGAGGCGTGTAGTTGCGCGGCGATCTCCACCCGCGATGCCGCCACAGTCGGTTCACCGGGTGCAGGACCCAGGCGGGTGATCACCTCCTCGGTCAGGACGATCTCCTCCTCCCCCTGGGCCATGGCCTGCTGGACCAGGCCCAGGAGCGTGGTGTCGCGGTCGGTGAGCAGTTGGGACGGGCGCCGCCGATCCGATCCCAGGTATCCGGCGGGCCAGCCCAGACCGCTGTCGGCCACCAGCTCCAGCACCGGTACCACCGCGCCGGGTCCGTACCGGGCACGGAACCGGTGGTGGTAGTCGCGCCACTCCGGACGGCCGAAGGGGTGAGCCGAGACGCGGGTGAGTACCTCCGCAGTCCGCTCCAGGGTCTGCATCACCCGCGCTGGCAACTGCAGGCGGCAGTCCAGGGCGGTATCGACGATGACGGGCACCGGCGCCACGTCGCTGAGGAGGCGCATGCGCTCCAGCACCGGAGCCTGCTGGGGCCAGGCGGTGTGCGGCACCGATGGAGCGAGGTCTGCGTGGATGGTGTGGAGCTGTTCGACGAGGCCGTCGATCTCGTTGATCTGATCAGCCTTGATGTCAATGAGCTGGTCGCACAGGTACCCCAGTGCGTCCGGATGGGTGATCGGTGCCCACAGGGTGGACAACAGCACGTGCTGGGAGAGCAGGTCGTTCAGCAGTGCGGTGATCTTCTCCACCGGCACGCCGGTGAAGCGCTGGGCGAGGTCCTCACGCACCTGGTGGTAGGGCACCGGGGTGTGTGCGGCTCGCAGGGCCGCGGCCACCGGCGGGGTATGGCGCACCGACACCTCCACGGGGGCGGCCAGGTGGGCGTGCCCGTCCGCGGACTGCCCCGCGACCACGACCCGGCCGCCGCGCACGTGTGCGGTGTTGTTGGCGACCACATGCAAGCGTTCGACCAAGTCGGGGCACTGGTGCAGGCGTGCGATGACATCGCAGAGCCATTCGCTGTCGGCACGCAGGAAGAGCCGGTGCTCCTCGCCCCAGGCCACGGTCGGGCGAGAACCGACGGTGACCGGTGCGATGCCTGCGAACAGCCCGAAGGGTGTGGGGCGCTGCCAGCGGGCGAGGTAGGAGGCCATCGACAGTACGGCCTTGCGGATGCGCCGCCCATCGGCGCACTCCTGGGAGACGATGGCCTCGACCTGTGCGCTCAGCCCGGGGCTGGACGCCCTCAAGGCGTTGCGGATCTGCGGGCGCTCCCACAGGGCCGACAACCACGCTCGTCCGGCGGAGGGCGTCTCCGTAGCCGTTGGACCGTGGGGGACAGGCAGGTTTCCGGGGTCGGTGCTGGCACGCAGGAGCGCTACGCCGCCTTGCCACCGATACCCCAAGACGGGGGGTGTGGGCACGGTGCCTTCTTCCGTACACGCAAACAGACACGGAGCGGGTGTGCCAGGAACCGCAGGAGCGGTGTCCCGACACACCCGCAACCAGGTGAGGGGTTAGAACGGGTCGCCGACGTAGGAGTTGCACGCCGAAGCGGTACCGGCGCAGGTGTTCCCGCACCCGTCACCGGTGTTGCACATCAGCTTGCCGACCGGGTGGGCGGCCACGACGATGCGCACGTCCAGCGCGAAGTCGTCCTCGACCGGCCGCTCGGCCAGAGCGGTGCCGCCGCTGGTGGTGGAACCCATCATGTGGATCAATCTCCTTGTTCTCATAGGGGGTGGACCTAGCCCTGGGCGGTATCCGCCGTGGGCCAGGAGAACGTGATGCGGGTGTGCCGCTTGGTGATGACGTGCTCGCTGGGGAGTTCCTCAGCGGGGGTGGACACGGGGTAGGCGTCGATACGCGGGCCCGGACCGCCGCGCTGCTCGCGCCCCCAGGCCTGCACGTGCTCAGCCACGGTCTTGGCGAACGCCTCGCCTTCAGGCCCGAAGGCGTGGACCCCGTACTCGACGTCGCCCGTGGGGGTGCGGCGGGTGATGAGGTAGACGAAGTTGCCGCCCTCGACCGCGGCCATGGAGAAACGCGGATTGTTGGGGGCGACCAGGCCGGTGTCCAGATCCGGGTCCACGGCCATGGTGCAAAACCCCGACAGTGTCGTGGCCAGGTACAGCTGCAGGGTGCCGATCAACTCCTGGGGGGCGACCGTCACCCCCGTCCAGGTCTCCACCCGCGGGGTGCGCACCGCGTTGTCCAACAGGTGCACATCGGCCGGGGCCTCGTCGTCGAACCGCAGCCCGATCTCCTCGGTGCCGTTGACCAGCACCAGAGTCTCGGCATGCTCCCCGGAACCCTGCATGGGCACGAACCCGCACACCCGGGGGTCCGACCCCGCCAGGTGGTGGCCCGCCTTGGTGAAGGCGATCGAACGGGTCAGATTGCGCATGCGCAGCGGCACCACCAGCCGACCGCCCTCGGCCAGGTTGTCCACCCACCCCGGCGGGAGGTCCCACGCGCCCACGGTGACGATGATCCGGTCGTAGGGGCCGTGCTCGGGAAGCCCGTCCTCGGCGTCGGCGCACACCACCCGCACCTGGGGGTAGCCGGTCTCGGTCAGGAAGCGCTGGGCCCGATCGGTGACCTCGGCGTCGATATCAACCGTGGTCACCTGGCCGGCCTCGCCGACGACCTCGGCGATCAGGGCGGCGTTGTAGCCACCCGAGCCGATCTCCAGCACCCGGTGTCCCGGCTGCAACTCAGCCTGCTCCAGCATCATCGCCTGGATCTGCGGCGCCGACACCGAACTCACCGAGACCCCGTATTCGTCCCTCTTGGTGATCACCGCGTCGTAGGGGGCGTAGACCTCCTCCAGCGCAGCCTCCGGGGCGAACCGTTCCCTCGGCACGGCACGCATCGCCTGCTGCACCACCGCACTGGTGAGAAAACCGTCCTGGACGAGTTGGTCGACCATCTCGGCACGCAGGTCGTCAGCGGTAGGGGGCTTGGCGGTGACGTGGTCGCTCATAGGCACTCCAGGCGGCGTCGCAGGAACGGGGACACCCACACCCTCTGCCGGCTCACCACCCGCGAGCAACCAGAGGTTTTCACGGGTGACCGCCAACCCGGCACACCCTGCGGGCCGCACCCGTGAAAAGTCACGGGTTCGCCTCGCGGACCATGCCATGTCTCACTACGCTCGGTACACCAGTGACACCGGAGGTGGACATGTCACAGCACCGCCTCTCCTGCGCCAAACAGCTACGCCAACGTGCGAAAGCTGAGGGATGGGAGTTGGAGAAAACGGTCGAGGAGATCTACCAGTGCTGCGGCGTGAGCAGACTGCGCGCCCACCGCCTGGCCCGCGGCTGGACCCTCCAAGACGCGGTCCAGGAGTACCGGCTCTTGACCCAGGACGTACCCGGCGCAGCCCGACTCGACGCCGACCAACTGGGCCGCTGGGAAACCACCCACCACCGGCCACGCGCCCGCACCATCGACCTGCTGTGCCGGCTCTACCGAACCAGCACACACCAGCTCGGCCTGGCCGGTGACTACCGCATCCCCGCCCTGCCGCAACCACGCACCGAAGTAGAGTCGGCCCTCACCCCAGCCCTTCCCAACCGCCCACCTGCCAGCACGCCTACGCCCGCTTCGCCCAGTGACCTCGCCCAGCGCGCCGACCACACCCGGCGCAGCCTGGACCGCACCCTGGCCCAGGCCAGCATCAGCTCCACGCAGCTGGACCTGCTGGACGAACGCGTGCAGTGGCTGCGCTACCACTACATCTACGAACCCCCCGCTCCCATGCTCGCCACCCTTCTGGCAGAGGTCGAGGAAGTCCGCGCCCTGGCCGCCGAACGCCAACCCGCCACCGTTCAGGCACACCTGGCGGAGATCACCGCCGTCTTGGCCGCCCTGGTTGCCGATGCCCTGATGAAACTGGGCCACCTGCGCCAAGCCCATGCCTGGTACGGCACAGCACGCACAGCCGCCGATGACAGCGCCACCCCAGAACTGCGCGCCCGTGTCCGCGCCCAGGCGGCGATGCTGCCCTACTACTACGGGTCCCTGGAAACGGCCATCGCCCTAGCGCGCGAGGCCCGTATGCTCGCCCGCCACCGCACCAGCGCTACCGCAGCCTTCGCCGCGGCCGCTGAGGCCCGCGCCCTTGCCAGAAACGGCGACGCCGCAGGATCTGAGCAGGTCATCACCATCGCGCACCGCACCTTCGAAAGCTGTGAACACGGCCCCGACGACGACGCCTTCGCCTTCCCCCGCCGCAGACTCCTGCTGTACCTGAGCGGCGCCTACACCCACCTGGGGCGTACACGCCAAGCCCGCCAGATCCAGCACCAAGCGCTCGCTCTGTACCCGGACCACGCAGGCATCGACCCCGCCCTACTACGGCTGGAAGAGGCCATCTGCCTAGCCCAGGATCACAGCCTCACCGAGGCCTGCCACATGGCCCAGGACACCTACATCCAGGTACCCGAGGCCCACCGCACCCCCATCCTCGCCGCCCGAGCACGCCATGTCCTGGATGTCGTGCCCCCCTCGATGAGGTCTGCGCGCGCTGCCCGTCAGCTGCGCGACGCCCTCCAGCTACCCACCCCGGGGTGACAACGCCAGCGCCGATCGGAGACTCTGAACTCATGACCGTACTGGCGCCACTCCACGGCGGGTTCAGCGAACGACAGATGCGCACCCTGCTCAGCCGCATCAGCCATGTACTGGGGGCAGACCCGGCGAAGGCGGAGCTCCTGCGTGGACACACCAACGCCGTGGTGCGTCTGCGCTCTCCCGAGGTCGTCGTCAAGATCGCCCGTAAGGGCACTCCAGCGGCCTCGGTGGAACGCACCGTGGCCACGGTGCGCTGGCTCATGAACCGCGGATTCCCAACCGTTCCCCTCCACCCCGGTGTGGACCAACCGCTGATCATCGACGGCCATCCGATCACGGTGTGGACCTACCTGCCCCAGCACGACGTCCCAGTCCATGCGGCGGACCTGGCCCGCCCCCTTCGCGCCCTGCACTCCTTGCCTTCTCCCCCCGTGAGACTGCGGAGCCTAGACAACATCGCCGCTATCCGTACCTCCTTGGACGCCATCACCACGCTCCCCGACGAGGAGATGCGATTCCTGCGCCAACGGCTCGACCATCTGGCATCAGCCCTGTCCGAGGTCGACTTCGCCCTTGCCCCGTCCGTGGTGCAGGGCGACCCCCAACACCGCAACGCCCTGCACGACCACCAAGCTGGACAGACGGTGCTGTGCGACTGGGACACCTTGGCGTGGGGACAGCCGGAGTGGGACCTGGTGACCCTGGAGATCCACTGCCGTCGGTTCGGCCATGGCAAAGCCCACTATCAGGCGTTCGCCGACGCCTACGGGTTCGAGGTGACAGCCTGGTCCGGTTACCCGGTGCTGCGTGATCTGCGAGAGCTGCGCATGATCGCCACCAACGCCCGCAAAGCCCACCACACGCCAGGCACACTCGCTGAGGTGCGTCGCCGGATCACCGGACTCCGCCAGGAAACAGAGCTGCAGTGGAGCATCTTGTAAGGCTGATGGGGCCCAAGTTGGCCCTCTCGTCCTGCGGGGCGCACCCCCCAGGGCACGGGGACTGCACAGGTATGCGACACCGGCAGGCCCACAAGATCAGGGCGTAACCGGCTCCCAGCGCGCCCACGCCCACTTGTGAGCCCAGGAGAATACCAAGGGCCGCGCACACCACGAGCACGACCACGACCAGTCCATCGGCGTAGAGAGCCCGATGAAACGCCCTCCGCACGAGACGACGCCGGCCAACCGGTACCGCGGCGCGGCGCGGCCCTGCCCGGTGGCACCACCCGCACCCGCTTGGACGATGGCGCCAGGCGGCCAGCACCAAGACCAGTCCCACCAGCACGACGTAGACGACCACCACTCCCACGGGGACCGGGGCCCAGCACAACAGCGACACCGACACTAGGCCCCCGGGTGCCGCTGCGTCCAAGTGGTGGGCCCACCGCGAGCTCACCATGCGGCCTACTCCACCGCTGGGATGCTCGACGTGTCCATCGCGTGCCGGTAGCGGGCACAGGGCGCGTTCAGTTCCACCCACTGTTGCCCTGATTCCCCTCCAGCAGCGGCAACATGACGTGCATCTGAGGCACCGAGGACTCATAGTCCAAGGCCAGGGGCATCACGGCGTCGTGCAGCTGGGGTGTGAGCCAGACGCGAGGAGCGAACGGGCGCACAGCAACATCCGCATCGGGTGGGGTGTCGGTGGCGGTTACCACCATCCCCGCCGGGCACTCGCCCACCATGGAGGCCTCAGAGCACACCACCAGGCGGCTACCGGCGGGGATTTGGTACTCGACACGGCCGGGGCGCCACCGGACCAGGCCCAGCACGCTCGGATCCCACAGCACAGCCAGGTCCGCGCCGCTGCGGGCCTGGTAGAGAGGACCGTAGCAATCACTCAGCAGCTGTGCCGTTTCCAGGGCCTGCGCATCATCGGTGGTGTCCCACCCCGGGCAGCGGGCCACGATTAGGCTGGGTGGGCGCCAGCCCCCGTACTCCACGTCGACCGCGTCGAGCACGGCGCTCAGGCCCATGACAGGCCCCTGGAGCACGAGCACGCGCAGGTGGACGACCTCCCACCCCAGCATGCGCGGTCCGGGGGTGTGCCCGGCCTCGGCCACGATCTGCTCCCACACCCTGGAGGGCGTGAGCCCGAGCGCGCGGGCCATCGCTTCGACCTGGGCGCGGCACTCGGGCACGGGGATACCGGCTTCCACGTAGGCAACCAGGGCGCTGGGGGCATTCGCGCGTCGGGCCAGGTCGTCGATGGCCCAGCCGCGCCGCTCGCGTGCCGTGCGGATCAGGCGTCCCAGGCTCATCGGCTGTCCACCCTTGATGCTGTCGGTGCTGGCGTACGAGGGGCCGGGGCGGTGGCCTGGGCCGCCGAGGTAGGGGGAAGCGGGGACGAGGTCTCCTCCGGTTGGGGCAGGCGCGGCCACAGTACGGCGTCGAGGTTCCGGTAGCGGGCCAGGGGCAGACTGAGCTGCATCAGCCGGTCCCGCACGGCCCGAGCCGCTTGGACCTCCAACGGGTGGGTGATCAGCCGCACGCCCCGGCCGCCGGGGTGGATGACGATCCGGGTCTGGTCCAGCACCCACAGCGTGGGCAACCGGGCCGGGCCCCAGAAAGGAGCGGCGTCCATCACGCGGACCTGCTCTCCGGAGGTGTGCGCTGCTTCGAGCTCCACGTCCAGCAGGTGACGGCGCTGTTGCTCGGTCACCGAGGCGGGCAGGATCACCACGCGTTGGGTGAGCAACCCGCCGCGAGTACGCAGGCCAACGACCTCGTCCCATACCTGCTGGGTGTGCGCACCGGGGCGGGGACGCCCCGTTCGGTCCTGCTCTTCCGCGCAGGTCTGCGGGGTGATCGTCTCCACGCACCACAGCCGGTGGGTCTGCTGCAGCGCGGCCATGATGGCCTGACCCTGGTGGGGTAGGGGGGACGGGGTTCGGCAGCGGCGCATCAGATCGAGCGCCTGCTCATGGTGGAGGCGTCGGCCAGCACGCCTGTCGTGGGAAGTGGTGTGGGCATGGAGTGCTCCGGGTCGGTCTGCGGGCTGGTGCGGTGCGGTTGCTGGGCCAGCCAGGTGCGGACCCGGTGGGTCAGCGGGGCCCAGTGCTGGTAGTGCGCCTCCTCGGTGGGGCGCGGGTGGGAGTGGGCTCGCTGTTCGGCCGCGGCCACGACATCGGTGCCGCCCGCCTGCTGGATGCGCCGTTCCAGGTAGGCGCCGCACGGACCGGCGGGCCTGGGCCTGGACGCGGTGGGCTGCGAGCGGGCCCAGACGTCGAACTCCATGGTGGGGGCCGGACGTCGGGGGAGGCGGGAGCGCAGCATCACCATGGTCGGCCTCCGTGGTCCAGGTGGAAGTCGGCCAAGAGGCTCCCTTGCTGGTGCAGGTCTTCGATCTGTTCGCACAGGCGCGCGCACAACCCGGGGTGGGACACGACCACGCCGCCGTCGGCACGCCCCAGAGCGGTGTAGGTGCGCAGGTAGACGCGTCCCGCACTCGCGTAGGCGGTCAAGTCCGGCAGGGGGTGGCCTTGGGCGTGCTCCAGGTGACGCACCAGCGTGCTGGCCAGAACCCGGACGGGAAATCCGCAGCCGTGCAGAGCCGCGGCTACATAGCGCTGGTAGGGGGTGAGCGGGGCGCGCGGTACCCACAGGGTCCGCACCCGGACCCCACGGTGGGCCAGGTGCTCGGCCTCGGCCGCACGTGGGGCGTTGCGTGCGCTGATCAGGTCCACGGCGTGCCGGTAGTGGCCACGAAACCAGGTCTCCCACGGGCCGCCGTCGGGAGCGCGCCGGCCCTGGCGCAGCAGCCGACAGATGCTCCCCTCCCGCACCTGCGCACGCAGAGCGGACTGCTCACGTTGGAAGGCGCCCTCGTCCAGGCGCACGCCGCGCTCGTCGGCCTCGCGCAGCAGGGCGGTGAACAACGTGAGCGGCTGATGACGCACCCGCGTGAGGTAGGCGAACAGGTGGTCGCGGGAGAGGCCGCGCCACCGGCGCCCGGTCGCGGTCTCGGCGTAGACGACCCCGTCCTCCAGCAGCGCGAGGAGCTCGGCGCGGGTGAGGCCGCTGACCTCCAGTGCGTGTGCCATGTCCAGCTGCGCGGGCACCTGGGGTGGGCTGAGCAGGATCGTGCGCGCCTGGGCGGCATCCAGGTCGACCTCGCAACGGGCAGCCGCAGGGGAGTGGGTCACCGTCGCCCCCGCATGTGCTGGGCGGCGAAGACGGCCAGTTTCTGGCCCATACGGAGGAGTTCATCCACCACACCGATCAGCGCCTGGGCCAAGGGCTCATCGTGCAGCTGCAAGGCTCCAATCGGCCGACCGAGCTGGGTGTGGGTGTGCACCACAATCACCCCCGAGACGTAGACCTCCACCTCCGGAAGACGCCCGCCATGCTCCAAGTGCCGCACGTCCACACTGTCCAGCACACGCACTTGCTGGCCAACGGCCACCCGGCGCGACAGCGCCGCGGCCAGGAAACACTGGTAGGGGGTGAGCGGTGTCTGAGCCACCCACAGCAGGCGCGAGCGCGCCGCGTCACAGCGGGCCCGTACCGCGGCCTCGCGCTCCTGCTGCAGCAGGTCCTGCTGCCACTGGTCCAAGCCGTGCACGGCCGCTGCGATGTGCCCCTGGTACCACTGCTCCCACAGGGGTGTGACCGGCGGCATGGTGGGCTGGCGCAGGGTGCGCACGGGCAGACCGTGCTCTTCGGGATCCTCGTGGAGCCTGGCGAGCAGGGCGCGGGTTTCCGGCTCGGTGAGCACCTGCCCCTGCACGGCGGCGGCCTGGCGCGCCAGGGCGTCGAAGAGCGTCACCACCCCCGCTTCCCGGTTGGCGATGTAGGAGCACAGGCTCTGCGTGGTCACATGGTCCAGGCGTGTGCGGGAGGGCACGATGGTGCCCTCGTCCATCGCCAGGGCGAGCCTTCGGGGAGGCAGGCCGAGTAGGGTCCGCGCCTGGCGGCGGTGCATGTCCTCGCCAGCTTGAGCCAGAGCCAGAGTTCGGTCGCCAAGAGCGGTCAGGTCGTATGTGGTGGTGGGGGGCACGGTGGTGTGGTCCTCGGATCGTGGATGGTGTGGCGCGTGATGCCGGTGCGCGGCGGTTACAGGCCCCCGCGCTGTTGAAGAGGAAGCGGCCTCTGGCGCATCCGCGGGGGGCGAAGCGGGCCGTTGGGCGCGGGGAGGCGCATGGGAACGATCGAGAGCCCTGCGCGCCCGGGCACAAGGCAAGCCCACGCCCCCAAAGCAGATGAGGTCACCGCGTGCTTCTACAGGTTGAGCGCGGCCAGAGCATCGACGATCTTGCGCTCCAGCTCCGCGGCTGTTCTGGCGTAGACCACGCCTTCGCCAGGGACCTGGCCCCAGAAGACGCCGCGGCCGTCCTGGGCCAGACCCGAGCGGATGCCCACGCACCACTCCTCGAAGTGGGATTCGATGGCCTCCAAGGCCCGCAGGAGACGGAGACCAGCGTCCACGTCCTCGACATGGGCCGTCTGCTCCTCAGCGTCCCAAGGGCGGCGAAACAGCAGGATCGAGGGATCCTTGCTCCGGCGGATGTTCCAGCTGGTCAACGCGATAGCAGTGCTCACGAGTGCCCTTTCGTAGGAGAGGGGGCCGCCGGTCCCCGTCCGGCGGCCCCGGGGAAGCCACCCCGCTGCGGGGCCGGGGTGGCGGTGGCGTGGGTGTCCGGGCCGTGCGGGAGTGCAACAGAACCCGGGCGGGGTGGGAGAAAGGAGGGGGCTGTCCCTCGTGCCCCCGAGGGACAGCCCCGGAGCCAGCTCCCCCCACGGGACTGGCCCCCCGCCGCGCCGTATGAGCCACACAGCGCGGGTCGGTGACCGCCGGGTGCCCACGAAGGACACCCGGCGGCAGATCAGAGGATGGGAACCGGGCGTACCCGGTCGGCGTTGCGGTCGGCCGCTACCTGACCCAGCAGCCTCCCCCGCAGCTCACCCACCGTGGAGGCCGTGAACTCCTCCACCTGCCCGCGTCCGGGCGCGCAGAGCCGTTCGCGCCGCTGGGCCCTAAACCAGCTCGGACCCTCGTGGCTGGTGTCGAAGGTTAGGGACCAGCCGTGGCGGTAGTACTCGCGCAGACGCCGCACATCGGTGACGGCGCGCACCCGCTCGCGCAGCGAGGACAGATCCGGACCAACCAGCGTGAGATCCTCGCCAGGGTGGTGGGCGACTACGGCGCTGCCGTCGTCGGACACATCCAGGTGCCATCCGAGCGCCCAGGTGGGGCGCGCGGCCAGGGTGGGCCAGGACCAGCGCGCCCACACCCCGCAGCGCCCGTCGCTCAGGTCCCCCCAGGCCTGGGCGAGGGCCTGGACCAGGAACAGACCGCGGCCGTGCTCGGCGTCCGGGGAAACCTCTCGGGGCCGCGGCACGGTGGTAGCGCCGCCATCGACCACCCGCACGGTCAGCTCGGTACGCGCACCCTGGTGATGCACCAGAGCCTCCACCATCACCTCACCGCCCTGCTGACCGCTGCGGGTGTGCGTGATGGCGTTGGTGACCAGCTCCGAGAGCACCAGCGTGGCACTGTCGATCATCGCAGGGGGGACCCTCAGCGCCCGCAAGGTCGTGTCCAGCCAGGCGCGCGCCTCACCCACGGAAGCACACTCTCCGGGCAAGCTCTGCTTGCACGATGCCGCTGACGCCTTCTGCGGCATGGAGAGCTCCTGCGGGAACTCGGTTGTGGGCGTGGTGGGGGGATTGGTCGGTTCGATACACTTCACGTCGTCTCACCTCGGATGCGTCGTGGTGGGGCCTACGCCTCGGAGCCGCCTCTACTCGGCACCGGGGCGTTTTTCTTGTTGCGACACCTGTTGATGGATGGCAGGTTCTTTGGCCTGTTCAGTGAGGGTCGCCTGGGTGTTGCTTCTGACTTCCCTTGAACAGAGGCGTTGAGGAACCTGCACGTCCGGAGTCACATCTCCGGCTAGGATCCCGTCCCGGTGCTCATAAGATTCCACTGAGGGCGCAGCCTTTAAAGAGCATCGAGCCACATGACCACTACTGAATACTCGGGCGCAACTTATGACAACTTTCTGTAGACATGACGCAACCCGCCTGGTTGAATAAGCGCCATGGAAGAGATCGATGACCGAAATGTCTCAGATGTTCGATTTGGCCAGGCCCTGACCAGGGCGCGCAAGAGATCGGGGAAGACGCAAACGGCCCTAGCGGGTCATCTGACGTGCAGCAAGGGGCATGTGTCCCACATCGAAAACGGGCGCAGACAGCTCAACGAGGCGGAAGTAGAAGGTGTTGATAACTTCCTCAAAGCGGGCGGACGTCTGGTGCGTCTTTACAGTGAGCTGTATGAGCCTGAGCACGTCGACTGGCTGGGGCAACTCCACGAGTTGCAGGCAGAAGCGGCAGTGATTCGCGAATACCACAACAGCCTGTTCCCAGGGGTGCTTCAGGCCGAGCCCTACTCAGAAGCCGTCTTTCACGCGGGTGCTCCTTGGATGAGTGAAGCCGAAGTCCGTGAGCGAATCCGCACGCGGATCGAACGATCCAAGGATGTGCTACGCGTAGATGGCCCGCAGTACCACGTCGTGCTGGATGACGTTGTGGTACGACGCCCCATCGGGCCGAACGCCGTCATGAGAGCTCAGATCGATGCCGTGGTGAAGTTGGCGGAGTCAGGGCGCATCATGCTGCAGATGCACGAGTGGGGTCAGTTCCCGCATGCGGGGCTCGATGGCCCCTTCTCGCTGCTGGCCTCACCCTCAGCGCCCGAGTTAGTGCACGTAGAGTCCATCTACCGCGGGCAGACCACGGACGTGCCAACTGAGGTTCGGCAGTTCGGAGTCCTGTTCAGTACATTGCAGGCGAACGCCCGGACACCGAACGCGTCCGTGGCCTTCCTCAAGGAGATGAGCAAGGAATATGCAGGTTGAGCAGGGCTGGCACAAGTCCAGCTACAGCGCAGGCGCGCAGAACTGCGTCGAGGTCAAGGCGGGAGGGAAGGGAGAGAAGACCTTCGTTCGCGACACCCAGAACCGGCCGCTGGCCAACCTCGACTTCGAAGCCCATGAGTGGAGCGCTCTGCTCGGCACGCTTGCTGGACGGTAGCGGCGACAAGTGAACCGGCCCCCGCCAGAGCAGTTGGCGGGGGCCGGTTCCATGTCGCCACACGAGGCTACCCGGCATGTGCTTTTGGTCCAAGGCTGCATGGCGGGCGGTGCATCCCATCCCATGGAACCTCTGCGAGTTCTACCTGTCCTACACAGCTAAAGGCCTGTCGCGTTCATCGACCCACAGGTGGGCGTGTCCCGTGGGGTCTACGTCCACGCCGAGCCGGTCCCGGCCGGGAGATCCGGTCGCCTGCCAGGCGGCGCGGGCGGCGGCGATCTCCGCCCACAGGTCCCGGGGCCCGTACCGTTTCGCCTCGAAGGGGGACCCGGCAGGGGTGTACTCGGCCAGCGACCACGAGGCGCCGTCGCGGTCGAACACGTAGATGGTGGCTTCCCCGGCCGCCGCCGGGTTGGCGTCGATGTCGGCTTCGTAGACGGCGTAGCCCAGGCCGGGGACCAGGTGGCCCAGGGCCAGCGTCCATCCCGGGTGGCGGTCGGTCACGACCCGGGGGTTGACCTGGATCAGGCCCTGGCGCACACCGGGGGCGTCCTCGTCCACGAACGCGTCCCGGCCCAATGGCTCAGGCCGATGGGCGGGGCTGCGCATGAGCATGAAGGCGGCGTCGGCGAGCGGGCGCCCGCGGGCGCCCCCGTCCGTGCAGGTCTCCAGGCGCAGCAGGCAGGCGGAGGCGAACCCCGCACCGGGCGACCACGGGGTGACGATGACCCCGCCGGGGCGCAGTGCCGCCGACCAGGCCGCGGGCAGGTGGCGCACGGCCACCGTGGACAGCAGCAGGTCGTACTCGCCCGGGGTCGGGGCGGCGCCGTCGCCGATGAGCAGGGTGGGTTTGTAGCCGAGCCGGTCCAGCACGTCGCGGGCCTGCTCGGCGACGCTGGGGTCGATCTCGATCGAGGTGACCGCGTCGGCCCCGAACCGCTCGCACAGCAGGGAGGTGTTGTAGCCCGTTCCGGTGCCGATCTCCAGGATGCGCATCCCGTCGCGGGCGTTCAGGGCTTGGAGCATGGCCACCACGAGGGAGGGCTGGGACAGCGAGCTGCTGGGGGTGCGTCCGCGCCCGTCGGCGCCGGTGGGGTGGCCGTCGTCGATCTGGGTGATGAGGGAGACGTCCTCGCCCATCCACCGCTGCACGGTGGCGTGCGCGCGAGGCAGGGGCGTGAACCAGCCGTCGCCGTCGGCGGCCCACACGGTGTCGGGCACGAACGCGGTGCGGTCCACGGCCAGGACCGCGCGCTGCCAGGCCGGGTCGGTGAGCGCGCCCTTGGCACTCAAGACGCGGGCCAGGGCTGCGCCGGGGCTCACGTGCCGGCGTGTCCGTCCTGGGACGGGCTGGGCAGGCCTTCGGAGCCGTGTTTGGTTCCCTGCTGGCCGTCGGAGTCGCTGCCGCGCCCGGTGTCGGTGGGTTTGTCCTGGTTACCGTGGGTGCCCATAAGGTGTTCCTCGCTGCTCGGGGGACGGGGTCTCTCCTGGACGGTAGCCCGGGGCGGACGGGCTGTCACGGGTATGTCTGAACCTGGCCAGCCAGGTCAGCGCCGAAGGGGGCGCGGACACGGCGAGCCCCCGGCGGGCAGGCACGCCGGGGGCCGGGCGCCCCGGAGACTAGGGCGCCTGGGAAGGGCCCGCTCCAGGAGGAGAGCGGGTCGGCGGTTCACCGGGTGCGGCCAGGGCGGGCGGACGCGAGGGCGCGCACGTCCGCGACCACCTCCCGCAGGTCCAGCGCCCGCCCCTCCAGCTCGGCCAAACCGGCGTGGATGTTGACCAAGTGCCGCTCTGGTGCGACCGGCCAGGCGCCCAGGCGCCCGTCGGCCATGGCCTGGCCCACCGCGATCTGCGGCGGGGCGCCGGTGCGGCGGGCCTGGATGCACACGCCCTCTAGCACACGCAGGTAACTCAGGCGGGCGCGCAGGGCGCGTTCGATGTGATCGGTGCTGCGGATGAGGGTGCCGTGGGCGCCCACCACCGTCCGGGGCTGGTGGTCCAGCGCCCATTCCAGCGCGGCTGCGGCCTGGGTGGGGGTCAGCGCGCTCAGCTCCGGCGCCAGCGGCGCGAGCAGGTCCCCGGCGATCAGGATGCGGTCGGCGGCGTCCCACACGATGCCCTGCTCGGGGGCGATGGCGTGCAGGGTCACGTCGGGCAGCCCGATCAGCGGCGTGTGGTGGGTGCGGGCCCGGCACTGCCGGTCCTGCGGGCGCGCGGGCGCGGGCGGCGGCGCGTCCGAGGCCTGCATCTGGCGGGGGTAGAGGAGCTCCACGCGCTGGGGCACGCGCTCGGAGAGGCCGTGGTCCCAGCGCAGCCAGACCACCCGGGCCACGCGCAGCCCCGGCGCGCTCGTGTACAGCTCGCTGAGTAGCTCTTCGGCGGCTTCCTGGGTCAGCCCGTGGTCGACCAGGGTCAGCTTCGCGTGACGGTCCACCAGCAGGCTGGCGCCGGGGCTCGCGGTCCACCGGGTGGTCCACACCCGCGGGCTGAGTCGAGACAGGGTCGGAGCGCCTGGGCTGTGGGTGTGGTGGGTGCGGGTGAGCGTGGCGTCGGCGAGCATCCTGTTCCTACCTCCGGTCTGTGACGGCCTGGGTGGCCGCCCGGACGGTGGAGGAGAGTGGGCCGGGCGGCCATCTCCAGGTCACCACGGCTCGTGGCCGCCCGGTAGCTGTCAGCGGCGCACAGTGTGCGCCGCTGACCTCTTGACAGAATCCGGAGCAGCCTCTACGCGTCCAGGTCGTCGAGATTGGCGGCGCCGTGGCACATGCCCGCCAGGTCGAAGGCGGAGCGCACCACGGCCCGCGTGTCTCCGGCACGGATACCGACGCCGATCTTGACTCCGCGCCCCTGCCCCTGGAGAGGCACCCACGCGGTGCCGGGGGTGCGCATGTAGGGGGCGGCCATCATGGTGTGCAGACCTGGGCGGCCGGAGATCTCCACCGCGCCGGCCACCCGCCAGGGGGTGTCCACGACGATGTCGCGGGGCGCCTCGGCCACCGGGGTGTCGTCCATCCATTTCGCGTGGCGGCGGTCCCCGGCGGGCGAGTACAGCCAAGGCCCGTCCACTTCGGTGGGCGCGAGCCGGTCGGCGTCGGCGTAGTCGCTCCAGGCCGGAACGACCACGGCCCGGTCCCATTCACCGGTCACCCGCGTCTCCCAGCCCAGTTCGCGTTCCTCGTCCCCGAGCAGCTGGCCGAAGACGATATCGGCTCCTCCGGCGATGGGGTCGCCGATGGTACGGGCGGTCACCGGCATTTCCACCAGGCGCACTGACGGGTAGCGGTGGCGAACCTCTTCGAGGATGGCTCCGCCGTTCGGGCCCAGGGCGGCGCCCAGGACCGCGACGTAGACGGTGTCGGTGCCGGGGTCGTCAGGGTGGTCGGGCAGGGAGTCCCACAGGGCGCGGACCTCGGCGCCCCAGCGGGCGTACCGCTTTCCCAGCGGAGTGAGTGTGGTGGTGCGCGATCCTCTGTTCACGAGGGGGCCTCCAATGTGGTTTTCCAGTCTGGTGAGGCGTCTGGCGGCTGCCGCGGGACTCAGGGGCATGCTGCGTGCGGCGGCTGCGATGCTGCCGCGGTCCCGGATGCCCTGGATGAGGGCGATGTCGGTGGGGTCGGCGTACAAAGGCATGGACACAGGCGCTTCCCTTCGGTGGGTGAAGCGGCACCGTACGATCCCCTCCGCCCATAACAGGGGAAAGCGCTGGTAAAGGGTGTACCCAGACCATGCGGACCCGTCCCGGGTCGTTTCGGGCCCGGGCACGCGAAAGACCCTGCACCAGCCAGTGGCAGGCCCGCACGATGGCTTCAGCGGCGGCCGACGTGGTGGTGTTCTTCGTGGCCGTGGCGTTCTCGTCTCAGCCGGAGGGTGGCCACCCTCCGGCGACATCAGCGAGGGTCCAGGCGAACTCGGCCCCCATGAAGTTCCCGGGATACCCCGGCACGGAAGGGGCACCCGGGCTACGGTCGTTCCATGCGCTTCCATGCCACCGTGGCTTTCACCCCCACCAAGGATGCCGACGAAGCGGCCCACGCCGCCGCGTTCGAGGCGTGCACGCACCGTTTGGTCGCCGTGCTCGGCCAGCTCCCGGACGCGGTGAACCCGACCGTGACGGGCGGTCTGTCCGGCTACCAGCTGGTGGTGTCGGCGACAGTGACGTCCGCAGATCAGGCGGAGGACGCCGCGCTGTTCAGCGCCCTCCTGCGCACGGCCCTGCACGCGGCCGGAGTCGGAACCCCGCACTGGCCCGGGTTGGCGGCCTGACCTCACGGCCGCCCCTGGACGCAGAAAAGGCAGGGCGCGCTGCTGGGCTCGGCACAGGGCCTCTTCGGATCCGACGGTGTACCGGGTCAGCAGCAGGGCCAAGCCCTCGTCGGTGCAGTCCAGCCGTGTGTCCACCTCCTCGCGAGTCAGGGTCTGGGGGTTCACCAACCTGCTCAGCCAACCCGTGACCGTTTGAGCAGTTCACCGGAGCAGATGCTCAACCGAGATGGTCACGAGCAACGATCAGCCCATCAACTCCAGGACGAACCGGCGCGCGTACGGGGCCAGTCTCCGGTGGATCGGGTCCCGCTCGGCCGCTTGGGCGATCTCGGCGCAGATGATCAGGTGTGCCAGCCGTCCCTCTTCTGTGTCCAGCACGTCGGCGAAGACCTCACGGACCACGGCAGCTGTACCGGGTTCGGGTAGGGCATAGGCGTGCAGGACCGCAGCGTCGTACCCCAGCGGTGCCGCAGCCCACCCTTCCCAGTCCATGAGCACCAGCGGGTGGTGGGTGAGGTTGGCCCAGTGCAGGTCCGCGTGCGAGGTCACCCACGTCCCCACCTTCAGGTCCACCCCGGCCTCTCCCGCCTCGGGCAGGTAGGTGGGGATGCGGTCGAGGAAGCCCGGCGTGTGGCTCCGACGCCCTTCGGGGACGGGCACCTGGCCGAGCCGGTGAAGAACGGTGCGCAACTCTGCCCACCAGGCGGAGCCGAGCCCGCGGGGCAGTGGCGCGCGCAGGTCGGGCGTCGCAGACACCGGGGTCGCTTCGACAAAGGAGAACAGTAAGGCCTGGAACACGTCGGGAGGCTCGCCCCAGGTGTGTTCGGCCAGCAGTCGAGGCCGGGGGATGGACGGGGGAAGAAGCCTTTCGGCTAACGGGTTGCCCTCCCACAACCGGCCCCCCGATGCCGGCGCGGGCATCAGACGCAGCCACGCCCGACCCTCAACGGGATGGATGACGGGACCGCTCACCGTACGGTCACCCACACCATGACGGAGATCGAGATCGCTCTGAGTGTTCAGGCTCATGGCGGTGGCTGCGTCATGCCATGCCCCGATCATGTCCGATCGGGCAACGGCAGGCGATAACGTCACGGCTTCTTCCTTCCCCTCAGCTCCTGGAGGCCGTAACAACCAACCGAGTCACTGGCCGATCAGGCAGAAGCAGCGAGCTCCCAGTGGCACACGAGGTCGCGTTCAGGCTCTCCTGGTCCCCGCTTCTGGGCCGCGTAAGTCGGAGCCACCCCGCTCGAACACCGGGAACAGCCAATGAGACGCGGTGAGCGAAGCGTGTCGGACTACCCCCCACCTCATTTTCACGCCACGGCAGGCGTGGTTGACCTCCGCGCACCCCCACGTCCGACTGCGTCGTTACGTCGGTTTCGACTTCGATTTCGGGGCGGGTCGACGCAGATGGGCCTTGAGCCGCGAGATGAGTTTGCTCGCGGTCGCCCCGGTCAGCCGATCGATCACCCGCACACACAGCTCCCTGCGCGCCCGCGGTGCGATATCCGTGCCCCGAATCGCGACCGCCAGGTGGGCATCAAAGACCTCAGGGCCCACCCGGTGGGCGAGCCTGACCAGGTAATCGTGCTGAGCTTGGCTGAGAGGGCTGGTCTTGGCCGCTTTGGAACGTTCCCGCAGCTCCTTGTAGTAAGCGTCGGTGCGAGCCTTGCGTCGGGCCATGAGGTGTTCGATACCAGGCTCTGCGGAGTCGGTCTCGTCGTGGGCGAAGTTCAGACCCGCTACGAGGTCAGCGATGCTGGCGTCGGGGCGGCTGCGTACTCCCATGGCGTGGTTGATGTCGCTGTTGAAGAAGGCACAGGCCTTCTCGAAGTCCGGCGTTCCTGGGGGGCCAGCCTGGGCAGTGACGTAGGCGTTGAGCGCCCTGCGCGCACCGAATTCACTCAGCAGGGGGCGCGGCGCGCACACCTGGCAGTGTCCGCCGATTTCATCGGTCGGCCGCTGTGCGCACTCCCCGCACACGAGTTCCGGGCACAGGCCACACAGGGCTTCAGCGCCTTCCAGGGCGCTGGGGTTGCCGGGGGAGTCGGCGCCGGTCAGTTCCGCGACCGTTTGGCAGGCGCCTGCGCAGCGTCGGCTCTGAAACGGCGGCGGATCGTCGGGGTTAAGGATCGCCGAGCGGATGACCCGGCCTCCCGCGGCGGTCGGCCTGATGGTGTTCTCCTCATAGGCTGACCGGTAGGCCCGGAGGAGCCGGGAGTCGTCACCATTGCGCACCTTTCTGTGACCCTCGTATTCCAGGCACCGGCACGGTAGCTGTTCGGCGTACCCAAAGTAGGTAGCGCCGAAGCTTCCGCACATCGGGCAGAGCGTCCACTCGTAGTGGGCCTTTCCACCCATCTGCACATCGGGGTCCTCGTGGGGGTGCCAAGGCCCTGCGGGCGTGTTGTACAGGTACGGGAAGGGGAACGGGCCAACCGTCAGGAGGGCGTCACCGCGCCACTGAGGGGCGAACTGGGATCTGTTCGTTCGCAGCAACTTGCTGGCGTTCAGGCGGAACTCATTCCACCACTGTGGTGCGCGTTCTACCTCGGCGTGGACCCACACCTTCTGCTCGGGAAGGTAGAACGCGGGCGAGTAATCTTGGCCCGTTCTGTCCTTGAATGTGCAGGGCGTGTACAGGTAGTTGATGTGGAGGTCGTCGAAGAAGACTGACCAGCGCGCGTGGAGGTCTGAGTCGAACCGTGCTTCGACCAACGTGTAGCTCACGACCAGCAGTATGACCGGGTCGCCTCTAACCTGGGGGCGAAATCGAGGAACACGACTGCAGTGCGACGGCGCCGCCCCGCCGCCGGACCCCGGACTCTGTGTGCAGGATTGTGTTCACCAACTCTGGCGGATCAGTGCGAGCTCTTGGCACAGGTCCGCCACCGGCATCCCCGTGGGCCCCTCCGCTGGACCCTGACCGAAGCTCACCCACAGGGGCAGGACGTCGACGTCGCTGGCGAAGGCCAGATTGGCGGACGAGGAGCGGTCGGGACGGAGCCGACCTCGACCACGACGGTGACGAAGACTGGGTACCACAGCACTACGTCCAGGCGTCCGTAGCGCTGGATGCCCGACGGCAGGAGGCCAGAGCGCCCTGGAGGTGCTTGGTCGCCCACCACCGCCACTCGGCCACCAGCAGGGCCGACGTGGCGGGTTCGACGTCGACAGCGGCGATCATCCCCTGGGCCTTATCGGCGAAGCCGCGCGCCGCAGCGGCCAGCTCCGCTGTCGGCGTTGCGCTCGAAATGCCAGGCCGCGGTGACCTCGGGCAGTAGCGTGCCCCCGGACGCGCACCCTCGTCGAAGGTTGACATGGGGGGCACCCTTTCAGCTCGGGAACGGACCGTAGGGCTCGGCGCGCGCGAAGATCTCTTCCGGGGTGCGCTCGAGTTCCTCTCCAGGGGCACCGAAGATCGGATGCTGGTCTTCTGTAGTGCAGGCGTCACGGCGCTGGGTGAAGCCCTCCGACCCGGGTCCGGCCACGTACAGGGAGGCGCCCTGACCGTAAAGCAGGGCGTGGGTGGCCGCGTCCTCCTTGTAGGACAGGCGCTGGTCGATCCCCATCGCCCGCAGCTCGCCCAGCACGCGGGCCACGTCGCGCCGGTCGCGCCAGTCCCTGGTGTAGACGCAGATCAGCCGGTCCTTACCGGGCTTGTTCTCGGTGGCGACCTTGGCCTTCCAGCCCAGGCGCCCGGCCTCGGTGGCCTCCACGATGGCCGCCCACACCCCGTTTACCCGCTCGGGAGCAGTGAAGGGCATCCACTTGCCGGTGAACCCGGCGTTGACCAGCTCAGCCACCTCCTTACGTTCGGTCTCGGTCGCGGCCAGGTTCACGGCGTAGCGCCAGGGGGACATCGACGGAGCTCCTTTTCGCATGCCACCAGAGTGTGTTCTCAGCATCGCGGTTCGCCGGTCGCCGAGGGGGAGTTTTCCTCGAACTCAGCCGCCAGAGTGAGAAGTCGAAGGTCCGGTCATCGGCCTGGCTGGCTGGGGCCCTGGCTCAGGGCGGTGAGGGCCAGGTGTAGTTGGTGGGCGCACTCCTGCTTGGCGCCGGTCACGAACAGGGCGCGTGCGGTGCGTGCGGCGAGCATGGCGTGCATACGCGGGGTGGCGTGCCAGCGCACCCGGTTCCGGGCGGTCTGGAGCAGGTCGATGGCCTTCTCGGCCTGGCCGGGGGTGGAGTAGCACTGGATCGCAGCGAAAGAGGCAGCGCAGGCGCCGGCGGTCGGGTCGTTGGCTTCGGCGGAGGCGCGCAGCGCACCGTCGAAGTAGCGGGCGGCCATTCCCGCCTTGCCCTGGACCAGGCGGCCACGGCCATGCGTCGCCTGATGAACGCCACCCGCCGCCCCGACCCCAAACCCGGATGGCAGGACCGGATCGAGGCCTTCGCCAACGCCGACACCCAGCTCCGTGTCCTGGCCACCCGTGGGCACCTCACCCGGGGGCTGCGCGCCGTGCTGGCCCACCACGCCATCTTCGCGTTCAACCGCGCCGGCATAGCCGCCGACCAGCAGGCCGCCACCGCCCTGACCGGCTCCCACCTGGCCTTCACCACCACCGACGTGTCCACCCGACCCAGGGACACGGCGACCCCTACGCTGACCCGAATGGAGAACACCCTGAACACCCCAACCCCCGCGACCGAGCCCGCTGAGCTGCGCCACGCACTCGTGGACCGCCTCACCAACGCCCAGCGCCTGCGCACCCCCCACATCACCGACGCCTTCCGCCACGTCGAACGCCACCGGTTCCTGCCCGGAGTGGACCCCCAGCAGGCCTACGTCGAGGACGCCGTGCCCATCAAGCACGACGAGACCGGCGAGATGATCTCCTGCATCTCCGCCCCCTCGATCGTGGCCACCCAGCTGGAGCAGCTCGACGCCCAACCCGGTCACCGGGTCCTGGAAGCCGGGGCGGCCAGCGGGTACAACGCCGCCCTCCTGAGCCGCCTCGTCGGCCCCCGCGGGCACGTATGGACCATCGACGTCGACCCCGACCTGGTCGAGACCGCCCGCACCAACCTGGCCCAGGCCGGGGCCGACAACGTCACCCCAGTGCTGGGCGACGGCGCCGCCGGGCTGCCCGAGCACGCCCCCTACGACCGCATCCAGTTCACCGTCGGAGCTGGCGACATCCCCGTCAAGATCTTGGACCAGCTCGCCCCCGGCGGGCGCCTGGTTCTGCCCATGCGCATCCGCGGCAGCATCTCCCGCAGCTTCGCGTTCGAGCGCGACGGCAACTGCTGGCGGACGGTCTCGTGTGAGATGAGCACCTTCGTGCCCCTGCGCGAGGGCGTGTGCAACGACGTCTACACCCGCGTCCCCCTCCAGGGCGAAGGCGCCCTGCACGTGGAGACCTTCAGCGAACAGGACGTGAACCGCGAGGGGCTGAGCACCGCCCTGGGTCACCCCCCGGTCAAGGCCTACACCGGAGTGAAGCTGCGGGCCGGAGCCCCCTGGGAGTGGCTGTACCTGTACCTGGCCTGCACGCTCCCCAACGGCCTATCCCGCATGCCCGGCTCGCGCCCCGGCTTCACCCCGAGCTTCGGCTGGGGCGCCATGGCCGCTCTGGAGGGGGCCACCCTCGCCTACTTCACCGTCCGCGAGGGCGAAGACGACCAGGGCCGGTTCTGGGAGATCGGCGTCATCGGCCACGGCCCGCGCGCCACCGAGCTCACCGACCACGTCCTGACCCGCACCCGCGAGTGGGACCAGGGATGGGGCAACACCGCCCCCGAGCCCGGCTTCCGTATGGCCACCGGCGCGGCCCGGGACCAGCTCACCAGCACCGACGGGTTCGTCATCGACAAACCCCACAGCCGCCTGGTCGTCGACTGGCCGCGCCGGAGCTGACCCCGATGATCCCCCCGATCGCCCGACGGCTGCCCCTGGTACGCCGCCGCAAGGAACCCGCCCTGCCGCTGCAGAGCCGCATCGACCACCTGGCCGGGCTGGCCGTCGAACCCGCAGGCGCGAGCCACCGAGACCAGGTGGCCCGCGCCTGCGCGGCCCTCAACTACGCCGCCCTGATCGCCTCCGACCTGGGCATGCCCCAGACCGCCGCTGACCTGTGCTGGCGTCAGTTCCACATCTTCACCAAAGCCCCCCACCTGTCCGGTGAGATCGCTGTGATGGGTCTGATGCCCCTGGTCAACCTCTCCCGACTGCTCACCCGCAGCGGCGACGGCGAGGGCGCCTACAGCATCCTCACCCGCCTCTACCAAGCAGCTCAGGAGCGCACCAGCACACGCATCCTCGGCCGTGACGTCGACCTGGGCCCCTTCACCCAGGGCCCGGACCACCGGCCGGTGTGCCAGGAGCTGTGGAGCGTCCTGCTGGTCGACGGCGCCCGCGCCCTGGCCCGTCTCGGTCGCTGGACCCAGGCCGCCGACGCCATGCGGGCGCACCGCGGGGTCGGAACCCGGCTGTTGGACGGCCGCCAGGTGCTGATCATGTCGTTGCTGGAACAGGACCTCTACGAGCAGGCCCGCGCCACGATCGACGCCTCCGCCCCCACCGAACCCTGGGAGAGCACGGTCTTGGCGCTTCTGCGCGCCTCCTGCCCGACCCAGGGAGCCTTCGCACCCGATGAGGACATCGACACCGCGTTGCGCGAAGCAAGCACAGCCCTGTCCTCTCCCCACCCTGAGGCGGCTGTGTTCCAAACCCGCGTCGGCCTGGCCGCCCTGGACTTGCCCCACGAGCACACCAACCCAGACCTGGAACCGTTGCGGCAGGCCACCGCCGCAGCGGCCGCACTCGACGCCTACGCGGCCCGGGAGGCGCTCGCCCACTGCGGGCTCGGCCCGTACCTGAGCCACGCACACCACCAGCGCCTCACGAACGTCCTGACAGCAGCAGGGATCGACACTGGCGAACTACCCACCACCCACCGCTGCGCATTCACCACAGCCATAGACCAGGCCGCACTCACTGTGCGCAGGACCCTCGAATGCCCTTCCACCTCACCTGTATCCACACCACCGACTCGGTGAACAGAAAGGGCCCGGGCCTCGCAGCGGTGCTTGGCAGGCCCCACGACAGCACGAGGAAGGGCACATGGGCGGGTTGACGCAGGATCCGGGTTTCCTGGGCACTGTGTGGGTAGTCCTGGACTTCGAGGCGACCACCCCCGCAGGCCGCCCCCCTCAGCCCATCGAGGTCGCTGCTCTGGCGCTGCGCTACGGGTCCGGCCGCTGGAGGGAGGCCGGCCGCAGCACCTCCCTCATCCGCCCGCCAGCCTTCGCTCCCGTGACGGCCGCCACCACGGCTCTGAACGGCCTGACCCCGGAACAGCTCGCGACGGCGCCGTCCCCCGCCCAGGCGCTGGGTGCGCTGGACCGGCGCTTCACCGCGGGCACCCGGTATCTGCTGGTGGCCCAGCACGCCACCACCGAGGCCAACCTCCTCTACCACCAGCGCGAGCACTGCCCGACCCTGGCCCGCATCAACCTGATCGACACCATCCCGCTCGCCAAGCACTTGGTCCCGAATCTGGACAACTACAGGCTCGACACGCTGCTCACCCACTTCGCGATTCCCCGCCCCGCGGACCGCCACCGGGCCTACGCCGACGTCGACGCCACAGCGCTGGTGTTCATGCGGCTCATTGACGCTGCCGACCGCGAAGGAACCATCGGAGACCTCGCTGGGCTGGTCAAGATCGCTGGACGCACCGCCAAGGCCAACCGGCCCGTCCAACAGGACCTGTTCGACCTGTGACCGACCGTTATCACTGACACCCTCGCCGAGGTCGTGCAGCTGTGGCCTCTACGCGTGGTACCAGGGTGGGTGTGCCGAGGGCGCGCCGTGGGGAAGGGCCGGTCGGATCTCGAGGTAGCGCTGCTTACACATCGCAGGGGAGCTGACCACATCGAGCTTGACTCATTCTGCTGACAGTTGTCACCAGTCTGTGTCATGGTGTGTCTGAGGCTGACGGCACCGAGCAGTCGCCTCGGCCCAGTACCCCACCTGCGAGGGAGAACGATGAGTGATAACCGAGTGCAAGTCCGGCTGGATGAGGACACTGCTACCTGGCTGGACGACCGTGCTGAACGAATGCAGGGCAACTCCCGCCCCGAGCAGGTCCGCGTCGAGGTAAGCACGTTCCGCTACGCGCTGGCCGCCGAACTACGCCGTATCCGGCTCACCCTGAACCAGGCCAACTGTATCGCCGATGCTCTCATGGACACCCAGGTGACGTCGGGCGTAGCCGTTCGGGTACCCGCGGTCTATGCCAACGTCGCTGACGCCTTCGGCCTGGCCAACAACGATCATCTGCCCCTAGCCACCTACGGCTCCCGGTGGGACATCGACGAACAGGCCCTGCTGGACTACCTGCGCACGCTCGGACCCACTGCTGACCACGCTCTACACGACGCCGTCAGCCGCTGGTGGGCAAGCGATCACGAGGACCGTGTCAGCGTCCAGGGGTGGAGGGCTGTAGGCCTGCGCGTCATCGATACTGACGCTTTCAAGGACGGGCCGCCGTTCTGACCTGGCTCCCGCCTGCCACACCAGCCACCATCGCAGGAGCAGCAGAACGGGAGGCCGGTCCCGGGGGACACCACACGAACTCGCGCGCAGTAGGCCTTGGGCAACCGCCCCGTAGCAGCACGAGACAGCGAACATTCAAGAAAGGCCTCTCCATGGACCACGTAGAGGTGCATCGCATCAACGGGGATCTGCTTCGTCTGCTGAGGCGCGAGTCTGCCCGACGAGACACACGGCCGGGCTTTCGCACACATGGGGGAGAAACAGCCCCGGCCTGGGTGTTCGCTGAACGGGCGCTACTGCTGGAAGCCATCAACACTGAGCGAGCCCGGCGCGCTCTGCCCGCTGTCACACTCGAGGACGTGCGAGACGTAGAGATGACGGCCCTGGGACACGTCGACTACGCCCAGAAACTGTCGTGGCGATGCGCCGAGCTCGCGCTCGGGCCGGCTCACCCCTAGAAGGCTAGTCTCACCGCCCGAGAACACCGCAGGTCAAGGAGTGGGCCAGCGACAAATAGTTGCGACGTATTGCTACTCAGTCCAGTGGTCGGCCCACCGCTGAGCGGCCTCGGCCAAGGCCTTCCGCCACTCCTGCTCGGGGCGGATCTTCGCGTAATGCCGGTTCATCAACACATCGGCCCGAGCGAACACCGCCAGCGCGTCGAGGTCGAGCTGCCCCCACAGGGTGGACGCCGCCAGGAGCTTTTCCACCTCGGCCGCGTCATGGCCCGAGGAGACCAGCTGCACGGCCAGGCACGACGGTGCCACGAGCGCCGAGGCCACGGTGGGCCATGCCCAGTCGACCACCCACACCCGGTCGGTGCGGTCGATGAGGATGTTGCGGGGGTGCAGGTCGGCATGGGTCAGGTGGTTGCCACGGACCACCTCGACCGTCTCCCCGGGCAGAGCACGGTCCCACCGGGTCTCCACCCACGAGCGGGCCACCTCCGGGACGGGGAGAGCGGCGATCTGGTCCACCGCCTGCACCACTCGGGGCAGGTCCGGTGAGCCCGGGGCGAAGTCGGCCGACCTGCCCTCGATCACCTCGAACCCCAGCGCGAACCACCCGGCCCCGCGGGCCTGCCACAGCAGGGGCGGGGCCAGCCCGTCCAGGTGCGCGTTGATCTGCCCCTCACGTTCCACCTCAGCCAGCACGCCTCCGGGACGGTCGGGGACGGCCTTGAGGAACACGCGCCCTTCCTGGCCGGTGCCCACGGCAGTGGTCGAGTAGTCACTGCCCTCGGCAACAGGGCTCACGTCGGTGATGCGCCCGGTGTGGGGTGATGAGTTCGGTGAGCTCGGAATCCATGTCCTCGGTTTCTGGGAGTAGCCAGCAGGCGGGTCCGCGGTTCATCGCCCAGCGCCCCTTCTGCCCGGGCAGGAGGCGGACGACGTGAGCCGCCTACGTCTTCTACGCGGCCGGGCGCCGAGAACCCTCTGTGAGCGTCCCCGACCTGCCAGCAAGGGGTGGGCGCTGGGGGAGTCACTGCCAGATGCGTTGTTCGTTCACGCACTCTTTGTCCCGCAGGGCCTGGCTCAGGTCGATGCCTTCCCGGTTCGCGATCGACGCGAGATAGATCAGCACGTCGGCCAGTTCTGCACCGAGCTCCCCGACCGAGCTGTTGGGGTCCATGCTGAGCGAAGCGCCCTTGCGCACGGCTTTGCACACTTCCCCGGTCTCCTCTGCCAGCTTCAGGGCCTGCTCGATCGTGGTGCTGCCGGCGAAGCCGCGCTCCAGCTCCATCCTCGCCACGTACTCCTGGATCTGCGCCAGGGTGAGCGGGCCGGGAGACAGCGGTTGCATACAGAGCGCCTTCACAGAGGAGGGATCAGAGCACGGACGCTACCAGCGCAGCGCCCCCGTAGGTGGGCAAACGGGCGAACACGCCAGATCCGAGAAACGGCCCCGGCTCTGGACCCGTATCAGAGCCCAGTGGGGTCAACGACGATGCCGCGCTCAGCGGAGAACTGGGAGACCTGTGCCTCGGACAGCACAGCGGAGACCGCCTCGGGGGTGTGCCCGGATGGGTTGCGGATATGGAAGCGGCCGTTGCGGTGACCGATCACCAACACCAAGTGTCCACCCTTTCCCGGCGGTGGAAGGTGAGGGCGGCGGATCTCTTTGTGGACCGAGGCCAGCACCATCCGCCCACGGTCCAGCTCCGCGCGCATCGCTGTGGTGTCCAGGTCGGTGCGGACCTGCGCGCGCAGACCGTGATGGTCACGGACGTACTCCACGAACGGCGCGTACACCAAGCCCTTCACCGATCCGTCAGCCTGCTCCAGATACCCCCCTGCCCGACGTACCCCGTGCAGGAGCTCCATCAGGGGCGGGGCATGCCCGTCACGGTGGAGCAGTACCATACGCAAACTCGCCATCCCGCAGGCGTGCCGGCACCACCGGGCATACTCCTCCTGCGACGCCGCCCCTGAAACCTCCCAGGCAGGGTCTTCTCCAGGGTCGTACCCCTGGTAGGCGATCTGTTCAATCAAGGCAGGCGAGGCGTACTGGGTAATCGCCGGTACGGGCTCATGCAGTGTGGCCAGGCCCGTACAGGCTCCGCACTGTGAATGCATCGTCCTCCCCTTCGTGTGCGGTTTCACGGCCCTGGGAGGGCGAGCGTGAGGTGGTCCTTCGGCGTCTGTGGGTCGACCCCACCAGCCCTTCGGCGGTCAGGATGTGCTCGGCGAACTCCAGAGTCACCTTGCGGGTAGAGGGGTCTACCGTGCGCGGGTCAGGCCAGAGGAAAAGGAAGAAGGAGGTCTGGACCGTTCGCAGCGCGGTGTCGTGGCCAGGGTGACGACGATCGCGGTGTTCCTGTTGCCACTGCTCGCACACCTCCTCTACCCCCGTGGCCCCGCCGGCGTCAACGAAGTAGCGCTGGTCCTCGGTCACGGCTCCCATGTGCCACCAATCGCCCCAATTGAGGGCGTCTCCGATGATGGCCAGCTCCCACTCGCGGCCGTGCTGGGCAGCCTGATGGATCAGGGCCCAAGCCATGAGCGGGCACGCCCCCTGCCGGAACCAGGCGATCGTCGGTGCCGTGAGCACGCCCGGGGTCACACCGACGGTGAAGGAGCCGTAGGTGAGGGTGGTTGAGCAACCAGCCGGAGTTGGCGAGTGCTGTCGGGAGTTCATGGGCGCCCATTCTGTCGAAGGGGTAGGTAGGGCACCGGATGAGCGTGAAGGTCACTCCGCCATCGGAACCGCCCCGGTTGGCCTCGGCCACGTCCGACCGGGGGAGCAGGGTCGGGCCGGCACGCTCCTCGAGTTGGGGCCGCACCGCGGGCAAGGGGTGAACCTTCAGATGCCCTCCTTGGTGTGACCGAGGCCCAGCAGGTTCTGGACCCGCTGAGCCAGACCAGGGCTGCCGTCGGCGTGCACGGTCATGATCCCCAGTTCCTGAGCAGGGACGAGATTGTCGGGGTTGTCGTCCACGAACATGCACTCTGCGCTGTCCAGACCCAGCCGGTCCAGCGTGCGCTGGTAGATTCGCGGATCGGGTTTGGCGATGCCCTCCACCTCGGAGAGCACCGTCACCTCACATAGCCCAGTCACACCGAGTGCCTGGTAGGGGTCGTAGGGGTCGCGGCCGAAACTGTTGGACAGCAGCGCCGTCCTCAGACCAGCACGGCGTGCTGCGTGTGCCAGCTCGATCATCTGTGCGGCAGGCTGCACCTGCGCCCAGGCACGTCCCATGAGGTTGTCGTGCTCCTGAACCTGCAGCAGCGCGGCTGTCAGCCGGTTCCATTCGGCCTGGGCCAAACGTCCAGCCTCCAGCTCCTGGTACAGGCGGCGCCCTTCGGGGTGGTACCCCAGGGTGTGTCTCCAGGCGTGGGCAGGCAGGCCCTGGCTCACGCACCAGCGTCGCAATGAGGGGCCCACCTCAGTGGTGAGGACGCCGACGAAGTCGAGGATGAGCCCGCGAAACGGGGGAGCGGCAGGGGCGGAGCACATGGGGTCTGTCCGTTCATGGAGGGGGAAGGACACAACCGGGTTCTCGCGCTTCGGCGAGTCTTCAGCCAGAACAGTGATTTCCCTGCCCGCCCGCCTTCACACCGCCCGAACGACCCCCGTCGCCCTCGCTGTCGGATGCGGAACCTGTCAGAACCCTGTGCTTCAGACACTGGAGGCCAGGACGGCCTCTACCCCCTCGTCCAGGAGCCGCTGAGCCACGTGCTCACCCACCATCTCCGGTTGGTCGGTCACTCCGGTGGCCTCGGCGCGGATGGTGGTGGAGCCGTCGGTTGAGGTCACCTGGGCAAGCAGATGTAGCCCTCCGGCGCGGGTGGTGGCATAAGCGCCGATGGGCACATGGCAGCCACCCCCCAGGATCTTCATGAGCGCACGTTCGGCCCGTGTGGTGGCCGCTGCCTCCTCGTCGTGCACCGCGGCCACCACACGGGCCAACGCGGTGTCGTCGGTGCGCACCTGCACCGCGATCGCCCCCTGGGCAGGAGAGGGCGGCCACCAGGCGGGGTCCAGGTACTCGGTGATGTTCTCCTGCAGGCCCAGCCGGTGCAGCCCGGCTGCGGCCAGCACCACCCCGGACAAGCCCTTCTCGCGCATCTGCCGCAGGCGCGGGGGGACGTTGCCGCGGATGGGGACCGCCACCACACCGGGGCAGGCGTGGTGGAGCTGGCCCACCCGACGGGGCGCACCGGTGCCCACCCGGTGTCCGGGGGAGAGCGCGTCCAGAGTGGTGCCGCACAGGGCATCGCGCACCTCGTGGCGGCGCGGGATCGCAGCGACCATCGTCCCCGGGGTGGTGGCGGTGGGCAGGTCCTTGAGGGAGTGGACGGCCACGTCGATCTCACCAGCCAGCAGGGCTTGTTCGACGGCGCCGGCGAACACCCCGGCCCCAGAGGAGGCGGAGGCGAGGTCGCGCAGACTGCTGGTGCGGTCCTGATCTCCCGCGCTCATGATGGTGCGCCGCACCCAGGTGTGCTCCGGATGGGCGGCGTTCAGGTGGTCCAGGACTTCGGTCACCATGGTCTGGGCCAGACGGCTCCCCCTGGAGCCGATCCTCCACGTGGGCATACGTTCTCTTCCTGACGGAACGGCTATGGTCTGAGCGCCTACAGGTCCCAGGACAAGACCAGCTGGACCGGGCCCCGGTCCAACACGAACACCCCCGGCCCAGGGGTGGGCGTGTGCGCCCCGACGCGGTACACGGTGTAGGTGGGCCTGGCGTGCCGGTGCAGCGCCCAGGCGTTGATCAGCTCGCACACGCGGCGGGCCAGGGCCTGACCGGCCGGGGCGTGCCCGACCACGCCGATCTCCGTACGCGGCCCCTGCTCGCCCTCAGGCTCCAGGATCCGGTGGGTGAGGTAGGTCAGTCCGCGCTCGCCGTCCGGAACGCTGGCCATGGCCCCCCACCCCAGACCGCGCGCCAACCCCTTGCGAGCCTCTTCCTCTCGGCTGTACATCAACCGCGAGAGCGTGTTGTCCAGGTGCAGCGCCAGCCACAACCACATGCCGTCCAGCGACTCCATGCCACCGAACCGCACCCCAGTCCACACTGTCTCTTCCGGCTCGGCCAACACCCCCACCACCTGGGCGTCGGCGATGTCCTGTTCCCGGTTGACCTGCAACCTCACCCCCGCGTCACCGGACACATCCACCAGCCGACGCGAGTCGTCCCCGATCCCGTCGCGCAACGGCATGAAACTGCACAGCTCAGCACTGGTACACACCCAGTGGTCCTGGTGGGCGCGCAGAGCCAACGCATAGCCCACGTCCCCGGCCACCCGCATCGGCACGACCAGCACCCCACCGGGGGCGAGCTGTTCCAGCCAGGCGATCGGCAGATGGTGGGCTCCCACGGTGGCGATGATCCGGTCGAACGGCGCCAGATCCTCCGCCCCCAGGGCGCCGTCGGCACACCGCACCTGCACCTGGTCTGCCCCGACCTGCTCCAGGTGGGTGCGGGCATCGGTGACCAAGTCGTGGCCGACGTCGATGCTCACCACCTGCCCGTGGGGGCCGACCAGGTGGGCGAGCAGGCCAGCGTTGTAGCCCGTGCCAGCTCCCACTTCCAGCACCCGCATCCCCGGCTCGATCTGCGCTTGGACGAGCATGCGGGCCACCACCGCCGGATGTGAGGCGCAGCTGATGGAATCCCCATCCGGGCCGTCCTTGACCGAGACCGTGCGATCGGCGTAGGCCTCCTCCACCGGAGCGTGGGGCACGAACACATGCCGGGGCACAGCGAGCAGCGCCTCGGCCACCGGGGCGGTGAGAGTCTGCTGCTGGGTCAGACGGTCCACCATGGCCTCGCGGAGCGCAGCGTGGGGATGTCCGGTGGTGGTCGAGGTCATCGCACCTCTCCTGGGGGCAGTATGCGGGCAGGGCCAGCGTAGAACGCCGGCCACCCGCAGGCAGGGCTATTCTGAGAAAAGGCCCCCCAAGCGCTCTGGAGCACTACCGTCAAGACATGGCTGCTCCCCACACGCCCATCACAGACCTGCACCAGACCAGGATCGAGTGCCCCGGTTGCGGATGGCGCCAGCTCCTGGATGAGGACCTGCACGAGGGCTACACCGAGTCCCTGATCGCCTGGCACCAGGCGCACCCTGCGCAGGACATCGACCACTTGGCCGTGACCGAAGGCCTTCAAGGCGGGTTGGGTATCGCTGAGTACGTGCGCTGGACAGATGACGGCCTGGGCTGTTTGGCGGTGGGGGACGAACGCACCGGGCAAGCGGGGCACTTCAACCACGAGTGCCTGGCCGTCATGGAGTCGGTCCATTTCACCAGCGGGCTGACCCAAGCGGTCCAACGCACCAGGCGCCGCCTCGACTACAGCCGCTCCCAGGCCACGACCACGGTCGTGGACCTGGCGCTGACCCTCTACCGCAAGGGCCTGCTCGTTCCTGCCCCCTCGGCCAGCGACCAGCCGCGCACGTGAGCTCCCGCCCGAACCTGAGCGGCCGAAAGAAACCCGCTGCACCACAACCCAAGAGCTGCAAGGCTCACCCGCTATGGAACACACCATCCCTGAACCCCGGACCGGTGACGCGTTCGGGCGCACACTCCAACGCTGCTGGGCGGCCGGCGCCGCACCGGGCGCCGCTTTCGAGATCACCGAACGCGATGACGGCTACATCAGTGCTGCCGACGCCGTCCGTTACTTCACCCCTGCCGAGGAGCTGTCCGAACTGGACCAGAGGGCGGTAGCGCTGACCCAAGGGCGCATCCTGGACGTGGATACGGGGGCCGGACGCCACGCCCTGGCCCTCCAACAGCAGGGAAAGGACGTGTTAGGACTCGACCCGTCCCCCCGGGGCTGTGGAGGTTGCCCGCCAGCGCGGGGCCGCGGCCGAGCTCGGCTCCATCGCCCACCCACCCGAAGGAATCGGCGCCTTCGCTCCGGTGCCGACGGGGTCCGCTCGCACGCGCGCCGGATTCCCCTACGCCGGACGAGGGGGACGCATGTGGGTACCGAACCGCTGGTCGTAGTCGCTGAAGGGTATGGCCAGGTGAAGTGCCCGATCACGCACCATGTTGGCGTTCACGACCTGGTGAAGGTCGGTGACCAGTTCAGGGGCGAGCATGGTGCCATCGGCGGTGTAGTGCATCCGGACCAGATGCTGTGAGTCGAACAGCCAGAAGTCGTACTGGGGGATGCCCTCGGGCCACGCGCCTTCCTGGATAGGCAGGATGTGGACGCCCTCGCCCGCCCGGACACTGCGACGGTAGGCGCAGGCGCATTCGAACCGCACGTAGTCCGTCAGGGGTTCGGTGACCACGTGGACCCGACGGAACTGGGGGCCGCGGCTGACGATGCGGTCCCACTCCTGCTGGGAGTCGGATTCGATCAGTTCTCCATCAGCCATGAAGGCAGCAAAGGCTTCCCGCTCGTAGCCGACGTCGTAGGCCTGGAGCGTTTCCAGCCGGAAGGCCGTGTAGCGGCACTCCTGGAACAGGTAGTCGAACTCCTCCTCCGTCAATGGACGGGATCGACTGTCCTGCAGGTACCGGCGGCGGATACGGTCTGCCTCCTCGAAGGCGGCATCACCACGAGCCAACCGTCGAATGTCTGCCGCAGCCAGCGCATCGGGGAGCGCTGTGTCGCGGTGCTCAGCGCTGGGGGATCCGGTGGTCCCGTCCACGGCCTTCCTTCCGGTGTGCTATGACCTCTGTGTAGGAGATCATGTGGTCCATACCCGGTCCAGTACGTGAGGTTGAAGCAGGAGACGCAGACGCGGTGCCTCACACACAACAGGAGAACGAATACGCCCTCCCGATCCCGGCATCGGTCCAGGCCCCGCCTCCGTTCAGGTACGGGGCCGGATCCGGGATCTCCATGAGGCGGCGTCCGCCAAGATTGCCGACGCGGTCCCGGACAACACGCGCCGGGCCTACGTCGGCGACAGAGGCGGGTGGTGATCCTCTAGGACGCGGGTATGTGGAACGCGCCCGGCGTTCATTAGGCAAGTCAGTTGTCGGAAGCAGGGTTGTCGGTCAACGGTGGTCTAGACCCGTTGAGGTGTGGAACGGATCCACTCTCGCTCAGAAGCGGGGCGTATTTCTCAGGCCCGGCTATGATTCGACGAGCTCGATACCGATCGCGACCACACCCAGGGCTTCGCGCTCAGGTGGATAGATCTCTCGGATGCTGCGCAACTGGTGGGCCTTGGCCGCGGTCGGGTTGACCGACGAGACTAGCTCTTGCTCGAACATCCCATCGAAGTCGGCGTACCGAGCGATTCGCGTGATCCGGGTGAGCACCTTCTCGTCGCGGCACTTGAATCGGAGAAGGTCACCTTCCTTCAACCGCTTGCGGCTGCTGTCGTTGACTTTGATCTCGGTCGTCTTCTTGCCCGAGGCGATCAGGTCGAAGTACCGCTTGTCGATACCCAACTCGTGTGTGCGAGGGCGCTGGTCGAGGTCGGCGGTTCGGGAATTCATCAGTCGCCCTAGTGTTCTTCGAAAATGGTTGACGCGAAATCCCGGTCTGTCGACCTCCAACATGATGTGCTCTGCTCGTCGACTGCTGTCAGAGCTTCTTCAGTCCACACGTCCTCACGTGTACGGGCCGAACGCCCCTTGTGTAGGGGCGCCTGAAGGATCCTCAAAGCAACTACTACACTCCGTCGTAGTTGTAGTCCGCCCCGCTGATACGTGTCCACGAGGTTTCCTCCATGCCCAGTAGCACCCCTGGCACATGGCGCCATCGTGCCGTGCCGCGACCTGTGACGATTGCTTTGGCAGCCGTGCTCGCCTTGTCCGGCTGTGCCGGGGGCAACGAGATCCAGGCCACCAACGAAGACCAACGGTTCGTCTCCGGTGACGGCAGCGCCACCACCTTCGAGACCGCCGAGCGCACCGAGGCGCCCGACGTCACGGGAACCACCCTCGACGGCGAGGAGGTCTCCCTCAGTGACTACGAGGGCGGCATCGTCGTCCTCAACTTCTGGGCGAGCTGGTGCGGCCCCTGCCGGGCCGAGCAGCCGGTCCTGGACGAGGTCCACACTGAATACGAAGGACTCGGCGTTGGCTTCCTCGGTGTGAACATCAAGGACAGCCGAGCTGCGGCAGAGGCCTATACCTCCAGTAAGAGTGTCGTCTACCCGAGCCTGTACGACCAGCCCGGCGCGGTGCCCCAGGCTTTCCGCGACACCGTCCCGCCCCGGGCCATCCCCAGCACGCTCGTCATCGACCCCGAGGGTCGCATCGCCGCGCGCGTCATCGGCGCGACCACCTACGGGCAGCTGACCGACCTGCTCAACCCGCTGGTGGTCGAGTTCGGCTTCGGTGACCCGGAGGAACGCCCCCGGGTCGCCGAACAAGACGCCGAAGAATCGCCAAAGGAACTCGAAAACAAGGGTGACGCAGCGATCGAGGAAGGCACCAACTGATGGATGTGATTGGCGCCACCGTCCTCACCGGTTCCCTGCTCGCCGCGATCCCGCTGGCACTGGCCGCCGGACTGGTCTCCTTCCTCTCCCCGTGCGTGCTCCCGCTCGTGCCGGGCTACCTGTCCTATATCTCCGGTGTGAGCGGTTCCCATGTTCGGGAGCACCAAAAGGGGGACGTAAGCGCAGGGGATGCCTCGGCCACGCGAACCGTCGCCGACATCGACGCCGAACTGGCCTCCCGCCGCTGGACCATGGTCACCGGCAGCGTCCTGTTCATCGCCGGTTTCACGCTGGTGTTCGTCGCCGTCGGCGGCTTCATCGGCTGGCTCGGCGAGATCCTCATGGACTACACCGATCCCATCACGCGGGTGCTCGGTGTTCTCACCATCGTCCTTGGCCTCGCCTTCATGGGCGTCATGCCGGGCTTCGGCCGCGAGTTCCGCTTCCACCGGCTGCCCCGCGCCGGACTGGCGGGCGCGCCCCTGCTCGGCGTTCTCTTCGGCCTCGGCTGGACCCCGTGCATCGGGCCGACCCTGGCCGCCGTGCAGACCCTGGCCTTCGTCGAGGGCGGCGCGGGCCGCGGCATGCTGCTGTCCCTGGTCTACTGCGTCGGGCTCGGGCTGCCGTTCGTCCTGGCCTCGCTCCTCTACCGGCGCGCCCTGGGCACCTTCGACTGGCTCAAGCGCCGCACCCGCGCGGTCACCGTGGTCGGCGGGGCCATGCTCGTGCTGGTCGGTCTGGCGATGGTGACCGGACTGTGGACGCAGTTGACCATGGCCATGCAGGGCTGGGCCGCCGGTTTCCAGACGGTGATCTGATGAGCACGATTAAAACTGAGACTGAGAACGCAGGGAAGGCCGACGTGGCCGACGGGAAGAACGATGGGCACCAGCCCAGGGGACTGGGTCCGGTCGGCTGGCTGCGCTGGGCCTGGCGCGTCCTCACCTCGATGCGCACCGCGCTGATCCTGCTGTTCCTGCTGGCGGTCGGGGCCATCCCCGGCTCGTTCCTGCCGCAGAACGTGGTGAGCGTCGCCGAGGTCCAGACCTACTTCGAGGAGAACCCCGAGCTGGCCCCCTGGCTGGACCGGTTCTACCTCTTCGACGTGTTCTCCTCGCCCTGGTACGCGGCGATTTACCTGCTGCTGTTCGTCTCCCTGGCGGGCTGTGTGTTCCCCCGCGCGATGGCGCACGCCCGCGCGGTGCGGTCGCGGCCGGTGCGCACACCCAGGAACCTGGGCCGCATGCCGTACGCGGCGCGGTTCACCACGGACGCCGACCCCGAGACGGTGCTGGAACGGGCCCGCGGGGTCCTCGGGCGGTACCGGATCGAGCGCTACGGCGACTCCCTCTCCACCGAGACGGGCTACCTGCGCGAGGCCGGGAACGTCCTGTTCCACCTCGCGCTGCTGGGCCTGCTGCTGGCGCTGGCCGCCGGGTCCTTCTTCGGCTACCGGGGCAACCAGTTGCTGGTGGAGGGCCAGGGGTTCGCCAACACCCTGACCTCCTACGACGCCTTCTACCCCGGGCACTGGACCGACACCGGCGACCTGGAGCCGTTCTCCCTCCACCTGGAGGACTTCGAGGCGGAGTTCATTGAGGAGGGTGAGCTGCGGGGGCAGGCGGAGTCCTATGTCGCCGACCTCACCTACAGGGAGACACCGCAGAGCGAGGAGGAACGGCACCAGCTGGAGGTCAACCACCCGCTGAGCGTCAACGGCGTGCAGGTCTACCTGCTCGGTCACGGGTACGCGCCGGAGTTCGAGGTGCGCAACGCCGACGGCGAGGTGGTCTTCGAACAGGCGGTTCCGTTCCTGTTTCGCGAGACCGCCACCTACACCTCCGACGGTGTGGTCAAGGTGCCCGACACCGGAGGCGAGCAGCTTGGTTTCGTTGGGGTGTTCCTGCCTACTGCCGCAGAGAATGCTGAAGGCGAACTGGTCTCCACATTCCCCGGCGTGCAAAACCCCCGGGTCACGCTGGAGGGTTACCAGGGCGACCTCGGCCTGATCGACCCGCAGTCGGTCTACCAGCTGAAGACCAGCGACATGGAGAAGCTCGGCAGCTCGCCCGTGATGGAGATCGGCGACACCTGGGAACTGCCCGACGGCGCCGGGTCGATCACCTTCTCCGGATACAAGGACTACATCAGCATTCAGATCAACCGGGACGGCGCCCGACTGCCCGCGCTGGCCGCGGCCTCCCTGATCGTCGTCGGCCTGATTATCACCCTGTTCGTCCGTCCGCGTCGCGTGTGGGTGCGCGCGACCAGGGGCGAGGACGGCCGTACCCGGGTGGAGCTGGCCGGTCTCGGCAAGACCGAGGTGGCCGGAAACAACGTGGAGTTCCACGAACTCACCACCGAGCTCGCCAGGCGCCTTCAGAGCAAGTCAGACGGCAACCCCCGAAGTAGCACGCCATCCGGCCCGCCGGAGCTGACGGCTACGTGACGTGATCGTTGGGCCCTCGACGCCTCTGCTCATCAAGGCCGCAAGGGTGGTGTGTTGCCCTAGACGCTGTTGATCATTGGCTCGGGCGCTTCACCGGCCGCGAACATGGTGTGATCGAGGACCATCGACGCTTGGCCCTCGTTCGCGCTGATCGGTGCGCACGAACTGCTTATGGCGCACGCAATAGCCGAACACACGTAGTTTCCGGAGCAGGCCGAACGGGTTCTGGGAGGCGGACCAGTATCTCCTGACACAACCGGCACCGACGCGAAGAATGCCGACGCGGACTTGAAGATGGCATTGGCCCTGCGCAGCTCACGGTTCTCATGTTCGAACTCGGCGATCTTGTGGGCCTGGTGTCGGTAGTGGTGCCGGGCCGGTTACCGGCACTCGGCGATCGGCTGGTGGACACCCGTCGAGTTCGAGAAGAGACAACCGAGCACCATGGCCTGAGGATCCGAAAACACGGCTCCATCAAAGCCGGTACATGACAGAGTCTCCATCACACCCGGCACGAGACACCATCGGCTGTATGCCTGTCACGGTCACGATGAAGGCGCGCGGTACGGCGCGGCGCAGCAGCCATCCCGTCAGGTCCACCGGAATGCCCCTTCCGCCACGCGTAGACGACCGCCGCGGCCAGGACGGCGAGGAAGGCGAACATCTCGACGACGGCGGGCGCCCCCTTGTCCGTCACGACGAGCACCCAGGGGTACATGAAGACCATCTCCATGTCGAAGGCCAGGAACAGCAGCGTCACCGTGTACCAGCGCACGTGGTACCGCGAGACCGCGTGCTCGGTTACGGCCTCGCCCGACAGGAACGGCGCCACGGTCACCGGCGCGCGCCGGAGGCGTACCGCCGCGGACACGCCGTAGACGCCGAGGACGAGGGCGGCCACCACACCGGCGAGGACGAGCGCCGATCCGAAATCCTCCACTCGATACCTCCTGCCGTGGCCGATTACCACCTGCGGCTACTCGGCGTCGGAGGTCGCAAACTCCGAGGATGCGGCATGGTGCCCATACCGGGACCACGCTAGAGGAGAACAGGTGACGAATCGGGGAAGAAGCACGCTGATCAGGGGAGTGGCGACCATGATTCGGCCCGGGACCATTCGTGGGTCCACCCGGTTTTCGTACGGTTGTTCCGCATGCAGGATCCCGTTGAACGCCGGTCAGGGATTCGGTGTCGCGACGGTCATGTTTGGACTTCTCGTCAGGTGTGGTGGTTCATGAGGCGCAGCAGGAGAGTTTGGCGACGTCGCGGGTGAAGGTCTGGGCGGCCAGCTTCAACCCCTCTGCCATGGTCAGGTAGGGGCACCAAGTGTTGGCCATCTGATCGACGCTCATCCCCGCTTGAACGGCGTAGACCGCGGCGGCGATCACGTCCCCGGCGCCCTCGGCCACCGCGGTCACCCCGACCACGCGGCCGGTGCCGCGTTCGGCCACAACCTTGATCAACCCCCGGGTGTCGCGGTTGACCAGAGCGCGGGGCACGTTCTCCAGGGGAAGGACCCGGCACTCACAGTCCAGGCCCGCCCGCTCGGCCTGGGCGTCGGTGAGTCCGACACCGGCGATGGCCGGGCTGGTGAAGGTCACCCTCGGCAGGTGGCGGTAGTCCAGCACCCGGTCGGCGCCGTCCAGGGCGTTGTCGGCCACCACCGCTCCGTGGGCTCCGGCGACGTAGACGAACTGCGGGTGCCCGGTCACATCCCCCGCCGCCCAGATCCGCGGGTTGGTAGTGCGCAGGTACTCATCGACCACGACCTCGCCATGTGCATCCACCTGGACCCCGACCGCGTCAAGGTTCAGGCCGTCGGTGACCGGGCGGCGTCCGGTGGCGACCAGCACCTCCTCGGCGACCAGTTCCTGGCCATCGACCGTGGCCACTACCCGACCGCCCTCGCGCCGCAGACGTGAGATCGTGGCGCCGGTGCGCACGGTGATGCCCTCGTCGGCGAAGACCTGAGCGATGGCCTCACCGGCCTCGGGCTCCTCGTTGGGGGCCAGATGGTCCAGCGCCTCCACCACGGTCACCTCGACACCCAGGCGGGCGAAGAGCTGGGCCTGTTCCAAGCCGATGTAGTTTCCGCCCACCACCAGCAGCGACGAGGGCAGTGCCTCCAGCTCCATGGCGGTGGTGGAGATCAGGTACCCCGCCTCGGTCAGGCCCTCGATGTACGGCGCCCAGGGCTGCGAACCGGTGGCGATCACATAGTGGGCGGCCTCGATGCGGCGAGACCCGCCGTCAGCCAACTCCACCGCCAGCGCCGGGCCCTCGGCGAAACGGGCGTGCCCGGACACGATCTCCCAGCCGTACTCGGCGGCCAGGTCCACGTACTTGTCGGCGCGCATGTCCTCCACTAGGGCACGTTTGCCTTCGATCAACTCGGCGAGGTCCACGTCCTCGGCACTGGTCCGGATGCCGGGGAATCGGTTTGCGGACAGGGCGACGTGACGTGCCTCGGCCGCGGCCAGCAGCGCTTTGGAGGGCACGCATCCGGTGTTGACACAGGTGCCGCCGATGGTTCCGTGCTCAATCATCACCACCGAGCGGTCTTTGCGCCGCGCGGCGATCGCGGCGGCGAACGCAGCCCCGCCCGAACCGATAACTGCCAGATCGAAAGCCATGACCGTTCCCCTGCGCGTCAGCTACTCGGACCACCTAGTTTTATTCGCCTTAGCGAATACACCCTGTTCGGATAGTATCCGCTTAGAGCTCATCTCAAAAGCCCTACGAGATGCTCCTGAGCCTGGCATGATCACGTGCTGTGAGCGATGTGTTGCCCGATGGGCTCTGGGAGATCGTCCAGCCGCTACTGCCTCCCGCGCCGCGGACCGGCCGACCCCGGGCGGACCAAAGAGCCGTGTTGACCACGGTGCTGTTCGTCCAGGCATCCGGCTGTTCCTGGGAGAAGGCCGATGGCCTGTTCGGCGTTACCCGTGCCACCGCCCACCGCTGGTTTCAGACCTGGACCGAGATGGGCCTGTGGCCCACGATCCACCGCACGATCCTGGATGAGCTGGGCAGACGCGCCCTGCTGGACTGGTCCCGCGCCACTGTCGACTCCCAGTCGATCCGCGCCAAGAGAGGGGGAGAGCACGGGGCCAAACCCCACTGATCGCGGCAAACCCGGCTCCAAGCTCCACCTGCTGTGCGACAACCAGGGCCTCCCGCTGACTTGCGCGGTCTCCGCGGCCAACGTCAACGACATCGAAGCGCTCAAGCCCCTGGTCCGGGGCGTTCCGGCGGTGCGATCGCGGCGAGGTCCCCGGCGGCGGCGTCCAGCCAAACTTCACGGCGACAAGGCCTACCACTCCCGGGACCAGCGCCGCTGGCTGCGCGAGCGCGGCATCGGCGTGCGCCTGGCCCGTCCCGGCATCGAGTCCTCCCAACGTCTGGGACGCCACCGGTACAAGGTCGAACGCTCTATCGCCTGGCTGGGCTCCTACCGCAGATTGAACGTGCGCTGGGAGCGCAAGGCCTCCACCTTCCTGGCCATGCTCGGCATCGCCTGCATCCTCATCTGCTACAAGCACCTGGCCAAGCATGCTGACGGCTTTTGAGATGAGCTCTTAGGCAAATGCATCAAGGGAGCGGGAGGGCGTGTTCCTGTGAACGACACCATGAGCGCAGACCAGGCTCAGCCCGGGACGCAGACGCTGTTCCCCGATTCAGGGGCCGGGGTGGGGGTGGTCGCCAAGTTCTTCCGCGCTCTGGGTGATCCCACCCGGCTACGGCTGCTGGAATTTCTGCTACACGCCGAGCACACCGTCACCGAGTGCGTCGAACACGTTGGGCTGTCCCAGGGACGCGTGTCGACGCATCTGACGTGCCTGGCCGACTGCGGATACGTGACCGCTCGTCGTGAGGGCCGACGCGCCTACTACCGGGTCGCCGACCCACGGGTGGCCGACCTGGTGGTGCTCGCCCACGCCTTGGCCGCCGACAACCGGGCCGCCCTGGCCTGCTGCGATCGCATCGATGCCCACACCCACTAGAGGGACATCACTCTCTCCATGGCTTTGCTCAATGGGGAAGACATAGTGTGCCCCCAGGCCGGGAGCCGCGCCGGGCGTCCCGGGGGTTCCTGCGGACAGACAGACGTGCTGTGTGCGGGGGCCGGAGCCTGCTGCGGCCCCGACCGGTCCAGGCCGTCTTACTCGGTTTCCTCGTGCGGGGAGCCAGGGGTACCGGGCTTTCCGGTGTCGTCGGCCGTGCCGGTGTTGCTGTTGGCCAGCCATGCGTCCCAGGAGCGCTGCCAGTAGCCCCATCCGTTGTCGACTGCGAGTTCGCGGTCGGTTCCGGTGACGATCAGCGGGTCACCCATGTAGGAGTTCTCGTAGAACCACCTGGCGTCGGCGGTGGCCAGGTTGGGGCAGCCGTGGCTGAGGTTGGCCTCACCGAGCTGGTTGTTCCACGGGGCGGCGTGGGTGAACTCGCCACTGTCGGAGAAGCGGACGGCGTACTGGACTTCGAGTTTGTAGCCTTCGGGGCTGTCGACCGGGACGCCCACGGTGGAGGAGTCCATGACCAGGGTCTCGTACTTCTCCATGGTGAGGTGGACGCCGCTGGTGGTGGTGTACCTCTCGACGTCGGCCCGGCCGATGCTGGTGGGGAAGTCCTTGATCTGCTGTCCGTCGCGTTCGACGGTCATGCGGTGGGTGTCGCTGTCGATGGTGCTGATCTGGGATCGACCGACGGTGAAGTTGAGCTGGTGGTTCTCGATGCCGTAGACGCCCTCGCTCGCCTGGACACCGGCCAGACGCAGGTTCACGGTGACGTTCTGGTTGGGCTGCCAGTACTCCTGGGGACGGAAGACCGCCGTCTGGTCGCCGAACCAGTTCCAGGCCCCCTGTACCGGTTCCTCGGAGATCACCTCCATAGTCGACTCCACGCGCGCCTTGTTCTGCACGGGCAGGTCGAACTCGACGATAATCGGCATGCCCACGCCGACGGTCTGGCCGCTGACGGGGAAGTTCGACGCCAGTTCCAGGCGCTGGCCCTCGGTGGCGGCGAGCGTGGAGAAGGCGCTGGTGACCTCGGTCTTCTCTCCGTCGGCGGTCTCGGCGGTGGCGGTCACCGTGACGTCGGCGCCGGGAGTCAACGTCCAGTCGCTGGTCCACTCGGTCCTGGCGTCGTTGAGGGAGCCGGTCATCTTGTTGGCACCGGAACCCTCCTGCCCGGCCGTGTTGACCCGCACGTCGGTGAGGGTGCCTCCCTCGGCCTCGACGATGATCGGCAGGTCGGGCCGAACGCCGGTCGCACCGTCCTCAGGGGAGATCTGGACAGTGAGCGGGGCGGCGGTCTCTTGCGGTTCTTCGCTACCTGAGGTGTCGGCTTGGGGGGACGAGCATGCGGTCGCGCCCAGCACGCCGAGGGTGAGCAGGCCGAGCGCGAGGCGTCTGTTCGGAGGGGGAGGGGTGGTTCCCGTCATCGTGGATTCTCCGTCTGGATTCTCGGGGTCGCCGTTCTGTGAGAACAGGCGATGCCCGGGAGGAAGTCGGGGGAATGGGGAAGGTTGAACGCGGCGGTGTCACCCGGGCCGGGCGGTGGTCGAGGTCATGGACGTCGACGACGCCCGGTGCGAACAGGAAGCCGTGCCTGTGGTGGTGCGGCGACTCCGCGCGGGAAACAGGTCGGGTGACTAGACCCGCTGGACGCAGAGCGAGAAGAGCAGCCGCGTACCGCTCCAGGGAACAGCGGCAGCGGTTGAGGACCGCCACGAGACCGCGCGTGGAGAGGGTGCTCGCAGCAGGGCCGTGCCAGTGCCCAGACCCAGCAGCACGGCCTCCGCGACCGCGGAGGCGCGCTGGTCGGCGCCGGCGCTCGAACCCGCCTGACACAGATGGTGCTCTTCGGCGGCGTCATCGGAGACGGAAGAGTCGGCTACCGCCGACGCCGGTCCGGTAACGGCGGTGGTTTCGTCGGGCTCCGCCGCCGCGGCGGTGTCCATCGCGCCGGCGGCGCAGAAGAAGTGGGCGACGAACAGCAGCGACAGCAGTACGGCCCATGCTCCGGCTCGCCATCGCCGCCTCGGGATCATCGCCAACACGGCACAAACCCTACCCAAAGAGCCCGGCAACGAATGTTGCGAGGATGCATTGCTGTGCCACCGCCGCGCCCTCTGTCCGTTCCGCCGAGTGTGTGCGTCTGCCGGGCCGCGGTGCTGCGTCCCACACCGCGGCCCGGCAGGTCAGTCCACCGACGAGGCGGCGGGCTCACCAGACGGGGGCGAGGCCGTGATCGCGCCGGTCCGGCCGATCAGTCCCACGCTCAGCGCACACACCGCTCCCAGTGCCGCCAGGGCGATCCAGGGAACCGTGGTGGAGATCGGCGGATCGAGTTCCAGACCGGCTCCAACAAGGAGGTTGCCCAGCGTGATGCCGATTCCGGAGACGGTGTTGTAGAGGCCGTAGTGGGTGGCGACCAGCCGGTCCCCGGACAGACGGACCACCGTGTCCATTTCGAAGGGATAGACGAGCGCCGTACCGAGGCTGAGTAGGGCGACGGTGAGCATCGCCGGTGCCACGACGAGTGCGGCGACGGCCAGGGACGGCGCGGTGGAATCGCGCACGGACCCGACGACGGGCGACATCGCGAGGATCGGCAGGAAGGCCAGAGCCATGACGGCAAGGCCACGCGGGAGTGCCTGCGCGGCGTTCCAGCGGCGTTTGGCCCAGTCGGTGACGCGGACCTGCCCGACGATCGCTACCAGGGCCGAGACCCCGAACAGAGCCGCGACCGCCACGCTCCCGATGTCCGGACCCAGGCCCACCGCCGCGACGGAGTCCTGGACCGCCAACGGAATCGCCAGGTACACCTGGAAGTTCAAGACGTAGGACCCGGCCATGGCGATGGTGAAGACGACGAAACCGCGGCTGGCCAACACGGTGCGCCAGTCTCCCAGCACGCCGAGGACGCCCGCGCGCTGTTGGACGGCGGGGGCCCGCCGGGCGGGTAGCGCCCGGGCTTGGAGCACGGTCAGAGCCAGGAACAGTGCCGCGGCGACGCTCGCCACCATCGAGAAGTCCACGGCGATCAATGCCATGCCGATCAGCGGTCCGATGAGGATGCCGGTCTGGTAGAAGACGTTGAACAGGGCGAAGGCTTCGACGCGCCGATCACCGGCGTCCTGGGCCAGATAGGCGCGCACGGCCGGGTTGAACAGCGCCCCGGCGAAGCCGGTCGCGGCCGAGGCCAGCAGGAGCACCGGCAGGGAGTCGGCGAAGCCCAGCGCGGCGAAGCCCACGGTGCGCAGGGCACAGCCGGCCAGGATCGCCGGTTTGTAGCCGAGCCGGTCGGCGATGCTGCCGCCGACGAGGAACATGCCCTGCTGGCTGAGGTTGCGCATGCCCAGAACGAGCCCGACGGCCCACACGGCCATGCCCACGCTGTTGGTGAGGTGGAAGGCGAGGTAGGGCATGAGCATGTAGAAGCCGGTGTTGATGGTCAGCTGGTTGATCATCAACAGCTTCACGCTGAGGTCGAAGTCGCGCAGGCGCCTCCAGGTCTCGATCATCGCCGCCCCTCCACCGCCATGGCCGTGTCGGCGTCGTGCTGGCGCGGATTGGTGACCTCCGTGCAGCGGGTCCAGCGGGTCACGGCGCGTTCGCGGGAATGAGCGATCTGGTCGGGCTCCTCCAGGACCGGCCGCCGGAGCAGGCCGTGCGCGGCGCAGTAGTCGTCGTTGAAGACGGTGTCGAAGTAGCGCTGGGGGCCGTCGGGGAAGACCGCGACGATGCGCTCGGTCGCCGGGCGGGTGCGTGCGAGCCAGCGGGCCACCGTGGCGACCGCGCCGACACTCCATCCTCCGCTGGCGTAGTGGGATGCCGTCAGGGTGCGGACGGTGTGCACGGCCTGGGCGGCGTCCACCCAGTGCACCTCATTGAAGGCGGCATAGTCGACGTTGCGGGGATGGATGCTGCTGCCCAGGCCCCGCATCAGCCGTTTCCCGGCGGGCTGGCCGAAGATGGTGGAGCCGACCGTGTCCACGCCCACCACCGTGAGATCGGGGAAGAACCGGCGCAGCGCCCGGGAGACCCCGGCCGAATGGCCACCGGTTCCCACACTGGTCACCAGGGTGTCGATCCGCCCCATCTGGGCGATGAGTTCGTGGGCCAGTGAGGTGTAGGCCCCGACGTTGTCGGGGTTGTTGTACTGGTCGGGGCAGTAGGCGCCGGGCTCGTCCGCGAGGAGTTCCCGCACGCGGTCCCGGCGGGCCTGCTGCCATCCACCACTCGGATGGGGCTCGGTGACGGTGTGCACGGTCGTGCCGTAGGCGGTGAGTAGCCGCTGCATCAGCGGTTCCATCCCCGGGTCGGTGACCAGCGCCACCGGGTGTCCGTAGGTGATGCCGGCCAAGGCCAACCCCAGGCCGAGGGTTCCGCTGGTGGACTCCACGATCATCGCCTTCGGTGCGAGCTGCCCGCGTTGGCGGGCGCGCTCGACCATGTACAGCGCGGGCCGGTCCTTGATGCCGCCGGGGTTGTGGCCTTCGAGCTTGGCCCAGAACCCCTGCCCGGCACCGCAGAACGGTTCTCCGATCCACAGCAGGGGCGTGTTGCCGACGACACCGGCCGGTGTGTGCTGGGCCATCGCCGTGGATGTGGCCAGGAGTCGGCCGGGGCTGGTTTCGGGCACGGCTGCGCCCATGGTGTTGGTCTGCACGGGTCTCTCCCACCCGCTGCGTCACAGCGGGATACGTGAACCATCGGGACGCGCACCTTGAAGGTACGGCGGCCCGCCGTGTCCGCGTCTCGGTGGGGGCCGCGACGCGAAGACGGTGAAGGACGGATGAGGTCCTGTTCGGGCCGACGTGATGGGCCGGAACAGAAGAAGGTCCTTCTAGACCCGCCAGACGCAGAGTGAGAGCAGGAGCCGGGCGGCGTTTCGCCGCCGGATCCGCCGTTCTTCGCTGGGCCGTCGGCGATGGCCGCACGGCGGAGAGCACCACAGCACGGCGGTGAACGCCATGCCCGCGTCGGACAGCAGCAGCCACAGCTTCGCGGCGGAACCGCGCTGATCGGCGGTGCACGCGGCCGTGCCGTCGTGGGTCTGGTGCTTGCCCACGGAATGCGTGTGAGGGGCCGCGGTGGTGGAAACGGCCTGTGTACCCGACTGTTCGGCCGCCGCTTGGACCGCCGGGGACACCGACGGCACCCCCACCGCATCAGCCGCATGCCCGGCCAGGCACAGCAGATGCGCGACGGCAACGAACACCAGTAGCAGAAGAGGCCATGGCCCCCGCCGCTCCACGATCGCTGCCATTCCTACGCGCACACACGGAGACTACTTAAAGTAACTACATGATTGCATCAGTGTTACGGTCGCGAGCGAAGTGATCTGCGTCACCAATCAGTCACAAGCGGTAACAAGTCGCATTGCTGAGCTGACCCACCAGTCAGCTTCTGCGACTTTCACCCTCTGCCCCCGGAGTTCCACACGGGAAGGAAGAGGGCAGAGGGAGCCACATGGACAACCTGCTGCTCGTCGTACTGCTGGCGCTTGTGCCCGCGGCGGCCAACATGCTGGGCGGACTCGTCGCCGAAGTCGTCTCCCTGTCGGAGAGGGTCTTCAGCGCCGCACTCCATCTGGCCGTCGGTATCGTCATCGCGGTCATCGGCCTGGAGTTGATGCCCCGTGCCCTGGAGGCCAACCCCGTCTGGGTTCCGCTGGTCGCGTTCATTGTCGGAGCAGGGCTCTTCCTCGGGGTGGACGCCCTGTCCGGCTTCTTGCAGGCCCGCGCTGGGAAACGCGGCACGGGCGGGGCCCTGGGCATCTACTTCGGTGTCGCGCTGGACCTGTTCAGCGACGGCGTCATGATCGGTACCGGAAGCGTCATCAACCCCGCTCTGGGGCTGTTGCTGGCCGTGGGGCAGGCACCCGCCGACCTGCCCGAGGGCTTCGCCGCCCAGGCGGCCTTTCGCCGCGCCGGTGTGGCACGGAGGTGGCGGGTGCTGGCGGGCGCCGGTTTCGTGGTGCCGATCCTGCTCGGCGCGGTCCTGGGTTATCTCGCCCTACGCGACGCACCGGAGGTGGTGACCCTGTCGGTCCTGGCCTTCACCGGCGGCGCGCTACTCAGCGTGGTGATCGAGGAGATGATCCCCGAAGCCCACGAAGCCAAGCAGAGCCGCCTGGACAGCTTCTACCTCACCGTCGGCTTCGTCATCTTCGCCGCCGTGTCCCTCTACCTGGGCTGACCGTCAGAGCCTCACGGTGAACGGGGCGGGACGGCCACCGGCCTCCCGTGCCGCGGCCTCATGGTCGGCCAACCGCTGGAGGTAGGCGTTGTAGGCGTTCAGTTCGGAGTCTCCGTCGCGCTCGGCCTGGCGGTCCTTGCGGCGGGCGAGCCGGTCATCGGAGCGCATCCACAGCACGGCGAGCACGAGCATCACCACGATGGTGGGCACGTCCCCGAACACCCAGGTGAGGCCACCCGCCCAGAGTTGGTCGTTGATGACGTCCACGTTCCACGACGGGGGCGGGGAGGCGAAGAACCGCACGATGGGGCCCGGTGACATCATCACCGCGATCGCGAAGAAGGCGTGGAAGGGCAGACCGGCCATCATGAGCATGATCCGCATCAGGTGGTTCTTCGTTCCGGGCCACGGGTCCACCATCAGCACCGGCCCGAAGAAGATGATTCCGGTGACGAGGAAGTGCAGCAGCATGAAGTAGTGCCCCCACACAGTGCTCATGAGGGTGTCGAAGATCGGAGTGAAGTAGACACCGTAGAGGCTGAAGACGAACAGTGACAGGGTGAACACCGGGTGCGCGCCCACCTTGGCGATCGGGCTGTGCAACAGCCACACCAGGGCGCGCCGCGGCGCCGCCCGGCGCCCCTTACCGGCGGGCAGCGTCCTGAGCATGAGGGTCACGGGTGCGCCCATCAGTAGGAAGACCGGCGCGAGCATGGTCAGGATCATGTGTTGGAACATGTGGACGCTAAACATCGCCATGCCGTAGCCCTCGATGCCGGTGGCCGTCACCCACAGCACCAGGGCGACTCCTACGAGCCAGCTCACGGTTCGGCCGATCGGCCAGTGGATGCCGCGCTGCCACAGGCGGACCAAGCCGACCGCGTACAGGCCGACGAGCAGGGCGCACAGGATCGGGAAGATCGCATAGGGCTGCGGATGCCAGGCGAGCAGTCCCTCCAGGGTGGGCGGTTCCACGGGTACCCACATCGGGCCGCTCATGCCGTGGTCCATGTTCATGTTGTCGTTCACAGTCCCTCCGGGAAGGTAAAGGCGTTGGGGGCGCCGGATAGCGCTTCGTAGCGGCTGACGCGCACTGCCGGTGTTCCTTGGTCTATGTGGCGCACGTGCATGCCGATCCGTCCCCTGAGAACCCGGCCCCGCCGCTCGGCGGGCGGTGACCGGCAGGCGCTCATCGTGTGGGCGGTGTCGGAAGTGGCCGCTTCCACGACAGCGACGTCCAGGAGGTCCAGAACGTCTGACGATGGCGGCGACGACTGCGAGACCCCACAGGGTGAGCGCGTCGATCGGTCGGCAGGCAGGGGATGCGGCCGGTGCGTGGGTTGTGCCGGGTGATGCACCAGAAAGTCGAGACGGTCACCGCGCGCACGGCCACCTAGTGAGGGCACAGCGCGCTGATCCGGTACAGGCTCTGGAAACGACCCGGGAACAGGGAGAAGCGCCGCGGGTCAGGCGTGTCAGCGCCGAAGCCCGCGACGGAGGATTCGGCCTAGACCCGCTGGATGCACAGCGACAGAAAGAGGGGCGGTCCGCTGCGCGCCATGACGAGGGGACGGCGGACGAACCACGGACCCGGTCGCGGTGGCACTGCCCAGAACACGACAACGAGGATCACGCCGAGGACCAACAGCATGAGCACTTCCTCAGCGATGAGACGCTGGTCGACGCTGACGTCGCCTTCGGTGGCGTCGAAGATGGACTGGCCGTCCTCGTTCAGACCGTGCAGCGCCACGCCGCTGGCTGTTCCGCTCGCCGTTTGGACGGAGACCGGGACCATGTCCGCATCGGTCAGGGCCTCAGCGCTGGTGGCGGTGGCGTGACAGACCAAACAGAGAAAGTGGCCAAACACCAGCAGTGAGAGCAGCAGGACCCGCATGGGGCTCCGCTGTCGTCGCGCACTGGTCACCTCGGTCACGGGTCGAACACTACCCAGGCCATCACAAGGCCGCGAAAGTACCCCCGGGTTTCTCGCCACTGGCTGTGACATGCGGAAATGAGTGTGCCGGTTCGTCCGTGATCGGTCTCAGGGCCACGGTGATGTGTTTGAACGGCCTAGTGCGACCAGGGCACTGGTGCTACTCGGTGGTCTCGTTTGCCTCGTGCCAGGATTCCCAACCGGAGTAGGCAGCCAGCGCGGCGACGACCAGGGCGGCGATGGGGTCGGCCCACCACCAGCCGAGGAACGTATTGAGGCCCAGCCCGGCCAGCACGCTGATCGACAGAGCGTTGGACATCCAGGTTTCGGTGGATTGGGCGGTGAGGACCGGATTGCCCAGTGCGCGTCCCGTGTGGCGTTGGGCGATAGCGGTGGGCACCATGACGGCCAGCGCGACGATGTTGAGGATGATGCCGATGAGGGATTCGCCTGCCTTGTTCTGGGCGATCAGATCGCTGATCGACTCGAAGGCGACGTAGGCGGCCAAGAGGTAGAAGGTGGCGGCGATCAGCTTGAGTGCTGGGCGTTGCCGTGCTCTGGAGCCGCCGCGCAACTGCCAGATGACCACGCCAGCGGCGAAGACCTCGATGGCGGAGTCGATACCGAAGCCGATTAGGGCGATGGAGTTGGCCGCGATTCCCGCGCTGATCGCCACCGCGCCTTCGATGACGTCCCAGACCACGATCAGCCAGGCCAGCGCCATCCCGCGTTGTACGAGCCGGTCGCCATGGTGTCGGGTCATGGTGTCTTCCCTCGTTGCATGGACTCCGGTGCGCGATGGCGGGCGGACGTGAGTACGAGCAGTACCGCGCCGCCGACGATGAAGGCGTCGGCGAGGTTGAAGGTGGGCCACCAGCCGCTGTGCAGATAGTCGGTGACCACACCGTCCAGGCCGCGATCGATGAGGTTGGCCAGCGCACCGCCCAACATCCCGGCCAGACCGACGCGGCCCAGCGGCGGGGCAGCGGGTGCGATGTACCAGGCGTAGGCGGCCAAGGCTGCGGTGATGAGCCCGGTGACGGCCACGATGACCCAGGCGGGCATACTCGCGCCCAGACTGAAGGCGACGCCGGGGTTGTAGGTCAGGCGCAACTCCAGCAGTCCCAGGAGTTGTGGTCCGGGCCCGCCGGTCAGCCGGTCTTCGGCTAGGGCCTTCAGAGCCAGGTCGGCGGCTGTGAGCGCGAGGGCGACGGCCAGCACGCCCCAACGGGGAAGCGTGCCGGCCGTGGCCGGTGCCGTCGGCATCACGCCCTGGCCTCCACGCGCTCGCGCGGTGCGGCGGTGGCGGGACCACCGGGAGCCAGTCCCAGGCGGCGTGTGCGTCCGGCGCGGATGCCGTTACCGATGACCACGACCTCGGCCACCTCGTGCACCAACACGACCGCGGCCAGCCCGAGCACTCCGAACAGCGCCAGAGGCATCAGACCGATGATGATGGCCAACGACAGTCCCACGCTCTGCCACATGATGGCCCGGGAGCGACGGGCGTGCGCCAGCACCCGGGGCAGGTGACGCAGGTCCTCACCCATCAAGGCGACGTCGGCGGTCTCGATGGCCACGTCCGTGCCCATCGCCCCCATGGCGATCCCCAGATCGGCGGTAGCCAGCGCCGGGGCGTCGTTGACCCCATCGCCCACCATCGCCACGGGCCCGTGTTCGCGGAGCCGGCCGACGATGCGGGACTTGTCCTCGGGGCGCAGGTCGGCGTGCACGTCACCCGGATCGATGCCCGCCTGGGCGGCCAGGGTGGTGGCGGTGGCGTGGTTGTCGCCGGTGAGCATCACCACCCGGTAGCCCGCACCACGCAACGCGGAGACGACCTCACCCGCTTCGGGGCGCAGCTCATCGCGCACCGCCACCGCACCGATCACGGCACCATCGTCCTCGACCAAGACGGCGGTGGCCCCGGCGTGCTGCATCCGCTCCACGTCCTCGGCCAGGGTACCGGCCTCGATCCAGCCCGGTCTGCCCAACCGAACGTTGCGGCCGTGCAACGTGCCGGTGAGCCCGGCGCCGGTGACCGCCTCCACGCCGTCGGCCCGCTCCGGTGCGGGGGCGGCGGCCAGGATGGCGCGAGCCAGGGGGTGTTCGCTGCGCTCCTCCAGCGCGGCGGCCACCGCCAACACCTGCTCGGCGGTGTGCCCGGGGGCCGGGGCGGTCTCGATGACGGCCGGGCGGTTGCGGGTCAGGGTGCCGGTCTTGTCCAGCGCCACGGTACGGACCCGGCCCATGACCTCCAAAGCCGCTCCGCCCTTGACCAGGGCACCGTGCTTGGAGGCGGCACCGATCGCGGCCACCACGGTGACCGGTACGGAGATAGCCAGCGCACACGGGGAGGCGGCCACCAGCACGACCAGGGCGCGTTCGATCCAGGTCAGCGGGTCACCGAACAGCGCGCCCACGACGGCGATGAGCACGGCGGCGACCATCACCCCGGGCACCAGCGGTTTGGCGACCTTGTCCGCCAGGCGCTGTCCGGCGCCCTTGCGGGACTGTTCGGCCTCCACGATGGACACGATGCGGGCCAGGGAGTTGTCGGCGGCCGTGGTGGTCACGGTCACTTCCAGTACGCCGGTGCCGTTGATGGACCCGGCGAACACCTCGTTTCCGGGACCGGCCTCGACGGGGACGGACTCGCCGGTGATGGCCGAGGTGTCCAGGCTGGTGTGCCCGGAAGCGATGACCCCGTCAGTGGCCACGCGCTCGCCGGGGCGCACCACCAGCGTGTCACCCACGACCAGTTCGGCCGGGTCGACGGTGTGCTCAGCTCCGTCGCGCAGCACCCTGGCCTGGTCGGGAACCAGGTCCAACAGGGCGCGCAGACCGCGCCGGGTACGGGCCACGGAGTACTCCTCCAGCCCTTCGGCGATGGTGTAGAGCACCGCCAGCATCGCGGCCTCGCCCACCTCGCCCAGCAGCACGGCGCCGACGGCGGCGATGGTCATCAGCGTGCCCACGCCGATCTTGCCCTTGGCCAGGCTGCGCACAGTACCGGGAACGAACGTCCACCCCGCGACGGCCAGCGCTGCGGCCTTGAGTACCAACCCCACCAGATCGGGGGCGCCGACCCAGCCCGCGCCGTACCCGGCCAGCAGGAGCACCGCGGCGACGGCGGCGAAGCGGACCTCGCTCACCTGCCACAGCGTCTGGGGCTCGTGTTCTTCGGTCTCTTCGCTGCTGCGGGGCTCGTCGCCGCCGCATCCGCACGCGTCACTCACCGCGCACCTCCATCGTCGTCGTGCTGTCGGTTCCGTAGTTGGGGCACAGCGCGACCGCGCTGCCGGTCGCGGCCAATACGACCTCGGCCGAGGCCAGCAGGTCGAGCAGTTCGGGGCGGGTCAGGGAGTAGAACACCTGGCGCCCCTGGGGGCGCCCGTCGACCAGGCCGCAGTCGCGCAGGCACGCCACGTGCTTGGAGACCGTGGACTGGGCCAGCCCCAACTGTTCCACCAGGTCGGCCACCCGTGCCTCACCGTTGGCCAGGCGGCGCACGATGGCCAGCCGGGTGCCGTCGGAGAGGCTGTGGAAGAGGGCTTCGGCCGCGCCGAGGCCGGTGGTTGTGGCTTGACACTCATCCATGCTATTCATCGTCATGAGACGATCATATCCTATTATGGCGATAATAGAAGGTGTGGGCATGCTCATGAACCGCGTGGAGTCAGCGCTGATCGACTCACCGCCCCGGCGCCTGCTCCAGCACTACGAGGCCAACCTGCTCATCAAGCTGGGCGGGCGCACCACCGGCGCCCACGTCGCCGAGCTGGGATGCGGGCCCGGATACGGCACCAAACTCATCCTGGACACCTTCGGTGCCGCGTCCGTGGACGCCGTGGATCTGGACCCTAAACTGCTGGCCAGGGCCCGGCGCCGCCTTCAGCGCCACGGCGAGCGCGTCTACCTCGCGCGCGGCTCGGCCACCGACCTGGCCGCCGCCTTCGGCCCCGTCGGTGGCGGAAAGGACGCCTCCTACGACGCGGTGTTCGACTTCGCGATCATCCACCACATCCCCAATTGGCGCGGCGCCCTGGCCGAGGTCGCCCGCGTCCTCGCCCCGGGCGGCCGGTTCTTCTTCGACGAGGTCACCGCCACCGCCCTGGCCCGACCCACCTACAAGGCCCTGTTCGACCACCCCACCACCGACCGGTTCAGCGCGGGTGAGTTCCTTGCTGAGCTGCCCCGCCACGGGTTGCACATCGGGGAGGCCTGGCGCACCCGCATCGGCAGCGACTACCTCCTGGGCGTCGCCACCCGCACCTGAGCCCCATCCACCCCACCTGAACGGAGACCCCCGTGGTCGTGACCGCACTCGCCCTCTACCTGCTCGGCCTCATCCTGGCCTTCGGTGTGCGCACCCTGGCCGCGCGGCGACGCACCGGCGACACCGGGTTCCGCCGACCGGACACCACCGCCTTCACCACCTCCTGGTGGGGGAGTGTGCTCTTCGTCGGCGCACTCGTCCTGGGCCTGGCCGCACCCGTGGCCGCCCTGTTCGACCTGGCCACGGCCACTCCGCCCCGGAGTGTGGGAGCCACCGGTTTGGGCCTGATGCTGCTCGGCCTGGTCCTGGTGCTCGTCTCCCAAGCCGCGATGGGCACCTCCTGGCGTATCGGCGTGGACGAGGACGAACGCACGGAGCTGGTCACCCGCGGCGCCTTCGCGCTCATGCGCAATCCGGTCTTCACCGGCATGGGGATACTGCTCGCCGGGCAGGCACTCATCATTCTTTCGGCGGCGTCCGTGGCGGCCTTAGCGGTCTTCGTCGCCGCCGTGCAGGTGCAAGTCCGAGCCATCGAGGAGCCCTACCTTCTGCGCACGCACGGCGCCGCCTACTCCGGTTACGCTGCACGCACCGGCCGCTTCCTGCCTGGAATCGGTCGGCTCGCCGTCCACGACACCATCACCAAGGAGCCCCGGTGAGCGGCTGCTGCACTCCCAGTGACCATGAGCCCACACCACAGGAGGAGCGCGTAGGTCGAATCGCGCTGGCCGTCATTCTCACTATCAGCGTCGCGACCCTGGCCACCATCGGCGTCCTCGTCCGGGGGTAAACGGGGCCACGAACGTTCGTGGTCGTCTCAGGCCGATTCGGCGGGGAAACTGCCCACACTGATCGTCCCCGCCCGTGTCGCGATGCCAGGCAGAGGTATCCACTCCTCACTGCCCGTAGGAGGCCAGGCCGGATACTGGTGCCGTTTGGTCAACGTCCGGCATGGGGTGCGAACCGGTGTTGACCTTCAAGCCGACTCGAAGGTCTACCTTGGGCGCATGGTGTTGATGCGTGTCTCTGAGCTGGCCGAACGCTCCGGTGTCCCGGCCTCGACCCTGCGCTACTACGAGGAGCGGGGGCTGCTTCCGGCCCAGCGTTCCCCGGCCGGCTACCGCCTCTACGACCAGCGGGCGCTGGAACGGTTGGCGTTCATCACGGCCGCGAAACAGCTCGGTCTGGACCTGGACGCGATCGGCGAGCTCACCGCGATCTGGGCCGACCACCACTGCGCCCAGGTCAAGGCCACCCTGAAACCACGTATCACCAACCGGCTCGCCGAGGCCGACCGCAAGAGCGCAGAGTTGGAGGAGTTCCGGACCCTGCTCAGGAACGCGCTACGAAGCCTGGAGCAGCTGCCCGACCGCGAGACCCCCTGCGATCCCAGCTGCTCCTTCCTCACGATGAACCCATCCGCACCGATAGAGCCCGCCCCACGTGCGCACCTGGCGATCGCGACGGTCACCGAGGCACCGTCGTGCTCGTTGGACGGAGCCGACTACCAGCAGCGAATCGACCGCTGGCACCTCATGCTTCAGGACGCGCACAAGGCACCCAACTCTCAGGGGTGCACCTGGAGCCTTCCCCTGTCCCAAGCGGGCCCCTTGGCCGAGTTGGCCGCGGCCGAACGCCAGTGCTGTTCGTTCCTGCGCCTGCACCTGGACTTCACCACACAACGGGTGCGCCTGCACGTGAGCATGGCCCCCCATCGCCTCCCCGAACCCGGCAGCCCTGCCGAACAGGCCACCCGCCTGCTCGGCGCCATCAACGACGCCTCCGTCAGCACCACGAAGGAGCAGTAGGTGTCGCTCGCCGAACGCCTTCAGAGCCTGTTCGTGGCCCTGGCCGCCGTGGCCGGGCTGGCCGCGGGCCTGCTGCTGCCGATCGGTCCGGCGGCCGAGCACGTGGTGCTACCTGCCCTGCTGGTGATGCTCACCGCCGTGTTCGTGCAGATGGATGCCGCCCACGTGGGCGAGGTCAGGCGTGCCAGGACCCTGGTGGTCACCAGCTTGGTGCTCAACTTCGTTTTCACCCCGGCTCTGGCCTGGGCCCTGGGTGCTGGGCTGCTCGGGGGCGAACCGGACCTGCGCATCGGCCTGTTGTTGCTGCTGGTGACCCCGTGCACGGACTGGTACCTGGTCTTCACCGCGATGGCGCGCGGGCACACCGGTATCGCCGCGGCTCTGCTGCCGGTGAACCTGGTCCTCCAGCTCGTCCTGCTGCCGGTGTACGTGCTGCTGTTGGGCGGACAGGCCGCGATGGTCGACGCCGGAACGCTGGCCGAGTCGGTCCTGCTCGTCCTCGTCGTGCCCCTGGCTCTGGCGCTGACGGTGCGCTGGGCCTCGGCCCGGTTTGGGGGCGCCGCCTGGCGCGAGCGCCACGTCACCGCCCCGGCTGGGCGCTTGGTGTTGCCGCTGCTGTACGTGGCCGTGTTCGCGATGTTCGCCTGGCAGGCCCGCACCGTCCTCGCGCACGGCGCCGACCTGCTTGCCTTGCTGGCGCCGCTGGCGGTCTTCTTCACCGTGCTGCCCCTAGTCGCCACTGGCCTGTCCCGCCTACTGGGCCTGCCTCCGGAGCAGAGGGTCACGCTGACCATGACCACTACCTCACGCAACTCACCCATCGCGTTGGCGATCGCGGTCGCGGCCTTCCCCGACCGGCCCCTGATCGCGGTCGCCCTCGTGGTCGGCCCGCTGGTGGAGCTGCCGGTACTGGCCCTGCTCGCCCAACTGGTGCGGGTCAGACGTCGACTCCCAAGGCAGCCGTTCCCTCGTGACAAGCGGTAGAAGACGAGGCCACGGTCTACCGCCGGACCTCGTGATGGTTCTCCTTATCCCGTATCCGTCGCACGTCTGGGTGAAGTCGCCGCTACAGTTCCCTGTATGGCCAGGCACACCCACACACGGCGACAGCGCACCCTCGCGGTGCCGCTGATCTTCCTGGTGGTCATGTGCTTCCTGTGCGCCCTGTGCCACAGTGCCGCACCGCAGGCCGCGGCTTCCTCCCTCGCGGCGGTTGACTGCCCGGATCAGGTACAGGAGTCTCCTGCGGCCTCGGTCGAGATCCCTGTGCAAGCCCCCACGCACCCGTGCGAGGCGGCTGAGGGGCACGGACTGCCCACCGCCTCGCCCCTGTTCCTCATCGCCCTCGGCGTCGTTCTCACCTTCGTGCTGCTGCTGCTGGCCCCACGACCGGGCCCGGCAGCGCGTCCCGTCAGCCTCGCGCCCTTCGCCCCCCACGGGTACGGGCTTCTGACACTGCTCTGCGTCCAACGGGTCTAGAACACGGTCATCTTTCACCTCCGCACTTCGTGCGGGGATGAGCAGCTGCGCCCGAACACCGGGTGCGGCCACCTCTCCTTGACCGTTTCGCGGGCGCCCTCCCGTGTGCCCCACACCCCAGGACATTCACATGAGCAAGAACCTCGGTATCACCCTCGGCCTGATCATGGTCGCCGTCATCGGAACGGGCCTCCTCGTCGCCCTCAACGACCGCGGCGGTTCCACCAACACCACGACCGCCCAAAGCAACCCCAACAGCCCAGACCCCACCACCACGCCCACCGCACCCGCTGAACTGCTGGTGCGCGAGGACAGCCGTTACCTCGACCGGGTGGAGAACGCCGAAGTGACGGTCGTGGAGTTCCTCGACTTCGAGTGCGAGGCCTGCCGCGCCCAGTTCCCGGTCATGGAGCAGATCCGCGAGGACTACGACGGGCGGATCAACATGGTCATCCGCTACTTCCCCCTGCCCGGGCACACCAACTCCGAGCCCGCCGCCGCGGCGGTGGAGGCCGCCGCCCAGCAGGGCGCGTTGGAGGAGATGTACGTCCGGATGTACGAGACCCAGGCCGAGTGGGGCGAGTCCCAGGAGTCCCAGGCCGAGGTGTTCGTGGGCTTCGCCGAGGACCTGGGCCTGGACATGGACGAGTTCGTCCGGACCATGGAGTCCCCCGAAACCCTGGAGCGGGTGAGGTCTGACTTCGAGGACGGCGTCGCCCTCGGCGTTCAAGGCACCCCGACCATCTTCGTCAACGGACGCCCGACCCCGAGCATGCCCAGCTACGAGGCACTCTCGGCGAGGATCGACGCGGAGCTGGAAGGATGAGCACCAACACCACAGTGCGCGAGGCGGCGCTTCCCCAGCCCGGAGCCGAGGCCACCGTCATCAGTCGGGCCCTGCCCTGGCTGCTCGCCCTGGGCGGCGCCGTCGGGCTCCTCGCGTCGACGGCCCTGTTGGTGGAGAAGGTCCGGGTGCTGGCCGACCCGGAACACGTGCCCGCGTGCAGCATCAATCCGGTGCTGTCCTGCGGCACTGTCATGGCCACCCCGCAGGCCGGGGTGTTCGGCATCCCGAATCCGGTGATCGGTGTTGCCTGTTTCGCCGTGGTCACCACCGTGGGTGTGGCGTTGCTCGCCGGAGCGCGCTTCGACCGTTGGTTCTGGCTCGGGCTCCAGGCGGGTGTGCTGTTCGGGGTGGTCTTCGTGCACTGGCTGATCTTCCAGAGCCTGTACCGCATCGGCGCGCTGTGCCCGTACTGCATGGTCGTGTGGGCGGTGACGATCCCGCTCTTCTGGTACGTCACCCTGCACAACGTGCGCTCCGCGTGCCTGCCCGTGCCTTCCGTGCTGTGCCGCCCCGTGGACCTGCTGGCACGTAACCACACCGTGGTGCTCACCGTGTGGGCGCTGGCGATCATCGGCCTGGTCGGTCAGGCGTTCTGGACCTACTGGGCCACCTTTCTGTAGTGCGTTAGACAGCGGCTACCTGGCGCACTGTGCCGACACGGAGAACTCCCCCTGCGAAGTCGTGGGTGTGTGGGTGTCCTCGCCCTGGCCCCGCTGAGGGCGAGGACACCCTTGGGCGCCGCTCCAGGGTCAGGGGAGAACGGATGGGCGCCCTTCGGAGATGGTCGACGGTGCTGGGAGTAGGGCTTGGAGGTCCTCCAGGACCCGACTCAGGGGCCGCTCGGGCAGAAACAGCTGGATGTCGACCTGGCGCCAGTGGTGGACGCGGCGTAGCCGTGAGGTGAGCTGGAGCAGTTGGTGGCTCTCCATCCCTAGGTCGAGCCACGAGCAGGACAGATCCACACCGTCAGGCAGGTGCAGCAAACGGGAGATCTCCGCTACCAGGTGCTCCTTCACCCCACCCGGGAGCGGTGTTCGGGACCGGTCGGACTCGGCTCCGGTATTCGGACCAGTGGTGTGGTCCCACCCAGGTGGGATAACCATGTGCGGGTGCGCGCGGCTGGTTGGCTCGGCGGGGGCGACGCCCAGGGTGTAGAGCTCTCCGACCGCGCGGGCGAGCCCGGTGGGGTCGGTGGTGACGGCCACGGTGTGGTGTGAGGCATCCACGGTGTGGGCGATGTGCTCGACCAACAGTCCCTTGGGTCCGATCTCCACGAACACCACCGGCCCACCGTCGGAAGCATCGACGGCTCGGTGGAGGGCATCGGTGAACCGCACTGGCTGGCGTGCCTGCGCTGCCCAGTACGCCGGACCCCACAGCCCCGCCTCGGCCGTGTCATCGCCGGGGTAGGCGGTGGAGATGATCGGCACCCCAGGGACCTGGACACGCAGCCCGGACAGGGCCTGCTCCAGTTCGGGAACGAACGGGTCCACCGCGGGGGAGTGAGCGGGGATGACGTCGGCCACCGGCCTCGACCACACCCCCTCAACGTCCAGATGGGCGTGCAGGTTCAGCAGGTCAGCATCCGGCCCGGCCACGACCTGGACCCGCGGTGCACTGTAGGAGGCGATGGACACACGTCCGCCGTAGGCGGCCAGAAACTCCTCGGTCTCCTTCGCTCCGGCGCGCAGGGCCAGCAGCCCGCCCGCCTCGAAAAGCCCGCGGAGCAGGCGGCTGCGGTGAGCGAGCACCCGCGCAGCTGCATCTTGAGGCAGGGCTCCGGCGGTGAGGGCGGCCGCGATCTCTCCGACCGAGTGCCCCATGACCGCGTTGGGGGTGATGCCGCGTTCGGCCAGCAGCGCGGTGAGTCCGACCTGCACCAGGTACGTGCAGTGCTGGGCGTCTGCGAATCCCTCGATGTTCTGACCGGGCTGCCACACCGGCGAGCCGGTGTGGGCTTCCACTGTGACGCGCGCTTGGTGCAGAGCGTGGGCGAAGGCGGGCACACGCAGCAGCTCAGCTCCGGCATCGGGGTGGTGGCCGCCGTGCCCGGTGTAGACGAACACCAATCGTGGCCTCAGCTGGGGGGTGCAACCAGGGCCGATCACGTCGGCGTTGGGGACTCCGTCCTGGATGCTGCGCAGTCCCTGGACCAGGGCGCCCAGGTCGGAGGCGACCACAGCAGCTCGGTGCGGATGGTGGATGCCGTGGGCCAAAGCGGTGTCGGCCACCGTGCCCACAGACCGTCCCTGCGGGGCGCGCTCGGCCAATCGGCCGGCGGCCGAGGAGAGCGCCACCGGGCTGCGCGCGGAGACCAGCACGGTCTCGGGTAACGGCATCGGATCCTGCTCCGGCGGTGGTTCCATGGCTGGGGCACTGGTGACGATGGCGTGGGCATTGGCCCCACCGAACCCGAACGAGGACACCCCGGCCACACGCGTCTCCTCCTGCCGGGAAGGTGCGTCCGCAGGCCAGTCTTCCACGGTGGTGGGCACCCGCACCAGCCCTTCCAACCGGTGACGCAAGGTGCTGTGATGCAAGGTCGGTGGGACCTTGCCGTGGTGGACGGCCAGAGCGGTGACCATCACCCCCAGCGTCCCGGCGCCGCCTTCGAGGTGGCCCAGCGCGGCCTTGACCGACCCCACCGGTACAGGCTTGTCCCGGCCCAAAGCCTGAGCGATACCTTCGGCTTCGATGCGATCCCCGGCGCGGGTACCGGTGCCGTGTGCCTGCACCCACCCCACCTGGGCGGGGCGTACTGCGGCGTCGGCCAGCGCCTGGCGGATCACCGCCGCCTGCCGGTCGACCCGCGGGCGCAACAGATGGCGGGAGGCACCACCGTGACCGATCGCGGTTCCGGCCACGTGCGCCCACACCCGATGTCCCTGCCCTTGCGCGATTGCCGCACGGGTGAGCACGAGCACCACCGTGCCCTCCGAGCGCACGTACCCGTTGGCCCGGAAATCGAAGGGCCTGCACCGACCGTCCGGGGACAGTACTCCGGCCTCGACGAAGCCGGCGGTGATCACCGGACTGGTGAGGATGTTGGTTCCAGCGACGATCGCGACCTCCACCGCCCCGGCACGCAGGTCACGCACCGCGTAGTGCAGCGCGGTCAAAGAGGAGGAGCAGGCGGTGTCGAAGGCCAGCGACGGCCCGTCCAGGTCAAGCAGGTAGGAGATGCGATTGGCCAGGATTGCCATTCCGGCCCCGGAACCGGTGTTGACCCCGGCCCGGTGCCCGGGGCCGAAGTTGACCGAGGCCTGGTCGGTACTGGCCGCCCCGACGTACACCCCCGTCGCCGATGCGGCCAGAGAAGAGGGGCGCAGGGAGGCGTCGGCGAGCGCTTCGTGAGCGGTCTCCATCAGCAGCTTCTGTTGAGGGTCCATTTCCGCGGCCTCGTCTGGACCGATGCCGAAGAACGCGTGATCGAAGGCGTCGACGTCCACGACCCCGGCAGGGAACGGCTCGGCCGGGACCTGATCGGGGTGCAGACGTTCGACCATCTGTTTCCACCGCTCGTCAGGAACGCGGGTGACACAGTCCAGTCCTTGGACCAGGGCCTCCCACAGCTGGGTGGGGGTAGCGATGCCACCAGGAAGGCGACAACCCATGCCGATAATTGCGACGGGCTCTCGGTTGGTAGAGGCGGTGGTGGTCATCGGCGCGGCCCCCTAACGGCCCACACCGCAGCACACCCCATCACCCACAGGCGCACCTCGGTGAAGCGCAAGTCCAGCTCGCGGCTCAGATCGGTGAGGCGGTCACCAATGTTGTGAAAGACGTTGTCCGCACGGTTGTAGCGGTACATCAGGTAGCGGGCGAGCAGATTCGGGGAGAGCGCCGGGTCCTGGGCTCCCAGCAGCGTGTACCCCCAGGCCACCCCGGTGTCGTTCAGCACCCGGGACATCTCGTCGATGGCGGTTGCCTTGGCCGCGAAGCTCTTTCCGGGTACGCAGTGCAGAACGTTGCCACAGGCCAGCGAGCCCACCGACTGGTCCGACAGGGGCCAGGGGGTGGCAAGAACGTCGTGCTGGTGCGTACCCACCCGAGCCCGACCCGCAAGCCGTTCCCGAGCCATGTTCAGCGGGGCCTCGTTGATGTCGAGAACGTCCACGCGCCACTGATGCTCCATGGCGGGCGCGGGGGTGCGGCTGAGGAAGTGCATGTCCGCAGGGCCGATCTCCAGGTGCCGATCCGAGACGTGGCGCAGGTACAGGTCCAGCAGTTCAGCGTTGTCGAGCTTCCACGCGAGGCGGTGCGACTTGTCCACGATCAAGCGGCCGTAGCGATTGAGGTTGGTCAGGCTGTACAGCCGCGGGTTGGGCGCGGAGATCCAGGCATGGGTCGTGGGGGGCTGCTCAGGCATGGCGGCGGGATCCTTCGCTGGGGAGATCAGAGACGGAGCAGGTCGGTGAGGACGCGGGGATTGTTGAAGCCCTGCACCCACTGGTCGGCGTAGGCAGCGTCGGTGCTGGCACGGGCCATGGCCTCCAGCACGGTCGGGGACAGGCGGCCGGTGTGGAAGTCGTTGACCATGCGGGAGAAGGCCGAGGTGTGACGGATCTCCTCCTGCCAGAAGGTGGAGAAGGTGTCGGTGAAGAAGGCTTGGTCGAACCCGCCGTACTGATCGAAGCGGGTGATCATCTGCTCGGTGAGGTGGCGTGCGCCCTTGGTGGAGATCGCCCACCCCTGCCCGGTGCGCGGCTCGGTGGTCACCACCGCATCGCCCATCCCCACCACGAATCCCTCACCCAGGGATGCGACAGGAGTGCGCACGACCGGAGTGACCTGGCGGACCAGGGTGGAGGCAGCCGAGCCCTCGGCCAAGTCGGTTTCCCGGTAGCGCTCGGCCAGCTCCGGCAACACCATTTCCAGACGTTGGGGGAGCAGGGTGTGCACGTCAGGCCGGTGGGCACGATCGGTGGACAAATCCAGCGCCCCGCCGGGGCGGGCGGCAACCATGACCGAGTGGGCGGGTCCGTCGCTGATCAGGGTCGGAATGACGTAGACCACTCCCGCCTCGGCGGAGTAGACCTCCAGGTCTTGGCCCGGGGCTGTGGGCCAGTCGTGGACGTAGGCCTGGGAGACCACCTGAGCTTCGGCGGCCAGTGGCCGGGTGGGATCGGTGGCGAAGAGCTGGCCCAGCTCCCCAGCGCCCACCGCGACCAGGACCGCGTCGAACATGCGCGTGAAGTATTCCAGGTCGGTGACGGTAGCGCCATGGATGACTACCTTGCCGCCCTTGTCCTCGAAATACTCGGTCCAGTCGGCCATTTTCACCCGCGGGTCCACGGCTACGCCCTCATCGTCCAGGTCGCCGGTGAACCCTCCGACAGTGCCATCAGCGGTGACGGTGGTCAGGGCGACCGTGCGGTAGGTCGGGGCGATGCCGGACCACAGGTCCAGCTCCAGTTCCTGCTCGGCCCGGCGCACCGCGGGCAGGGTCAACTGGGTCATCTGCGCCCGCCCATGGCGCATCTCCAGCGTGGAGCGTGCGGTGATCAGCGTGACGTCGGCCCCGTAGTGCAGTAGTCGGTGCGCGGTCTGGAGGCCTCCCTGACTCGCGCCGACGATCAGGATCTTCATGAGATCTCCAGGCGCCGCAGGAGCTGGTGCAGGGACGACCGGGTCGCGGGACGCGAGCGTGCGTCGGTGACGGTCACCTGGCCCTGGCCCACATCGAGCGTGGAGGCGGCCAGCCCGGGGTCAGGGTCGATGAGGCCGGTCGCCTCCTCGTGGGCCAAAGCGCTGGGAGGCGTGAACTGGGTGATGCTGGGCCTGGCGGAGCGGCTCTCCCCCCTGCTGACCGTGTCGTGGTAGCCGAAGCGAATCAGGCCACGGGAGAGTTGGAGGCCGGAGGTACCGGTCCTCACGATCAGAACCTTCCTCATTGAGGACCTTCCTCGGTGCGTCCGTTCGTGGACGCGTGGTTGGGGGGAGGGAACGGGGTACGCAGGTGGACACGGTGAGGGCGCCGAGAATCCTGACGAACGAGGTCGCGCAGCGCCGCGCGGGCGGCCGGGACCGACCGGACGTCGGCCAGCGTCATCTCATCAGTGGAGAGCCCGAGGCCCTTGGCTGCGGATACCGGTTCGGGATCGGTGTCGTCGGGATGGTGGAGCACCACTTGCACCGGTGACTCCAAACGGCGCAGCAACATCAGGGACCGGTCGGCGGCGCCCAGGTGATCTGGGTGGGTCACCAGGATCGTGCCGCAGGCGTCCCGGACCGCGCTCGGCCACAGCGCATCCCACACCCCGGGCTCGGGAAGGGCGAGCAAGCACAGGTGCAGGGAACTGATCGGGAGCGTCCCCATGGAGATCAACAACGGTCGGGGGCGGGGCGTGGCACTGCCATCGCGGGTGACGACCACCATCTCCTGCACCGCCAGGGGACGGGTGTGTGAGCAGGCCCCCACGAACTGGCGGGCCAAGGCCTCGGGTGTGCCCAGCACCAGCACCTTCGCTGACCGTAGAGCGGGATCGTAGTGGGTGGAGGATAGGCCGTCGCGCACCTCCTCGATCGGGGTGCGAGGGGCGGTGTGAGGACGGCTCACCCGAATCCGGTGGCGACGCAGCAGCTCGGCGACGGCCAGGATCACCGTGCCGCGGCTGAGCCCGGACCGTGAGGCGATCTCCAACACCGACAACGGATGTGTGCGGGTACCTCCGAGGTCGTGGACGAGTCGCCACAGGGACGCAACCAGATGGTCCAGCTCGGTCGCTTCGGGAAACACACCGCTGGTTCCGATCGTGCGCACGAGGGTGTGCTCTCCGATGATGGGCAGCAGCGGATTTTCCGGAACGTACGGGGGAGTGGCGCCTGAAGTCTGGAGGGGGCGGGAGGCGGTCATCGTCGGACCTCGTTCCCGGTCGCCGACAGCGCTACCGCGGGCAGATTCAACCCCACCTCACGGGGCGCCAGCGGAGCGGCCCGTTCGGTGAACAGGGCCAAGGTGTGAGCCGTGTTTTTCACCCGGTTGCGATCGGTGAGACAGCCCGCCCACACCGCCTCGTTGACGGGGAGCAGGATCAGGACGCCCTTCTCGTAGCGGGTCACCAGACGTTCCACCCCGCCGCGATCTCCTCGTGAGGCGTAGCCGCGAGAAAGGTTCACGACTCCTGAGCTGGTGGCGGCGACCTGCTCGATCGTTGCGGGGCACCCGGGGCTTGTGTCGAGGAGGCGGCCGTCGATGGCGAAGACGAACACGTCAACACCCTGCTCTTCGGCGAGTACGGTGATCTCATCGTGCAGACGCTGTGGTGGACCGTCAGAGGTCGATGGTCCTGGCGCCTGGAGGCGGGCTGTGCTCATGCGCCCCATCGTGGGAGTTCACACGGATCAGGGGTATCGGTGTGCCGATAAAAAGTATCGGCGCCGTCGATGGTCAAATAGCAACCAATGTGGTACTGCCGGAATGGTTTCGCGGTTGCCGTTAGTCCTTTTCCGGACACGCGTGGCCTTGTGGTCGGAGTGTGGTTACCGTTGTTCTATGACCCACTTCTCACCCGGCAGGCGGGGGCCCGATGCCGCGACGAAACCCGAAGGACGTGTGGGGGCGTCTGGGGCGGAGATGGTGGTGTGCCGGGCGTGTGGTCGTCCTGTGGCGGCAGCTGCCAGATCCGCGTGCCGGTGTATCCCGTCTGAGGTGTGGGACCTGCCTGAGATGTGTCAGGCGTGGCAGGAGAGGGATGCCTCCGCGGTGATTCGTTTGGTGCGGTGGAACACCGACCTGTCCTTGATGGCGTTGGTCAAGCTCACCGGTCTGGCTCAGTCCACGCTCTCCGACATCATCTCGGGCAAGCTGGTGTTGAAGAGATCCGACAAGATCAACACCGCCCTCGAAGGACTCGGCGCACTTCGGCCTCTCCCCAATACCCCGGCTTGCCGTCCCAATGAGACCACGGTCATCCAGAACGAACCCATGGACGGTGGCCTTGAAGCAGGATCAGCGGGGAAGCTGGAAGATGTGAAGCGACGACGTTTCCTCGAAGTGGTCGGCACCGGTGCCGCGCTCGTTCCCTTCCTCGAGCTCCCCCACCTGCGAACAGATTTCGCCACCGTCCAACACCAAGATCTTGACCAGATCAACCAAGCATCCACCGTCTTCTCCGGATGGGATCACACCTACGGCGGTAGCAGCGCACGCGCTGCCGTCAACGCCCACCTCGGCTGGGCGATCGGCTTACTGGACCGTGACATCCCTGTCCACCTGCGCTCCGGCACCTTCTCAGCCGTCGCCCGACTCGCCATGGTCTGCGGCTTCGTGGCCTTCGACGCCTACGCTCACGACGACGCCCGAAAGATGTTCGCCTTCGCCACCCAGGCAGCCGAACACGCCAACGACTGGCATCTGCGCGCCAAGATCCTCTCCCACCGCTCCCGCCAGGAGATCTGGTGCGGCGATCCCGATACAGGTCTCACCTACGCCGAACTTGCCTTGGTGCGATCCGACCGACTCTCCCCACCCGAAGTCGCGATGCTCCTCACCGCCCACGCCCGCGCCTTTGCCAAACTCGGGGACAAACAACAAACCCTGGCCGCGATAGGTAGCGCCGACGAAGCATTCGCCTCCGAAAGCGGGGTGCCATCCCCAGTGTGGATGGGTTACTACGACGCCGCCCAACATGCAGGAGACACCGGACACGCCCTGTGGGACTTGGCCATCGCCCGGCTGCACCCGATGCCCGCAGCGCAGGAACGACTCCAGGCGGCGGTCGACGGTCACACCGACGCCTACCGCCGTTCCCGTGCCATCTCCGGCATCAAACTCGCCTCCCTCCAGATGCGCACTGCCCCCGAGCAGGGGCATGGGACAGTACTGCGCGCCCTGGAGGACATGGGGCAGGTCCAATCCCGCCGCGCCGAGGACGACCTGAGAGAGCTCGCCATCACCACGTCCCACCATTTCGTCGACCTGAGCCGACACATCACGGACCGCATCGAGGCCCACCCATGACACTCCCGCACACAACCGAGTACGACCGCATCCTCAGCCAGGCCCTGGCTCACGCCGGCCTGAACCGATCCCTCGCCACCGCTTCACCCATCCGCATCGGTGAGAACGCGGTCATCGGCTTCCCTGACCTGGTCGCCCGCATCGCCCGCCCCGGACAGGAACAGGCGGCGCGACGTGAGGTCGTGGTCGCTCGCTGGCTTACCGATCACGGGTTCCCCGTCACCACACCCCTAGACGTGGAGCAGCCCATCGTCGTCGAAGGCCGCGCGGTCACCTTCTGGGAAGTGTTGCCCGAACACACCTCCGGAACAGTGAAGGACGTCGCGTACCTCCTGCGCGGCCTTCACTCATTGCCTGTCCCTACCCATCTCGCCCTCGGGGAACTCGACCCGTTCGTTCGCCTGCCCCAGCGCATCGATGACGCCGTAGGCCTTGCCCCCGACGACGTAGTCTGGTTGAGGAACCGCTTGGAGTCCCTCCGCGAAGCCTGGTCCCAGCTCCCGGACGGGCGCCAGCACACCGTGGTCCACGGCGATGCCTGGATCGGCAACGTCGCTCGGCACGCCCACGGCTCAGTTCTGCTCGACCTGGAGCGCTGCTCGGTGGGACCACCTGAATGGGACCTGGTCTCCACCGCCATCAAGACCAACTCGGTGCCTTGGCTCGATCAGGAGCAGTACGACTGCTTCGTCCGCGTCTACGGCGGCCACGACGTCACCGACTGGCCCGGCTTCACCGTCATGCGCGACCTGCGCGAACTCCGCATGACCCTGTACTTCGTCCAACACTCCTCACAGGAACGGATGCGCACAGAAGCCCAACTCCGGATCGACTGCCTGCGCGGTCGGCGAGGGAAGCGTCCATGGCCGTGGACTCCAGCTGCCTGAGCACCGTGACAGAGATGAGCTTCAGCGGTCGGTACCGCTGTTTTTATATGTCGACCAAATGACCATAATCGGCCTTCGTGGGCATCGAAGATTCTGATGTGGTTGCCGATTTTAGTTTTGGTGTGGTCCGTTGGGCCCCCTCTCTTTCCCAATGCGAGGTGCTGTGAGTCCTGTTCCCTCTACTCTCCAAACTGGCCGTGTGACTCCGCACATGCTTCGTGAGGAGATCGCCGACACTCTCAAGCAGCACATCAAGTCCTATGATCTGGCCCAAGTGTGTGTAGCCCTGGGGTTGGATCTTCAGCGTGAAGACGAGGATCCGCACCACAGCAAAGCCGCTTACGTCCGCCATCGTCTGCACACACGCGGCATGCCCGAACTGGTGGACATTGCGCGCCAGATCGTCGATGAGTTTGGCGGTGACGAACTCGCCAAGTTGGTAGGGCGCTTGGGTGTCCGCGGTGTATCTGGTGATCTGAAGAATCTAATTTTTTCGGCAGACGGACCCAAGCCTGAGATTGTTCTCACCGATGCGCTAAACAACGTTATTCGCATCACCAAAAACGAGCAGTACTGTCTGGTATACAATCGACCGCTGACTGAACGTGGACTAACCTGGCGTGAGCTGGTCACCTGGTGGACTGACCGCGAAAAACTCACCGAGGGAATGGAGCGGAAAAATGCAATATCACTTTACGAGCGCTTGCTGCGGTCCATGCGGCACAACGGTGTAGAGGCGGATTTCTTCAAAGGCTATGCAAGCCTGTACGGCAAGTATGATTACGATATACCCGCTCTCATTCCTCAAGTATATATGCACTACGACCCTTACACGCGTAAGCAACTCGGGCGGCGTGAGGGTGCTCTCGCGCGGCAACGTATGGACTTTTTGCTGCTGATGCCCGGTGGTGTTCGAGTTGTGGTAGAAATTGATGGTCGACACCACTATTCCGACGAGCACGGGGAGGCCGATGCTGGTCGGTACGCCTCCATGGTTGCCGAAGATAGGAAACTGAGGCTAGCTCGTTATGAGGTCTATCGCTTTGGTGTTGCCGAGCTTAAGGAGAAAGGCGTTCGAGAAGTTTCTGAGGGATTTTTCCAAGAACTGCTCACCATTCACGGGCACATTCCCGCTAGTGGCCGCTGAGGGCGAAGGCTTCGCCAGAAGGAAATCGTGCTCCCCGGTGTGCCTTCCACCCGGACCAGTTCACCAAGGCGCTGCATCAGAGGGAGCACTTGTTCGTGGTCCAGTTGAGGATGCAGATCGGCTGGGCCGTAGCGGTGGCGATCATCATGGGGCGGCAACGTGACACAGACGTACCGTCCGGCTCGAAACAGCTGGCCAAGAGTGGCGTTCGGATCGGAGCTGTGACCGATCACGTCGACCGCGTACACCAGGTCGTAGACGCGTCGGGGGAACTCGGTGAGGGTGTGAATGCGTTCACCTGTTCCCCCATCACGGTCGAAGCGCCACCGCGCGTACGCCAGGGACGGGTTGTCCAGGTCGTAGGCATCGACGTCGTACCTCGCGTGCAGGAGCGCCTGGGCGTCCAGGCCGATGCCGCAGCCCACGTCCGCGATCGTGGTGAGCCGGTGGTGGACGGCGAAGGACCGCAGGGAGTGGAGGAAGGTGCGCTTGGCCTCCATGTAGTGGAAGTGGGTCAGGTCGTAGAGGTAGCCCTGGCTGTGGGTGTAGAAGTTCGGGCCGAGGTCGTACCACTCCCGGTCGAGGTGCCGGCGGAGTTCGTCGAAGTCCAGCAGGCGGGGCTGGAAGCCCTCGCCCAGGTACTGGGACAGGCGGCACCAGGCTGTTTCCTGTGGGTAGGCATGGGTGCTGTCCCGCAGGTGGGGTGTGGAGCGGTGGACCATGGCGCCTCTTCTGTCATCGTGTGTGGGCGGGAACCGGGCAGGGCTCGCGGGTGGCCGCGTGCTCGATGGTTTCGATGAGGTGGAGGACGTGGAGCGCTAGCTCGGCGCTGTCCCACTGGGGATGGGATGTGGTGAGGTGGCGGGCGGTGGCCAGGACACCGATGCCGCGGCCGGGCGGTGGGTCGGCCGCGGGCGGGTGGAGCTCCTCCCAGGGATCGCGCCAGGAGCGGCGCAGCCTCAGGGCGCCGTGGTGGAAGTTAGGGTCGGGGAGCGTCAGGGTCGCTTCGGTCCCGCGGACCTCCAGGTGCGGTGTAGCGGAGATGGACCCGTCCCATCCGACCGTGAGCGTGGCCGAGGCACCGGAGGTGAACCCGAGTAGGGCGTTGACGTGGGTCGGAGACTGTGCAGGGAAGCTCTCGCCGCCGGGGGTGTGGCGGGGGGTGCGGTGGTGCTGTGCGGAACCGTGCACGGTGGAGACGGGGCCGAGCAGGTGGACCAGCATGCTTAGGTAGTAGGGCCCCATGTCCCGCAACGGCCCGGCACCCTGCCCGTACAGGGCCTGGGGTGCCGGGTGCCAGCTCTCCGGGCCTGGCCCCACCAGCGTGGCGCTGGCACTGGTGACGGACCCGAGTCTCCCTTCCTCGATGAGCTGCGCCGCCAGGCGCGCCGGCGGAGCCAGGATCGTGTCCGGCGCGCACCCGAGGGCCACGCCCTGCGCCTGGGCACGGTCCAGGAGGCGGCGCGCGGCCGCCGCGTCATCCCCGAAGGGCTTTTCCAGGTACACCGCGACCCCTGCCGCCACCGCCTGTTCCGCTAGCGCAAGGTGAGTGTGGGGTGGGGTGAGGATGACGACGAGGTCGCCTGCCCTGCCCTCCACGGCCTGTTCGACCGTGACCGGCGTCAGGTCGTGACGGTCGGCGAAGGCGCGGGCGCGGTCGAGGTCCAGGTCCGCGCACGCCGTCACCCGCACCAGGTCGGGGTGGGCGGTGAGGGTGGCCATGTACTCCTGGGCGACCATCCCGCACCCCACGATCACACACTGGACAGGAGGGTGTTCAGGCATGCGCACCGCCGCGTGTGTGGGCCACCTCGGACAGGGTGTCGGTGAACACGGCCAGGAACGCGTCGTGGTGTTCTTCAGGCAGGTAGGGGACACCGATGTCGAGGTAGGAGCCGAGATCGACGCGCGATCCCGTGGCGTGAGTGGGCCAGGAGGAGGCCAGGTGCAGGTCGCCCTCACTCGGATGCCAGGAAGGGACGCCCAGCGAGAAGAACCGGTCGGACAACTCCCGTGCCGTCTGGACATCGTGCACCCACATCCCCAGCAGGCAACCGTTCCCCTCCTCGCCCCTTCCCGGCTGGGGGAGGACCTGGACGGTGAGCGGTGAGGCCGAGGCGGCGACGCTGAGCTGGTGTTGGAGTCGGCGCAGGTGCCCGGTCAGCTCGGGGAGGAAGTCGAGCTGGGGCAGGGCCAGGGCCGCGTGGAGTTCGCTGAGGCGCAGACTGGTCCGCCACCGGCCGGTAAGTGCGATGCGGGTGTCCCCGGCCAGGGCCCGCAGCCGCTCCAGCAGGGCGGTGTCGTCGGTGACCACGACGCCGCCCTCTCCGGTGGAGACGAGCTTGTGATGGTTCAAGGAGAAGACCGCGACGGTACCGCGCGCACCAGCAGGGCGACCTGCTGCAGTGACTCCCCAGGCTTGGGCGCAGTCCTCGATCATGAGGATGTCCCGGCGCCGAAGTTCCTCGGTGATGCGGTCGATGTCCGCTGCGGGGCGCCCACGCAGGTGCGCGAGGATCACAGCCCGGGTGGACGGGCCGATGAGCGGGACCAGATCCTCCCACCGAGGAGTGAGGTCCGTACCCGCCGGCGCCACCTGCACTTGCGCGCCCACGTGGTCGATGGCTGCCCCCAACGACACCCAGGCCACCTCCGGGACAATCACCTCATCTCCCGGTCCCAGGTCCAGAGCGCGCAGGACCAGTTCAACGGCCGCGGAAGCGCTGGCGCAGGACATTGCTCCGGAACGGCCAGTCATCATGGCCACGCGGGATTCGAGCTGTTGAAGGTGGTGACCGCCGATCGAGCTGAGTTTCCCGGAGGCGAGGAGGGTCTGGGCGGCGGCGGTCTGGGCAGGGGAGGTCAGAGTGCTGTACTGGTACACGGCAGAGTCGAGTCCAGGCATGCGGTACTCCTGTGTGGTTCGCCGGAGAACGATTACAGGTGGATGGCGTACGGAAGACGGCCCAGGACGGGCAAAGGGGTGTAGTTCTCCGCGTACGTCATACCGATGCGCGCGCCCCACAGGTACGCGAGCGTGCGGGCCATGGGCCCGAAGTGGTCGGCGATCGGTTGGGATCGGTGCTGTTCCAGGGCCCGCAGCTTGACCTCGAAGGTCTCGCTGACATCGATCACGGTCGCAGGAGAGATCGGGCCATCCAGGGTGAGCCCGTTGTAGGAGTCGGCGGTGTAGACGCGTCGGGGGTGCCCGGTGGAGATCACCACCTCAGGGAGCGCTCCGAGCAGCGCCTCGGCCACACGACGGTGGTCGGGGTGGACATCGCGCACCGGGTGCGTGATGACCACCTCGGGCCGCTCCTGCTCCAGAAGGGCGGCCAGGCCGGCACGGTCGGCGTGGTCGAGCAACCGCACCCGCGCGCCGAGCACGGCGGCCCCGGCCTCGGCCTCGGCGTCGCGTTCGGGGTCATGGCGGGGCAGGGCGACGGTGACCTGGGAACCGGTGCGGGCGCACAGCGCCAGGTACGCCCCGGCCCACAGTTCGGCGTCGTCGGGGTGGGCCATGACCGTCATCACCGACTCGGGCGGCCTCACCACAGCCCCAGTTCCTCCACGACCGCGGCGGGTGCGGGCAGCAGGGGGGAGGGGTTTCCGGTGGGTTTGGCCGGGAGGGGGACGGAGGTGTCCATGGTGATCATCCGGTGCCAGGTGAGCACCTGCTCCCACTGGGCGCGGACACGCTCCCCGGCCCGGCCGGTGAGCCTGCCCGAGGCGGGCAGGTCCTGGACTTGGGCGCCGTTGGCCAGAAGTCTGGCGGCGGTCTTGTCCCCGATGCCGGTGACACCGGGGATGTTGTCGCTCTTGTCCCCGCTCAGGGCACGCAAGGACGCCCACTGCGCGGGGCTGATGCCGTAGCGCTCACTCACCTGGGCAGGGCCGATGTGGCGTTTGCCGGGGTGCATGCAGGTGTTGAGCACGTGCACCTGGTCGGTGAGCAACTGGTAGTAGTCGCGGTCGGTGGAGAAGATCCGGGTCGGCCGTTGCGGATCCAGATGCACCAGGGTGGCGATGACGTCGTCGGCCTCGGCGTCCTCGATCTCGACCCACGCGATGCCGTGCAGGTCCAGGCCCTGTTTGACGTGCGGCAGGGCCAGGATCGGTTTGAGGGCCTCACCGTCGGCGGGGCGGTTGGCCTTGTAGTCGGCGTCGTCCTGCTTGCGGTCGTCGCTGCCGTGCTCGCCGTCGAACACCACCAGGACCTCGGGCAGGTCGGGGAATTCGTCGCGGATCGCCACACGCAGCAAGGCGAAGAACCCGAAGACGGCGGTCAGGTCACGGGACTTGTCGCGGGAGCGGATCTCCGCAGGAAAGCCGAAGGCCGCGCGCCACAACAGGTTGTGGCCATCGACCAGGAGCAGGGGCGTGTTCGTCATCGGGGTACCGCTTTCAGGCATGACTCAGCGACGGTGGACGGCCGGAAGTCCCGCGCGCGGTAGTACGCAGCCTGTGCTCTGGCACGGTACGTTACCGGATTCGCGAGCAGGTCGCGGGCGGCTTCCCACAAACCCTCCGCACCACGGCCGAGGGGCACGAGGACACCCCCGGCTGTCTCTTCGGTGCCGACTAGGTCGGGCAGGTGGCCCACGTCGTGGGCCACGACGGGAACCCCGACGCTCATGGCCTCCAGAGCGACCAGGCCGAAGGTCTCCTTGAGGGAGGGCACGATCACAACCCCGGCCTGCCCCAACCACACCGGGACTCGCTCCCACCGCACGCCACCGACAACGCGGACCTGTGGTTGGCGATCGGCCAGGCGTCGACACGTGTCCAGGAGCCGCTGTTGGACCCCAACGGAGGAGGCGAAGGGGGCGGGCGCCAGGGCGATGTCGACCCTGTGCCCGCGGGGAGCAGGTGCGGCCAACAGGCGGTCGACCCCCTTCTCCGGACCCAGGCGCGCGAGCACGCGCACCGGACCCCAGGTGCGCCGTTCCTCGACCCGGGCGGGCGATGGTGCGGATGGGGGCTCCCGGTGCAGGCTGTTGGGTACCACCTTCCAGTCTCCGGTCCGGTACCCGCGTTCGGTGGCCTGGCGGATCACGGTGGGGGAGGGGGCGATAACGGCGTCGGCCGCCGCAAGGGCCGGCGCGAGGTCTTCGTCGTGCCCGACCACATGCACCGCCAGGACGCGACGCGCCGGGTGGTCGGACATGGCCCGACCCATGCCCCACAGGGCGTCGACATAGATCACCGTGTCCACCCGGTGGGCGGTGAACACCGCGCCCAACTCGCGGTGGACGGCGGCCTGGTTCTCGACGATGAACCGCCGCAGGTGCTCATCCTCCCCGGAGGGAGGCAAGGGCAGAGAGTGCAGGCGTTCGCCCCCGGGGAAGCGGTCGGGCACCTGGGCGGCGGTGATGATGACGGCGTCGTGGCCCGTCTGGGTGAGGCCGTGGGCGAGCCCGGCCGTGGCCCGCTCCATGCCTGCGGCGACGTCGGGGGCATAGGAGAGTAGGACGAACGCGAAGGAGCGTCGCATCAGCTTTTCCCTTCCGAAGGTGCGGGAATCTCGACCAGCGGCAGGGCAGATGCGGGCCGGTCTTCCCAGGGGAAGAGCACCCAGTCATCGACCTCCCACACCACCAGATCGGGGGCATGGGCACTGCCGAGGTTGCGGCACAGCACCGCCTCGACCGGTGCGGTGTCCGCGCCCAGATGAGGGGACAGAGCGCGGCGTAGGGCCTGGAGGGTGGCGCCGCTGCCGCAGATGTCGTCGACCACCAGGACGTCCGTGCCTTCCGCCATGTCGGACAGGCGAAGGGGGAGGTCGGTGAGGTCGACCGTGACGTCGCCGGAGGCGGGCAGATGGGTGGCCTCGCTCGTGTTGTGGCGGGCGAAGACGAGGGTGGACGGTACGCCCAGGAGCCCGGCGAGGGCCGTGGCGGCCCGTGTGCCGCCGCGGGCGACTCCGACGACGAGCCCCACCCGTGGGTGGGCCAAGCGCACCTGCTCAGCGAGGTGGGTGATGGCCTGGTTGAATCGCCTCTCTGTGACGTGGTGGATCCTGCGGTGCCCGAAGTAACGGCGTCCGGTCGGGGCGGGAGAAGGGTGCGTCATGCCGAACCGTCCCTGCCGTCGAGCGCCAGGTCCTCCACCTCGCGCAGCACCCTCAACGCACCGATCCCTTCGGCGGAGGGGGCGTTGCGCCACAGGCGTCCGTCGGCGCGGATCACACTGAACCCGCCTGCAGCATCGCGCCGCCGCAACCGGACTCGCACCCCCTGGGGGGTGGTGAGGCCGTCCACGACCTTCCGCGCGTCGGTGTCGCTGAGCATCTGGGAGGGGGCGAGCGCCGCGCCGTCACCGATGGGCAGCATCTGCAAGAACGTCACCCCACCCGCCTCCAGCTCCCCGGCCAGGTCCACCACCTGTTGGGCATGGGAGGTGGTGTCGGCCATGAGCACGGTCTGGAGCTGGACACGCAGCCCCAGCCGGGCACAGGCGCGCACACCCGCGAGGACGCGGTCGAAACTCCCCTTCCCGCGCCAGGAGTCGTGCACGTCAGCGGTGGGGCCGTCCAGGCTGACGGCGACAGCGTCCACCCGGCCCCGCAACTCAGGGGCCCGGCGCTCCAGGTGCCACCCGTTGGTGGTGAGGCTGACGACCAGGCCAGCCCCGGTCAACACCTCGCACAGCGAACTCAGGTCCCGCAGTAGGAGCGGTTCGCCGCCGGAGATGTCCACGCCCATGACCTGGGATCCGGCCAGGACCCGCGCGATACGCAACCGGTCGGCCGACGACTGCTCGGCCAGCGTCTTGTCGTCCAGGCAGTGCGGGCAGCTCAGGTTGCAGCGCACCAGCGGGGACCAGCACACACTGATCGGGACGCGGGCACCGGCCTCGCCGGGGTGGACGATCGGCCACGAGGACACGGTGCCCTCGTCCAACTCCACCCGCCCCAGCGAGACAGGGGAGGGGCTGGTGTGCGTGAGGCCGGTCGCGGGGTCGTGCACCAGGCAACGCCCGCCCCGGTAGGCGGCGGCGAAGACGCGCCTCATCGCAGCACCTCGCACACATCCACCAGCGGGCACACCTGCTCGTTGAACAGCGCCGCGCCCCGGTCGGGCACCGGCTGATCGAGGTGGCGGCGGTACAGGTGCATCGTCGCGGCCCAGGAGGCGAGCTTGCCCTTCCACTGTTCCTCGGCGTCCGGGGGGTCCAGGTGGAACCCGACCGCCTGACGCACGGGGATCACGAGCAGCCCGTGGGCGATGAGCTTGGCGCCCAGGTGCGTGTCCTCGCACCCCCACCCCACCTGTCCGAATCGCGGATCGAAGCCGCCCACCTCCAGCACGGCCTGGCGGGGCACTCCCACCAGCGCCGTGACGACCATGCGGGACAGGTCCCAGTCGTAGTAGAGAGCGCCGTGACCCAGGGCCCACAGGTCCTCGGTCTCGTCCAGCGGATGGAAGACGCGCCCCTCTTCCACCACGGTCCCCGAGTACATGAGGGGGACGCCGGCCGGGGGCCGCCAGCTCACCCGATGATCGGCGTACAGGTCGGGCCGGTCACCCGAGGCCGGAGGCGGCAGGTGGGCGGGGTGGTTGTGGCGAAAGCCCACCAGGACCGCCTCGGCGGTGGCGCGCGCACCCATGTCGGCCAGCACGTGCTCGGGCAGCACCATGTCGGCGTCCACGAACACGACCGTCTGCGCCGAGGCCAGCGCGACACCGAGGTTGCGGGCCGAGGCGGCACCGGCCCGTCGGGGCAGGCGTCGCGCGAGGTCCACACGCGGGTGGCCGGTGATGATGCGGGGGGTGTCGTCGGTGCTGGCGTCATCGACCACGATCACCTCCACCTGCCCGGCCGTGCGCTGGTGCTGGAGGGCGTCCAGGACCCGGGGCAGGCAGTGGGCGACGTTGTGGGCGGGGATGACAACTGAGAGCGGGGCCGCCGGGGTGTCGGGCGGGGTGGGGGTGTGCCAGCCCAGGCCGGTGCGGTGTTCGAACGCCGAGGTGTGGGGGCGGTGGTCGTTGCCTCGCGTGGCGAGGAGCTGTCTGAGGGAGGGCGGGTTGGTCATGTCCAACTCCAGGAGTCCAGGACCCGGGCGATGTCGGCCCGGGCGCAGGGGTCGAAGATGCGGGTGATGCGTGTGCGCTCCCACGTGGCGAGTACCGGTTCCAGCAGGGCCTGGTAGTCGGCCTCGGCGACCAGGAGCACCTCCTCGGGGACCCCGTGCAGGCATGCGAACGCCAGCAGGCGGGAGCAGGAGGCTTCGCTGAGGACACCGGTGTCCTCAGGGCGCAGGCGCCGGTCGTAGGGGAGCAGGAGGGCGTCGGCGGGGATGAGGCCGTGCAGCCCCGAGAGGAAGAGGGTGCGGGACAGGCGCTCAGGGTCCAGACGGTCGCGGACCCGGGGCACGCTGTCCCCGGTGTACAGCTCGATCGCGGGGACGGGGCGCGTGGTCGCCAGCTTGTCGCGGGTGCATCCCAGGATCAGCAGGCGGCCTGTCATGGTTCTCGCACCACCCGCACGCCGATGCCGGGCGAGCGCAGTTCGCGCGGGGCGGCGTTGAGGAAGGTGCAGCGGGCGTAGAGGGGCTGGGAGACGTAGGAGCCACCGCGGATCACCGCACCGTTGCCCATGGTGGTGCGGCTGGTCCACTCCCACACGTTGCCCGCCACATCCAGTACCCCCTCAGGGGTCGCACCTGCGGGGTACGCACCGACCGGGCTGGGCCCTCCCGTCCCGGCCGGAGCCAGGTTCGCCAGCCCGGGACTCCAGGGCTCCTCGCCCCAGGGGGAGAGGCGACGCCGGGGGCCTGTGGCCATCCACTCCCACTCCACCGAGGTGGGCAGGCGTCCCCCGAACCGGCGCGCCACGGCGGCGGCTTCGGTATGGGTGATACCGGTCAGCGGGAGGGCCGCACGGTCCTGCCGGTCCTGTTCGACCCAGCCGTGCGGTACCGGAGTGGTGGACCACAGCAGGGGCGGAACCGGTAGGGGCTTGGCATTGTCACCGAACAGGCAGGTACCGCCGGGCACCAGGACCCAGGTCGGCTCCGAGAACGCAGGTGTCACGCTCAGCCTCCGATCAGGAACAGGTCTTCGGGGTTGACCACCGCCCGGACGCGGCTCTTGCCCGGGTGGTGCGACAACCCGGCCGAGGCCAAGGCCTGGACGATGCGCGCCATCGACCGCTCGGCCTCGGCCTCGGTGGAGGCGAAGACGCAGTAGTTGTCCGCGAAGCGCACCACGGGCAGGTCGGACAGGGGCACATCGACCCGGTGCAGCCGCAGGTTCAGCAGCAGCGGCCACAACCCGGTACCCGGGACGAGCGGTGAGGGCAGGCCCTGGAGCGCGGTGGCGAACCGGGCCAGGAACGCGCCGTCCTTGACGTAGGAGGCCAACCATCCGATCACCTCCTCAACGTCGCCGCCCTCGCTCACCCGTTGCACATCCACATCAGCCACCCACCCCAGGCCGGCCCCCATATGGCGGGCGGCGTGGCGCACGGCGGTGATGCGGCTGCGCTTGGGGCGGTAGCCGGACACCCAGTCGTGGAACGCCCACGCCTCCAACACCGGCTCCGCCGCCGCTCGCAGCGCTCCGTGCACGACGCGGTCCTGCATGGTCGGGATGGCCGCGGGCATGAGCTTGCCGGTGTAGGTGGTGACGGTGAGGGGACGCACCGGCTGCGGCTCCCACGTGCCCTCGCGCAGGGCACGGGCCAGCTCGGGGACGCGCTGTCCGGCGATCTTGCGGAAGTCCCCCCAAGTCATCCCGTCCGCCCCCGGGGAGGAGGAGTGGCGGGCGGCGCGGCGCAGGGCCTGGGCGAGCTGGCGTTCCCCCAACAACGGCATGAGGGAGTGGCGCGCGGGCCGGGCGTGGGTTACGGTGGTGCTCGTCTGGACGGCAGGAACGATCCCCACACCGCCGCTTTCTGGTCTGCACCACTGCACGCGCGACCCGGGGTGAGAGGAACGACGGCCCCGTCCAGGCCCTCTGCGGGGCTCAGCGTCCACGCTCATCACCCCACAGCAGCGTGTGCAGGCGCGTGGTGAGGTTCCATCCCCGCTCCAGCACCGGATCGGCCAGTTCCCGGCCGCGTTCGAGCACCGCCTCGGCCGTCGTGCCCTCGGGCATGATCCAGATCGGCGCCAGCCCCAGGTCGCGCTCCAAAGCCGCCACCTCCTCCAAGTCGTCCCGGTCGGCGGCCACGAACTTGAAGACGGCCTTGCCGCTGGACATGTACCGGCGCAGGGCCTGCGGGCGGATCCGCTGCGTGTAGGGCACCGCGCTGCCCGCCAGCTTCGGGCTGACCGAGAACCTGTCGACGACGCCCATCAGGGCTTCCCCAGGGATGCGCGTGCCGTTGGTCTCCACCTCCACCCGCATCCCTTGCGCGCGGCACATGTCCATCACCCAGATCAACGCCTGCTGTTGGAGCAGCGGCTCACCGCCGGTGAAGACGACCAGGTCGGCCCCGATCGCACGGACCTTCTCCACCACTTCCATCTGGGGTGTGCGGTGGCTGTGGTTGCGCTTGTCGAATGCCTCCCAGTTCCAGGAGTAGGGGGTGTCGCACCGCATCGTGGCGGTCTCGGGGCCCTGGCTGAAGCCGCAGTCGAGGTTGCATCCGGCCAGCCGGACGAACGCGGCCCGCTGACCCAGGGAGGCCCCTTCTCCCTGGAAGGTCGGCCCGAATATCTCGCTGATGAGCAGGTCCCGCTGATCGGGAGCCTTCTCCACCTCCTTGCGCCTGTTCATGCCGCTCCTTCCGTCGCTTCGCTCTGCGGGGGTGCTTCGGACGAGTCGGGTTGGTACTCGGCCCAGGTGGACTCGGACTCCGACACCCGCACCGCTTCCAGCGCCTGCGCGCCTGGTAGGGGGAGGTTGTCCCGGCACCAGTCGAACAGGAACCTCGCCAGGTGCTCGCTGGTGGGCGGGACGGGAACGCAGTCGTTCAGGTGCCGGTGGTCCCAGCAGGAGTCCAGGAACGCCTTGACCGGGGCCAGATCAGCGAAGTCGACGATGAACCCCCGCTCGTCCAAGCCGGGAGAGGACAGGAACACGGTGACGGTGTAGTTGTGCCCGTGCAGGTGCGCGCACTTGTGCCCGGGATCCAGCTGGGGGAGCTGGTGGGAGGCGCTGAAGCCGAACTCCTTCGCGATGCGGTACACAGGCTCACCGCCCCGTCGCGATGTGGTCGGTGCTGGCATAGGTCGTGGGGTCCTGGACTCCGGCGAGGGAGAACGCCTCCTGCCGCTCCACGCACGTCCCACACCGGCCACAGTGCGCCGCCTCATGGCCGCGGTAACACGACCACGTCTCCTCGAACGGCACGCCGAGCTCGGCACCGATGGAGACGATCTGTGCCTTCGTCATGGTCAGGAACGGTGCCAGTACCTGGAACCCGGGGTCGAGGAATCCCTCGTTGGCCACACGCGCCGACTGTGCGAACGCCTCGACGAACGCCGGGCGGCAGTCCGGGTAGACGGGGTGGTCGCCGGCGTGCGCGCCGAACGCGGCAGCGGATGCGCCCCTGGACACAGCGAGAGCGACCGCCAGGTCCAGCATCAGGGCGTTGCGGTTGGGCACGACCGTGCTGGCCATCCGCTCGTCGGTGTAGTGGCCGTCCGGTACCTCCACGGAGGGGTCCGTCAAGGACGAACCCGCCAACACCGGAGTCAGGCCGGATAGGTCGACCTGCTCGAAGTCCGCGCCGAGCCGCAAGGCAGCACGCTTCGCGAAGGCCAGTTCGATGCGGTGGCGCTGACCGTAGTCGACGGTCATGAACGTGAGTTGGGATCCGCGGGCATGGAGGAGGTGGGCCAGAGTCGTGCTGTCCAGGCCGCCGGAGGCGACGAGCACGACATGGTCGGGGGGAGTATCCATCGGCAGTCCTCAGGAGTTCCGATTTCAAGGAGGTGGTTCGCGTGGATTACCGGTATCGCGGGGCTTCCTAACCAGCTCGCTTCCGGCGGCTCCGCGTACGACGTGCAGCAGAGGTGGTCACGGATCGTTGGCTCTCTCGCCTGGTCCGCCGAGGGGCTGCCGCACCCGTTCATCGTCAAGGAGCAAATGGGCCTGAGGTATCGGCGCACCGATATTATTTATCGGCGCCGCCGATGGTCTTTCATTGGCCGATATGGTATAAGCGGAATGGCTTGGTGGCTGGCGTTGGTCCTTTTTCGGACATGCGTGGCCATGGGCGTCGGTGTGTGGTTACCGTTGTTCCATGTGCCCCCACCCCTCACCCGGTAGGTCCAGGCCCACCATGGCGACGCCCCCCAGCGGTCGTTCATCAACGCCAGCGGCGGAGGCGGTGGTGTGCCGGGCGTGCGGCCGCCCGGTGGCAGGAACCGTCAGGGTCGGATGCCGGTGTATTCCGCCTGAGGTGTGGGAGGTGCCTGAGATGCGGCGGGCATGGGCGGAGCGGGACGCCGCAGCGGTGGTGCGGTTGGTGCTGTGGAACTCAGAGCTCTCACAGACGAAGTTGTCGCAGATCCTCGGTGTTTCGCAGTCCACGATCTCCGAAGCGGTTTCGGGAAAGTCGCAGATCGCCCGCCAATCCAGCCGTGACGCCGTCTTCAACGGTCTCGACATTCTTCGACCTCCGGTGTCCCCGAAGGCCACCACCGAACTCACGGTGACGCCACAGGTCATAGAACCTTTGGGAGAAGTGCAAGAGCGGCTGGAGATCGCGTCCATCGACTGGGCTCTCATCGGGCTCTTCGAGGCCCAGACACAGAACCTGCGGCTGATCGACCGCAAACTAGGAGCGCACTACCTTCTGGCCCAGAGCCAGGCCCATGTCCAGCAAATGCACGACCTGCTGCTTCACTCGCTCCCCAGCGCCGTACGGCGCGGCCTCGCCCGGGCCCTCGCCGAGGCTGCGTCCCTGACCGGATGGCAGGCCCTCGACTCCGGACGCTCCTCCACTGCCTGGCGCTACTACGAGATCGCCAAGGCCGCGGCCAGGGAGAGTGGGGACGCGACTGTCCTGGCGCACGTGAGCGCCGAACAGGTCTACGTCCTTCTGGACAGCGGGCGCGAGTATGAAGCCCTCGCCGCTCTCGGGGCTACACGCGACGTCTTGGGGGCTTCGCTGCCTGCCCTGTTGTCCTCGTGGTTGTGGGCTGCCGAAGGTGAAGTGCACGCCGCGTTGGGACGGGAATCTGAGACCCAGCGGGCCCTGGAGTGCGCTTTCGCCCTCCTCCCCTCAGAACCGCACGACCCTTCGCTGCCGTTCCTCATGCTCGACCACACCCACCTGCTCCGCTGGCGCGGCCACTGTCTGGCACGTCTCGGACATGGTGAGGCGATCGAGGACCTTACTCGCGCGCTCGACAGCATCGCCCCTTTGGAGCTCGGGCGCGCCGAGGCCGGACTGCGCACCGACCTAGCCCTGGCCTACACCGCCCACGGCGACACCACCCAGGCACGCCGGCAGGTGGAACGCGCAGCAGAGCTGTCGGACAAGTCCGGCTCCGTCCGCCAGCGAACCCGACTGGCCCGACTGCTCCCGCTGAGCTCGGCCTCAGGAGGCGAGGATGTGGAGCAGGGCGACGAGGGTACCTGAACTCTGGATGCCTCCCTCGGAGATCAGGCTGCGAACCTTGGCCAAGGGCACCCACTCGTAGACGCCCTCGTCGAACTCGGTCGGGTCCGCGACCAGTTCGGCGTCACGGCCGACGAACACGTGGTGGGGGCTGCGGACCGTGCCGATCATCGGCTCGAACGTGGCCACGTGTTCCACCGAGCCGACCCGGTGGCCGGTCTCCTCCAGAGCCTCGCGTACGGCCGTCTGCTCCGGTGTCTCCTCGGGGTCCAGGAGCCCGCCGGGTAGCTCCCACCCCCACACGTCGGGCACGAACCGGTGCCGGTAGCTCATCAGGACATGCTCATCGGACCGGTCCACGATGGCGATCACCGCGGCCGAGGGCAGGGTGACCGTGTGGTGCTCGAACCTGGATCCGGAGGGCGTGGTGATGTCCGCCTTGCCCAACCGCACCCACCGGTTGTCGTAGATGGTGCGTTCACCATGAACGGTCCAACGGCCGCTACCGTCCCCCGAACCCTCCGTACATCCCATGTACCGAACTTACGTGACCGGACATGGCATGGAAATCGGGATCAATTCCTCGGAACGGTCCCGTTGACGGGGCCAGGTCGGAGGCCATGGATAACCGTGCGGGTCACTCCACGGGTGACACGCGAGCTGAGGCTGAGTGATCCTCAGCTAAGCGCCGTTTGCTGGCACACACTCGACCAAGCGGACACGCTCCTTCGCGGGGAAGTGCGGGAACTGATCCGTGCAGCGTTTTCCGTACTCCGACGTGCGGCTTGGGCGTGGGCTTACCCGTCTCTCCCCCTCTTCCCCCTCCGGAGGACAGTAGCCCTGGGTGATCTCTCAACCACGGTGAACGCCAGTGGTTTTTCGCATCCGGACAACTTCCCTGCCTGCGCTTTGGGCTGGAAGGTAGAACAGTGCGGAATGCCTGAACACGGGTCCGTGCGCGGTCCCCGGGATGCTCCGGTGGAGTCCGCAGCCACGGCCTGGGATCCGATCAGTTCGCCGAGGAGAAGGAGTTCCCCCGCGTCAGGGGGAGGAGGAAGGCCGTCGAGGTGATGGGACCGCTCTGGCGTGTGCTGTCGGGTATGACGGCGTTGTGGAGGTCGGGTGTGGCCCACAGGTGTGTGCTCAGCGGTCGCAACGCTGCCCGTTCGGGAAGTGGATCCGTGGGGCACACCAGAGTGGCCTGGCCATGCGTCACAGCCCTCGCTTGGGGGGTGATGGTCAGGGTCGTTCCCGCCGCTGTCCGCACTTTCGCGGCTGGAAGGTCGATGTCCCACCTCTGGAGGGTGAGCAGGCTCGGATCCCAAAACAGGGAGAACCCTGCCCCATTCCGCACCTGGTAGGCGGGGCCAAACCATGCGCCCATGGTGGCGGCGAGCTCCAGCGACCTCTCCTCACCCTCCCCCTCTGGTCCGTTGCTGTGGGAGGCGACCACGAGTCCCGGCGGGCGGTTGCTCGTCCCGTACACGCTCTCGCACGCCTCCTCCATGCGCTCTGGGGTCGCGACGTCGGCTATGACCGCCATCTCCACCGTCATCGGCACCCAGCCGACATCGACCTGGGCGGTACGGGCGCCAGCCGCCCCCAGTACCTGCCGCCACACCACCTGCGCGGTGATGTCCAGGACGTCGAGGACCGCGTGCACGACATCGGGGCGCCCTGGCAGAGGCCGCCCTGCCTCCAACTGTTCGATGAGTGCCTGGCCGATGCCCACCATGTTGGCCAGGTCAGTGAGCGACCATCCGCGGTGTTCTCGCCTGGCACGGATCACCGAGCCCACGTTCACCCGCACCGATCACCCCCGAGCGTGAGCGGCTGAAGGGCGCACAGTTCTTCCACGTGCGCGCCCAGGTGCTGGCGTTGCGCGTGGGGCAGGGCGACCTCCACCACCTGGCGGGCCCGGCCGGTCTCTCCCACTGCCAGCAGGGCCCGGGTCAGAGGGGCGGAGATCCCCACGATCTGGTCCATGTCCTGGTAGTCGGTGGCCCGATCCCATGCTGCGGTGAGGTCCTTGACCGCCTTGGCATGGTCACCGACGGCGAGGGCGACCTCCCCCATCCTTCTGCGCACACGCCACACCCGCTCCTCCCACCCCACATCCCCGGCCGTCTCCAGGACCCGCAGGAACCGCTTCTGCGCCAGAGCGGCATCCCCTCGGTGCAGCGCCAGGACCCCGAGTTCCTCATGGACCTGGGCGCGGGCGGCGCGGTCCCCGGTGGAGGCGAGCAGGTGCTCGGCTTGCTGAAGAACCTGTTCGGCTTCAACGAGTTCGCCTTGGGCCTGAAGGTGTCGGGCGGTCTCCCTAAGGGAGGCGGGGGTGGGCATGAGAGGCCTCGATTCGGTGTGGGAAACGGTCAGGAGCGGGTGAGGAAGGACAGGAACCAACGGGGGAAGCCAGGATGGGGCGCACGGCCCCCGTGCGCCTCGGTGGCCGAGGTGTCCTCGCAGGGGGAGAACACGCGCTCCACGTACCCCCGGCAGGTATTGGGTGCGTGCGCTGGCCCAGGGGCATCGTCGGGGCGGGGCCAGGCGTCGCTGCGCCAAGACCGGGCGTCGACGCTCACGTGTCCCTCCTCGCGAGGTGGAAGGAGTGGTTGTGCAGCGGTCGGCCGGTGGAGGCGAGCTCGTCGATCACCGCGATCAGCCCTCGCGCCAGCTCGGGGTCGGTCAGATGTGTGGTGCCGTCAGGGGCCCCGAGCATCGTGTGGTGGTGCACGAGGATGACTCCGGAGACGTACACCTCGATCTCGGGGAGGGGGCCGGCGCGCTCCAAGGAGGCGACGTGCGCGCAGTTCGCCACACGGACCTGCTGACCGGCGTTCGCGCGGTAGGCCAGCCGTTCGCGCAGGTAGCGGGTGTAGGGGGTGGGGGTGGTGGGCGCCACCCACACCACCCGGGTGCGGTCCGCGCCGTGGGGGGCGTGCCGTGCGACACGGCGCTCGCGGTCGCGGAGCCGTTGGTGCCAGGTGTGCATGTCGGCCAACGCCTGCCCCTGCTCCCCCCGGTACCACTTCTCCCATGAGGGGGTGATGGGGGGCATGGAGGTCAGGCGCAGCAGGCACCGGGGGAGGCCGTGCTGGTCGGCGGCCTGGGTGAGGCGGGAACGGGCAGAGGAGACCTGTTTGCCCTGCAACCGCGAAGCCACGCCCGCCCGCTCCGTGTTGTGGTGGAGGAGGTCGAAGAGCGTGACGAGGCCGTCGGTGGTGCGCACCAGGTAGTCCACCAGGCTGCGGGTGAGGATGTGGGTGCGGCGTGGGCTGGGGCGCAGGGTGCCCTCGTCGATCAGCAACCCCAAGCGCCGCGGCTTCAAGCCAGTCAGCTTCACGGCGGTGGCGCGGGGGATGTCCTCACCGGCGGCGGCCAGCGCCAGAGTGCGCCCGGTCAGGGTTTCCACGAGGGCGGGCGGAGTGGTGGTCGGCAACAAGGGGGTCCTTGGGTCGTGGGGTCGTGTCGTAGGGGGTGGGTGGTGCGGTGCAGGGGTCTCCTCCCCGTGGCGCCGTGGGTGCGCCTGGGTGGGCCTCGCCCGCACCGCACCGGTCAGGGGCACAGTGCCGGGCTCCGCGCCAGGTAGGTGGCGTAGGGAGTGGCCTCCGCGCGCAGCCGGTCGGCATCACGCCGGGCTGCTGCCACCAGGGCCGGGGAGGTCAGCACCTCCACTGCCAGACCTTCGAAGTCGAAGCCGTCGAAGTCCAAGGCGAGGAGGGTGTCGTCGCACAGCACGAAGTCGTCCATCCCCTCGACCAGGGCGCGTTGCGGGCCGGTGTGCAGCAGACGCAGGACCTCCCCGGGCACCACACCGCAGGCGTGGACTCCGGCTACCCGGTGAACCGGTAGGGGGCCGCTCCACACCTCATCCACCACCACGATGCGGGTGAGGGTGCGCGAGCGCACCACCGTCCCGGGGACGGCGAGGGTCCCCGGCCGGTGAGGGGCGGGGGCCCTGGTGAGCCTGGCCCGGGGTCCGGGGCGGTGGGGGCGAGTCTGTAACCGGAACACGGCGCGCGAGGTCTGGAGCAGGTGGTGGACGCGGGGATGGTCGGGGCGCAGTCGCATGGCGGGGTTCCTGTCCGCGGGGACGAGAGAAGGGGAGGGGCGGGGCCTGGACGAAGGGCCAGGCCCGACCCTGGGAGGCGAAGGGTGGCGTGGAGGCCCGCGTCTTCCCCCTGTCCGCGGACTCTGGCGTAGGGGCCGTCCGACCGGGGAAGGCGACGGACGGCCGGTCACGAAAGGCCCTCTCAGAAGGAGTGGGGCGTGAGTGTCTGGGAGGCCGCGACCAGCTGCTCGAAGTGGGCCTCGTAGAACGGGGCGGCAGCAGGGGCCAACGCGATCAGCCCGGAGGGGCCTTCGAGGCTGACCTGCCCATCACGGAGCACGAAGCCTAGGGTCCACGGCTCGGCGGTGTCGGCGGGCAACAGCCTCAGGTCCACATGCCCCAGCCCCGCCACACGGCGCAGGTGGGCGAGCTGGGCCTCCATCACCGTCTCCTCCACCAGCCCACACACCAGAGCCAGCTCGGTGATGACGTAGGTCCGGTGGTGCCCGGCGCCGTGGAGGAGTTCCTCATGGCGCTGCATCCGCACCTCCAAAGCACGCCGCACTGTCACCGGGTCGGTGTCGTGGGCGCAGGTGGTGATCACGGCGCGGGCGTAGTCCCGGGTCTGTACCGCCCCGGGCAGGAGGGCGGGGGAGAAGGCCCGGGTGGGGCCGCAGCGTTCCCGGTCCAGGATCAGCCGCTGGGGGGACGTGGGCTTCTGGGACAGGGCGATGGTCATCACAGGGGTCTCCGTTCGGGGTGTGGTGGGTCAGCCGACGGCGCGGTGTGCGCGGTGGCGGTCGGCGCGGCTGGTGGCGTAGCGCTGGGCGGCGAGCCGGTCGCCCAGCTCGGCGGAAGTGCGGGCGGTGAGGGTGTCGAGGACGCCGTGGGTGCGGTGGGTGGCGGGGGTGCGGCGGCGGGCCGTGAACCAGATGGGTCTGGTCTCGGTGCGGTCGTAGGTGATCTCCCACCCCGGGTAGTGCGCGCGCAGGGCGAGGACCTGGTTGACGGAGGCGATGGGTCGGTGCAGGGACGCGAGCGTCGTCCCACCGCGCAGGGTCAGGGCCTCGTCGTCGTGGTGGGCCCGCACTCGTCCGGCCGTGTCGCGGGTCGGCTCCCATCCGGCCAGCCACCCCCGGTCGAGCAGGGTGGGGGAGAGCCAGGACCACATCGCCCACACCACCAGGCGGCCCGCCTCGTCGAGCCGGGTTCCCCAGGAGTCGGTGAACGCGTCGACGATGACCAGACCGCGCCCGTGTTCGGCGTCCGGGTCCGGGTCCTGTTCCTGGAGGGGGTCGACCGTCTCGCTGTGGGGGTTGGTGACTTCCACGGTGAGGGTCATCAGGCCGTCCTCGACCAGGTCGGCGCTCACGCCAACCAACCCCGGGGAGGTGGAGGTGGTTCCTTCGCGGACCGCGTTGGACACCAGCTCACTCGTCACGAGGAGTACGTCGTCGCGGACCCCAACATCGGTCTCCGGAGGAAGGAGACCGATCGCGTGTTCTCGGCCAGCGGCTACGGAAGTCGGACGGCAGCTCAGATGTATCTCATGGGTCTGGTGCGGGGAGACGAACACAGGTCACCTCTGAAGTCGGAAGCCACGGTCCGCGATGCCGTTTCCGTAACGGCAAGTGCGGACACCCGCTCACAAGCGGTGGTGCACGGCCGAGTCGTAGGGGCGCAGCCGTCGAGGAAGCCCCGAAACCACCTCACAGAGAGGGGGCTTCCCTGTACGCTCTGATTCTCAACAACCAACATCGTCAACGCAACCCCTGCGTACGAAAATTTCCAATATAGAGTTTTCGTCGTTTGGTTCTTCGTGGGTGCATGCGTCAAACTTGGGACGCCGTCACCACCACCCAGGAGGAACCCCCGTGCCGCCACGCGTAGGAATCATCCGAAGAACCCTCTCCCGGGTCATGCGTGAAGCTCGGCGGACCAAGGGCATCCAAGGAACGACGGCAGCCGCCCAGATGGGGTTCTCCGCAGGGACTCTGAGCAAGTACGAGCGCTCCGAACACCCATGGCCGCCGCCCGTGGTCTACGCGCTCGCGGACATGTATGGCATGGACCCGGCCGATCGTGATCGCCTGGTGGAGCTGGCCAAGGAGCGCGACCTCGACCGCTGGTGGCCAAGCGTCCCTGACTGGTTCGCGCCCTACCTGGGAGCGGAGTCCGAGGCGGAGGCGGTCTACAACTACGACGACGGTCTGATCCCAGGGCTGGCGCAGACACCCGAGTACGCGCGGGCGCTCATCGAGGCCATGCCCAACGGCCATGACCCCCAACAGATCAACGACCACGTCACCGCGCGAGTGCGCCGCCAGCGACGTCTCACCGAGGATCACCCACTCCAGGTGACCGCTGTCTTCAACGAATCAGCTCTGCACCGCGAGGTCGGTGGAGTTGAAGTGATGCGCGAACAGCTCGCGCACCTGCTGGAAGTGTCCCGGCTTCCGAACGTGGATCTGCGCTGTCTCCCCTTCAACGCAGGAGCCCACGCCGGAACCGAGGGGAACTTCGTCATCCTGCGTTTCCCCGTGATCATCGACGACGTGGTCTCAGGGGACGCCGTCTACATCGAGTACGCCCGCGGAGGACTCTTCTTGGAGCGCCCTGTGGACACCGAGCACTACCACGGGCTGTTCGAGAAGATCCAACAGAGGGCCCTGGGCCCAGAGCAGACTCGTCAGCTTGTCCAGCACCTGCTGGACGATAAGTACGGCAGTTAGGGAGAGAGCACATTGGATACATGGGTGAACTGGCGCAAGTCGACCTACAGCGGTGGGTCGGGTGGCCAGTGCGCAGAGATCGGACAGCGCCCTGACGGCTCGGCAGTCGCGATACGCGACACCAAGACCCCGGACCAGGAGCACCTGCCTTTCTCCCGCTCAGAGTGGAACGCGATGCTGGGTGCTGTGAAGGGACACTGAGGCGTTGCCGTCCCCGCCGGCCGAATCGGCGGGGGCGGCAACGGTCCCAGCATGCACGAACGTGGTGTCACGCCACATCGAACCATCCCCGCCTGGGGTGGACGATCGTGATGGAACCCCCGACTTCATGACCACCCCCCGTGGCACGTCGTCTCCAGCGACGAACGGCCCCTTCGTCGAATAGGTAGCCATGCCCGATGACGCGACCGAGGTCCTTTGTGGGTCGTGCGGCCGACCACGCAGAACGGGCGGACGGCACCAGTGCCGGTGCATCCCGCCTGAGGTGTGGGAACTGCCTGAGATGCGGCAGGCGTGGGCGGAGCGGGACGCCTCCGCCGTCATCCGCCTGGTGCGGTGGAACACCGACCTGTCCCAGACCGCTCTGTCACGGATGACCGGCCTGGCGCAGTCCACCATCTCCGACATCATCTCGGGCAAGATCGAACTCAAGCACCACGACCGCATCGCTCAGGCACTCGACGGGCTCGGGGGACCACCCACCCCTACGGGAACCTCCTCTCAACCAGCCCCCGTTGCTCCAGTCAACGTGGACTCCTTCCTCCCCACCCGTGACCTCGCCGCGCAACTCCACGTCGGCCACGGGCGACGCATCTCCCACACCACCGTCGAGCGGCTCGCGCAACGTGTCCACGCACTGCGGCTGGCCGACGATGTGATCGCCGGGAACGATCTCCTCGCCCCCGCTCTGAGAGAGTTGTCCACCGCCACCACCCTGCTCGACACCAGCACCCACACCGACACCGTGGGGCGAGAACTGCGCACCGCAGTCGGAGAACTGGCCCAGATCACCGGCTGGATCGCCTCCGACGCCGGACAACACGAACGCGCCGAACGCGTCTACCGCCTCGGCCTGCGAGCCGCACGCGAGGCCCAAGACACCACCCTGGCCGCACAGCTCGCCGGCTCCCTCGCCTACCAACTCACCAACACCGGCGCCGAAGACCGTGGGGTCGAACTGGCGCAAGCGGCCATCGAGGAAGCCGGACCCACCGCCCCGGCCAGAGCCCGCGCCCTGTACTGGGACCGTCTCGCCTGGGCACACGCCAAGAGGGCCGATATCCGCTCAGCGGTCCGGGCCCTGGCGCAGGCCTCAGAGGCTCTGTCTCAACACGACTCGGGACGAGCCGAGCCGGAGTGGCTGTACTGGGTAGACGAAGGAGAACTCCAGATCATGGAGGCCCGGGTCCACACCGAACTCCACCGGCCCCTGCGGGCTGTGCCCCTGCTCGAACAGGTCCTGGAGCGGTATGACTCCACCCACGGTCGAGAGATGGCGCTGTACCTGTCCTGGTTGGCGGTGGCCTACGCCGACGCCAACGAACCCGAGGAGGCGGCACGGGTGGCGGCAAGGATGATCGCGCACGCCCGCGGGCTGGGCAGTGATCGCACGGCGGAGCGCGAACGTGTGGTGCGATCGGTGTTGCAGAGCTTTCGTGACGTTCCTGAAGTTCGCGACGTCCTCGAACGAGCATGAGTACGGCAGATAGGGAGAGCACGTCGGATGCAGGGGTGGACTGGAAGAAGTCGTCCTACAGCGGCAGCTCCGGCGGCAACTGCGTGGAGACCCGGGAGGGGAAGAGGTGTGCCGTACGTGATACCGCCTATCGATCCTTGGGTGCGTTAGAAGTTTCCGGAGGCGAGTGGAACGCTGTCCTTGTCTCCCTGAAGAAGCGCTGAGACGGTGCTGTCCCCGTCAGCCGAATCGGCGGGGACGGCACCTCTGTCAGCATGCACGAACACCCTGACAGTGACGCTGCTTGGTTGTCTCGCACCACGGTGAACTGTCGCCCGCTCCACGCCATCGCGCCGATCACACAGGACGCCCCTGGATATGTGAGGGGAAGGTTCAGGTCTTCCTTCGCCGATCGCGCGCCCTCACGCCCGTCCCTCCACGCTCATGGCCGCCGTGAGGCGGTGAACCATCGTCACCAGCCCAGCACCGTCGCTGAGGTCGTCGATGCCATGCTCGAACAGACCCGCAGTGTCCAGCAGCGACTACGCGCCCTGCCCTGCAGAGTCGGCGTCTACTTCCTCCTGGCCATGTGCCTGTTCCCCGAAGTCGGATACAAACTGGTCTGGGACAAGATGACCACCGCCCTGACCGGCATACCCCTCGTCTCACCCACAGCCAAGGCGCTGCGTGACCTGCGCCGCAGAGTGGGCATCGCCCCCATGCGGGCGCTCTTCGACGTACTCTCCGGCCCCCTGGCCCGGCCCAGCACCCTGGGAGTACGGTTCAGCCCCTACCGGACGGTCTCCTTCGACGGGTGCTCCTCGCTGAAGGCCCCTGACACCGAACGCAACCGGGCCCGCTTCGGCGCCTCGGACCGCAACGGCTACCCCATGCTCGAACTCGTGACACTCGTGGAGACCGGGACCCGAGCCCTGATCGGCGCGGTCTTTGGCCCCACGGCCGAGGGAGAGACCAGCTACGCCCGGCGGCTGCTGCACCTGCTGGATCCGGGCATGCTCGTGCTCTGGGACAAGGGGTTCGACGGCAACGACTTCCTCGCCGACGTCACCAGCACCGGGGCCCAGGTCTTGGGCAGGCTGCGTTCCAACCGGCGCACACCGGCCCTGTCCCGCCTGCGCGACGGCTCCTACCTGTCGGTGATCGGGAGGGTCCGGGTCCGCGTCATCGACGCCCGGGTGAGGGTGACCTGTGATGACGGGACCGAGTTCGCTTCCTCCTATCGGCTGGTCACAACGTTGACCGACCCGCGCCGCTACCCGGCTCCCGCCCTGATCGGCCTCTATCACCAGCGGTGGGAGCACGAATCGGCCTACTACGCGCTGCGGCACACGCTCATGGGCGGCCGGATCCTGCGCTCAGGCGACCCGGTGGGGGTGGAGCAGGAAATGTGGGCGCTACTGGTGCTCTACCAGGCGTTGCGCACGCAGATGGTCGATGCCGCCCAGTCGCGTCCCAGGACGGATCCGGACCGGTGCTCCTTCACCATCGCTCTCCAGGCGGCACGCGAGCACGTGGTCCAGGCCGTCGGCGTCATCAGCGTGGCCGCTGACCTGGTCGGTCCCATCGGGCGCCGGGTCCTGGCCGCTCTGTTGCCCGCTCGGCGGCTGCGGGTCAGCACCCGTAAGGTCAAGTCACCGATCTCCCGCTACGGCGAGCGACAAGACGACGGACGGCCTGACCGGAGCCGCGCAGTCATCGGTCTGGGCATCGAGGTGTGCGAGCCCGTCTTCTGCGAGCCCGCGCTACCCGCCGCCTCGCGGGACGAGAGACACTCGGTTCGGGCCGAGCGGCGTCGCGGAGTCGTTCAACGCCAGCCTCAAGCGCGAGACGTTGGACGGGAGGGGGCTGAAGCGGTGGCCGAGTGTTCAGGTGGCCCGTCTGGCGGTGTCCTCCTGGATTGGCCGGTACAACACCCGTAGACGGCACTCAGCGAACGGCCAGCTCAGCCCGCTTGTCTACGAGCAGCGAGCGGTTAGCCTGGAGCTCGCTGCCTGATCATCAGGTGTCCACACTCCAGGGGGAATGCCCCCCATCGATCCGCTGCTGGGACAGACGATTGAGGCGTGGCAGAATGCTCGTCCTGAGCAGCCGACCATGCTGGACCGCAAGACCTCCGAACAGGTGCACTTTCTGTTCGCGTACCGTGCCAAAGCTGTGGCCAAGACCTACATCAATTCCACCATCATCCCCTTGCTCTGCCGCAAGGCCGGCGTGCCAGCCGCCGATGTGCGCGGCAACATCACCAGCCACCGCGCCCGCTCCACGATCGCCTCCCAGCTCTACAACGCCAAGGAACCCATGACGTTGTTCGAACTCCAGGCGTGGCTGGGACACCGGTCGGTCGACACCACCCAGCACTACGCCAACATCACTCCGAACACGCTGGCCAGGGCCTACCGAGACGCCGGCTACTTCGAGCGCAACGTCCGCACCATCGAAGTCCTGGTCGACCGGGACGCCGTCACCTCCGGCGCGGCCGCTGCCGGGCAACCGTGGCAGTACTACGATCTCGGCCACGGCCTGTGCACCTACACGTTCTTCGAGCAGTGCCCCCACCGCATGGCCTGCGCGAAGTGCGACTTCTACACCCCGAAGGACTCGTCGAGGGGGCAGCTCCTGGAAGCGAAGGAGAATCTCCAGCGCATGGTTGCCTCGATCCCGTTGAGTGAGGACGAACGCGCAGCTGTGGACGAGGGGCAAGCTGCACTCGACAACCTGCTCAATCGACTCACGGACGTTCCAACGCCCTCAGGCTCGACTCCCCGCGAAATCGGCCTTCCTGGGGCAGCGACGCTCCTGCCGATCGTTCAGATCACCCGGACTGGAAAGCAGTCTCATGCTGGCGAGCATCCATGCGCGGCCAACCTCGACCCGCCGGTACAGCAGAACGACGGCACCTGACACTCGGATGCGGCCCGTATTGGCCAAGGTGGACGTCGTAGCGTGCCCGGTTCGAGGTCCACGCCACCAACGTGGGGGCTCGAGCCCCCACCCTGAACGAGGTCGCCTTCACCGTCATGGACCTGGCCGCCGACGAGAGTGGTCAGGCACACGGGTAAGGCATCGGAGCGGTCAACCCTTCACTGGCGAGAAGGTCCCGCCTCGCAGTGCGTGGGTTGCCGCGTTGCTGGGTGAGCCTGCGATTACGAGGGGAAGAGCAACCTGCTGTGAGCTGAGTCGCGGTGCGGCAACGCGACTGTGGGTGACGGCCGGGCGAACACCAGGCGTACATCCGATGGAGACAGTTGACCTCATGAGGTAGCTCAGTGACTATTGAGTCAATGAACACTGAGCTTCCGCTAGAGCGGCGGGCCGCGCTCCACGCCGCCTTGGCCGATCCCGCCCGCCTGGCCATCACCGACACCCTGTGCACCGGGGACGCCTCGCCCTCGGAGCTGGGCGAGCGGTTGGGGATGCGGTCCAACCTCATTGCTCACCACCTACGGGTGTTGGCCGAGGCCGACGTCATCATCCGCACCCGCTCTGAGGCCGACCACCGCCGTGTCTACATCCGCCTCCTCCCTGAGGCGCTCACCGCCTTGGCCCCGGCCGCTCTGCTGCGGGCTCCGCGTGTGGTGTTCGTGTGCACCCACAACACGGCCCGCTCCCAGTTGGCCGCCGCCCTGTGGCAGCACCGCAGCCCCGTTCCCGCTGTCTCGGCCGGGACCCGCCCCGGACCACGCGTACACGAGGGCGCGGTCGTTGCCGCCCATCGTCACGGCCTGGACCTGAAGGCCGACCGCACCGCCCACGTTCACGACGTACTCCGCGAGGACGACCTGGTGGTGGCGGTCTGCGACAGCGCTCACGAGGAGCTGCCCCGCACCCACACCCGGCTGCACTGGTCGGTCCCCGACCCGGTGCCCACCGGCACCGAGGAGGCGTTCGAGGACGCCTTCGCCCAGATCAGCGACCGCGTCGAGCGGCTCGCGCCCGCCGTCCATCCGGAAGGAACGCCATGACCGCCCAGTCCCGCCAGTTCACCGTCGACCAGCAGTACGCCTTGGGGGTAGCCTCCAACAACCTCGCCGAGGAGTTCGCGGGGGTGTTCAACACCGAGACCATCGAACGGTTCCTGCACTCCAGCTACGACCAGTTCGCGGCCCGGGCCACCATCGCCCAGTTCCTGCCGCTGCTGGCCGAGCGCTTCGCCCGCCAGCGCCTGAGCGCCGTGGCGCGGATCGAGCACAAGGTGGACGACGGCCGCCCCGTCGTGCTGTTTTTGTGCACGCACAACGCCGGGCGCAGCCAGATGGCGCTGGGCTTCTTCCAACACCTGGCCGGGGAGCGGGCGATCGCCTGGTCGGGAGGGTCTGAGCCGGGCCAGGAGGTCAACCCGGTCGCGGTGAAGGCCATGGACGAGATCGGCATCAACATCTCCACCGAGTTCCCCAAGCCCTGGACCGATGAGGTGGTGCGTGCCGCCGACGTGGTGGTGAGCATGGGCTGCGGGGACGCCTGCCCAATCTTCCCGGGCAAGCGCTACCAGGAGTGGACCCTGGCCGACCCCGAAGGCCAGGACCTGGCCGCCGTGCGGTCGATCCGCGACGAGGTCGAGGAGCGGGTTCGCGCCCTGCTGGCCGAGCTGGAGATCACCGTGTGAACACGACGGCGGGGTCCGTCCGGCGCATCGGGCCGGGCGGACCCCGCTCAGGGAAAGGATCGACGCGTTATCGCCGTTCGGGGGCGAACCGCTTGCGCCAGGCCAGGGAGACATAGACCAGGGCGATGAGGACCGGCACCTCGATCAGCGGTCCGACGACCCCGGCCAGGGCCTGGCCCGAGGTGACACCGAACGTGGCGATGGCCACGGCGATGGCCAGTTCGAAGTTGTTGCCCGCCGCCGTGAAGGCCAGCGTGGTGGTGCGGTCGTAGTCCATCCCGATCGCCTTGCCCAGCGCGAAGGTGCCGAACCACATGATGGCGAAGTAGGCCAGCAGCGGGATCGCGATGCGCACCACGTCCAGGGGCTGGCTGGTGATGGTCTCGCCCTGGAGGGCGAACAGCAGCACGATGGTGAACAGCAGCCCGTACAGCGCCCAGGGGCCGATCTTGGGCAGGAACGCCGACTCGTAGCGCTCCCGACCCATCTTCTTCTCACCGAGCGTGCGGGTCAGGAAGCCGGCCGCCAGCGGGATGCCGAGGAAGATCACGACGTTGAGCGCGATCATCCACGGGGAGACGTCGATGCCGCCGGTGTCCAGACCCAGCCACCCGGGGAGCACGTCGAGGTAGAACCAGCCCAGCGCGCCGAAGACCAGCACCTGGAAGATCGAGTTCAGGGCCACCAGGACGGCGGCGGCCTCGCGGTGCCCGCAGGCCAGGTCGTTCCAGATGATGACCATGGCGATGCACCGGGCCAGGCCGACGATGATCAGTCCGGTGCGGTACTCGGGCAGGTCGGCCAGGAAGATCCACGCCAGCGCGAACATCACCGCCGGTCCGACCACCCAGTTGATGACCAAGGAGGAGATGAGCAGGCGGCGGTCGCGGGTGACGGTGTCCAGGCGGTCGTAGCGCACCTTGGCCAGCACCGGGTACATCATGATCAGCAGGCCCAGAGCGATGGGCAGGGAGATCCCGCCGACCTCCATGGAGGCCAGCACCCCGTTCAGGCCGGGGGCCAGGCGCCCCAGCCCCAGGCCGATGGCCATGGCGAGCAGGATCCACACCGCCAGGAACCGGTCGAGGATGGAGAGCTTGGCTACGACGGAGCCGGAGGCGGTGGTCGACGTGTCTGCGCGGGTCATGGGCAGGCCCTCTTGGTGTCGGTGGCGATGGTTTGGCGGGCGGTGGCGGCGAGGTCGCCCAGGGCCCCGGCGAGCGTCTCCAGGGCCTCGGGGCGGAGCCGGTAGTAGGTGTAGCGCCCGCAGGGCTCGGTCTCGACCACACCGGTCTCGCGCAAAATGCGCAAGTGGTTGGACAGGTTGGTCTGCCTCGCGCCGGTCTCCTCGACCAGGTGCGTGGTACAGAGGGTCTCGTGGGCGAGCAGGGAGACGATACGCAGGCGCAGCGGGTCTCCCAACACCCTGATTAAATCAGTTTTTACTGATGTCAGCATGTACTGATGATGTCATATCATTCGAGGCTGATGCGAATCATTCACTGACCTGGACCGACGACCAGGTTAGATCCGGAGAAGAAAGTGGGATCCCCATGGCCGACACCCCGTCCGTGCTCTTCGTTTGCGTCCACAACGCGGGCCGCTCCCAGATGGCCGCCGCCTGGCTACGGCACCTGGCCGGCGACCGGGTGGAGGTGCGCTCGGCGGGTTCGGCGCCCGCGGAGACCGTCAACCCCGCCGTCGTGGCGGCCATGGACGAGGTCGGCATCGACATCACCGACCAGAGCCCCAAAATCCTGACCACCGACGCCGTCGAGGCCTTGGACGTGTGCATCACCATGGGCTGCGGCGACGTGTGCCCGGTCTTCCCCGGCAAGCGCTACCTCGACTGGACCCTGCCCGACCCCGCGGGCCAGGGCGTGGAAGCAGTCCGCCCCATCCGCGACGACATCGAGCAGCGCGTGCGCACGCTCCTGCGGGAGTTGGGGGTCACTGTTTGAATCCCATCCGACCACTCTCCGGAGTGAGTACCGAGTGGACGTCCTTAGGTGATTCCAGACCTCGCCCATTGCTGGCGCCGCCGCCTCGATCCCCCCTCTCTGAGAGCCAAAACACACGGCACACCTCCTGCCCACCGCAATCACCGCCTCGGTTTCCGCCTGCTGAACGGGTAGATCGGCGCCTGTGGCGGGCCACGGTGGGTATCCGGTGAGAACAGGCGGGTCACTTGGCGCGGTCAGGCTCCATGGTGAATGCGTCGCGGACATGCCGCCCCGCGCGGTGGGTGGCCGAGGCCGGGGAGCCTGGGCCGGGTTCGCGTCCCAGGAACCCGTGCGCGAGCCCACGGCCGGAGACAAAGGACGTCGGCACACCAGCTGTGAGGACACGATGCGCGAACTCCTCCCCCTGCCTCCGCAGGGGATCGTGTTCGGCGGTGACGAGAACCGTGGTGGGCAGCCCGCCCAGGTCGGAAGCCAGCAGCGGCGACACCTCGGGACGAGTGCGGTCGGCCCCGTCCAGGTAGAGGGCGAACATCCGGTCGAGCAGCTTTCTGGTGGCTTCGGCGGAGGAGGAAGGTCCTGCGGGCGGGGCTGCTCTCAGGTCCAGTGCGGGATAGACGAGTAGTTGCACGGCCAGTTTCAGCGGGTCGGGGTGGGAGGCCAGGCGCAGAGCGGTAGCTGCGGTGATCTGTCCGCCCGCGCTGTCACCGGCGACTCCTATACGGGTCTGGTCCAGGCCGAGGGCTTCGGCGTTGGCCGCGACCCAGCGGACAGCGGCCTCGGCGTCGTCGATCGCTGCGGGGAAGGGATGCTCGGGTGGTCTGCGATAGTCCACGGAGACGACGGCCGCTCCACAAGCCAGGGCGAGGGTACGCGCGACCGGGTCGTAGGAGTCGACGTCTCCGAGGACCCATCCTCCGCCGTGGAAGTAGACCAGCACCGGCGGAGCGACCCCCGTGGCGGGCAGGTACAGCCGCGCCCGCAGGCCGGCGGCGCTGAGGTCGCGCACGTGGGCCAACCCGGGTCTGGGGAGCCGGGACATCTCCTCGACGTGTGCCAGACGGGCTTGTCGGACCCAGTCCGAAGCGGTGGGGGCAGGCATGGATCTCCTTGCTGGAGGGACGGGCGCGGTGGCGGATCAGGAGGTCGGGCGATCGGAACCGTTGGTGCGGGCCACGGCGCAGGCGTCGCTCTCTTGGTCCCGGCGGCGCTCCAGCAGGACGGTGTCGCGCCAGCGGCCGTGGTGGCGGGCGATGCGTTCGCGCAGGCCGACCGTGCGAAAGCCCGACTGGTGGTGCAGAGCCAGGCCGGCGCGATTCTCGGGGAAGATCGAGGCCTGCAGGGTCCACAGGCCGCCGTCGTCAGCCTCGGTGACCTGCCGGTACAGCAGCGCCTTGCCCACACCGCGGCCGCGCGCGCCCTCGGCGACGTACACCGACGTCTCGGCCACCCCGGCATAGACCTCGCGATCGGAGACGGGCGAGGCCGCGGCCCAGCCGACCACGTGGCCGTCGGCCTCGGCCACCCAGCGGTGCCCGGAAAGCCACGTGGCCTTCAACGCGCCCACGTCGGGGGCCTCGGTCTCGAAGGTGGCGTCGCCGGTGGCGATGCCCTGGGCGTAGATCTCCCGGACCGCGTTCAGATCGGCGTCGGCCATGGCGCGGGTGGCGACGTCGGCGGGCAGGTCGGTGGGGCAGCAGGGTCGGGCATTGAGCATGCCCATGACCGCGTCGGCGGCGTGCGGTAGGCCCGTGCAGCAGTCCGGGTTGATGGCGACCCGGGTGGACGTGCCCACCTTGGTCAGGGTCACGAAGCCGACGTCGGCGAGTTTGCGCAGGTGGTGGGAGACCGTGGGCTGGCGGATGTCCACCAGTTCGGCGAGCTCGCCCACGCTGACCGATCCCGGGGTGGTGGCGATGGCGTGGAGGAGCTGGACGCGCACGGGTTCGGCCAGGCAGGCGAACCAGGCGGCATAGGTCTCGGCGTCAGTCGAGGCAAGCGAGCCTTCGGTGTGTTCGAGCGGCGCAACGGTCATGCCCTCATTATCGACGATGATCTATGGTTGCGTCCATCGATTTCCATCGATAGAGTCCTGATTCATAGACACAAGTCGATGAAACAGGAGAGGCGTCATGGCTGACGAGCGTCCCGTCGTAGTGATCGGAGCCGGCCCCGCAGGACTGGCGGCAGCAGCCGAGCTGGTCGCGCATGAACAGCCGCTCCTGGTCTTGGAGAAGGGGGGCTCCGCCGGTGCCGCGGTGGCCGAGTGGGGGCACGTGCGCCTGTTCTCGATGTGGCGCGACCTGGTCGACCCGGCCGCCGAGAAGCTGCTCATCGCCGCCGGTTGGCAGCGCCCCGACGACGCGGTCTACCCCACCGGCCGCGAGTGGATCCAGGCCTACCTGGCCCCGCTGGCCCAGGCCCTGGGTGAGCGGGTCCGCTTCGGTGCCGAGGTGACCGGGGTGAGCCGCCTGGGCCGGGACCGGGTGGTGGACGCCGACCGCGCCGAGCAGCCCTTCACCGTCCGGGTCCGCACCGAGCGGGGCGAGGAGCGCGTGCTGGCCCGCGCGGTCGTCGACGCCTCCGGCACCTGGGGCTCCCCCAACCCGGTGGGCGGCGACGGCCTGCCCGCGCTGGGCGAGGCGGAAGCCGCCGAGCGGATCTCCTACCTCGTCCCCGACCTGGCCGACCCCGACGTCCGTGCGCGGTACGTGGGCCGCACCACGGCCGTGGCCGGGCGCGGGCACTCGGCGCTGACCGCCCTGGTCGCGCTGGCCTCGCTCGCTGAGCAGGAGCCCGCGACCCGGGCCGTGTGGGTGCTGCGCCGCGGGGAGATCGGTGACGCTTTCGGCGGCGGGGACGCTGACCAGCTCGCCGCGCGCGGGGAGCTCGGGCAGCGGGCCAAGGCCGCGGTCGAGGCAGGGCACATTCGGGTGGTCACCGGTTTCCGCACCGCCCAGGTGCGCTCGGCGGGCGAAAGCCTCGTGCTCGTCGACGAGGGCGGCCGGGAGCTGGAGCCTGTGGACGAGGTGGTGGCGCTGACCGGGTTCCGCCCCGACCTGTCCTTCCTGTCCGAGGTCCGCCTGGGCCTGGATGCCACCTTGCAGGCACCCGTGGAGCTGGCCCCGCTCATCGACCCCAACCAGCACTCGTGCGGCACCGTCTACCCCCACGGCGCGGCCGAGCTCTCCCACCCGGAGGAGGGGCTCTTCCTGGCGGGGATCAAGTCCTACGGGCGCGCCCCCACCTTCCTGGCCCTGACCGGTTACGAGCAGGTGCGCAGCATCGCCGCCCACCTGGCCGGGGACCACGAGGCCGCCGCCCGGGTGGAACTGACGCTGCCCGAGACCGGAGTCTGTAGTGGAGCCGGAGTGTCCGAGGACCCCGCCGCCACCACGACTGACGCCGAGGGTTCCTGTGGTCCTGTGCCCGGGGCTGTGCAGGAGCCCGCAGCGGAGAGCAGCGGCTGCTCCGACGCCTCGTCGCAGAAGGCCGAGTCGGCCGAACCGCTCCGAGTCTCGTGACACGTGCCTCCTCCCAGGTCTCCGGCGTGCCCACGATCACTCCCACGGTCGGGGCACGCCGGGGTCTGGTGGCCTTGTGCATCACCGTGACCACCAGTTACGGGGTGCTGTTCTACGCCTTCCCGGTCCTGGCCCCGAGCATCGCCGCCGATACCGGGTGGTCCCTGACCACGGTGACCGCGCTGTTCTCCGCCTCCCAGGTCGTGGCGGGGCTGGCGGGGATCCCGGTGGGACGCTGGGTACAGACCCGGGGTCCGCGCCCGGCGATGACGGCCGCAGCCCTGCTCTCGGCTCCCGCCACAGCGGCCATCGCACTGGCACCGAACCTGTGGGGATTCGCCGCTGCCTGGCTCGTGGCGGGAGGAGCGATGGCCGGCCTGTTCTACCCGCCGGCCTTCGCCGCTCTGACCCACTGGTACGCGGAACGCAAGGTGCAGGCTCTGACGGCCTTGACTCTGGTCGCCGGGCTGGCCAGCACCATCTTCGCTCCCCTGGCCGCGCTCCTGGAGGGGGCCTGGGGGTGGAGGAACACCTATCTGGTCCTCGCGCTCGTGCTCCTCGTCGTGGTCGTTCCCCTGCACGCCTTCGCTCTCCCCCAAGACTCGCTCCCCGCCAGGGGCGAGGAGCCGACCAGCCGAGGACAGAACGCGCGCGCTGTTGTACGCACCCGGGCGTTCTGGGCTCTGACGTCGGCCCTGGCTCTGGGGTCCTTCACCGTCTTCGCGGTCGTGGTCAACCTGATCCCCCTCCTGGAAGGCCGAGGATTCGGCACGACAGAGGCGGCCTGGGCCCTGGGACTCGGCGGAGTGGGGCAGGTGCTCGGCCGCCTGGTCTACGCGCCCCTGGAACGGGGGACCGGCCCGGTCGTCCGCGCCGTGGCCGTGCTGGGGGCGTGCTCGGTGACCACTCTTCTCCTGGCACTGACGCCGGGGCCCTTGGGACTGGTCCTGGCCATCGCCGTGCTGGCAGGGATGGCACGCGGCATTCTCACTCTCCTACAGGCAACCGCTGTAGCCGACCGTTGGGGAACAGAGCATTACGCGGTCCTCAACGGCATCATGCACACCCCACTCATGCTGGCCATCGCGCTGGCGCCCTGGGCAGGCGCCGCCTTGGCGGGCCCGATGGGCGGATATCCGGCGGCGTTCGCGGTACTGGGAGCCCTGGCAATGCTCGGTGCGCTGACCGCCCTGGCCACTCGTGCCAGGAGTGAACAGGTACACCTCTGGCAGTCATCGGGGCAGGCCCGGACGGAGGTTGACAAATCTGATTCCACATAATGGGTAACAACCTCGGACTCCTCCAAAGCGAGCAGGCGGCCCCGGCGGTGTTGCGTCAGCTGGCGTCGCTGGCCCGCCCCGGCGCCCTCCTGCTCGGCACCGGCATGGACCCTGCTGGTAGCGACCCCGAGCACACCGCCTACCAGGACCGCAACAGGGCCCGGGGGCGTATGCCCGGCCAGATACGCATGCGTGTCCGGGCCGGTGTCTTGGCCACCGAATGGTTCGACTACCTGCTGCTGGACCCGCACGAACTCGAACGTCTCATCGGCCCCTCGCCGTGGCGCTGGGACACCATCCACGAGCAGGGACCCAAGTACCTCGCGGTGCTGCGCCTCGGGTGAGGGCCAGGGTCAGGCCTGGTTCATCGCCTCGATGGTCGGGCAGGGCGCGGGCACCGGTCGGCCGTGGTGGTCTCGGCAGTGGCCGCACACCATCGGTGAGCGGGCGCCGCGGGCGGTGCACCGCCACGAGCTCGAGTCCAGGTCCCAGTGATGGCGGTTGGTGTCGAGGTCGACGTTGCGGCCGCACTCGATGCACTCCCGGTCGGGGGCGTGCCCCTCCAGCAGGGCGCGGGGGTGTTCAGGCACCACCCGGTGCAGAGCACGCACCGCTTTCGCTTCGGCTTTCCAGCGGGCCCCACGCTTACGGGAGTGGCCGATCTCAGCCTGCGCGGCGGACAGGGCACGTTCGGCCTGGCGGGCGCGCTGGTCGGCATCGCACACGGCCCCGACCGGGTCTTCGGGGCTGGGCGGTACTGCTGCGTGGGTGATGCCCTGGGCCAGGCGGATACTGCGCGAGGTTCCGGGCTGGCGCTCGACATAGCCCAGTTCGACCAGGCGGTCGATCTGGCGGGAGACAGCAGAGGCGCTGGCCATGCCCGCCCGGTCGGCGATCTCGCGCAGCGTCGGTGCGTATTTGTGTTCGGTGGTCAGGGCGTGGATCGCAGCCAGAATCGTTCCCTGTGTCGGGGTCAGGGGCATGGGATTCTCCCGCCTGCCTTGGTGCTGGTAGGCAGGCATAATAGGGAGCTTCGGTGACAACCAGGACACAGCGGCGAGCCCACCGGTTCACAGCAGCGAAGGGGCCTTCAGACCCGATTTTCCCGGGGTGCCAGGCCGCTGTCCTTCAGGATCCGCGCCACGGTCTGATCGAGGCTGCTGTGTTCGTCGACGATCTCCTCCACCCCGCCGGGAAGCAGGTCCCGGGGCCGCCACCACTGACGCAGCTCGGCTTCCCCGACCACCTTCGCGACAGGTTTAGTGGCATGCCGCTCCAGGGTGGTCTGGAAAGGGATGTCGAAGTAGTAGCAGTGGGCCACACCCGGGTGGTCGCGGATCAGGCGGGTGAGCATGTCCCCGTAGTGGGCAACGTAGAAGATGCCCTCCAGCACCACATGGAATCCGTAGCTCAGGGAGTGGCGGGCCATGAGGTTGATGAGTTCGACGTTTACAGCGCCTGGGCGGTCACGCTCTCTGAGGATGTCGCGGCGCACCACGTCCTGGGGGATGATCGCGAGCCCCCGCCCGTATGCGGCCCGTAGGGTCTGGGCCACGGTGGACTTGCCTGAGGCGGAGTTACCCCTCAACACCACCAACCGCGGCGCGGAAGGGGAGCCGGACGGGACCTGATCAGGGCGTTCCAACGAGGTCATGGGCGCGACTCTAACCGAGACCCCCTCTGCTCGCAGACCAGAACTGCTCTTGCAGCGCTGGCGCTGCGGGAACAGGGTCCCAGCCAAACACGGCCTCCTTCCCCGCCGTCGATTCGTTCATTTCCCGTGCTTGGCCGTGCACCGGGCACTCATTTCAGCCGCCGCCCGTCACGGTCGGCCTCGACCCGGTGCTGCTTCCTCGTCGCCTCGCGGGCCTGGTCGCGCAGCCGGATTGCGCTGTCGTGGCGCAGATCGAGATCGCCGACGCCGGCCGCGCCCCGGGCCAGGTGCTCGGTTCGGTCGGCCACGGAGTAGGCGAGCACCTGCTCGAGGACGTCAGCCGTTGACCGTACCTCGCGCAGGTCCTCGCGCACCTGGTCCAGTTGATCACCGCGGGCGGCCTCGGCGGTGATGAGGGCGTCGAGGCGGCTGGCCACCCGGCCCAGCAGCGGGTCCCGCGAGCGGAAGAGCTCGGCAGCGCGCGCGGTGGCGGCGTCGACCCCGATGCCCAGGTCGAGGTGGGCAAGCAGGAACGCGGTGACGAGGCTGGCCTGGGACAAACGCTTGGCGAAGGCCTGCGCCTCGTCGTCGGACGCGCCCGCCTCGCGCACCGCGGCGCCCCGCAGCTGCTCGCGCAGGCCGATTATCACCGCCTCGGGCAGGGCGCGCACCGTCGGCTGGCTGACCACGTCGGCGACCCTGAACGCCGTGATCGGCAGCTCGCCCCCGCCCGTCGACTCGTCGCCGGCGCGGACCGCTGCAGACTGGACGGCCTCCTGGAGATCGGTGTGCTCGAGGGCCTGACCCCGGCGGGCGTCCTCGTCGATCTGCTTGTCGTGAGCGCTGACCGGGCCCGTCATCTCGTGCTCGGGCTCGACCTCCTCGTCGGCCTGGAACGCCCCGGGCTCAGGAGCAGTTACGGTGCCCGCCTCGGAGCCAGGGGTCGCGGGGGCGCTCGCCGACGCCCCGCCGCGCTGGGCGGAGGACGCGTCGAAGCGGCCCGCGAAGTCGTCGAGCTCGTCGGCCACCGCCTGTGAGGTCTCCAGGGAGTCGGCCGCCTCGGCCTCGCGGCGGTACTGGGCCAGGCCCTCGGCCCCGCCGGAGCGGTAGGCGTCGAGGAACGAGGTGTCGACGTCCATCGCCTCGCTCGTCACCGTCGGCGTCAGGGCGTCGTCGAGCTCTCCGCCCCCGCTCATAGCTCGCCGTCCTCGTACTGGTCCGACAAGTAGGTCTCGCCCCTGGTCAGGCCGATGAGGCTGTCCAGGCTGCTGGTGAACACGCGCTCGAGGTTGGCCACGTTCGTCGACAGCGCCTTGTTCTCGTCGATGAGCTGGTTGAGCCTGCCTGTGAGGAGGTCGGGGACGTCGAAGTCGCCGTTCTCCCTACGGATCTTCTCGATCACGGCGGTGGCCATGTACTCGTTGACTGAGGGGTAGCCGCGCTTGTCGGCCCAGTAGGCCGCCCGCTCCCTGTCGGCCGAGCTCAGCCTGATCCCGACGCGCTCCCGCTCACCGTCCCGCCCCGCCTCAGACCCGGCGGCACGCCTGCGGTCCCGAGTGATCGTCACGTGTTCCTCCTTCGCCAATTCGACTGGCCTTGCAATCAATTCTAATCGTCAATCAGATGCTTATGGAAATTCGTGATGTCAATAGGTATTAGTTGCCGTTGGCAATAGAGGGAAGAGTTGCGCCTGCACGGGATTCTGCGCCTTCCATGCCCCTTCCGCCGCTCGCACTCCGGCGACTCCCGCGACTCCCGGTCGGGGCGGCGGGTGGCGGAGACCCGACGCGGGCGAGGAAAAGGGGCCCTGCGGCGCCGTCGTCGCAGGGCCCCTTTTCCTCGTTCAACGACAAGGACGACGAGTCTGCGAGACCAATCAGCTCCCTGAGCCGGGCCCGCCCGTGCTGCTCGAGCGCTGGCCGCTGCCCGCTCCGCCGGGAGCGCTCGACGGCTCCGCCTCGTCATCGTCCTCGGAGCAGTCGACCAGCGCGGCTCGAAAGGCGTCGGAGCGCCAGGTCTCTTTGTCCTCGTCGTTGGCCAGGTGCTCGGCGATCGAACCGGTGCCGATCGGAGCCCCGCCGGCGATGAAGTGCAGGGACTCCTGGCTCAGCCCCGACGTGAAGACCACATTGGCCATGCACTCGCCGGACTCGGAGTACATGGTCCTCTGCTCGTCGTCCAGGGCGAAGGAGGAGAACATCGAGACCACGCCGTCGACCAGCTCGGTCGACGAGCGGATGTCGACCTGCTCATCGACCTCGTACTTGGCCTGCAGGTCCGGCTTGCCTTGCTCGGCGGGTTTCGGCGTCTCGGGGGCCACGTAGTCCGGGGCCTCCTTCCCTGCGTCAGGGAACTGGTCGTCGACGCAGGCGTCGAAGCTCGCGCGCATGTCTTTCGACAGCAGCGCCTCGGCGTCGTCACCCAGTTTCTTTGCTCGCAGACCCTTCGCAACGGCGGCGAGGTCGTCACCGCCGATCTCGACGATGAAGGCCTGGCCAGCCTCGGACACACCTGAGTCCTTGACGGCTTCGGCGAAGCAGGCTCCCTCGTCGGAGCTCGACGGCTGGCCGTGGCCGACCAGCGCGCCGAGGGCCTCGCCCAGCTCTTCGTCGGTCACCGGGGCCGCGGTCGTCTTCGGCGGCGGGCTCGCCGTCTCCTTCGCCCCGCCGCCACAGCCGGCCAGGCCCAGCCCTGCGGCCACGAGCGCCGCCAGCGGCGCGGCGGCCATCCTCCAGATCCGTGATCCCATCCTCGTCGTCCATCCTCCATCGAACCAATCGTCGACGGTGTCGTTTCCACTGGTCTTCGAGAACATGCTATGCAATCATTCATCCATTGTGGAAGTGATTGATCAATGGAAGATGTTTGTCCTCGATCGGCTCCGCATGCACCGGCGGCCACAGCGCGAGGGGGACCAGGCGGCGCAGCCGCCTCGGAGTCCATGACGAGAGGTCCTATGTGCCTGCCGAACCGGGGGGCGGACTCCCCGGCTTGGTCACGGGGTTCGGGGGAGGGGCCGACGGAGTCGACCCGGGAGGGTCACTGCACGTTCGAACCAGACCGCTGCTGGAAGCACCCGGGGCCCGCTCTCTCCCTGTCGACATCCCGATCAATGGCGCACCGACTGCCTCCGGTTCGTACCGCTGTCCCACCACGTCCTGAAGGAACGGAGCCCACCGCTCATGACGACCGCAGCAGTCCGCGAGGACACCACCGTCGCCTTCCCCGTCGGCATCGAGCTGACCGGCAGGCTCATTCACGATGCCGAGCGCTCCGTACTCGTGCTCGAGACCGACGAGGGCCCGGAACCCCTGTCGACCAGCCTCGCCAGCTACGGCCTGTTGCCGGCCGACGGCTGCGTGTTCGTCAAGGGCTGGTCGGAGCACGCGGGCCTGGCCGAGTCCCTGGAGGAGCAGGGGCTGATTGAGATCGAGGACCGACTGGTCGTCGGCCCCTTCAGCTCCACCGCCTACGAGGTCCGGGTGCTCCTGGACTGAAGGAGGGGGCGGGGAGAGTCGATCAGCGCAGCTGATCCGGAAGCTCTCTCGAAAATGAGACCTCTCGATCGACGAAGTCGATCCGCAGGGGGCATTGGAAGGGATCAACAGCACGACCGACCGCTGTGCGAGGCCCGACTCCCGGGCCCCGCACAGCAGCTCACATGAGGAGATTGACATGACCAATCCCAACAACTTCGGCCACGCCACCGTTCGTCTCGCCGCCGACCCCGTCGCCTTCAGCAACGCCAACGGCTCGAAGAACATCAAGTTCAGCGGCTACATGGACAACAACTTCAAGTCCCGCGACGGCAACTGGGGCTCGCAGAAGGTCCCCTTCGAGACCTACATCCGCGAGACCACCGATGCGACCAAGACTCCCTTCGCCGCGATGCGCGAGGGCGACATCGTCAACATCGCCTACCACCTCGAGGACGGCTCGTACCGCGACAAGAAGACCGGTCAGATGGTTTACGCCGGTCCGAAGGTCATTGTCGACGACATCTGGTTCGTCGAACCGAAGTCCATCCGCGAGGCTCGCGCCCAGGCCAAGGCCTCCCGGAACCAGGCCCCCGCGCAGTCGGCCCCGTCCGCTGCCCCGCAGCAGCCACAGCCCGTGGTCGCTCAGCCTGCGCAGACCGTCCAGCAGACTCCTGTCGCGGTGCCCGCTCAGGCCCAGCCGCAGCCCGCCGCCGGCCAGCCGATGGCCGTGCCCGCTCGGGTCGCACAGGCCCAGGGCAACGCCATAGTCAACGAGCTTCCGTACTGAGTCGATCGGCCGCGCCGCTGCCCGGTGCGAACCCGCTGAGCACGCCTGAGAGCCCCGGTCACGGAGCCAGCGCTCCGTGACCGGGGCTCTTTCTTTCCCGGGCTCGCCGTCAGATCGCCCGGCGCCTAGCCGCGGACCGGGCCACCCTGGCCGGTCTGCGAGCCGACGAGGAACCCGGCGAGGCGATGGCCCACGCTGTCGCCACCCTGGGGTTCCTCCAGAATTCCCTGCACACCCAGATCACCACCCAACCAGCTGATCAAAGGCAAAACCATGAACCGCACTCAATGCTGGATCTTGCAAGACGCTGCGGGCCATCACTACACCCAGTCCCGGGTGACCGAGGTCGTGGAGCACTTCCCCACCCAGGAGAGTGCCGCCTCCCACGGTCGCTACTGGGCTCCGACGTACACCCCGGTGCAGCTGCCGTACTACTGCTACCTACTGGAATGTGACTGTGATGGTCCTGATGTAGAGGGCTGCGCCTCCCCCGACCACACCGCTGAGAGTGGCTGCGTCAGCCTCATGCATGGCCACGACGAGGACGATGCCCGCGCGCGGGCGCTGGCCGGTCTCTGGGAGGAGGCCAGCACCGACCGTGAGGGGCGATCGCTCCTGGTGTGCGACTCCTGTGCATGACGTTTCTGGACTCCATAGCCCCTGTTCGGCATGGCGGATTCCAACGGTCGTCGCAACACGTGAAGTTAGTTGGCCGCCTGGAGGAGCTTAGCGAGACGCTCGGCTGGTGTTTCCCAGCCGAGCGTCTCGACAAACGTGCTCAGGACCCGCAGACAAAACCACACGAAAGGACCGCTTCGCCATGCACACCACACAGGACACCTCCACCGCGCAGCGCAAAACCCTGATCGACGCCCGCCGCGCCAGCGAGCTGGAGACCGCGATGGCCGGTGAGCGGTGATGGTTGAGCTGGCGCGCGGGGACCGGGTGCGCATCACCCGCACGACCCCGTACGGGACCTCGGTGAGGACCGGCCAGATCGTCTCCGACATCACCCACGGCGGCTTCATATTCGCCGAGGACGGAGCGGGAACAGGGGCGATAGTCACCGACGAGACCTTCGCTGAGTACCTGCGCACAACCTGGAAGGTCGCGGGCAGCCAGGTCACCGAGGTGATCACCTAAGCCGACCCACGGTGCCTGTATCGATCTACGACGTAAAGGTTGGCGGAGGTTGTCCAGTCGTCGAGGTCGGCATGACCGACAAGTTCCCCCGACTAACCCTGCGGCGAGGTCAACAACCTCTGCGTCGCGCTCGGCGTCGAGGCGCCCGAACCCTGACACCAGACCTCCGTGCGATCAGCTGATCAAGGCCTTACCGAACCCATCACCGAAAGGGGCTGACATGCCCATCATCACGTTCCTGTTCACCGCCTGGCTCTACATCTCCCTGGTGATTGGCGTCGTGACCGGTCTCGGCTACTTCTACTGGTGGAACCTGTGCCGCCAGGAGCCCACGGAGAACCGCGTCGCCATGCGGCGCTCGTGGGCCGGCCGCGTCCGGCTCACCCTGACCTGGCCCGCCCACGTCGCCCGCTTCATCTCAGCCCTGGCCGCTGACATCAGAAGCGCGGGCCGGGCAACCACCGAGACGAAGAAGTCCCGCGACCATCGCTGACGCGAAGAGCGATCGCGAGGTGCTGCTACCCGGGGGAACCCCGCCCATCGCCGGGCTGAGGCAGCCCGGCGATGGGCGCAGTGCCGGGGCCACAACCCTGCCGCGCATGACCACGATGGGACCGGCTGTGACCGAGCCACGCATCGCTGGTCGGGGATGACCGAGCGCAAGCCGCTCGCGGCAGCGGTGGGCCCATCGTTGACGAGATCGGAGCCATCCATGACCGTGCCCGCTCATGGCCTGGAACGAAGAGTCCCGCGGTCTCGACAAGACCGTAGCCGACCGTGCTCTGACCGTTGATGACCCTTGGCTGCCCACCACCCGAGCTGTCATCGGCTCGTTCCCCACGCTCACGTCTGCGGCTACCTTGGACGCCTTCCGTGATACCGACGACGGGGAGTTCGTGATCATGGCGGTTGTCGACAGCAGCGATGAACCCTGTTCCTGGGAACCGGTATTGATGACTGCCACCGCTCTGAGCGCTGATGACGCCAAGGAGGCGGTCGAGCTATGGGGCGAGGTGACTTGATTCGGCGTGGTCATCGCTCTGGCCCGGGCTCTGGCGCACGCAGATCTTCCGCTCGCGCGCGAGGGCACGGGCCCCACTGTTTTCGTCCCCGGGCCCGGTTCGTACATGGTGGTCACCACCCCGCCGAACGGTCCGCTGGTCGACGATCCGGACCAGCATGCGGGTCCGTGGGTGCTCCTGGATGAAGACCCCATGGAGGACGAGGCGCGGGTGGTTCACGACTCCGAGGCTTGTCACCGCACTTCTCGTGCTCGTCAGGCTCGGCGCAGCCGAGCTCGGGAGCTTCTTCGTAAAGACGTCATCACCCCCGGGAGGCCGTCATGACCACGCGCATCGCCAAGTCCGGCGACGAGGTCGAAGCCGTCTCGACGAAGGCCCGCCTGAACAACCGACCCCAGCAGAAGGCCGACAAGGAGCACTGATCACCATGGCATTCACCCGTCCTTTCACCGAGACCGCAGAACAGGAGCGCGAGCGTCTGGCCTCCGCCGCGACCGGCTCGAAGACCCACGCGCTGTCGACGCTGCCCGTGACCATCCTCGAGTGGCCCCAGGACCTGCTCATCGAACTGCCCTGGAGGGTTACCGGGGAGAGTGAATACCGCGTCGTCGTAGTGCCCTTCCAGTTCCACGCCGAGACCGAACCGGCCATTGGCCGCCAGCGCGAGCCACGGCCGCGCAAGCGCCACTCCGGCTCGTGGGACTGCATCGTCGTCGCCTCCGACCATCCCGCCTACCCCGTCGGCGGCCACCGCCTGAGAATCCCGGCCATCGAGATCGTGCGCGGTACCCAGATCTTCATCTGAAGGAAAACACCATGTCCGACCACATATGGACCAGGGCAGCACTGCACGGACGGGGGCCGATGCGGCCGTCGCGGCCAAGTCCGACGCACGCGAGGTCCTCTACGCCCGGTGTGACTGCACCTGGACCTGGGCCTGTTCACTGCCACCTGTGCAGCCCGGAGGAGCGATTCCGCCGACGTTCCGCAGGGCTCGGCACAGCCTCGCCGGGGTTTCCCCGAAGAAGATCTTCACCGCTTCCCTGGACGGGCGATGCAGGACCTCGTGCCGAACTACCGCACGAGGACGCGCCGCGACTGCGGTGCGAGCGGCTCGAGTCCGTCTGGGGTCACCACCATTCCGATGCACGACCATCACTTCGGCGCTCTAGCTCAGCGGTAGAGCACTCGGCGTTCTGACTGCCCGCGGTTCGACTCCGCATCGCGACCACCGGGAGGGCAGACCCAGGCGACAGGCCCGGCGCAGGGCGACGCACGAGAGGTCGCGGGTTCGATCCCCGCGAGCGCCACGGCACACAACCACCAGGAGGACCACCTTGCCCGCCCCCATGTTCACCGGCCAGCTTGGATTCCTGTCGAACTTCGACACCACGTCCTTCTTCGTCTCCCAGCTCAGCACGGACGTGCCGTCCGGAGAGCACGCCTTCAACGCACTGAAGACCCTCTGTGACGCCGAGCGCCGCCACGTATTGGCTGCCCCGACACCAGGGGAGAGCAAGAGGCGCGGACGGCACGTAACTCTGCGGCCGGACTGGGATACCGGAGTACGCGTCTGGGCAATGCAGCGAGTGCTCATGGCGAAGTTCTCCGTGCCCGAGCTCAGCGCCAGGCTCCAGGCCACCGGATCACTCCGGCTGGTCGAGACCAACCGCTGGCACGATCAGTTCTGGGGCGACTGCTTCTGCGACCGGCACGCTCAAACCGTCGGCCAGAACATGCTCGGCGAATTGATCATGGCCATTCGCGCCCACCAGCGGGTGAGCTAACACGACGAGCTCATCGCCGCGTCCCTGCTGTACGACAGAGAAGCCTCCCCGCCAGCAACCACGGTTGCTCTGGCGGGGAGGCTTCCTTTTTTTCTCCACGAGGGCCTGGTTGGAGGCCCGCGTGGACCCGTGCCCCGGCCCCGTCACGGCGACATCGGCCCGGGGGCCAGCGTCGTCGACGCCCCGAGGTCACCGACCAGGAAGCCGCCGACGACCAGGGCCACGGCGGAGCCGCCCATGACCACCAGCGCGAAGACGATCGGCCGCTCGACGTAGATCCGCTTGATCCTGTCGATCAGGCCGGGTCGCTTCTCACCGCCCTTGTCCTCGTCGTCCATTGCTCCGTTCCTCTCTGTCCGATCCGTCATCGCTGGGTTCGCAGTCCGCTCGCCAGCGGCACCTTGAGGTCGCCGATCATGAGCATCGCGCCCATGCTCTGCAGGGCCGCTTTCGAGCCGAGGCCGGCCGTCGTCGAGGACGCGACATCGACGGCGATACGCGGGACGTCGATGACTGACATCAGCCTGGCCGGTGATCGCCATCGCCGCGTTCCACATCCGGGCGGGCAGCTCGACGACGCTCGACAGCGTGTGCCCGGTCATCTCAGCCATCCGCCCGGCCGTGTAGATCGGCCCGCCGCGTGTCACGGCTTGGTTTTTGAGCGGACCCGTCCGCGGTTGTCCGGATCTCATGACACCGTAAGTCTATTCAATGATGATTTAAATGAGGAGTCCAATTGCGATTTGGTCCTCAGGTCGAACGGCGCGAAAACGCCCGGCCCTCGTCCCCAGGAATGCTCTGGAGGAGGACCGGGCGTCGTCGGCTTCAGGCCGCGGCGGTGCTGTGCTTGCCCTTCTTCGCGTTCTCCTCCGCGGTGGTCGCGGCGAGGAAGAGCCCTTCGCGGTTGAGATGGCGCGAGTAGCCGGAGTCGAGGTAGAGCACCGGCGTGGAGCCCGCCGCCTTCTGCAGGACCGGTCGCAGCAGCTCCTTGATCGGGCCCGACCCGCCGCCGTAGACGTAGATCACCTCGGTGGTGCCGCCGACCTCGACCAGGACGTCCTCGAACCGCGTCCCGATCTCGTCGCAGAGGTAGCCGGCCTCCTCCTCGACGAAGCCGGAGGCGATGTCGTAGCGGCCGCGCGTGAAAGGGCTCGGTTCGGTCTGGAGGAAGTCAGCGAGCTGCTTGCGGTTGGCGAACGCGAGGTTCTTGTGCCCGCTGGTGACCATCTGCTCCAGGGCGTTCGTCAGCGCGGTGCCGTAACCCTGCTCGAGCGTCGCCGCGGCCTCCGGGTTGAAGTCGCCGTCGGTGAAGACAGGGAAGTTCACCGTGCCCTCGCCGACGTCGACGCCGATGGTGTTGCGCACGCCCACCAGTGCCTCGGCGGTGACGTCGGCCAGCCCCTCCGCCGCCGCCGGGTCCGAGGCCCGCAGATCGTCGAGCAGGGCCTGGGCCAGGCCCAGGCCCTTGTCGGCGATGGCGAACTGCGCGCTCGCGCCCTCAGGCAGGACCTGCACGTCCTCGAACTGCAGGCGCACCGCCACCGGAGTCGAGAAGTTCTTGATCGTGACCATGTGCACCGCCGGGTCCGCGCCTCCCAGAGCGCCAATGAACTGCGCGGCGTAGGCCGACCGACGCTGGACGTACTCGGCGATCGGTAGCGCCAGCCCCGCGCGAACGGCGACCCGCAGCTCGGCCTCGGGCAGAGCGCCGTGAGCGCGCACGTAGTCGCGCAGGGCCTTGGCGGCGAAGACGCCGAGGACCAGGACGGCCGAGAGCTCCTGGTCGGCCTTCGACCGGGTACCAACGACCTCGAACTGGGTGAACTTCGACCCGCGCATCGTCAGCGCAGCCCGGCCCATGGTGCGCAGATCAGAGTGGCCGACCAGGGGAGTGGTGAACGACCCGGAGAACTTGTTGAAGAAGTCGTCGTCGACGGCCACGGTCATCGCGTCGGAGTCGGCCTCGGGGACCTTCGGCATCGACCGGGACGTGCTCGAGACCGCCGAGGGCAGATCGACGGAATCGTAGACCGTCTCGCCGTCCACGGTGCCGCGCACGACCCCCTTGACGTAACCGTTACCGACGTCGATGCCGCCGGTGAGCCTCATGCTCGTGTCCTGCGTACTCATGCTGGGGGAACCTCTCAGTAGTTGTCGTGGAATGCGCGTTCGTCGCGGTCGGCCCTCACGAACCGGTGAGGAAGGCGTCGAGGCCCGAGGGGGCCTGGGGCTTCTTGGTCTTCGGCTGCTCGGCGGCGGCTGGCTCGACCTGCTCCTGCTCCGGCTCCTCGGCGTCCTCCACCTCGTGGCGGGGCTCCTCTGCCGGCTCGGCCCCGTCGGGCTCGGGGCCGCCGATCTCGTCGGCAGCGGTAACTTGCGGCAGTTGCGCGAAATCCTCCTCCTCGCTCTTCGGCGGCCGCCCCCGACGGGGCTGCTGCTCGACGGGCCGATTGACCACGTCGACATAGCCGTCGCGCTGAATCGACTCGCGGATGAGCATCCGCATGGAGGCCGACGGGTCGTCCTGGAGGTCGATCCACGCTTGCGACGACTCGTCGGCGGCAGGGATCGTCAATCGGACCCGCCTGGGCTCCGGCTTCGTCTTAGCAACCATCTCGAACCCCTCGCGCCGTGGTCATCCGTGTCTCCTTCCTCTGCGCTCGGTGACGAGTCCATCGCCGATTTTATCGATCATTTGATGCTACTCTAATGGTCATTAATGACCAATGGCAAGCCATCCATGGTCAGATCCGAAACGAGCCCGGTACGTGCGCAGAGCGTCTCGCACGCGGCCGCCCCACGGCGGTCGACGTGTGCGGCCAGAACAGACCTCATCTCGGACGCTTCGCGCCCGGCTTTGACCACGACTTCCGAGGACCGTCCATGACACACCCGGTAATGGCCTGTCACTGGCCAGCAATGGCGGTATTTCGGGCAGGGCGTGACACGACCACGTACCAACCTCGGTCACATCACGCCCGGCAGTGATGCACCATCCGGGCGGATCATGGGTGGCTGTGGTCGAAGAAGAGCCCCTCCCATCCATGGCCACATCATTGGCGGTTCATGGCCACCGATGACCCGATTTGAACCGACAATGACCGAGCGATTCGACATTGGCCATGCATGGTCGCCATCCGACCGCAGACGAACCACGTTCGGGCCGGAACGATGCCGGAGTGGAGGTGTGGCGCCGCGATACGGCCCCGGAAACCGGATTTGGCAACGAGCCGGACACAGCATTGACAAGCATGACCGCGTCAATCCCAAGCCCGACCGAATCGTTGCAGTGGATGACCGGATCCGGTACGCGAAACGAGACCGTTCCTAGGGTTGAGGAAGGTGCCAGAGGCTCTCGAGCACGTGCTGACGGCGACCGCAGTGGATTCCGCAGCGATGACGAGGTGGCGACACGAGTAGTGAAACGGGGGAGAGCGGCTCGCTGCCAGCGGGTTGCCCTCTTCCTCATGCGCCCACGTTGACTACCCCGGCCGCGGGGCCGCGACGAGTTCACGAGGGGGCGGGTATCCGGCTCCGGCGATGAACGGGCAGCGACGGGCGGAGCCGGCCTCGGGCGCGGGGCAACAAGGTACCCGGTGAGGAAGCGGAGCAGGCGCCGCGACAACGGGTGGAGCGACAGACGGTGACAACGAATGCAGGGGTTCGGAACGAGGACTGCCACGAGAGTGGTCCACAGGCTGATGCGGTCATCGCGACGACGAAGAGAAGGTTGTGGCCACGCCTGCGGTGACAGCTGCTGCACGATATCGACGCAAGGAGCGCAGCAGTAGGGGAACAACCGTACGGTCACCCGCTCGTACCTCGCTGAAGCGAAGAAACCCAGACCGTACGGCGGTGCCACGGTCGTTGAAACTGCCGTACGCCGCTCTGTTGCCATGGCCAGGGAAAACCCAACCGCCCGTACACCGCTTCGCGGCCGATAACGGACCGTACGGTTGATGGGTGTACACAACGTTTCCCCTGATGCACGAGCCGTTCCGGTCCTCGGCCAAGGCCTCGGACGCGGAACATGGGGAAAAGAGAAAAGGGCATAAGTAAAGCTGGCAACCCACCCCTACGGGGACCCTCGCTGCGCTCGGTCGGGTTGGTCGGCATAGCCGACAGCTTTATCCTCCGGATCCTCGGTCGCTGGCGCTCCCTCGGCCTATGCCCATCCGCTGCGCTCTGCAGAAGAATGAGCCGCCTCGGCGCTCGCCCGGTATCCACAGGAAGACGCCCTGCGGGCGCACCCATGAGCGGAATGACGATCGCCTCGATGACTGCCAGGCGATGGCTCATGGCCAGCACAGCTGGCACGGGAGGAAGCAGGAGTCGACGGAGGTGCCCAGGCCCCTGTCGACACGATTCGACCCCAGCGCCCATACGAGCTGACTCGAGGCCTTTCGGCCGCGTGCTCGATCACGACTGCAGGAACCGCGCCTGCATCAGCCCTCATCCCGATCACCTCGAGCCTGTGACGAGCGCCGAGACCATCATCCGCAGTGACGAGTTCATGGCCGTCCACGACCGCAAGACCAACTGGCCCAAGGCCATCCCTGCGGCGACGAGGACCTCCGGTTCAAGCCCAGCGCCAGCGGCGGGGCCGGCGCTCGTCGCTGCCGTGAGCGCAAGAGCGGCGAGCACGAGACCGCCGTCTCCGACTGACCCGAATCATTCCGAGAATCATTGACCGAAAGGACGATCCGCATGCCTACGCCCTATCTCACGCCCTACGACACTGGTGCCCGTTGCGAGCCCCGCGTCTGGCCGACCCCGACGCAACTCGCTCTCGAGAAGTCGTCGTCCGACGCCCGCGCCATCGAAGAGGACCGCTTCGGCAGAGTCGACTTCGACAACGACGAGGCGACCACCGTGTGCACCGTCCACATCGAGCGCGGCGAGGACGGTCGGTACGTCGTGGTCATCGGCCTTCGTCACGAGAAGCCGATCATCGTCGTCGACGACAACGGTGCGCGGACCTCCGTCAACGCCTTGACGGACTGAGATCCGATCATGGCTCTCGACTACTCCCACGTGCTCCTCGTCACCGGCTCTCGCACCTGGGACGACGAGGTCGCCATGCGCCGGGTCTTCAACGAGGTCTGGACCGATTGGACCGCTCGAGGCCCCATTACCCGGCCCGTGCTGGTCTCGGGCCATTGCCCTGCTGACAAGCACGGGCGCAGCGCCGACGCCATGGCCGAGCGTCTGTGGAGGTCGGCAGGCCTCGACGTCATCAAGATGCCCGCGGACTGGAAGGCCCACGGCAAGAAGGCCGGGCTGCGGCGCAACCTGGAGATGGTCAACGCCGTGCTCAGGCTCTGCGAGGCGGGAACCGAAGCACAGGCCGCGGCCTTCCTCGACCTCTGCGACAAGGACGGCTGCCCGCGGGCGAACGACGAGCAGCTCCTGCCCGTTCGACGAGGTCACTTCTCACACGGTACCGTCCATTGCCGCCGCGCTGCGATGGCCGCCGGCCTCGACGTCGTCGACCTCGTCCGCGCCTGAACAGCGGCATGGACGCAGAAGCCCCGGACCGCCGTCGGTCCGGGGCTTCGCCGATCCACTAGTCTGTGGATTGGTCTACGAATCGTAGGGGTCGTCCTTGGGTGAGCCGCCGTGGGCATCCCAGTACGCCTTGAAGACCTCTTTTCGGATTCTCCCGTACTCGGCCACCTCGTAGCCGTTCTCCTTGGCCCACTTCCGGATCTCTTCCCGCTGCTCTGGGGTCGTGTTGGGCACGACCTTCTTCTTCCCTGGCTCCTTGGACGCCTTGCGTCCCACCTTCATGTACTCCTTCAGCGAAGCCTCGAGCTTCTTCCGTTCCTCGGGTGTCAGGTCGACCTCGTACCACTGATCGCCGACTCCGAAGGTGAAGGTCGCCGCATCGGGCTTGCCGCTGAGATCTGATTCGATCACTTCTCGGATGGCCATACTGGTGAGGGTAACCCACGGATCCGTGGCCGCAAAGACAGACCGCCGAATCGTTGACTAAAGCCCGTTCGTGCTGCTACACGAGCATCCTTGAGGTCATGCACTGCTAGAATCACACCATCGAATCATGCGCGCCGACTCGTGATCCGCGCGTGAAGAAACCACGGATCCGAAAGGCCTTCGCCGTGACCTATGCTCCCACCATCGACATCGACGACCTCGCCGGTGTCACCGGCCAGGGCCTCTTCACCACGCTCTGCGCCCGCCGGGGCTGGACCGACGAGTACCTCGCGGCCATCCAGTCCGACGAGCACGACGCCCTCAAGGACGTCGAGACGATGGTCGCCGTGCTCGAAGACGCCCGGGCCTCGGGAGCGAAGGTCGTCATCGCGCCCGACTTCGACATGGACGGCATCGCCTCCGGCGTCCTCGGCTACGCGGGTCTGTCCGAGCTCGGCTTCGACGTCGAGCTGCATCTGCCCGACTACCGTCGCGGTCACGACCTGCGCCCGGAGGACATCGCCGAGATCCACGCGGCCTGGCCCGATACTCGGGTGCTGCTCACCTGTGACGGGGGAGTGAACTCCCACGAGGGCATCGCCGCGGCCAGGACGCTGGGGTGGACGACACTGGTGACCGACCACCACGCCGAGCTCGAGCCCGGATCGAGCGCCGACGTCACCGTCGACCCCTGCCGCATCGATGAGACTTACGCGCTCAAGGGCATCTGCGGGGCACACGTGCTCTACCAGGTGATCGAGGCCCATGCGGCCGCCCACCGTCCCGACAAGCTGTGGGAGGTCCGTCTGCTGCGGCTCTTCGCCGGCCTCGGCACCATCTCCGACGTGATGCCGCTGCTGTACGAGAACCGCCAGCTCGTGCGCGACTCGCTCTCGCTGGCCCGACTGCTGTGGGTCACGCCCCCGAAGACGGTCCCCGACCGGTTCGGCGGCCTCGCCCCCGACCTGGAGAGGATCGACGTCGACCGGGCCGTCCTACTGCAGTTGCTGCGCGCCGACGACCACCACCCGGTCTTCCTCTCGGCCTTCGAGGGCTTCGCACTTCTGCTCAAGGCCTTCACACAGGCGGGCAAGATCCGCGAGGTCGACTCGATCAACGAAGGGCTCTACGGCTTCTACCTGGCACCAGCGATGAACTCGCCGCGGCGCATCGAGGCTCCGCTGGCCCCGTGCTTCGAGGTCTTCACCGCCCCGACGCCCGAGGCCAAGCTCGACGCGGCCCGGATGGTCATCGAGGGCAACGAGCGCCGCAAGGAGCTCACCGCCGCCTACGCCGAGGAGATCCTCGGTGCCGACCAGCCGCTGACCCCCTGGGTCTACTTCTCCTCTGCCCCGGCGGGCATGCACGGACTGCTGGCCAACCAGATGATGCAGCGCACCGGCCGCCCGACCGTCGTCGTCGCCCGGCCCGCGCGTCCCGACGAGTTCGTCTCCGGCTCTGGCCGGGCCCCGGAGTGGTTCGACATCATCTCCAGCCTTGAGCCGCACGAGGGTCTGTCGGCCATCGGTCACCAGCAGGCCTGTGGTGTCCGGGTCGAGCGCGCCGACCGGCTCGCACAGCTGGCCCAAGTGCTGTCCGACGAGACCCGGCTGGCGATGCTCCGGCTCGACCCCTCCTCCTCGCCCGGCGACCTCGTTCTGGGCACGGCCGATGCGGCCGACGCTCCGCTGACGGACATGACCCCGCTCATTGAGCTCGTCGAGCGCCTGGAGTCCCTCAAACCCTTCGGCCACGCCTTCGCCGAACCGCGAATCGAGGTCGTGCTGCCCCCGGCCGACCTGCGCGTCGGCCGCATCGGCTCCGACGCCGACTGCGACCACGAACGCACCCCCGAAAACGGGGAGGAGGGCGAGCGCGGCTGGTGGGTGTGCTTCCGGTGCAAGAAGCACCTGCGGGTGATCACCCGCGACGGCCTGGCGTGCCTGTGGTGGAACGCCGCAGACGAACACGCCGAGGCGCTCGCGGTCAGAGTCTGTGACGCCCAGCAGGACCCGGGGGCAGAGCCCCTTCGGTTCCTGGCCAAGCTCCAGCTCAACGAGTTCATGGGCGAGACCCGCGTCCAGCTCGTCATCGACGAACAACTGGCATAACGCGAGGAGCCCCCGGCTATGGCCGCATCAGCGAATCCCGCAGGCTCCCGGCCCCAGGCCGGGGCGCTCCTCTGGTGCCTGGCCGTACCCGTCCTCGTCATCGGCGCCTACATCGCCCTCGGGCTCGCCGCCGCTGGACTCGTGGCCGACCCAATCACCGCGACGGTGGTCCTCGGCGTGGTGGTCACGCTCGTCGTCGGCCTCTTGCGCTGGAGGCGTCCGGCCTGGTTCGCGTATGAGCCCACTCCCGTCCTGCCGGGGGCCAGGAGCGGAGCCGTTCGGTTCTGGTCGCGGGTGGCCGGTGCCGGGCTGCTGGCCTTCCTAGCCGGCCAGACGATGGGGCTGTGGCTCTACCTTGTCTTCGGCTCGCCGGGCTTCGAGGCCCAGGCCGCCTCCCGGCACTCCGCCGGCGTGATGGCGATCATCCTCGCCCTGCTCGTCTCCCCGCTCAGCGAAGAGGCCCTCTTGCGGGGAGCGCTCTACCCGTTGCTGCGCAGGCGAGTGGCGGTCGTCGTCGCCGTGGCCATCCAGGCCGCGGCCTTTGCGATCATGCACGCCAACATCGTCCAGATCGCCTCGGTCCTGCCCCTGGCAGCGCTCTTGGCGATCGTCTACGAGCGCACGCGCGGTCTCGTCCCCGTCGTCCTGGTCCACATCGGCTTCAACCTCGCCGCGGCTCTCGTGCCGCCGGCCTGGTTGGGGTTCCTCGCCCATCCGCTGGCCGTGATTCCGCTGGGCGTGGCCTACGGGCTCGTGCTCGCCGGCCTCGCCCGCGTCGGCGCCACGGTCGGACCCGCTACCTGAGGGCGATCGGGATCCAGGACGAGGCTCCATCTCCTTTCTGCTCTCGGTGATGACCGAGTCCCCATGGCTGCCGCGCTCGCGCGCGAGGTCGCTCAGGGACTCGGTCGGACCGAGGTGACCGGGCCATCCGGCCACCGGGTGGGTGACTGAAGGTTGTTCATCAGTCATACTCGTGAAGAGAGGAGAGGATCATCATGGCTGTCATCGGACCCTGTGAGTACGACGCGGACGGCAAGCTGTTGCGCCCCAGTGCTTCCGCGATCGGCCGCGCCTCCGTGAGCATGGACACCAGCATCGGCGCCGAAGACAGCGATGCCCTCACTCTTGACCGCGGGTGCACACACCTCGCCGTGCTGACCTTCTACGCCAAGAGCCCAGAAGAAGCCGTGCGCCGAGGCAAGAACGGCTTGGCCCGGACGCTCAGCCGCCTCGAGTTCGAGACCGGCTTCCGTGAAATCAGCGTCGAGCGCTCCACGGGCCACATCCCGGTTAGCCGCGACTACGTGGTCACCTACAAGATGGTCTACGCCATCGAGACCGACCGATCCTTCCAGACCATATCCCCCAAAGCGGGATATTCCCGGGACGACGCGTCCCTTTCGGGCTTCAACCCCGCGGACTTCGCTCCGTACTGAGGTCCAGTGTCCGCAGTCTCTTAGAGCTCATCTCAAAAGCCCTACGAGATGCTCCTGAGCCTGGCATGATCACGTGCTGTGAGCGATGTGTTGCCCGATGGGCTCTGGGAGATCGTCCAGCCGCTACTGCCTCCCGCGCCGCGGACCGGCCGACCCCGGGCGGACCAAAGAGCCGTGTTGACCACGGTGCTGTTCGTCCAGGCATCCGGCTGTTCCTGGGAGAAGGCCGATGGCCTGTTCGGCGTTACCCGTGCCACCGCCCACCGCTGGTTTCAGACCTGGACCGAGATGGGCCTGTGGCCCACGATCCACCGCACGATCCTGGATGAGCTGGGCAGACGCGCCCTGCTGGACTGGTCCCGCGCCACTGTCGACTCCCAGTCGATCCGCGCCAAGAGAGGGGGAGAGCACGGGGCCAAACCCCACTGATCGCGGCAAACCCGGCTCCAAGCTCCACCTGCTGTGCGACAACCAGGGCCTCCCGCTGACTTGCGCGGTCTCCGCGGCCAACGTCAACGACATCGAAGCGCTCAAGCCCCTGGTCCGGGGCGTTCCGGCGGTGCGATCGCGGCGAGGTCCCCGGCGGCGGCGTCCAGCCAAACTTCACGGCGACAAGGCCTACCACTCCCGGGACCAGCGCCGCTGGCTGCGCGAGCGCGGCATCGGCGTGCGCCTGGCCCGTCCCGGCATCGAGTCCTCCCAACGTCTGGGACGCCACCGGTACAAGGTCGAACGCTCTATCGCCTGGCTGGGCTCCTACCGCAGATTGAACGTGCGCTGGGAGCGCAAGGCCTCCACCTTCCTGGCCATGCTCGGCATCGCCTGCATCCTCATCTGCTACAAGCACCTGGCCAAGCATGCTGACGGCTTTTGAGATGAGCTCTTAGACACGAGAAAGAGGCCGGAGGCTCCCTTCCCACGGGGAGGACCTCCGGCCTCTTTCTTTTTCACGTTCCTGTGAGACAACCACACGAGGGTGAGAGCTGAACAAGCCGCCGTTCACCTGAGCCCGACTCTATCAGGGCATCCATTCCCCGCGCAATGAATCGAACGATCCCGAGAGGCAAGGATCATTCGTATCGCTCATGGTTGCAATGGGGGTCGATCGCATGGTTCATCAATTAAGCCAGGTCGGCGTCGAGGAAGCTTCGTCGCATGGATCATTGTGTGCCACTTTCTCTGGTACATCCATCCTTTGCGCTCTGAGCTGGGTAAACGCTTCTTCTGAAGAGGGTCGCCAGATGGCGTGTACCACATTGAATTCACGCCGTGGTACAGATGTTCGCCCAGGTCGAGGCTGTTATCCAGCACGTTGTACCACGCGTACCAGATTTTCTTCGCTCTTTTATAGGGAAGAGGAGGCGCCTTCGTTGGCGCCGGGACGTCGGTGGGGAGGCGGGGGTCTGCATTGCGCGCATTGCTTCATGTCATTCATGTGGTACGAGTGGTACAGGGGGTATATAAAGTTCCCCTGGTCTGGGCAAACGGATGTACCACTTCAAGACTGAGAAGTGGTACACGTGGTACGAAGCCCCTCCTGTTTTCCTTTTGACCTGGGCAAACAGGTGTACCACGCTCTGTTGTGCGCTCTCTGAACCCTCAGGGGGTACCACCTCTTGGTGTCCCTGTGTGTCGATCCCTCGCGAGCGAAGAACTCTCTGTCGCGCCCTTCTGGCCTGTTGTAGGCGGCTCACGCCGCCTCCGGGCTGGTGATGCACGAGAAGCCACCTGCTCGCGCCAGGGCGCCCGCGTCCGGCCTCGATCAAATCGGCTTCTCGCTGGGCTGGATCGATCCTGACTGACGCTCGCCGCGCCGCAGATCGAGCATCCACTGATCATCAAGTCACGATTCAATGCATTGCGAAAGACCATTTGCATGTCATAGGGTCGGCATCGCGTTCCATTTTATAACGAGACCAATCGGCTTCCCACGCCATCGCCGGCAGGTCTCGCTCGCCAGGGAGACAACCTCATGACGACTCCTGACCAGAGCACATCTGCGTCAGCCGACCCCGATAGGTCAGCCGACAACGCCGTCCACGACGTCGAGTCCACCCTCGACACGATCAAGGCCCACTTCGCCAAGACGCAGGCCATCTCGCCGCTGAACCAGGTCATCACCTTCGTCACCGAGGCCTACCTCGCCGATCTCGATTCCGCCCGACCACCGCGGCCGACAGCCTTGGAGCAGCAATTGCTGGCCATCGTCAACGGTGTCGTCGTGGTCGAGAACACCAAGACCAACCTCCGGGCCATGAAGCTGCCCATGGCCAAGCACCTGACCCCCTGGCAGATCGCCCAGAGCCTCCTGCACCTGCACCACGTCAAGCGCATCGCTCCCTCCGACAAGGACACTGACCGCGAGTACGACCTGCTGGCGATGTACCAGGCCTCGGGCCCGGGCCGCGGGACCTACACGGTCAGCGAGGACGACATCCGCATGAAGGCCCGCCGCTACCACGCCGGCCTGACCCTCAACGACTTCAAAGAGGTCATGGCCGTGCTCAAGGAGGACGCGCCGCGGACCACCCAGTGCCTGCACCGCGACCTCATCGCCGTCGGCAACGGTGTCTTCCACTACGGCAGTCAGCCCGCGACCGAGACCATCGGCGGCACGGAGTTCTCCTTCGAGCCCAAGACCCTGGTTGCCTTCGACCCGGCCCTGGTCTTCCTGGCCAAGTGCCACGTCGACTACGTCGCCGATGCGCCCAACCCGGTCTTCGTCCACCCCGTCGACGGCTCGACCTGGGACATCGTGTCCTGGATCGATGAGCTCACCGACGACGAGGGCGTGGCCGACCTGTTGTGGGAGATCATCGGCGCGATCATCCGCCCGCACGTGCGCTGGAACAAGACCGCCTGGTTCTACTCCGAGTCCGGCAACAACGGTAAGGGCACACTGTGCTCGCTCATGCGCAACCTGTGTGGGCCGCGCTCGCACACCTCGATCCCGCTGGCCGACTTCGGCAAGAACTTCGCCCTCGAGCCGCTGGTGAGGGCCAACGCGATCATCGTCGACGAGAACGACGTGGGCACCTTCATCGACAAGGCCGCCAACCTCAAGGCCGTCGTGACCGGCGACGTCATCCAGATCGACCGGAAGTACCGGATGCCGATCGCCTACCAGTTCTTCGGCTTCATGGTCCAGTGCCTCAACGAGTTCCCGCGGGTCAAGGACAAATCCGAGTCGTTCTACCGCAGGCAGCTGTTCGTACCCTTCTCGAAGTCCTTCACCGGGGCCGAGAAGCGCTACATCAAGGATGACTACCTGCAGCGGACCGAGGTCCTCGAGTACGCGCTCTGGCACGTCCTGCACAGGGCGGGCACCTCCGAGCACAAGACCGAGACCTCGGACGACGCCCCGGGCAGCTACTACGAGCTGGCCGAGCCGCCAGTGACGAGGATGGTGCTGGCCGAGTACAAGGAGGCCAACGACCCGGTGAGGGCGTACTGGGAGGAATTCAGGGAGCGCTTCGCCTGGGACCTGCTGCCGTTCACGTTCCTCTACGACCTCTACAAGGTCTGGTTCGTCTCGGTTTCGCCGTCGGGCTCGCCGGTGTCCAGGCAGCAGTTCGTCACCGACTTGGTCGCGATCGTCAAGTCCGACCAGGAATGGCACTGCCCGGACAAAAACCGGAAGATCCGGCCGGGCAAGCCCGACACCGGGCTGATGAGCGAGCCGGAGACCCTCATCGCCGAGTACGACCTCAAAGCATGGAAGCAGCCCGGCTACATCGGCACGGACCCGACCAAGGCCTCCCGCCCTCTGCTCAAGCCCAACTACCGCGGGCTCCTCCGCCAGACCGTCGGCGGCGACGACGACCGGGACGCCCAGGGCTGAGCCGAAACCCCCTCCAGGAGAAAGGCACACCCCTCATGAGCACCGAGAGGACACCCATCACTGCTGAGCAGTCACTGTTCACCTTCTACGACATCGAGTCGCTGGCCAATGTCTTCAGCCTCGTCGCCTACACGCCGTTTTCCGATGGCGCGGGCACTGTCGAGGTCTTCTACCTCGTCGACGACGCGGGTGAGGGCACCAACCTCGCTGACGCCATCGACCACCAGGCCCTCGGCCGCCGGCTCTTCGCAGCCAACCCGGGACTACCGGCATTCCCCGCCACCGCGGTGACCTTCTTCGACCTACGGAACGAGGCCAGCAACGTCCGGCTCGCCGAGATCGTCGGTCTCTCCGACGCCGACCGGGTCAACGACCCGGCCGAGTCGTCGTCCTACCCGGCGGGTCTGCGTCCGGTCTGCGACACCGACGCCGGGTACGACCCCGCGGCCCACCCGTTCCTCGCCGGGTACAACTCGACGAACTACGACACGACGATGCTCGCCCTCTACCTGAACGAGGTGTTCCAGGCCACCGAGGGCGACGTCTTCCGACCGACCACGGCCGCCGAGATGCGCACGCACAACGACCGGCTCTTCAGCGCAGACAACATCGAGTACATGCCCAGGTACCTGGGCTGGGACTCGACCGCCGCATCGATCCGCCAGGCAATGCTCCACTCCGGTCGCCACATCGACATCGCCCGCCTCAACGAGCTGCAGTGGAAGGTCCCGCTCAAAGGGTTGCTCGGACTCCTCGGCCGCCAGATCAAGGAGTCCGACCGGTTGTCCCACGACACGACGCTGACCGAGCTCGACGACCTCTACGAGCTGCTGGCCTACAACGTCTCCGACTGCCTGGGCCTGGCTCAGCTGTTCGAGGAGCCGACCTACTCCTCGGCATTCGACCTCAAGGCCGGCCTGCTCGCCGAGTACCCGGAGACCGTCTACGAGAAGGACTACCGCACTGGCAAGCCGGCGATCGACCCGTCCCGGGTCCGCCGCAACCGACTGACCATCGACTCGACCTCGGCGAAGTTCGTCGGCCTCATCCTCTCGCCCTACGGCAAGCTCGAGGACATCCCCACGGTGTCCTTCAAGTACCCGGCGACGTCGGTGGCCGAGGAGCAGGGCATCGAGCAGGTCAACGTGCTTGATCAGTGCCAGTGCTTCTTCGAGGACGAGGTCGTCCCCGACCGGGCGACGAATCCCGACCAGGCCGAGGCCCACCGGCAGTTCATGGACGTCGTCGCCTACTACCGGTCGATCGAGGGCGAGAACTTCAACGACTCCGACGAGTACCGCAGGGTCCACGGCGACCGCGAGGCCAAGGTGCTCAAGGAGCTCCCGAGGCTGCCGAACAACCTGCCCTACTTCGACGCCGCAGGCAGGCCGACCTCTTGCTTCGCCACCTTCTCCACCGGCGGCATTCACGGGGCCGAGGCAGACATGAAGGCCTATGCCGCCGACCAGCTCGCCTATGCCGAGGCGGAGAACATGCTCCTGCGCGCGCAGTCGGCGTTCCCCGACCCGCTCGACTTCCGCGCCGCGGCCAAGCGCCAGCATGAACTGCTGACGCTGCCCGACGGCTCGCAGGTGACCAAGTCGCTGGTCATCAGCGGCAAAAAGTGGCGCAAGCCGAAGAAGGGCGACGACGTCCAGAACGAGCAGCTGGCCCTGGCCCAGGAGCAGGTCACCGATCCCGAGGAGCTGCTGGCCACCCAGCGGCCCAAGGCCGAGGAGCTCAACGTGGTCCTGCCCACCGGCGAGGCGCTCCTCGGCAAGGCGGTCCTGGCCAAACACACGATCTCGGGTGCGACATACCGTCAGGTTCCGGCGGCCAGGCAGCCGGAGCTGTTCGTCGAGAACAAGAAGAAGCCGGGCGACCGGTCGACCCGACTCGACGCCAAGTACGCCCGGACCTCGGCCGGCCACGTCATCCACGAGGATTTCAGCTCCTACTACCCGAACCTCCTGCGCAACATGCGGGCGTTCTGGAACCCGGATCTGGGCGAGGACCGCTACGCGAAGATTTTCTTCGACAAGGAGCGCTACGGGAAGCAGATGAAGGTCCCGGGCATCGCCCCGGAAGAGAAGGCGCGGCTGCACACCTTGCGTAACGGGACGAAGCTCATCCTTAACTCGGCCTCCGGTGCCGGGGACACGACCTTCGGCAACTCACCGATCCGGATGAACAACACCATCATCTCGATGCGCATCATCGGCCAGCTCTTCTCTTGGCGGATCGGCCAGGCCCAGACGCTGGCCGGGGCGCGGATCATCTCGACCAACACCGACGGCCTCTACTCCGTCGTCGACACCCCCGGCGCGCCGGGGGCCTTCAGCGCCGAGACCAACAACAGGGTGCTAGCCGAGCAGCAGGCCGCGATCGGCATCGAGATCGAGCCGGAGCCGATGTTCCTCATCAGCAAAGACTCGAACAACAGGCTCGAACTCGTCCCGCCCGAAGAAGACAAAGCCGCCGACGACCACGTCGATCACGCGCCGGTCAATCCGGTCGCTGACTGGGAGATCGACGCGGCCGGCGGAGGGACGCTGGCTTGCCACGCCGGTCCCACACCCGCGAAGAAGCTCGCTCACCCCGCGGTGACCGACTTCGCTCTGGCCCGTTACCTGCAGACGGTCGCGGCCAGGGGGGAGTGGGCACTGTCGGAGCCCTTCGACCCCGAACTGGGGCGCACGATCCTCCAGGCGGCGATCGATCCCGACGACCCCGTAAAGACTCTGATGCTCTTCCAAAACATCATCACCGCCTCACGGGGCTCGATCACCTATCCCTTCGCCGTCGACCCGCTCGGCCGGGACGACGAAGAGGCCCTCGACGAGAATCTGGTCCTGGCCAACCCACAGGCCCTGCAGACGGTCAACCGGGTCTTCGTCGTCGAGCACGGCACGCCCGGCGCCAAGAGCCTGCTCTCGGCCAGGGCGAGGGTCGTGAACGCCGACTCGAAGGAGCGGCGTCGCGAGCTGGGGGAGGCCCCGGTCAGGCGCGAGAAGGAGGCCTTGGCCATCCTGCGCGCCCACGGCTGGGCCGGTGACCGCCTGGAGCTCGGCTCCGCCGACGGGCTCACGTTCATCCCCGAGGATCGCGACGTCGTCGCCCAGCGCATCAGCGGCATCAATCCCTCGTGGTCGATGGTCGTGCGCAACGACGACCTTCACGCTCTCGACGCCCAGGTGCTTGACGACCTCATCGCCTCGCTCGACCTCGAGGTCTACCTGGGGATGCTCGACGCGACGTTCTCGCGGAACTGGAAGAACTCCGCTTAGCGCGCCCTTTCCCTGTGGCCGCCGCAGGCTCCACCAGCGACCCGTCGTCGGCGGGGTCTGTCCTCGTATCGGCGCGACCATTGCCGCAGGAGCCCACTCGCAATCGAATCACCCAATAATCGAGTAGAGTCGGAGGTGTATCGACATTGAATGATAATTATCGAAAGAGTCGAATCATGTCCCAGTCCACACTGACTGTGCGAGCAGGCGCCCCCGACACACCGAGGGCCTCCGAACCGGGCATCCGGGTCAAGGAGGACAACGAGAGGGTCGTCTCGGTCTTCGGTAACTCGGCTAAGCGCTGGATGGCCGTCGCCTGAGGCGCGGCCACCGACCACACGCTTCACGGAAAGCACGAACGGCGACGGGGGAGCCCATGAGCATTGCGGACCGCGCAGCGTCGGCGACTGACACCGGCACCATCGAGAACGAGATCGAGGCGTACCTACTCGAGAGCTGCAGGGCCGTCGGCTTCCTCTGTTGGAAGTTCACCAGCCCCGGCAGGGCAGGAGTGCCCGATCGCGTTGTCATCGCCCCTCGGGCCACGGTCTTCGTCGAGGTCAAGCGCCCCGGCGGACGCCTCCGCCGCCTCCAGCAGGCGGTCAGAGCCAAGATGCTCCGCGCTGGCGCGGCCGTCTACGTCGTCGACAGCCGATCGGCCGTCGACGCCCTCGTCGCTGAGCTCACCGCCGACTGACCATCCAGCTTCGAAGGATCGACACTCCATGACAACTTCATCGCCTGCCGCACGATTCGTCGGCACCCCGTCCGCCCCGAGCACGAACGCCGCTCACAAGGGTGGTGGGCTCTGATGGCCAAGAGGCGGACATCCTTCGGCCAGCTCACCCACCGCGATTTGAAGGCCTTCGACCAACGTGCGGCCCGGCTCGTCCTCGATGCGATCGACGCCGGGTGCACCGGTCGCGTCTCGTCCAAGGGCCACGCCATCCTGCGCAACAACGCGGGCCAGACGGCGAGCGTGCCGCCTACATCGACCTCCCCCAACCGCTCGGCCCAGAACGCCGAGGCCGACATCAAGCGCCTCCTCGAGGGGCACGCAGCCCGATCGGAGCCGTCGTCCTTACCCGTGCCCTTCGCCTCGCCGATCACCGTCGTCGAAGCCTTCGCGGCCCATGGCATGGCCTTCTCCAACTGGATGGACGCCCAGGACGGGCTGGGCCCCCACGACAAGATCGAGGTCTCTCCCGGACCGGACGGATCACCGCTGTTCGCACGACTGTCCGCCTCCGGCTCGACGCCGGTCAAAGCGCCGACCGCCGATCTCGATCAGCCGGAGAGACCGGACGTGCTCGGGACACCCAACAAGGCCGACGCTTCGGCCCCCGGAGAAACCCCGGGGACCGAGGAAGTAGTGTTCTCCGTCGCCGAGGTCGCCGAGGCCAACGCGGTGTGCGGCCGAACCGTGCGCAACCGGCTGCGGGCCGTCGGCGGTCGCGGAGAGGACGGGCGCTACCGCGCGACGCCGACAAAGTTGCGCCGCGCCGGTCTCGACGTGCCCTTTGATGGGCGCGAGCGCCCCGTTGCTCAGACCGTGAACCCTCAGGGTGATGCTGCGTTTGGCCTTGATGACCAGTCGGCGCTTCCGGCCGACGCCGCTGAGGTCCTCGGCCGGATCCGCTCGCTCCTCGGCGAGGACCCCCGCATCCAGGTCCTCGAGGCGCAGAACAAGGCGCTCTCCGACGAAGTGGCCGCCCAGGAGCGCCGCGCCGTTACCGCCGAGGAGCGCTGCGCTGGGCTCGAGAAAGAGCTCAGTGACACCACGGCCCGGCTGGCGCTGATCAAGGAAGCCTGCGAGGCCTGATGGCCCCGACCTCACGAGTGCAGGCCGCCCAGGAACGCATCGGCGTCCACGCCTCGTACCCCTGGGTGGCCTGCGCTGGACCATCCCGACCGCTTGCTGACCAACGAGCTGGGCGCGGATCGCCGAGGTCAACGTGACAGGCCCGCCGCGGCTCCGGCCACGCAGGCCGATCTCGTCGCCTTCGGAGGCCGAAGCATTCATCTGACCACGAAAGGGGGGCGACCATGGCCATCGCGCTCAAACCGCACCAGCAGCAAACGGTTGACTTCATCACCAGCCGCCCGCACTGCGGTATCTGGCTGGACATGGGTGGGGGTAAGACGCTATCGACCCTTGCCGCGCTCATGCAGCTTCGGCCTGTCGGCCACATCCTCGTCGTCGCTCCCGTGGCGATCGCTCGGTCGACCTGGATCGAAGAGATCGAGAAGTGGCAGATGCCTATCCGCACCCGTTCGCTCATCGTTGACGACAACGATCGGCAGCTGAGCAAGGACGAGCGGCTCGCCCGCTTCGCCGAGATCGCCACCGATCCCCCGTCGATGTACTTCATCAACCAGGAGATGCTCACCCAGTCGTCCCAGTCGACCCGGGTGCTCGTCGCCGCCCCCGACGCAGCCGGATCCGTGCCGGTCTCGTCCGAGGCGCAGGCCGTGCTCGACCTGGGCCGGGCGCTGGGACCGCTGAAGCAGGATGAACTCGTCTCGGCTGTGATCGCCGCGGCCGTCGATCGTGGCGAGAAACCGGCGGCCAAGGCCCGTGTCGCCGCCTGGATCAAGGAGCTGCTCAAGGCCTCACGCCTGGTGCGAGAGACCGTCAAGTGTCGCTCCTGCTCGAGCGAGGGCTGTCGGCAGTGCCGCTTCGGTCTCGTCGATCAGATGCTGTTCGACGAGACCGAGCCCACCTGGCCGTTCCGCACCGTGATCATCGACGAGTCGCAAGGGTTCAAGTCCCACTCCTCAAGTCGGTTCCAGGCGCTCAAGGCCATCCGTCCCACCGTCGACCGCTTCATTGAGCTCACAGGCACGCCCGCGGCCAACGGGCTCGAAGGCCTGTGGTCGCAGATGTATCTTCTCGACGGTGGCGAAGCTCTCGGGCACAACATCACCGCCTTCCGCGGCCGGTGGTTCACCCCGAAGATGGTCCCCGGCACCAACACCCCGGCCAAGTGGATGCCCAACCCGGATGCCGAGTCCGAGATCCACCGGGCCATCGGGCACCTGGTGATGAGCGCGGAGAACACCGAACTCAACCTGCCCGGCCGCACGGTCGAGGACGTGACGGTCAGGCTCGCGCCGGATCTGATGGAAGACTACAAGTCCTTCAAGCGGGAGCTCGTCCTCGACATCGTCGACGACAACCTGCTGCAGGCCGCCCGCGAGGCATTCGACCAGTGGCTGGCCATGTCCGCCCCTGAGGCCCAGGTGATCCGAGCCGAGCTGTCGGGGCTGACGGGCGACGACCACGAGGACGTGTATCAGGGCCACCTGCAGCGCTTCCTCGACGCCAACCGCATGTCCCTGGTGACCACGGTCGTGGCACAGAACGAGGCCGTGCTGACCTCGAAGCTGCTGCAGTACGCGAGCGGCACGCTCTACACCTCCGACCCGGACGATCCGTCGACCAAGGGCCGCTACGAGGTCGTCCACACCGCCAAGGCCGAGATGGCCGAGTACCTCATCCGCAACAACGGCGGCTCTCCGGTGCTGTTGGCCTACCACTTCCGCTCCGACAAGGAACAGCTGCTGACCAGGCTGAAGGGAGCCGGGATCAGGGCCGAGGAGTTCGACGGCTCACGGAGGATGGTCCGCCGGTGGAACGCCGGTCAGGTCGAGGTGATGCTCGTCCACCCGGCCTCGGCCGGCCACGGGCTCAACCTGCAGGGCGGCGGCCACACCCTCATCTGGTACACCCTCCCGTTCAGCCTCGAGCACTACCTGCAGACGAACAAACGCCTCGACCGCCCCGGACAGACGCGGCCGGTGACCATCTACCGGCTGCTGACCAAGGGCACTCATGACGACCGGATGCCCGGTGTCCTGCGGGAGAAGAAGAACACCCAGGACACCTTGCTCGACGCGGTGTCGATGCAGCGCCGCGACGATCTGAAGCTTGCCGCTCTCAGCGATGAGCTCGCTGACGACATCCGAGCCCTCGCCCCTGCGTGATCAGGGTGTCAAGTCGAGTTCGTCGCTGAGGCCGATGAGCGTGCGCAGGCCGAGGAGTGGCTGAAGATCAAGGTCAAGAGCATCGACCGCCAGCTCGCCTTCCACCGTGACGACGTCCGCGAGGCTGAGCTCACCGAGACCGCCGAGTATATCGACGAGATCGAGCAGGCCCTGGTCGACACCCGAGTAGTCCGCGCCGACAACGGTGGACGCTGGACCCCGCGCGACTGAACTGACCATGAGCACGCTGGTCGTCCCCGACGCGGTGCTCGCCCTGCTCTTCCGGCAGGAGTGACGACCCCTACACCGCACTCCCCGCGAACGACCCGGCTGCTCACCGGCGGCCGGGTCGTCCGCGTCTTCTACCCAGAACAGGACGCCCCCCATGACCAGGACGACAGCCGCAGTCCACCGCCGAGAGATCGCCGGGCTACTACGCGCCAATGCCGGGCCCCGCCGCCTCCCTGTGGTCTTCGACAACTTCGTCGAGACGGCCGCCCTGACGTTGCGCAACGCCGTCGAGATCCGTGGGCGCGGCGAGCGAGAGGCGCGATACCTCGCCATCGCCGACTGCTACTCGAGCGAGGAACTGGACCGCTTCGCCCACGCCCTGGCACTGACCACGCTGACGATGGAGGCCAAGCCCAGCGACGTCGTCCTCGGACGCCTTTACATGGAGCTCGAGCTCGGCAACGACCGCCTGGGCCAGGTCTACACACCGGGCGACATCGCCCGGCTCGCGGCCGCGATGACCATCGGTGACATCGTCGACCAGGTGGCCGCCCACGGGTTCGCCGAGCTCTACGAGCCCGCCTGCGGGGCTGGAGCGTTCATCGTCGCCGTGACCGAAGAGATGGGCGCGCACGGGCTCAACCATCAGACCCAGCTGCACGTCACGGCCGAAGACCTCTCCCTGCAGGCCGTCCACATGATCTACATCCACCTGGCGCTGCTTGGCGTCCCGGCGATCATCCGCCACCAGGACACCCTCACACGCGAGGTCTTCAGTACCTGGCCGACCCCCGCCCACCTCCTCGGCGGATGGGGCCCGCGACTGCAACACCGGTCCGACCTCAATGCCAGCGCGGACACCGACCCGACATCGCCGACAGAGGAAGAGAAATGATGAAGAGCATCACTCTCACACGATCGCAGCTTGAGGAGTGGGCCGGCCGCCCGCTCAGCGGTGACGAACTCGACCGACTCGCTTCAGCGATCGTGAATTCGTCGATACCCGACGCTATCAACGAGATCGTCGCAGGGTTCAACGACAGTGAAGATTCTGATGAGCGTGGTTGAGATGTGACGGGCCCGCCTAACGGCGGGCACGGGTCAGAGTCGATGGGATCGGGGCGCAGGGCGTTCCGATCCCATCGACTCTCGTTCGAGCGCATCCCAGCGAAAAACCCGCGCCCCAGTCGCGGGCTTGGCCGTTTTCCGTGGCCATCGCTGAAAGACCTGATGACCAGCCCAATGATTTTCCGAAGGGGCATCTGCCATGCCTGGACCCATCTGCCTGAACTGCCTCGACCACCCCGGGCGGGCCGCCGACGCCCCCAGAGCCCGCGAGGAGCCCACTGACCGCTGCCGGGCCTGCCTCGGCTCCGGCCGCGACCAGCGGTGCCCGCCGGTGCCGGAGGGCTTCTGGGCCCAGGTCGATCATCAGCTCGCTCGCATCCGCGACCAGAGGGTATCCACCTTCGACCAGGTCCGCGCGGTGCTCCTCGACGAGTGCTACGACGCCGTCATCGCCGAGGTCAACCGCAACTTCGTCCGCCGCTTCTCCATCGACCAGGCGTTCTTCGCCGGATCCGGGGGGGAATCGCTGATAGAGGCCCTCAGCGAAGCTGGCTGGAAGATGACCGCGGTCGAGGCCTCCTATCACTACGTGATGGCCCACCCCGGCGCCGACGAAATGCTCACGTATATCGAAGGGGATCTCGAGCGTGGCGGCGCCATGCTCCGCGGTTGATCAACCCATACATCGACACGGCGTTGTTCCAATATCTCTTTGACTGCGCCCCGGCCCTTTCGCTCACTCCACGAAGGAATCAGCTGTGTCTCTCCACATCGAGGCCGTCCAAAACCCCACCGTTTCGAAGACCACTGAAGACAAGTTCGCCGAGGAGACCGGCGGCCAGTACGAAGGCGAAGGTGACGACGAGATCCTCGTCCTCAGCTACGACGAGGCCGTGACGATCGAGGGCGACCTTGAGCAGTTCGCCCGCAACGTCTGGGCCGCCGTCTTCGGCCAGCAGCCGAATCCGCCCAACGGGCAGCTGCCCCTCGATCCCGCCGAACCGCATCCCTGCCCGGTCGAGTACGGCGTGACCTGGGCCATCGAGCAGGACGGCATGTCGCCGATCGAGGCCGCGATCGCTGTCTGGCGGGAGTTCTTTCGTGGCGGGCCGCTCCAGCCCAGCGCCAACGAGAGCTGCGTGTTCACCGTCGTCGACGGTGACCGCCGGGTCGACATCGACCTCAGCGATGAGCACTTCGCACCTTACTTCGACTGAATCACCCCCATCGACCCCTGTTCACCCGGCCGCTGCCTGGCTGGACGAGCACACCCAGGCCCCGTGGTGATCCCACCTGCACGCCGAAGGAAGGAGGGCCCCGTCATGGACCTGTACTTCGTGCACATCCCCGCCACCGATACCGGGCCCGACCAAACCCATGAACTGCTCGCTCTGGCCTGCGACGAACAAGGCCGCCCCGGGGCGGGGGTGGTGATGACGATGACCGCGGTGGCCGCCCGCCGGATCGCCGAGAAGCAGATCGGTGCGATCCGCTGGCACCAGGCCGGGGAAGTCAGCGAGATCTACGTTGCCCCGACGATGCGCCGCCAAGGGGTGGCGACCGCGCTGTGGAACACAGCCCGCAACCTGCACATCATGACCACCGGGCGCCCTCTACGGATCTCGGGGCGCCGCACAGTCCTGGGTGACCTGCTGGCCCAGCGGGTGTGCGACCCGTCACCGCCCCTGGACGAACTCGTCCTACCCATGACCCCACGCGCAGAGGCCGAGGGCGCCGAGCAGCACCAGTTGGCGCCCGACGACATCGACGCGGCCCTGAACCGGTACCGCTACCTGGGTGTACCCGTGCGCCTGCTGCGCGCCTACTGCGCTCCAACTGCCGAACAGGCCTGGATCCAGCGCTCTCGCGCCCGACGCCGATAAATCGGCCGCCTCTTCCCTGACCTCCTCCACAGACAAGGCTTCTTACCATGACCGCACCCTCCGACACCGTCGTCCGCGCGACGATGCTCCGACTCGCACACCTCGACAGGCACGGGATCATCAGCCAGGTGCTGGCCCGCACCGGCAGTTTCGACGCGCTGGCGAGACTGCTGACCGTCGACGATCCGTCGACGGCCCTGGCGCACCTTTCAGATTTGGAGGGCAGGCAGGCCGTCGAGAAGCTGCGACGCTCGTTCGTTTCGACGGGGCGCTGGGAAGCTGGCGCTGCCGACCTCGAGACCATGACTAGGCACGACGCCCGCCTCATCGCCTCCGACTCGCCCGAGTACCCAGCACGGCTGAAGGACCTCGGCGCAGATGCGCCGATCGCGCTGTGGATGACCGGCCCTGGTCATCTCGCCGAGGCCGTCGAGAAATCCGTTACGGTCACCGGCTCTCGCGCCTCGACCGAATACGGTAATTACGTGGCCGAAGAGTTGGCGCACGGTCTCGTCCGCTCGGACACCGCCGTGGTCTCCTCGACCAGCTTCGGCATCGATACCGCTGCGATGCGCGGAGCGCTGATGACCACTGACTCCGGCGGCGAGCTGCCGCGCGCCCTCGCCGTCCTGCCCCAGGGCCTCGACATCATCTACCCTCAGGGCAACGCTTCGCTACAGCATCAGATCTCTCGCAGAGGGATGCTCGTGACCGAAGCCGCGCCCGGCACCCGCCCGACACGCACGATGTTCCTCCGCCGCTCCCGGATCCTCGCCGCCCTATCGGAGGCCTCGGTGATCGTCGAGGCCGGTCGGCGCTCGGGTGCCTTGAACGTGGCCGCGCAGGCGCACGAACTCGGCCGTGTCGTCGGTGCAGTGCCCGGTCCCACGACCTCGGCAGCGTCAGCAGGCACGCATCTGTTGATCAAGCAGCGCACCGCCATGCTGGTAACTAATGCCGACGATGCCCTGGCGGCGATCGATCGATGATCATATATGGCCATTGAATAAAGAGACAATGGAGAGCATAGGAACCTACGACGCCTTCCTTGATCCGCCAAAGGGAGAGCGAATCCGCGGTCACCGGCCTTCCGATGAGATCCCGTTTTGCGTGGGTCAGCGTTTCACGGCGGGGCCGGCGCACTACGCCTGGCCCCGCCGACGTGGTTCAGGTGAACGATCGGCCCTACCGGTCTTTACCATCGCTCCCCCCTACTTATTGGACGGGCGCTGACGCGTCAGCAGAAGCCCCAGGGGTCGGATCTGGGGCTCGTTGCCGCCTAGTGTGAACACGGGACGTCACCGACGGAGAGCCCGCTGCCGAACCGTCGTCTGTCGATGCAGACGGGAAACCCTCGGGAGAGGAAGGCAGCGCGGATGTCGCTACCTGGACCACACGAAGACGCTCGTCGCAGCCACGCCGACAAGGGCGCCGACGACAACTTGGGCCGGAGTGTGGTGATCGAGCCGGATCCGGGACCAAGCCACCATCGCGGCGAGTGGCCAAGCGATCCCAGCCCCAATGGCGCCATAGTAGAGCGTTGCAATCGCGGCGGTGATAACCGCGACGAAGGTGTGCATGGACGCTTTGACCTCAAGACGGTCGGTGACGACCAGCATGACCCCGAGCGAGGCGCCCATGACGGCTCCGAGGATCGCGAGATCTCGGGGGCCTCCGTAGGCCAGCCCGGTAGCGGTGCCCGCGGCGACCGAAACCAGTCCCACTAGCAGTGGCCACCGGCGCAACGCTCGCTCGCGGACATGTCGGTCACCCCACCAGCCCTGACGGATGCCGTAGTAGATGAACCCCAAGGGAATGACGGCACCGAAGAACACCGCATGGAACGCCCACAAGAGCGCGGAAACCCACGTGGCAGCGGAATGCCACGAGATCGCGGCGACGAGAAGGACAGCCAGATATGCAGGCGCGAATACCTCAGTGGTTATGCGGGCGATGGCATTGGCTGGTCCGCCGTCAGGCATAGGTGGCTCTCCCGGCGTACTCGTGGATGATGGACGCGACGATGGGGCTGGTGGCGTAGGCCAGGGCGACAGGCAGGAGCGTTGCGGCGTCGGTGTCGAGGTCGGCTCCACCGAGGTTGGCCAGAGGCTCGATTGTGGAAACGCTGGCGGGTACTGCGTCAGTGTCGCGGGCTGCGTGGAGAGAGGCGGCTAGTCGAGCGGCCTCGACGGTCGCGGCGAGTTCGTCCCCGCTGAGACCGCTGGCGCGGGCAGCTTCTTTCGCTGTGCGGACGACACTGGGGTCAAGATACGGGCGGGTCTCCCGGGCTCCGTCGCGGATCTCAACAATGCGGCGCAACAGTAGTTCTCGTGTGCTGGCGGGGCTGGGGGTTGGTGGGCGTGAGGGGGTGCGGGGTGGGTTGAGGACGACACCGGGCGTGGCTCGGTAGACGTCGAGCCAGAGGGGGTACAGAGCCCTGAGGATCCGAAGCCTGCGCGGCCAGCGGGCGAGTGTCAGGGCCGCAGGGATCGTACCGCCGAGGATGACACTGACGACGGCGGCGACGAGCAATGCGTGGCTGAGCGTGTCGTTCGTCGGCAAGACGGGATCGATGAGGTTGAGGAGCACTGCGGTGGTGTTGGCTTTGGTAAGGACGTAGAGGAAAGCGAGTGCGAATCCGGTGGTGAGGAAGGTGGCGCCTGCGCGGACAAGGGGGCGCCGCGCTTGTTTGCGGTAGCGGAGCGATATCTGGACGAGGTCGATGAGGGCGATCGTGAAAAGCAGGAGGTAGCAGACCATGTACAAGCCCATGCCGGGCGCGGTGGCGTAGACGGCGAGGAAATGTTCCGGCTCCGGCGTTTCCTTCGGCGCGGCGAAGAATGCGGCGATCATGACCCCGATGATGGGAATGGTGAACGCAGCGCGTTTCTTAGCTCTTGCGGTAGATTTTTGAGGGTCGTTTAGTGCATGCAGAAAGAACTGTACGCATTGAATGGAGGTGATCCCAATGATGTGCTTGCAGAGTTGGGCGATGTTGGGAACGCCTGTGATATCGCCGAGGAATGTGTATGCGGGACTTAACCCGAGGGTGAATCCGACCCCGATGGCGATGTACATGTAGATTCGAACGGCGAACAGCCTAGGGTTGGCTGGGTTGTTGTGGAACTGCACGGACTTGTGGATGATCGCGATGATGACGACAGGGATGACGGCGAGGGTGAGGAGCTCGTTCACAGGATCCCATCTTCGACTGCCCGAGTGAACCTTTCGGTGGCGGCATCGCCTGCTTTTAGCTTTTCGTCCGACCTGGAAGACCCTTGAATGGCGACAGTAGCGAATGTTTCCGCTTCACGTTCGACTTCCGACGAATAGTGAGTGCGCCCAAGGGCTTTCATGATGAACTCAGGACTGAAATTGGGGAATAGGTCAATGGCGACCTGGCTATCGATAACAGAATTCTCGCCCTTGTTGTGATCGAACGCAATATGTCCTAATTCGTGCGCGATGATGTGTTTTTGATGAAGAATTGAGGTATTGTTGTCGTAGAAAATGACGTCCTTGCCGTTCAGGGAGAGCCATAGTCCACAGGGAGTCCCTGCCGGCAAGTTGAACGGCAGGAGAATGATTTCCCTACCGCGCCATGCGGCGATTCTCGCGACAAGTCCGTCGAGGTCAAGGACCTCGCCAGTAGTAATCTGGCGCAGGAGTTTGGCGCAGCGGCGGCGAAGCCTGGTGTCGCTGACGGACAAGTTAACCCTCCCTGATGTGCGCCCACCCTGGGGGAGGGGTGAGGTCGATTTGTCTCCCGTTCCGCTCCTCTTCAGTCTTTATCATCACCTCCGAATTCGGGCGATATTCCCTCGTTCTTCCGTGCCACCTCGGCCGCAGCTTCGATCATGGCCATAAGTGGTTCGACGCTCCGGTCGGAGAGTCCAGCGATCCGTGTTGCGATTCTCTGGACATTCTTGTCTTTTATGGCGTGAAGGAGATTTGTCTCGGCTTCTACTTCTTTCGCCACCGTGTCATCGTGGAAGTACAGCGCACCTTTAGTGATCTGGAAATACTCGGCAATTCCTTCAAGAATATGATCGGGGACACTTGTTGTGACCCCCTCGCTTATTGCATAGATTTCTTGGGCGCTGTAGTCGATGTTTTTTCTATCCTTTAGGAAATTGGAGATTCGTTCGGGGGAGTGCTCGTTTCCGTCTATCGTCGGCGCGCGCTTAAGGAGGAAATTAAGACGGCTGGATAGGGTGGAGGGTTTCTGGGTTTGGCCTTGCATGGGGTCCTTGTCCTGTCGGGCGAGTTTGTACCCTCCCGCTGGCCATCCGGCAGCTTCTTCGATGCGCTTAATGGTCTTTTGGTGCGGGTTGGAGCGACCGAACCGGATGTTGGTGAATGCGACAGTGCTAATGCCGATTTTTCTCGCGAAGGCATTCCAGGAGATCTGCTGTGTCTCTCGCGCCGTGTTGAGGTGCTTGTTGAGGTTGGTTGCCGCTACGTTGGCCGAGTGGTGCGACGGTGGCGGGCTGCCGTTGGTCATGGCTGTAGGGTACCGCTGCTTAGCTAAGTTTGACTATCTGCACACAAGTTTGGTCGACCCCGCGGTGTAGATGGGGTTGATGGCCGGTTGCCCCAGTGGTGGTTCCAGGGTGCGCACCGTGCTTGGCCAGTCTGCCCAAAAACTTAGCTAAGTTCTTTGAAACTTAGCTAAGTTTGATCTACCGTCGAACGCATGTCCTCCACCACCCCTTCGACCGGAACACCAGAAACAGTCGCCGGAGAGCACAGGTGCCTCAGCCGGCACAGGGCCACGGCTAGCAGACGCGACCGAAGCCGAAGACCTCTGCGACACGTCGGCGGCAGAAGTAGGGCCGACCCCGTGATGACCACTCGCCTGGTGATTAAGACGATCGGCGCTAAGGTGGGCGGCGAGCTGTGGGAAGACCTCGAATCATGACAGCCCACCCCCCGACCTCCAATGGAGACGACTTCGCCGGCTTCGCCGAGGCCAAGCGGCTCCTGTCCTGCCACCAGGGCCGGACCCGCACGCTCGAGAGGCTCGCCATCACCGACTTCTTCGACGACGAGGCGGTCGTCGCAGTCCACGTCAACAACATCGCCCGCGCCGACAGGGACTTCCTTACGGCCTTCGACGCCGAGGGGCGTCGGGCGGGTAGCGACGTCCTCTACACCGACGAACCGGGCCAGCACCTCGACCTCACCCCCGAGTTCGACCACCTCGTGACCGGGCTGGACGTGCGCGCCGGTTCCGAGCTCGCCGCCCTCGCCGACGCCGAGGAAGGCTGGATCATCGACATGGAGGTCCTCCGCGGCTACGATCCCATCGCCGATCGTCGTGGTACACAGAAGGCCATGGTCCTCGCTCACCTCGCCGACATGCTCGACGCAGGCGAAGCCCGCGGCTTCATCCTCGGCTCCCCAGAGCCCCCGGACGAGGACCGGGGGACCCGCGACTCCTAGGAGACCCTGACCGGCTGCGCCCAGTGCTCGGCCACGAAGTACCACCTGGGTGGCAACAGCGGGCTCAAGGAGGACGTGGACTAAGAGTCACCGACGTCTCTGTCGGCAAGGCCGCCTATGACCACATCAAGGCCGTCCTCGGGTTCCCACCGGTCCCGTCATGGCCTTCACCGACCGTCAGGCCCTGGCTGACTTCGCGGCCGCCGCGTGAGCCCGACCTTACGCCTACAGGCCTCAACCCCTGGAGCCACCGGCCCAGGGGTCGTCTTCGTCAAGGGGGTCTCCCATCTCGGCGCGCAGGGGCCGGACCGACTCACGTCGGTCCCGGGTGACGAGCTGTTGGGGCGAACCCCGACCGCTCGCCGCTTCCCATGATCGACCAGGAGGTCCCCATGACCATCGCCCGTCTGCACGCGCCGGGCCGCCTCTGGCGGATCAAGGACCGCAACAGGCCCGCCGACGCCGTCGACATCGGTCCCGGATCGCCATGGGCGACCCCGTTCAGGGCCCGGCGCGACGGCACGCGCGAAGACATCGTCGAGCAGTGGGACAAGTGGGTTCTCCACGCCCCGGACAAACGCGCGCGGTGGATCCGCGAACACGTCGGCGAGCTCGCCGGCCGCGATCTGGTCTGCACCTGCCCCGCCGGGTATTGCCACGGGGGAGTGCTGCTCACCCTGGCCCACCTCGAGACCTTTCGACCCGGCCACGTTCCGGCCGTGGACGCCCCCGGCCTCTGGCTGCGGGTGACGGTCTGGGACGACCATGGGCAGCTCCACCGGTTCCTCCTGCGGGTCACCGACCCCGGCCCCACAGGCACTGTTCTCGAGGCGACCGGCCCCATGCGCTGGATGGTCGGCAACTCCTGCGCCGTCATCGGTGACTGGATCCGCGCCCGCTCCGGCTCTGCCGTACGCATGGCCGCCGTCCACAACCAGCTCGCCCACGCTGTCAAGAAGAAGGCCCTCGCATCATGACCGGCGTCTTCGACCCCGAGATCGTTGAGCTCACCATCGCCTATAGGCACGGCGAAGTCGGGGTCTACAAGATCGGCGGCGGCACCCTCGGCCGCTCCTACAGCGGCCTGTGGGGCTACCGGCTCACACACGGCCCGAGCGCCAAGGTCGTCGCGTCCGGTGAGGACCTGCGTACCGGAGCGCCCAAGACCCACGATCAGGTGGCGCGGATCGTCCTCGATATCTTCGACCGATAGGAGCAGTAGCTCATGACCCTCCCTCTCCGCGCATCGCAACTGCCCGTCAAGTACGAGCGGTCCTGTGAAACGAACAGGCCCGGCCTGACCATCTACGAGGTCGCCGGTTCCGGCCTGTACCAGGTGACCGAGGCCAGCCGTGGCGAGTTCGACGTTGCGACGCTCACACAGATCGGCTGGACCGATCTCATCCGCCTCGACGAGCGCGACGGCGTCTCCACCGCCCTCGAGGCGATGCAGGCATGGCTCGACGTCCAGACCCCGACGCCGTAGCCAGATGACGGGGGCAGGCCCCAGGGATGAGCCCGATCTGGCGGTCTCCGCGACCCAGGCTGGCATCACGGTGCACGCGCTCGAGCAGATCGATGACGAGTCGTCGCTGTCGTCACCGCGTGGATCAAGCCCCTCGGTGACTGCACGCTCGACTTCCCGCAGGACTACTCACCCGACGACGACGTGATGAAAGTCGAGATCGAGCGTCTCCGAACCCTGAGCGGAGCGCTCGACGCACTGCGCTGAGGCCGCACTCCCACAACCGGACCCGCTTCATCCATCGGCCGACCGGATCGCACGACCGCGATCAGGTCGGCCATTCCCGTATCCACTCATACACGAACTGATCTTGTATCATAGATGAATCTAATAAGCATTGAATGATCATTGGATTCATCGCGCGTCTGACCGCTGGCTAACCAGCAGAAAGTTGAATCGCACATGGCTAACAACACCGTCCGCGCCGACCAGCTCACCGAGGGCTCCGTCGTCACCATCCGGGGCAAGCTCGCCTTCGCCCGGCTCACCCGCCGCATCGAGGGTAAAGAACTCGCGCAGGCCAACGTCCGCCGCCGCCAGGCCGGAATGAAGTACGACATCACCAGCCCGTACACCACCGCCACCATCAGCGGCGGTGCCCAGGTCATCTATGCCGACCCCGACAACCCGACTCTCGAGGAGCAGTACGTCGCCGAGCGCTGCTACACCTCGAAGAAGAAGCCCGAGGACGGCCTCAGCTACTCGATCGATTCCAAGGGCAACAACCTGCCCAGCATCGGGATCCCCGGTGAGGGTGGCTTCGTCCAGGACCTCAGCGGCCAGGAGCTCGCCCGCGGGCTCGACGTCACCCTCGTCCTCGAGGTGTACAAGGCCAGGGACCAGGAGAACCGCGGTCTGGGACTGACTCACGTGCTCGTCAACGAGGCCCCTCGCTACTACACCCCCGGCAGCGTCGACGAGTCCCAGCTGAAGGCCCGCGGCATCACCTTGGCTCAGCCGATGCAGGCCGTGCCGTCCAACGAAGCCACCCCTGTCGGTGGGGCCGAGCCCGTGGGCACCGAGGTCGACAAGACCTCCGGCCTGTCCTTCCCGGCTCCTCAGCCGGCCGGTCAGGTACAGCAGGCCCCGACCCAGCCGGCTCCGTCCGCGCAGCAGGTCGTTCCGGCCCCCGTCGCCCAGCCACAGGCCGTCCAGCAGGCGCAGCCCTCCTCGGTCCAGGCCGAGGAGACCGCCGAGCAGAAGCTCGCCCGCATCGAGGCCGAGAACGCCAGGCTGCGCGCCGAGAACCAGGCGGCCAAGGACGTCGCCTCGGCCATCGGGACTCCGGACCCGAGCAGCCCCTGGGCCCCGCAGCAGTCCCAGCCCCAGGCCGGGATCGCCTACAACGGCTGAGCGGACGTGCCATGGCCGATCGACGAGGCCCCGCTCTGCGCACCAGCGCGGGGTCTCGTCTTTCTTCCCTCTGACCCACCAACACACGAAGGCGTTGATGTGACCGTCGATCCGCTCACGCTCTTCCCGGAGTTCTACACCAACTTGACCATCCAGACATTGGCCCCCGTTCGGCGCTGGACGGTGTCCGGACGGCTCGGCGACGACCCCGACTCCGGGCACAAGGCACCGATCGACGTCCGCCATTTCCTCGAGGGCTGTCGTCCCGGGTGCCAGCACGACGGCCCTCTGCGCGGGGCCTTCGCCCTCGACTCGACCTGCCTGATGAGCCTTGGCGAGCTCGTCGCCGCCCTGCCCAACGCGGCCAACCACGCCTACTACCTGCAGTCGCACAGCGACGGAGTCGTCGTCGTCGATGTCGAGCCCGACTGCCCGCCCGACCTCGCGGCCGACCTACTGCGCCTACCCGGCGTCCTCTGGGCGGAGACCTCGATGTCGGGGCGCGGATACCACTTAGTCATGCCGCGGCCGAAGAACCTCCACGACTTCCCGCACGCCGCCCACAAGCGCGTCCTACGCCAGAGGAACGGATGGTTCGAGATCCTGCTCGACCACTGGATCACCTTCACCCGCAGATCCGTGGCCGCAGGGCTCGAGGATGACCGGCCGCCGACCCGCTTCGCCTCGCTTGAGGACCTCTACGCCGACCTGGCCGAGAACGCCCGCGCCGGCGCCGCCGGGTCCGCCGGTGAGATCGTTACCGATGAGGACATGCCCGACATCCCCGGTGCGCACGACATCGTCGCCGCGGCGGTCGTCGGCTCCAAGGACCGGCGCAAGGATCTGTCCGACTTCGACCACGACCGCTCCCGCTGGGAGTTCTCCGTCCTCGGCACGCTCTACGCCGAACAGGTCCAGGCGATGAACCTCCATGCCGGGATGAGGCAGACGAGCTACTCGGCCAGTGACCAGGCCTGGCTCCTCTACGCCGCCGCCATCGAGGTGCTGCCCAAGCGGGCGAAGCACACGGAGACGCGTAACGGGCGGCCCTATCTGCTCGATCGTGCGGCCTCACTGGTCGCCGATCGACTGGCACGGGCGCAGGAGCGCCCCATCGGTACTGCCTGAACGCTGCTGGCCCGGCTTTGCCCGAGGCGGGGGTTGGATCGCGAAACGCGATCCGGGGATGGAGGCGGTGCTGGGGCAGGACCGCACCGCCTCACGGCAAAGGTCTTCGTTCTCGATCACAGAGACGAACCCGTCATGAGCGGCTCGATGGCCCCCGCCAGCCGCTGACGTGATTTGCGCAGGGTGATCCGAGAACGCCCGTGCTCTGCCTCCGGTCCTCTGCTCGCGACGCCCGTCCCGAGGGCCCAAGAAGCCCCTTTCACCCATGATCAAAGGAATTCACTGTGAAGTTCAACGACACCCTGGCCAAGCTCGTCCGGCAATCTCTCGAAGTCGGCGCGACACCTGCGCTCATGGGTGAGCCCGGCATCGGCAAGAGCTCCTTCGTCGAGGACCTCGCCTACAGCATGGACACCAAAGCCTTCGTCCTGCCCTGCAACCAGCTCGCTGACAAGGCCGACCTCACCGGCGCGCGTCTCGTGCCCTATGTCAAGGCCGACGGCACCGACAGCTACAAGCAGGTCTTCTACCCCCACCAGGTCATCCAGGACGTGATCGACTACGCCGAGGCCAACCCTCGCGAATGGCCGATCCTCTTCCTCGACGAGATCAACCGTACGACCTCGGATGTGACTTCCGGCGCGCTCACCCTGGTGACTTTGCGTCGCATGGGCCATGTCGAACTCCCGAAGAACGTGCGCATCGTCGTCGCTGGCAACGACAAGGGCAACGTCACCACATTGGACGAGGCGAGCCTGTCCCGATTCGCCATCTTCCACGTGGAGCCCGACGCCTCGACCCTGATGTCTGTCATCCCGAACCTGAACCCGTGGGTGAAGAAGGTGCTCACGCAGTACCCGGCGCTGATTCTCCAGAAGTCCACGCCGAACGCGATCGTTGCCGATGGCCAGGACGAAGACGACGACGGCAACGTCACCATGGCCGAGCTGTTCGATGGTGGCGAGGAGATGAACCAGCTCACCACGCCGCGCACGATCGACTACCTGTCGAGGTGGTTGAACGCAGCCGACCGCCAGGACCTGGCCAGCCATCTGGCGACCCCGGTCCAGATCGGCGGGCGCGAGACCTCCGAGCTCAACGAGATCATCGAGGCCTACACCGGCGACACCATGTTCACCACCCAGGTGGTGGCCACCATCGCCGAGGACCTCGCCTCGAACTCGGGGCCGACCGCCGTCAACCGGGTCAACGTCCCGAAGCCGAACTGCTACGCCGAGCTCAAGGCCGCGGGCACGGTCACGGATCTGGCCAAGAAGATCCAAGAGCTCACCGAGAAAGAGATCTCTGGCGCGTTGCTGTACGCCCTCAAGGAGAACTCGGACAACGCCCGCCTGATCGAGCAGCTGGCGCAGACCGCCACCCGGATCGAGCCGGAGCACACCCGCACCCTCATCGAGATGGTGACCAGCCAGCAGGTCGACCGCCAGAACTTGGAAGCCTTCCTGGACATCGACGCGCCGGTCGCCAACGCGGCCAAGCCCGTCCTGTCGGCATTCCTCTGATCGAGGCTGCACCGAGGAGCGGGGAGCGGCTGAAGCCGCTCCCCGCTCCCGCTGGCGGCCCGCAGAAGCATCCGCGCATCGCCGCAGCCCCTGCCCTCAGAAGGAGACCACCGCGATGACGATTACCGTCACCAACCAGAAGCCGGCCGTGCTCGACGCGGTCCACACGATCACGTGCATCGGCGACTACGACCCGATGCCCGCCCTCCAAGAAGTACTGGTGGACCCGCTGCTCGAGCCACTAAGCCCGCACGCGCCCGCCTCGATCGTCGACGGATCCGGAAAGGACCTGACCAACGACGTCCTGGACATTCTCGTGTCCTGCTTCGGCGACAGCGTCAACACCAGTGCCGAGAAGGTCGCCAAGGAGCTGCTGGGCCAGACGATGGTCAACTACGACCAGACCACGCCCCTGCCCGTCGGTGAGCTCTTCGCCGCCCAGGCGGGGCAGCGGAACAAGATGCCCGCACCCGGGCCCCGTGTCATCTACACCGCCCAGTCCGACGTGATCCCTGCGGCCAAGGGACTACTCGCCGGCTCGGCCGACGAGAGCGAGTTCTTCGCCTCGCTGGCATACGCCTTCCACCCGGGCACGCTCGGCTTCTGGTTCCAGTCCGACGCTGCCTTCGACGGCTTCCAGGTCTGGCTGTCCGCTCAGGCCCAAGCTCTGGGCAGCGCGAGTTCGCCGGTGCCGGCGAGAACCCTGAAGCTGGTCGGCGACTTCGCCAAGCTCTCACTCAAAGGGCTCACCGAGTCCCTACTGCTACGCAAGGACGACTCTGACGGCAACGACGAGCTGTCCTTCCCGCGCTTGCTGATGCACATGCTGATGACCTACGTCGGCCAGCAGCGCGGCCAGACCTCCGACGTCGGAGTCCTGCCGTTCACGGTCGGCGAGCTGTTCTGCCCGAAGTCCGTGGTCCTGGTCAACGTCGAGGCGCACGCCCGTGCCTCCGCGTCCCAGATCACGGGAGAGTGGAACCTCATCAACCAGTCGCTGGCCTCGCCGGTGAGGGTCGTCTCGAACTCCGCGCTGTCCAAGCTGACCTCGCTGCCGCGGGCCGTCGCCAAGGCGGCCGCCATGGGCGCGAACCAGCAGCCGGGCCTGCCTGGTTCGCGCTCCGCGCAGGTGAAGTTCCGCAAGGCCCCGCCCACGAGGCTGGACCTGTTCAAGGACATTACCCGCGTGCTGCGCCGCATGGGCAAGGTCAACAAGTCGCAGAACGTCTACCGCACTATGAAGACGACGTTCCTCAAGGCGAACAGGCGCAACCCGGACGACTTCAACAAACCCGGCCGGATCAGCTCGGTGCAGTACATGCCCGATCTACACGTCTACATCGACACCTCCGGGTCGATCTCCGAGGAGAACTACCAGGAGGCGGTGATGATGCTCATCCGCATCGCCAAGAAGTTGGGCGTCAACATCTACTTCAACTCGTTCAGCCACATCCTCTCGCAGGAGGCGCTGCTCAAGGTGGAGAACAAGTCGCTGCGCCGGATCTGGGAGGAGTTCCGCCAGGTGCCCAAGGTCACCGGCGGCACCGAGTTCAAGCAGGTCTGGGACTACATCAACGCGTCGAATAAGCGCAAGCGACAGCTGAGCCTGGTGATCACCGACTTCGAGTGGCCACCTCCATCGGCCCGCGTCGACCACCCGGCGAACCTGTACTACGCGCCGTGCTCGGCCACGGACTGGGCCCTCACGGTCCAGTCCGCCACGGACTTCGCCAACGGCATGCACCACATCGACCCGTCGATCCGCCAGAAGCTGCTGGGCATGGTGGTCTGACCGGCCGAGCGCACGGCTGCGGCCCGCAGCGCAACCTGATCCGACAGGCGGCGCTGCGGGATCGGCCGCCTCATCTCAGCTGTCCGCACCCCCACCCGGATCGCTCGCGCTCACCGGCGCCGCCTCGACCCAGCACCCACCGAAGGAGGTCTCACCATGGGACTGTCCCACTTCACCCAGGACAACGATGATGACGCGAACAATAGCGGTCCACCGACCGGCGGCATCGGCGTTGGCATGGGCAGCCCTTTTTCCCCGGGCGGCCAGAGTGACGACGCCGTCAAGGGGCTGCTCGTCGATTACAACGAAAAGTTCAAGAACGCCGAGCCGACGCTCTTCCGCGACACGCTCATCGAGCAGACGTTGGCCACCCTCATCAGCAAGAACAAGCCCAACGTCCTGCTCAAGGGCTCAGCCGGCGTCGGCAAGACCAAGATCGTCGAGGATATCGCCCGCCGCATCGCTCTCGGCGACTCACTTATCCCGGACCTGCTCAAGGACTACACCATCTACGAACTGCCGGTGACCAACCTCGTCGCTGGCTCCGGCATAGTCGGCCAGCTGGAGGAGAAGGTCCAGGCCGTCGTCGACTTCGCCTCGAGTCCGAAGAACAGGGCCCTCCTGTTCATCGACGAGATTCACCAGATCACCGGAGGATCGAGCTCGCACAGCGATCCGACCAACCGCAAGATCAGCCAGATCCTCAAGCCGGCGCTGGCCCGCGGGCAGATGAGCGTCATCGGCGCGACCACCTCGAACGAGTCGCGCGCCTTCGACGAGGACCCGGCCTTCGCCCGCCGCTTCACCCAGCTCATCGTCGACGAGTTGACCGTCGAGCAGACGCTCGCGGTCCTCAGCACCGTTCGACCCGGCCTGATGGCGCACTACCGCCACCAGATCGGAGTCTCCGACGACGTGCTGGCCGAGACGGTCAAGATCGCCGAGGCGACCTCGAAGGCCAGTGCCCACCGGCCCGACAACGCCATCACGCTGCTCGACCGCTCGATGGCCGACCGCGTGTTGGAGCAGAAGAAGCTCATCGCCCAGGCTGAGGCCGCCGGCGACCGCGCCTTGGCGGCGACCCTGCGGTCGATCTCCCAGGTGCCGCTGACGGCCACGCGCGTCCTCGACGTGGCCAAGTCACTGATGACAGGCAACGCCCAACGCCCGGACTTCGACGCCGCGACGCTGCGTACGACGCTGCTCAATCGACTCCAGGGCCAGGACGAGGTCCTGGAGAGGGTCGCCGACCGCATTGCGCGCGAGGAGCTCGGACTGTTCCCGACGAAGACCCCGCTCACATGCCTGTTCGCCGGAACGTCGGGCTCGGGCAAGAGCGAGACCGCGAAGATCCTCGCCGAGCAAATGACCGGCCAGGAGCCGATCGTACTCAACATGACGGAATACCACACTCCGTACTCGACCGCGAAGATCATCGGAGCACCTCCGGGTTACGTCGGATCCGACTCCAACCAGGAGCTGCCCTTCGACACGCTCGAGTCCAACCCGCACCGTGTCGTCCTGCTCGACGAGTTCGAGAAGGCCGACATGGCTGTGCAGCGACTGTTCCTCTCGGCGTTCGACGAGGGGTACATCCGCAATGCGCACGGGAAGCTGCTCGATTTCTCCAAGGCCGTCGTCATCGTCACGACCAATGCGGCCCGCGAAGCTCTCAGCGGCAGCTCGATCGGCTTCATCTCAGGCCCGAGGGTCGTTTCGCAGCAGAGCCTCAACACAGAGCTCGCCCAGCACTTCGAGCCCGAACTGTTGGGTCGGTTCTCACTGATCGTGGGCTTCAACCAAATCGACGAGGTCGTGTTCCGGCAGATCATGGCTGCCAACTACGAGAGCCAAGTAGCGCGGATCATCGACGCCAAGCCAAGGCTCGCTCAGGCCCTGCCTGCTGCTATGCCCGACGATGAACTGCGGACGCTGGCAAAGACCGCCTACGTCGATTCCCAGGGAGCCCGGCCCGCCTACAAGGCGGTCCGGTCCTGGATCGAGGACCGGATCATGGCAGCCCAGGCTGCGAAGACCCAGACCAGCGCGGCGATCGCTCGCACGATCGACCAACGCGAGTGATCATGACCATCGCCACCGTCAAGTCCGAGGACAGGACCGAGCAGGCCGCCGACGCCGGGCGCCGGAGCGTACACGCCAGCGCCCACGACGACGACTGCCACGAGTTGGGCCACATGCTCGGCCTACTGCGCACCAACGCCTCGGGCCGCATTGCCGAGGCGATCCCCGAGGAGTTCGACCTCGTCGACCACCGCGGCTGACATCGCCGATCCTCCCTCCGGAGGGTAAGGCGGGTACGCATGATCTCCGTGCCCTCGGGTGTGCACGGACCGGACAGGGGCCTGACGGCCCCTGCGGGTGGGGTGAGAGGAGCAGAGCCCAGGCTGCCTAGCGGCCTGGGCTCTGCCTCTGGCGCGCCTTCTTCCCGCTCACCCTTCTCCGATGGTCCATCGAATGCCTTTCTTGGATCATTGATGGCATCATTCAAAGGGTGAGTCGAATGATCCTTTCCTTTGAGCAACCCTCGCCGACTCGCCCGCCGCGTACACCTAAGGACGACACCCATGCCTCTGCTGCTTGACGACCTCGACCCGACGAAGGCCAAGAAGGTCGACGCGAAGTTCTTCAGCTCCAAGCTCAACGGCTCGGGCAACAAGACCGGCCGCCTCCACCAGGGGCTGCGCCCCCTCGACGCGACCAGCATCGAGACCCCGGACCGGATTGAGCTCAAGACCACGACCACCCAGCACGACATCACTGTCGTGACCGTGCCGCTGGCCGGCATCACCCGCCGCGCGCTCGAAACCCTGCCCACCGCGACGCTGCCGACGCCTGACGTGGCCGAGCGCTTCGTCGTTGAGACCGACTCCGACGACTGGGAGGCCGTCTTCGACATGACCCCCCAGGCACTGGTGTTGCGCGAGGACAAGTCCTCCAAGCCGATCAGGCACGAGCTGGCCATCCAGTACCGCACCGAGCTCGTGCTCATGCGTGCCGGCATGGTCGAGCCCGAGCGCGTCGTGCGCCTAACCGAGGGCACCAACCTCGCCGCCACCGACGCTGTGGTGCTCCTCGACTGGGACACCAGCCCGATGGAGACGGCCACCGACACGATCTCCCTTGCGCTGGGCCGCCTGGGCATCGCCGCGACGAACCTCGACTCCCTCGACACGTGGATGAACGACTACTCCATCCACGACCGGATCGTACGCCTGGCCGAGACCTGGTCCTCGGGGGCCATCGCCGCCGAAGTCGACGCCTACATCGCCGACGTCGCCTCCTTCGACAGGGACGTGCTCAACACGCTGGCCATCCAGCTGCGCTACCTCGAGAACTACAGCGTGCCGCTGGAGGCCTACGGCCGTATTCACCGGGCGTTGACCGCGGCCTTCGACTCCGAGGTCGCCCAGGTCCTGGCCAAGCAGAACCTCAACCTGCTGATGAACCACACCCTGGCCGACCTCGACGCGATCAAGCCGCAGCTGGCGCGCCTGGTCCCGCCCGACCCACCTCCGCCCCTGCCGGAGTACTTGTCGCCGCAACAGGTCGCCTGCGTCTCGACCACCGAACCGCTGGCGATGGTGCGCGCCGGTGCGGGCACAGGCAAGTCCTCGACGATCATCGAGCGCATCGCCCACCTCGTGGCCTGCGGGGTGGACCCTGCCGACATCACGGTCCTGTCGTTCACCAACGCCGCCGCGGACAACATCAAGGAACGCAACCCCGACGTGGGGTCGATGACCATCGCCTCGATGATCAACGACATCTACCAGCTCAACCACTCCGGCCACGACATCTCAAGCATCGACACCATCATCAACTCGCTCGAGATCTTCTTCCCCACCGATCAGGTCGCCGCAGACTTCCGCGCGCGTCTGCTCGACGTGGACAGGAACAAGATCGGGGCGGCGACGTCGCTCAACACCTTCGTCGAGCGCCACTACGACCGGGTCATGGCCATGCTCGACGCCATCGGGCAGACCTCGCTGGAGCTGGAGATCATCATCTGCTACCAGCGCATCGACGAGATGGCCGAGCCCGCCAACGTGGCCTGCCGCCACCTCATCATCGACGAGGTCCAGGACAACTCGGTCTTCGAGTTCATCTACGTGCTCAAGTACGTGGCCAAGCACCACCAGTCGCTGTACATCGTCGGCGATGCGAGCCAGACCCTGTTCGAGTTCCGCTCAGCCAACCCCCGGGCGCTGAACACGCTCGAAGGCTCGGGCGTGTTCGCCACCTACGAACTGACGACGAACTACCGGAGCAACCAGGAGATCCTGGACTTTGCCAACGTCGTCCTCGGCGAGCTGGAGACCAACCAACTCGCACAGATCCAGTTGCGGGCGAACTCGCTGGAGGAGCCGACCAAAGCCTCGTTCGAGGAGAAGGTCAGGCTCGACTACGAGCACCTGCCCCAGATGCGCGGGTTTCTCTCCAACGAGCTCAGCCCGCTCTTGGCCAACCGGGTGCTGCCGCAGTACGTCGACCCCTGCCTGGCCCGCGGTGAGCAGGTCGTCTTTCTGGCGTTCTCCCGGCGGGAGGTCGCGCTCATGCAGAGGGTGCTCGAGTCCAAGTACCCGGGCAGGCACGTCGCCTCACTGGTGTCCGAGCGCGTCTTCGCCACCGACATCTTCTCCAAGTACATCAAGTTCTTCTGGAACGACGTCCGCCAGGTACCGCCCAACAACGCGGCGTTCGTCGTCACCCAGGGCATCCGGGACAACTTGGAGAAGCTGACGAAGAACGTCGACAACCCGAAGGTTGAGCGCGCCGTGCTCGAGCTCGTCTCCAAATGGTGGCTGGAGAACGGAGCCACCACTAACGCCTGGGTCACCCTGGTCCACCAGGGCTCCATGCCGTCCGCCGAGTTCTTCACCCGCCTGCGCGACAACCTCCTGCAGTTCGAGATCGCCCAGAACGCGGTCAAGAAGTCGCTGACGGAGGCCCGTAACCGGGCGCGCAAGGAGAAGAACCTCGATGAGAAGGCCGACTTGGTCGTCTCCACGATCCACGGCGTCAAGGGCCTCGAGTTCGACAACGCCGTGATCCTGCACAAGGACGACAAGGCGATGGCTCAGGACGTGCGCCGGCTCTACTACGTAGCGTTCACCCGCGCGAGGAAGACCGAGTACGTCCTGTCCTACGGCACCACGGACAAGCCCGTGATCGTGTCTACTCACGAGGCGATCGGCAACCTGCTCGAGAAGAGGGAGGTCGAGACCGCCGAGCGCCACAAGCACGCTCGCGCGCTGGCGCTGGGTATCGACCCAAACCTCGTCGACGACGAGGAGAGCGCGGGCGTGCCCGTGCTGTAGTCGGTGTGATCCGCGGCCGACGAGCTGATCGCCCTCACACGACAGGCCGTCACCGAAGGCGACTGGCCCAACGCGAAGGGACGCCCTCAGATCGATTGAGGGCGTCCCGCACCACCAGCCTGACACACCACCGCAGGAGCTGAGGAGCATCACCTACGACGTCACCCCCCGCGAAGCCTCCGAACTCGACGCTCTCAGAAAAGACCAGGAGGACGGGGCCACCACCAGGTACGGGATCCTCCGACCTGGAACAACCCCGCACATCCTCGACGGCGCCGTCGGGCTCGGCACCCGTTGCGGAGCCATTGTCGACCTGTACCTGCCCGCCCGTGACGCCACCAACGCCTGCAAGAAGTGCACCAAGAAAAAGCCCTGATGACCGGTTTCGCCGCCCTGCACCCCAGTTCCGACCACAAAACCGCGACCGCCTGGCAGGTCGCCGGATGGTACGCCACTGAGGCCCTGTAACTGCTTGGGTGTGCGGAGCGTCGCCGCGGTGATGACCGTCAGGCTCACCACCAGCATCTACATGTCCACCGCGCGCCATCCGGTACGCACCGGGCACCCGGCCAGCGCGCACTCGGTCATCGCCGATTAAGGCGACGGCCACGTCGTTGAGCACTTCCCGTCCCCGGCGGACCGCCAGTAGCCCCTCGTCGAGCGCGCCAAGCAATTCTTCGGCTCCTCGGGCGACGTCCCAGCCATCGTCCTCGACGAGCCCGGCGGCGCCTACCCGCCGACTGGCCACCTCATGCCGGTGTGCTGGACGTACGCCCTCCAACCACCCACATCCTCCTACGAAAGCGAGTATGCATGCCCGCCACCACGATCGTTTCCTCCGGCGGCGCTCTGCGCCTGTACGACGACTCGGTCCAGACCTTTGACCGGCTCCCCGTCGCGACGTACACGATCCAGTTCTCGACGATGCTCGGCTACAGCCTCCACGAGACCGAGCCCCTGTCCCCGGGCGACGAGGCCATCTACGGCGACCACGCCGCGCGCGTGGGCCGGATCGCCACCGGTTACGCCGCGATGGGCCGCTCGCTCGGCGTCATTCTCTCCGGCGACAAGGGCATGGGCAAGTCGCTGATGATCCGTATGCTCGCCGAGAAGATGCGCGAGGAGTACGAGCTGCCGACAGTCCTCGTCCAGCATTCGACACCCGGCCTTGCCTCCTTCCTCGATGAGCTCGGCGAATGCCTCGTGGTCTTCGATGAGTTCGAGAAGGTCTTCGCGCCGGTCGATGATGACGAGGCCCCGCAGGACCAGTTCCTCTCGCTCTTCGACGGCCTCTCAACGACGAAGCGTCTCTACGTGCTCTCGGTCAACTCGCTCCATCGCACGAGCGACTACATGCTCAACCGGCCGGGCCGATTCCACTACCACATGCGCTTCGCCTACCCGGAGCCCGAGACCGTCGCCGAGTACCTGCGCGACCAGGTGCCCGGGATCGCCGAGGAGGCGGTCTCCGCGGTCGTCGAGTTCTCGCGCAAGATCGATCTCAACTTCGACCACCTGCGCGCCATCGCCTTCGAGCTGAGACTGGGAGAGGACTTCGCCGCGATCATCGGCGACCTCAACATCAAGCGCACCAGCCTTCGCGGCCGCGATCCCGTCCACGCGGTCATCTCCTGGCCCGACGGCGACACCGATGAGATCGAGGGCGAGCTCGACCTCTTCGACTCCGACGCGCTGCAGTCGATCCAGTGCTGGCGCTTGGACCTCGAGCTGCGCCTGCGGATGCGCAACGCCCTTCCCACCCCGGACGGCTACGTACTGCCCGCCGGTGCCTTCGAACTCATCGACACGCGCACCGACCAGGAGCGCGCTGAGGCCGGTGAGGACCGCAAGGGGTCCGACCTCGCGGGCGCGGCGGTGCTGCTCCGGCGGCCACCGAAGCCCTCCATCGACTTCTAGTGCGCAGTCGCCCAACTCGACCAGTCCCCGTTACTCAGGAGTCGCCCCGTGCTTCCGGGCGCCGACTCGCTCATCGTTCTCGTGGCGAAGCCGGACGGCCGCTACTCCCAGGTCCACCGGTAGTTGCGCGGTGCCGGGTTCTACGTGATCGGCGCGCACGGCATCGCCGGTGAGACCGGCTTCCACGGCTTTGTGGAGGACGCGGTCATGCACGCCTTACCACCACTACTCGTCGCCCGAAGGGGCGACCCCGGAACGCACGGACGCCGCTGGTCCCATCCCCCAACAGGACCAGCGGCGTCAGTGTCGACCGCCCAGGCCGGAAGCGAAGTAGAGACCCGTGTCCGGCCTGGGCGCGCTTGCCCCACCCGACGAATCAGGAAGGCAGCAGTACCAATGTACGAGAACAACCCGCTGTGCGAAACCGCTTCGGTCCAGACGCAGCCCGAGGCGCGAGGGCATGACTTCCTCCCGTCGAACCTCGCCGACATCCCCGGCAAGTTCGATCAGGAGGAGCTGGCCCAGCCCGACACTGTCATCCACCTGCACTATTCGGCGCCCCTCGCTGACTGGTGGGTGGCCGAGGTCTGGCAGGACCGCGACACGCAGAAGTGGATGGCCTACGGATACTGGCGTCCCGCTCCTGACGCTGCGACGCTGTGGGATTCCTTCTGTCTCACCGACCTGGAGCGCCTGGTCATCCCCACGACCACCGACTCCGCCCTCCAGGTCGGCAACGTCAGCGCCGTCGCGGCCCCGCGGCTGATGGTGAGGCGCGACCTGGAGTGGACCCCCGCCCCCGCTCACGAGGTTGTCCCCGGTGTGGAACCGGAGGAGCGCCGTGTCTGAACTGTCCCCCGCACACCTGCACGTGCCAGCACTGCCTCCGACTGTCTTCGGTGACGGACACGAGTGGATGGAGAACCTGCGGTTCGGCTGGAAACCCGTGCCCACCTGGGGACTCGGCATGTGGGGCCTCGGCGAGTGGCCGCAGGTCATCGTCGTCCACCTCAACGACAAGCGGCACGGCGTCTACGCGGTGGCTACCTACACCGAAGGCGACATCACCTGCCAGGTGTTCACCGACCGCGCCGAGCGCAACGCCGCGACCGACGAGATCGCGGCCAAGCACTGGAGGCTTGCCGGGGAAGGGCCGTTCGACCTGCCTCCTGAGGGCAAGCCGCTGCTGGCCCATCACAGGGGTCCCTTCACCTGGGGCCGATACCACGCGGAGAAGGACCAGCTTCCCGAGCCGAAGGAGGACGACCAATGAGCGGCGCACCTCGTCTGGCCGCGTACTGCTCAATCTGCAGGGGCCAGCTCGTTACGGTTGAGCACCACAAGGGCACGGAAGTCTCCTGGGAGTACCACCACACCTACGAGGCTGACCACGAACCCGAGCCTGCTCCGGCCGAGGGCGGCGCCCTCTGCGACTTCTGCGGAGGCCGCGACCCGCTGTGGACCTTCACCACGCGCATGCTCTTCGCCATGCACGACCAGACGGGCGACGACTCGGTCACCCGAGCCGACGACGGCGTCTGGAACGCCTGCGGGCTGTGCAAGCGCTTGGTAGTCGAGCGTGACCTCACTGGCTTGGTCAAGCGTGCCAACAGGAACACAGCTGAGCGGTTCCCCACCGCCGACGCGGAGTTCATCGAGATCGCCAACGAAGACCTGCGCGACTTCCTTGAAGGCTTCTTCAGGGCCAAGCCCGGTAAGCCCAAGCGCATCAAGAAGGACAAGCGGTGAAGGCGACAGCGGTGTCCAAGGTCCTCTTCGACCTTGCAACCGACCGGGTGACGCTCGGCCTCACCGGTGAAGACGGTGATATCGAGATCACCGTCTCCCTGGCAAGCATCCCGGCCCTGGCTGCCTCCCTCTTCTATGACGGCGAGCTGGCCGTGCACGTGAACACCGATACTGCTGGCCTCGCGCTCGCGTGCCTAAACCGGGTGCGCGAGGTCCATGGCCACCTCTGACCTCATCCCTAACGGCCCCGGTCATGTCGCGCGCGTGATCGGGGCCACCCCACGAGGAGAACGCACACCATGGTCAAGACCAGCAACGACCAGCTACCCGTGAAGCCCAAACGCATCCGCGTGGTGTTCACCGTCGAGGCTCCCGCTGACCGTTGGCAGACCGAGGAGCTGAAGACGCTGATCGCGGTGGCCATCACCGAATCCGTGCCCGAGGAAGTGCCCGAGGCGAAGATCCACTGGCATTCGCTCGGCGGTTCCAAACCCGAAGTCGTGGAGACGGCTGAGATGTACGGGCGCTCGGTTCGGCGTCAGATGGAGCTGGACGCGAACGACTACTGGTCCTGATGGGACCCATTGGCCCCGTCCGCGAGGAGACCTCCTTGTTGGGCGGAACATCTCAGTCCTGGCCTTTCTGACGAACCTCCGCCCATCACCCGCCCAGCTGACCCCGTGCGGGGTGGGTGGGACGGAGAGAGCCGTCGACCACGTCACCGAGCGCGCACCAGCTGACCGCGACTTGACGGGCGCTGCTCTGACAGCGCCCCCGATCCCAGGAGCCGCCTGTGGCACCGAGCCCCGACTCGCTCATCGCTCTCGCGGCGACCCTCCTCGCCTTCATCCCGCTCGCCCTCATCGCCCACGCGATCGGCCGACGCCGCAGGTGGCGCGACCCCCAGCGTCTGTTCACCTGGGAGCAGAAGAAGACCCTCCTCGCCCGAGCCCGCTGGCGCTGCGAGCACAAGCACCCGCTGTGGCCGCGCTGCCGGGCGGTAACCGGGCTCCAGGCCGACCACATCGTCCCGTGGAGCAGGGGAGGGGCGACCGCGCTCGGGAACGGGGCCGCTCTCTGCCAGCGGCACAACGCCCGCAAGTCGAACCGCATGCCGTCGCCTCTCTACCGGTGGCGACTGCGCCAGCGAAGGAGGAAGTACTCATGACCAACGGAGATGACTCGCAGTTCATCAGGACGAGCGGCGCTCATGGCTTCGCCCACATCGTCCACGCTGCAGGGGATCGAATCACCGGCAAGCTCGACTACGCCACCGAGGCCTACGTCACCGATGGCGGGACGTACATCCTCGCCTCGACGACCATGATCAACGACGACGAGCGCCCCCACGACCTCGTCGCCGTCCTGCCACTACCCATCGAGGACACCCGAGTCGTCGTCCTGCGTCCGACCGTCAACCCTGACCTCGTCGACGCGCTGCGTGAAGAGCTCGTCCCGCAGGACGACGACTCGAGGACCGCCACTCTCCGCCTCGAGTTCGAGGACTCCGAGGCGTTGGGTCACGCCCTTGACCACATCGGCGACCCCGATACCCGGTGATGATCACCGCCGTCGTCGATGACCAGACCCCCGAGTTGCGGGACCACTTCGACGCCTCCCCGAGCTCGCCTCTCACCGACAAGGAAGGCTGACATGCCAGAGCCCACTGCGTACGCCCACGATCAGATCACCGCGGCCCTCAACCGAGCTGTCGAGGACATCGCCGATGCCGCGAGCCTGCCAGAGGAAGGCACGATCGACGCACTCAACCTCCTGATCAACGCCGCGGCCCACTACCTCGAGCATCCCAACGACGGGCTCGCCGAGGCGGTCGAGGCGAGCTACGACGCCACCTTCGACGAGGTCCTCGGCTGGATCTCGTCCTGATCGGTCCAGCCGGCCCCCGCGATTCGATCGGGGAGACGGCCGCTGCCGGGCCGAAGGGATTACCGACACCGCCCCCGAAATAGGGTCCCACGCGGCCGGAAGCGGCCCCCGGGGGGCGGGAATCGTTTCGGTGGGGCGAAGGCATAGGCCGTGACGACATTAGAAGGAAGCGGGCGAAGCAGAAACGCCTTCCGCAAAACCGAGCGAAGGAGGATCCCATGTGCGACACCGAAGCCGTGGTGTGCAGCTGCGTCTATGAATTCATCGAGGCCGGATTCGGTCCGCAGATGCCCGAGCCTTCTGCACCGCAGCAGCGCCCCCTCGACATCCCTCGGCGGCTGATGGGCGTGGGCGACGTGCTCATCCTCGGCGACCCCTGGGGTGACAGCGGTCACGAGGAATGGGAGATCGTCCACATCACCCCCGACCACGCCTACTACGAGCACAGCGAGGTCGATCCGCAGGCGCACCCCAGTAACAACCACGTCCACCGGTTTCGCCGCGACGACCGCCCGATCCGCACGCTGAGCCCGAAACTCACCGGCTACTACAACATCCACGCCCCGGGCAATTCACTGGCCACCGAAGGCCTTGGGCACGCGCACTCCTCGCCTGAATAGAAGCAAAATCTACGTTAGAAATTCCGGGGTCCGACCGTCCCCGACCTCACACGAATAAACCACGATGCCTCCTCTCAGCGCCCCCAGCTCACCGCACTGGTCAGTGCCGATGCCACCGCACGCCTGGGAGTAGGCCGTCCCAACACCCCGCGCAGCCTGCGAAGCGCCGGGCTGGCCCCCAGATGCGCGACGACTAGGACCGGCCCATGCGCCCACCTGTGAGCACCAGTCGTCACTTTCACTTCCGCCGCCCCTCCCCCTGATGGGGCCTCACGGCGGGGTTCGCCTCCCCAGGACTACACCCGTGCTCTGCGCGGAGTCCGCCTCGAACAGCTCGACATCCTCCACAACGCCGACTTCGCCACGACCCCCCAGTTCTAAGACCCCACCAACCGAACGGAGATCCCTGTGAGTACCAAGGCCGAGCGCGCCGCCCTGATCGAGATGGCCCTCAAGGAGTGGGGCGTCGTCGTGGAAATCCTCACCGAACAAGGCGAGGTCTGGCCGTACACCGATCCCACACGATGGGGGGCGGGGTTGACCGGCGCGATGGAGCGCGTCAAGGCCTTAACCGAGGCCTGCGCCGTCATCGGCGCCGACGACGCCCGCGACACCGGGCGTCTGGCCGACCTCTACGACCGCACCCACGGTCGCCACTAACCCCCCACGGTGTCGGGGGCGCGTCCACCATCGTGCCCCGACACCGGTTCGCTCCCTGAGGAAAGGCCAACCCCATGTGCTCGAAGTACGGCGGCACCCCCGAAGTTCGCTACGTGCCCGGCGACTTCGCCGGCGCAACCCCCCGCAAGGTCCACGTCGTTGAAGAGCGCGGAGACCGCATACTGATCTGCTGGATCTCCTACCCCGCCACCGGCGCTACTCAGGAAGTGGGCGCCTCCTCGGTGTACACCGACTTCACCGCCGCCCGGCGTGCCGACTGACCCCACGGACAAACCCCCAACCCCCAAGCAGGCACGCCCCATCCCGAACCAACACCAGGGGGCGCCGTGTACACCACGCGCAAGCGCAGTGGAATCGGGCAGCGGTTCGGACGAAGTACGAGTGCGCCTGCCAGAACCGTGAGCGCTACTGGGGCCAGTTCTTCGCTGCCCGCACGCTATCTGAGCAGCGCCGCTACGCGCCGCACTGCGTCATCTACCCGACGAAGGCCGCACCGTGCACCCCACCCCGGGTCGCCTGCAAGAGCTGGCCGATCCCGGTGCGGAGTAGCCCAGGACGCTCAGGATAGGCCCGTGCCGTGAATAAATGCACAATCTGCACAAGGAAGAGTCGATGTGAGCACTTTCGCCACCCCCCGTGACCTGATGCTTTCCCTGATTGCGCACCGGATGAGGACAAGCCTCGAAAACCGGTGGATGGACACCTCGATCGAGGACCTGCCCTGGTGCGGCGGCTGTCGCATCGACATCGACCTCATCACCGGCCAGTGCGAGTGCTGGGACGACAACACCGACGCACCTCTCACCCACTGGCCCAGCCGGGCGAAGGGCGCCAACACCCCGCCTTACTCCCAGCCCATGCATGACCGTTGACCCCTGGCCACCGTCGCATCCGGAGGACAGAGCTGGGAGCCGCATCCAGCACCCCACCAGGATCGAACAGGAGAACACGACATGGTTGATGCCGATTCCGAACTCGTCCATCGCATCAGCTCCGAGCTCGGGCTCGGGGCCGAGCAGCTGACCCTGCTGACAATCCTGCTCGACCCCGCCAACGACCCGTATGAGTCGGCGATGAGTGCCCAAGACATGCTCGACGGGTTGGAGGCCTTCACCGGCGACGAACCTTCGGAGGCGCGCGCCGTCGCCGAGCGCCTGCGAGCCCACCACAACCGCGCCCAGGGCCGGACGGGTGCCCTCGAGTTCGAGTTCGTCTGCGACGGCGAAGGAAGCATCGATGGTGCCAACATCATGACCGCGCTGGGCAGCTCCGGTACCTGGTTGGCTACCAGCGAGGACAGGAAGCGCTTCTTCGCCGACCGCTACGAGCTGACCGGCCTGCCCGCTGCCCTCAAGCTCGCTGAGAACATCACCGACGAGTACGAACGCCTGATGGAGATCGCCTCGCGCGTCGCACTCACCGAGGCACCCGGTCGGCCCACGACCCTGTCCAAACTGCCCGACGGCCTCTACGCCTCTGGCGAGCACACCTGGCAGAAGACCGGTGCTGACTGGAGCCCCGTCCTCGAGCCCGGCCAGAGCCCGGACGAGGTGCCGACCGGGCCGGATCCCCACGGCCTCAAGCGAGTCCAGTGGGTGCACTCACCGGTCAACGCCGTCACCGACGACTGATCTATCAACAAGAGGGTTCTGAAGCCCGCCAACGATTTCGCGCCTGTGGCCGGACCATCTGCCAGGGCAGTACCAACTCGGCAAAGTCCTCGATGAGACCGACGAGGTCAACGGTCGTATCACCGATTCGCAACGGATCGAGGCCGTCCAGTACGCCCGCACTCTCTGACCGACCGGGCCCGGGGGTCAACGCCCCCGGGCCGGCCTCAACCCACCGGAGTCACGATGAGCAAGGTCAAGCTCGCCGCAGCTGGACAACGCCCCCTCTTCCCCCTGGAGACCTTATGACCCGCGACCCTGACCACTACCCCCGCCGTGGCCGTGTCTTCGGTGGCCGGGCTGTGCACGCCCTCCCCGCGAAGGGCCGCCTCGACCCCCGGTGTCTGGGGATGCGCCGGATCATCGCCAACGCCGCGTGCCGAAAGGAGTTCAACCTGACCCGGGATCGGGATACCCTCCTCTCCCCGGATACCCCAGTGTCGTGTGTGACGTGCCGTCGGGCCCTGGGACTAGCCAGTGCTCCACACGTGGGAGACCCCACCCGTGTGACCCTCGCCCCTGCCACGGTGACCGCCGTACAGTACACCGGCCCCGACGCGGCCGAGGAGATCCGCGCCCTGGCCGAAGCCAGCACCGACAGGCGTCCCGCGTTCCTTCCCCCGCTGAGCTTCGTGCAGGCCCGCGTGTACCTGGACGACCAACGGTGCATGGTGCTTATCCCAAAAGGGCACTGGCTGGTAATGGTCCCGTCTGGGTCCCTGGTGGTGCTGTCCTCGGGCGCCTTGTCCAGCATCCTCCCCACCAGCGTCGGGGAGTCCTGATACGCACCACGATCCGCCGCGCCCGCAAACCCCGCCAGTGTTCCTCGCCTGCCCCTGCTTCGCCCCGCCCCGAAAGGACACCCGGTGAAGAAGGACCCCACACCAACGCCACCCTGTATGTCTGGCCACCCCGCCACTGACACGTGATGCTCTCCGGCCGCCGATGGCACTGCACGTGGTGGAACGGCGACGACTGGACCTCCGAGGCTCACCCAACCCTCTGAGCGGAAGCCGTCAGCGGCGTTCCGCACCACACCACCCGCAGCGCTGGCTACGAATCCTGAGGAGCACTACATGTTTCGCCCCGGCGATCGTGTCCGCACCACCATCACCCTCACCTCCGCCCCGAGCTTCCCACCCGAACACGCCATCCCTGCGGGCTCGCTCGGCACCATCACCAGCATCAGCGACCGCGGCGAGTACACCGTCGTGATCGACGACCACTTCTACACCAAAGGCCTGAACTTCTCCGCGGACGAGATCGAGGTCATCTGATGCCCATCCACCCAATAGGTCACTGAATGGATGGAGGGGGGCGATGCGCGAGGGTGAGATCGAGGTCATCGACGCTGATGGGGGGGAGCGGCAGCCGAGCAGGTCGTCGGGCAGAGGAGCCCGAGGCGGCGGCTGCTTCTACATCGGCCGCTGACCGCCGTGATCGTCGTCGCGTTCGCGTGGCGTCTGCTACGTGGTGGTGCGCACCGACCTGCTTGCCCCACTCCTAGCCTGCGTCCCTCCAGCCAAGACCTTCGTGGCCTATGCATCGAGGATGCCCAGGTGTGCTTGGAGAGCCGTCATCGTCTTCTTTCTGTCCAATCTCGGCATTCTCGTGATCTTCGAAGAGGGTCTGGGGTGAGGTTCTGATACTCTGCAACGCCCGTTTCATCGTCGGCCTCTGTGTATTTGCTGGCGTCTCCGCCGCAGGTGTGATCGCCTGGGTCACCGGCTTCTTCTCCCGCCTCGCCGTCGGCGTCGCCGACTTCTGGGGCCGACTCCTGGCTTCCATCGACGGTGACCTCCTGACTGCTGTCGGAACCTGTGCCGCGATGCTCGCCATCATCCTCGTCGTCATCATGGCTTTCACGAACAACTGAGCCCGCCCAGAGCGGGTAGGAGCCCCGAGGGATCATCCCTCGGGGCTCCGTTTTTCTATCTGCAGGCTGAATGGCTCCCCCGACCCTCACGCCGTCGTGAATTGTTATTCCATCTCCGGCCCCAGATCGCTGGTCTGCCTGTCCCGGTACGACACCGACTCGACCCGCACCTCGCCGTCATCTCCCGTGATCACGCGATCCTTCCTGTTGTCGAAGGCCTCCTGTTCCTTGATTCGATGAGCGGCCTGGAGCCGGGCCTGTACGTTCATCTGCCCGAACTCCATCATCGAGCTCAGCGACTGCTTCGACCCCGTCTTCATCGCCCCCTGCCGCCGCTGCATCGCCTGGCGCTGCTGGTCCCACCGCACCCGGTCGTCGAGCTTGACATAGCCGAACATCTCGGCGAACTTCGAACCCCGCGGCTCGTTGTGCTGCTGCATCGCATCTTCCGACATCTCTCCCGCCTCTCCGCTCGCGCTTTATCCCCCGACCCCTCAGACCGGCTGGGGATTCTCATGAGCGGCGTCGTAGTCCCGGGCCGACTCATACGCCGGGCCCCCGTCGGCCCCGGCGTAGTACCGTCGCGGTTTCGCCTTCATGGCGATAAGGAAGGCCTGCGGGTTGTCTGCGGCGTCCTTGAGCACCGCCTTCCAGTCGGGGCCGAACTGCTCGTGCATGAGGTCCTTGACCTCCGGGCACTGCTCGGCGACCTCGTCCATGGCGTTGGCGTAGGCCATCGAGTACGCCGCCCGCTGGGCCTCGGGCTCGACGCCGTCGACGGTCATCGTCGCCATCATCACCCCGGATTGCTCGACGGCCATGCGCACGCCGGCGGGGGCCCCGCGCAGGTCCATGCCCTGCCTGCGTCCGGCAAAGCCAGCCATGTACCCGATGGCCATCTCCCGAAAACGCTTGCCGTCGGCCCTGCCGTCCTTCATGTCCTTGCCCACCGCGTCGGCGAACGAGATCCGCATCGTCTCGGTGATCGCCGAGCTGTGCTCATCGTGCGTCATCGGCGGGCGCAGGGAGAAGGTCGCCTCGCGCGGCATTCTGGCCCCGATGTGGTTCGCCCAATGCCCGCGCCACTGCTCCTCCCGGGCCCCGGTGACCCCATCGATGCGGTAGTCCTTGATGATCCGTCCATGGGCGGCGCCCTTGATCATCGTCCAGAGCTCCGGCTCGTGCTCCATCCGTACCCCAACCATCGTCTTGACCCGATCGACGATGTCCTGGCGCTCGAGGCCGTCGTCCTCGAACTGGGCCCACAGATGCGAGCGCAGCTTCTTGTAGGACTCGTAGACCTCCTGCGATTCCGTCGCCGGGTCCCGCATCTGGACGAAGGCGTTCTCCATCAGACCCAGCTCCGTCAGCGCCGCCGCCTCCGGAGTGTAGAGCTGCCGCCGGCCGCGCTCACGATAGAGCAGGTCGTCATAGCGCTTGCGCCACTTCCTCGACAGCTGAGCGCGCGCATCGGTCGAGCCGACCAGTCGTGCCCTCTTCTCCTCGTCAACGACCCCGCTGAAGAAGTCCCGGCGGCGCTCGATACCCTTCTCGACCGCGCCGACTCTCGAGCGGGTCTTGGTGTCGATGCGGTCCTGGATCTTCTCCCTGAGCCGGTCGAGGTGCGGGCGGGTCTGCTCGCGGAAGTCCTCCGACAGCAGCGTCATCGACGTCATCATCCCCACGGCCTGGATGATCGAGTTGGTATTGACCCCGCGCGAGAGCGGGCGCAGGCAGCCCTGCACCATCATCTGCACGTAGACCTGGTGCATGGCGTCGAGCCGCTTGGCCGCCTTCTCCTCCGTGAAGCCGGGCACGAAGATCTGCGAGCGCCTGAGCGAGTCGAGGTACTCCTCGCCAGCCAGCCTCGCCTCGCTGCGCAGCTTGAGCAGCTGCGCGCGCTTGCTCGCCTCCGGGTCGTCGGTCGCCGCCCGTTCCTCGTCCCTGGCCCGCTGCTCCTCGTGATCGACGATCGTGGCCTGCACGCTCTCGCTGAAGAACTCTCGCGCCTTCCTCCTGCTCTCCTCCCACGCGCGGCGGGCCCTCTGCCGGGTCGTCGGCCGCTCCTCGGTGAACTCGGCGTCGATCGGCTCCTCTTCGGCCGGCCTCGGCCACGGTGGGTAGCCCGCCCCGGTCTCCAGGGGCGGCTGCGCCCTGGCCCTCTCGGCCGTCCACTCGTCGGCGTCGATCTGCCCCTGCCCGTCTACGGCCATGGGCGTGCGGCCCACTGGCACCGTCTCCACGTCTCCCAGGCGCTTGCGCTCGCTCATGTCACAGCCCCATTCCTTCGTCATGCCCGCCTGCCACGGGCTGCTCGATGTTGATCGAGGGCGTGTACTCCGGGCGGCCGCCGACAACTACAGCCTGGGCCGAGCGCTGATTCACTTGGCGCGTGCGCGCCTGGTCGACGCCGTCGGCGAGCACGTCGCGCTTGAGCACGGCCGTCTCCACTGTCGTGGCTTCGACACCCGTCTCGACTTCGGTCGACCGGGTCCGCGCTCGAGCCGTGGGGGCCGGGGCGAACAGCTCGTTGCCGGGCCCGTCGTAGACGTTCTCCCGGGCCTCGGCCGCGGCCACGAGGGTCTCGAAGTCACCGCCGTAGGCCATGCGGTCCATGACGGTGCCCACCAGCGACTTATCTTCCTCGAGGTTGCGCACCAGGCCCGTGTCCGGGTCGGTGAGGGCCTCGGCCACCCGATGGACGTACGCGGGGTTGACCCGCACGTTGAAGCCGTCGGGGGCTTCGTAGAAGGCCTGGAACTGTTCGGCCCACTCCGCGGTGCTCGCCTGCACCGGCTCGCCCTCGACGAATTCGGGCTTCCACTGTCCAACGCCGACGTGCTCGAGTTTCCGACCCCGCCACAGATCGCGTCCCGGGCCCTGGAGCATCGCGTACTTGTGCCGAGCCTCGGCCGCGTCGTGCTTGGCTTGGAGGATCGACTGCGTCACCGGGTAGGTGATCTCGAGGACGGCCTTGAGGTCCTTCCCCCGCAGCGCGCGCACTGCCCGCTGGCTGTAGGAGCCGCCGAGGCCGGTGCCGTGGGCCTTGATCGCCGTGGCGAACATCGACGCCTCCTGGTCGGCCTTCGTGATACCTGGCTTCTTGTGGTCGACGTCGTGCCAGTCACCGGCATCGTCGACCTGCAGGCCGAGCTTCTCGGCGTAAGAGGCCAGTTTTCTGAGGCTGCCCTTAGCCCCGGTGTCGACGCAGACGGCCTTGAGGCTCTCGACATGGTTGTAGGCGCTGGAGAAGTCCAGGGCCGAGCCGAACTCGCGTGACTGGGCACTGCGGTAGAGGTTGGAGAGCTGTTTGGTGACGCCGAGGCGGCGGGCGGCGATCGACTCGACCGACTCGCCGTCGCGCTCGGCGGCCAGCAGCAGGTTCGCTTCCGACCTCAGGCTGTCGAACTCCTTGGCCAGCTCTGGATCTTTCGACACCGCGACTTGGGTGTCGAGCGCGACGTGTGCCGTCAGCGGGTGCGTCCCATCAGGGCCGACGACGCCGGTGTCGAGCAGGTTCGCCGGCACCGAGAACTTGGCCATCGCCTCGTCCTTGGCCGCCTGCGAATGGAGCTTGACCACGGCTACTGCGTCGCCGTCGAAGTCGCCGTCGAAGCACTTGTCCATCACCGGGTTGATCGCCGCGCCGGTGAGCCGCTCGTCGAGGGTCACACGCATGTAGCGCACGCCCGAGTCGCGCAGGATAGGGTCGCGCCAGACCAGGGCGTGGTCGCCCTCTTCGAGGCCGAGCCGGGCCGCCTTGTCCGGCGACAGCGCCACCTGGTCGATGTCCAGTCTGGGGTCGGCCGTCCACACCATCGTGGCTGAGTCTGACAGCCGCGAGGCCATCAGTCCGGTCTTGAAGGCGTTGTTCTTGCCGGTGAGCACCCGCGAGGTCACGTCGGCGGTGACCGCCTCGAAGGAACGCTGGGCCCGCTGGACGGTCGTCAACATATCCGCCAGCAGCTTCGAGCGCTTGTCGTCGGTGAGCCGCTCGTTCGCGAGCTTCTCCTGCATGAACCGATACCGGCAGGACTCGACGAAGACCTCCTGGTAGGACCGGGTGTAGTCGTGCATCACCGAGGTCCCGTCATCGAACTCCTGGCCGCTGCGCAGGTGCGAGGAGAGCACGGGCAGCTTCCAGCTGGTCGCCGAGGCCGGCTCGATCTGCTCACCGGTGGGGAAGGTCAGGGCGAAGGGCAGCTCGAGGTCGCCCCCGCGGTCACCGATGAGGTCGCCGAAGGACTTGCGCATCGCTGTGGTGTTCAGCCCTGGCGTCCGGGTCGACCTGCCTGGCTTTGTGCGGACGAGCTCAGGCATCGGGATGAACCGGCGCGCCGGCGACCCCCCGCGGGGCTCGGCTTGGCCGACTACCCGCAGCGCTCCGTCGGGGTCCATATCGAGACCGGCGACCCGCAGGTACTCGCGCACGTTCGACTCCGGGCCGGTGTTGTGCCCGTAGAACTCCCGCATGATCGCCGGGCAGCCACCCTTCGACCCCAGCGCCCATGCGAGCTGACTCGAGGCCTTTCGGCCGCGTCCGGCCTGGATCGCCTCGTCGTCGTAGATCTTGGTTTTTTCGTCGACGGCCATGTGGGTGACCACGAAGCGCATCCGGCCGACACCAGCCGCGGCCGCAGTGCTCGAGAGCTCGCTGAGCTCCTTCCCGCGCATCGCCGGAGCCATCAGCGTCTCGACGTCGCCGGCCATGAGCTCCCGGGCCGATCCTGCGTTGCGGCGCGAGATCAGCGAGAACGGGCTCATCACCACGTCCATCTGCGGGTTCTCGCGGAACCACGCGACCTCCTCGGCGATGCCCTGTGCCTCGGCGTCCTCGATACTCATCGACCGCTCGATGATGAGCGAGACCACGCCCTTGTTGCCGTGCAGGTCGGAGAGCTTGTCGCCGACGACGAGGTCGCGCAGCTGCCCTTCGGCGCCGCGGATCTGGTGGGCCGTGGCGAACTCCTTGGACACGACGATGGGGTCGTCGGCCGTCCAGCCGCCGAAGGTCATCATCGCCGTCCCCGCCGGTTCGGTCACCTTCGACGACTGCATGATCGTCGAGGCCGTCATCTGCTGGCGGTCGAAAGGGTCGTAGTCCAAAGTCTCCAGCTCGGACCGGGTCATGAGTGGGGCGCGGGCACCGGTGAGGGTCTTCGGGTCGCCGGGCACGATCGAGCCGTCGGGGGAGACCTCGGCGTCGGTTGTGAGGTAACGGACGATGCCCTGGTTGGTCGCCCCGCCGGTCATCACGGGGTCGAAGTAGCCCTCCGGTGCAGGGACGCGGTTAGCATCGGTGCCGGTGAGCACCGTCATGTTCCGCCCGCCGGTCAGCGCCCAGGCTTCGAAACGGTTGTCGTCGGCCGGGTCGGTGCGGTCCCGCCCGGCCCGGTATTCGGCGTAGATGGTCGAGCCGGCCTTGACCTCGTTGCTGTAGCGGATCCGCTTCGCCTCGGTCGACAGAATCGTCTCGACCCACGGGTCCAGGCGGGAGCTGACCTCACCGGTGGCGGGATCGATGCTCAGCTCGGTGGCCCGCTCGATGAAGTCGGTTGGGTACTTGGTGCCGTAGAGCTGGGAGTAGACACCGTTGAGACTCGCCGGCTCGCCGACCTCGCTCCGGGTGGCCACGAGGTCACCGGCGATCTGGTGGGCGATGCGCTCGTGGACGAGCTGCTCGTAGCCGCGCAGTACCGTACGCTCCTCGACTGAGGTCGGCCGCTGCCCTGGCGGCTGGGCCCGAATCCGCGCCTGGTAGCCAGGCACGATGAGCGCGTTCTCGCCGGACGCGAACCGCGTGACGATCTCGCCGTGGTCGCCGACGTCGAAGACCTGCCCGATCTGACCGGATACCGGCACCCGCGACCCGCCGCGGCGCTGCTTCTCGGCGGTGTAGGAGACCACGCCCTTGTCGTCGATGAGGATCGGGCCGGGCGCGGTGCCCGAGCGGGCCAGCGAGTCGTAGATGGTTGTGCCGACGCGCTGAATGAACTCCGACGGGTGGGTCTCGATCGGCACGGCCGTCTGGGCGTCGAATCGGACCAGCCGGTCCTTGAACCGCGTGGTCTGGAAGCCGGTGCCCATCATCTCCGCCGGATCGACCTCGGCCCGGCGCAGCGCCGCGGCGAGGTCGTCAAGGTTCGACCACTGGCCGACCGAGCTGGTCATGTACCTGGCCACGCGGCCCGGGTCGAAGCGCTGGTCGACCCACTCGCCGTCGATCTGGTGGGTTTCGGCCTCCCAGGTGCCGATGACCTCGAAGGGCACGTCGGCCGCGTGGTCGCGGATGATCTCCTCGGGCGAGCCACCGTAGACGAGGTTGCCCAGGCCCGCTTCGGCGGACTCGCCGATGGCTTCCAGCCTCTCGGCGTACATCTCCTCGGTCGCTCCCGGCCGCAGCAGCCAGGCCCGATCGCCGGTGAGCACGTCCCAGTAGGAGCGCTGGATCGCGGCGACTTCGGCGTCAGCCGAGTACTCCGGGGGTTCGAACTCGACGAGGTTGAGGCCTTGCCAGCGTTGGGCGTGGAATGAGTCAATGATGCCCTCGACATCGAGGGCCGACTGCAGGTTCGCCCGCGCCGACTCCACGGCCGCCTGGCCGAAGGCCTCGGCCGCCGCGGCATCGACAAAGTAGGTCGGCAACGTCCGCGAGGTGCTCTCCCGCCGAAGTAGGACCTTCGAACCTGCGCCGCGCGCGTAGTCGTCGACGACGAACATCGACTCCTTGTCGGTGTAGTAGGCGTCGGGGACCTCGACGGGGCCCGAGCGGCTCGATTCCGTGTGCGTGGTGCCCAGCACCCCGGCGATCGCTCCCGGGACGTCTCTGCGCTCGACGGGCCGCCCCTGAGCGAAGCGCAGCAGGGCGACGGCCTCGTCGGGGCTCGCCGAGTACAGGGCCACGCTGCCGTTGACCGAGTGGTTGGTGCTGTAGCGCGAGACCAGACCGTTGTCGTAGATGCGGGCCCCGGCGAAGGACTCAGATTCCCGGGGCTCGGTGAGGCGGATCTCCAGGCCCGTGTCCACCAGGACGGCCTTGATCTGGCCGGGGTTGATGTCGCGGACGACCTCGTAGGCCGTGCCCTGGGCCTTGAGCTCGTCGAGCACGGCCACCGAGCGGGCCACGGCGGCCTGGGACATGAAGCGGTTGCGGTCGATGCGCCCGGTGCGCGGGTCCCGCCCGCCGTCGAGGACCCAGCCGCGGACCTGGTTGTACTCGGCCTCGCTCATTTTGTCCATGAGGGCGGTCAGCCCCGAGGCGTCGTCATAGGTCATCGCCCGACCGGCCTCGACGGCCTTGCCGTCGTCGATGCGCCACAGCATCGCGTTGCCGTGCTGCGGGGCCGCGACCCGGTCGACCTCGCCGCCGGTCATCTTCGCCACGGCCCCGTCGGGCAGGTAGGACAGCGCGGTGCCCCCACGCTTGATCGTCGCCCGCTCGGCCCACTCGGGGTCGTAGGGGCTAATCGGCAGCCGCGCCGACTTTGGGTTCGTCTCGCCGCCGACGCCAGTGGCCCGGCTGAAGTCCCGCTGCAGCGCTCGGTAGCGCTCGTCGGCCGCGGAGTGGTCGCCGAACTGGGGCTCGTAGTCGCGCACCGACTCGCCCAGAGCCTGGTCGATGGCGCTCAGGCAGTCCCGGATGCCCAGCTTGGGATGGGCCAGGCGCTGTGCTGTCGCTGGAAGCCCTTTGGCCTCGGGGATCGCCGGGAGCCCGGAGAGAATCCCGTCGACCCGGGCCCGGATGGCTCTGGCCTGGGAGATCGGCACGATCTCCGACGTCTGCTCGCGGGCGCGGTCGATGGCCTGGTGGAGGACGTATTCGTAGAAGTACCTCCGCAGGCCGTGCGCGCTCTTCATGTCTCTGCCTCCTCTGGGGCTACGGGTTACATGATCATGTATAGTCCATTCGACTGATCATTATCAATCATTGGTGACAGGTTTGGATGTGCATTCAAGTTGCCATTGGTTGTCGATTCCCGAAGACCCCAGAAACGACCGGACGCCCCCGGCCGCATCCAGGCCGGGGGCGTCCCCTCATCGACACCGCGCTACGCCCGATGGGTCTCCTGGCGCATCTCGACGGCCATAGCCCGATCGAATTCCCCCTCGGCGAGCACCTCCCACGACTCCAGCGAAGCGAGGTACTGGTAGAAGGCCGCGTGGATCTTCACCGTCGCCAGGCTGCGCAGGTCTTCCTCGGTCAGCTCCTGCTCGGCGAAGGCCCTGGAGCCCTCGCCGTCGAGGTGACGGTTGATCCGCTGGGCCGCGTCGGAGTACGTCGCCGAGCGCACCGGCGAGATGTAGGCCACCGACCCGTCGGCGCTGCGCAGCTCTCCGTCGCCGCCGACCGAGAAGTGCTCATCGTCATGCTGCATCTCGAGCATCACGTGCTTGTAGGCCTCGGCTAGCGGCACGTCGAGCGTCTTGAGCTTGGCCACGCCGTTGCGGTGGACGAGCATCTCCTTGCTCACCAGCCCCTCGGCGTAGATGCGCTCCTCGCGCCTGGACTCGTCGGCCTCGAGATCGTGGACCTCGGCCGCCAGCTCGACGTTCTCGATGAACTGGTCATCGTCGATCATGATCGAGGCTTCGTAGTCGTCCGGGTCCATCATCACCGCCGCATCGGGGTCCAGACCCTCGTCCTTGGCCGCCAGGCCACGGATGATCTCCATGACCTCATCGGCGTAGAGGTCGGGGTCGAGCCGGGCGATCTCGATGTCCTCATAGCCGTAGGCGTCCTGGTACTGCTGCTTGGCCTCACTGGCCCACATCGCCTGGGCGATCCGCTTGTCGAGCAACTTCTTGAAGTCTGGCTGATTGAGCTTGACGTCGAAGTCGACAGCCGTCGACAGGGTCGGGATCGTCTGCAACGTGTACTCGTCGTGGCCAGCGTGACGGATCGTGTTCTCGAACAGACGCCAGCTCATCGGCAGGATCGTCTCGTTGCGGTTCCACACCGGCGCGTCGCCGGCGCGGAAGACGATGCTGTTGCGCTCGGGGATGAAGTACATGTCGTTGAACTTGATGAGCGGCTCCTCCTGCGCGCTCATCGTGTACGACACGGCCCCCTGCGTCTTGCCGCCGATGATCTTGTTCATGTCCTGCGTGATCTGCTTGGAGTCGCGATAGACCCGATGAGTCTTGCCGCTCATCTTCTCCAGGGTCTCGAGCATCGAGTCGTCGGTCGACTTGAGGAAGATGATGTTCGAGGTGTTGCCCTGGACGATCTTGTCCACGGAGTCCCCGTAGACGTCGCGCAGCTGCTGCAGGGTCTGAAGGATGAGCGTGAACTGCTGCTCTTGGCCGAGTCCGATGGACAGCATCGTCTGGAAGCTCTGGATGCCCTCGCCGTCGCTGGACAGGTTGCCGAGCTCGTCGAGCATGAACCGGGTCTTGTACAACGGCTTCTGGTTGCTCTTGGTCATGTAGCTCTTGTCGAAGTTGAGGTCGACGAGCTGCTTGATGAGGATGAGCACGATCTGGGCGTACTTGGTCAGGTGCGGCGGCGTCACCAGGAACACCGCCTTGGTCTTCTCCGAGTACCGCACCATCGTCTGCTGGATTGCCCGCGCCCTGCCCTGGACCCGCTCGGGTACGACCGAGTCGGCCAGATTGAGCTTGTCCTGCGGGTACGTCGTGTTCGACGGCTCGAACGACAGGATCGTCCCGTCGGCCTTACCGCCCTCACGCACCGGGCGCAGCTCGCGGATGACGCCGTCCTTGACGATCTTCTCGCCGGTGACCTGCTCCTTGACGAAGTGCCGACCGTTGAGCGAGAGCTGGTAGCTCTTCTTGAAGTGGAAGTAGAAGGTGCGCACCAGCATCTGCTTCTGGGCGTCGACGAGCTCGAGCTTGACCCAGGCCTCGTCAGTGGGGAACTTTCCCTCGAAGTAGTACCGGGCCCAGCCCTCAGGGGTGACGACGTCCTGATGGTCGAAGTCCTTGCCCAGCGACTCGGAGAACATTGGATCGGAATAGGCCGACCACTTCGCCAGCATCTCGCGCATGAGGTTGTCGCGCTTGAGGTAGTTCTGCGAGAACCGCACGCCCATCCGTCGCGGGAAGGACAGACTGCCGAAGTCAGTCGTCTGCGACGGCCTACCCGAGGTCAGACGCGAGATCGTCGGGTCGGAGAAGAACGACATCGCGGTCAGGGCGATGCCGTAGACGCTCGCGATCATCTTCTCGGCTCCGGCCATCGCGCGCAGCGCGTTGTCGGCGTTGCCGATGAGGGTGCGCACCGTGTTGGTCGGCAGGGCCGCGGTGGCGTTGAAGTACAGCGTGAGCATGTCCTGCTCGGGCTTGCCCTCCCACAGCGGCGACTGCGCCTCGACCCGGCGCTGTTCGGCCTGCAGGCCCTCCTCGTCGTTGTCGAACTCGCCCTTCTTCACCCGCTTCTCGAGCTCGGCCTCCGGGTTCTTCATCTTCTTCGACGTCAGCTGGACGAACATCTGGTAGCAGTTGTAGAGCGTGACCTTGCCCCACATCTCGTCGAGGCGCTGCTCGAGGACCTCCGGGGGCATGTCGGCGGCCATAGCGAACTCGCGCAGCTCTCGCTCCTCCTCCATGTAAACGTCGATGAGGCCGTAGGCCGCGCGTTTGAATGAGTTTCCGGCAGCCTTGGGCCACACCGGGTCCTCCCCGCCGGAGACGGGGAAGAAGACGTCGCCGATGTTCTCCACGTACTGGGCGCACTTGGTCGAGTCACCCTCTCGGGCGGCGTCGGCGGCCATGCCCAGCGGGTTGTAGATGTTCGTCTTCACCGGGTTGATGAGGTTGAACTGGACCGGCTCGAACCCGCGCATGACGAAGGGCACGTAGTTCTTGACCAGCAGCTCGCCCTTGGGGTCGTTGATGATCATGTTCGACGGCCGCTTCTCCCGGCTCCACATGTCCAGGGTCGGCTCGATGATCGTTTGGCCCTTGCCACCTCGGGTGATCGCCAGGACCATGGTGTTCACCGGAGCGGTGTCGACAATATAGGCCCCGGCCGGGCGCTGGACCTCGTAGTCGGGGAACGTCCAGTCGTTCTTGATGAGGTCGGCGACGGTCCTGTATTTCCCGAGTTTCTCCTGCGCCTTGCCGTCCGGGTTGTACGGGATGGCGGTGGTGTCGAAACGCTTCCGCAGCGGCTTGCCGTCGCCGCCCTTGACGTCGGGGACGCCGGATGCTTCGAACAGGGCCTCGCCGAAGTCTTCGTCGATGAGTGGGACGGTCCGGGTCATGACGTTGCCGTCGGCGTCCTCAAGGGGGTCACCGGCGTAATAGAGGATCTCGCCGTCCTCGTCGATGATGTCGGCCTCGGCCCGCTCGATGAGATCGACGCTACCCAGGCCCTTCTTCTTGAGCATGGTGTGGCTGATGACTGACGAGACCTGCACAGCCGAGTGCGCACCAGCGTCAGGGAAGTAGTCGAACTTCTCCATGATCTCTTCGGGCAGCGCAATGTGCTGGTCGTTCTGGTGCTGATTGATGTCGTCGGTGTTGTGCATGAGATTTTCGGCGCTGACCCGTCGGGTCACCAGAGTCGAGATGACCAGGGCCACGATCAATCCCGTGCCCACCGTCATGAACAGCTTGAAGCCGGTCACGGTTGCCAGCTGAGCGCTGATGGTCGTCCTCGCTGGCTCGTCGGTGCCCCTCGTCTCGGACTCGCCCTGGTACCAGTCCGGCTTTGGCACCTCTTCGGCGCTGCCGTAGCACTTCCCGCCAGGAGCCGGTAACCCGGCCTGGTCGGTCTGCTTGTAGCAGGTCACCGACTTTCCGCCCTCGCTGACCTGGGTCTTGACGTAGTAGGGCTGCTCGGCCGGAGCGCCTATGCTGACCGCGCCCAGGGCGCCGGAGACGCCGATGAACAGGGTGGCCAGGATTGAGTAGAGCAACCAGGCCGCCGCGAAGACGGCGGCGCCGGTGATGGCCGCTCCGATGAATCCCGGGATGCGCGAGCGCCGGGTGCCCAGCGTCGACCGGTCGAGCTGCTGGTCACCGTGTACGTCCCTGTTGCCTAGCGTCTCGTCCGGCCGCCTCGCCCTGATCTTGTCCCAGGTGGAAGCGGTGGGCCGCTTGGCCCGCACTGCTTTCAGTCCCATGGCGTGCGAATCCTGTCCCGCGTTCTCGGATGCCCTTCTGATGCCGACGGCGGTGCCCGGTCCACCTGGAGCACCGCCGTGGCTTCCGTTCCATGCGCTTCGTCGCCCCTGTCCTCAGGTGGTCACGAGCGTCCCTGCGATGAATCCGACCCCCAGGCCGAGGATCACGCCGCCGACGATGATGCTCAGGATGAGCCAGCTCGCGTGCCGCTGAAGCACCGCGAAGCGCTCGAGATTCTTGTCAGCGGCGTCCCGATCGGCCATGACTGCTTGCAGACGACGGTCGGCGAACTCCGCGGCGCGGGTCTCGATCACCGCGTTCTCCTCGCGCAGGTCCTGGACCAGCTTGGTCAGCGTCTCGGTCTTGGTCCGCTCCACCGACAAGTCCTTGTCCCACTCGGCGTCGCGCTCCTTGATCCTCGTGACCGCCGCCTGGCGGACGAGGTCGAGCTCGTCCTCGGTCCGGCGAATCCGATCGGCGTGCTCGGCTCGCTGGGCCTCGAGCGCGGCGGCGTACTCGGAGCGGGCCGCAGCCAGCTCGTCGGTACGCGCCAGCTGCTCGGTCAGGGCCTCGGTCCGGGCGATGTCATCGCCCCGGTAATCTGCGACGATCCGGCCGATCTCGTCCTTCCAGCGGTCCAGACGCTCCTGCTCGGCAGCGAGGTTCTCGCTCTGCCGCTCGGCGAGCACCTTGAAGATCTGAGTCTGGCCGACCTGGAGCTTGAGGCTGGCGTCGTTGCGCCGGATCCGCAGGATCTCCTGCAGATCATGGGTGTGAGCATTGCTCATCTCCCGATCGATCTCGACGACCGCATCAGCTTGATCCCTCTCGACCCGGGACTTGTTACGCTCCCGGTAGTGGGCCTCGGCGTCCTTCGCGGCCTTCTCCGCGAGCACCTTCACGTGCTCCTCGTAGGCGGTGACGATCCGGGTCTTGGCCTTGCGGACCTTCTCGTCCCTCTCCGAGACCCTCTCGGCCTGTTTGGCCTCGATGCTGTCCATGAGCTGCTTGTAGCGGCTGTCCTCGCGATCGGTGGCCACCGCGCGGATGACCTGCTCGATGTGTGTGGACATGAGATTGACGTAGAGAGCCCGCAGTTCGTCCTCGTGCTGATAGCGCAGACCGGCCAGGTCGGCGTTGGCCTGCCGGCTGAGCTGGGCGACCTGGTCGCCCAGCCACTCGCTCGCGCCCTCGGGCACCTCGATCTGGACGGCCGGAGCGCCGATCGAGAACGTGTGGTTGAACTCGTCGAGTCGGATGCCCAGATCCAGGTCCTCGGGCAGGAAGCGCCGAGCCAGGCCGTCGCGGACGGTCTCCTGGTCGTCGGCGTAGACGCCCTCAACTGCCTCGGCGGGCATCGGCTCATCCACGGCGGCGTCTTCGTCGATCTCGTCGATGCCGAAGCCCTCGTCCCCGGGGTGCTCCGTCGCCACAAGGGCTTCGGAGGCCGGTGCGGGCTCACTTATCGGTTCCGGCTCGGGGGCCTCGAAGTCGGGCTCCTCATCGGCGGCCAGGTCATCGAAGACCGGCTCATCATCGTCGTCAGTGGGGGAGTCGTCCTCGTCCAGCGGAGCGAAGATTTCGTCACCGTTCGTCGCCTGCGTCGGATCAGAGGCCGCGGCATCGGCGGAGTTGGCGCCCGACAGCCCCGAGTGGTCGGCCCAGGCCTGCCGTCCCACCGCCTGTTCGAGGCTGAGGGTGCCAGCGGCGACCTGCTGCGTCTGGGGGAAGGTCGCCTTGCCGACGAACTCGACGTGCAGGTCCCCCTCGACGGTCTCCCAGACCACGGCCCAGGAGTACTCAGCTTCTGTGAGCAGCGAGTACTCGTCCATCCGATCGAGCGTTGAGGCGGTGGGAATGATGCCGAAGACCTCTTCGGCGAGCATCTCTGCGGTGGCGACCGTCTCTATCTCATCGTTCTCGATGAGCTTGATGATCGAACCTTTGGCCTCGTGCCGACTTTGACGGCGATTGAGCCCGCCGACGGCCTCAGAGGCCAGGCCGAGCATCACCCAAGCGCTCCCGGAGGGGAAGACGAACCTCTCGTTCTTCTTGAGCAGGTCCACGGCCCCCGCCGTCGCGGTCTCATGTACGACCGAGGACAACAGCTCGTCCGGCTTCTTCTTGCGCACTTTCTTGCGACTGGCCTCCGTCATGCCTGGATTGGCCATGGATGTCGACCCCTTCACTGGATGAAACGCAGTTTGACTGGTTTATTCACATCCTACCGTTCGCGCCAGTCGTTCGACTATGCAATGACGATCCAATGGGTCAATGGAATGATCAGCCTCGGTGGGCGCTGACGATGATGCGCGCGTCGGACTTGAGCAGGCGCTTGTTGTCGCTGACAAGCTTCCCTGCGACCTCGACCCGCACCCGTCGTTCGGCCGGGTGCTCGTTGATGAACGTCGCGATGCTGGTGGTCACCTCGTCGGTGAGCTTGGCGACCGCGGCGCGCGCGCCGCCGGCGTCGGAGTCCGACTCGCCTTTGTCTTCGACGAGGTATTGCAACACCTTCTTGGAGACGTCGACCCGCACGTTGTGCTTGATGGCGACTTCCTGGACGACCCCGCGCAGCTTGCCAGCGACGATCTTCTTCTGGGTCTCTTCCGACAGCGGCTGGAAGGGCACGATCGCGTCAATGCGGCCCAGCAGCTCGGGTGGGAAACGGTTGCCCCCGGTCGTCTGCGAGATGGAGCGCCGGATGAGCTTCTGATACTCGACAAGGTTCTCGCCGGAGCCGGTATCAGAGGAGGCGTAGTTGGCGATCGTCTTGTAGATCTCGGAGCCTGCGTTGGTGGTGAGCACGATGTAGGTGTTGAGGAAGCTCACTGTCCGGTTGTTGTCGTCGGAGAGCCGACCGTCGTCGAGGACCTGGAGCAGGATACGCGTGACGATCGAGTTTGCCTTCTCGATCTCGTCGAAGAGCAGCACGGAGTAGGGCCGGTCCCACACCCGCTTCGTCAGCTCCGAGCGGAATAGCGCGTAGGACTCCTCGCTCGCGTACTCGGTCATGTCGAACCGGATGAGGTGTCGCTCGTCGTCACCGAAGATGAGGTTCGCCAGCTGCTTGACCGTTTCCGTCTTGCCAGTGCCTGTACTCCCAGTGAATACAAAGGAAGCTCTCGGTTTGCTCTTGTCATTGAGATCGGCCACCGACAGCTGCAGGCGACGGGCGAGCATGCTCGTGGCGAGGTCCTGGCTAAACACCCGCTTGTCGAGCTCGGCCTTGATCCTCGCCCCGTCGACGCGGACGTCGACGTTGTTGCCCGTCGACTCCATGATCACGTCGGCCAGCAGTTCACGGTCCATGGCCCGGCCGGTGATCCGGTGCCAGCCGACCATCGAGTCGAGCACGAGGATCGACTTGCGCGGCTGAGAGCTGGCCGGGATGTAGCGCTGGGTGTACTCGTAGATCTGCTGGAAGATGTGGTCGTCGTAGAACTGGTCGGCGACCTCGTAGTGCCCGGCCATCCCCTTGAGGATCTCGACTGTCGTCGCCCGCTCCGGTTGGGAGAGGTTGATGCGCTGGAGGCGCTCGACGAGCGGCTGATTCGACGAGATGTGCTTGTGGAACTCCTCATAAGTCGTCGCGGCGATGATCCGAATCCCGCGCGTGCCCGAGGCCGCCAGCACCGGTTTGATCGCCTCGGTCGCGGCGTCGGAGAGCTGGATGATCTGGTGGAACTCGTCGACGAAGAGCACGAGCTCTTCCTGTTCGACCCGGTGGAACTCCTCAGCCTCGTCGAAGAAGCGCTTGAGCAGGGCGGCCATCTGCTGTCCGTCGCCTGCCTCGGCGATCATCCGCGCGGGGTCGACTTCGAGGTAGCGGCGCTGCGAATCCTGGACCGACACCGCCTGGACGAGCGCGGTCTTGCCCGTGCCGGCCTCAGCCAGCAGTAGCACGTTCGACAACTCGGGCCGCGCCATTCCCGCCATGACCTGCATCTGCTCCCGTTTGCGGCCGACGATCTCGCGCCCGGCCGGCTTGAGCGGGTCCGACAGCTTCGACAGAGTCGGGTAGGCCGCATTGAGCCTCTCGTCGTTGAACATCTACCGGATCGACCCCCTGGCCATCTGGCTGTTTCAATTGAAACGTCAGTAAAAACACTATGACGATGATCATTCATATGCTCATATGAAAGGAATTCGCGGAGTGGCTCCCCGGGATCCTTTGGTCGGTCCTCGGCCCTGCGACTCAGCCGCCGTACTGCCGGTCGACGTCCTGTTGGTCCTGACCCTCGAACCGGTAGTCGTACATCTCCGAGACCGGCCGTCCTACCGATCGCGTCCGCGATGCGGTGTTCGACAGCCACTCGTCGGCCATCTCGGGTTCGGCCTGGGCGCCGGACCGGTTCGCCCTCTCCGTGCGCACTCCGCGGTAGGCGCCGGTGGCCGCTCCCTTCGTCGCCGCGGCGGCGACGCCCTTGATCTGCGCATGGAAGGCGCGCGGCCGATCAGCGGTGGTAGCCGTGTCCCGGACCACCTGGGCTCCGGCCCTGAAGCTCTCGGACTGGAGCGATTGACCGACCTGCAAATCCTTGACTCGCTGGCTGGCCGGCAGCTTCTTCGTCGACACTTCCGCGCCGCCCGGCTGGGCCGGCCGCGCCTTACCGCTCGCCGCGGCCTGTTCGATCTCCCTGGCCGTCCGCGCGTCCTTGGCGAGCTTGGCGTTGACCGCGCCTCCGACGACTCCGCCCAGCGGTATCGCCGTGGCGAAGGCTCGACCCGGGTTTCCGGCCTTCCTCGCGGTATCGGCCTGGCCCACGCTCGCCCCGGCAGCCGCTCCGATCGCCGTCCCGGCTACCGTGCCGAGGCCCGGCACGACTGATCCCGCCTTCGCCCCCAGCTTGCTGCCCGCGACCCCTCCCTTGAGGCCCGCCGACAGCATCTGCTTCTCGGCCTCCACCTGCTCGGTCCGCGACGGCTTCTGGGACCGACCCCGCCCCGAAGCCGGGCCGTAGCCCGGCACGCCCCCACTCCTCACCCCTCGGCCCACTCCCGCCCTGGAGCGTCCGTAGGCAGGGACGTCGCCCGTCCGTTCCTGGCGCCCGGCTGCGCGCGAGGGCGGCGGAGCTGTCGCATCCGTCCCGTAGACGGGTGCGCGACCAGGCTTGGCCTCATGGCGCGCCCCGGTCGCGGGTCCTCCATGGATCGGCACGTCCCCGGTACTGCGTTCTTGGACATTGCGCAGCTGGACCTCATTGATTCCTGCCATCGTCTCCACACTCCTTCACTCGCCAAGGCCCGGCTTGTGCTCGTTGACCACCTGCTGACGGCCGGTCGCGCCGATCTCGAACTTGTACGGGTAGGTCTCAGACACCGGGGCCTGCTCGGCCGATACGGGTGGCACCGAGTCGTTCAGCCAGGCCTCGGCCGCGTCTATCAGCGACGGCACCTCGATCTGTTCGGGCCCCATGTCGTGTCTCCTCTCACAGGCATCAGCCCCTCGAAATGGGCGAAGACCCGCACCCCGGGAATGCCTCCCTGGTGCGGGCCTTCCGTTTGTGCGACCGGTCCCGATCAGCCGATCGAGGGCTCCGGCTCTGCGGCCTGCGCCTCGGCCGCGTGGGCCGGGAACGCTTCGGGCTGGGCGGTCTGCGCCTGCTCGGCCTCGGCGGTCTTCTCGGCCTGGCGGGCCTTCTTGGCCGCCTTCATCGACTCGAACTGCATGTCGAGGGTGTTCGGCTCCATCTTGAAGTCGGACTGGTCGATCCTTTTGTTGGTGTTGATGATCAGGCCGTCCTTGGCGGGCATGACGCTGGCCTTGACCGCGAAGGCCTCACCGATCTGTTCGCCGTCCTTGTTGGTCACGGGCTCGGTGTTGGGCCCCGCGGCGGCCTTGATCTTCTCGAACTGGTCCATCGAGTAGCCCGCGCCGTTGTTGTAGGAGGTCTTGCCGTTGTGCTCCTGCCTCCGTGAGACCAGGTGGAGGTTGGTCTGGCCGGGGCCACGAGGGTCCCTGTGGTCGACCATGGCGTCGAGGAACTGGCTCTTGCCGTTCTTGGTGACGTTGTTGAAGTGGGTCTTGACGATGAGGTTGATGTTGGTCATCGCGCCTTCGCCCTGGAGGTAAGCCATGATCGTTCCTCTCAATCAATCTGCCTGCAATCAGATCGGTCGTGACCCGTGCCGTCGTCTGGATCGATCCATTGAGTCGTCCTACAATGCTCCTCACCATAGTACTGCTATAGGCCATTGGCAACCATTGAATGATGATCATTGGTCTTTCAGGGGTTAACTTGAAGGAGTCGCACTGACGATCTGGTTGGCATCGGATGGTTCGATGCTCGCTTCGAGTGCGGCCTGGTCGACCCGGGCAGTAACCCGCGCCGCCAGCTCGACGTCGAGCGAGGACGCCTTCGACCGGCGTGCCGTCTCGGAGCGCTCCTGCTCCGTCCGCAGCTCGGCGATGCGCGAAGGCAGGACGAACCTGCCCATCTCGACCCGCCCCGCCGACAGCGTCCGCGCCGTGCGCGTCATCGCCGCCACGTCGTCAACGGGCAGCTCGACGATCGTCGCCGACTGACCCGATCCCTCGAGGTAGTCCATCGCCGCCAAGACCAGCTGTCTCCGAGTCCGTGCCGCGGCCAGGAACGCCCGCCCAGCCCGCTGCCCGACCTCGACGTCGGAGACGAAGTCGTAGCCGAGGTGATGGAGGTCGAGTGCCTTGACCTCCGCGAAGTCGTGGCCGATCCCCTCGACGATGACCGCCTCGTCGGTGACCGCCTCGGCCCTGGTCTCATCGACGCCGAGCTCGAGGACGAGACCCGAGCTCGCCAATCGGCTGCGCAGCTCGGCAACCCGCTCGTCGTAGACCCGCTTCATCGTCGCGATCCGGCCGTCAAGGACGGCCCGCCCAGCCCTGCCCTGGGTCAAGTGCCGGCCCCCGGGCTGGTCGTAGACGTCACGGCCGATCCGCTCAGCCTCCTCGGCGTCCTTCATCCGCGCCAGCGAGGCGTCGGCACGCAGGCTAATCAGAGACAGGATCCGGGCCCCGTAGTCGGAGATGGCCTGCTGCTCCTCCTGCCAGGCACTGGAGTCGGCGAGGAAGGGCAGGAAGTGCTGGTACTTGGCTATCACCTGCTCGTGCCAGCGCTGCTCAAAGCGGTAGTGGTCGTAGAGGGGGCGCGAGTCCGCTGCGGCGACGTCGGCGGCCTCCGAGCGCTCCCAGCGCAGGGCGAGCCTGCGGTTGTGCTCGGCCTGGCGGCGGTGGTGGGCCAGGCGCGAGGAGTAGCTGCGCAGGCGGAAGCCGAAGTGGATGAGGTCGCCCGCCCCTTCGCCGTGGACCTGCTCGTCGGCGGCAGCGACGGCCATGCGCTCGTAGTCCATCCCCATGAGCTCGAGCATCGGGGTGCGCACCGTCAGCTCCTCGGCGGGCATTGCTCGCAGCAGCTGGTAGACGCCGTTGACGGCGCGCTCGACGATCTGGGATCGGCCGCGGTCGATGAGCGCCTGCCACTGCTCGGTCGACAGGTCCTCGTTGGCCCGTCGGTTGTCGGCGTAGTCGCGGATGCGCTCCATGGCCGCTGGCATCGGCGAGCCGGGGCGGGCCAGCTGCTCGGCTACCAGTTCGGTCACCAGCGCATCGGCCTTGCGCATCGACGCCGCGTTCGACCCGGCTCGCCACAGGCCCCGGTCGGCCGGTAGGCAGGCGAGGATGAACTGCGGCAGGGCCTCGGACCGGATCCGGTCATGGGCCCAACGCTTAATGTAGGTCGTGACATTGCGCCGCTCATAGCCGACGGCACTGGACAGGTGGGCCACTGCCTGCTTCTCGTCGAGCCAGGCGTCGATGCCCCGGCGCAGCCGGGCCTTGTGCCGGTCGAGCAACTTGCCCTTTTGCGTGCCGTCCTTGGCCCGCCTGCCCGGGCCGGCGTCGACCATGGCCAGGTGGCAGTGGACGTGCTCGGTATCGACCTGCACGACCCCGACGTAACGGAGGTCGTCGTAGCCGCCGGTGCCCGAGGCCATCCTCTCGAGCCCGTGCATGATCGCCAACCGCAGCTTCATCTGGTCGAGATGGCCGCGGTAGTCGCCGGCCTTCTCACAGCGGAAGTCGGGGTCGAGGATGCCGTGGCGCTTGAGGTAGGTCTCGCCGAAGGACAGCACGGTCTTCATCACCGTGTGCCGGTCCTCGAAGAGGCGCTGGATGTCGGCGCTGGCGGCCCCCAGCTGCTCATCGGACAGGGACACCGAGCCATAACCGAAGGCCACACCCCCGTCTCCCTGGGCCTGGCGCATCTCGTACTTCGCTTCCCTGCGCGAGGGCATTCGCTCCACCGCCGAGTCGCGCGCCATGTAACGGAGAATGAAGTCGTCGGTGCGCAGACGCCGGATCGGTGCCAGGGACTCGGTCGCCCCTTCCCTGGCCATGTACCGACTCACGTACGCCCCCGGCGTCCCGCCGCGCGAACCCGTGCCTCCGGACAGGGGGACGCTGAACTCATTGACGATGACCACGTCCTGTTTCAGTCCCACGGTCCTGGCCCTCCCTGTGATGGGACCAGCCCCGGCCCGCGAACGAAGTCCACGCGTTCCGGGGCTGGTCGGTCTGGCGTTGTGCTTGTGCGAGCCTCAGTACTCCCGCCCGTCCTCGCTCGAGGCATGCTCGAGCTCGGCGGCGCGGGCGACGACCTCGGCCTTGCGTCGCTCGAGCGAGGAAGGGCCGGTCGCGGAGAAGGCCTCGTCGCCGAAGTCGACGTCTCCCGGGTCGGCCTCGACGGCCGGCTTGCGCACCAGCGAGGGGGCCGTCCACCTGGCCATTTCCCGGTCGCTGTCCTTCTCGTCCTCGGCGCTCTCGTCCAGTGAGGGCGCCACCTGCTGGGCGTAGAGGTGCTCGGGCGTGCCCTCCTCTGCGGCCAGTCCGGCCTGGAAGGCCGCCCTCTCGGCCTCGATGGCGTCCTCGATCTCCCGCTTGCGTCCATCGAACTCGTCGACGGCCGTGGGCGCGGCGACGGCCTCGCGGTCCTCACGGACGGACTCGACGTCGTAGACGTCCTCGCCGAAGAGGCTGTCGAGTTCGCCGGAGCGGGTGGTCGCCGCGCGCTCACCGGTGACTCGGGCGACCTCGGCTCCGGAACGGGAGAAGTCATCGAAATAGGCGGCCAGGTCGTAGCCGGAGGTCTCCAGACTGGCGGGCAGGTCGCCTCGGCGGTGGACGTGGGCGAAGACGACCGGCAGCTGGCCGCCGTCGACGCCGGGGTCGGGGGCGAGCACGACCGCGTCGATCTCTGCTGGCAGCTCCCATTCCACGCCGGTGACCCGTCCGTCGGGCACGCGGAAGCCAGTCTGGAAGTAGCCCTTCTGAGCCAGGTGGACGAGCTGGGCGTCATCGAACTCATAGAACACGTCGATCTGCTCCGAGCCGACCGGGTAGGTCAGCTCGGTCAGCCCGTGGGGCATCCTCTCGGGCAGTGCGATGGTGCGCATCTCGCCGATGACATGCAAGTAGGGCCGGTACTTCTGGTCCTGGCCGTGGTGGGCCAGTTCGATCGTGTCAACGAGCACCCCGACCGTGGCCGGGATCCGCTCGAAGCGCTGGGTCTCGACCCCTCTCAGGTTGAGCACGCGTTCGGCCCACACGTCGGCCATCGTCAGTCCTGCAGTCCGCATCATTTCCTCCGCTTCCGGTTCCTCTGCTTGCTTCCACTGCTCGTGGTGGTCTTCCGCCCCGGACCGGCGCGCTCAGGACCGTCGGCCTCGGACTCCAGTTGTGCGCGCATCCGCTCGATCTTTTGTCTCCCGGCCCGCCACAGGGCCCGCATGATCGCGACCTCGCCGATCATGAGCATCCCGACGATGAACAGCAGAGGCACCAGCCACACCGCGATGAGGCCGTCGACGCCTACACCGGGCCCGGCCGCTCCCGACTTCATGTGCAGCCACGCGCCCAAGGCGGGCACGAGCGAGGTGGCGGTCGTAAACACGAGCAGCCAGTCGAAGAGGAGGATCGAGGCGCGAATGACCCCGGCCTTGGCCCACTGCTTCTCCTTGGTCGCCCGACCCTTGGACTTGTTCGCGCCCTTGAGATCGTCGAGCAGTCGCTTGCCCAGGCTCGGGCAGGGCTCTTGGTCCGATAGACCCGCGCGAGGGGCGTCGTCCGTCTCCTTGCCATCGGTGGTCGCCTCGGTGCGCTCGGCGGTCGGTGTCATCGCGTCCTCGACCTTCTCGTTCTTCGTCGTCATGGGTGGGCGTCCGTCTGGTTAGTCCTGGCCGTTTCCTGCCGAGGGCTCGGTCGTCGGCTCAGCACTCTCGTGCTTCGGCGCCCGGCCTCCGTCTGCGGCCTCAAGCTCGGCCCGGCTGGCGTTCGAGGCCCGATAGGCCACGGCCTCGGTGAGCGCGCCGTCCTGCTTGGTCGTCGCGGTCAGAAAGACGAACTCGGCCCCGTCTGTGTCCTCGTCCGGCTCGAGCCGTGCCAGGGCGGTGTAGCTGTAGTCGAGGCCGCTGATGCCCGCGACCTGGATGTCGAGGTCGGCCAGCCGGTAGTGCCGGTCCTCGCCCGCGGCCATCCACTCGGGCAAGAACTCGGTGAGCGTGCGCGAGTCCGGTCCAAGGACGTCCCAGCGGGCATCGAGGCTGATCTGCTCGTCACGCACCGACCTCGACGACGCCGGTGCCTCGGCCAGCGACAGCACGAAGGTCCTGATGACTCTCCTGTCGCGCTTGACCCTGTCCGCGTCGATCCCGCCGAGCTCGGCGAGCAGCTCGGAGTGCCTGGTCTCCAGTACGGCCTCGGCCCCCTCCTTGTCCTCGACCAGTCCGGCCTTAATGCCCGCGGCCTGCTCGGCCGACGAGGCCTGGTCGCCGGGGCCCAGCGCCATGACCAGGCTGGCCATGGACAGTGCCAGGAGGCTGGCGCAGCCGCCAAGGAAGATGGTGTTGGCGCGCTTCTTGATCCACGTGCCCAAGTCCTGCTTCACCCCTGCTTCACCCCTGCTTCACCTCCATGCCGCGGGCTGAGCCCTGAACCGTCATGCCGGTGCGAATCTCGGAGAAGGTCTGGCCGGTCAGGTCGTAGTCCGCCGACGCCCAGGCGAGCACCGCCGGGCCCTGGCCCTTGGCGGGGTGGCGCTCGATGGCCTGCCAGACCACCGGGATCACCCCGTCGACCTCGACGGTGGCCGGGGTCGACGGGATCCACTCGAAGCCTGAGTCGAAGCTGGCGGGGATGCCCACGGCTTCCGGCACCGAGGCGTCGGAGGCGAGCAGGTACCAGGGGTCGAGTGTTGAAGCGTCGACCGAAGGCGTGAACAGGGGAGTGAGGTCGCGGCGGGTCGAGGCGACCAGCACGGGGTCGAGCACACCGTCGGCGGCCTCGATCCGCGGCGTGAGCTGTCGGTAGTCGTTCTGCAGGGTTGCGACTCGGTCGGCCGAGGCCATCGCCTTAACGAGTCCGCGCTCAACGTCTCGGCCCTCGGGCAGCTCTTCAGCGCGGGCCTCGGCAAGATGGATCTCCTCGCGCAGGTTGAAGATCTCCTTCGCGTTGGCTCTGCTCACTTCAGTACTGGTCGAACCGGAGGAGCCGAAGGCGAGCACGCCGACGACGAGGGCGATCACGACCATGATCACTCCGGCAACCACGGCGCGTGTGGCCAGCAGCTGTTCGTCGTCCTCCGAGTCCTCGTGCAAGGGCTCGTCTTCGTCCGGCCCCGTCTTCGTCTCGACTCGCCTGTCAGCAGGCGTGACGAACGTCCGCCGCGACGCGGACTCGGTTACATCCTCAACGGCGGCGGCTTTGTCCGTCTTTTTTGTCGCCATTCGTTCCCCAAGTCACTCGTTCACTCGTTCGGCAGATTAATCGTATTAGCGCCAATGATTTAATGGCGGATGGATGGTCATCAACTCGACTGGATCGTCCCTGAGGGAGGGGCGCCCGTCAGCGCCGAGACTTCTCCCTCTTCGTCGACGGTGATACGCAGAAGCACCTGCCTCGTCGCGGTCGGCGTTGACCCATCGGAGCCGGGGCGCACGTTGCTCGAACTCACGTCGATGTCGGCCACCACGACGTATTCGTAGTCCGTGCCGATGACTCTCACTGGGTCGACGTCGATGTCCTCGCCGAGGGAGAAGACCAAGCCCACGGCGTCGATGTAGTACTCGCTCGTACCATCGAGGACGGTGCGGGTCGCCGGTGGCATGAACTCGGTAAGGAAGGAGCCCTCCTCGTCGAGACCGAAGCTGTCGATGAGGTCTGTCCGGGCCGCCTCGTAGGACTTGCCGTCGTCCCAGGTGAAAGCCGTGGCGACCACGTCGTCGATGACCGCCCGGTCGGCGACCAGTCTCGACGTCGTCACTCCGAGGGCCTCGTAGGTGTTGGCCTCGGCGGCCTCGTCCTCAGCGGCCCGGGCCGTGGCCAGCCGCTTCTCGAGGCCAGCGATCTCCTCGGACTGGGCGTCGAGCCCGCGGCTGCGCTCCAGTTGCTGCAGTCCCACTCCGATGCACGCGGCCACGAACACCGTGGCGGTTATGAGCACCCAGAGGTTGCGCTGGAGGAACCCCGGGCGGTCACTCGTCGGCCTCTCACTCATTGCGTTCCCCCGTCCTTCTTCGGGGTCTTCTTCGGCGTGATACCGGACTCGTCGGCGCTCAGGTGCTCGACGCCAGCGGTGGTGACGACGAGATCGAGGTCGACGAACGTGCCCGTCTCGCCGTCGAAGTCGGCGCTCGCCCATGCCAGGACGTCCTCGGTCCTCGTGTCGGTGCACGTCCACACCGCGTGGGCACGGCTTTCCTCGCCCACGACCGGCATCGCCGACTCCACAGACCAAGTCGAGGCCGACTCCGGCGATGGGGTGCGCCCGTCGTGGCGGACGTACCAGGCGTAGCGAGGATCGATCGTGCCCGGGCCGTGCGAGACGGCCGTTGACCACTGGTAGGCCTCGGCGTCGTCGAGGACGAGGGTTTCGTCGGCGAAGTATGGTGCCAACGCTCGGCGGTGCTCGGCTACGTCCTCCATCTCCGGACTCGGAGCGCCGTCGTCGGGCGAGGGCGCTGATGCGGCCCGGCGGTAGAGATCGATGAAGCCCTGCTGCTCCTTCGCGACCGACTCAGCCTTCTCGGAGACGTCTGTGGCCAGGGTGGTGAGCGCGGTCTTGGACTCCTCGTCGTCCCGGGGTTCCTCGGCCTGGGCGACGTCGTGCGTCAATGATGCGATCCGCTCAGAGTTCTCGGCCTGCTCGGCTCGGTAGCCCTCCTCGGAAACGGCCGCGACCGCGAGCAGGGCGAGGATCAAAACGCTGATAGTGGCCACGCCTGCCTTGCGCAGGGCACGGGTGTTGTCCTCAGGCGTGCGCGCGACCAGCTGCGCCCGCTTCTCGGTGACCCAGCCGTCAAAGGCCGACTCCAGCTCTGCGCCGGTCATCCTCCGTACCGGCCTACGGTTGGCCACGATGGCCTTCAGTTTCGCCTTCACCGACAGGTCCCGGTCCGAGGCGGTCCCCTCTCCCTCGACCAGCTGCGGGTCGGCATCCTCGTCTCTACTCACACTTAATCCCTTTATGACGATTCGTCATCATTGACAGGTGACTCAATGCTACAACGAAAGACCATTGGAATCCGAGTGGTAAGGCCATTCGACATCGAGACGCGAAAGGGCCCGTGACCGCTCGAAGCGATCACGGGCCCAAGGACGCGGCCTGCGCTCGATCAGACCTTCAGCTCGCCTCCCTCGATGCGGTCGGAGAGATCGGTGAACGACCAGCCGGCGTTCTTCCATTCGCTGGCCTCGACCCACCGGGCGCGGCCGGGGAAGGCGCAGTACGCGGCCTCGCCGATGAGGATCCGGTCACCGTCGACACCGAGGACAATGCCCGTGTGGCCGGCAGCCGAGGAGTTGCCGTGGGAGAAGACCGAGTACGGGGTCGGTGTGCCCGAGGCGTTCGTGGCCAGCAGCTGAGCCATGACGCGGGCGGTGTCCTTGCCGTTGTTGCTCGCGTATCCCTTGTCCCACTGCGCGTACTTGTGCACGAAGTACCACGAGAACGAGGTGCAGTTCTGCACGTAGGAACCGTTGCACTTGGCCGGTCCGCCTCCGTCGGCGAACGCCTCGCCCAGGACCTCGTCGGCCTCCTCGTTGTACAGCTCCATGAGCTTCTCGGCGGCCTTGAGGTCAATACCGCCATCCTTGAGACCGACCGAGCCCCCGCCTCCGCCCCCGCCGTCGGAGTCCCCGCCGGAGCAGGAGACGGTCGAGACCGGGGCGACGTCGGTGACCGAGCCGGACGAGTTCCAGCTCACATGCGGGTGGTCCATGTGGTTCTGCGTCGGAGAACCGCGGTCCTCCATCGGCTGCCAGCCGGTGTCGCCCGCGCTGAGGTTCCAGATCCGCTGCTGCCAGATCACGTACCGGACGTCGCCGAGCTCTTTGTGGTTGTCGATGACGTACTGCGCCAGGGCGTCTCCGGTCCTCTTGCCTTCGCCATCGAGCGCGACCATGAAGTCCACGGCCAGTCCGACGTGGTGACCGTGGGCGTCATCGTCGTACGAGCCGCCGCCGCTGCGGTAGCCCCCAGCGCCCTCGATGCCGGACCCCGGCCCGTCCTTGAACCTCGAGTAGATGAGGTCAGCGGCCTTCTGTACATGCGGCTTGACCTGCCCGAGGTCGAGCTGCTCGAGGCCGTCACTGACGGGCTCGACGTCGGCCGAGTCGGAGCCCTCCTCCCAACCATCCATGGCCTCAAACCACTTCTCGGCCGCCTCCTGCCGAGCGTCGAGGGCGGGCACACCGGCTCGCTCCCACTGAGTCAGGAAGTACTCGGCTGCCTCCGACGGCGAGCCCTTCTTCTCGGAGACCATGCCCTTGATGATCGCCACATCTGCGGGGTTGTCGCCGTCGGGATCGGTCATGAACGACAGCTGGATCTCCATGTCGTACCACTCGCCGCCCGCCGCCTCGGCGTACTCCTGCAGCTTGGTGTTGCGGTCAGCCGTCCACTGGCCCAGACCGATCCCGTAGTTCGTCCCGCCACCGTCGAGCTTGGCCTTCTTCTTCGGGCCGAGCTCGTAAGGCTCGTCGTAGATGCCCTCGACGCCGGTCGGGTCGAGCTCGGATTCGATTTCCCAGTTGCCAAGGATCCCGGCGATGTTCTCGTCGGGCATGCCCATGCCCGAGAGCACCTTGTACACCGCCTGGGCGTGCGCCTCCTGGTCCGGGTCGATGTCGCCGACGCTGATCGGGCCCGACCCGGTGTTGACAATGCAGCTGTGCGAGGAGTTTGCGTCCCCGTTTGCCGCCGTCTGGGAGTCGATGACGGCGCTGGCGAGCGTGCCCGCCGCCAGTGCGATCGCCGCGACCGTGGCCACGCCTGCCGATGCGGTCGCCGCTGCAGGGGCGATGGTGACACCCACGACGGTCGTGACGACACCGGCGATGGCCGAGCCGATCGCGCCGAAGACGCCGCCGACGGCCGTTCCGATCATCTGCGGGATCGCCAGCACCCAGGCCAGCAGCGACTGCAGGAAGCCCAGCGTCGCCGCGGCCAGCTGCATCATCAGCATCTTCAGCCACTTGAGCAGGGTCATGAGCGCGATGACAGCCCCGACCGGAGGGGCTGCGGCGACACCGCCTGCCACCGCGACGCCCTTGGCCGCCTTCGAGCCCGGGGTCTCCTGGTCCTCCTGCTCGCGGACATAACCGGTCCCGCCCGCGCCGAGAGTCTTCTTCCCGCCCTTGATCGCGTCCTTGCCGCCCTCGACCGCGACTCCCTTAGCCGCGCCGATAGCAGCGCCGGGCACCGCCCCGATCCCGCCTGCGGCCGCGCCCTTCTCGGCACCGCCAATCGCACCGGAGACGGCCGAACCGGCGTAGCGGCCCGCCGTCCTGCGCCCCTTGGAGCCGCCATCGCCCTCGATCGCCTTCTGCGTGGCCGATCCCGCGAGGTTGGCACCGGCCCCGTCGAGGCCCTTCGATGCCTTGTCGACCTTGTCCAGCGCCTGAGCGCCGTCGGCAGCCTTGGTCGCCGATCCCACCGACCGACCGGCCGCCGACGCGCCCTCTCCCGCGGGCTGCACGCCGTTCGGGTCCCCGTCTCCTGGCAGGGGCTTCGACCCGGCCCTGGGGGAGGGGCCGGGGCCCCCGGTCGAGGCTGGGGCTGCCGGGGCGGGTCCAAGGCTCTTCGTACCCCTCCCTGCTCCTCCGGACTGTGCCTGCTGGGGCCCCGGTTCCGTTGTCGTACTCGACCGAGATCTCCTGGGAGAGGAGGGCGCGGGAGCCTTACCGCCAGGAGCCGACGCGTTCTGCCCGGAACCGGTCGGCTCGTCCGTGCCCTTCGGCCGCTGCGTGGCCATCGATGCTCCTTTCCTGCTTCGTCGGGCCGAAGGTCAGTAATTGATGAAGAGGAACTTCTCGTCGCTGTTGGCCGAGCTGTTGGACTGCACGTCGCGCAGATCGACGTCGAGGGCCAGCAGATCGAATAGGAGGCTCGACTGATACTCGTTCTTGGCGGAGTAGTAGTCGGCGTAGGCCTGGGAGAGGTTGTTCATGACGTTCGTCAGCGGCCGCATGGTCACGTCCGAGGTGCGGTAGTCCTGCGCCAACGACGACCCGTCCGAGAGCGTCCACTCGATGTCGTCCACTCCGAATCCGTGCTCGTCCGTGCTCTCGAGTGACTTCTCCGACAGGAACTCGCCATAGCTCTGGCCGACCGGGACGAGGACGTCGAGGTAGCCGTTGTAAACATTGCCCGGCCGCCAGTTGAAGTCGAACCCCCCGGGCACGACGGTCTTCGTCGTCAACGCCAGGCTCGACTTGCCGTTCTCCGACTCGGACTTCGACTCACCGGTGACCGCGTCACCGGCGATGAGGTCGGGCACCTGTGGTGGGCGCAGGAAGAGGCCGTCGACTTTCGTCGTCTCCAGGTCCGTGGTGTAGGAGTCGATGCGCGCCAGTGCAGTGCGCATCTCGACGAGCTTGGAGTCCAGGGCTTCGCGCGCCGTCTGCTCGTCCGACTTCAGGGCCACGTCGTAGAAGGCCCGGGCCGGGTCGAAGGTCGCCGCGTCGAGCGAGGCGATCGTCTCCGCCTCCATCGCCCCGGGGTTGAAGAAGACCCGCCACTGGTCGTGCTGGGCGAAGGACTTGTCCCCGGCCAGCTCGTCGGTGGGCTTGTCGTCGGACTCCTTGAACGACAGTTCCTGGTTGGCCCGCATCGTCAGGTTGAGCACCTGCTGGGCGAAGGGCTCGTCGGCCTCAAAGAGGACGCCGATGTAGCCGGTGGAGCCGAAGACGTGGAAGGACGAGGAGATACCCGGCGTCGCGACCGTCTCAGTGTTGAGATTCTCGTCAGAGCCCATGAGGAAGCCCTGGTAGTCGGCGGCGTTGTAGGAGATCTTCGCGCCCTTGTCGAAGTGCATGATCAACAAGGCCTTGTTTCCCAGCTCGTTCGTGTACACCCCGTCGACGTCGCCCTTGAGCTTCGTCTTCGACGTCGTGAAGGTGGGGGTGTACACCGAGGTGTTGGCCAGGGCCTCCTTGCCGGAGTTCCAAGCGGCGAAGGCTGACCCGCCGAAGACGGCCACCGCCGTGACCGCGAAGATCCCGCACACCACGCCGAAGCGCTCCATTGTGTGGTGCGAGTCGAGCTTGAACCTCTTGCCGAAGGCGATGATCGTGTCTTTGAACGCCATGTCCGTCTACACCCCTGCGCCGCTTTCCCTCTCGATGCGCGAATGACGGATCGGGTCGGCTGAGGCCGTATGGCCCCGACCGACCCGATCCGATCGCTGATGGCCCGTGTTGTGGTCCCGGTCAGTTCCAGGCGGAGACGATGACGGACCCGCCGCCGAGCTCTTCGATGGTCTGCTGGCCGCCGGATCCGATGGTCTGGACGATGTTGAAGCCGCCGGTGAAGAGAGCGCCGCCGACGAGCACTAGGAGCGCGATCTTGCCCCAGCCGGCTTGCTGCTGCTCTTTTTGCGGGCTGGCGATGAGCTTGAGTGTGACCAGTACGGCGCCCCAGATGAGCCCGATGCAGCCGAACAGGATCAGCAGGGAGCCGCCCCAGCCCTGGATCGTGCCGGTCGCGTTCTGCAGAAAGCTGCCGATGTCCCAAGCCGCGCTCGGCAGCGGGATGGTCTGAACCCCCGCTTTTTCGATCGTCGTCATGATGTCTTCCTCTCGCCTTTCCATCTCCGATGCACACCTGACAGGCCACCGATTGACATGGGCGACTCACTCGCATCATGCAAGCATGTGATGACTACATACTCGTATGTTTCTCTCATGCGATTGACTGGAGATGGGCGTGTCCTCCTCGGCCGCATCATCGGTCGTCCCACTGTCGTCCTCGTCCACGTATGCGTCCTCGATCATCAATCTACATCATTCCAATGATGATCAATACTCGTTCGGGATGGATCTATTCAATCGACGGCATGATGATCGAGGCCGTAGGACCTTCCTGGGTCGACACGGCCGAGGTGGCGAATCAGTGCGGTCGGCGCATGAGACCGTGTGTACAGTGCGATCTGCTCACTTCCGCGCCGCCTGTACACCACCCCTGAAAGAGACCCTCGACCGATGACGCCACCCATGCCGTCCGACTTCTTCGCCCGCCGCCTGCGCACCGAGCGGGAGCGCGCCGAGATCAGCCAGGCGGAACTCGCCCGACGCATGGCCGCCGTCCTCGGCGTCAAGGTCGACCCCTCGGCCGTGACCCGCATTGAGCAGCAGCAGAGGGCCGTGCGCCTCGACGAGGCCGTCGCCGCAGCCCGGGCCCTCGACCTGCCCCTGATGATGCTCTTGGTCGAGGACCCAGCTGCGGAGAACCAGCGGCGTCTGCACGAATACCTCACCGAGCTCTCCGCCGCTGAGGGACAGTGGAGCCGCTCGCGGGCTGAGATCGACCGGCTCACCGTCGCCATCAAGGCGCTGACCGACGAGCGCATCCAGCTAGCCCGCGCTCAGCCGTCCACGCCCCCGCTCGACCCGGAGTTGGCCGAGGCCATCGACGCCCGCATCCCTCTCGACGAGAACGAGAGCCGCGGCTGGGAGCGAGAGGAGCCGACCTGGGGGGACGAGGACTGAGGCCTACAAGTCCAGCCTCATCGCGGAGTTGCGCGCCGCCGAGTTCAACTCGCAGTCGTAGAGGTCGACCGTCTCAGTCTTCTTCCACCTGTCGGCGCGCATGATCTCCTCAGCGCTCGCACCGTTGCGCCTGACCTGTCCGTGCCCAGCCCGCTGAACACAGAGAGGACGAGGGCTCTCTGCGTCGCCTCCTGGCCCGCAGCACTGTGCTCTTCGACCACCCGGACGCCGACTTACCTTTCCGACTGCGCCTACGCCGACCGCACTTCGCCAGATGCCTCCTCGCTCCGGCCTCGCACGGAAAACTGGGGCCGTCCCCGCCTGCGTGATCTAGTCGGGGATCGAGGTCCTCGGTGCCAACTACGACTGGTTGCGCTCCCTCGTGCGCGACATCGTCTGCCGCAGAGACCCTGGCCGCGAATCGGTTCACCGGCACGAGCAACCCGACCCATACCCCGGCTGGCGCATGAACCCGGTAGCCCTGGTCAGCATCGACCGCTGGGGCTGGATCGAGTCCTGGACCCCAATGCGTTCTGCGTTGGTCTCCGGGCTTGTGCGCGCGATCCGCGTTCTACCCGCCAGCCCGTACTTGTGGTGGTCGATGCGCCCGGGCCTTCTCTTCGGCAGATCGGCCCCACGGAGAGGAGACCGAGATCCACGCGCGGGCCGACGAGGTCCTCGCCCGAGCCGCTGATCGTTCGCAGAGTTGGGATAGCGTCGATGGCATGGGATTCGATTGGGAAGGTATTCTCGGTGCGCACGGCGCGAGCCTGGCCGAGGCCTACGACGACGCTGCCTCCGCCGAGGTCTACGATGAGCCGATGGTCGAGTTCGAGGACTACGGTCCGATGCCAGCCCTCGTCGTCGGAGAGGACGACGCCTGAGCCCTACCGTCACCCGTGATCACCCATCATCTCCAGAGCGAACCACTCCGCGCATCGTTTCCGGACACTGTGCGGGATCCTGTGCGGTATTTGGTCTACCTTGAATCTCCGTCACCACGTATAGCCAGGTAAAAGGCATGTTGAGCGCGCGCGACGTCAAGATCAACTGGGTCTGGATGCCGCCGTGGGGCCCGGACAAGATCACCGACGACGGGCGCGACCAGCTGCGCATGCTGGGCTTCAACGTCTGACCCGCGCCGTCGCACGAACGGGCCGGTACCCCTCGGGGACCGGCCCGTTCGCGTGCGCGGGAGTCATACCGTGCGGCGAACGGCCCCCGCGCGGTCGGGCGCGGGGGCCGCGGAGCGTCAGGGCCTTCGGGCGCGGGCGCCCGGGGCCGTCAGTAGACGAGGGGGGTGAACTGGGGAGCGGCGAAGCTGCCGCCGGCGTGGAAGTCGACGCTGCGGCCGGAGGGGATCGGGTACAGGCGGGTGGTCTTGTACGCGGAGTTGGCCCAGGTCCCCCGGATGGTCACGGAGTAGGAGGAGTAGGAGGAGTGGAGACCGGTGCTGGTGCACTGGCCGGGGTTGACCACGAAGGTGGTGAAGTCGCCGAAGTCGGCGTAGGCCGTGTAGTCGGAGGACACGTTGCACAGGCGGAAGGTGCCCGCGGCGGCGGCGGGGGCGGCGGTGCCCACCGTGAGGCCGAGGGAGAGCAGTAGGCCCAGGGCCAGGGTGAGGGCGAGCGACTTGCCTCGTGAGAGCGCGGCGGACATGGAACTCCTCAGTGTGGTCGTGGATCAGGAGTAGGACCGCACCCGGAAAGGGGGCGGTGCGTAGTCAACCACACGCGGAAGGCCACTTCTAGGCTTTGTGTGCTTTTCTCTCTGTCTTTGTGTGTGTTCATGAGGACTTCGTGTGACCTTGGCGTGTTGCAACGCTCCGTTCGCACAGGAAACGCGGCATCACCGCCGCGCTCCGCGGCACCGCGGGGGCGTACGCGGCGGAGGCGGGGGAGCGTACGCGGAGAAGGCCCCCGGTGCCCCGAAACCGCCGCCCCCGGTCCTCGGGCGGGAGTGGCCCGACGGCCGGGGGCGAAGGGCCCGGAACGCGAAGAGCGCCCGCGGCCGGGGGCGGCGGGCGCTCTTCGCTGCGCGTGCCTAGTGCGCGGCGAACATGCCCGCGCGCAGCTCCGCGGCGATGTCGTTGTCACCGCGCAGGGACAGCAGGTCGACCAGAGACTGGGGGTCGGCGAACGCCTCGTCGTCGCTGTCGGTGATCCGGCGGGAGAGGATCTTCAGGGCGTCCTCGGTGGAGGCGGGCGCGGTGTAGCCGCTCAGGTGCAGTGCCCGTGCCGTGGGGGAGTAGCCGCTCAGGTCGGTGGCGGGCAGCTTGCGTGCGTCCAGGCGGTCGCCCGCCACGGTGATGAAGACGCGGTCGCCGGGCTGGGCGGCCTGGCGGCGCAGCAGGGGACGCAGGGAGTCGAACGCCGGCTGGTCGCGCCAGACCAGTACCAGCAGGTCCGCGCCCGGCGCGGTCAGGCACAGCAGCCGTCCGGGCTGGAGGCCCAGGTGGGTGGCGTACCCGGTGGGGACTGCCACGGGCGCGCCGTTGAGGTGGTCGGCGGTGATGTCGATGCGGTGCCACCAGCGCCCGTCGGGGGCGCGGAAGCAGCGGGCCGCCGTGGCCGGGTCGCTCGCACCGGTCCGCGAGGGCGGAGCGGGCGGCGCGATCGGGGACGTGGGCGGCAGGCCGTGGGCCTGTCCGGGCGCCGGGCCCAGCGGTACGACGCGGTGCGGGTCCAGGGCGGCGGCGCCGAAGGCCGCGGGAGCCTGCTCGGGCCCGGGGCTGTGCTGGTGGGCGGGCGCGGGGTCGGGGTCGGCCGGGGCCGCGGACGGCTGCGCGTCCATGCGCCGCCGGATGGGCAGCCCGTTCTCGGTGGTGGCCCCCGAGTCCTCCGGGGCGGTGTGGCCCGGGTGGTTGGTCGGCATCTCCATGGGCACCGACGGGTCCGTGAACACGTGCCCGTCCCGCAGGCTCACCCCGGGGGTGCTCAACAGCCAGGCGCGCAGCTCCTGCTGACGGATGCCGATCCGGCTGAGCCGGATCCCGGCCTCGGTCATGCTGGGGGCGTCGCCCAGCAGCTCGCGGGTCTGCCAGCGCAGCCGGTTGGGGTCGTCGGCGATCAGCCAGCCGTTGTGCATGCGCCGGTCGGTGAACAGGGTGATGATCACCCGCCACAGCGGCGTGTTGAGGGTGGGCACGTCGACCGGGTGGTCGGGGTGGGCGTTGATCAGGCGGTCGATGGTGGTCGCCGCGCCCAGCTGCTCGGACAGCTCGCGCAGGTGCTTGGTGACCGCGGCCCCCTCGGGGGCGTTGAGCCAGCGCAGCAGGCGCTCCTCCACCTTGCGCTGGGCGGAGCGGATCTCGGTGACGTCCACCGCGATCTGCTCCGAGAGCACGCGGATGCTGATGGGGTCGGTGGCGAACAGGCGCTCGGCGGCCACCGTGCGCTCCAGATCCGGCCAGGAGCGGAACATCTCCTCGACCAGGTCCACCAGGGGGTGCTGTCCCAGCGCCGGGGCGGGGGGGCGCTCCTCGGCGTGGTCGGGGCGCATGGCCTTGGGCGGACCGAAGCTGGGGCGGCGCAGGGTGCGCCCGGGGCCCAGCAGGGAGCTGCGGAACTGGGAGCGCAGGTCGCCCGCGCCCTCGCTGTGCGCGCCGTCGCCGCCCACGGCCTCGGTGTGCAGGGCGGAGCCGGGGATCATCGCGGCCGAACTGACCATGGCCGTGGCCGCCTGTTCCCGGAGCGGGGCGCCGGAGGGCTCGGACTCCTCGCCGCGCTGGGCGCGCAGGGCCCGCAGCGTGCGGATCGCGCGGGTCGCCGGGGTCTGCGGCGGCGACGCGTGCCCGGAGCCCTCGCCGCCCGCGCCGGAGCCTGTGGCGGCGGTGAGGTACTCCAGCGCACTGTGCACGTGCTCGGGCGCGGAGTCGGGAAGCCAGTGGGCGATGGTGCGCACGGCCTCCATCATCAGGGCGGGGGAGGGGGTGGGCCCTCCGGGAAGCTCGCAGCAGGGCTGTAGCGCCCGCCAGGCCACCGTGCTCAGGATGTCCATGGGGTCGCAGTCGGCGAGCGGCCACGCGCCGATCTCCTGCGGGCTCGTGGAGATGAGGCGCTCCCAGTCCCCGGCGGTGGCCACGACCGCGCCGCGCACGGGCTCGGAGAGGTCGGAGCAGTCCACCAGCTGGGTGCGCAGGCTCGGCAGGAACTCGGCCAGGGGCAGGTGCGACCACTGCTCCAGGGCCAGGCGGGCGATGCCGTGCGCGAGCCAGGGCGGACCCGCGATGTCCAGGACGCGTGCGACGGGCAGCGAGTGCCACCAGCCGTCGATCAGGCGGTCGTGGTGGAGCAGGGGTGCCACGTCCGGCGACCTCGACCACCGCAGTGCGGGCGCGAGGTCGACGAGGCAGATCGGAGAGACGGCGTTCATCCGCTGGGGACCTCGACCTCCTGGTGTCTGCACGTGAATTGGGGAGGAACCGCACGGGCCTTCGGTTCGATGCACCACAGTACGCGCCCCTCACCCGCGTGGAGGCCGGAAGGGAGGCCGGTCCGTGTGCCACGGGCGGGCACGGCGAGCCGGGGGACAGGGGTGCCGTGAGCACTTCCCCGAGATCGTACGTCCCCTGAGGCCACATGGGTACCCCCGGGCGTGCCAGGTCCACCGCGACCGGACCGTGACTGCGCTGTGTGATGACCGTGACGAGGGCGTTCCGGGGTTCGGACCCGCGCGGGCGTGTGAGTTACCTCATACGGGGTCCCGGGTTCTTCCCGGGGCAACCGGTCGTTGGTATTCACGGCGCCTTCACATGGGCGTCCCCTGCGCGCAACGGACGCGCGCGACCCCTCCGGGAAGGATGGACCGTGGCGGGGTGTGCCGACCCACTCCGTTCCAGGCGCTCTGCCGTCGGCCGCGGGTATGCTGGACGGGCACTGTCCCTCGCCCGGGCGACCTTCCGGCCGGACGGCCGCGCCTGGTGGCCGACAGGGGTCGACGGTGTTCGGACACGGGTGGTGGCCGGACCGCGGCCCGACACCACGATTGCCGTACCCGCGCACCCTCGGCGCGCGCAGGCGTGGGACGGTCGAGCCGGATGATTGGTTGACGTGACAGACCTTGAGACGAATCCCCCAGCGGCCGTTCGGCCCCACAGACCGGAACCCATCCGGTCCTACGTGGCGATCGGCGACAGCATCACCGAGGGGATGGAAGACGACAGCGGCCCGGACGGAGAGTACCGGGGATTCGCCGACCGACTGGCGGAGCACCTGGCCACGGTGACCCCCGACTTCCGCTACGCCAACCTGGGCGTGCGCGGGCGCCGGATGCGCCACATCTTCGGTGAGCAGCTCGACCAGACGCTGGCCTGGAAACCCGATCTGGTCACCGTCCTGGCCGGAGGCAACGACGTCCTGCGCCCGGGAGGGGACCTCGACCGGCTGGCCGAGCACTTCGAGTGGGGCATCCGCCAGCTGCGCGACGCCGGAATCCGTGTGGTGATCCTGTCCGGCCACGACACCGGGTGGATCCCGGTCCTGCGCTACTACCGGGGCCGCATCGCCGTGTTCAGCATGCACATGCGCGCCGTCGCCGAGCGCACCGGCACCGAGATCGTCGACCTGTGGGCGCTCAACGCCCTGACCGACTCCCGCGCCTGGAGCGAGGACCGCCTGCACCTCAACGGCGCGGGCCACCAGATCGTCGCCGCGCGCATCGCCGACCTGCTCGGCTTCCCCATGGGACCGCCCGAGTCCTGGACCGACCCGTGGACCACCCCGCCACGGCAGCTGCCCCGCATCCTGCGCCGCCGCGAGAACCGCCGCTGGGCCCGCCAGTACCTGGTGCCGTGGCTGCGCCGCCGCGCCATGGGCCGCTCCTCCGGGGACGGCCGCCTGCCCAAGCGCCCCGAGCTGGACTACCTGCACGACGAGGACACCCGGTCCCGGATCGCCAGGACCATCGAGGAGGGCAAGGCCCGGGAGGGCACCTACAACGGCTTCGACCCCGCCGAGAGCGCGCCCACCAGCAGCCCCTCGGGCACCAAGGGCCCCGACCCGGTGGACTGACCCGACCGCTCGCCGACGTGCGACGGCGCCCCGCACCGGGCCCGGTGCGGGGCGCCGCCACGTCCACCGCTCAACTGCGCGACAGGGACTGGATGAGGTCGCTGATGTGCACCACGCCCAGGCACTGGCCGTAGGAGTTGGTGGCGATCAGGTCGTCGTAGACCCGCTCGGTGTCCTGGCCCGCCACCCGCAGCGCCGCCAGCGCCGACATCCACGCCGGGACCGTGCGCGGGGGCTCGGCCAGCCGCAGCGCCGGACGCTTGGCGTGCAGGGCGTGCCCGTAGCGGCCCGTCACCGACAACAGGAAGCGCGTGCGGTCGACGACCCCGACCGGGCGGTCCCGGTGGTCGATGAGGATGACGCTGTTCAGCGCCGGATCCCCGGTGAAGGACTCCAGCACCTGCTCCGCGGTCGCGTCGGAGTCCAGTCCCACGGGCGGCACCATGAACTCGGTGACCCGGGGCCCGGAGTCCTCCTCCCCGCCCTGCCCGGTGCTCGGCTCGGGCACCGGGGTCACCCGCTCGCCTGGCCGCCACGCGCGGTCGGCGAAGAACGGCCCCGTGCCCACCCGTATCCCGCAGCGGCGCAGCCGCACCACGTCCTCGGCGGTGCCCACTCCCGAGGCCAGCGCGTACACGCCGCTGCCCCGGCCGATCCGCGCCAGGCCCTCCACCACGGTGGCGTGCCGCTGGTCCCCGGCCACCCCGGACACGATCGCCGGGTCGATCCGCATCAGGAACGGCGCGGCCTCCACCACCAGGTCCGGGCGCACCATCGCCGTCCCGAACCCGCACCGGAAACCCGCCGCACGCAGCCGGGAGACCCCCGCCACCACGGTCCTGCGCGCCAGCTCGGCCATGTCCGGACTGAGCATGAAGGTGATGTCGCGCGGCCGACGGCCCGCACGGCGCAACAGGCTCTCCACCAGCGGGGCGAACCCCTCCCCGGCCAGGATCCGCGCGGGCAGCGGCAGGACCATCGGCAGCAGGCTCTCGGACACGGCGGTCTCCCGGACCAGGGCCAGGAGCCACTCGGCCACGGCCGACTCCTCCTGGGGGGTCACCTCCGCGTAGGAGCCCCGCGCGGTGGGCGGCGGGGAGGCGGTGACCTCCACGGCCACCACGGTCCCCGAGTCCAGGTCGACGACGGGCTGGTAGCCGGGGGCGCCCGGGGCACGGCGGGCCACCGCACCCGGCCCGTCCGGATGCGCCGTGGGAGTGTGTTGGGGATGCAGCGCAGTCACAGTCCTCATGGTGACCCCGAATCGGTCCCACCTGAAGACTTGTTCTCGGCTGTTCCCCTCACCTTCACCGGGGTGTAGGGAGGGCGGCTCGACGGCGTTCACGTCCGGAGGCAATCGCGTACCGACGGTGAGGGGCGCTTTCCCGGACGTGCGCGGCCCGTCCGGACCCTTCCGGGCCGTCCCGGCTGGTCCGCGTACGGCGTCGCCGGGTGCGCGCACGACACCGCCCGCCGGGTTCGTCCCGGCGGGCGGTGTCGTGCGCGCGTACGCGGGGAGGCCGCGTCCGGCGAGGGGTCAGGCGCGGCGGAAGACCACCGCGATGTTGTGGCCGCCGAACCCGAAGGACTCGTTGATGGCCGCCACGTCGCCCGTGGGCATGTCCCGGGGCTTGTCGCGGACGATGTCCACGGCCACGCCCGGGTCGAGCTCCTCGATGTTGATGGTCGGCGGGATGCGCCCGTCGTGCAGCGCCAGGATGGTCGCGATCGACTCCACGGCGCCCGCGCCGCCCAGCAGGTGACCGGTCATGGACTTGGTGGAGGTCACCGCGACGCGGTCGGCGACGGAGTCGCCCAGCGCGGTGCGGATCGCGCGCGTCTCGCCCACGTCCCCGGCCGGGGTGGAGGTGGCGTGCGCGTTGACGTGCACGACGTCCTCGGGGGTGAGGTCGGCGTCGGCCAGGGCCTGGGTGATGGCGCGGGCCTGGCCGGTGCCCTCCGGCTCGGGCTGGACGATGTCGTAGGCGTCGTTGGTGTAGCCCACGCCCGAGGCGTGCGCGTACACGCGGGCGCCCCGGCGGGCGGCGTGCTCGGCCGACTCCAGGATGAGGATGCCCGCGCCCTCGCCCATGACGAAGCCGTCGCGGTCCTTGTCCCAGGGGCGGGAGGCGTGCTGCGGGTCGTCGTTGCGCGTGGACAGCGCGCGCATGGACGCGAACGAGGCGATGTTGAGCGGGTGGATCGCGGCCTCGGTACCGCCCGCGATCACCACGTCGGCGCGGCCGGAGCGGATCATGTCCACACCGTTGGCGATGGCCTCGGCGCTGGAGGCGCAGGCGCTCACCGGCACGTGCGAACCGGCCCGGGCGGTGTACTCCAGGCTGATCGCGGCGGCGGGGCTGTTGGGCATGAGCATGGGCACGGTGAAGGGGGAGACCCGCTTCCAGCCCTTCTCACGGAAGGTGTCGTACTGCTCCAGGATGGTGAGGATACCGCCGATCCCGCTGGAGACCACCACACCCAGGCGGATCGGGTCCACCTCGGGGGAGCCGGCGTCCTGCCAGGCCTCCTCCGCGGCGATCAGCGCGAACTGCTGGGTGCGGTCCAGGCGGCGCAGGCGCGGCCTGGGGAGCTTCTCGGAGGGTTCCTGCGCGATCTGGCCGGCGAAGTGCACCGGGAGCTTCTCGTGCCACTCCTCCGGCAGCATGCTGATGCCGGAGCGGCCGTCGAGGAGCGCGGACCATGTGGTCGCGACGTCACCCCCGAGGGGGGTGGTGGCGCCGAGGCCGGTGACGACGACATCGGTCTTGGACATGATCCGATCGCCCTTCTCGTGGGTCGTTCCCGGCTGCGGGGCCGGGGGCGTTGGCGGATGTGGGGGGAGCCGGTCGTGACGGCGGGCCGGGCGGCGGGACGGGGTGTGTCCCGCCGCCCCGAACGGTTCTACTTCTGGATGAAGTTGATGACGTCCTGGACCGTCTTGAGGTCCTTGAGCTGGTCGTCCGGAATCTCCACGCCGAACTTGTCCTGGGCGGCGACGGCGATCTCCACCATGGACAGCGAGTCGATGTCCAGGTCGTCGACGAAGCTCTTGTCAGGGGTGACCTCGGAGGGCTCGGTCCCGACGATCTCCTCGATGATCTCGCCGAGGCCCTTCAGGATCTCCTGCTCGCTGTGCTGGGCCATGTCGTCTTTCTCCTTGCTCGGTGATTCGTGTCGGCTCAGGGACACCACGTGAGCCGCGGACTCGCGGACCCGACTGGTGTGGTGTGACCGCGGGTTCGGGCGGGTGATCAGGGAATGCGGATCACCTGGGCGGCGTAGACCAGCCCCGCTCCGAAGCCCAGGGTGAGTACGGTGCTCCCCGACGGCAGCTCCCCGCGTCCGATCATCCGCGAGAGCGCGAGAGGGATGGACGCGGAGGAGGTGTTGCCAGCGGTGACGATATCGCGGGCCACGAGTGCCTGGGGCGCGCCCAGCTTCTTGGCGATGGCCTCCACGATGCGCAGGTTGGCCTGGTGGGGGACGAAGGCGGTCAGCTCCGAGGGTTCCACGCCCGCCCGCTCCATGGCCTCCAGGGCGACCTTGTACAGCTCGGTGGTGGTCCAGCGGAAGACCGACTGGCCCTCCTGCCACAGGTACTTGCCCTCGCGCAGGTGGATCTTGTCGGCCCGTTCACCGGAGGAGCCCCACACCACGGGGCCGACGCCCTGCTCCTCGGAGGCGGAGACGATCGCGGCCCCGGCGCCGTCGGCGAAGATCACACAGGTGCCGCGGTCGTCCCAGTCCACCCAGTCGCTGAGCTTCTCCGAGCCGATCACCAGCACGTTGCGGGAGCTGCCGCCGCGGACCATGTCCGAGGCCACGCCCAGGGCGTAGCAGAAGCCCGCGCAGGCGGCGTTGAGGTCGAAGGCGCCCGGTGCGGTGATGCCCAGCCTGGCGGCGACGGTGGCGGCCGTGTTGGGGATCTGGTCCTGCACGGTGCAGGTGGCCACGATCACCAGGTCGACGTCGTCGGGGGACAGGCCGCCGGCGGCCAGGGCCTTGCCGCCCGCCGCCACGGCCATGCTGGTCACGGTGTCCTCGGGGCCCGCGATGCGCCGCTCCCGGATGCCCACGCGGCTCTGGATCCACTCGTCGCTGGTGTCGACGCGCTCTTCGAGGTCGGCGTTGGTCATGACCCGGGAGGGCTGGTACTCGCCGAAGGCGGTGATCATCGCGCCTCCGGGAGCTCTCGGGGAGCTGAACATGGTTAGCCTTCCTGGTCGGTGGCCGCGGGGTTCCCGGCGTGCTCCTTGACGAGGGCGCCGGCGCGGTCGAGATCGTCGGGGGTCTTGACCGCGAGGAGTTCGACCCCGCGCAGCGCGCGCTTGGCCAGGCCGGTGAGCGTCCCCGCCGGGGTGAGCTCGATCATCGCGGTCACACCCAGGTCGGCCAGGGTCTGCGTGCACGCGTCCCAGCGGACCGGGGAGGAGACCTGGCTGATGAGGCGCTCCAGGTACTCGGCTCCGCTCTCGACCACGGCGCCGTCGGCGTTGGAGAGCAGGCGCACCGTGGGGTCGGAGGGGGACAGGGGGGCCGCGGCCGCCCGCACCCGCTCCACGGCCGGGGCCATGTGCTCGGTGTGGAAGGCGCCCGCGACCGGCAGGGAGCGCAGTCGCGCCCGCTCGGGCGGGTTCTCGGCGAAGGCCGCGAGCTGCGCGGTGGTACCGGCGGCCACGATCTGGCCGGAGCCGTTGTCGTTGGCCGCGGTCAGCCCGGCGGCGGCGATCGCCGCGAGCACCTGCTCGCGGTCGCCGCCGAGCACGGCGGTCATCCCGGTCTCCGTCCGCGCCGCGGCGTCGGCCATGCCCCGGCCGCGTTCGGCGATCAACCCCAGGGCGTCCTTGGGGGACAGGACCCCGGCGATCGCGGCCGCCGTGAACTCACCGACGCTGTGACCGGCGACGGCGTCCAGCAGGGCGCCCTCGGCGGGCAGCGCGGGGGAGGGGGCGGACAGGGGGCCGAGCACGGCGGAGGCCGCGATGAGGCCGGCCCCGACCAGCAGGGGTTGGGCGACCGCTGTGTCGCGGATCTCGTCCGCGTCCGCGGTGGTGCCGTAGCGCGCCAGGTCCAGCCCGGCCACCTCGGACCACGCCTCGACCTGCGCGGGGACACCGGGCAGTTCGAGCCACGGGGAGAGGAAGCCGGGAACCTGGGCGCCTTGGCCGGGAGCAACGATTACAAGCACGACATCAACCTTGCCCTGTAGAAGATCACCGGTCAGAGGGGGAGGAGCACGAACTTACTCGACACCGTTTGTTGGGACTCCACAAAACGGTGCCGAACGTGCGTCCACGGGCCCGGAACCGGTGGGAGAGGTCACCCTTCGACGGTACGCTGCGCGCGCGCCCGCTCACGCCAACGGTCCCCGTCCGCCGCGGACGCGGGGCGGCCCGCCGGGCGGGTGCCGCGGGATGCGAACCTGGAGAGGTGAACACCGAATCCCACCAGACCCCGGACGACCAGGGCACCGCGGCAGCCCCGGAGGGCGCGGACATGTCCGTTCCCACGGAGCAGGAACGCGTCCGAGCCGAGACCGTGCGCCGCCTGGAGCGCTCCATGGGCGCGCTCGGCACGGCCGCCGTGGCGCGCATGGAACAGCGCCTCGGCTGGTTCCGCCGGATGTCGGCCGAGGACCGCTCGTGGATCGGCCTGGTCGCCCAGTCCGGGGTGGCCGCCTTCGTCGACTGGTTCCGCAACCCGGTGCGCGGCCGTCCGGCCATCACCGTCGAGGTCTTCGGCACCGCGCCGCGCGAGCTCACGCGCTCGGTCTCCCTCCAGCAGACCGTCGACATGATCCGCGTGGTCATCGACGTGGTCGAGGGCCAGGTGGAGGAGCTGGCCGCCCCCGGCGGCGCCCAGCAGCTGCGCGAGGCCGTGCTGCGCTACACGCGCGAGGTGGCCTTCAGCTCCGCGAAGGTCTACGCGCGCGCCGCCGAGGCGCGGGGCGCGTGGGACGCGCGCCTGGAGGCCCTGATCGTCGACGCCCTGCTGCACGGCGACCAGGAGGACGGCCTCCAGACCTGGGGGTCGGCGCTGAGCTGGTCGCACACCCCGGTCGTCGCGGTGGTCGGGGAGGTCGGAGAAGACGACGGCGGCAAGGTCCTGGACGACCTGCGCTCGGCCGCGCGCCGCCTCGGTCACGACGTGCTGGCCGGGATGCAGGGTCGCCGCGTGGTCGTGGTGATCGGGGTGGGGGACCGCTACCCGGCGGAGGACCTGCCTGCGGCCGCGGCCGAACCGCTGGCCGGGCTCTTCGGTTCGGGCCCGGTGGTGGTGGGGCCGGCCGTTCCGGACCTGCGGGCCGCGGGGGCCTCGCTGCGCGCCGCGGTCAACGGGCTGCGGGCCGCCGTGGCCTGGCCGGACGCGCCGCGCCCGGTGCTCGCCGACGACCTGCTGCCCGAGCGCGCGCTCCAGGGCGAGGCCGAGGCCCGCAGGCAGCTGGTCGAGGAGGTGTACGTGCCCCTGCTGGGCGCGGGGTCGCCCCTGCTGGACACGCTGTCGGTGTACCTGGAGCACGCATCGTCGCTGGAGGCCACCGCGCGGATGCTGTTCGTGCACCCCAACACGGTCCGCTACCGGCTCAGCCGCATCGCCGAGCTCACCGGGCGCACGCCCTCCGACGGGCGCGGCTCCTTCGTCCTGCGCGTGGCGGTCGCCCTCGGGCGGCTCGCGCGGACCCACGACGCCTGACCCCCGCGGGCGGGGACGGCCGGTTCCGGTCACGGTACGGCGGCGGGAACCCGCCGTGTGCCCCGATCGTTGCCTGCGTTGTCCGTCCCCTTATGGAAGTTTCACCAGAGCCGGGTATGTCGGTAACTGGTTGTGTACGCCCGGGGACCACATGAAAAGGGATAGCTTTGTGGTGGGCGGGTTGCCGACGGGACCGTTGAGGCTGCGTCATCCTCGGGCGGAGGTCCCCGCACCGCCCCGTCACGACGTTCTTGGGGGGTCAACGCTGTGGTCGAGCGACCGAGGATAGGGTCCCGGCTCTTCCGTCCGATGATCGATTACGTTCTCGCGCCCACTCAGGAGGGTGAGCTGCGCAGACGGGCGCTGTTCTGGATCCCCGCGCCGCTGCCCGTGCTGGGCGTGGTCTACCTGCTGGTCGGCGGCGAACTGGCCGCCTCGGGGTGGACGATACTGCTGGCCGCCAGCGTGGGCGTGGGAACGATGCTGCTCGCGCTGGTCGTGCAGCCCACACCCCTTCCCGAGGGGCTGGTACCGCAGGTCTCCGCGCGCCGCTCGCTGCACCGCTTCCGCCAGTTCACCGGGCTGCGCATCACGCTGGCCCTGGTCCCGGTGGTGATCGGCGCGGCCGCGTCGGTGATCGGCGGGGGCATGTACCCGCTGTTCGCCGCGCTGGCGCTGGCCTGGCCGCAGCTGCTGCTGGCCCTGCCCACCTTCTTCACCATCACCAAGGCGCGCCGGGCCATGGAGGCGTGGGGCACCACCGCCTACCTGTGGCACGCGCTGTCGCGCCCGGCGAAGGTGACCTGGCCGGTCATCACCCCCGCGGTGCGCAACTGGCGCTCCTGGCAGGCCGAGAACGCCCGGCAGGACCGGCGCAAGTCGGAGGAGGAGCGGGCCTGGAAGGAAGCCGTGCGCGAGGAGAACGAGCAGGTGCGCGACACCGCCGCCGATCCGGCCGCCACGGAGCGCACCCGGCCCATCCGGCCGGTGGACCAGGAGGCCACCGACGTGCTCCCGCACCTGGAGCCCGGGCGCCCGGAGGCGTCCCCGGGCGCAGACGAGGAGAAGCCGACCGAGGTCCTGCCGCACCTGGGCGCCCCGTCGGGGGACGGGGAGTCCGGCGGGGAGGTCCGGCCGACCCGGGCGATGCCCCACCTGGACGGGGACGCCAGGGCCGAGGACGACGGGGAGGACGACGCCAGGGCGGAGGCCGCCCCCGCCCGCACGCCCCGCGGCACGGTGAACCGGGCCCGCCACATCCTGGAGCAGGGCAGCGGTGCCCTCGGGCTCTCGGTGCGCAAGCCGAGGCGCGGTGCCCAGCCCAGTCGGCGCCCGACGCCCAACAAGCCCTGACCCGTCCGGGGGCGCCGCCGGTCAGCCCTGACCCGCGGCGCCCCCGGCGGCGTTGCGCGCCCGCCCCGGACGGGAGGCCGGACACGGGGCCAGGGGATCAGAGGTCCGCGGACATGCGCACGTCGGGCAGCGCGTCGCCCCCGCCCCGGGCGCAGTGGTACCAGGAGGCCCGAGCCCCGCGCCCGTCGAAGTCGACCTCGCCCAGGGTGTTGCCGAAGTAGGGGGCCGACCCCAGGTCCCAGCTCAGATCGGGTTCGGGGACCCGCGCCAGCCGCGTCAGCAGCCACCCGATCGCACGCAGCGGGCGGCTCACCGACAGCCGGACCATGCGGCGCATGCTCGTCGGGGCCTGGTTGCACAGCGGGGAGGAGACCAGCTGGGTCACCCGGCTCGTGCCGCCCCCGCGGTGACGGGCGCGCGCCAGGTAGGAGAAGTGCACGTCCCCGCCCAGGAACAACACGGTGGCGGGTTCCGGGCCCCGCTCGCCCCGCGCCAGCTCCCCCACGGCGTCGGACAGGCGGCGGAAGGAGTACTGGAAGGCGGCCCAGTGCTCCAGGTCGATGTCCTGGCGCAGCCGTTCGGCGGGCCCGCTCAGCCACCGCCCCCAGGCGCCCGCGCACACCGCCTCGTTCCAGGCCTCCAACCGGTGCACGGCCGGGGGCAGCAGCACCGGGACGGTCGAGGCGACCACGACGTGGTCCGGTCCGCCGGCCAGGTGCCCGTCCAGCCAGTCGTGGCCCTGGGGTCCCAGGATCGACCTGGACCCGTCGGAGGGGTCGCCCTCGCCCAGGGCGCGGGAGCAGCGGGTGTCGACCATTACCAGCCGGACCCCGCCGAAGTCGTGGCGGTGCCCCCACTGGTAGCTCGACGGCTCGCTGTGGGCCTGCCAGGCGAAGGCGTCGACCAGGTCCCCGGCGTCGCCGTCGGCGTCGCGCACCCGCTTCCACAGCCGGTCCCCGTCCCTCTCCTGTTCGGAGAGGTTGCCCAGGTGCTGGTACACCCAGTAGGAGCCCAGGCCGCTGGTGATGCGCCTGCGCCACCAGGGCCGCCGGTCCATGGCGCGCCGCCAGGCGGCCGAGGTGTTCCAGTCGTCGCGGACGTCGTGGTCGTCGAAGACCATCAGGGTCGGCACGGTGGACAGCAGCCACCGCACCTGCGGGTCGCTCCAGGCCTGCCGGTACAGCTCGGCGTACTCGTCGTAGTAGACGACCTCGTCGTCGGGGTCGTCGTCGGCGCTCCCGCGTGCGCGCCGATCGCGCAGGAACGCGAGCATCGACTCCTGCACCTCGTCGGCGTAGACCTGGTCGCCGATGAGCAGCAGCGCCAGGTTGCCCCCGACCGGTTCGCGGGCCAGCCGCCGGGCCGTGGCGCGCAGCATGTCGGGGCCGTAGCGGACCACGCCCTCGGGGGAGTCGTGGGTGGGCGTGTGACAGGACCCGTACAGCAGCCGCGTGGGCGCCTCCGGGTCCACGGTGCGCACGGTGCTGGGCGGGAAGGGGCTGTCCGGCTCCGGCCAGACCCGGTCCTCGTCCAGGAACACCTCGTAGGGCAGGCGCGCGCCCCGGGCCAGCCCCCCGACCGTGCAGACGGCGTAGTGGTGGCCGTGCACGGTGAAGGTCCGCGCGGTCGCCTCGACGGCGCCGTCGACCACGACACGCACGGCACAGGGGGCGTCCGTCTCCACCCACACCGTGGCGCTGGTCTCCCCCGGGTGCCTGAGCAGGGGCCCCAGAAGTAAAGAAGCAGTCACCGTTTCGCCTCCCTTCGACCAGGTTCGCACATGTGGGGGACGAGTATGGACCCTCGCGGGGCCGAGCGCCATCCACAGCCGGGACCGGGATGGTTGCACGAGCGCCGCGCCTGCGCGAAGGTGGCGCTATGAGGACACAGATCCTGGAGCTGCACACCGGTGGATCGGAGAGCGTCACCGACATCACCCGCCAGTGCGGCGACTTCGTGGCCGAGACCGGAGGGGACGGACTGCTCAACGTCTTCGTCCCGCACGCCACGGCGGGTGTGGCGATCATCGAACTCGGGGCGGGGTCCGACGACGACCTCCTCGCCTCACTGGCCGACCTGCTGCCCGCCGACGACCGGTGGCGGCACAGGCACGGCTCGCGGGGTCACGGCAGGTCGCACGTGATGCCCGCCTTCGTCGCACCCCAGACCACCGTCCCGGTCGTCGGCGGAAGACTCGAACTGGGCACGTGGCAGTCCATCGCCGTGGTGGACCTCAACGTGGACAACCCCGACCGGAGGGTGCGCCTGTCCTACCTCTCGTCCTGACGGCGAAGGTTTGGCAGCGCGTTGACGGAACATGCCGCTAGCGTGTGAACTAGGCCATCAGCGATGGTCAGCGGACCCACGTGACGGGCGCGCAAACAGCCCGGCATCGTTGTGACAACTGCTTCGTGCAGGCAAGATTGAGAAAAACCATCTGTGGAGGAGAACTTTCGTGAGCGCGACCGCGGGCCAGGCACAGAGCGAACGCGGCTTGGCTGACCGACTCGGATTCAAGCCGGGTCAGGTGGTGCAGGAATTCGGCTTCGACGACGACGTCGACGAGAACCTGCGCGCATCCATCACCGAACTCACCGGTGAGGAGCTGGTCGACGAGGACTACGACGGCGACGTCGACGCGGCACTGCTGTGGTGGCGGTCCGACGAGGAGGAGGACCTCACCGACGCGCTGATGGACACGGTGACCACCATCGCCGACGGCGGGACCATCCTGGTGCTCACGCCCAAGGCGGGGCGTGACCTGCACGTGTCCCCCAACGAGGTCGCCGAGGCCGCGTCGACGTCGGGCCTCTCCCAGACCAGCGCAGTCAGCATCGGCGCCGACTGGTCGGGTACGCGCCTGGTCGTTCCCAAGCGGTGACGGACATCACCCGCGAAGGGTGAGGCATCCGGTGCCGCGCGTCCCGGAGGCGGGCGCGCGGCGCTGAGGAGTGCCCGCCGACGAAAGGGAACCATGACCGCCCCCGTGGGCGCCCCCGCGCCCGACTTCACCCTCCAGGACCAGTACGGCCAGGACACCTCACCGGTGCGGGGCCGCCCCGTCCTGCTGGTCTTCTACCCGCTGGCCTTCTCGGGCGTGTGCTCGGGAGAGCTCGCCGAGCTGAGCGCGCGCCACCCCGAGTTCGCCGGGCTCGGCGCCGAGGTCCTGGCGGTGTCGGTGGACTCCGTCTTCGCCCTGCGCACCTGGTCCGACCGGGAGGGCTTCCCGTTCCCCCTGCTGTCGGACTTCTGGCCGCACGGCGGCGTGGCCCGGGCCTACGGGGTGTTCGACCCCAAGCGGGGCACCGCGCGGCGGGGGACCTTCCTGATCGACGCCGGGGGCGTCGTGCGCTGGTCCACCCTCACGGGGTTCTCCGAGCCCCGCGACGTGGACGAGTACCTGCGGCGGCTGCGCGAGCTGGCCTGAGAACCCAGGCGCGGCGATTCCGGCGAAGCGGTATGATCTCGTCCGACGCACGGGCGCGTAGCTCAGTTGGTTAGAGCAATTGCCTTACAAGCAATAGGTCAGGGGTTCGAGTCCCTTCGCGCCCACCCTGGACGACCCTGCTCGGCGGCCTTCGGCCGCCTCGCCGGGTCGTCCTTCGTGTTTCCCGGGGGGAGACCCCCCGAACCCCCCGGGGCACCCCCCTGTGGTCGGGGGCGCGTCGATCGGTGAGGTGGGCGGGGCACTCTCTCACAACGCGAGGCTGCGCCTCGTGGGTTGTAGTTGGGTTGCCCAGGGTCCACGGACTCGGGACGACCCTGTTCGGTGGCCTTCGGCCGCCTCGCCGGGTCGTCCTTCGTGTTTCCCGGGGGGAGACCCCCCGAACCCCCCGAGGTACCCCCCTCTGGTCGGGGTCGCGCTGATCGGTGAGGTGGGCGGGGCACTCTCTCACAACGCGAGGTTGCGCCTCGTGGGTTGTGGTTGGGTTGCCCAGGGTCCACCCTGGACGACCCTGCTCGGTGGCCTTCGGCCGCCTCGCCGGGGCGTCCTTCGTGTTTCCCGGGGGGAGCCCCCCCGACCCCCCCCGGGGGCACCCCCCTGCGGCCGGGGCCGCGTGCTCGTGCCGACGGTGATCGGCGCGGAGGGTCGCGGCGCCGGCTCACTCGGAGCGGGAGGCGTCCTGGGCCGGGGTGTAGGAGGCGATCTCGTTCAACAGGGCGAGGTGGCGCTCGAACGCCCGCTTGCCGTCCGGGGTGAGGCTGAGCCAGGTCCCGGCCCGCTGCCCCACCTGCGCCTTCGCCACCTTCATGTACCCGGCCTTCTCCAGGGCCGTCGCGTGCTGCGAGAGCGAGGAGTCGCTGACCTCCACGGTGTCGCGCACGTAGGAGAACTCCGCTCCCTCCAGCGGGACCAGGACGGCGACGATGGAGAACCGTACCGCCGACTGGAGCACCGGATCCAGGTCGCGGCGCGGGTGGTTCATCGCCCGGTCCTCCCCACGAGCAGGGCGGCCGCGGCGAAGGGCATCGACATCGCGGCCGCGGCGGGGGCCCACGCCAGCGGCGAGTCCTGGTACCGCCACCGCACCAGCGGGCCGACGACCACGAGGTAGGAACCGAACCACACCGCGTTCGCCAGCGCCGTCGCCCGGGCCGCGCCCGCCGGGAACGCCCTGCGCCGCTGGGCCCACACGGAGACCAGCATGACGGTCACGAACCATCCGCCGGCGGCCAGACCCTGACCGAAGCCGTCGGGAGAGGCCGCGTCGGTGAGGATGAGCAGCCCCGCCGAGGCCACACCCAGGAACAGCAGGTACCCGCCGTACCAGCGTCCGGCGGCGGTCGCGTGTTCGCGCAGACGCGCCGCCTCGGTGGTGGTCCGCTGGGCCGACTCGCGATCGTGTCCGTCCATGGCCCCCCATCGGTATCGAAGTCCGTGAAGCACTTCATGGCTCATGAAGTGCTTGCGCAGGCGTGTAGGTGAGACGGTCCGGACCGCGAGGGGGCGGGGGAGTCGTCGGGGCGGCCCGGGGACGGTCGGGGAAGGCCTTCCAGCCCTGCGGTGCGGTCGGTGGGGTGCACCAACCGGTTGCATGCTTTGAGGGACTCGATCCCAATTTTTTCGCCGCTGCCAGTAAGTCCGCAGTTCACGAGCTTGTAATGCTGTAGCAACACTTGTCCCTCCTGCAAGCGTTTGCATTAACCCCCTTGACATGGAAAGCGCTTTCTCTAATGTGAGTTGGGACACCCCAGTACTCATCCCTACTGGAAAGGCAAGCGGTGAGAAGATCAACCACGCGTCGGCTCCTGTCGACGCTGGCCGCCTCGGCGGTGGTGGCGGCCGGTCTGGCCCTGCCGATGTCCTCGGCGGCCGCGCAGACCGGCAGCGCCACGGGTTACGCGACCCAGAACGGCGGGACCACCGGCGGCGCGGGCGGACAGACGGTGCGGGCCACGACAGGGACCCAGATCCACGAGGCCCTGTGCAGCCGGTCCAGCGCCAGCACCCCGATCATCATCGAGGTCCAGGGGACCATCAACCACGGCAACACCTCCAAGGTGTCGGGCGACAGCTGTGACACCGCAGACGACGTGATCGAGCTCAAGAACATCAGCAACGTCACGATCGTCGGCACCGGCAGCGGAGCCGTGTTCGACCAGCTGGGCATCCACATCCGCGAGTCCAGCAACATCATCATCCAGAACGTGACCGTCCGGAACGTCAAGAAGTCCGGCTCGCCCACGTCCAACGGCGGCGACGCCATCGGCATGGAGAGCGGAGTCCGCAACGTCTGGGTCGACCACGTCACCCTGGAGGCGTCGGGCGGGGAGTCGGAGGGCTACGACGGCCTCTTCGACATGAAGAACAACACCCAGTACGTCACCCTCTCCTACAGCATCCTGCGCAACTCCGGCCGCGGCGGCCTGGTCGGGTCCAGTGAGAGCGACCGCTCGAACGGTTACGTCACGTACCACCACAACCGGTTCGAGAACCTGGACTCGCGCGCACCCCTGCTGCGCGGTGGCGTAGGCCACATGTACAACAACCACTACACGGAGATCCACGAGTCCGGCATCAACTCCCGTGCCGGCGCCAGGGCGAAGGTGGAGAACAACTACTTCGAGGACTCCAAGGACGTCCTGGGCACCTTCTACACCGACGAGAGGGGCACCTGGGAGGTCGGCGGCAACGTCTTCGACAACGTGACCTGGTCCAGCCAGGGCGACGAGAACTACCCCGCCGGGCCCAACCCCGAGTCCACCACGTCGGTGAGCATCCCCTACTCCTACGAACTCGACGACGCCGGATGCGTGCCGGGGATGCTGGGCCAGATCGCGGGCGCGAACAAGGGCAACCAGGTCTCGGACGGCAACTGCGAGGCGGAGAACCCGCCGGACCCCGACCCGACCGACCCGCCGGACCCCGACCCGACCGACCCGCCGGACCCCGACCCGACCGACCCGCCGGAGGGGACCAACCTCAGCGCCGGGGCCGGAGCCGACGGCTCCGGCAAGGCCAGCGGCACCAGCTACGGCAACGTCGTCGACGGCGACATGGGCACCTACTGGTCGCCGAGCGGTTCGACCGGTCGCATCTCGGTCAAGTGGGACTCCGACACCACGGTGTCCACGATCAACATCCGCGAGGCCGCCGGAGCCGAGGGCAACATCGGCTCCTGGCGGGTCGTCGACCACGACACCGGTGACGTCCTGGCCACCGGAAGCGGAGCGGGTGTCATCAACGTCGGCCCGACGACGCTGCGCAAGATCAACTTCGAGATCACCAGCTCGAACGGCACGCCGCGCGTCGCCGAGTTCGAGACCTACGCCGGCTAGCCGCCGACCCGTAACCGGTCCGGCCGAGAGCACCTGAGCCGACCGGACACAGGCCGGTCCGCCCGATTCGTTCGGACGGACCGGCCGTTTCCGGTGTCGACGCCGCAAACGGGCCGCTGGTGCCGCCTCGGTCGCGGACCGCTCCGTTTCGGAACGGCCTCGGTGCGCTGTCCGGACGCGGGCTCCTCGGCGCGGCCCCCTCGCCCGGACGCGTCCGAGGGGCACCGTAGCCTCCTGGGGAGAGGCCGCCCCGCCTCTTCCCAGAGACGACTCCGCCAGGAAGAGCCCTCGTGAAGTTCCACCGGCCCGGACGCCCCGACGACCTTCCCCCTCCCCATGTGCTGTGGGCCCGCGGCGCGGCCCTGGCCGCTCTGGGCGTCTCCCGGCGTAGTGGCCTCCTGTCGTTCGAGGGCCAGTCCCTGCTCTACGACGACGGGGGCGGGAACACCTGGCGCCTGGCGTGGGTCGAGGGGGACCGGGCCGTCCTGGTCGGCTATGACCACGAGTTCAGCGAGACCCTCGACTACGTGTCGCGCCCCTTCGACCTTCTCCAGGACGCCCCCGTGTGGCTGCCCTGGACCTGGATCGCAGAGCTGGAGGCCGCCGAGTGCGTCGCGTTCGTCTACTGGTGGGACGGTGCGTGGGCGCGCACGCCCTACCCCGACGACCTGGAGGATGACGGGCTGGAAGCGGTCCTGTCCAAGACGTCCTCCCTCGACGGCACGGTGGAGCAGATGCTGGACTGCCTCCTGCCCGGCCGACGTCCGCATGGGGAGCTCCGGGCCGCGGCGAGGGAGACGGCCCGGCGCGTGGTGCTCGACGCGGAGTCCGGCAGCCTCGACAAGACCCGGGTGGAGGCGCTCCTCGACCTCACCGGGACCACGGAACCCGACGCGGGGGCCGTACTGGCGACCGCCCGGGACGGCGGACTGCTGCCCGGGACGGAGCGCCCCACGATGCGGGCGGGGCGGAGCAGGCCCGAGAGGTCCCGACCGGCAAGCCTTGGCGAACCCGAGTGGGGACTGCTGGTCGGCGACGCGATGCGTCGAGGGCGGGAGGCGGAGCGCCCGACCCCCGCGCCGAGCGGTGCCCTGGACGACGTCGCGGACTGGATCCGGGCCAACGCCCTCGACGCGGGAACGAGCACCACGCTCACCTACGGCGTTACCGGGGGGTGGAGGATCACCAAGGAGTCGGGAGAGACGGTCTTCGGGGGCGTGGAGGCGGGGTCCTTGCTACGCGCCCTTCGTGAGGCCGAGGCCCACCCCGAACACGGTCGGTGGTTCTTTCTCAGGATGGTCGTCACGGCCGGGGCGGTCGAGGTCGAACGCGCCTACGACCACTGGCCGCACTGGCATGCTCCGCGCGATCCGATGGACGGACGTGTCTGGGCCCGGTCGGTCATGGAGGAGTTGGACGGGCGTGAACCGCGCTGGCGTCCGGACTGGTCCCGTCTGGCCTCGGAGGAGACCCGCATGTGCGGGCTCGTGCCCGCCGTGGAACCGGGCGGGGCACCGAGCGTCACCCTGACCCCGATGTCCCGGGAAGAGCAGCAGGACCTCCTGGTCGAAGCCGGCCAGGAGATCCTGAGGGCCGCGGGTGAGGACTGGCACGAGATCCGTCTGTCCTGCTGGTCCCTGGTCTCGTACACGAGCCTGGACCTGCGGGAGGTCGACGGGTCCGGCGCGCAGACACCACTGCGCACCCCTTCCCGGCTGCGCCACATCCTGTCCGGGTTGCGGGAGGGCATGTACGTTTCGGGCAAGGGCACGTGGTTCGGCCTTGAGTACGTCATTGAGCGGCCCGGTCGGTTCCGGGTCCGTTACGACTACGACACCGAGCCCGCCTTCGGCCTCGCTCCGGGAGATCTCAGCTACGCCCTGGACGCCCTCCACTTCCCCCGCGAGGTGGAGGACACCCCCGCCTGGCTGCGTCGCAGGCTCGGTTGGACGCCACCGGTGTGAACCGTAACCGGGCGCGTCGTGCCGCGGTGCCCGGCGGGCCGTCTCCGGCCGTGCGCCGCGGTCGCCTCCCCGGGGTGGTCCCGCCTGGTGTAACCGAAGCCCTCCGGGGGCGTGTGGACGGCGTTGGGCCCCAGCACGTTGGGCGTGTGCGGCAGGTAGCGACGATATGGGAGCCGCCGTTGCGGTCCGGGCACCGCACGTGGCCGATGACCTGCTCCCGGAGAGCATCCGGCCCGTGTTGTCCGTGAGGCGGCGAGGTAACTCGTACTCGGCGCGCGACAGGTGGACCTGCTCCCCGAGCGGTCGGGCCGCCGAACGGAGGCGGGAAACCGGCTGACGCGGAGCCCGCGCGTGTGCGACCGTGTCCGACGGGCCGGACTCCACGCGGCGCGGGCGCACCCGCCCGTCCGGCCGCCCGGAGGGGAGCGCGCATGCGCGTGTACTACGACACCGAGTTCGTCGAGCGGGGGCCGGAGCACCCGCTGGTCCTGGTCAGTATCGGCATGGTGGCCGAGGACGGCCGCGAGCTGTACGCGGTCAGCTCCGAGTTCGACGAGGACCTCGTTCGCTCGCACCCGTGGCTGTCCGAGCACGTCTGGCCGCAGCTGCCGCTGCGCGGCGGACCGGAGGGCTCCGTCCTGGACACCGGCCACCCGCACGTGCGCACCCGCGGGGAGATCGCGCGCATGGTGCACGAGTTCCTCCGCGCCACCCCCGAACCGCAGCTGTGGGCGTGGCACGGCTCCTACGACCACGTGCTGCTGTGCCAGCTGTGGGGAACGCCCAGGGAGATGCCGCGCGAGGTGCCCTTCCTCACCCACGACCTCAAACAGGAGGCGGTCCGGCTCGGGGACCCGAGGCTTCCGCCCCAGAAGTCGGGACTGCACCACGCCCTCGCCGACGCCCGCCACCTGATGCGGCGCGCGCGGTGGCTGGAGGAGCGCTTCTGACCTGCGGCGCCCTGCCGGGGGTCCTTCTCCGGAACCCGGCCAGCCGTGGCGGCCCGGTCCCCGGCGGCGGCCCGGTCGCGGAGGCGGCCCCAGCCCGCGTTCGGATGCCCGGGGCATCGGGATTTCCCCGGTACCCGGGTGCCCGGGGCATCCCGCCGTAGGATGGGTGGACGCCGAAGCGAGGGGAACACGATGGTCCGGCTCACCAGGGCGCAACGCCAGGCCCGCAACCGGGCGCGCGTGCTGTCCGCGGCCGGGGAGGAGTTCGCCGAGTACGGCTTCCGCGACGCCAAGGTCGACCGTATCGCCGAACGGGTCGACCTCACCCGGGGCGCGGTCTACTCCAACTTCCCCGGCAAACGCGCCCTGTACCTGTCGGTGCTGGCCGACGCCGCCGAGCGCTCCGCCCAGGCCGCCCGTCCCGAACCCGGGCACACCGCCCGCACGGCGCTGGGCGCGCTCGCCCGCGCCTGGGCCTCCCGGCTCCCCACCACCGGCGAGTCCCCGCTGACCGGGACGGCGCTTCCACCCGAGGTCCTCTCCGACGAACCGGTCCGGGCCGCCTTCGCCCAGCTCATGCGGTTGAACGCGCTCCTGCTCGGCCTGTCCCTGGAGGCGCTGGAACCCCCGTCCGACCCCGGCCGGCGCCGGGTGCGGGTGGCCGGGACCGTGCTCACCACCCTGTACGGGACCGGCCAACTGGCCGGGGTCGCTCCCGGCTTCGCGGACCCCTTCACGGTGGTGCGCGCCTGCGAGAGCCTGGCCGACCTGGACCTGGAGGACTCCTGGCCACCGCCCCACCTGGCGCACGTGCGCCAGGCCCTGCCCGCCGACGAGGAGTGGTCGCCGCCGGAGGCCTTCGACGCGGTCCGCAGGCGCGCCGTGTCCCTGGCCGAGGACGGGGTCGTGGCGGTCCTGGGCACGCACCGCCTCGAAGCCGCGGAGGAGGCGCTGCGCTCCGCGCCCGCGGGGTCCTCGGTGACCGCCGTGGTGGTCACCGAGGACCCGGACGAGCTGACCCCGCTCGCGCGGCTGGCCGTGGCCGACCTGTGCGGCTGTCTGCGCCAGGCCTTCCCCGAGCGGGCCTGGCCGCGCCTGCGTGTGGTGTTCGACGCCTCCGGTGAGATCGCCGCCGCGGCGGGCGTGCCCGTGGTCGGCGACGCCACCGAGACCGCCGTCCGCGTCGCCGACGGCCGGATCACCGCCCGTTCCGACGCCCGCGGAGCGGGTCACGCCGTCGCCGCGGGCCTCGGCGCGAAGGCGGGCTGCCGGTAGACGGCCGGGTCAGGAGGCCCCGTCACCGGTCGGGCTCCTCCTCCGGTGCCGGGGGCCGACCGCCCAGGGCGCGCAGCACCCGCGCACCCTCCGGGTCCGCACCCTCCGCGCGGGCGCGCGCCGCCTCGGCCGAGCCGAACCCCGCCACCGCCCAGGCCGCGACCTCCCCGCGGGGCACGCCCGCGTCCCACCACTCGCACATGAGCGCCAACGCGTCGCGGCCGTCCCCGGCCAGCGCCGCGCCCTCCCGGGGGGAGAACCCGATCGCCCGGTACACCCGGGCCTGCGCGGGGTCCACCCCCGCGCGGGCCCACGGCACGGCGTCGGTCCCGTCCCAGCCCGTGTCCAGGTAGGCGCGCGCGGTCGCCGCGGGCACCCCCGCCGACAGCAGGGCGTCCATGGTCTGGGCCTGTCCCTCGCTCAGGTCCAGGCCGGGGGCGCGCCGCACCGGCAACAGGGCACCCAACAGCCGCCGGGGCCGGGGACGCTCGCCCGCCAGGTGCCGTTCGGCCGCATCGGCGGGGGAGTAGCCCAACTCGTGCCAGCGCACGGCGTCCTTCGGGGTCATCCCCGCGCGGAGCATGGGGCGGACCGTGTAGGGGGTCATCCCGGCCGAGCGCCACTCCAGGGCGGGGCCGGGCCGGTACACGCCGCTGCCGCGCCAGCGCTCGGCGGTGTCCAGCACGAACCCGGCGTCGATCCATCGCCGGGCGTCCGCCACGGTGAAACCGCGTGCGGTCCACAGGTGCAGGTCCTCGGGTCCGGGCTCGTGGTCGTCGAACGCGACGTTCATGGTCTCCTCCGTTCGTCAGGGCCCCCGCCGGGGCCCGGGTTCGTGGGCGGCGCCGTGCCGTGGACACCGGCAACCGTTCCTTCGTGTCGCGGGTCGGCGGGCAGGGGCACCACGTGGGCCCACTCCGGCGGTGGCGGCGGCCCGGCCGGGCCGCCGACCAACCCGACCGCGACCGGCACCGGCGGGCGCTCGCCCGGCCAGGGGGTGTGTCCGTCGGTGAGCACCAGCAGCAGGTCAGGACGGGGACGCGTCGCCACCGCCGCCGCGATCCCCTCACGCAGATCGGTGCCCCCGCCCCCGACCAGCCGGATCTCCCGTGCCCGGCGCACCGTCTGCACGGGGTGGGCGCGCAGGTCGCAGCAGACCACCCGCATCCGTTGGCCGGGGCCGCAGACCCGGGCGAGCACGGCGGCTGCCTCGGTCAGGAACACCTCCAGCACCGGATCCGGGACACTGCCGGAGGTGTCCACCACCACGGCCACCTCCGGAGCCGGGGCGACCATCGACGGCAGTACCGCCGTCCCGCCGGGCAGCCGCGGTCCGGGGCGGCGCGAGGGGCGCCGGTAGGAGAAGTCCGTCCGGCCCGCCGCCCGGTGCGCGCCCCGCCGCACGACCGAGCCCAGCCGGGCCCGCCAGTCCACCGACGGACGCAGCCGCTCCCGCGCCCACCGCAGCCACCCGCCCGGAACCCCGGTCCGCGCGGCGGCCCGGGCCGTGATCTCCCTGGCCAGCGTCAGCTCCAGCAGGTCCCGTTCCAGGGGGTCCAGGCCGCTGGAGCCCCCCGCCGACGCCAGCCGCCCCAGCGTCCCGTGGACGGCGCCGCCGCAGTCCACCGGGTCGGCGACGCCCCGCCCGCCCCGGGAGTGGGCCTCCTCCAGCACCTCGATCAGCGACACGTACTCCTCGGCCAACCGCCCCTCCGGCAGGCCCAGCGCGCGCGGAGAGAGCACCCCGTCCGGGACGGGTAGCCCGTCGGCCTCCAGGTCGTCGTTGACCTCGGCGTCCGCGGCCCGGTTCCACAGGCGCGCTTCCCGCTCGGAGCCCCCGTCCCCGCCGGCCGCCTGACCGGGGCCCGGACCCGGCGCGGACCCCGGTGCGGATCCAGCGGCGGCCGGGGACCGGTCCGCGTGGCGGCGGACCAGGTGTCCGATCCCGTGCAGCAGCCACCAGCCCAGCTCCTCCACCGGGGCCGTGGCCACCGTGCCGGGGTCCAGGTGGACGTTCCACCGGGTGTCGGCGGGCAGCGCCCGAAGGTCCGGGTCGGCCACCGGCTCACCGGTCTCCTCGTCCAGGCGCGGCTCCAGGACGACCGGGGTGAGCGCGAACAGCGCGTGCGCCAGGTACGGGGCGCGGGCGGCCGCCCACAGCCGTGCCGACGCGAACCGGTCCAGGGTCGGGTCCCGCGGGTCGCGCGCGCTCACGGCAGCATCCCCGCCGAACGCAGGACCGGGGCCAGGTCGAGCAGCGCCCGGGGTGTGGCCGCGCCCTCCGGCCGCCCGGCCGCCAGGGTGCGCGCCGCGGTCGCCGCCACGTCCGGGACGGTCCGCGCCACCCGGGCCACGACCTCCCAGGACCGCTCCCAGGCCTCGGCACCCCCGTCGGCGACCACGTGCGCGGCCAGCGCGCCGAGCAGGGCGTACAGCCGGTCCGCGCGGTCGGGCAGCGCGGTGGCGGGATCGGCGAGCAGTTCCTCGGGGGAGGGCAGGTCCAGGGTGCGCAGCCACGAGAGCGCCTCGAAACCCGCGGCCTCGCCCACCGCCCCGACCACCAGGGCGGCCACGGCCTGTTCCGTGCCGGGGTTGGCCCGGCCCGCCGCGAGGGCCACCGCCGCCATCTCCCAGCTGCGCGGACTCGGCCAGCCGCGACCGGAGCGCTCGGGGGAGCCGGGGACCGAGAGCACGAGTTCGGGGCGCACCCGCAGGAACGCGCCCACGGTCGCCCGGGCGGCGGCCACGCGCGCGGGGCCCGGCGGCTCGGGTCGGTGCGGCCCGGAGGCGAAGCCGCGGACGAAGCCATCGGCCACGTCGGCGGCGCTGACCTCCCAGTCCAGGTGGACGAGCCGGTTGGCCAGGGGTGCGGACAGCTCCCAGCCGTCGGCGGCCAGCCCGGGCGGATTGGCCGCGGCGACCACGCGCACCCCCTCGGGCAGGGTGAGGTCTCCCACGGCGCGTTCGAGCACCACGCGCAGCATGGCCGCCTGGACCGCAGGGGGCGCGGTGGTCAGCTCGTCGAGGAAGAGCAGGCCCGAGCCCAGCGCGGACAGGCGCTCGGCCCAGCGCGGGGGAGCGAACCAGGTGCCGTCGTCGCGGACGACGGGCAGCCCGGAGAAGTCACTGGGTTCGCGGATGGAGCCCACCACCACCTCCACGGGAAGCTCCAGCGCGCGGCCCAGCGCCGTCACCGCGGAGGTCTTGCCGGTCCCCGGCGCGCCCCACAACAGGACGGGCAGGTCGGCGCGGACGGCGAGCGCGAGTGCCGTGCGGACGGCGGAACGGGACGTCATCTGGTCCTCCGGAGGGTGCGCGGGCAGGGCGGAGCGGCGCGTGGTGCGCGCGTCCCGCCGGTGAGGGAGGGTCGTGCCCCCATGAGTCAACGTAGGTTGACTCGGAGGAAAAGTCAATCGAAGTTGACTGGCGGGCGGTGTGGCGGGAGAAGGGCCGCGGCACGCCTTCGGGTGCGGATGCGACGCGGTCCTGCTTTGCGGCCCGTCCCGGCAGGAGCTACCGTGAGAATCCGGATGTTGAGATCATCTGGCCTCGGGGGGCGACCCCGCCGAACCACCCGGGCGCTGCCCGTGTGAGGAGAACGTTTCTAGTGACACGCACCGGTGCCAGTGGGCCCCTGCTCAAGTGCTCGTTCTGCGGCAAGGACCAGAGCCAGGTCCGCCGCCTCATCGCCGGGCCCGGTCACATCTGTATCTGTGACGAGTGCGTCGGCCTGTGCAACGAGATCATGGAAGAGGAGGAGGGCGTCCTCCCCTCGGAGGCCGACTGGGATTCCCTGCCCAAGCCTCGGGAGATCTACGAGTTCCTGGACTCGTACGTGATCGGTCAGGAGCAGGCCAAGAAGGCGTTGTCGGTGGCGGTGTACAACCACTACAAGCGGGTGCGTTCGGAG